>NZ_JAWJUV010000001.1:0-1285601 GCF_032918335.1 Shimia sp. FJ5 | reverse complement strand
GATGCCTCAATCCGTTTGAAATGTGATGCCTTGAGTTCTGAAGCTTGACGGACAACGGCTCACCTTTTGACAAGATAAGTTCATGAAGGTGGAATATGTTAACCAAGCAAGGCGCGGTAAAACTCTCGACCCAAAAGACGACTTTGAGGTTGATCTTCGGATGCTGCCGTCGCAGCCCGCATACCGGACCTTGGTCGAGATCACAGCATTTCTGGATGTCTGATGACTGCTATGCGGGACGAAGCGGCCTTTCGATGTGTCTACACGAATGTCCGCTGTGGGAAGGCGCGTTGCAAAACGCTGCTAAACGCGAACGGGAAGCTTGCTCGACGCCTTCATTTCCTTCAGTGAAAGATTCGAGCGAATGCTGGTCACACCGGGCAAGCGCCGCAGCGTGCTGTCGACAAAGGCGCTGTAGTCGTCCAGATTCCGCGCGACCACGATCAGCAGGAAATCGTCCTCGCCGGTGGTGTTGTGGCAGGCGAGAATATTGGGCGTGACCTCGATAATTCGTTGGAACTCGGCGGTCGCGGCCTGATCGTGCTCTGAGCAGCTCAGCTGAACGAAGGCCATGACGCCGAGCCCGAGCTTTCTGCGATTGAGGTGGGCTTGGTAGCCCTCGATGATGCCCGTCTCTTCCAGTTTCTTTAGCCGTCGCCAACAGGGGGTTTCGCTCATGTTCAGGTGCTCAGCCAGTTTGGCGTTGGTCATGCGCCCGTCGCTTTGAAGCAGTTCGAGAATCTGTGCGTTGACTGTGTCGATGCTGGACAAGGGAAGAGTATCCTCAATAACCCCTCACATTGAGGGCTTTCTGCTCAAATTAACCACATAAAAGGGCAGAATGGCAAGGTAATTTCCCCGTCACGTGATAGCTTCCACTCAACCAGTCGATAAAGCCGAAAGATCCTGCCATGAAAGCTGTCCTGTTCGAGAAGTTCCAAGAAGCCCCCAAAGTCGTGAACGTGGCGGACCCTGCGCCCGAAGCGCATGGGGTCGTCCTCAAGGTCGAAGCCACTGGTGTCTGTCGCAGTGACTGGCACGGTTGGATGGGGCACGACAGTGATATCGAGCTTCCTCACATCCCCGGCCACGAACTGGCCGGTGTGGTCGAGGCGGTTGGCAAGGACGTGAAAAATTGGAAGGTGGGAGACCGGGTCACGGTGCCGTTTATCTGCGGTTGCGGGTCATGCAGCGAATGTCATGCCGGTCATCAGCAAGTGTGTCTGCATCAGGAGCAGCCGGGCTTCACCCACTGGGGCAGTTTCGCGGAATATGTGCCGATCCATCAGGCTGACCTGAACGTGGTCGCTCTGCCAGAGGCGATGGACTTCGCAACCGCCGCAAGCCTGGGCTGCCGGTTCGCCACGTCCTTTCGCGCGGTGATTGATCAGGGCAAGGTCAGTGCGGGCCAATGGGTTGCCGTGCATGGCTGCGGTGGCGTTGGTCTGTCCGCTGTGATGATCGCCAGCGCGGCGGGGGCGAATGTGATCGGGGTCGATCTCGACCCGGCGAAACTGGCGCTGGCCAAGGAGCTTGGTGCGGTCGCGGCCATCGACGGCAAAGGCGACGTGGTCGAGGCGATTAAGGAGATCACCAAGGGCGGTGCGCATGTCTCTCTGGACGCGCTTGGCCATCCCGCCACAATGACCAACTCGATTCTCTGCCTGCGGCCACGGGGCAAGCACATCCAGGTGGGTCTGATGTTGGGAGATCACGCGGCCCCGGCTGTGCCCATGCCGAAGATCGTTGGCCAGGAGATTGAGTTGCTTGGCTCCCACGGGATGCAAGCCCATCGCTATGGAGCGATGCTCGACATGGTCGAAAGCGGCAAGCTGAACCCAGCCCGGCTGGTCGGCGACAAGATCGGCATCGACGCGGCCCCGGAGGCGCTGATGTACATGGACAAGTTCCAGTCCGTCGGCGCGACCGTCATCACGAGCTTCTGAGCAATGAACAAGGTTGCATTCATCGGCGGCGGCAACATGGCGTCAGCCATCATTGGCGGCATGATCGCCAGTGGATGGGCGCCCTCACGGATTACGGTTGTCGACCCGAACACGGATCAGCGGGACTGCCTGTCAGTACAGCATGGCGTCGCGACGACAGGCGATGTGGCCGACGCCACTGCCTCTGACGTCATTGTGTTGGCCGTCAAACCTCAAGTCATTGCTGCTGTGGCAAAACAGATGGACGTAGACCTGTCTGATAAGCTGATCCTCAGCATTGCCGCCGGGGTTACGATTGCATCGCTGGAAGGCCTCTTTGGACCGGTGGCCATCGCTCGCACCATGCCCAACACGCCAGCCCTGTTCGGTCTGGGGGCGACGGGGCTTTACGTCAATGACCGCGCGTCCGAAGCGCAGCGTGTAGCGGCGAAAGGCATCATCGAAGCCTTCGGCATTTGCGTCACGGTCGCGCGTGAAGACCTTCTGGACGCTGTCACGGCCGTGTCAGGCAGCGGCCCGGCCTATTATTTCCTGATGATCGAAGAGATGATCAGGGCAGGCACGGCCCTGGGTTTGCCCTCGGAGGATGCCAAGGCGCTGACCCTTCAAACAGCACTTGGCGCTGCCACCATGGCCACCAAGGGAGATGCGCCAGAGGTCCTCCGAGCCCGTGTCACATCGCCCAACGGGACAACCCATGCGGCCATTGTCTCGATGCGGGAGGACGGTTTTGGGGACGTGGTCGCCAAGGCAATGACCGCCTGCCGCGACCGGGCCGTCGAACTGGGGAAGGCAGAGCGATGATCATTCGATGGTGGCGCGCCGTCGCCGGATCTCAGGCCGTTCTTGACCAATACGCGGACCATTTGGAACGGACGACATTCCGGGAAATGGCTGAATTGCCCGGCCATCTGGGCGCATCTTTGGCCGTCAAGGTGAATGGGACCGACTATGAACTGGTGGTGACCAGCTTCTGGTCCGATCTCGCCTCGGCGGGACATTTTGAACAGGGGGCATTCGACGATGCCGTGGTCAAGCCGAGTACCCAGAAGCTTCTGAAATCCTTTGAACTGAAGGTCGAGTATTTCGAGACGCTGGTCACCACGGGGATTTTGGAGAAGGGCTGATGCAGAATGTTTGAACAGGTTGAGGACTACCCCGTCGACCCCATCATGATCGGGGCCGACTATTTTGCAGCCGATCCCCGCAAGGACAAACTCAACCTGACCGTGGGCATTTATCAGGATGCCCATGGCCAAACGCCTGTTCTCGAAGCCGTCAAGCTGGCTGAACAAAAGCTGGTCGAGACCCAGACCAGCAAATCCTACCTCGCCCTGACGGGGGACGCCGACTATTGCCGCGTGCTGGGGCAAGAGATCATGGGCGATGCCTTGGACGAAGGCTGGGTGTCCGCACAGACCTCCGGTGGCGCCGTGGCCCTGCGAGTCATGGCGGACCTGTTGGCGCAGATGCCCAAACCGCCCACCGTCTGGCTGCAAACCCCGACCTATGGCAACTATGTTCCGATCCTGGCTGCGGCCCATGCGCGGTTCGCGCAGGTGCCGTACTACGACCGGCTGAAGGCTCAGATCACCTTTGACCAAATGCTGGACGGGCTGAAGGCCGCCCGTGCGGGCGACGTATTTCTGATGCAGGGTGTCTGCCACAACCCAACCGGCGCCGACATGACCGCAGAGCAGTTCGACGCGTTGCTTGATCTTCTGGAGGCACGCGGGATCGTCCCTTGGATCGACCTTGCCTATCTGGGGTTCGCTCAAAGCTGGGACGCCGATTGCAACATGGTCCGCAAAATCGCCGCGCGGTTTCCCGAATGCATCGTCTGCATCACTCTTTCAAAATCTTTCGGCGTTTACCGCGACCGGGCAGGCGCGCTGTTTGTGAAGACGCGCGCGGGCGACCGGGACCGAATACACCGCGCCGTGTCCGCGATCGTCCGCTCGGGCGCGTCCCACGCGCCGGATCACGGCCCATCGTTGGTGCGCACGATCTTGCAAGATGAGCGTCTCAAAAAGCTCTGGCTGGCCGATCTGGACCGGATGCGTGCCCGCGTCGTTGCGGTGCGCCAACAGATTGTCGAGACCGAACGCGAACTCCTTGGCAAAAATCAGCTCGCATACATCGCGAAGCAATCTGGCATGTTCTCACTGTTGCCTTTGACCGATACTCAAGAGACAGCCCTGACAAGAGATCATGGCATCCATGTCGTGAAAGGCGGGCGCGTGAATGTCGCTCGATTGGGGGCGGATGACATCATGAAGCTGATCGTGGCGATCTCAGACGTGACGTCCGCCAAGTAACGTTTGGCTTGCAGCAACAACGGTCAGCCAGAAAAAAATCTGGCCCGTCAACAAGGCAAAGCAGACGCTCGCATGAGCTGCAGCATCAGTCACTCTGGGCTCTGAGCCGACGTCAGAGGCGGCGCAGCATGTTCGGCAAACTGTGTCGTGATGACCTCAGTACTTCCGGCCCAACCCTGGTATTCGTTGCACGCGGTACTGCGGCGCTGCGGCACCCACACAGAGGCCAGTGCTCTACTACTTTATTCGTGGATTTTTCTGTTGCACTGGATTGCAGCGCAAAGTGTCGATCGCTAGATATATGTTATTCGAAATTGAGGTCGTAAGGTTAGAGTAGTTAATAATTGTGAATGACGAGCCAAGTGAAAAGTCTAGGGCAATCGCAAGAATGCGTGAGGACTATGAGCAAAGGGATGCTGATCGCCCCCAGCTTTGGAATCTTTCAAGGAGCTTATTGGACAGGCCTAGACTGGCGATAGGCTTTATTCGTTCTTCGAGCGCTAATTCAATACCACTAAAGTGTTGTCAGTGGTGCTTTTCACGCTCTTCACTATCCAGACATCATCATCAGTATAACCTCGACTGCGCGCCAGTCTGTGTGACAGCACTTTGTGAAAATTGTCATAAGAAAGCTGATGCTCACCGCAGGAGCATGATGTCTATCAATAAATCTTCGTGGAAATCACTCCATCCGCGGAACGGAGATTTTCAAGTTAGGCAGCCAATAATTGAGGGTTAGAACGGGTGACAGCTGCAGCTAAAAGCAGCGTAGCAATTGCTTTCGCAACGCTTTCATGAAGCGGACACACTTGGCCCATATCCGCCATTGCCCATAGCCCAAAATGCTGCATTGCAGCTTACGCAAAGCAGCCGTTCACTTAACCGCAGATATCAAGCTCATCCGCTTCTTTAGGGCCGTTGCAACCTCTGACTTCACTTCAATCTTTGAGATGTGCTCAGATAAACTATTTCCGTTATAAATGCCGTAGTCCTTTCGCGCAGTTTCTTCGACGCTGATCCTCCAGTTCTCAGAATCAAGAATAATACTTCCAGCGTCAAATAGTCGATGTAGGTCTGCTCGGAGAGGGATACCATTCCAAGCCTCATCCCCACCACCGCACCATACAGGTATGATGTGCGCGGCCTCCAATACTGCCAAGGTCTCGCATCCAGAAATCAGACAACGCGCACCAAACATCTCGAACACCTTACGTCGAAACTTAGCTTGCCATGGTCGCTGCCAGACGTCGGCTAATCTGCGTTGCCGCTCTGCTGCGATCTCAGCCTCGTTGCTCGCATTTTCGATCAGTTGAAACCCAAGTTTCTCGAAGTACCTTCGAAACACGTTTGTGATAGGGTTATCGGTCATGGGATTTCCGGCGAGCTCGTTAGCAAGACGACCTAATGGCTTCACAGGATAAGCCACACCTTCATGCATTAAGAAACCGGTACTGGACTTTCGCATCTGCCCATTTGGCTTGGGATAATTTTCATACAGCCAGGCTTGCCCTTCGGCTTTCACACGCTCGATGGCCTCTTCGGCTTGATTGCGATCAAAGGTCAATTCGGTCATCTTATCAGTATCATCCTTCAAACTTGCTGATCCTAAAACTATCGTAACGTTGCTCTGGGGATAATCCCTGAGCGAAGGCTACTTCGACCCTTAGCGGACGCTCATCTTCGCCTGATGATGCTGCAGCGCGGCCCGTCGAAGATGCCGTTCGCTGCAAGCTCAAAATCACAGCACAAGCGGACTCACACTCGCCGGGTCAAAACTGCCTAAAAGACAAGCCATTCTCATGCCTTCAGCCCCAAATGTTCACGGGCATCTGCCCACTTGTTGAATGGAGCGTCACTTGATTTCGGTGTGGGTGATGCCGTCGGAGCGATAATGCTTACGGGCATTCTTAGGCTCTCACCGAAGGCAACAGCGTTTTGCCGTGCAAGGCCAGAAATTCTTTTCACATCTCGTCTGTCGGCCCATTCGCTCGATGCTTGAACTGCCGCCAAGTCTCTATCGGACGCCAGCCGAAATGAAACCCAATTCCCGCATTGGGAAAGAACGGTTTGAGATATCTCTGATGGACGTTGAGTGCTCAACCAAAGCGCCAATCCAAATTTCCGACCTTCCTTTGCCAGTCGCTCATAGGCCAAAGAACTGCCAGTGTCGCTTTCCCCGACACCCACAGGTCTTAAATAGTGGTGTGCTTCCTCCAACACCAAAAGAGTGGGGACTTTCTTGTCTTGGCCACGCTCAAAAATCTCGAACGCGAAAAGCTCCAACAAAGAACCCAGGATAAACGGCATCAGGTCGTGAGCCACCCGTCGCAGATCAACGATGTGAACTCTCCAGTTTGAGTTCTCATCGCCGAATATGTTTGCCACTAATTCAGAGGCCTCGCGCCGCCAGTCGAGCGGTGCCATTCGGGGCGCCCCAGCCGTATCAACTATGGCTGAGAACATCGGATCTTCAACAAACCTATGGATGCGGTTTACCAGCGGGGCAACATTCCCATATTGAAATGCGTTTCGTTCCCAGCCATTCCTGCCGTTTGTCAGCGAGTAGCTTTCCGCAACCAATGGGCCCAAAGCTTTCATTGGGGGCCACACAGTCACTTCTTTTGCAGTCTTGTCCTGTAGTGCCGAAATCCGCTGCTGTGCCTGCGTTGCATTTCCACTTCGACAGTCATCGAACAAGAATGGTGTGGTATCAGTTGTTATTCCGACACCACTACCGGCATCGATCCATTTGACCCGATTGAGCGATTCCAAGGCGAACATCAGTGCTGGCCTTTGCGTCTTTTCGCTTGGCATTAGCAGCCTTTGAAGGCCGTGCCGCCCAAGCGCAAAGTAGGGAATTTTCAGGCCACCTTCTCCGAGCTTTGTTGTTCTGATCCAGCCTGGCTCTACGTTTTCTGAGAAGGCCTGCTCATACTCACCGTTAATATCAAATATGACTGTCCGAGAGCCTGGAAGCTTAACAATCTGCTGGAGTATAGCGGCTGTAAAACAGCTTTTTCCCTGTCCTGAACTCCCGAGAACAGCTACGTGTTTACTTATTAGGCTTTGAATGTCCACGTGGACTGGAGCTCCGCTGCGTAACTCATTTCCCAAGTGAATCGATGTAGGCGCGTTGTCGTCGCGACCGAGAACTGTCTTTTCCTCATCCGCGACAAGCGGATAGACCATTGCCCCTAAAGCGGGGGTAGACAGTGAGTCAGACACAAATTCGAGCTTAGCGGTTTTTCGGGTGAGTTTTCCCACGACAACGCCAACAACATGGCGCAGGGGTTCAGCCGAAAGCGAGCTTTTTCCCATGGATCGGCGATGAACCTCATTTGGTTCAGCAAAACTGATCGAACGAACCCGCAGCAACAGCAAGCGGTCGCCTGCATCAATACCCAAAAGGCTGCCAATCTCCGCAACCATCGACACACCATGTGAATGCCCCGCGACCATCCCCCGGTGGTGATCCAAGACGTTGAGAGTGATTTCCGCTCCGTCAATCCGAACCACGTACCCAATTGGTGAACGACCTATCACAATGAACCACCTTCATTTGGGTTCGTGGCTGCACCGAGTGCCTTTAGCCTTTCTTGAAGCTGGCGAAGATCTTCGTTGTAGATTGAAGGCTCAGGAAGGTGTTCGACGAAACTCCCAAAATAGGCATCCCCCCCACCACCTACGAATGTTACCCGCGGGCTTTGTAGAGAAAGCAGTTTTTGCGCCGCTGTTGGAAGTTTAGACACGTCTTCCAACCCAGAAAACTCGGGGAGATAGACAACCAACTGGAAAGTCGGGTTGAGCAACGCTGACAAAAGTAACCTGTTGATATGTTCGTCTCCAAAGCCATACCCTGAGACTAAAAGGGCGGACTGTGGACGAGACAGAAACTCAGAGTATCTGCGAAACAGCTCCCCTAGCACGAAGCCAACAGTTTGAATGTACTTCGCGGCGCTAGGGAGAACTGTAAAGGCAAGCTTATCTGTGTCGCCTTTTACGAAGGACTGGATTTCCCCCTGCGCTTCAGTCGCTTGAATTTCATAGTACTGCCCGGAAACTTCCTTCCATGTCAGAGAGCCATGGAGTTTGGCCAAATAGACATTGTAAGACCCAAACTGCGCCTCTCCCTTTGCCTGAACATTCCGAAACCCTAGATCAAAGCTCTGGGGGGTGAAGCGGCGAGAATGGAGGCCCAAGAAGCCATTGAGGACATTCAAATCAATTGAGTCTGCCGCCCACTCAATGGCGAGGTCATAGTTGGTGGTAAACAGCCAAGGAGACGATTGCCCCGGCTGTCTGGCGGACGTTAGGCGCTGCAAAAGTAGCCGGTGAGCGGACAGCCTGTCCTCGCTGTGCGCGACGCCCTCTGGAGTGTTCCACCAGCTTTCGTCCAGAAAAGACGCTCTTACCAATGCTCGATAGATCGCAGCACGAGCCTTCTTTCCCTCAACTTTCTCGATTGAGTCTGCCCGTTCCCACTCTGCCAAAGCAATTGCCAAGGTGTCCAAAAGGTTCTCAACATTTGGTGGTGCAGTTTGAGATACGCCGGGTGGCACCGGGACGGGTTGAGGCACACCGGGCGGCACTGGGGTGGGTACAAACTGATTACGGCAAAGCCACTGGTATTCGCTTGGAGACGATGACTTAAAGTCTTCCCAAAGTTGGGCCATGGTCTTCCCGCCGCATCCTACGGACGCGCCTGCCCCAAGCAAAACACCTATATTTTCCATACGTAGGAGGGTTGCCAAATGCGCCGTCAATTCAATCTCATCACTGAGAAGAACGTTACCTCTATATGCTATCAAATGAATTCCCATCTATTCTAGTTTTCAAAAGCGCTTCTAACGCGCCCCAGAAAAAGACCCACTCTGACAAATCTACCTCAAATTATCCCGATTGGCACTATGCGAATGGCTGCTATCGAAGTGCCCGACGACGTTGTTTGCATCCGCAGCCAATGACTGCTTCCCGCCCATGCTGTTGAAAAAGTCTTTGTTGCAGCGCGGTGTCCGTCCTGAATGTTGACGCTATATGATGTCCAAGGCCTCTGACGAAGGATCAATCTTCCTATCATTTTTCGGAGGCAATCATCTCTCGTTTAGATTTCCCGTCAGATAGCTGACGTTAGGGGTATCTCCGATAGTCAAGACATTTTTGGCAATGAAGCTTCGATTGTTTTGACAGATGCTTTCAATAGTTTCTTTTTCGCAATTTTCCTTTGTCTTGGATTGCTTGAATTAGCGGCGTGAGTTCTGCCTTTGTTCTTAAATTTTCGCAAAGATGCTTCGTGTCGCGCGTGCATACATTGTTAGGCATATGGCGCTTCCTGTCTCCTTGCCCATGTTGCACAGTTCACATTTTACCTATTCCGTCCCGTGAAAATCTGATGGTGCGACGGCCTGAGCAGTTCGCATGAAGCATGGAGGGGGCTACTTTGGCACGACGGTATACGGCTGAGCTTGTTTCTCTATATAATCAAGCTCTTGATGCAGTGGAGCAGCGCGAAAAGTTTGACTTGGGGGCAGCTCCGGTTCTGACAGGGTATGTGCCCGTAAAAGTGGCATCCGGTCGGATCTTCATGTTTGGAAATGCCACCGACCACCCAATTTTAGGGGATACATTGATCTCCACATCCGATCTTGTCTGGCTCGAACATGATGCCAAGATCGCACGCACAGTGTCGCGATTTTACAAGCTTGAAGAGAAAGCCGATTTTCCAACTGGAAGCCTCGTCTCGGCCGGGCATCTCTGGGGGCGCGTTCTTGGTGACGAAGAACTCGAGTACATGCTCCGAGATAAGGCAGCACTATTTCGGAAACTCATGAACTAGGGTACAGCCGGTATCTCGTGATTTCATAAAGATTTCCGGCGCGACGAAAGCCGTGAGGCACCATTGGAAGAGATCTTAAGATGAGATTCTCGCATTGACCGCAAGCATGACACAGATCTTGCGATTGCTGAATGCCACTGGTCCGTACTTCGCTGCGGAGCAGCAATATTTACGTTGGAGCGATGAGGAGTCTAACGGGCAGATTAGGGTCTTGGTTTCAATTGAAAAGGAAGTCGGGGAATTCATCCGATTTCGGAGCTTTGACATCCGGACCTCAGGACTGAATATAGCAAGATATCAGCCGTCGAGCCCATGGATCATGTTTCATAATAATATCAAGCCACTGGCACTATTTCAGCATTTTAGCATCGACAGAAATTTTGGTCTCTACAATTCCGACGCTCAGCTTCTCAGTGAATGGGTCTATGCGAATAGATCTGGTCAGGTGCTCTTCAGATCGTGTCGAAACATAGGTAAGCTTTGATCCGCTTGGTTTCGTTCAGCCAGTTATGCATAATATGAGGACCCGAAGGGGAGCAGGGCAAACCAATCTGTAAACATATCCCCACCCGGAAAGCAAACAGGGCCGCGCAAAGCGCGACCCTAGGACGTTTAGTGTTCTGAAATTCAAGGCATATCGGGATCAGACGTCCACAAGAAGTCTCTCCTTCTCGTTCCGAACAAAATAGCGAGGATCCTGATGAGAGGCGACTTTCTTGAAGCCGATTTCAACATCCCGATTCAATCGAACCATAAACGACAAGAGCTTTTCCAGAGAAAACCCATGAAGTTTTCCGTTCTGCAGAGCAGAGACTTTTGGCTGTGGAACCCCGAGAATCTCAGCTGCTTGTCGTTGATTCAGGTGGCGATGATGAACAATAGAGTTGATTTGACCCGCGATCGTGGCTTTAAGTTTTAGCTCAGGCGCATCATCGAGCCCCAGGTCAGCAAAAACATTTCCGCTGCCAACTTCGATCTCAAGTTCTTCCGCGACATCAGTCATGCTTTTTTCCTCAGTTGTTCTTTCACTTGCTTTAGGCGACGCTTTACCAGATCAGTTTCAGATTTCGGGGTCTTTTTCCCGGTTTTAGACTTCTTTTTGAACGCGTGAAGCACATACAAATCATCCCCGAGCTTCACTGCATAGACGGCTCGACAGGTTGCAACAACCTTGGCGTGCTCTGTGCTGTTGCTCACCTTAAGTTACGTCTTGATGCTTTCCATCATCCTAATTCAGTCCTTTCGATTGATATTCAACGTTTCGAATGATGGGGCGTGAACTCGGTTTACCCCCCCGTAGGACGCAACGTCATCACATCAGTCGAGGCAGCTTCTCGATTGCGTCCCGCTTCACATGGAGTGGCGTCTCGTCGCGATAGGTAGAGGTGTTGATGGACTCATCGCCTTCGCTATGGATGTGACCCACCAGATCCGTACGCGTGACATCAAGCACGTCGCCACAATGCAGGAGCGTGTGATTTACGTAGTGGCGCAGACTGTGGATGCACAGTTTGCGGCGATTCCCCTTGAGCGCAATTGTCATTGCTTTCCGCCACGCATCGTCAAAACGTTCGCCGAACTTCTCAACGGACAAGGCGAGGTCTTCGGTCGGTGACCGCTTACTGCCTTTGCGTGGGGCAGGGACGACATCGGGGAACAGCAGCGTGTGACCCTTATGGGCAGTGGATTCGGCGTATTCCATGATGCCCAGGTCTATCAGCTGCGAGTGAATGGGCACCATGCGAGTCAGCTTGTCAGCCTCATCACAGTCCGCAGCTTCGCCTTTGATACCACGGTAAACGTTTGACTGAATCACGAAGGTCGGGATGTCGTCGATGATCTGTACATCGGTGGCCAGCATCCCTGCGATCTCGGCCCGTCTTGCGCCAGTGTAAGCCAAAATGAGCGGAATCCAGTATTTACCATCTTGCACAAGAGTTGTGCCTGCCTCGTGGCGGCGTCCGGCTGAACGCGCGCCAGTCCAAATGGGGTGGGAGAACAACTGACGTGCCTCGTCGGCGCGGAAAACGGCGCGGGACTTATGCTTGTTCCGCGATGACTTCTTCTTGGGTTTCAACCCCGAGATCTCCAGCTCTGGAAGCGGGTTGCCCTCCGCTCTTGCGCGGGCAATCAGCAGCTCAATGGATTTCACATGGCGCCGCACCGTGCTCGAGTCGAGGCCGCGCTCATTGGGCGGCAGATGCTTGGCGTTCAAATACACCTCGTCAATCGTGCGGTGCAGATCCTTTGCTGAGCGCAAGAAGTTCTTCGGAAACTTCTGCAAGCTGTCGGACCAGTGGGTCAGATGCGCTTGCTTGATTTCTGTGACCTTGGAAATGCCGGTGATAAACATGAAACGGCGAATGTCAGATCCGCGCTGCTTAGCGACATCCTTGCTCATTTTGTTTTCGACCGACGTGCGCCAGAAGATATGGGCGATGTCGTCAGACCAGGTATCGGGAGTTGCCGTCAATGCGTCATCCCGGGCATCAGAAAAATAATTTTCAAGTTTTTTCATTGTCTTGCAGGTGTTCTTTGAAGCACTTTTTGAAGTGCGCTCAACCTGTGGTGATGGCGGTTCGGGACTCGAGATGACCGTCCCAGCGGGTGTTTCTTGGGGCTCAATCTCAGGCGGCGGCGCTTTGTCATCCGAGGCGCATTCAGGCGAGGGAGTCTGCAGTGCCACAGGCGTTTCCTCGTTGGGCTCCATGTGGCGCGTTTGTTCGGTGTCGGGGAGGTGTCCCGCCTGAACCGACTGAAGCGCGCGCAGGCGGGCCCGAAAACGCTCGGCCCGTAGCTGCGCGATATGTTCCTCGTCGTTGAGGGTCTCACCGGTGAGGGACGAATAAGTGGAAAGCAGGTCCTCCTGTGTCTGTTTGGACAGTGCCTTGCGGCTTTCAGCTTCATAAAGATGTAGGGCCGTCTCCAGTGTCTCCTCGTCCCACTTGGGATCAATCTTCTCGACCGGAAGCTTTTTGCGAATGCCCTGCTCAAGGAAGCTCTCATAAATGATAGGCAGTACGGACAATGAGCGCTCATTATCTGCGGAGAATCTTCCCTTCATCCGCGCAAAGTTAATCTGACGGTTCAGGTCGGAAACGCATTTCCTGAGATAATGTTCAAAATACCTGGACACGATTTTGTCAGGTAGCGCAGGCGTTAACAGTACAAAGCTATCGAACATTTGGTCGAACTCCAACTTGAGGCGTTCAAGCCATGTATGCGCAAGATTTCGATCTGTCGTCCCCAATGCCAAAAAAATTGGAGAACGAAATGTGGATAGCCCTGGGATCCGCCGACGGAAGTAAAACCGATTCCGTTTGCAGTAGAGATATTTTTGCTGTGTCAAAGTTGACCTCGGTGGTGAGGCCATCGCGAGTTTAGCTGTCTACAACCAATGCTCTGTGAGACTTTTGTGAGACGCCAGTGAGACGAATCCAAGTTAGAAATCGAAAGTGAACGGAGCTACTTTCTTTTTCTCATCCATATCAACACGTTAGGGTGTGTATGGCTCCGGCGGTAGGGATCGAACCTACGACCAATTGATTAACAGTCAACTGCTCTACCGCTGAGCTACGCCGGAACATGGGGCGTGATATAGCGGTGGTTTTTTCCGAGGTCCAGAGGGTTTCGTTACATTTTTTTCGTTTTTTTCGGATCGATCAGATCTGTTCGAACACAGCCTCGGATTCGAGATCACCTTGGCTCTGGATGCGGTTTTTCCCAACAAGATCAACGAGGTGAGCGAAGACGTTGCGTGTTGCGGCCCCCATGAGGGCGGTCGGCGTATCGGTATAGATATGACAGGCAAGGTCATAAGCCCGTGCAGGGCCGGATTCGAGCGCCTTGAGAATCTCTGCCTCTCGCATTTCTCGGTGTTCAATCAGCCATGCAAGCCGCTCCGCCGGGTTCTCTATCGGCGCACCATGCCCGGCATGAAACACCTGCCACTCCCTCGCTGCGAGTTTGCGGCATGACTCCATGAAATCTGTCAGATCACCATCTGGGGGCGACACCAGAGAGCTTGCCCAGCCCATGACATGATCCCCGCAGAAGCAGACATCCTCCATGGCAAAGGACACATGGTTTCCAAAATGGCCAGGCGTGTGGATCGTTTCGAGCGCCCAATCGTCTCCTGAAACAATCTCTCCATCCGCAAGCGTGTGGTCTGGAACAAACCCCGCATCGATACCTTCGCCACCGCCGGCAAGCCCGCGCTCGGCGAGATCCTGCATAACGGGGCTTCGGCCCGCGAAGGCGTCCCCAAAAGCAAAGACCGGTGCTCCCGTGGCCTCTGAAAGGGGCCGCGCCAATGGCGAGTGATCCACATGCGCATGAGTGACCAGAATATGAGTGATCTCTTGTCCAGGAGCCACCGCATTGAGAATTGCATCAAGATGTGTCTTGGAGTCAGGTCCGGGATCTACGACGGCGAGGCCGCGCGCTCCAACAAGATAGGTATTTGTACCCCGAAACGTCATCGGGGAGGGATTCGGAGCCAATAGACGCCGCAAGCCTGAGGAGATCTCCTCGGCGATCCCGATGGGTGGGTCGAATTTCAGGATTTCAGGATCCATGGGCTTTCCTTCCGTTCACTCTCACGGCAAGGTTTACGCATGTTCTTTCAATGGCTCAAACGCTATATGCCGCGCAGTCTCTACGGACGGGCAGCCTTGATCCTGATCCTGCCAGTGGTCACGCTGCAGCTTGTGGTGTCCTTTGTCTTCATCCAAAGGCATTTCGAAGGCGTGACGGAACAGATGACGCGGTCTGTTTCGCGAGAGTTGGTCCTTTTGCTCGACATGGTAGAGGCTAGCGGGGAGGGGCGAGAAGGCACCACGCAACTCGCGATGCTCTCGGATGCTCTCGAATACCATGTCGAGATCGGCGCGCTTTTGCCGCCCGGAAACCAACGGCGCTGGTATGATTTTTCAGGATTGGTGGTGATCCGGACGTTAAACGATCTTGTACCTGCTATTCGTGGTGTGGAACTACCTGACAACAGGATTGTTCGGGTCTACGCCGCGACCGGACAGGGGCCAACAATGTTCGAGTTTGACCGCCTTCGACTATCGGCGACCAATCCGCATCAGCTCTTGGTGAACATGGTCTTCTTCGGCGGACTTATGACCCTGATCGCCTATGTCTATCTTCGCAATCAGCTTCGCCCTGTGACGCGTTTGGCTGCCGCAGCCGAAGCATTTGGTCGTGGGCGGCATGTGCCGTATTCCCCGACAGGAGCGATCGAAGTGCGTGCGGCAGGCAATGCCTTTCTCGACATGCGCGCACGGATTGAACGGCAGATCGAACAGCGGACCTTGATGCTCTCCGGGGTCAGTCATGACCTACGTACTCCACTTACTCGGCTCAAGCTTGGCCTAAGTCTCTTAGATCGAGAGGATGCCGAGCCTCTTGAAAAAGATGTTGAAGACATGCGGAGACTCTTGGATGAGTTTCTCAGCTTTGCCCGCGGCGCCCACGAAGGGGAGCCTGAAAAGGTTGATCCAGTGGCACTCGTTCGAGAAATCGTCGAAGACAGCGCGCGCGGAGGACGAGACGTGACATTTGCGCCGGTCGAAGGAGATGGGGAGGGGCTTGTGTCCTTACGTGTTGTCGGGATCAAAAGGGCGGTTGAGAACCTGATCGGAAATGCCGTGCGTTATGGCACGACGGCCCGTGTGTCCCTTCGTCTTTCAGACAAATCCCTGCGCATTCGTGTTGAAGATGACGGCCCCGGCATTGCCGTCGAAGACCGTGAAGAAGCTGTCAAACCTTTCGCGCGCCTTGAACCTGGACGCAATCAGAACCGCGGTATGGGCGTGGGTCTCGGTCTATCGATCGCGGCGGACGTGGCACGGGCGCATGGCGGGGTCTTGCGACTTGGCGAGAGCGAGGCACTTGGCGGACTCTGCGCGGATATCGTCATCGCGCGGTGACGGCGGTCGAATCGCAATGGAAACTGGTAGGCCCGGCAGGACTTGAACCCGCAACCAAAGCGTTATGAGCGCTCTGCTCTAACCAATTGAGCTACAGGCCCTACCTTAACGCTCTTTTGCTAGCAGAAGGCGCGCCCGCGTCAAGGGTTGGCGTTGCCTCCGAGACAGCGATGGTCTAGTGCCTCTTCAAGCCAGAAATGGAGTATGACATGAGCGACGGCAAGAATGGCATCACCTACGCGGATGCAGGTGTGGATATTGATGCGGGCAATGCGCTCGTTGACCGGATCAAGCCTGCGGCCAAGCGCACATCGCGCTCGGGCGTGATGTCCGGTCTCGGCGGGTTTGGCGCGCTATTTGATCTCAAGGCAGCAGGTTATGAAGATCCGATCCTTGTCGGCGCGACCGACGGTGTCGGCACCAAGCTCCGGATCGCGATTGATACCGGAAATGTCGATGGGGTTGGGATAGATCTCGTGGCCATGTGCGTAAACGACCTTGTGTGCCAAGGCGCGGAACCGCTCTTCTTTCTCGACTATTTCGCGACCGGCAAACTCGAGACCGAGGTGGCCGCGCGGATTATCGAAGGGATTGCTGAGGGCTGTGTGCAGTCGGGCTGCGCCCTGATCGGTGGGGAAACGGCGGAGATGCCGGGCATGTATGAGGCCGGGGATTTCGACCTCGCTGGGTTTGCTGTTGGCGCGATGGAACGCGGTACGGACCTTCCGGTCGATGTTTCCGAGGGTGATGTGCTGCTTGGACTTGCCTCGAACGGTGTGCATTCGAACGGCTATAGCCTCGTGCGCAAGCTTGTTGAGGTGTCTGGCCTTGGCTGGGACGATGACTGTCCCTGGGCTGAGGGCACGCTTGGGGCCGCGCTTCTTGCGCCGACTCGTCTCTATGTCAAACAGGCGTTGGAAGCGGTGCGCGCTGGCGGTGTAAATGGGCTGGCCCATATCACTGGTGGCGGTCTGACTGAAAACTTGCCGCGGGTTCTTCCCGAGGGCCTTGGCGCAGAGATCGACTTGGGTGCTTGGGAGCTTCCGGCCGTCTTCAAGTGGCTGGCGCAAACTGGTGGCATGGCTGAGTCGGAGCTTCTCAAGACTTTTAACTGCGGCATTGGCATGATCCTCGTTGTCAAAGCGGAACGTGCGGATGCTTTGGCCGATCTGCTTGAAAAAGCCGGCGAAGATGTTTCGCGCCTCGGCACGGTCTCGGCAGGCGAGGGTATGCGCTACGCAGGCGCGCTCCTGTGAAAAAGCGCGTCGCGATCTTCATTTCCGGCGGCGGCTCCAACATGGTGCGCCTCATCGAGGATATGCAGGCTGGCGATCATCCGGCTGAACCAGTGCTGGTTCTGGCGAACGATGCAGATGCAGGTGGGCTTGCTAAGGCGGCGGCGCTCGGTGTGCCGACAACTGTCGTTGACCACCGGCCCTTCAAAGGGGATCGCGTCGCTTTTGAGGCCGCGCTTCAGGCCGCTCTGGTAGAGGCTCGGCCTGACATTATCTGCCTTGCAGGGTTCATGCGTGTCCTGACAGAGGCGTTTGTCGCGCCTTGGGAAGGCAAGATGCTGAATATCCACCCTTCGTTGCTGCCAAAATATAAAGGGCTGCATACCCATGCTCGCGCCCTTGAGGCGGGGGACGCAGAACATGGGTGTTCCGTTCATCTTGTGACTCCTGCTCTCGACGATGGTCCGATCCTAGGACAGGCACGTGTCCCGGTCCTTGAAGGCGACAGCCCGGACGACCTCGCCGCGCGTGTTCTGGTGCAGGAGCACAAGCTCTACCCTGCGGTCCTTCGGCGGTTCGCGGCAAATGATCTGCGTCCCGTCCTTCTTCCCTAGAACGGCGTTTCGCACCTATTTGCAATTCCCGCGCATTCGCCGTAGTTCTTTGGAGCAGGGAGCGAGCAATATACATAGAAGAACTCCGCGTATGAAAACACTGACGACGACTGAGGAACTGGCACAGTTTTGCGAACTGGCGCGCACGAAACCCTATGTCACGATCGACACCGAATTCCTCAGAGAGCGGACCTATTTTTCAAAACTCTGCCTGATCCAGATGGCTATTCCGGATCATGAGGGCGATGATGCGGTTCTCGTTGACCCGCTTGTTGGCGATCTCTCTCTCGAGCCTCTCTATGATCTCTTCCGCGATACCTCCGTGGTGAAGGTCTTTCATGCCGCGCGGCAGGATCTCGAGATTTTCTTTGTCGAAGCCAAGGTCTTCCCTGATCCTCTTTTCGACACACAGGTTGCCGCGATGGTCTGTGGCTTTGGTGAGCAAGTGGGCTATGAGACCCTCGTGCGGAAGATCGCCAAGCAAAGCCTCGATAAGTCGAGCCGCTTTACAGATTGGTCGCGCCGCCCATTGACCGAGGCACAGCAGAAATACGCCCTCGGAGATGTGACGCACTTGCGCCGGATCTACGAGTTCTTGGCAGATAAACTTGAAGAGACAGGCCGCGCTCATTGGGTCGCTGAAGAGCTTCGTGTTCTGACCAATCCCGAAACCTACACCGTGCGTCCGTCCGAGGCCTGGAAACGGGTCAAGACACGTACAGTGACACCGAAGTTTCTTGCCGTTGTGCGTGAGCTCGCGCGGTTCCGTGAGGGGTATGCGCAGAGCCGCAATATCCCCCGCAACAGGGTCTTCAAGGATGATGCGCTTGTAGAACTGGCATCCACCAAACCCAAGAATCTTCAGGACTTGGGGCGCTCGCGTCTCTTGTTGCGCGAAGCACGTAAAGGTGAGATCGCCGAGGGAATCCTGAGCGCGATCAAGAACGGTGTGGAGTGTCCCGCAGACGAGATGCCGACACCCGATAAGACCCGCGATAAGTTGCAGGTCAATCCAGCGCTCGCTGATCTCTTGCGGGTTCTGCTCAAGGCGCGCACTGAAAGCTCGGGGGTCGCGGCAAAGCTCATTGCGACGGCGGCAGATCTCGATGCGATCGCAGCAGGACTGCGCGATGTACCCGCATTGAGCGGGTGGCGCCGTGAGGTTTTCGGTGATGAAGCGATTCAGCTTTGCGAAGGCAAGATTGCCTTGGCCGCGAAGGGCAACAACGTGAAGGTTGTGCCGCTCTAATCAGAGCTGCGCGGCGTCTTAGCGCCGCGCCTGCCGGGCGTTGCTCTGGGAATAGACCTTGATCACCCGGACGCCTTCGAGTTGTTGGTTCGTCAGCTTGTGGCCAACGATCAAACGCCGCGCCGATGCCGGGCCCACCGGATAGCGCGGGTTCTGAACCGCTTTCATATCATAGCTCAATACGCCCTTGACCGGCTTGCCTTCATTGCGTGGATCAAGCTTGATCGCGTAGCCACCTTGCACTGTCCCAGTGCCGGTTGCCCGGATTATGGCACCGCCCGGCGTGCGCTCTACGCGCAGCTCATCCACACTCGCGACTGGTGTTCCAAGATAGCCCGGGTCCGGTCGCTTCCCAAGAAGACCAGGACCTTCTTGCGGAATAAGCGGGTTCTGTTTGGCTCTTTCTTCCTCGGTCAGCGCAACCTCTTCACTGCCCCCGAACCAATTGAACGGGTTGAGACGGCTGGAACAGGCGCTGACACCAAGTGCAGCGATGAGGAAAAGAATCGTGACGGAATTGCGCATCAGCTCGACCTCTTAGCGTTTGTTATGGGTTAGCGGATTGAGCGCCGCTTGAAAAGCACCAAGCGGGGCTGGACCTTTTGCAAAGACGGTTCTAACTCATGGAAAAGCGATTGGGAGAGCAAGATGGCAACTGCGGCATTCGAGGAAATCGTCGAAGATTTCGAGTTCATCGAAGATTGGGAAGATCGCTATCGGCACGTCATCGATCTTGGAAAGGCGATGGAGCCGCTCGACGATGCACTTAAGGTGCCCGCAACCAAGGTTGATGGCTGCGCCTCACAAGTCTGGCTTCATCCTCGGATCGAGGCCGGGGTCTTCAGTTTCGAAGGCGATAGCGATGCGGTGATCGTGCGCGGTCTGATCGCCGTCTTGCGCGCACTCTACAATGACATCCCAGTCGTCAACGTCGGCAAGGTAGATGCGCGGGCAGAATTTGAACGCCTTGGCCTCAACGAACACCTGTCATCGCAACGTTCTAATGGACTCCGCGCTATGATCGAAAGAATCCGCTCCGTGGCTGCTGAAGCGGCTTAGGTCGGATCAGTTCGCATCCCGGTAGTAGCGAAGAACATAGAGACGTATCGCGGTCGCGAGGCCCGTTTCTATATCCCGCTCTGCATCAATTTGTGCCGCCAATTCGTTGATTGCCAAGGTTTTCTTGTCAGCGATTTCACGAAACGCACGCCAGAAGTCATCCTCCAGTGAGACACTAGTGCGGTGGCCGCGCAAAGTCAGAGAGCGTTTGATCGGTCGCGCGCTCATGGCTCGTCGCGCTTGTTGCCATCGAGATGGGCTTTGGCCTTTGCAGCCTCTGATTCATCCCGAGCGCGTTCCGCTTTGGTACGCCCGAATTTCACGGAATTTTCCTGAGCACGGGCCTTCTTGGCGGCCCGCGCTTTTTCTTTTCGAAACCGGTTCAGGTTAACCGGATCGGCCATTAGTCCTTGGGACCAATCATTTGTTCGGGACGCACGACCTTTTCGAAGGTCTCTTCGTCCACAAAGCCAAGCGCAATGGCCTCTTCCTTGAGGGTTGTGCCATTCTTGTGGGCAGTCTTCGCCACTTTGGTCGCGTTGTCGTAGCCGATCGTGGGTGCGAGCGCGGTCACCAGCATGAGCGATTCCTTCATCAGCTTCTCGATGCGCGGCTCATTGGCCTTGATACCGAGGAGCATACGCTCGGTGAAGCTATCTGCTACATCGCCCAGAAGCTGGATCGACTGCAGCAGGTTGTAGCTCATCATCGGATTGTAGACGTTGAGCTCGAAATGGCCCTGCGATCCCGCGAAGGTCATTGCGGCGTTGTTGCCCATGACATGCGCAGCGACCTGGGTCATGGCTTCTGCCTGGGTCGGGTTAACCTTGCCCGGCATGATCGACGAGCCAGGTTCGTTTTCCGGCAGGATCAGTTCGCCAAGCCCGGAGCGCGGGCCCGAGCCAAGGAAGCGGATATCGTTGGCGATCTTGTACATCGCGCCCGCGACAGTCGCGAGAGCGCCAGACATAAAGACCATCGCATCATGCGCGGCAAGCGACTCGAACTTGTTCGGGGCGGTGACAAAGGGCAGGCCGGTGATCTCGGCCATATGCGCAGCAACGGCTTCGCCCCAACCATTTTGGGTGTTGAGCCCGGTGCCGACGGCTGTGCCGCCTTGCGCGAGTTCGTAGATCCCCGGAAGCGCCGCTTCCACGCGCGCAATCCCCTGACGGATTTGGTGTGCGTAGCCGGAGAATTCCTGACCCAGGGTGAGCGGAGTCGCATCCTGCGTGTGGGTGCGGCCGATTTTGATGATGTCTTTGAATTCCTCGGACTTCTGCTCAAGCCCTTCGGCGAGTTTCTTCAGGCCCGGCATGAGCACGTCACGCACGGACATCGCCGTTGCGATATGCATTGCAGTGGGGAAAGTGTCGTTTGAGGACTGGCCCATGTTGCAGTGATCGTTGGGGTGGACCGGGTCTTTGGAACCGATAACACCACCAAGGATTTCGATGGCGCGGTTCGCGATCACTTCGTTGGAGTTCATGTTCGATTGGGTTCCCGAACCTGTTTGCCAAACAACAAGCGGAAAGTTGTCATCGAACTTGCCTTCGACCACTTCACCCGCGGCCTGGATCACGGCATCAGCGATTTTCGCGTCGAGCTTGCCCGTTGCCTTGTTTTCCATGGCGCAAGCCTTCTTGATCACGCCGAGCGCGCGGACGATCGCCACGGGCTGTTTTTCCCAGCCGATGGGAAAGTTCATGATCGAACGCTGGGTCTGGGCGCCCCAATACTTGTCTGTAGGAACCTCGAGCGGGCCAAAGCTATCGGTTTCGGTGCGGGTCTGGGTCATCGGTCGTGCTCCGTAACATTTGTCAGCCCGTGTCATAGAGAAACGGGGGCAGAAATCAATACAGTATACCGTTGGATACCGGCGCCTGCGACGGTGCAACGCGCCTAGGTCTTACGGAAACTATCCAGACTCACCACATCGGCGTCCTTGTGCGTTTCCTCAGCTTCGTCCACGTCGAGAGGCTCTTCGGGCGCGACCTCTAGGTCATCCTCTCCCTCATCCTCCTCTTGAGTCTCAAAGCGCAGGCCGAACTCGACAGATGGATCCACGAAGGTCTTGATTGCATCGTAGGGAATATAAAGGGGTTCGGGAGAGTCGCCGAAGTTCAAAGTCACGGAGAAGCCTTCGTCACTGACTTCTAGGTTCTCGTACCAATGCTGCATGACAACGGTCATTTCACCAGGGTAGCGATCCATCAACCAGTCTGCGATCCGAACATCTGGGTGGTGGGTGTCGAAGGTGATAAAGAAATGATGTTCACCGGGTAGACCATTGGCCTCGATGTCTTTCAACACCTCTTGGATGAGGCTGCGCATGGCGCGGTGCATCAGATTTCCGTAGTCGATCGTGCGGGTCATTGAGAGGCCTCGGTTTAGCTGTCTTCACCATAAGAGATTCGGCGGGAAACAAAAGATGTGCGATCAAAAAACCATAGGCACGACGAGAGCAAGGCCGGTTGCGACACAGGCGAGGACAAGAAGTGTGCGTAGCAGAGACTGTCGGAGCCAGAGGAACAGGAGCGCCGCAAGGCCGGTTAGGGCCAGCGGGACAGGACGCAGCGAAGCCAATTCCGGCAGCAAGCCAAAGCCCGTCTCGTGCAGTGTTCCGAAGAGAAGATGCAGCGCGAACCAGAGGCTCAGGTTGGCAATGACACCGAGCACCGCGGCGGAAATGGATTGAAGCGCAGCGGTAAGACGCGGTTGTGCAAGGAGGGTCTCGACATAGGGCGCGGCGGCGAAAATCCATAAGAAACAAGGGATAAACGTGACCCACAGGGTAAGGATGCTGGCTGCGATAGCCATACGCCAGCCCCCTTCGAGATAGCCGGCAAGTTGGCCTGTGAACTGTGTCACGAGGATAAGCGGGCCGGGGGTCGTCTCAGCCAAGCCGAGCGCGTCCATCATCTGCGATGTGTCGAGCCAGCCGTGGTCTTGCACGACCGCTTGCACCATGTAAGCAAGAACGGCGTAGGCACCGCCAAAGGTCACCACGGCGAGCTTGGAAAAGAAAAGGGCGATGTCGGTCAGGAAGGTATAGCCAAGCGCATAGCACAGAACGATAGGTGCGACCCAGAGCGCGCCCCAAAGAAGAACCGTGCGCAGAAGGCGGCTTGTCGATGTCGCGGGAGGCGGCACGGGTGCCGACTCGGGCTCGCTGCGCGTCACGGCTCCGAGAAGAGCCGCGAGAAAAATCACCGCCGGGAAAGGCAATAGGCCGGTATAGAGGGCAAAGAACGCAGAGATTGAGATAGCAATATTTTTCTTTGAAGTCAGAACCTTGGCACCAAGGCGCGCAAGCGCTTGTAAGACGATCGCGACGACGGTGGCCTGCACGCCGAGAAATGCTGCAGCGACAAGCGGCAAGGATCCGAAAGCGATATAGAGCGCGCCGAGAAGGGCGATGGTCAGCGCTCCTGGCAACACGAAGAGGCCGCCACCGATGAGGCCACCAGGCACGCCGCGCAAGCGCCAGCCAGAATAGGTTGCGAGCTGCATCGCTTCCGGGCCGGGCAGAAGCATGCAGAACGACAGCGCGCCGAGGAACTGTTTCTCCGAGAGCCATTGGCGGTCATCGACGAGTTCACGATGCATCAGGCTGATTTGGGCCGCGGGGCCGCCGAAAGACAAACAACCGATGCGTCCAAAGACACGGATCAGGTCGGAGAGGGGCGTAGGCGCAGACATGTCCAGCAACGACCACGCCGGGGCGATTCCTGCAAGGGTTAATGAAACCTTACGACGTCGCGCGCCTCCCGAAACAACTAACCGATCCTCTGGCCCGTGAGGCAGAGAGCGAGAGAATTGGGGGGGAGGAGGCCGATTTGTTCGAAGAAGGCCATGAAATCGAAGCTGTTGTAGGTTTCGACCATCTTATTTTCGCGGAAACGCGCAAAAAGTTGGCCGGAGCCGACCACTGGCTTGCCTGTGGCGCTATCGGTGACGCGCATGGAATAGAGCGCGGCGGCCCAATCGCCGTCTTCCATGACCTTGTCGAGGGCAACATGCACATCCTCGACCATTGCGAGAAACATCGGCACCAATTCGCGAAATTCGTTCGGACCGACCTGCATCTCAGGTAGGAGTCCGGCGGCGTGGGTCTCGGGGCAGAACATCTCGTCAATGGCATCGAGATCGCCCTCGACCCAAACGCGGCGAAACCAATCCTCAAGAATCCGTTTCTTTGTCATGGGGTTACAGCCCTTTTCGCATGTCATCTGCGAAACAGGATAGGGGGCAAGCCTGACGAAACAGTTAAGGGAAATGGAAGTGCAGGCTTCTGTTGCCAGGTGCCTGCGAACCCCGCCTGACCTTGCTAGAGATCAGGACTTAAAGTTCGGTTTTTCCAACAGCTTACGCTGCGAGAGCAACCGGAGCACGATTGTCATTTGCAATTGTACAGTTTTCGCCGGTAACGGTGGCAGACAGCCGAGACAAAGCTAACCCCTTTAGACGTTCGTCGATCCTATTTCGGCCCCAAGTCCTTCAAATGAAAGGGTTATTGGTGGAGCCGCCGGGTACCGCCCCCGGGTCCGATCCGCTTATTACGAGCGCGTTTATGTCCATAGTCCCCGAAGAGACAGATCATAAATAGGCAAGCATCGCACCGGATTCAAGGGATTCGCGGCGGGAGTGTTAACGCCGAAACCCCATGGCGGTATCACGTCGGTATTACGTCGGTATTGCATATGTGCGAGGGGCTTAGAGGCGAGTGTGAAGGATGCGCGCGGTGGGGTAAGGGGTTAACGAAATCTTTTGAAGATTTCGGGCCCTTTTCTTTGAAAGACCACGTGCCAGCCGACAAAGCGGTCGATGTCGCGGGCCTTGCGACGGATCACGCCGCCATCACGCGCCGCGCGGGACGAAAAGAGATCGCGTAGCCAAAGGTACGCGTCGAGAGGGGAGCGTCTCTTGTGCATGGGATGATTGTCCACGCGATTGGGAAAGCCCGGATTAACCTTGCTTGGCCCGCCGTGCCGACATCGCTTGGTCACCAAGCGCCAGTGTATAGGTCGCGAGCTCTGCCAGGGCCGTATCGGCAGCGGCGGCGTCCTGAGCTTCTAGGGCATCTGCGATACGGGTGTGCAGCCCGACAATCTCTTCACGCGAGCGGGCGGTGAAGGTGATCATGTTCATCAGCGGTTGCATCGCCTCGACCGCGCCAGCCAGTTGGTAGGAGAGGACCGGGTTGGCCGCGCCATCGACCAACGCACGATGAAAAGCGACGTCACTATCACAGAAGCTCTCATCTGACAGGCCGGGCTGGGCCTGACGGTGAATTTCGGCGCGCATGGTCGCAAGGTGGTCGGGACTTCGGCGCGCGGCACAAAGTGGGGCGCAAGCGCGCTCAAGCGCGAAACGGGCCTCGCAGGCGGTTTCGAAATCGACCGCATTCATCGACAACAAGAGCGTCGAGGTTGTCACGTGATTGGCGTAGGCCTCTTCATAAGAGAGGTGCCGCACGAAGGCCCCGCCCGTGGCGCCGCGCCGTGTCCGGATCAAATTCTGCGCGGCCAGCCGTTTCAGCGCTTCTCGCACGGTCGAGCGGGACACCTCGAATTGATCCGCGAGTTCGGCCTCGGAGGGCAGGCGATCATCAACGGACATTTCACCCGACAGGATCGAATCGCGGATCGCCTTGGCGATCTGGGCAGAGAGATCTTGGGGTTTGGAGGCGTCTGTTTTCATTTGTCTGACATTTAGTGTTTGATCGCAGTTTAAATGTCTGACAATTTAATCGCAAGACATTCGAGTCGGGCCACGACCCATAGCCACGCGGCGATGACGGGGCTTTTCAAACGCGTCAGAAGCGCGTTTTCTGGGGCGAGGCCGGACTTGGGTGTGCAAGGGATGTGCGGCCGTGACGTGGCGGAGAGAGTTGAAAGGACCAAAAGAATGATCGACCGCGATTATTGCCGGATGATGGCGCGCTACAACGCATGGCAGAACGAACAGGTTGCCGAAGCGGCAGAGGGATTGCCAGACAAGGCGCTGCGTGAGGATCGGGGGGCGTTCTTTGGATCGATCCTCGGCACTCTCAATCATCTTTTGTGGGCGGACCTGTTGTGGATGGCGCGGTTTGATGGCGGCGCACGTCCCGAGGGCGGGATCAAGGACAGCGTGACGCTTTGTCCGACGCTCGCGACGTGGAGTGCGGAGCGATTTCGCACCGACGGGCGTATTCGTATGTGGGCCGACAAGGTGCGGGCGATCGACTTAACGGGGGATCATAGCTGGCACTCTGGGGCGCTTGGGCGCGAGGTCAGCAAGCCGATGGCGCAATGCGTGGTGCATTTCTTCAACCACCAGACGCATCATCGCGGGCAGGTGCATGCGATGCTTACGGCGGCGGGATGCAAGGGGATCGGGGACACGGACCTTATTTTCATGCCTGAAGCAGAAAGCTGGCTCTGACCGGGGACACCTGCGACGAGCATATTTTACCAAGATGAAGGCCGGGATGGCCCGGTCGAAAGGAGAGAGACATGTTCAAGGCGCTTGTGGTCAACAAGGACGAGGACAGCGGCAAGACATCGGCGGCGGTTGAGGAAATCTCGGTCGATGACCTGCCGCATGGCGAGGTGCTGGTCGCGGTGGATTTTTCCACGGTCAACTACAAGGACGGGCTCTGCATCGGGCCGGGGGGCGGGCTTGTGCGCAAGTATCCGCATGTGCCGGGGATCGATTTTGCCGGCACGGTCGAGGAGAGCGCGGACGATCGCTATAAGCCGGGCGACAAGGTTGTCCTGACTGGCTGGCGCGTGGGAGAGGCCCATTGGGGCGGCTATGCCCAGAAGGCGCGGGTGCTGGCCGATTGGCTTGTGCCGCTGCCTGCGGGGCTTGATACACGCGCGGCGATGGCGGTGGGCACGGCCGGATTGACGGCAATGCTCGCGGTGATGGCGCTTGAGGATCAGGGGCTCAAGAAAGACCACGGTCCCGTGCTTGTGACGGGGGCTGCGGGCGGTGTCGGCTCGGTCGCGACGGCGATCCTTGCAAACCTCGGCTATGAGGTGGCGGCGGTCACTGGGCGGCCCGAGCAGGAAGCCTACCTGCGCGAGCTTGGCGCGGGTCAGATCGTGGCGCGCGAAGAGCTTGAAGAGGTGACGCGCAAACCGCTTGAAAGCGAAATCTGGGCCGGTTGTATCGACGCGGTGGCCGGTGCGATGCTTGGCCGGGTGTTGAAACAGATGAAATATGGCGGGTCCGTCGCGGCGATCGGCCTTGCGGGCGGGGCGGCGATTGAGGGCGCGCTCATCACGCCGTTCATCCTTCGGGGGGTGAACCTTCTTGGCATCGACTCGGTCATGCAGCCCTATGACAATCGTGTCCGCGCCTGGCAACGCATTGCCAGCGATCTGCCGATGGACAAGCTTGAGGCGATGATTCAGCCGGCAACGCTTGCGGACTTGCCGCAGCTTGGCAAGGATATCCTCAAGGGGCAGGTCAAGGGCCGCGTTGTGGTTGACGTCAACGCCTGATCGGCCGACAAACGAGACCGGCAAGGCGCGCGCGCTTTGCCGGTTCTTGCAATCTAGCCGGAAGAGGCGCGCCATGAGCAGCTATGACAGCGACAACATCTTTGCCAAGATTCTGCGTGGGGAGATCCCGAGCGAGAAACTCTATGAAGATGACGAAACCTATGTGTTCATGGATATCATGCCGCGCGCGGACGGGCATTGTCTGATCATTCCGAAGACGCCCTGCCGCAATATGTTGGACGCGAGCGACGATCAGCTCACGGCCTGCCTGCGCACGGTGCGGAAGATGGGCCATGCGGTCATGGCGGCGTTTGATGCGGGCGGCGTTACTGTGCAGCAGTTCAACGAGGCGCCCGGCGGGCAGGAGGTCTTTCACCTGCATTACCACGTCTTGCCGCGTCATGAGGGCGTCAAGCTGCGTCCGCCGGGGCAGATGGCGGATTTCGATGTGCTTAAGGCACAGGCCGACAAGATCCGTGCTGCACTCGAGACGCTTTGAGTTTTTTCGAATTATATTCGAAAAACAGCATCTATTTGATCTAGATCATGTTGCCCGCCGCGTTTGGCGGGCAGTTTCGTATCTGTAAGGTGCATCTGGAAAGCATGTTTCCTCCGCAATCCTGACAGCTTGCCGGGTGCGCCTTACGTATCTTCCCCACGACACCGAAACGTCAGACAGATACAGGACCTGGATATGAAGCGATTCCTTACCGCCCTGGCCCTTACGGCCATGACCGCAGCCAATGCCGCCTCGGCAGACGATCAAAAAGATCTCGTCACCATTCTCACCGCGCCGGAGCCGCAGACGCAGCTCATGTCGATGGTGCTTACCATGCAGGCGGTGCAGCAGGGCGCGGCGGCGCATATCCTGCTATGCGGCCCAGCCGGTGATCTTGCGCTCAAGGATGCGCCAGAAAGCGCCACGGCGGGCCAACCACCAAAAAACATGAGCCCGCAGGGCCTGATGCAGATGATCATGAAACAGCCGGGCACGAAGGTTGAGGTCTGCGCGATCTATCTTCCGGGCAAGGGCGTTGGGCCGGATGTCCTGCTTGATGGGATCGGTGTCGCGAAACCCGGTGAGATGGCGAAAGCCGTGCTTGAGGCCGATGCGTCGATGAGCTTCTGAGCACGGGTCACGCGTTTTCCTTGCGAGGGGCGGTCCATTGGGCCGTCCCTTTTTCGTGAGCCGTGACGGATCGGGCTTGACCTCTGGTATGGGGCTGGCAAAGTCGCAGCCATGGATCTTGATATCGACTTTGTGCGCGGGCAGTTTCCCGCCTTGCAAGAGCCCTCCCTTGCCGGGCAGGCCTTCTTTGAAAATGCTGGTGGATCATATACTTGTGCGCCAGTGATTGACCGTCTCACGCGGTTTTACCGGGAACGTAAGGTGCAGCCCTATGCGCCCTATGAGGCCTCGCGCCTTGGCGGTGCCGAGATGGACGAGGCGCGGGCGCGAATGGCGGCGATCCTTGGGGTTGAGACCGAGGAACTGTCTTTTGGACCGTCGACGACACAGAACACCTATGTGCTTGCCCAGGCCTTTCGCCAATGGATGAAGCCGGGCGATGCAATCATCGTCACCAATCAGGATCACGAGGCCAATACCGGACCATGGCGACGGCTTGCCGATGAGGGGATCGAGATTCGCGAATGGCAGATTGATCCGGAGACCGGGCATCTTGACCCTGAACAGCTTGGCGAGATGCTCGATGACCGGGTGCGGCTCGTGTGTTTTCCGCATTGCTCCAACGTCGTGGGCGAGATCAACCCGGTGACAGAGATCACGGCGCTGGCCCATGCGGCGGGGGCGTTTACCTGTGTCGATGGCGTGTCCTATGCGCCGCACGGTTTTCCGGATGTGGGCGCGACCGGGGCGGATATCTACCTGTTCTCGAGCTACAAGACCTATGGCCCGCATCAGGGGCTCATGGTGATCCGCAAGAACCTTGGGATGATGCTTCCCAATCAGGGGCATTATTTCAATGCCGAGACGCTCTATAAGCGGTTTACGCCTGCGGGGCCGGACCATGCGCAGGTCGCGGCCTGTGCCGGGATGGCGGATTATGTCGATAGGCTTGCCGATCATCACGGGATCACGGCGACGACGCCCGCGGGGCGCGGGGCAGCCGTGCATGACCTGATGCGCGCCCATGAGGAGCGTCTCTTGCAGCCGGTGCTTGACTACGCCGCAGCCAAGAACTCGGTGCGCCTTCTCGGCCCGCAAGACGCCGGAGCACGGGCGCCGACGGTGGCGCTTGCCTGCGCGCACGCCGGGGAAGAGCTTGCGCGCGCGCTGGCAAAGCACGGGATCATGGCGGGCGGGGGCGATTTCTACGCCAACCGGGCGCTTGAGGCGCAAAAGGTCGACATGGCGAAAGGGGTGCTGCGGCTCAGTTTCGTGCATTACACCTCGGAGGCGGAGATCGCACAATTGCTCGAGGCGCTTGACGCCGTGCTCTGAGGGCCAAGATGCAAAACTCTTGCTCGGGCGCGACATTCTGACCTAGCATCCTTCTCGAGAGACCAAGAGGAGGGTGCGATGGTCTTTACGACGACGGACGGGCAGGACGATCTACCGCGCTATTTCAGCAATGTCTTCGAGCTCGCAACGAAGATCAGGCGGGGGCGGATCGACTTTGTCATGCCCGACGGTCGCTGTTTTCGCGCCGAGGGGATAGAGGCGGGCCCGGTTGCCGAACTTCGGGTGCATGACGAGGATACATTTGCGCGGCTTGTGCGCGAAGGCGATCTTGGGTTCTGCGATGCCTATATCGAAGGCGGCTGGAGCACCCCGGATTTGCAGGCGTTTCTCGATTTTCTACAGGCCGACAATGATGTGCTCTATGACGGGTTCCCGGGAATGTTCTTTGTTCGTCTTTACGAACGGATGCGCCATTGGATGAACCGTAACACCAAGGATCAGGCCAAAAAGAACATCTCCTATCACTATGATCTCGGCAATGATTTCTATGCGCTTTGGCTCGATGAGACGATGACCTATTCCTCGGCGCTCTTTGAGACCGGTCAGGAGAGCATGGAGGCGGGGCAAGAGGCGAAGTACGCCTCGATGATCGACCAGATGGGGGCGCAACCGGGGGATCATGTGCTCGAGATCGGCTGTGGCTGGGGCGGGTTCGCGGAATACGCGGCAAAGGAGCGCGGGCTACGGGTCACAGGGCTGACGATCAGCGAAGAACAATTGAAGTATGCGCGGGAACGCATTGAAAAAGCAGGGCTTTCCGATCTGGTCGAGTTTCGCCTTCAGGACTATCGCGACGAGACCGGACAGTATGATGGGATCGCCAGTATCGAGATGTTCGAAGCCGTGGGCGAGCAATACTGGCCTGCCTATTTCAACACTGTGCGTGAGCGGCTCAAGCCGGGCCGCAACGCGACGCTCCAGATCATCACCATCACCGAAGAGCGGTTTGAGATCTATCGCAAGGGCGTTGATTTCATCCAGAAATACATCTTCCCCGGCGGCATGCTCCCAAGCCCCGGCGCGCTTCGTGAGGAGATCGGCAGGGCGGGGCTTGATCTCGTGCGGTCGATCGAGTTCGGAGAAAGCTATAGCCAGACCTTGCGGCGATGGCATGAAACCTTCAATGCGCGGTGGGATGAGGTGCAGGCGATTGGCTTTGATGACCGATTCAGGCGGATGTGGAATTTCTACCTGACCTCTTGCGCTGCGGCGTTTCACAGCGGAAACTGCGATGTGACCCAGATTACAATTCGAAGGCCCGCCTGATGCCTACAGGACCGAAACTCGTTGGTGCCGTGTGTCTTGCCATCTTGGCCGCTCTTGTGGCCGAGCTTACAAAGCAATCCATCCTCGCGGAACGCAGCATGAGTTTCGGCTATTTCACCCCGGTAAGCGCGCTTGTCGGGGGTTTTGTCGGTTGGCGGTTTCTTGGCGGCACGCGGCCCGAGGCAGGCCTGGCCCCGACCTTGGCGCATGGGTTCTCGGCGGTGATCCTGATGCTGCTGCTCGGGTTGTTCGTCTTTGGGTGTTACGACATGTTGATGAATGCGCTCGACCGGCACTATCGCGACGTGGCGCAGGCGCTGCGTGGGATCATTGATTTCGCCATCGAATATACGCCGTTCCTCATGCGCTATGACATCATCGTTGTGCTTTTTGGTGGGGCGTTGGTGTCGGGTGTGCTGACAGGGCTTGCGCGGCGGCACTGGAGATAGGTTTCATGACATCGCTGTTTTTCTACGGGACGCTGCGCCACGTGCCGCTGTTGTCCATTGTCCTTGGCCGCCCGGCAGAGGAGATCGCGCTTTGGCCTGCGATGCTTGAGGGCCACGCGGTGCATGCGGTTGTGGGCGAGAGCTTTCCGATGCTTGTCGAAGGTGGGGATGGAGCGCGGGGGCTCTTCGTGGAGGGCTTGAGCGCGGAAGACCTGACGCGGCTGCGATTTTATGAAGGCGGGTTCGACTATGATGTCGAGACGCGCGTTGTGGCGACGGAGAGCGGGCCACGCGAGGCAGATGTTTTTATTCCTCCCAATGGGTTGCGGGCTGATCCTAAACTTTGGTGTCTTGACGCTTGGGTGGCTGAATGGGGGGAGATGACGCTACACGCGGCCCGCGAGGTCATGTCTTATTACGGTGAGGCGAGCGCGCAGGACGTGGCGCGGCGGTTTGCGATGATCCGCGCCCGTGCCGCGGCAAAGGTCAATGCGCGGCAGGGTGCGCGCGGCCATAGCCCGTGTGGCTTCACAGATAACGACGTGGAGGTTGCGAACGTCACCCGCGCTTATGTCGATTTCTTTGCGCTCGATGAATATGATCTTCGTTTTCGCCAATACGCGGGTGGGCAGAGCGAGACAGTCAAACGCGCGGTCTTTGTCGCGACGGATGCCGTGATCGTGTTGCCCTATGATCCGGTGCGCGACCGGGTGCTCCTAGTCGAACAGTTCCGCTCGGGCCCGTATGGCCGCGGCGATCCGCGCCCTTGGCAGCTTGAGCCGATTGCCGGGCGGATCGACGCGGGCGAGACCGCAGAAGCAACGGCGCATCGCGAAGCCGAGGAGGAGGCGGGTTTGACGCTTCGGACATTGCATGACGTGGCGCATTGCTATGCCTCGCCGGGATGTTCCACGGAGTTTTTCGATATTTTCGTCGGGATAGCCGATTTGCCGGATGATGTCGTCGGGGTCTCGGGGCTCGAAAGCGAGCAGGAGGATATTCGATCATACCTGTTCAGCTATGACTCCTTGATGGAGCTTGTGGATCGCTTCGAGGCGGTCAATGCGCCGCTGGTTCTGGCGGCGCTTTGGCTTGCACGTCATCGTGAGCGGTTGCGTGAGACGGCTTGAGTTCGCCTGACCCGCGTCTTACACAAGATTCAGGATAAGTTAAGGAGCGCACCCATGCAGTATGCCGCCGATCTCGCCGCCGCCGTGGGGAACACCCCATTGATCCGCCTCAAGAAGGCCAGTGAGGCGACCGGGTGCACCATTCTAGGCAAGGCGGAGTTCCTCAATCCGGGCCAGTCGGTCAAGGATCGGGCCGCGCTCTATATCATTCGCGATGCAGTGGCGCGCGGCGATCTGAAACCGGGCGGTACGATTGTGGAAGGCACCGCCGGCAATACCGGGATCGGTCTTGCGCTTGTCGGTGCGTCAATGGGGTTCAAGACGGTGATCGTCATTCCCGAGACGCAAAGCCAGGAAAAGAAGGATATGCTCCGCCTCGCTGGGGCACAGCTTGTCGAGGTTCCCGCAGCGCCTTACAAAAATCCGAACAATTACGTTCGCTACTCTGGGCGTTTGGCGGCGAAACTTGCAAAAACAGAACCAAATGGCGCAATCTGGGCAAACCAATTCGATAACGTCGCCAATAGGGTGGCCCATATCGAAACCACCGGGCCGGAAATCTGGGAACAGACCGGCGGCAAGGTCGATGGGTTCGTCTGTGCAGTTGGGTCGGGCGGCACGCTGGCGGGTGTTGGCATGGCGCTGCAACCAAAAGGCGTCAAGATTGGTCTTGCCGACCCGATGGGTGCCGCGCTTTACAGCTATTACACGACAGGCGCCTTTGCTTCTGAGGGGAGCTCGATCACCGAGGGGATCGGCCAGGGGCGGATCACCGCGAACCTTGAAGGGTTCACGCCGGACATGTGCTATCAGGTGCCCGATGATGAAGCCCTGCCGGTGGTCTTTGATCTACTGAGCGAAGAGGGGCTTTGCCTTGGTGGATCGTCTGGCGTGAATATCGCCGGGGCGATCCGCATGGCCAAGGAAATGGGGCCAGGGCATACGATTGTGACCGTGCTCTGCGACTATGGTACGCGCTATCAGTCGAAGCTCTTCAACCCGGCGTTCCTCAAGGAAAAGAACCTGCCGGTGCCGGATTGGCTTGATGCGACCCCAGCGGCCGTCCCGCAGGTCTTCGAGGAAAGCTGAGGTCTGGCATGGCAGTCTTGCGTCGGGTTCTTGGAAGTCTGTGCGTCGTTTTGTTGCTGGGCGTGCAGGCCGTGTTGGCCCAAGACGACAGTGCGCAGCCGGATTTTGCGGAATGGGAACGGGTTTCTGAGCGCGCGGCCGAAGCGATAGAGGCGGGGCGGGCCTCGGAAGTCGCGATGGATTCCCTGCGCCAACAGCTTGTTGATTGGCGCAGCGAGTTCCGAAATGCGCAGAGCCGCTACTCCGTCGCCGCAAACACCACGCAAGCCAAGCTCGACACACTTGGACCAGTGCCGGAGGGCGGCGACAGCCCGGAAGTGGAAGCCGAGCGCGCCCGGCTCGAAAAGGTGCTTGCAGAAGCCCGCGAGCCAGTGTTGCGGGCCCAGCTTGCCGAGACAGAGGCGACAGAGCTGATCGAGGGGGTCGATTCAGTCGTGCAAGGGCGACGCACGGCACGGCTCTTGGAGCGTGGGCCGACACCGCTCAACCCGGTGCACTGGACCGGGGCGCTTCTGGCGCTGCAACAGACCAATACGCTTATCCTCAACGAATTGCGCACGGCGTGGGATTATGAATGGCGCACAGGCGACCTCCAGAAGAACCTGCCACGGGTGATCGCGCTTTTGATTGTCGGGGTTGTCCTGATCCTGTTCGGGCGCCGCTGGACCGAGAACGCCCAAGCGCTTGTGCGACGCGATCAGATGTCGGGGCGGCGTTGGATTCTTGGGCTCGCGGTATCGTTCGGGCATCTTGTGCTGCCGCTTGCCGGTGTGATGATTTTGGTCGAGGCGTTCTATGCCAGCGATCTTGCAGGCATTCGGGGCGATATCATCCTGTCGATCCTGCCGGAAGCCGCGTTTGTCCTGTTATTTCCAATCTGGCTTGGCCGTCGGGTCTTTCCTTATGAGAGCGAAGATGGGTCTATCCTTCTTTTGAACGACGAACATCGCCGGGAAGGTCGGGCGCTTTCGGTGGCGACGGGGATCATCCTTGCCTTCTCGCTTTTGCTTCAGGCGATTTCAGGCTTCGAAACCTGGACGGCGGGAACGCGGGCGGTGTTGATTTTCCCGCTGATCGTGTTGGCGGCGGGCGTCATGGTGCGGATGGCGCGTCTTTTGCGGGTGCATATCAGCGGTCGCGACACCGACCTAAGCGAGGAAGATATCCCCGGCGCCAACCTGCAGCTTATGCGGCTTGTCGCGCTTGGTTATCAGCTTGCTGCGGTGCTTGGGGTGCTTCTCGCGGTCGCTGGCTATAGCAGCGCGGCTGTGGCGCTCGTGTTTCCGACCATCTACACGCTGCAATTCCTTGGGTTCCTGGTGATCCTGCATCGCGGGTTGGTGCGGGTGTTCTCGGTCTTGGCGGGCTTGAGTGCGGAAACCGGCGAAGGGACGCTTTGGTCGGTGTTGCTTGGCTTTGCCATTTCGATAGCGGCGGTGCCTGTGGTGCTCTTGATCTGGGGTGCACGCAGCCAGCAACTTGCCGAATGGGCGGCGCTGATCGGGCAGGGGCTTCGGGTTGGGGAAGTCACGATTTCGCCAATGCAGCTCGTGATCTTCTTTGCGGTGTTCGGGATTGGCTATGCGATCACGCGGCTCTTGCAGGGGACGCTCAAGAACTCGGTCCTGCCACGCACTAAGATCGACGTCGGGGGGCAAAATGCCATTGTCTCCGGCGTCGGATATGTCGGCCTCACCATTGCGGCGCTGATTGCGATTCATAACACCGGGATCGACCTCGGCTCGATCGCGCTTGTCGCCTCGGCACTTTCGGTTGGCATCGGTTTCGGCCTGCAGACCATCGTGTCAAACTTCGTCAGCGGTATCATCCTGTTGATTGAGCGTCCCATCGCCGAGGGCGATTGGATCGAGGTGGGCGGGCAGATGGGCTATGTGCGCGATATCTCGGTGCGCTCGACCCGGATTGAGACCTTCGACCGCACCGATGTCATTATCCCAAACAGCGACCTCGTTGCTGGTACGGTCACCAACTACACGCGTGGGAACACCGTGGGCCGGGTCATCGTGCCGGTGGGCGTTGCCTATGGCACCGAGCCGCGCAAAGTCGAGGCCATCTTGCTTGAGATCGCGCGGGCACATCCGATGGTGCTTGCCAATCCAGAACCCTATGTGGTGTTCCAAGGGTTCGGTGCGAGTTCGATGGATTTCGAGATCCGCGCCATCCTGCGGGATGTGAACTGGGTTCTGAATGTGCGCTCCGAAATGAACTACAAGATCGCGGAGCGGTTCATGGAAGAAGGGATCGAAATTCCCTTCCCGCAACAGGATATCTGGCTGCGCAATGCCAAGGCGCTGCGCACGGACGAAGATGAGGGGAAAGACGACGCATGAGCGAGCTGCTTTTTCGCGAGGACGCGTATCTGCGCGACGCTGAGGCGCGGGTCACGTCCCATACGGCCGAAGGCGGGATCGTGCTCGACAAAACGGTGTTCTACCCCACGGGCGGCGGCCAGCCGGGCGACAGTGGCAAGCTTCGCTGGGCGGGTGGCAGTGTGTCGATCGCGACGGCGGTCAAGGCCGGGCACGACGACGTGGCGCTTGTTCCGGCAGAGCCCGTGCCCCTGCCTCCGGTAGGGGCCGTGGTCCAACAAGAGATCGATTGGGAGCGACGGCATCGACACATGCGGGTCCACACGGCGCTGCACCTGCTGTCGGTGGTCATTCCCTTGCCTGTGACCGGTGGCAGTATCTCAGCCGAGAAAGGCCGGCTCGATTTCAATATGCCAGACGCCCCGGACTCTCCCGAGGCGCTTCAGGAGGCGCTCAACGCGCTGATTGAGCGTGATCTCGTTGTGCATGAGAAATGGATCAGCGCCGAAGAACTCGCCGCCAATCCGGGCCTTGTGAAGACCATGTCGGTACAGCCCCCGACGGGGAGCGGCGATGTGCGTCTCGTGGCGATTGGAAAGGGGGCGCGACAAGTCGATTTGCAACCCTGTGGCGGCACGCATGTCGCGCGGACCTCAGAGATCGGCGGGGTCCGGATCGGCAAGATCGAGAACAAGGGCCGGCAGAACCGCCGGGTAAATCTCCATCTTGAGAATTAAAGCGTTTTGCCTCTTGCAAGCCCCTGCCGGGTAACGTTAAAGAGCGCAGCACGGAGCGGTGGCCGAGTGGTCGAAGGCGCACGCCTGGAAAGTGTGTAGGCGGGAGACCGTCTCCAGGGTTCGAATCCCTGTCGCTCCGCCACTTGCCAAAGAAAAACCTTTCTCTTTGGTAAGCGGGCGCGAAATTTTCCCCTATATTCAAAGGCCTTAGCAGGCATTGCATTTACCTCGCACGTGCTGTGGGTTGCCGTATCCTCTCTCTATAGGCCGATATTCTCCGCAGCGGGTAACACAAGAATCGCGCTACATTCATGCTAATTAATTGAAAATGCTTAACTTTATGGCGCGCTGTAGTTCCTTTCGCTGGCAATGTCGCGATGGCAATCTGGTGCTAGCATCGAACTTTTTTCTAGGGCACCTGCTATCAAGCTTCATAATAAGCATATGAAAATACTTGCATTTTTGCTGACCTTATTCATCCTGAGGACGGGGTGAGTTGCAAGAGGGACCCGCGCGATGACAGCCGAAGACAAACCACCTACTTCATCTTTCGATCCTGCGGATTTCCTAGAGAACGGTGATGCCATCCTGGGGTATTTGACCGACGCCTTGGCCAGCGGTGATCCTGCTTTCATCGATGATGCTTTGGACGTGTCGGTCCGTGCGGCAAGACGGCTGGGCCCGATCTCGGCGACAAATTTGCTCCCCTCTGATTATGAAGCGTTTTTTGCCGGGTTGGGCGCAGGTGCTGAATTGGGTGAGGAATTGCAGAGTGCTGTTGCCAGATTTCGAGCCCGCACAGTTTCCGTTGCGACCGACGACGCAGACCTGTTCAAAGAGCGAACGTGCCCATCCTGCGGTGCGCGAATGCTGCGCGATGTTCGCGACATGACCTTGGAGCACCGAGGTCGGTCGGCCATCATCGGGATGCCCGGATGGTACTGCGTTGAGTGTGGTGAAGGTGTGCACTCCGGTGATGAAATGGTCGCGTCGGATGCCGCGCTGGCGCGGTTAAAAGCCGAGCTCCAACGGGCCTTTTCCGCTGATGAGCCTACCTTCCAAGCGCTCGATGCAGGACAGATTATCGATCGAAACAGGAAATAGGTGCATGCGTGAAAATGGATGCCGCGGTGCTGGAACAATCCTTACAACGGTCTGCGCGCCCTAAGGGAAATCTATCTCAGCGGCGGAATTGGCGCAGCGGATTTCTGATCCTCAAAGCCTCGAAAAATACGACGCATAAGCAATATCACTAAGGAATACGGAAAATGATTTTGAGAGATCAAAAACGCTGCCCAACGCATCCGGGTGAGTTGCTGCGGGATGATGTTTTGCCATGCCTGGACTACAGCAAGACACAGCTTGCCAAAATGCTGGGCATTTCTCGGCAACATTTCTACGACATCTTGAATGAAAAGAAGCCCGTCAGCGCACCCGTCGCCGCGCGCTTGGGGAAGATGTTCGGAAATGGATCGTTGTTCTGGATCCGGATGCAGGGTGCGCATGACGCCTGGCATGCCGAGCGTGAAATTGATGTAAGCCAGGTGCCGACATTGGACGTCGCGTGACGTTGATGTTTGAATTCGAGATTGTGATCAGTTTTCCCGATGGAAAGCCTGACGAGGCTGCGGTGCTGGACACATTGTTTCAAGCAGGGCTGGATGACACGATTGTTGGGACTGGCCGGCCGGATGTGATCGCACTCAGTTTCAAACGCAATGGCCCCAACTTGGAGCAAGTCCTTACGGCTGCTGTGGCGCAGATTATGGCCGCCTTCCCATCAGCTTCGGTACAGATTGTGGACTTGGCTGTGCTTGGCGACGTAAAGGGCAAGGCCGAAGTCATCCGCCGAGTTCGCGCAGCTGCGGTACAGAAGGCAACGGCTGGCGACGATGCTGCTGCCAGTCAGGACTTTTTGTACAGACCTGATGGCTTGCCATGGTCGGCTTAGGCCAACCAGAAGAACATGCGGAGAATACCGGCGACAATCTCCGCAATTTATGCGGACATTGTCTTGAGCACGCCACTCATCAACGGTTCGCGCCGAACGGCATCGGTTGGCCCACGTCCACGCGGACGGCCGGGTTCATGGCATATCGTGGTAGCCAAGCTCCCAGCGTTGCTCGGCCCACATCGGCGTGAAGGGATCGAGCAACTCACGAAGGGTTTTGTTGGGGTTCCGTCCTTTCAGGATTGCCTCGACGATGTCGGGCGCCAGAGTTGTTAGCCGCATGGTGCGGATCATGTAGGAGGCTGGAATTTTTTCGTACTCAGCCAGGTCTTTGATCGACGCAAAATGCCCTTCGTCAACAAGCCGTTTCCAACGATGCGCCCGCGCGAGCGATTTTATCAGCGCGTTGTCCAGTTTCGGCGGTGGTGTGGCAAAATCTGGCAGGACCATCTCTTTGCGACCGCCGCGCCGTTTGAGCTTGAAGGGAATGGTCAGTGTGATGGTCTCGGCTGTGGTAGACTTTTCTGTCATGCTGCGTCCTTTCTGGGGAGAGTTCGGGATTTTAGGTCCTGGGCAAGGTGGCAAAGGCCGTCGACGCGCAAGTGCACTTTCATATCCGTCTCGGAGACGTCGATGTGATCGATCAGGATCGAGGCAATGCGCGCTTGTTCGGCTGGGAAGAGTTCGCTCCACAGCGGGTCAAGGCTTTTGAGCGCAGCGTGGATATCCTGCTCGCTGCAGGCCCGCTTATCGTCTGCAGCATTGCGCCAGGACTCGGCCACGATTTCAGGTTGCCGGAACACTGCACGAAGCTGCGCGGTGACGCTGGCTTCGATTTCACCGGCGGGGATGCGCCCCACCGGACAGCTGCCAGCACCGTGCTTCAAGATCGTCTGGCTGACATAATACCGATAAAGCCGGTTGCGCTTGCGGGTGTGGGTCGGCGAAAACATCGCGCCGTCAGGTCCGCGTATGAGGCCTGACAGCAATGCAGGGGTCTGTTTACGGGTGCTGGCGGCGCGAATGCGCGGGTTTTCACTATTGATCGCGCGGGCCTTTTCCCAGGTTTCCATGTCGATGATGGGTTTGTGCAGGCCGGGATAGGTCTCGTCTTTGTGCACGATCTTGCCGATATAGATCGGGTTGGTAAGGATCCTGTGGGCATAACTATTGCTAATTGGATTCCCTTTTGGCGTCCTCAAACCGCGTTTTTCTGCCTCTTTGGCAACGAGTAGGGTCGAGCCGAGGCTGATGAACCGTTCAAAGATCCACCGCACATCCGCGGCTTGGGCTTTGTTGATTTCAAGCCTGCGGTTGAGACAAACGTAGCCATATGGTGGGACGCCGCCCATCCACATGCCCTTTTTCTTCGAGGCGGCAACCTTGTCGCGGATGCGCTCTGCGGTCACCTCGCGCTCAAACTGGGCGAAAGACAGCAGGATGTTCAGCGTCAATCTGCCCATCGAGGACGTGGTATTGAACGATTGCGTCACGGAGACGAAGGTCACGTTATTTCGCTCGAAGGCCTCTACCAGTTTGGAAAAATCCATCAGTGAGCGTGAGAGGCGGTCAATCTTGTAAACCACGACCACATCAACCAACCCATCCTCGATATCGGCCAGCAGTTGTTTTAGCCCGGGCCGCTCCAATGTGCCGCCCGAGATGCCGCCGTCGTCATAGTGTTCACGAAGGGCGACCCAACCCTCCGAGCGCTGACTGGCAATGTAGGCTTCACAGGCTTCGCGTTGGGCGTGAAGCGAGTTGAATTCTTGCTCGAGGCCTTCCTCGCTGGATTTGCGCGTATAGACCGCGCAGCGCATCTTTCTTGGTGCTGGTTTTGTCATTTGCGCTTCCTGTAATTGTTGAGGCCAAAAAACACGGGGCCGTTCCAGCGTGTGCCGGTGATGGCCCGTGCAATGGCGGATAGGGATTGATACGGGCGGCCTTGCCATTCGTAGCCATCGGTGGTGACCGTCACGACGTATTCCTCACCCTGCCATTCACGGATTAGGCGGGTGCCTGCGATGGGCTTGAGGTCGTGACGAATGCGCCTTTTGGCGGAATTGTCGCCGTCCCATTTCTCGGCCAATTCTTCGAGCCGTTTTCGGGTCTCTGGTTTCAGGCCGCCATAAGCGAGTTCCTGGATACGATAGCTCAGACGCGTTTCCAGGTAGCGCCGGGTGAAGGGCGGTGGCTCCGTTCCCATAAGGTCGCGCCAAATTTCGCGCAGTTCGGTGGGCGTCTTGATTTTGAGGGCGGCGACGCGGGCGTACACGGGATCTTCTTTGGTCATGGGACCTCCTTGTGAGTTGGTTCCGCATGAACGCTCCGCGTGCCTGGAAAGTGTAGAGAACTTTCTCTCTTATTTTCAGTGTGTTGGCTAATTTTTCGCGCTCGCAGCCGCAAATATCCAATCGCAAGGATCTTGCACAGTTCAGCGCGCCGCTCGCGCGGTGTCATTTTCGTGGGATGCAAGGAATTAGCCGCTGCCAGCGGCGCGAAGATATCGTCGTACATTTTGGGTTCTCTCAGATTTGTACGCTGAGAGAACCGTTCTGTTTTCACTTATTCAAGCAAAAACAATGGCTTGTCGTCTTGTGTCGGTTTGTGGCGCCTCATGTCGGCAGGCTGAATTAGACCCGACGGCCGTACCACCGAATCCGGCCAACGATATTGACCTCGTCGAGAAGGCATTCATAGGGCGAGTAGTTGGGGTTGTCGGAGGTGACGCGGATGCGCGGAGGGTCGCTAGACGGAATGTGCTCGATCCGCTTGGCCATCAGCCCCATGCCGTCATGCAGGACGAAAAGCCCTGGCGGATAGGGCGACTTGCGCCCCATATCGACCAAGATCGTATCCCCATCATTCAATGTGGGCACCATGCTGTCCCCAGTGACGCGCAGGATCCGGAGGTTTTTTGGGTTGGCCTCCAACTCATCTTCAATCCAGGACAAACGGAAATGGTAGAGTTTGCTGGCCTGCTCATCCTCGGAATGGACGACCGTGCCCCCACCCGCAGAAGCCTTCGCCTTGACGCCAGAAATGCCGACGAAGGTCGTGTCCGGAGAATAGATCTTGGGGGCTTCGCCCTCTATCGTGCCATCACCGTCGATCAGCCAGTCAACATCGACCTTCAAGACGTCCGCAACCTTCTGCAGCTTGGCGCGGCTCGGCCGCACAGACTTGCCGCGAATGATGTCGTAAATGAAGGATCGGTTGAGCCCTGAAGCCTCTGCCACCGCTGCTGGCGTCATATCAAGCTGGAAAGCCCGCGCTTTCAGCCGCTGCGCGATGTTCGTGACGATCATAGTTATCCCCAGCCTTTTGTGGACTAAGTAGGATATCTATTCTGTTGAAAGTGGACAGTCAAACAGATAAGAACAATATGTGAACAAAGGGGGCTGCCGCCAGTGTTGATTCCACGAGACTATTTCACCCTACAGGAGGTTTTGGCGGACTGGGGCATCTCTGAGTCCGAGCTGGGCTATGTCGTGGAGATGGGTCAGCTGACTTTGTCGGTTCGTGTCTACGGCTCCTTCATAGTTGCCGATCGAAAAGACCGCCCCGGTCGGTGTAACCCTGACTTCGAGGGGGTAGTGGATCTGGAGCGGCGTGACGCGATGCGGGTACTGCGCAAGCAAGCCTGTTCTGTCTCGTCCTTTGTGCAAAACGGTGGAAACGTGACGACGTCTGAGGGCGCTGTGGATTGGGTTGTCTATCGCGACGCGCTGCTTGTCCGCGCCGCTGAGCGCGAGCATTTCGAGGCAACGATCATGGCCACCGGTGCTCCCCATGCCAATGATTATGATCGGTTTTTGTCGTTTTATCTTAATGGGCAGCACTACCTCTTTACAGACATGCAGGCGCGCGCTTTGAACTATTTGTTCATCTGCGCCATCACGGGTGACCCAGAGCAGCGCGGTGCTCAGATCTTGGCGGCGGCAGGGTCGGCTTCCTTGAAACTCAGCTATTTGTTTTCCAGCCGGAAGGGGTGGCGCGACATCGTGCACCCCGTCGCGAAGCGCCGAGGGTATTATATGATCGAACCTGCCTTGGTGGTGACGATGCGCGTCGGCCCCTGATACCAAACCTCCCGCTGAACAGGCCCGCGTAAGGCGGGCTTTTTTTTGCCTTGTGCGCATCATGATTCGATTTTGGCGCTCATTGAGTAGCCCCCTTCGGTCGGTGTTCGGTCGGAGCTTGGTTGGTGAATGGTTGGTGTTGGGTTGGAGCTCCGACCTAAAATTTTTTGGGTGTTGATTTTCCAACAAAATTTATTTTCGGTCACCGACCATTCATGCCACGACCTCCAACCCAAGGGTTTGGCAAGTTGCCCTCATCAACTCGATGAGGACCGCTATGGAGCAAGATCATACCCTATTAAGCACGAAGCTCTTGTCTCGGCGCTGGAACATTGCGCCGCGCACCCTGGAACGTTGGCGCGCCGAAGGTCGTGGCCCGCAGTTCGTCCGGATTGGCCGGCATGTGCGCTATCGCCAAACTGATATCCAGGCCTTCGAAGCCAAGCATATCGAGGCCGCTGGGCCAGCGCCGACCCTGACTATTGTTGGGTGCGCCGCATGATCGTGCATATCCCATCCAGTTCGACCGCAGTTTCGGAAATCACGCTGATGGCGTGGGTTGATGTTGCCGAGCCGGGCGCGCGCCTGGTCTATCACCGTGGGTTTCTGGTGGTCGACACCACGCCCAATGTCTCCACGCTCGGCAAACCCGCACTCGAAGATCTGCGCGCCACGGCCAACGCCGCATACCGGCTTTCTGAGCTTGGCCGTATCCACCTTGTCCAGGAACGCCTTGGTCCGGACCGGTTCGCCTATCTCGCCATCGCCCGCCCGCATAAGGGCGCCGTTCCCTCCGCATCCGTGAAGCAGCTCGCGGAAGCTGCCTGACCCATCCCCGAAAAGGAGCCCCTATGACCTATCCCGAAAACACCCCGAGCGTGGATGACATGCTCAATATGCCCACTGGCGATCTGGCGCAGATGCCGGTCGAGTTGCTGGCCGCCCTTCAAGGCGAGCTTGATCACGCGAGCAAACAGTTGAAGGCAGCGACTGCGCGGTTCAGCTCCGCCCTCGAGGTGCGCTACGCCACCCGCGCGGCCGAAGCCCGCCGGGCTTGCGGTAAGGATACCGGCACGGTGCGCATCGTTGATGGCGACTACACCGTGGTGGCCGACCTGCCGAAGCGCGTCGACTGGAGCCAGGAGAAGCTTGCGCAGATTGCCCGGAACATTGCCGACAGCGGCGAGGACCCGGCCGAGTTCATCGACACCAAGCTGACCGTCTCTGAGCGCAAGTACAATGCGTTGCCTGGTGCCTGGCGTGACGGTTTCGAGCCTGCGCGCACGGTGAAGGTGGGCGCGTTGAAGATCACCCTTTTGAAGGGGGACACAGTATGAGCCTTCGCATCCTATCTGCCGATGAACGGCTCGCAGAAGCGCAGGGCAAAACCACTCTTGCGGTTTTTGGGCCCAGTGGTGGCGGTAAGACAACCCTGCTGACCACCATGCCCGCAGACAAGACAGTCTGCGTTGATTTTGAAGCTGGCCTCAAATCAGTTCAACACTGGCGTGGGGATAGCCTACCAGTTCGGCGCTTTGCTGATGCTGTGGATATCGCTTGTTTGATCGGCGGCGCAAATCCAGCTGCGCAGCCCGATGAGCACTTTTCTGAAGCCCACTATAATCATCTTCGAGCACAAAACCCCGAGCTGGCGGCACGGTTGGATGCCAAAAGCATCGTCTTTGTGGACAGCATCACAGATCTGACCCGTCAGGCGATGGCCTGGGCCAAGACCCGGCCAGAGGCGCTGTCGGACCGCACGGGTAAGCCGGATACGCGGGGCGCCTATGGCCTGCTGGCGCGTGAAGTCATCGGGCTCTTGAAGCATCTGCAGCATGCGCCCGGCAAGACGGTGATCTTTGTAGGCATCCTCGAGCGGCTAACCGATGAGATGAACCGCACCATCTGGCAGCCGCAGATGGAGGGCGGCAAAGCCGCGCGCGAGCTGCCCGGCATTGTCGACCAGGTGATGACGCTGAGCCTGTTCAGCCGGGAAGAGGCGCCCGACGGCGGCGTCACATGGCGGCATGATCCGGACAAAGGCCAGGAGCGCCGCCTTGTCTGCCGCTCCGGCAATCCCTGGGGCCTGCCCGCCAAGGATCGTTCCGGCCGTCTGGATACGACCGAGCCGCCTGACCTGGGCGCGCTGCTCTCCAAAATCAATCAACCCCTGAAAGGACAATCCGATGACCTTTGACATGAACGATGTGGCGCCGCAGCAAGCCGGCGACCTAATCCCTGACGGCACTTTCGCCAAAGTGACCATGTCCATCCGCAAAGGTGGCGTGGACGGCATGAGCGAGGTTGATCGCGGCCTTCTCAAATCCTCGAACCAGCCCGGCAGCGATGTGCGGATGGTGGATGCCGAATTCACGGTGGCCGAGGGGCCCTTTGCTCGGCGCAAATTTTGGCAGAATTTCACGGTCCAGGGCGGCAAACTCGACGAGCAAGGCCAGTCTGTTGGCTGGAAAATCTCCAAAAGCCAGTTCCGGGCGATGATCGACAGCGCGCTTGGGCTGAACCCGGAAGACATGAGCGATGCTGCCAAGGCCAAACGCGTGCTGCGCGGTCTTGCTGATCTCGATGGCATCACCTTCGTGGCCAAGATCCAGATCGAGCCGAACCGCAACCCAGCCTACAAGGATGCCAATAAGCTCGACCATGTGGTCCTGCCCACCGCGCCTGAATGGCAAAAAGTCATGGCAGGGGAACAGGTCCCGGCGCAGCCGTCAAACCGTCCACGCCCTGCAGCTGCGGGGCCAGTATCCGCATCGCCGGCTTGGGGGCAATCGCAGCCCGCCAGCAGCGCTTCGACACCTGCTTGGTCGGCCGGGTCAGGTCAATCCAGCGGTCAGCTTGCAGCACCTTCGGAAGCAGCCAAACCCGCTGGTGGCCCAGCCTGGTTGAACCCGTGAGCCCGGATGAATGGCAGGCGCATGTCACCACGCAAGCGGCCCTCGCGATGGGGCGCTGGTTGGAAGCGCGGGGGCGGCTCGACCGCCCCATCGCCACCCTCACGCGAAAGGATCTCGAATGCATGGCGTCAAACGCGATCAGCCGCTTCATCGTTCTGGCCTCGGAACGCAGGACAAGAGGACCCGATCCCGAGGAACTTGCAGCACTCGACCTGCTGCTCATGGGGTGAGCCGTGCTGAACTGGCCCGCTGTGTGCCTTGCGCGCTGTGCGGCCGGGAAGCCCGGGGCTTCGGCTACTGCCACCAGCTGCGATGGGATCGCCACCCGTATCACCGATTTTGTTCGATGGCCTGCCTCACCGTGGGCAGCGCCATCGCCCGGAGGAACTTTGGAATGATTGATAAGACCGACATGGAAATCCGCGCGATCCGTGCGGCGCGGCGCGATCTGGCCGAGGCGCTGACGGAGATGGGGCTGATGAATGCCTTCTTCGACCGCTCGGCCGAGGACATCGATCGGCTGATCGAGGCCTGCGTATACGGGTTTCAAGGGGCGATGCAGCGCCAGTCTGATGCCGGCGCAATACCGTTTTGAGGAATTGGGAATGCTCGACCTAAACCACCAATCTGGCTTCGTCTACGGTCGCAGGAGCACGGACCCTGTACCGCTCGGGGCAAGGATCAATGCCCATATCGATGCCGCACTTGTGGCTGAACGCGATGCCCAACGTCCCCGCGACTATCTTGGCGCCAGCCGTATCGGTGAGCCTTGTGCGCGGCGACTTGTTTATGAATTCACCAAAACACCGGTTGATCCTGGCAAGGAATTTGCTGGCCAGACTTTGCGTATCTTCGAAGCCGGCCACGTTTTCGAGGATTTGGCCATCCGTTGGTTGCGAGCGGCCGGTTTTGACCTGCGCACAGAAAAACGCGGCGGTGGCCAATTTGGATTTGAAACTGCAAGCGGGCGCATCCGTGGCCATGTCGACGGTGTCATCGTTGGCGGCCCCAACGTTGAAATTCCCTGGCCAGCGCTTTGGGAGCACAAGGCGCTCAAGGCCTCGAGCTGGAACGACACGGCCCGAAAGGGCGTGCGCGTGTCGAAGCCCGTCTATTTCGCGCAGATGCAGATTTACATGGCCTACATGGCGCTTGATGCCGCGCTGTTCACTGCGTTGAACAAGGACACCTGCGAGATTTACCACGAATATGTGCCGTTCGACGCCGCTGAGGCACAGGCGCTCTCGGATAAGGCTGTCCAGGTTCTGCGCGCGGCCGATGCCGGTGATCTGCTGCCGCGGATCGCATCCCATGCCGATTTCTACCTCTGCCGTTTCTGCCCCTTCAGCCTGCGCTGCTGGTCGGAGGAACGGCCATGAACATCACCGTTTCTGAGGCGCAAGCGAAGGCCATTTCCACAATTCGGGACTGGTATCTCAACCGCCGGCATCAGCAGCAGATCCTGCGGGTGTTTGGCTATGCCGGGACCGGGAAGACCACGATCACGAACTTGGCCATGCAGGCACTTGGCCTAGAGCCGATGACGCCCGGAGGCTTGGGCGGCGTGCTCTTTGCCGCCTTCACCGGAAAGGCGGTGCTTGTCATGACGCGCAAGGGCACACCGGCGCAGACCATTCACAGCCTGATCTATCGTCATTCCGAAGCCTCGCCCGAAGAAATCGCGCGCGTGACAGAGGAACTGGTGGCGCTGGAGCGCGACCTGTCGCGCATGGCGCCGGCGGAGCGTGGCTTTGCCCAAGCGCAGATTGCCCAGCTGAAACTCCGCCTCGACCACATCCATGAGCCGCAATTTGTTCTGAACCCGCAATCTGACCTGCGCGATGCCGATCTCTTGGTGCTTGATGAGGTGTCGATGGTGGGCAAGCAGATGGCAGAGGATCTTCTGGCCTTCGGAAAGCCCATCCTGGTCCTGGGCGATCCCGGGCAATTGCCACCCGTCGGTGAGGAAAGTTTTTTCACCGATGCTGAGCCGGACGTCATGCTGACGGAAATCCACCGTCAGGCGGCTGACAGCCCGATCCTGCGTGTGGCCACCATGGCACGTCGCGGTGAACCCATCCCATTCGGCGCTTTCGACGAGAATGTTTGGAAGATGTCGCAGCGCGACGTGATGCCGGGACAGCTGCTCAACGGTGGGCAGGTGATCTGCGGCAAGAACGCGACGCGCCGCCGTCTCAATACGGCGATGAAACGGGCTGCCGGGTTCGGCGCGGACTACCCCACGGGGGCGGGCGAAAAGATCATCTGCCTGCGCAATCGCAATGATCTCGGCCTGATCAATGGGATGTTCTTGAAGCTCACCGACGTGCGACCGCATCCGCATAATCCGCGTGCCTTCCGTGCCGAAGTCCAGACCGAGGACGGTCTCGCGATCCCGGGCGAGCAGGAGTTCTGGCGCGGCGAATATGACGACCATGTTGTCTTTGACCCAAACCGCAACCGTCATGAATGGGCAACGCGCCGCGGTCTGATCGAGAGCAGCTGGGGCTACGCGATCACCTGTCACAAGGCCCAAGGATCCTCCTTCGGCACGGTCATCGTCTTTGACGAGGGCTTCGGTCGCAGCGCCGAAGAGTACAACCGCTGGCTCTACACCGCCATCACCCGGGCCGAACATGGCCTGCTGATCCTGTCATGAAAGGAGTGTCTCAAATGCAAAAGCCATCTCGAGATCCGCGTTCGCCTGCAGAACAAGAGGCGAGCCTGCAAGCCATTGCCACGCGAACCGGTACCTCTGTCGAAGAATTGCGTCAACTTGAGCAGGCCTTGAGAGAGATACCGATCGATCGTTACCTCGAAGGGTGTTTTGGTGAAAATCACGGTGCGTTTTACGATCCGCGCGAGGACCTCTGGATTGTTCCCAACCACGCGCATGATGGGCCTGGTTTTGCGTTCACCGCAATCCGGAGCGACCGCAGCTGGTTTGCCGGCGTTGTACCCCCGGGGGTATTCCAATGAGTGCGGTGGTTATCGATCTCAACGATGTGATCCCAAACTATACTGAGGCACCGCGCTTTGATCTCGACCTGATCGTGCAGCGTTTGCGCGAAACCGCCGAGACCTGGGTGCCGCGTTTGTTTCCGAACGGCAAACGTGTCGGTGATGAATGGCGGCTGGCCAATATCCGCGGTGATGCCCCGCGTAACACCGGCTCTTGTGTCATCGCCCTGCGTGGCCCGCATGCCGGCGACTGGATTGATTTCGACGGGAATGCAGGTGGCGGGCCGATCAACACGATCGAAGAAGGGACAGGTCTGACCGGTCGTGATCTCATCATCGAGGCGGCGGACATGACAGGCGTAAACGCTGGGGCACCGGCGCGTCAGGCGCCCGTGGTCACGCCCGGGCCTAAGCGCGACCCGGCGCAGGAGATCGCGCACATCCTCTCGCGTGCCGTGCCAGTCGCGGACAATGCCGCTGCGACCTATCTCGCCGGTCGCTCACTGACCGTGCCCCACGAGTCCGATCTCCTGTTCCACCCAGATCTGACCCACTGGGAAACCAAGACCGGCTACGCTGCGTTGCTGGGCCAAGTGCGCGATCGCAGCGGCCAGATCATCGGACTGCATCGCACCTACCTCGTTTCGGATGGGAACGAAGTGCGCAAAGCCCCGATTGCCAAGCCCAAGATGATGTTGGGCCGCATTGCAGGCGGCGCGGTTAGACTGGCCGCGATCGGCAAAGACGGGCGTGTCGCGCTCTGTGAAGGCATAGAAACCGGTCTGGCGGTGATGACGGCTTGCCCAGACCTGCCGGTCTGGGCCACGCTCTCCACCTCCGGGCTTGAACAGGTGGAATTGCCGCCGGCGGCTCAACGCGTGCTGATCCTTGCCGATCATGACGCATCGGGCGCCGGGTTGCGCGCGGCTGAGGCGAGTGCTCGCCGCCTACGCGCTCAGGGCCGCGATGTCGCCATCGCAATCCCGCCTGAGGAAGGCGAGGACTTCAACGACATGTTGCTAAGAGCCGGTTCATCAGTCGTCGCTCAGCTCATCGCGGCCACCGAACAGGAGGTCGATGCCGAGGCCGTTCTGCAAATTGGTCAGCATCGGCCGTTGAATTACCAAGGCACTGGCAATGACATCCCCGTCCTGCGCGCTGACGAGGGCGATCTTGGTCGCGCTGTGGCGCAGGTCTGGAGCGTGGTCATGGCCTCGAACCGCACGCCTTGGGTTTTCCGCTTTGCCGGGCAGCCGACCTGGGTGGTGCCCGATGACGAAGGCCGACCCGTCGCCACGATCCTGAATGAAGAACGCCTGCGCCACATGCTGGCGCGCCTCGCCCGCTGGGTCCGCGAAAACGCCAAGGGAGATTTGCTGCCTGCGCCGCCGCCGGTGGCTACCGTCAAATCGGTACTCGCCACGCCTGACCCTGCGCTGCCGGTGCTGACAGGTATCGTGAACACGCCCGTCTTCGGCCGCAGCGGCACGCTGATCACGGCGCCAGGCTATCACCCAGATGCGCGGCTGCTTTACGTCCCGGCACCGGGCTTCACCGTGCCAGACATCCCGAAGCGCCCCACAGAGGCAGAGATCGCCGCGGCGCGCGAGCTGATCTGCGACGACCTCTTCGGGGACTTTCCCTTCACTGGCGTGGCGGAGCGCGCCCATGTGGTGGCGCTGCTGCTTCTTGGCTTCTTGCGCGGCATGGTCGACGGGCCCACGCCGCTGCATTTGATCGAGAAGCCAACGCCTGGCACTGGGGCCACTCTGATGGTTGACGCCGTGGCCACCATCCTGACCGGCACCGGTGCCAGCGTCATGACCGAGGGACGAGACGACGAGGAATGGCGCAAGCGCGTCACCGCAAAGCTGCGCCAGATTCCCTCGATTATCCTGATCGACAACCTGCGGGCCAAGCTCGACAGTTCTGCCGTTGCAGCCGCACTGACCGCTCCCTTCTGGGAGGACCGCGTGCTTGGGGCCTCGGAAATGACCCGGTTGCCGATCCGTTGTCTGTGGATCGCCACCGGCAACAACCCCGAGTTCTCCAACGAGATGGCCCGCCGCCTCGTGCGCATCCGGCTCGATGCGAATGTCGAGCGCCCCTGGCAGCGTGCTGGCTTCCGACATCCCGATCTCATGGTCTGGATCCGTGCCAACCGTGCACGCATCGTGGCCGCGTGCCTGACGCTTTGTCAGGCTTGGATCGCCGCGGGCAAACCACGCGGCAGCAAGACCATCGGGTCCTATGAAAACTGGGCACAGGTCATCGGGGGCGTGTTGGAGACGGCCGGCATCCCGGGGTTTCTTACGAACCTCGAGGATATGATGGCCGCCTCCGACAGCGAGGGTGCGGGTTGGAGCGCATTCATCGCCGCCTGGTGGGATCGGTTTGGGACGGCACCGGTCGGGTCTGCAGACTTGTTCGATGTTGCAATAGCCTGCGACCCGACACCGCCAATGAGCGGTAATAACCATCACGCTCAGAAAACGGCTTTCGGCATGTCGATTTCGCGCATGCGGGATCGGGTGTTCCGGCTCGAAACACGCGCCGTTCGGGTCCGGAAAGCTGGCGTCTTGCACAAAACGATCCGGTGGCAACTTGAGCTCTGTGATGTTGAGCCGCCGTCAAATGCAGCCAATCAACCTGAAGTTGGGGGGCCTTTGCCCTCAGGTGGGGGCCTCGAAAAGCAAGGCCCCCACAGGCAACATGCTGAAAACAATGATAAATGGGGGCCTTGGGGGGCTTGGGGGCCTATTTCGACCCCTTCGCACACGCGCATGCGCGCGCACGCGCACGATGGGGATGACCCGGAAAAAGGCCCCCAAGGCCCCCCAGCCCCCCAAAGCGATGAAAAAACAGAAGCTTACATGTGGGGGCCTAGGTGGGGACCTCAAAATGAAGGTCCCCCAAGGCCCCCACGCCCCGATTGGCTGAAGGATCTCGACCCATGAGGCCCCCAGCTTTCCAATTCAATCCGACGACGGCGGCCGGTACCGCCAAGCATCAACCGCCGTCGTCTTCCACCCGAGCAGCCCACCAGAAAAGGAGACCACACATGGCTGACCTGACTCTCGCCAGCGCCGATGTCGGCGCAACCCCGAAAATGCCGATGCCGGCGGAACCTTCACGCACGATCCTTGCGCTTGACCTCGGCACCACCACCGGCTGGGCCATCCGTGGCTTCGATGGCCTCATCACCAGCGGCACCGTCAGTTTCAAGCCGGGCCGTTACGACGGCGGCGGCATGCGCTACCTGCGCTTCACCAACTGGCTGACCGAGATCGACAGGCTGTCCGGTCCGATCGAGGTGATCTACTTTGAAGAAGTGCGTCGGCACGTGGGCACTGACGCAGCCCACGTGTTTGGAGGTCTGCTGGCGGTTTTGACCAGCTGGGGGGAATTACGCGGTGTGCCCTACCAAGGCGTACCAGTTGGCACGATCAAGAAATTTCTGACGGGCCTGGGCAATGCGAACAAGCAGGCCATGATCGATGCGGCGCGCATGCGTGGCTTCAGTCCGACCGATGACAACGAGGCGGATGCCATCGCAATCTTGCTCTGGGCGATTGAAACGCAGGGAGGGCTGGCCTGATGGGCATGCGCTTCACTCCCAAGGGGTACGGCGGCAATCGCCGTGACCCTGACCAGGTCAAGCGCGATGGCTGGCACGAGCAGCACATGCTCGCGGTCTCACTTGACGATCATCGGCTCACCTGGCCGGAACGCGAACTGGTTCGTCAGCTGGGCGAAAAACTCTATGGCAAGCTGCCAGCCGTAAAGGAGGTACGTCATGGCCGATGAATGGACACGGGCAATGGTAGCCGACCGACTGGACCTTGCTGCCGACGTGATGCGCTCCATGCCACCGGTCCGCCCGCAGGGTTACGTTAGCGCCTGGCCGGAATACGTCTCAACCTTCGCCGATCAGGTCGAGCAAGAACCAAAGATGAAAAAGCCTCTGCCATCGCCGCGGATGATCACGCAGGCGGACGAGGCGATGCTTTGGCTGCGGTGGGTGGACAAGGACATCGGTCAGATCCTCTGGGCGCGCGCCAACCGCGACGCCTGGAAGAAGATCAGCTGGCACCACGGCATCAGCCGATCAGCTGCTAATCGGCGGCACGAGTACGGGCTGGCCGTGATCGTCTGGAAGCTCAACGGCCGGACCGTGCCGCGCAAACGGTCGATGGAGTTCGTGATTGAGCAAACAGTATGATGCTGGGCGCCGTGCTGGGCTGGCGCGGCGCCTCAAATAACACAGACTTAGCAGCGGAAGTGGCTGCTTGTTACAGAGCTTGCGCCACACCCTTTGGCGGTATATCCTTGCGGTATATTATGGAGTGGAGCATCATGACAGCTGTTGCCAAACGAAAGACGTCTCTCACGCTTGATGCAGCTGCGCTGGACAGCGCGAAGGAACTTGAAATCAACGTATCAGCTGTTGCCGAGGCGGCCCTTGTAAAGGCAATCGTAGAAGCTCGGCAGCAGCGTTGGCTTGAAGAGAATGCCGATGCATTCGCAGCGCAAGCCAGCTGGCACGAGCAGAATGGGCATCCTCTCGCAGAAATAATTTCTGGGCCCGGAGGCTCATCTTGGACCAGCTAATGCGCTTCGATGTTGCGGAGTACAAAGGTGTTCCCATGGTCGTGGTCGAAAGTGACCTGTTGCCGCCGGACCCCTCGGTCGTCGTGATCCCTCTTTTGTCTGATTACCCAGCCGTTCGGCTACTAAATCCTGAGATCGTGTATGCTGGCCGCAGGTTTGTTCTTGCAACCCGTTTGATTGTGGCGGTGCGCCGGGCAAGTTTGCGCCGTACTGGAAATATTGCAGAGCAAGGGGATCAGATCACGCGCGCGATTGACGTGTTGATGGCGGGCGTTTAGCCCATTTTGCGTGACAATGAACTTTCGGGAGCCACCATGGAGCTTTTCGTGGTCAAGACCCGCATCGGTAAATTTGGCAAGTCTGACTGAGTAACGCTGTAGGCTTGACCCCTTCAGGCACTTGCGTGAGGGTAGTGGCTTGGGCGCCGTCCTGCTGGGCGAGCGCAGCGCCTCAGTTCGTGACCTCAGTCTGACGATCCAGATCGATGCCTTCAACCGGAGCTGAGCTTAGCAGGCTTTTGAAGGTCTTTGCAGGAACAGCTGTTAAGCCCGGCTGCTCTGGCGCCGCATCACGGCTTTGAGAACGCTGCGCTCGGCTGGTCGTAAGGGGCCTATCGTTCATCGCGGTTCCTATCACATGGCTGGTAAACGGTCGCACATACTGCCGCTGATTTGTAGTTCTTCTTGCAGGCTTGGGACCGAACATCATGGGCGGCGACATTGACACTGCTCGGGCTTGACGTTATAATGCTTGTTATAATTTCTTGATGGGAGCCTGTCATGCAACCCCTGAAACTGACTACTATCGGCAATTCCGTCGGTGTCGTGCTGTCAAAAGAATTATTGGCGAAGCTTCGTTCCGGCAAAGGGGACATGCTCTATGTCACGGAAACCCCTAATGGGATTGAGCTGAGCCCTTACGACCCCGAGTTTGCTCAACAGATGGAACTTGCTGAAGAGATCATGCGTGAAGACCGTGATGTCCTGAAAAAGCTTGCCAAATGAAGGAACCAATTTGGCTACGGGCAGATGTCTTGATCGCTGCGCACCGGCGACAACTTGCGGAACACTGTGGGCTCGATGGTATGCGTGACGAAGGCGCGTTTTTGTCTGCGCTCGATAAGCCGCGTAATCTATTTGCTTATGGCCAGCCCGCGCCAGACTTGTATGCGTTGGCCGCTGCTTATGGGTTCGGTCTCGCGCGCAATCACCCGTTCGCAGATGGAAATAAGCGGACCGCTTTGATTGCTATGCGACTATTTTTGAAGGTCAATGGGGCAGAGTTCAACGCGCCTGCTGAAGAGAAATACCGTATGATTGTCGCATTGGCCGCGGGTGAATTTCTGGAGAGCGAAGTCGCCGACTGGCTTCGAAACTCTTCCTGACGCGGCAGGTGGGCTTGCGCAGTTGATGATGACTGCGGCCAGTTGACTCCTGGTCGCTCTGTCAACCCCTATTGTTCCAGCGGGACATTTTTCAGCGGGACATCGGAAGGCGAGACATCCACTGAGTGAGAGGCTAAATAACGGATATACTCGGTGTCGTGTGCGTGGGAGGCAGGGTCCGTGAATGTCATCATCCGCGACCTCGATCAGACCCGCATTCACTTCGAAGCCGCGGTCGCCCGACTGGGCGAACAGGCAGCGACACGGGCCTTCAATCGTGCGCTGAACAGCGAAGGCAGCAAGGTCCGCACCCAAGTGCGACGTGCCCTGCGGCAACAGACCGGCGCGAAGGCCGCGCTCATCAATCGCGAGACGCGCTCGATTCGGTCGACGTTCTCGAACCTGACCTACACGATCGAGGCCCGAGGCGACTATCTGGGCCTGTCGCATTTCAGCCCACGACAGTTTGCCTACGGCGTGCGTGCCAAGCCCTGGGGGCGCTGGCAGCGGTTCGAGAGTGCTTTCCTCGTTGGGTCGCTTGCGGGCAACGCCTTCGTGCGCGAGGGGAGTGCCCGGCTGCCGATACGGAAAATGTTCGGCCCAGCCATCCCGAAAGAGATGGTGCAGGACGCAACACGCGACGCATTTGAGGCTGCGCAACCCGATGTGCTGGCCGAGGCCACGCGTCAAATTGAGCAGCTTTTGGACGTGTGACGGCCGAGCGGGACAAAAAAGGTGAGTCTTTCCAATGGCAACAAGAAAAGAAAACAGCGGGACATTTATTTGTTGGACCGCGAGTCTTGGCCGCGATAAAACACTTGCAAGGGCCAAATCAGCGTGCTGACCGGCTACGACAGAGACAGACGGGGGACCCCTTGGGTCCCTTCCTAGAGAAAGTTCGATGCGGGGCCGCCGCCTCGCGATAATTGAGCGTTTTTTCTCGTTTCAAAAATCCATTTCGCTTCGTTTCAAAGAGGGTCCGCCTCAATGAAATCAAGGACCTAGGTCCCGAATTGGCGAAATGCCCCCCCCTGAAACCCACTTCGTTTCGCGCAAGCTGACCACCGCTCAGACGCGCCGAAACCCAATAAAACATGGACGTTTCGCTTGCCGCGAACCGAAATGCCCCCCTGCGGTTCGTTTCGGTTCAGCGGGGCGTTGCCCCATGTCCGACAGGTATCCGATGACAGCCCAATCCAAAATCACCCCGCAGGCCTGGCCCGCGGCGCAGGTCGAGATGTGGCAGGTGGCCGATCTTGCACCTTATGCGAAAAACGCCCGCCAGCATCCGCCGGAGCAGATCGATCAGATCGCCGCATCGATGGAGCGGTTCGGCTTTACCATCCCGATGCTGGTGGCCGAGGATGGCACGATCATCGCAGGCCACGGCCGGTTGATGGCAGCGGCCCAGCTGGGACTGGCCGAGGTGCCGGTGATGGTGGCCCGTGGCTGGTCGGAAGAAGACCGGCGGCTCTACACGCTCGCTGACAATCGCCTAGCGGAAATCGCCGAGTGGGACCCGGAGATGCTCCGCATCGAGATTGGGGAGTTGCGCGAGGATTTCGGGATTGAGGATATGTCGCTGATCGGTTTCAGCGCCGAGGACCTGGCGGAAATCCTGCCCGACGCGCTGATCGACACTACAGGCGGCCTGACGGACCCCGACGATGTGCCGGAGGTGCCCGAAGCGCCGGTGACGCGGCCGGGCGATCTCTGGGTGCTGGGCAAGCACCGGCTGCTCTGTGGCGACAGCACGGTTGCCACCGACGTGCAAAAGGTGCTGGGCGATGTGAAAGCCGACCTCTGCTTTTGCGATCCTCCCTACAACGTGGATTACGCCGGCGGTGTCGGTGCCGAAAAGGCCGGCAAGGGGCGGCGGATCAAGAACGACGCCCTGGGCGAAGGTTTCGGGCAGTTCCTCTACGATGCCTGCGTGCTGATCAACGCGCACACCGACGGCGCAGTCTACATCTGCATGTCGTCCAGCGAGTTGCAGACACTTCAATACGCGTTCAAATCCGCTGGCGGCCATTGGTCGACCTTCATCATCTGGGCAAAGGACCGGTTCACACTGGGTCGCGCGGACTACCAGCGGCAATACGAGCCGATCCTCTATGGCTGGCCCGAAGGTGTGAAGCGCCACTGGTGTGGTGATCGCGACCAGGGCGATGTCTGGAACATCGAGCGGCCCCACAAGAACGATCTGCATCCGACGATGAAGCCGGTGTCCCTGGTCGAACGCGCGATCCGAAATTCAAGCCGCAAGGGTGATCTGGTGTTCGATCCTTTTGGCGGCAGTGGCACCACGCTGATCGCGGCCGAAAAGACAGGGCGCCACGCGTCTCTGATCGAGCTCGATCCGAAATACGTCGATGTGATCGTGCGCCGCTGGCAGGAGTTCACGGGCGAGACCGCCGTGCTGGAAAGCAGCGGCCAGAGTTTTGATGCACTGAACTCCGGCGAGACCTTGCCTGTTGATGCCAAAATGGACGGCTGAGCGGGCTACGCCATTGACACTCCATGCGATTATCGCGCTGATGGGCATTCACCCAGAGGAGCGATGTGTGGCGCGAGGGCAAACAAAACTGAGACGAATGACGATCGGGGGCGCGGTGACAATCGTTCTCGCAGTGGTCATTGCCGTGCTCACCCTGGCGCCGATGCCGTCTGGCGGCCCTGCGGGGTCGGACAAGATTTACCACGTTCTGGCATTTGCCTGCCTCGCATTCCCGCTGCCGCTCGTGCGGCCGCGGCTTGTAGTCTGGGTTATTCTGGGCGTCATTGCCTACGGTGGTATGATCGAGATGATCCAACCCTTCTTTGGCCGGCAGGCCGAATGGGCTGATCTCGTCGCAGACGGGATTGGTGCCATCCTCGGGGCGACCGTTGCGCGTCAGCTTGGACTATGGCTTAGCAGGTCAAGTGGACTGAACGACAAAGACGACCCCATGACCGCGGCATGGCTCGCCGAGGATGCCGCTCTAACCGGCGACGGTTTGCAGCCATCGCGTTCGAGGTCGAAATAAACAGCACGAGCGAGGCGGCGTCGATCAAGATAATCGATAAACCCGCCCGCGCTCATCTTCCTTCTCGGACGTGATGGTCAGCCCGCGCTTTTTCTTCAGCGCGCCGGACATGGCACCTCTACAAGTATGGGACAGCCAGCCAGTCGCTTCGACCAGCTCTTCGATGGTGGAGCCTTCAGGGCGTGACAGCATGTCGATCATGATTTGCTGTTTGGTGACACGAGGGCCTTTGGGGGCCTTGGCTTCTTCCTCTGCAAGCGCTTCGGGGTTTGTGGTCTTTGCGGCCTTTGCCATGATCTTCTCCGGCAGTTCGGCGCGGCAGCATGCAACGCCTTCTACTGCCGAAAGCCCGCCACGCGGGCGGGCTGGATCGGTTTGGCGCTGGTTCAGTGCTGCTCGTCCATGCTGGCGGTGACGGCGAAATGCTGAACCCAGCCCGTGAGGTAAGGCAGATCGGCGGGTATCCCGTCGTTGCGCTCTGTCGCGCGGCTGATGCGCCAGTCCTGCCATTTTGCAATTGCGGCGGCGATCGCGGCTTCGCAATCCGGTGCACCGCACTGGAGCGCGCCCACCACCTCGTCCGCGAAATGTCGCCCCGATCGGCTATCAAGGAAGTCGCGAATGCCGATCATCTCTTCCTCGGAGCTGGCGTTGACGGCTTGGGCGATCAGCCGGCTAGCGAGGATCCAGACCTCGCCCGTGCGCCTGTCGCGCTCCGGGCAGGTGGTCAGGGTTCCAAAGAACCCGTAATCGGTGTTGCGGCTGGGATGGACGGTGGCGGTGGTCATAGGTCAATCCTTGGTTCAGGCCGCTGTTGCGGCTTCCAGCGTGGCGATGTGCTGGCGCAGTGTTGTGGCCTCATCGCGCGCAGTATCGGCCCAGAAGGCGATGCGGGCATTGCAGGCGGCGGCTAGCCGTTCTGCGTCCTCGCGGGTGAAGCGGTTGACCTTGTGCGCGCTGCCATGGCCGCTGCAGGTGGCACGATGCTTCTTGCCCTCGGGCGTCAAGGTGAAGGTCAGCGGCCCGAAATCGTCTATGACGATCCAGTTGTGCGAGGCGATCGTGGCGCAGCCAGTTGGGGCCAGCAGGCGGTCAATCTCATCTGCGCGGGTGCGAAAGTCGGCGATCAGGGTGGCGGTGGGGTTGGTCATTGCGGGCTCCGTGGACTGTGTTGCGTGTCGTTCTGTGAGGTTAGAGTCGCTCCGCTGCGCCGAAAAGTGTAGCAAAAACAGCGTTCTATTGTTGCTAATTGATCATTCGGCGTGGTCCGTAAAATCGACCCAGCCACTGTCTTGCCAGATGTAGAGATGCGAGAGCTCGCAGGTCGGTCGTGGCAGGATGCTGGGCGCGCGGGGCGGATCAAAACAGTCCAATTCGTCAGCCCGAACTTGTCGGATTTCCCGAGCGGCGAGGATGTCCTCAGGCGTCCAGGCCGCCAGCGCGGGCAGCATGTGGGCGGGGTAGCCGTCGTAATGAATATACACATGGGCCCATTCTTCGGGCCCAGTCTGGATTGCGATCTGTGCGCGGGTGCTCATCGTCGGGTCCCTCAGTTCGGCTGGTCGATCATGGCGAGGATCGCGACGGCCATGCCGCCGAGGTACTCGCTGCGGCGAAAGACAATCTCGTCGATGTGGTTGGCATCCGTGATGGCCGGATCGACCTCCAGGTCGGCAGCCATATGCGGCAGGAGTTTGTTGGCGGCGGCGTTGTAACGTTCGGCGATGGTCATGGGCGAGGTCCTTGGGTGCGTCGTTTGCGTCAAGGAATCTTCGCTCTGAAGGCTGAGTATATCCACTATAATCGCAGCAATTACATGGCTTTAGAGGGCCGCATGGCGCAATCAAAACGCGGGTCGCTGATCGAGGCTGTGACCAACACGGTGGTAGGCTACGCGTTGGCGGTTGCCACACAATTCGCTGTGTTTCCGGCCTTTGGGTTGCGCGTCGGAGTGGTCGAGAACCTCGGTCTTGGGCTGATCTTCACAGCTGTATCGCTGGCCCGGGGATACGTCCTTCGCCGGCTGTTTAATCGCTGGAGGCTCTGAGCCATGTCAGACGGCAAACCCCGAGGCCAAACCATCACGGTATCCCAAGCCGCAGCCCTGCTGGGCCGATCGGACCGCTGGGTCCAGGGCCTTGTCAAATCCGGCTACATGGATCGGGCACAGCGCGGGGAATACACTCTGGTGGGCGTCATTCGCGGGGCGCTGGCCTATTACGAGGACCAACTCTCCAAAAACAACAAGGCCGCTGTGGCAAGCAGGGCTACGGAAGCGCGCACGCGCGAGATTGAACTCAGGATTCAGGAACGCAGCCGGGAACTGATCCCGATGGAGGATGCAAAGGCCGTGGTAGGCGAGATGGCGGCGCTGGTGCGGGCGGAGCTTGCCGGGCTTGCCGCGCGGTACACGCGCGATATGGAGGCGCGGCGCGCGCTCGAAGAGGTGATCGATGGCGCGCTTGAACGTGTTGCAGGGGCGGCCGACAAAGCAGGCGCAGCTCTGGTCGCTGGCAGCGGCGATCTGGAGGCCGAGCGAGAAGCGTGACCCGGCGCCTTGGGCCGCGGCACACCGGATTTATCCAGAAACCGCCGGTATTCCCGGCCCCCGTGATCCGGGGCTAACGCCCTACATGATCCCGTGGTCTGCGGCGGTGCATCGCGGTGGTTATCGCCGGGTGGTGGCGGTGACTTCGGCACAGTCGGGCAAGACCGACAGCATGCTCGATATCATCGGCGCGCGGCTCGATCAGCGCCCGGCGCCGATCCTCTATGTGGGCCCAACGAAAGAGTTTCTGACCGACCAGTTCGAACCGCGGCTGATGGCGTTGTTGGATGAGGCCGACACGCTGGCGAACAAGGTGGTGCGCGGCCGCCGGATGAAGAAAACTCTGAAGCATGTGGCAGGCGTGCGGCTGCGTCTGGCGCATGCGGGCTCCTCCACGGCCCTGAAGTCCGACCCGGCCGCGCTGGCGCTGATCGACGAATACGATGAGATGATGGCCAATGTGAAAGGCCAAGGCGATGTTCTTGGCCTCGTAGAGGCCCGCGGCGAGACCTATGCCGATTTTGTCACGGCGATCACCAGCACACCAGCGCGGGGCCTCGTGGAAATCGAGCCGGATGATACGAGTGGCCTCGAGTTTTGGGCACGATCAGCACCGGACGATCTCGAAAGCCCGATCTGGAAACTCTGGCAGGAGGGGACGCGACATCACTGGGCCTGGCCGTGCCGGCATTGTGAGGAGTTCTTCATTCCGCGGTTCAAGCAGCTACGCTGGCCCGACCGCGCGACGCCTGCGCAGGCCAAACAGGTCGCCACACTGGAATGTCCGCGCTGCGGTGGTCAGCATTCTGAGGCCGATAAGGTCTGGATGAACGCGCGCGGTGCAATGGTGGCGCCGGGGCAGACCGTCGCGCTGAGAGATGATGCGCCTCATGTCGTGGGCGCGCCCACCGACAGCTCGACCCTGTCGATGTGGACATCGGGGCTCTGCTCGCCCTTCGTCACTTGGGGTCAGCGCGCGGAAACCTATCTGACGGCGCTACAGTCGGGTGATCATGACCGAATCCAGACGGCAATGAATGCGGGCTTTGGCGAATGCTACGCCATGACCGCCTCGGGCGATGTGCCGGACTGGCAAGAAATCATGGAGCGCCGCCAGCCCTACCGGCCGGGGGATGTCCCTGCAGGTGGCCTGCGCCTCGTCATGGGCGTCGACGTGCAGAAGTTTAGCCTGGTCTATGTGATCCGGGCTTTCGGGGCGCGGGGCACATCCTGGCTGATCGACAATGGTCAGCTTTATGGGCCCACGGAGGATGACGATGTCTGGTCGGCGCTGGCGGATCTGATGCTGACGCCGGTGGGCGGCATGCAGATCGAGAAGGTGTTTGTTGACTCCGGGTTCCGGCCAGATAAGCCGGAGCTCGGAAATGAGCACAAGGTCTATGAGTTTTGCCGGCGCTACAGCTGGCTGTGTGCGCCGACCAAAGGGAAGGATGTCCAGAGCCCACCGTATCGGGTCTCAAAAATCGAGGTGAAGCCTGATGGCAAGAAGGCACTCTATTCGATCGATCTGGTGACGCTCTCGACGGATTTCTTCAAGTCGTTGGTGATGTCGCGCATTCGCACGCCGGCCGATCAGCCGGGGGCGTTTCATGTCCATGAGTCGGTCTCGGAGGATTACTGCAAGCAGCTGACCTCAGAGGCACGTGTCGTGGCTGAGGGCAAGCCCGTCTGGGTGAAACGCTCGCGCAACAACCACTTTCTCGATTGCGAGGCGCTCTGCGCGGCCATCGGCTTCACGCTGAACGTCCAGCGGATCCCGGAAGGTGTGGAACGCAAAACGGCCCTCGAGGCCGCAGTGCCCGACGGGCATGACCCAACCTTGGTGAGCGCGCCGGAGCCTGATCGATCAAAGGCGCCGCCGCCGGCATCGCGCTCCTCCCCAGGACGCGGCGGCAGCGGCGCTCTGCGCGGGCGGTTTGCCCGCCATGGCAGCAGGCTGAATGGATAACGCACATGTCCGTGATCGCAAAGTTGAAAGACCTGCTGGCCGAGGCCCTGCCTCAGCCAGCGGGGCCGGAGGGAATGAGCCTCCCCAGACCCTCCGGCAAATACATGCGCGGCGGGCGGGGCGTGACCTTTGCGGGTTGGAAGCCGGCTTTGCGCGAGGCCCAGGATGATATTGGTGAGGCCTGGGACGATGCCGCCGCGCGGGTCAACGACCTTCTGCACAACAGCGGCTGGCTGGCCGGCGCGCTGGAACAATGTGTGGCCAACACCGTCGGTACCGGGCTCCAGCTGAAAGCACTGCCGGAGAACGAGACTTTTGGCTTGACGCCAGCCCAAGCCTCGGACTGGGCCAAAACGGTCGAGCGTCGCTTTGAACTATGGGCGCGCAATGCTCAGGAATGCGATATCCAAGGCCTTCGCACGTTCGGGCAGATGCAGGCCGCTGCCTTCCGCTCCTGGCTCGTGACGGGCGAAATCCTCGCCGAGCTGCCCTGGCGCAAGCGGCCGTGGAACCGTTACGGCACCAAGGTGCGCTTGCTGCCGCCGCAGCGCCTATCGCGCAAGACGGAAAGCATGCGGCGGCTGATCAACGGGATCTATACGGATGCCGATGGCATGCCGGTGGGTTACCGCGCGATCCGCAAGGACCTGTTCAAACACGACGTGGAATATGACGTGCGCGCCCGCGATGCCGCGGGCCGGCCGCGTGTGATCCATATCTTCGAGGGTGCACCTGGCACGCATCGGGGCATCTCACCTCTGGTGCCGGCCCTGCAGGTGGCGCGCCAGTTTGACCAATTGGCGGATGCCACGCTGATGGCGGCGATCGTGCAGACGCTATTTGCGGTGACCATCACTTCAGATGAACCGACGGAACAGGTGCTGCAGGGCCTGCTGACGCCACAGGAACAGGCTCAGATGCTGGCGCAAGGCATCTCGCCGATGGAAGCCTATATCGAAATGGTCGCGGGCTACTATGACGGCAGTACGCTGGATGTGGGGATCAATGGCCGCTTGGCCCACCTCTTTCCGGGACAGGAGCTGAAGTTCCACACGAGCAACCATCCGTCATCAGATTACGCCGCCTTCTCGATGCATCTGCTGCGAGAACTCGCGCGGTGCCTGGGGCTGACCTATGAAAGCGCCACGGGCGACAATGTGGGCGCGACATACTCGTCGCTGCAGGCGGCAACGACAGAGATCTTCGCCATCACCAAGGCGCGGCGGCGCAACATCATGGCGCCGTTTTGCCAGCCGATCTACGAGGCCTGGCTGGAAGAAGAAATCGAGGCGGGCAGTTTGCCATTCCCGGGCGGCATTGCCGGCTTCCTGGCCAATCGCACGGCGGCGTGCCGCGCAGAATGGCGCGGCGATCCAAGACCACAGGCTGATGATCTCAAGAAAGCCAAGGCGCACGAGGTGTGGAAACGGCTCGGCGTGATGTCGGACGCGATGATCTGCACCGATCTTGGGGCGGATGTGGACGATGTCTACCAGCAACTCGCCCAAGAACAGGCGCTGCGGGCGGAATACGGCCTCCCCGAGCCGCAGATGATGGGCGCGCAGGGCGGTGGCCCGAATGCGGCCGCAGATGGACAGGACGACACAGGCGATGAGGCCGAGGCATGACGATCAGCATCGATGAAGCGGATCCTTGCGCCGCCGCTGCCAACCTTCGTCAGATCTATGTCCGGCTTGTCGCCGGCGAAGGGGCCATGGAAGTGCGCTTTCGGGCCGGATCAAACGGCGTGGAACGCTCCGTCACCTATCACAGGGCGCATCCCGATCGGCTTTTGGCGGTCATTCGCGGTTTTGAAGAACAATGTGCCCAACTGCAGGGCCGCGGGCCACGGCGCTTTGCGCTTGGAACAGGAGGGATGAGGTGACGGAACCGTCCGACATCAAACAGACGGCCGTCGCTGCAGCGGGACCGTCTCTCGCGCAGATTGCGGGCCGCGTTCTGAACCGGCCGCTGCTCCTGCACCCAGACAAAGCCGATCTGATCCTGCACGTGCTGCAGGGACGAATTGGTATTGAGCCGCTGCAAGCCATCACGCCGGATACCAACCGCTTTGTCGGCACATACCGCCGTGACAATGGCGGCGTCGGGTCCATGCGCGTGGAAAACGGCGTCGCCATCTTGCCGATCGTGGGCAGCCTCGTGAACCGCGGCGCCTGGATTGGGGCGAGTTCGGGTCTCGTGTCCTACGAGGGCATTGCCGCGCAGCTGCGCGAGGCGGAAGCCGACCCTGATGTTCGTGCGATCCTGATGGATATCGACAGTCCGGGCGGCGAGGCGACAGGCATGTTCGCCGCGGCCAAGCTGGTGAGCGCGGTCAATAAGACCAAGCCAGTCGTGGCCTTCGTCAACGATGTGGCAGCCTCCGCCGCCTATGGCATCGCCAGCGCAGCCTCGGAAATCATCGTCTCGCCCACGTCCATGGTCGGCTCGATCGGTGTGGTGCTGACCCATCTCGATCGCTCGGGCGAACTAGAGGACCGCGGCGTGAAGCCGACGCTCATCCATGCTGGTGCCCACAAGGTCGACGGCCACCCATTTGGACCGCTGTCAGATGCTGTCCGCGCAGACCTGCAGGCCGAGGTGATGAAAATCTATGACCAGTTCGTGGGTCTCGTGGCCGAAGGGCGCACTTGCCGGATCAGCGCGGACGCAATCCGGGCGACGGAAGCCCGGACCTATCTTGGAGCCGATGCCATCGCCCAGGGCCTCGCTGACCGTATGGCCAGCCTCGAGGAGGTGATCGCCGCGCTCTCGCAACCGCCCTCCGGGGCAAGTCCCCAGAGAAAGGGAGGATCTATGACAAAAACACCCCAAAGTGAGGCGCAGCAGGGCGATGTCTCTGCCATTAGCCCGGCCGATCTGCAGGCAGCTGTCGAGGCAGCGCGCGCCGAGGCCCATGCGGCTGGTGTCACCGCCGGAAAGACGGAGGCCACAGCGCGCATCAAATCCATTCTGACGGCGCCGGAAACGGAGGGCCGTGAGGCGCAAGCGCTCGTTTTGGCGCTCGAAACCGAAATGACGGCAGCCGACGCGGCAAAGGTGCTGGCAGCATCGCCAAAAGCCAACGCCTCCGCCTCCATCGCTGCTCGTGCCGCGCGAGAGGCCGAACTCGGGGCCGAAACCCCGGCCGATCATCGCAACCGATCTGAACGCAATGCGGCCGGGTGGGCGAAAGCCATTACCCAGGCCAATGCGCGTTTCAGCTGAATAGGAGAGGCAGTCCATGACCGTTCTCATCGAAGGCCGGCATCCCGGCGAATTCCTGATGGCTGAGGCCAATGGCCAGCGCTCTCGGGAAAACATCACCATTGCCAGCGGCGCAGGCATCATCGCCCCTGGCACCGTGCTCGGCAAAATCACCGCGACCGGCAAATATCTGGCCAGTGCCGTCGGCGCGACCGATGGCAGTCAGACTGCCGGGGCAATCGCGCTCTACGGCTGTGACGCCACCGCTAGTGATGCTGATATCGCTGCCATCACGCGGGACGCCGAGGTCAACGGAAAGATCCTGACCTACCATCCGGACCGCGATCAGTCGGCGGAAAAGGCAGCCGCCCAAGCCGATCTCGCGGCTGTCGGGATCATCGTGCGGTAACCACCGCCAACTGTCCCCATTCCTTACATTTTGAAATCGATCGCCTGCGCCCACGGGCAGCGGGGCGATCTCGCGTGGCCAGTCACTGGCGCGCCGACGCAATAAAGGACCTCCCATGTCGATCCTCAACATCTTCAGTCAGGACGCCTTCAGCGTCATGCGCCTCACGGACGCGCTTCGTGAGATCAAATACACCCCGTCTCGCATCGGCCAGATGGGTCTGTTCCAGACAACCAGCATCGACACGCTCGACATTGCGATCGAGAAGGACAAAGAGCAAAACCGCATGTTGGTCTCGGCCAGCCCACGCGGTGGGCCTGGCCAGACCTTCGACAAATCGAAGCGCGCCGTGCGCATGCTCAAGGTGCCGCATTTTCAGGTCGATGACGCGATCTATGCCGACGAAGTGCAGCAGGTCCGCGCCTTTGGCCAAGAAGTGGCCGTCGAGCGGCTGCAGCAGAAAATCGCAGACCGAGCAGCCGAGGCGAGCCAGTTCTTCGCGCTCACGGAAGAATACCACCGGCTGAATATTCTCAAGACCGGCCAGCTGCTCGATGCCGATGGCTCGGTCCTCTTCGACTATTTCACTGAATTCGGCGAAAGCCAGCAGGCTGTGGTCGATTTCGACCTCGATAATGCCAGCGCCGCCGATGGGGCACTGCGCAAGAAATGCGCGGGCGTCATCCGCCAGATGGCCGGCATCCTCGACGGGCTGCCCTATACGGGCATTATGGCGCTTTGCGGAGACGCCTTCTTTGACGATCTCATCGCCCATCAAGAGGTGCGCGAAACCTACAAGGGCTATGCGGACGCTGCCTCGCTGCGCAACGCCTATATCAATGCAGGCAATTCCGGCATCTACGGTGCCTTCGAGTTCGGCGGCATCACCTGGATGAACTATCGCGGTGGGCAAAATGTCGGCATTGACACCGACAAATGCCATCTCGTGCCCTCGGGCGTGCCTGGGCTCTTCCGCACAGTCTACGCTCCGGCGGACTACATCGAGACGGTCAACACGCCTGGCCAGCGCCTCTACGGCAAACAGTGGGAAATGCAGAACGGCAAAGGCGTGAACCTCGAGTTCCAGATGAACGCGCTGCATTACTGCACACGCCCGCGGGTCCTGATCCCCGGTAAGCGGACGTGATCCAGCAGGACCGGAAGAGGCGTTGCGTTTGAATGACATCCAGAGCAACGTAATGCTGGCCGCACCGCAGAAAGCAGCAATATGCCTCACGAAATCACGGACTGGGACATTCAGGAACATCTGCTGACGCGTGTCGAGCAAGACGCTTATCTGGAGGCTGCATTCGATGATGGTGACGCTCTGGTGATCATCGCGGCCATCGGCGACGTAATCCGTGCACGCGGCCCCGAAGGCATAGCGGAACAAGTTGGTATGAGACCTTCTGAGATGCTCGAGGCATTTCGTGATGGGAATGACCCGCCATTTTCACTGGTATTGACGGTAGTCAGAGCCCTTGGCTTTCAACTCGGGGTCTGCCCAACCAATAATGCCTGACGACGGCTGTCAGCCTTGGGTCTGCTTATCGTTCCATCCGCTGAAGTTTCGCGCTTCATAGGCTTCCACCGCGGCCACCAATTTTTCAAGCCTGACTTCGTCGGGTGAATCGGGGGCGGCGTGCCATAGCCCTTCGATCTGGTGAAGGGCCTGTCGATGCTTCTCGGCGGTTCTGATGGGCGTGTCTTCCATCTGCATTTCCTTGTGACGGTGATATCATGTCTCTTTTCAATGACTTGGATGCGTATGCCAGCGATGCAGTCAATGGAGTTTTCGCCGAACCGGCCCTTCTGCGCCCGCGTGTGTCCACGCAATACGCGGAACGGACCGCCGATCCAGACCGCCCCGAGGCAATGACCTATGGCATCTTCTCGGCTGGCCCGGTGCAGGAGGACCTCCGTGGCCAAGCGCGTGGTGGGCAAATGTCGGGCACGACCAAGCTGTCGGCCGCGGCTGCCGAGTTCTGGTTCGCAAAGCCGCAGATCGATCAGCTGCCCTGGCTGCCGATCACCGGCGATGTCCTCATTCTGACGGCCCGTAGTGGCCAGCCGATCTATGCAATCTCAAGGGTTGCTACATCAGATCTGGGCGATTTGACCCTGATTCTTGTTCGAGAGGATGAAACCTCATGAGCCTGAGCCGTCTTGTTATGCGGCTGGCTGCGGCCCGCGCGCTCCGGGAGCGAACCCTTGCGGGCGCGCGTGTGTTCGACAGCGCGGTCGATCCAATTGATCAGACGATCGCCGAAAACCGCCAGCCACTTCTGGTGCTGACCACGGATGAACACGAGGCCGACATTACTGGTCGCGATCTTGCTGGGGGCGCGCAACGTTGCGATCTGATCATCGAACTTGCCATCGCCGCGCGGGTCGAGGTGCCTGCCCGTGACGGTCAGGGCGGCCAGATCACCATCGCCATTCCGCACACAGATGAGGGGATGGAACTGACGCTCGACATGATGGAGCATCAGGTCATCACCTCGCTGACGCGCGATGACAGTGCCTGGGCGCGCGCCTGGATGAAACTGGTCCCCCGCGTGTCCCGGCGGCTTTCACGTCGCGGTGCCTCGTCCGAAAACGGTGTGCGCTTCGCCGCCCGTCAACTGGTTTTGACCTGTGATCTCGTTGATACGCCAACGGTGGGGGCAGATATTCCGCCCGGCACCGCTTGGGGCGAGGTCCTTGCACTGATGGAGGCCGATCAGACGCTAGCGCCAATTGCGGCCATGCTGCGCGAGCAGATCGAAGGCGAGAGCCTCACCGATTGGGCGCGCACGGCGCAAATGCTGGGTGTACCACTGGAGGTCATGGATCAGCTGGGCGTTTTGCCCACGCTCGATAACCAGGGTCATGCCGTGACCATGGATGCGGTCATCTTCGACGAGGAAGGCGAGCGCATCACGTTGATCGATGCGTCAATGACTGCGGCTGAGGCGATCTGACATGGCGATCCGCGAATTGGTGGAATTGGCCGCGCGCATCGCCGAACTCGAACGCCGCTTCTCGGGCATGATGCGGCATGGCACTGTGGCCGAGGTTGATACCGAGACCCAACGGATCCGGCTGGACTTCGGCCCTGCGCATGGAACGTCGGGGCGGTTTTTGTCGCCGTGGATCCCCTATGCACAATTCTCGGGCGCCCTGCGGGTCCACACGCCACCTAGCGTCGGGCAACAATTCACCGCGATGTCGCCTAATGGCGATTTCCAGCAGGCAGTCGCCGTTCCGTTGTCTCATTCAAATGCCAACCCGTCACCCTCGACGGCGGTGGACCAGAACGTGCTTAGTTTCGGCGATGTCACCGTGACCTTGGCTGAAGACAGCCTCGAGATTGCCGTTGGCGGTGTGCGTTTCAAGGTTGACGGCGCCAACGTTGAAATCACCGGCGGCGAGGTCCGCCACAACGGAAAGAATATCGGCGACAGCCATATCCATAGCGGCGTGTTGTCCGGGCCTTCGGTCACGGGCACCCCCGCAAACTGAGAAGGACGATCCCATGCCACGTTTCGCCATCACCGAAACCGCCGGCCGCTTTGTGGCGGGCCAAACCAACACGGGCGTTGGGACGATCCTGACCCTCACCGAAAAACAGGCCGAACACGAGGTCCGCCTCGGTTCTCTGCGTGCACTGGATGTCAAACCAGTCTCAAAGGCCACGAAGCCTGCAAAACCCACCACAAAACCCGACGCTCCCGAGGCAACAGAGTAACCCTGAACCATGGCCAGCCGTTCCCCCAATCCGTCGGTCGGGCTGAATGCCGCGACAGGCCGCATTTTGGAGGGCTGGCCGCATGTGGTTCAAAGCCTGCAGGATATCTTCACCACACGGTTCGGCAGCCGGGTGATGCGGGAATGGTATGGGTCTTTCGTGCCGCATCTCCTGGGGCGCACAATCAGCCCCAATGAGGTAACGCCCTTTTTCGCGGCGGTGACCTCGGCCATCGAGCAGTTTGAGCCGCGCTACCGGGTCACCCGCATCCAGGTGGTCGAGGTCACACGCGCGGGTGCCTTGCACGTCTTTCTCGAGGGTGAATATCGGCCTCGGGCCATGTTTGGCGATTACACCGTGGAGGGTGCGCGGCGCATCGATGCCTATGCCAATCCCGATGGCGTCCTGATCGAAACCCGCGAGGCCCTCACATGAGCCGCTTTACCGCCATCAATCTGGCCGGTCTGCCGCCGCCTGATGTGATCGAGACACTGGACTACGAGACCATCGTCAGAGAGATGCGTGACGATCTGGTTGCGCGATTTCCCGACATCGCCGGCGTCATCGATCTTGAAAGCGAGCCTGCGCGGAAGCTCATCGAGGCTTTTGCCTACCGCGAGATACTTCTGCGCGCGCGGATCAATGATGCAGCCCGGTCTGTGCTGTTGGCCTCGGCCTACGGGTCGAACCTGGATCACCTGGCGGCTCTCTTTGCCACAGCCCGGATGCAGATCGAGGACGAGACCGGGGCGTTGGTTTCTGAAGACGATGCGCGCCTGCGTCGACGCGTGCAGTTGGCCCCGGATGCATTCTCGGTTGCGGGACCCGAGGGGGCTTACGTTTATCACGCCCTCAGTGCCGCCCCATGGGCGCGGGATGCCACGGCGATCATGACAAAGCCGGGTCGGGTCCGTTTGACGATGTTGCGCGCGGGCGATGACCCAGTACCGAGCCTCGAAGAACGCGAAACCGTCCGTCTGGCGCTCATCAATAATGACGTCCGACCGCTCACTGACATGGTCGAGGTCCTGGGGCCGACTGTGCATCTGGTCACGATCAACGCAACATTGACGCTTTATCCTGGCCCTGACGGCAATCTGGTGCGCGATCGCGCGGTTGCCGCTCTGACCACTTGGGTGGAAACGAACCGGATGTTGGGCATGAACCTGCGCCGCTCAGCCATATTCTCGAAGCTGCACCAGGAAGGTGTGCATTCGGTGGATTTGATTTCGCCAGCGGCTGACCTCGTTCTGGGGCCGACCGAGGTCTACGCCGTGGAGTCTATCACCATCACGGTCGCGGATCTGCGCGACGCGTAGGAGCGCCGCGATGGCCCAAGAAACCTTGCTGCCCGACAACGGAACGGCCTTCGAGGAGGCCGTCGATCTCACCGGGGCGCGTATCGCTGATCTGCCGATTGGCCTTCGCCAACTGGTCCAGCCCGCGGCGTTTCCGGCGCCCCATTTGCCTTGGCTGGCCTGGGGCCTATCGGTCGATCTCTGGGACAAGGATTGGCCGGAGGAGAAAAAACGCGCCCGGACGGCTCGTTCGCTGCCGTTTCACGCGATCAAAGGCACCCAAACCGCCATAGCCGAAGCGCTTGCGGTCACGGGCGCCGAGGCGCTGCGCTTCATCGTGCCGCCGGCCAAGACCTATCTGTCAAAGGCGCTGACCGAGACGGAACGCGCGGCCTATCTTGATCGCTTCGCGCAGTTGAGGATCTATCCCTTCATCGCGCGGGGTGTTTCCGGCCGGAACACCCGGTTTCTGTCGGCGCCGGATGGCCCGGGAACGGCTTTCGCGGGGCCAAATAATCCGGTCTCGATTGCTGAGACCAAATACATTCGCACGGCCAAGCTCTATGACCGGGGCGGGGAAACCGCTCTGACGGTTCGCACCGTGACCCCAGAACGCGTTGGGGACTTCAACGCGATTGAGTATGACGAGGTGGTGCTGGCGCCCAAGCCCACGGCGGCCATTCATCTTGGCGACCGGCCGAAAGCGCAGGCGTTTCTGATCGACGACATGGGGGTGCGCCAGCGGATCGTTCGCATCCCACGTGACGAGACCTACAGCTATCGGCTGGGCCGGGAACAATACACAACAGTCCTGCCCAAGGGCGATCTGATCGATGTCCGTCCGCAGCAGGTCGCTGAACAACACCCGCAGCAGGCGACGTCCCTGTTTCCGGGTGGCCCGGGGCAGCGTGTCTCTGGCGCCTGCCTGCCCGAAACAATCGCCTGGCGGCATCTCTATGATCGCTGGCACATTCACGACCCGGATCGCGTGCTCGATGAGCGCAAACGCTCGACCCATCTGGGCTACACCCGTCTTGGGATGCCGCCCTATACGGCTGAGGTGCTGACCCGCATCACGGGGAAGCGTCATCCGCGCACAGCGGGCCGGTTCGTCAATGGCTATGTCGTGGCTGCCAGCACCAAGCCGGTCGACGATGCGCGTGCGGCGGTGATGGTCGCCAAATCGCTCCGGGACAAGGTCCTGATCAACACAAAGACCTGGCGCGTGCCGCGACCGGGCGACCGCCGCGCTGTGGGGGATATCACGCTCGGCGCATTGACAGAGGTTTGAGGCATGGAACGCACCGTCATCTACCGCGATCGGCAGGAGCTGCAATCCGCCGATCTCAACAACATGCAGGATTTCGGGCGCGCCTCGATGGATCACATCGTGCGCGATGCGCTTGAAGCCGGCAAAGCCTATTCGGGGTTTTCTGCCACGAAAACCGCGGCCACGGAACTCACGCTCTCCGCAGGCCGGCTCTACGCTGGTGGCGCCGTTTATGCGCGCAGCGAGGACATTATCGTTGATCTCTTCAACGTGCTGCCACTGGTGACCCGCAAACGCGTGGCGATCGTCAGCTTCGGCCAAGAGGTCGAGACCGATATCCAGCCGCGGGATTTCCTGATCGACGCGCAAACGGGCACCACAGAGCCGCAGTCCGTGGCGATGGAAAGCCTGCGCCGCGCGGAGATTTCCACGGTGGCAGGCACCGAAGGGCCGGACCCGAGCTATCCGGCGACAGATGCAAATGTCACGGTTATCGCCTATGTGCTCCTCGACACTTCCGGCGTGGTGGCCATCGAACAGTGGCAGGCCACGCAACTGCCGAACCTGCGCAATATTGCAAACCGCACAATCGCGCTCGAAAACTGGCGTGGCCAAATCAGCGGTCAGGTGGACACGCTGCGCACGGACCTGTCTGCGCTGGCGGATCGCTTGGCAGGCTATGCCACCAAGGCCGAAATCGTCGAACTGACCGAACAGCTCGATGAGCTGCGTACCGAAGTCTATGCGCCGGGCGCCTATATCTACTACGGCACCAACCATTTCCTGACAGCGGAGGGGTCGAACGTTGATCACCCGGATTTCGATGCCGTGGTCGAGGAAGGCATTCGCTTCCCGCGGGCTGGGGCGGAAACCTCAGAGCTCGCGCTTCTGAACCCCAACAATGTCTATATCGCCAATAACAGCGGCTTTGTTCTGCCCAAATACGCTCATGGCGTCCGGCTTGATCTGACGGGCTACGCCTCTGAAACCCGGCTTGCGCAATACACCTTCGAGACCACAGACATCCGCCAGCTCACGCGCGCCCGCACGCGGCGGCGCTATGGCAATTCCATGGTGGTTTGCACCAATAGCCGCTGGTGGCGTCAGGGCACCTATGATCTCGCGGGCAATGTCTTCCGCCGCGCAGGCGAGACCTGGGAGGTCACCAATGGCCTGCCGGACCGCATGCCCAACGGCGCGCGGGTGCCCAATGGCAATGTGCACTGGATCCGGGTGCGGCGTTTCTGGATCGACACCTATGAGGAGCAATACTGGGACCGCGTGACGACCACGGCCACGATCAATGGCCAGCAGGTGGCGCAGACCTTCCTGAACTCCCAAGACGGCTGGCTGAGCCAAGTGGGGCTCTACTTCTCACGCAAGGCCGCGGCCGGTGATGTGACGGTTCTGGTCACCGAGACCGCCTTCGGCATGCCTGATCTGTCCCGGGTCATCTCGCGCACGACCCTGCCGGTTCTGGATATTCAGGTGGGGGCGATTTCCACAGAAGTGGGCCTGCCGTCGCTGGTGGAAACCAAGCTGCCAATCACACCGACCTTCCTGACGGCGGGGCGTCGCTATGCCATCGTGCTGGTCACCACCGGTGATCACTATGTGGCCATGACCAATACCGACAACGGGGTGGTGCAAGGCACCTTCTTTGTCTCAACCGATGGCGCCTTTTTCGCGGGTAATCTCGTCGATGACATGAAGATGCGGCTTTACTTCGCGCGGTTTGAGCGCACCCGGCTCTCGGTTGAACTGACGGCCCTGCAGCTGGCAGGCGGCATTCTCGATCTCGACGTGCTGCACCCGGGCGTGACACCGCCCGCCTGCCGAACCGATATCGAGGTGCAAGTGAACGGGGCCTGGGTGGCGCTTGATGGCGAGGCCAACGGTCCTGATCTATCTGGGCTGCCCGGCATTCTGCCGCTGCGAGTGACGCTAACGGGCACCACCGACCTGATGCCTGGCTTTGGATTGACCGGCTCGCAGGCTGTCGCCACGCGCCCCAAGACGGCCTTTACCTGGTTGTCCGAGGCGCGCACGCTTGGCTCGCCCACAACCAGCGTCAAGGTGGTCACCGACCTGCAGCATTTCGAAGAGGCAAACCACGATTGCACCATCACCTTGCTGACGGGTGCGGGTCTCACCGGCACTGAGGCGGCAGATGTGGTTGAAGACGTGGTCTTGGCTGATGGTACGGTGCGGCGGACCTCGATTTTCAATGTGACCTCGGTCAGCACCTATGCGGTCAAGATTGTCGGCTCGACCGTCAGCGCGGCCGTGCCGTTTCTCGTCAGCGAATTGATCGAATACGCGCAAAGCTAATACCAGCAAGGAAACACGCCTCATGGCCTCCAAACCGACCCATTACCGGGTGACGGTGAACCGTCCCCTTGAATTTGCCGGCGTCCAGTTTCGGCCGGGCGCGCGCTATACCGTCACGGCGGCAATCTTCGACAGCTTATCGGCAGATCATCCCGAGGCCATCGCGACATCTGAGCCGCTGAAGAAAGGCTGATGCCATGCTGAGGTTTGAAGACCTACGCGTGCGCGACAATCAGGATCTCGATCGGGACTTCTTCAACCGCCGCTATCGCCTGATTGCCGAAAGCCTTGCGGATTTGAACACGCAGCTCGCGCAGATTGGCACGGCGACCGACAATCTGGTCACGCTGGGCCTGACTCGGGTGAATGAGGTGCTGGGGCCCGCGCTGGCCACAGCATCTGCCGCCGCAGAAAACGGGTTTCTGGTGGCCACGTCCTCGACGCCGCTGACGCTCACGGTGGGGCTCGAGACCACCTTTGAGATCGATGACACACCGGCACGCGCGCTTTTCGCACCCACGCCCTATGTGGTGATCTCCCGGGGTGGCACTGACAGCTTGAACGACTGGGCAGTGTTTCGGGTGGCTGCTTATGCGCGCGGAAACGGCGGGCTCGCGGGTGAGGTTATCGCCATGCACGGCGAGATCGGCGCTGCGGAACACAATGACTGGGTGATTTCCGCAAGCGCGGGTCTCGCCACGGCCCTGATCGAGGCCGCCGCCAATGTGGCCAATACGCTGCTCCTGGCGCAGCAGGCAGCTCAAGATGCGGCCGATGCCGCGGCCGTGGCTGAAAGCGTTCTGGCAAACGGCCCGGTGTCCTCGGTGAATGGCCAAACCGGCACGGTGGCGCTCGGGATCGGCGATATTCCGACGCTGACCGCTCAGCTCGCCAGCAAGGCGGCCAGTAGCCATGGGCATACGATTGCCCAGGTTTCAAACCTGCAAAGCACACTCGATGCCCTGCAGGCGCAGATCACCACGGTGGATGGCGGGTCCTACTGACCAGCACCTTTTGCCCTGACATTTTTGAGGAGGGACAGCCATGTCCGACCCAACTTTCGGGATTTCGATCACACGGATCGACAATGAGCCGCGCCCACCGGTCTGGAGCGATATGTCGGTGGTCGGCATCATCGGCACTGCGCCGGATGCGGATGCATCGGTTTTTCCCGCCGATGACCCAGTGTTTCTCTATTCCGACGATGCCGCCAAGCTGACCGCGCTCGGGGACGCGGGCACGCTCAAAGACGCGCTGGTTCTGCTCAATGCGCAGCTTGGCGAATTCCAAGTCGCCGCCAAGGTGGTCCTGGTTCGTGTTGAGGAAGGTGTCGATAACGCGGCGACGATCGCCAATGTCGTGGGCGATGGTGCGCTGACGGGCCTTTCTGCCTTCCGACGCGCAGGGCCCGAGATTGGCATGATCCCGCGGCTCCTTTGCGCACCGGGGTTCACCAGCCAGCGCACAGGGGCTGAGGCAAACCCGGTTTGCGCGGCCTTGCCGCCCATCTGCGAAAAGCTCCTCGCCCATGCTGTGGTCGACGGCCCGGCTACCTCCGAGCAGGACGCCATTGACTGGCGCGAAACCATCTCCTCGTCTCGCCTCATTCCCGTCGATCCGGCGGTGAAGGTTTACGCCGAGGGTGTGAGTGTGGTCCAACCCGCATCGCCCGCCATCATCGGCATCGGCGTCCGCCGTGACCACGAAAAGCAAGGCAGGCCTTTCCACTCTTGGGCCAACCAGCCGGTGCAGGGGATTGTCGGACCTTCGCGCCCCATCAACTTCTCGCTGACCGATGGCGCGACTGAGGGACAGCGACTGCTCTCGGCGAATATCGGCGTCATCCTGAGGGGCGAAATGGGCGTTGAAAGCGCCATTGGCCAGGGTGGCTTCATCTTTGTTGGCACCGACAATGCCGGCGAGGATGATCTCTGGCGGTTTTATAACGTCACCCGCGGGCGGGACTTTATCCACCTGATGCTGCTCCGGACCCTGCGGTTTTATCTCGGGCGTTTTAACGTCACCGGCCAAACCATCCAGGCCATCCTGAACACGATGGAAACGGGGCTCCGCAACCTCAAGGCCGATGGCGACATTCTGGGCTTTGAGCTGAAGTTCACCCGCGATCAGAACACGCCGGAAGAGCTGCGCCAGGGCCGCTTCACCGTCAGCTTTGCGGCCGAGGAGGCGCCGGTGCTGCGCTATCTCGGCATTCAATCCGCCCGCTACCGCCCGGCGCTCGATGCGCTTCTGGATGACCTGCTCGCGCAGGTCGGCACCATCACCGGCTGAGGGAACACAATATGAGTAATATCTACATCATGGAAGCCGCAAACCTCTTTTGCGGCGATGAGGACCCGACGGCCTCGAAGCACCTGACGCTGACCGAGCTGCAGCTGCCCAATCTGCAGGAAAGCTTTCAGGATTATCACCCGGGCGGCTCGCGGGTGCAGATCGAGGTGGCCGTCGGCATTCAGAAGCTTGAAGCGAGCTTCAAGCTGGCGGGCTGGGATCCAGATCTTCTGACCCAGTTCGGGCTTGGCGCTGCCTCGCGCAAGAAGTTCACCGCCTATGGCTCGATCCGCTCAAAACGGACGGGCGAGGCCATCGAGGCCAAAGCCGTGCTTGAAGGCCGGCTTGGCGCGGCAAACCCCGAAGCCTTCCAGCGCGGCGAAATGCAGGGCTTTGATTATTCGATCTCGGAAATCCTGCATTACGAGCTGCATTTTGGCGGGGTCGAGAAACTCTACTGGGATTTTTTCACCGCAGATTGGCGCGTGGATGGAACCTCCCAGAACGCGGATGAACGCAACATCCTGCGCATTCCCAACGGATTTTGAGAGGGCCCATGCCTCAGCATCGCAATAAACGCCTACCGCTCACGGCACCCATCACCTTGGGCGATCAGACTCTGACAGAGATCAGCGTTAAGAAACCGAAAGTGAAGGACCTCAAGACCCTGCAGGACGCCCTGGCCGGGATTGAGGATCAGTTGGAACAGGGCATTCTGATGGCCGCTGTTTTGACGGATCTGCCGCGCGAGGCGATAGAAGAGATGGACACGGATGATTTTACCGCGATCTCCGAGGTGATCGCGGGTTTTTTCCCAAAGGGCACGGCATCCGCGACTGGCGCACCATCACAGCCGAAACTGCCCACTGGCTGAACACACCGATCACCGATCTGATGGACATGGACTGGCCGGAGCTGGTGCTCTGGCATGCCGAGGCCCGACGTTTGGCGCGCGCCGCAATACCGAAGTGAACCGAACCCCATGGCAACGCTGACCTCCCAGTTGGTGATCGAGCTTCTCGATCGCGTGACGAGCCCTGCACGCCAGGCTGCCAGTGCGCTAGCCGGCATTTCCTCCCGCATCCGGGAAAACAACGGTCTGCCGATGACGTTCGGGGATCGGCTTAATGCTGCGATCACGCGCAATAACCGATCCCTTGCGGCTGCGCGGGGTGGCTTGGTCGATGCGGCCGCCAGCTTCTACGCATTGCGCGAAGCCATCGGCGGTCCGATCGCGGCGGCGTCCGCGTTTGAAAGCGCCATGGCTGATGTGCGCAAAGTGGTGGATTTTCCGACGCCGGAGGGCTTCAGCCAGTTCCAACAGGATCTCTTTGCCCTCTCGCGCGACATTCCCATCGCCGTAACGGGCCTCGCGGAAATTGCCGCTGCCGCGGGCCAAGCAGGTATTGCCGGGCAAGACCTCATTCGCTTCACCGATGCCGCCGCGCGGATCGGCGTGGCTTTCGACATCAGCGCCGATCAGGCGGGGGCCTCGATGGCCAACCTGATGACGGCCTTGGGGCTGACGATTGACGAGACGGCCTCCCTGGCAGATGCCATGAACCATCTCTCAAACAGCCAGGCCTCTAGTGCGGCCGATATTCTTGATGTGGTCCGCCGCGTTGGGGCGCAAGCGACGCTGTTTGGATTTTCGGCCGAAGAGACTTCAGCCTTTGCCTCGGCGATGCTGGCGGCCGGCGCCCAAAGCGAGGTCGCCGCGACAAGTTTCCGAAATATGGGGGCGGCCTTGACACGCGGGTCCGCAGCCACGCGGGCGCAAAGGGAGGCGTTCCAAGAGCTGGGGCTTGATGCAGAAGCCGTCGCGCGGCGCATGCAGGAAGACGCGGTGGGCACGACGCTCGATGTGCTGCGCCGCATCAGCCAGATCCCGCGCGAGCAGCAGGCGGCCATCTCAAGCCAGCTCTTTGGCAATGAGGCGCGCGCCTTGGGCCCGCTCCTGACCAACCTCGGCCTTGTGGAAGACACGCTTGGCATGGTGGGCGACCGCGCGAATTACGCTGGATCGGCCTTTGCTGAGTTCGAAGCGCGCAACAACACGTTCCAGGCCAATATGCAGCGCTTTCAGAACGTGCTGACCGAGCTGCAGGTCAACATTGGCAATGCGCTGATGCCCGCGATCACGTCTCTGGCGGAGGCGATCACGCCGCTGATCCTGCGGATCTCGGAGCTGGCTGCGGCCTATCCCGAGGTGACGCTCGCCGTGGTGGGGGCCACCGCGGCAGTCATCGCTTTCAAAGGCGCGATGGCGGCGCTGCAATTTGCCGGCCTCTTGGGCCGCGGCGGTGTGCTGTCGATGATTGCCGCCGGTTACAACACGATCGGACGTGCGGCTATTGGCGCGCGAACAGCCGCCACAGAAATGATCGGGCTGCAATCGGCTTTGGCGTCGATGGGCGGACAGCCCCTCGGGACACTGGGAAGACTGCGCGCCGGCTTGACTGGGGTTGCGCTCGCAGTCCCAGGTGTTGGAGCGCTGTCCTCTGGCATTGCCGCCATCGGGGCGGCTGTGGCAACGATATCGGCACCGGTTTGGGCGACTTTTGCCGCTGTGGCTGCGGTCGTTGCTGCGGCAGGCTTCACGATCTACCGCTACTGGGATCGGATCACGGCAACATTGTCTGGCGTCGGCCAAGCGATCTCCGAACGCCTGCAGGGCCCGTTGGACTGGCTCGGCGAAAAGCTCAGCTTCTTGACGCCGATCACCGAGGCCATTTCTGGCGCCTTCTCGGGGCTCGGGTCAGCCCTCGGGGCGGCGGTGGATGCGATCACCGGGTTCTTCAGTTCAGGGCTTTTCGAGCAGGAGGTGCTCTCCGAAGAGGAGCAGGCCCGCATTGCGCAGAACGCGGCCAATCTGACCGGCCGGATCATCGATGTCTTTGCCGGGCTCGTCACTGGGCTTTACGACAAGGGGATTGAGGCGATCCAGGCACTCTGGGACGGGATGGTCGCCAAGTTCGAAGAGCTGATTGCCTGGATCCGGGGTATCCCAAGCCGCATCGTCGAGGCGATCGGCAATATTGATCTGACGAACATCATCCGCTGGCCCTCGATGCCGGCCTGGCTCGGCGGTGGGAATGAAGCCCCAGCCGTGGCAGTGGATGAATTTTCCGGGGTTGATGGGACACGCGCTGCTGGCGGGCCGATCTCGCGCGGTGGGACTTACCTTGTGGGCGAGCGTGGGCCGGAACTCATCACCGCCAATCGCAATGGCTATGTAAACCCAGCGGGAAGCATGGGCGGTGCGGGACCAGTGGAGGTCTCGGTGAATGTGCCGATCACCATCACCGGCGCGACAGCGGATCCTCAGCAGCTTGCGGCAGAAATCACCCGCCAGTTGCGCGATCAGATCCGCGAAGCCTTCCGGGGTGTTTATGCTGATACCGGGCTGAGGTTTGCCTGATGCTGATGATGCTCGGACCCGTCCAATTCGAAATCCTGCCTTTCAACACTGATGGCTATAGCCACGGCACCGAGGCCGGCTTTGCCGAAAAGCCCGTGCTCGGAGCGCGGCCCATCCTCGAATATGTGGGCGAAGGCCCGGAAAGCTGGACGATCAAGGCGCGCCTCTATCCAGAAAAGTTCGGCGGCATGGGCCAGCTGACGCTTTTGTCGCAAGCCCGCGCCTCGGGGCGCCCGCAATATATGATGCGCGGCGATGGGGTCTTGATGGGCTGGGTCAACATCCTCTCGGTGACCGAGGGCGCCTCCTATCTGGGGCGCAATGGCGTCGGCAAGGTGATCGATGTCGACATCACCGTGAAACGGGCCAGCGCGCCAAGTGCGGGGGCGTTCTTCTCTCTTCTGGCGGATGTGCTCCTATGGACCAAGTGATCGAAACCGTGACCGTGGAAGGCGACGGGCTGACCGTGTCGGTGATCGTCTGGCGCCGATTCAAACGGCCCATGCCGGGGCTCGTGGAGGCGATCTATGATCTGAACCCTGGGCTTGCCGACCTTGGCCAGACCCTACCGATGGGCACGAGCTTTGACATGCCCATTCCGATCCCGCGGGAGCAGCAGGTTCTAGATCCGATCCGGCTTTGGTGAGGAAGCCTGCCCATGTCAAAACGCGCGCTTTTCAACGTGACCGTGGCGGGCACGAATATCACCACGGCGTTGATGCCGGTCCTATTGGGCCTGCAAGTCTCGGACAAGGTGGGCACCCATACCGATAGCGCAGATCTCGAGATTGATGACACCGATGGTCGGATTGTCCTGCCCAAGATCGGCGCGCCTGTGTCGATTGCGCTTGGCTGGGACAGTGAGGGCCTTCGTGTCGTCTTCGAGGGCACCGTCGATGAGTTGAAATCCTCCGGCACCCGCAGTGCGGGACGACGGCTTCGCTTCACGGCCAAGGGCATGGATACGACAGGTCGGGCCAAAGAAGGCCAGCAGCGTCATTGGGATGGGGCGACGGTAGAGACTATCCTGCTCGATGCGGCAACGCATGCCGGGATCACGGAGATCGAGATCGATCCGAAGCTGCGCAACCTGACCCGCGGCTATTTCGAGATGCGCGATGAAAGCCTGATTGCCATGGGCGAGCGGCTCGCTCGAGAAATCGGTGGCAACTTCCGCGTCACCGGCGGGCAGATCGTGCTCTCAAAGCGGAATGCCGATTATGCGGCCGCCATTGCCGCAACCTGGGGCCAGAACCTGCACAGCTGGGACATCGCCCCGAAGCTCGGCCGCCCGCAGTTCGGGGCAGTCCGTGGGCGCTGGTATGACGTAGAGGCGGGCGCCTGGCAGGTTGTCGATCGGGCAACAGGCGTCGATCTACCAAGCATCTACGCTGACCGTTTCGCCCGAGCGGGAGAGCAGGAAACCACCCAACAGGGCGAAAGCGATGCCGCCACGACGGCTCGGGATGCTGGCGAAGGCGCGGTGGTCATCGAAGGCAATACGGCGGCGGTGCCGGATGGGCTTTGCACCGTGTCCGGCACGCGGCCTGGCGTGGACGGGTCTTATCGCATCGAGGCTGTGACCCACACGCTGACCCGTTCGGGGGGCTTTGTCACCACGCTGGAGCTGAAGCAGCCGCAACAAGGCGCGGGTACAGATGTGAGGCTTGAGACCACCGCACCGGTGGCGCCAAGCGCGAATGTGCCGCCCATCATCGATCCGGATGCAACCGGGCCGTTCTGAGACCAAGGAGGCAGGCAGATGCCGGACAACAGTTTTATCGAAACCATCAACCACCTTTTTGGCGGCGCCATCACCACCCTGATCGGTGCCTTCACCGGCAGGCTCATGTGGCATTCCGGAGAGGTGAAACTTGGCAATCGCCGCTTTTTCGGCAAGGAACTCCTTTGGGAAATACCAGTGGCCGTGGGCATGGCGCTCATCGGCGATGCGGCGGCAAATTACATTGGTCTGACCCAGCCGGTCTCAACCGGGTTCGTGGCGACGCTCGCCTATCTCGGCCCGCGCGGCGCCGAAAGCCTGCTCTGCGCCTGGATTGGCCGCAAGAAATAACATCCGCTTAGCATCAAACTTCCGACCGCACGCCGTCATTTGGGGCGGCGTTTTCTTTTGCAAGGAGGCTCGTATGACCCCTTTTGAAATCGCCCAAGGCTACATCGGCACCACCGAGGGCCCCGGGCCTGAAGACAACCCGGCCATCATGGCAATGTACGCCTCGGTCGGCCACGACTGGGTGGAACACGACTCTGTCGCTTGGTGTGCAGCCTTTGTCGGCCATTGTCTGGAAAAGGCGGGGCTGCGGTCAACCCGACGCCTGAACGCGCGCTCTTATCTGGACTGGGGCATTCCCGTGGACCTGGCGGACGCCCAAGAGGGCGACATTGTCGTCTTCTCGCGCGGTTCAAAATCCTGGCAGGGCCATGTGGGCTACTTCGTGAAGATGGCGGGCGCTATGATTGAAGTGCTGGGCGGCAACCAGTCCGATGCCGTCAATATCCAGCGCTATGCTAAATCGCGACTACTCGGGGTGCGGCGCGCGGGGAATGTGGCACCGGCCGTGACGCTGTCGGTGCGCGATCTGCAGGCACGTCTCAAAGCGCTTGGCTATCACGAGGTGGGTCAGGTTGATGGTCAGATCGGGCCTCGCACCCGCGCGGCGATCCTGGCGTTTCGCGATGATCAAGGTCTGCCGCTGGTGCCGATCATCGATGTGGCACTGACGAAGGCCCTGACCAGCGCAGAGCGGCGAGCGGTCACGCCGGAACGGGCCGCGGGCGTGCCAGAAGGCAGTCGCATTATCACGGCGGCGAATGCCCAGGTGGGGCTTGGCGTTCTGGGTGCTGCAGGATCTGTGGCCGCGCAGATTGCGCCGGCGCTGACCCAAGCGGAAGAGGCGCGCGATACCGCCGAACGAGTGTTGGATCTGTTTGGGCTGACGGATGCCTTGCAAGTGGCATTGCCCTGGATCGGGGCGGCTGTGTTCATCGGCGTCATCTTCTACGCCCTGAAAGCCCGCAATGCCCGGATCGAAGATCATCGCAGTGGGAAGACGCCGTGATGTGGGTCTTGATCCTTTCCATGTGCACGTTGATCGGCGGGGTTCCAGCCTGCGGGTCCGATATTCATCCCGTGGCGATGCGCACATTCGCTGAGTGCGAGGACGCCGCTGTCCTCTCCCATGACCATATTCGGGCCGCCGCCGAGGCCGACAATGTCACCGTGCTGTCGCTCGACACCCATTGCTTCACAACGGCGGGCCTGCCGATCTCAGCGGAGGGCGGGGAATGATCACGATCCTCACCGCCTTCCTTTCCCGGATTGGCCGCAAGGCTGCCTTTTGGGGCACGATCGCATTCGCGATTGGCGCTGCGCTTTGGGTCGCGTTTCGGCGCGGCCGTCTGGAGGCTGAAGCGGAATTCATCATCCGCCGAACCGATGCCCGGATCCGATCCCTGCAAACAGCGAAAGAGGTGTCCCATGAGGTGCAAAATGCTGATCGTGTTGATCTTGAGCGCCGCCTTGACCGCTGGATGCGCGATTGATCCGACGCGCGATCGCGATGCCTGCGATTGGGCTGCCCCCATCAGACCATCTCGTGCCGATGTGCTGTCTGAGGGCACACTGGCCCAGATCGTCACCCATAATGAAATCGGCGCGCGCCTCTGCGGCTGGCGGCCCTGAACCGTGAAATCCTCGAGGTGATCTGTGGACGGGATCAAGTATGACCTGACCCTGGATGCCTGGACCATGGTCGCCTTCAATGCCTCCGCTGCGCTCGTGGTGCCGCCACTCGGTGCCCGGATCTGGGGTCAGGTGGCACCGGAGGAAGAACCGCCTGACGACGGCGGATTTGCGATCCGGGGAATGCGTCTGATCCGAGGCATCGCGCCGTTCGAAGCCCTCTGGCTGCGCGCGGACTGCGCGTCGGTCACCGTCACCGTTTATCAAGGAAACAGCATGTCCGGTGTCGTCTATTTTGGGAGATCGCCGTTTCGACTGCGCGCCCATGGCCCCGTCGAAATCGAGGTGCCCTACGTCCCGCAGATCCTCGATGGCGGTGCACCCGATACCGATTACGCAGGCCTTGCCGTCATCGACTGCGGTGGGGCTGCTGCTGACCCCAGTCTTCGCACCATTGATGGTCGCATTCAGGGAGAAACCCCATGACTTCCACAGTCTTTGCCAAAATCCAGATGCGCCGTGGCACGGCGGCCGAATGGAGCGCCGCCAATCCGATCCTGGCCGAGGGTGAATTTGCTTTCGAGATTGATACGGGCATCACCAAAGTGGGCGACGGTGCGTCGGACTATGCAACCCTGCCGGCCTATGCGACTTACAGCCAGATGCTGGCGGCGCAAGAAGCGATCGAGGCTGGGCAGGCGCAGCTTGCAACCTTCAACAGTCAACTGACGGCGGCACAGAATGCCGCGACCACCTCGGTGGCCAAAGCATCAGAAGCCTTTGTTTCGGCTGGGAATGCCAAGGGATCGGAAGATGCGTCTGAAGTGAGCGCATCGCAAGCGGCACAGAGCGCAATTGATGCCGCGGCGTCTGCTGTGCAGGCAGCCAGTTCCGAGACCAATGCCGCGGGGTCTGAACAGGCGGCTGCGGCTTCCCAAGCGGCATCTTTGTCGAGTGAACAAGCTGCCGCTCAGAGCGAAGCCAATGCCGCTGCTAGTCAGGGTACGGCCTCTGCCGCGGCCGCCGTCGTGCAGCCGCTCGCCGAGGAAATCGAGGTGATCGCGACCAACATTGGCACCGTGCAGGACGCGGCTGGACCACTGACCAACATCCAAACCGCTATGTTGGAAATGGCAACTGCGTTCGTCAATTCGCAGACGCGGTATGTCTCCGCCGTCGCCTTTTCGTAAGGAGCCCCGCCCGTGACAGTTCAACAGCAAGTGGACGCCCTGACGGCCTCGGTCGACAATCTGAAGGGGGCCGTGGTCTCCAAGACGGCCACCCTTGATGCCTCGGTTACCGACGCGCAATCTGCAACCGCGCAAGCGCAGGCTGCCAAGGTGACTGCGCTTTCTGCTCGCGATCAGGCTGGGACCTTCAAGGATGCTGCATACAGAGCGGCGCAGTCGGCCGCCTCGGGTGTTGCCTATCAGGACCTTTCTGCCGTCGCGCTCACCAAGGCGGTCACGGCTGTCGATGTGTTCATTTATGACACCTCGAAAGACAGCGACGGCGGCGCATGGCGGCATCGCTGCGCCGGCACGAGCTGGTATCGGGAAGAGTTGAATACATATAATAGAGGCTCGCGACGCGAATTTCCTGCGGTAGCTGTGATCGTCGCTGACGAAAGCTTTGTCACAATCTACGACGGTGATGATCCTTCCCATCCTCTTTGGATGCGGTTCGTTCTCGGATCAAACAACTTCATTTATACGGGCCCAACGACTGCTGTCGCAATGTTCAATGGTATTCTCGCTGTCGGGGTCGCTGGCTCCGGCGGCGGGCTCTGTTTGGTTGGCTTTCCTCAAGACAAAAGCCTCGTATCACTGGATTATTCGTCAAACAATTTTGCGATTCGTGGTGTTGGCATTGCAGGCCGCAACGGTGGCGGCTCAAGGGTTCTGGGCGCCAACCGGCAATATTTATCCGGAATCGTGAACCGGGCGGTCAACGATGTGGCCATGACTGTGCTGCCGAATGCCCCGATCGATCCCGCCTCAAAGCTGCCATTGGCTACAATTGCCGTCGCAACGGCTGGTGGCGTTTCGATAATCACCGACCGCGGCGAGGTGCATCACCTCTCATATTATTCAATGGGACATGCCAATCACGTCTCATTCTTCGGATCACTTCTATATTTTACCTATGGAACGACGGCGACGACGAGCGGAAATCCGATGGTGATCGATGTCGCCAATCTCTCAACCGACCGAACCGACGTGAACGGGGCCAACTTGGCCTACGTGATGGGCCACGTTTACGGGTTTAACTCACCGAGCATTTGGCCTGCCTTCAAAGATAATGGCGCAAGGGCTGCGGTTCTTTTGTCTTCGAACAGTCTTGCACGCGGTTGTACCGGCGCGCTGACCTTGATGCACTTCGGTGACGTTCCTGGGGCAAAATCCGACGGCAGCATGGTGGCCTACATCGCCGCAAACTACACCACTGGCTGGATGCCTGGGGATACTAAAGGGGCTTGGCTCGCAGACACGGATGATAGCGATCTCGTTGCCAGCGGCGAGCTGGTTGCGAACGGCACCTTCGATGTCGATACGACTGGATGGACTGTACTTGACGCAACAGCTTCCGTAATTTCCGGTGCTGTGCGTGTAACCAGCACAGCAGCCTACGGACGGCTTTCACAGGTCGTGCCCACGGAAGCAGGAAATACGTATTGCGTGACAGTGGATCTGATCGGCGGATCCGCGTCGTCGGGAAGCGTAATTACCGGTGGCACATACACAACGAAAAGCGTGGGCTCGAAGTTGGTTCATTACTTCAAGGCCACAGGTTCTAACACGACTGTTTCCATCCAAGTGCAAAGCGCGGATGTTGGTCAATATGTCGACTTCGACAACGTCTCCGTGAAACTCGCGGACGCCGACCGTTCTGTGAACAACAAGGGCCTCGTCATCAATGGCACTGTGACCCGCGAGCCCGTTTCGCAAGGCGCTGAGCTCGTCGCATACAGCGGATTCTCCGCCGCCAACTATTTTGAGCAGAATTATACTGGAGCTTTCGACTTTGGGACCGGCGACTTCTCCGTGATGGCGTGGGTCAAGACCACAGGCAGCGGTTCATTTGCGCTGCTGCAAATCTCAGACCGCCTTGGAGTAAGCTATGGCACAAACCACATGGTTTTTTGGGCCTTAGGCACGAGCGGTGAATTGCGCGTCAGGTTCGGTGTCGGCGCCAATTCAATGAGCCGAAATATCCCGTTTACCTTTGGCGACGCAGTATGGAGGCATGTTGCCTTCGTGAGGCGGAACGGGGTTCTGAACACATATGTCAATGGCATGTCGGTTGATTCAGTGGCCGCATCATCGTTCGATTTTTCCTTTGGCGCCGACTATTTTCTGAATGTCGGCCCATACTGGTTCAACGGGGTGTTTTCCGGAGGGACGGCCGCGCATCTTGCCCTCCTTCGTGTATCATCCACTGCGCCGGCCAACGATCAAATTCGCCAGATCTACCGGGATGAGAGGCCGCTATTCCAGGAAAACGCCGCGTGTACGCTCTATGGGTCCGTGGATGTCACGAGAGCAATCGCGCACGACCCCGATACGGGGCTTTTGCATGTCGGCACTACTGAAGGCCGTTCAGTGTTCAAAGGCCTCAGTCGGGTGGCGCACAGCACGTCGGCGGTGACGACCGCGATAGCGGCCAGTGGTGATCTTGTGGTCCAGCAGTAGTTTGGCGCTGTTGCGCCAATCTGATTGCTCCGTCCCAGCCTATTTCCCCTTTAAAGGACAGCGACATGACCCTCATGAGTTCGATTTCGAAGCTGACCACCTCAGTCGACCAATTGACCGGCGAGACGAACCTTACGCAGGCGCAGCTAGATGGGAAAGTGGCGCAGGCCGATGCCGAGATCGTCGCCGCGCAGGCCGAGCAGATGGCCACCGAGGCCTACCGGGATGAGGCGGCTGCCCATGCCGCGACCGCCGCGACCCACCTTGCGAATGTGAAGGCAGGCGTGAGCTATCAGAGCATCGGCGCGATGCTCGCCGAGAAGGCCGTGACCGCCGTGGATGTGTTCGTCTACGACACGAGCCTCGACAGCGACGGGGGGGCTTGGCGCAAGCGGTGCCAGCACACGAGCTGGTATAACGAGCCCCTTAACACGGCCACGCGCGGGGCGCGGCGTGAGTTCCCTGCGGTTGCCGTGATCATTGTCGAAAGCAACAAGGTCACCATTTACGACGCGGACGATCCATTTTTGCCGCTTTGGTGGTCCGTCAGCGGCACTACGGCAAACTCTGGGAGAAGCCTCTTTTACGCAAATTCCCTCGATTACAACGGTGGTCGGGCGTCCGTGGTGGCCAGAGATGGAAAGATCGTTCTCGGCATTCCTTATCCCAATACAAACGGCGGTTTGCGGGTCCTGGATTTTGTAGCGGATCGTGCTGAACGCCGTGTTGCCTCTCCGTCGCAAGCGTACAGCGGTTATCTCGTCCCAATGACCGCCCTGCAGACCGCTCCAGTTGACGGTGCGTTTGCGGGCGGGTTGCTGAATGACACGGTAAATGACGTCGCGATTGCAGTACTACCAGACGCGCCTCGCGATCCCGACACGGGCCTGCCGATGCCAACAATCGCTGTGGCAACGGCCGCGGGCATCAGCGTCATAAAGGACGACGGCAACGTCTGGGATATCACTGACACGTCAGGCGCAGATTACAGCGCCTCCGCCTCGGTTGTTTTCCTGCCAAGCAACCAGCTGCGGTTTTCGCAGCAGTTGACGCAGAGCCGTAAGGTTTCATCAGTCAATATCCCGAGTTCGGACAGAGACATCTATTTTTGGCGAACCGGCGGCGAAGGCTTGAACGCTGACGATGGTTTGACTCTGTGGGGCTCGCAGGCAACGTCCGGCTCCGGGATCCTGTATGGTGAAATGGCCCATCTCGGTGAAAACGCAGGCGGCCCTGCGCGATTGGCTTCTGACGGATCAATCGGCACGTCCCTTGGTCTGACCAGAACCCACAACAATTTGGCAAATCCTGCGGGCAGCATGGTGGCCTATGCGTCGTCGCACTACGCCACAGGCTGGCTTCTGGGAAATATCACGGGGGCGTGGTTGGCTGATACGGACAGCTCAACTCTCACCGAATCTGAACTGGTCGCAAACGGGGCATTTGATGTTGACCTTGACGGCTGGACCGCCACCGGCGAGGGCACCTTATCGATCGTTTCGGGTGCTATGCGCGTCCAAAATAATGATCCGTTTTCGGCGGGGTCGAGCCCCGCGGGCGTCTATGCTCTGAATACGGTTCCTGGCCAGGCATACACCGTTGCATTTGAGGTCGTTGGAACCTCGACTGGCAATTCCGGTGTTGGGCTGTCTGCCAATCCCAGCGGGACAACGCGTGAGCTTGCCGAGATTTCCGGTGCGGGGGTTGGCACATATCACCTGCATTTCATTGCAAAAACCGAGACCACGTATCTCAAGGCCTTCTCGTGGTCCATTTCAGCTGGGGCCTTTGCCGACTTTGACAACTTTTCGGTGCGTCTGGCCGTTGCTGATCGTTCAGTCGCAAAGCAGAATTTGATCGTAAACGGTTCGATCACTCGGTCTTTTGTGGTTGAGGGCGCCAATCTTGTCGCATTTTCTGGCTTTTCTGCAACGAGTTACTTTGAGCTGCCCTTCGACAACTCGCTGGATTTTGGAACGGGGGATTTCTGCGTGATGGGGTGGGCGAATACGGCCGATCCCTATGCCACCTTCGTTCGTCTTGGAGACAGCTCGAGCGGAGCCCCCAAGATTTTTGTCGGCACATATCCACAGCCAACCGCTGGCAATCTCGAGGCCTATATTCTCGGCGCGCCAAGCCTGCGTCCAAATGTGTTGACGCCGACCGGCTGGTTTCATTGGGCATTGGTTCGGATTGACGGGCAGGCGACGCTCTATGCCAATTCGGTCCCTTTGGTGAACGTTGCGTCTGTCGCAGATCTCTCGTTGGCAGGAACGGAAACTCTGCGAGTCGGCGTGCGCCACGATGGAAACCAGTCCCTGGACGGGCCTGGCGGTATTGCGCTCTTGCGCATATCTGGCAATGCCCCGACGCCAAACCAGATCGTAAAAATCTATGAGGATGAGCGGCGGCTGTTCCTTCCGGGTGCGCAGTGCACGCTGTTCGGCACCTCAGATGCTGTGACCGCGCTCGCCCACGATCCCAAGACGAATCTGCTGCACGTCGGAACCAGCCAAGGCCGCAGCGTGTTCGACGGCCTCGTTCGCGTGGCCAACACCGAAACCCCGGTCGGGACGGCGGTCAGTACCGTCAACGGCTTGGTCGTAGAAGAATAAGGAGGACTGACAAGTGACAGTCTATATCGAGAAACCAGCTCAGAATCTGCGCGAAGAACTCTCTGCGCTTCGGGCAAAGGTCGCTGCTGGCGTCGCGCAGGAGGCCTTCTGGCTTTCCGGAACCGGCGCGCAGACCGCCTTTGCGCTGCCGCGCGGGTGGAAGCCCAAGTTCGTCTATGTGGATGGCGCGCTACGGCGCCCAGGCACGGGCGAGGATTACACCGTCATCTTCGATGGGTTCATCCACACGATCACTTTCGCTGTGGCACCTGCCAATGTGGACGTGGGCGTGATCTGCGTGTGGGAGGCCTGATACATGACCGTTTTCATCAAGAAGGGCGACGCGCCCCTTTCGGTGCGACAGGCGACCAAGCGCGGTATGGCTTATGTTGCGGCGGAGCTGGCACAGGCCGGTGCGCGGACGGGCGACGAAGAAATTCTTCGGGTGATCCCGCAGGAGAATTTGCCAGCCAGGTTATTGGATGTGGTGAAGGCTCTGGGTCACGTTTCCTACGAGGCCTTCGCGCTTGGCTGGGAGGCTGACAATTTAGTCAACGGCGCAAACAACCTGTTCAACCACCAGCTCGCCGCCTACCGAGCGGCGCAGGCGCGTCTGGCGCGTTACCGGCTGGCGGACGGTCGGCCCGAGGTCACGGAGGAGCGGCAAGTTATCGACGAACAAGGCACCCCTCTGTTTCACGAAGCGACCGGAGAGCCGCTGATGGAGACCGTCGTTGCGCAGGCGGCGATTGACCCAATCCCGATGGAAATCGATCAGCCGCTCTATGACGAGACGACCGGCGAGCAAACCGGCAGCATTATGGTGCCCAACCCGGATGCTGAACGAGATGACGAGCAACGCACAGCAGCGCAAACAGTCATCGATCAGACCCCCGCAGAAGTTATTCAATTTGCGGACCCTGATGCGGAGCCAACGGCATGACATCCCGAGTCCTTAGCAAACGGTCGGCAGTTCCGGGCAAGGTGCCGACAACCGCCCAGATTGACCTCGGTGAGCTGGCAATCAATACGCGGGACGGTAAGCTGTTCCTCAAACGCGATAATGGAAACGGAGCCTTCACGATTGTCGAGGTCGGATCGCCGAAGGCTGTGGCATCCAACCTCGGGCTTGGCGCCTTTGCATATGGTGCGGTGGGCGACTGGACCGTTGCGGCAGATGCCAACGGCACCCTGCGCTTTCTGTACGGCGGTATCGCGCGGATGCGCCTGGATCCTGATGGGAATCTCACCGTTTCTGGCGATATCACCGCATTCGGAGCACCTTGATCATGGCATTAGCAGCATCTGGGGCATTGGCGCTTTCTGCAATTTCCACCGAGTTCGGCGGCAAAGCCGAGCTCTCCCTCCGCGCATATTATCGCGGCGCCGGGCAAGTTCCGGCTGTAGGATTGCCGAACTTGGACATACCGACAAGCGGAGCGATATCATTCTCTGCTTTCCGGGGCAGCGCCCGGACGACGCTCGTCGACTACGAAATGATCGGTGGAGGCGGCGGTGGTGGGTATGGCGTTGAAGATGGAACTTCTTCGGGTCGAGCAGGATCTGGAGGGGCGACAATTATCACGGTAACCGGTCGCCCAGCGGTTTCGGCTGCCGGCGGGCTTGGTGGACTGAACGGACAAGCCCCGCGATTAGGCAATAATGGTGCTGGGACGGTTTACGGTCCTGGTGGCATCGGCGGTAGTGTGAATGCACCAGGCTCTGCGGCCGCCGCGTCGTCATATGGTGCGGGCGGAGGTGGCGGAGGAGGTGACAACCCGTCCACATATGACTCTTCCGGTGCTGGGGGCTTCGGGGGCGAAGCTGGGACACGTCGGACAGGCAGTATCACCGCAGATTATGGCGCTGAGGTCGATGTCACTATTGGTGCGCGTGGTACCGGAGCTCCTGCCGGATATCGTGGTGGTGACGGTGCTCCCGGGTACGCACGGCTGACGTGGGACGGCAAGTCGGCAGCATTCACGTCGAGTGTCACTACCACGATCAACTGATGGAGCGAACATGGCTCTTCTCAACATCAACGCCTTGGCGGGATTCTCCCCGGCCCTAGATGCGCTCACCAATTGGCAGCGTGCTTCGCTTGTCGAGGTGGTTTTCTGCTATCGGCTCGGCGTGCTCTCTGCCACGGCAGTGTTCAACGACGCAGAGGTTTTTCGTGAGGTCGCGGGACACATCCCGGACAAGATTGCCGAGGCAAACACCCGGCGTTACGGCGTGGACTTGGAGAGCCGCTCAACCGGGCAGCTCCGTTTCTATGTCGATGGGGATGTGCCAGAAGCGGTGCTATTGGGGTTCACCTATGCAGCTATTGGTAAGCTCGCAGAGTGGAAGCGCTACCGGCGTGATCCAGACAACAAGCACAGTATTCTGATTGACCGATACGACGCTGAAAGCCGTCTGATTTCGGTCGGTGAGGTCGAACGCGCTAGTGGCCCGGAGTTATGGAAGGGTCCGGCAAGCCTGCCTCAAAAGGCAATAGCAGCCGGGATGAATGCGATCTTTCTTGCCAAAGAAGCCAAGGATCAGAGCTATCTCAGGCTATTGCCTGCGTAAGCCAAACTGGCCTATTCGCGACTGGCGGGCCGGGGTATTCAGCGTCCTTTATCAAGGAGCGCTGTGACCCGCTCAATCACCTCATCCTGCAGCTCATCAGTCATATCGCTGCCCGAAGGTAGACAGAGGCCGTTGGCGAAAAGCCGCTCGTCGACGCCAGCGCCGTGGTAGGGTGCACCCGCATAAAGCGGCTGCATATGCATCGGTTTCCATAGCGGACGGGACTCGATCTGGTGTTCCAGAAGCATGAGGCGTATGTCTTCGCGCCTGACGCCGGTCTCGTTAGGGTCGATGGTCAGAGCTGTGAGCCAGCGGGTTGAGTGCAGCCCGTCGGGTTCCGGCATGAAGACGATGCCGGGGCGGGAGAGAGCGGCCTTGTAGCGTGCGAAGATTTCGCGGCGGCGGACGACGCGGGCGTCCAGCACCTCCATTTGCCCCAACCCGATGGCGGCGCAGATGTTGGACAGACGGTAGTTGTAGCCATAGGTCGAGTGCTCGTAATGCGGGGCCGGGTCGCGCGCCTGGGTGGCGAGGAAGCGTGCCTGATCGGCCCAGTCCTTGTGCTTGGTCACCAGCATCCCGCCGCCCGAGGTGGTGATGATCTTGTTGCCGTTGAACNTCACCAGCATCCCGCCGCCCGAGGTGGTGATGATCTTGTTGCCGTTGAACGATAGGATCGCGGCATCCCCGCCGGTGCCGGCCTTGCGGCCGTTTTTATAGGAGGCGCCAAGGCTTTCGGCACTGTCAACGATCAGGCGCACGCCGTATTGCGCCGCAAGGCCTTCAAGCATGTCGAGATCGGCAGATTGCCCGTAGAGGTCGGTTGGCACGATGGCCTTGGGCAGGCGGTTTTCAGCGGCAGCTTTGGCCAATTCATCGGCCAAACGCTCGGTGTCGATGGTCCAGCTATTGGGATCAAGATCAAAGAATCGCGGGGTGGCACCCAGATAGTTGACCGGAAAGATACCGCCGGCAAAGGTCATCGACGAAATCCAGACCTCATCCCCCGCACCGACCACGGCTATGCGCAGCGCAAGATGCAAGGCGGCAGAGCCCGACGACAGGCCGACGCAGTGCACATCTTCCTCGAGGTAGTCGCGCACAGAGGCCTCGAAGGCATCGAGTTGGGGCCCGAGCGGGGCGACGAAGTTCGACGCAAAAGCCTCGGCCACGCGGCGCTCCTCATGGCCGGACATATGGGGGCGGGACAGGTAGATACGCATGGATCAGTCCTTGATAAGTGGTTTGGCCGGATTGCCGACGACAGTCACGCCGGGCGGCACGTCGCGGGTGACGACCGCACCCATGCCGACAATGGCACCAGCGCCAATTTTCAGGGGCTTGTCGGGCTTACCTTGACGAAGAACTGCGCCCGTCCCGATATAGGCATGCTCTTCGATATGGACATTGCCATTACACATCACGCCGGGCGCAAAGGTCACAAAATCACCGATCACGCAGTCATGCGCGACGTAAGAGTAAATGTTAGCATGGAAGTGGCGGCCGATAGTGGCATTCGATGTGATCGTCGTAAAGCCACATAAGATCAGCCCTTCCGCAATGGGCGACTCGTCAAGGGCCATGCTGTTTTTTGCCCGTACAGCGATGAAATCCAAGCCCGCCATCTCACATTTCGCGGCAAGTTTTTCGCGAACTCCACCGTCGCCAATGGCTAAGGTGATCGCTCGGGTCTTGGCTGGATGGCCGAGAAATTGCTCGAATGTCATGCACTTGTGGCCATTCACGATGTCTGCTACAACGGAATCATCTACAAATACGCATTCGGCCTCAGGATCATTGGCCACTTGCACTCGCAGCAAAGGCATGACTTCCCGCCCAAAGCCGCTGGCACCATAGACACCGTACAAATTCATCTTTTCTCTCCCGTGAACTTTGACATAGTGGCCTCCCCCGCCGCTGAAATGCCGTCGCGCTTGATCACCTTGCGAATGGTCAGCCAGATGATCTTCAGATCCAGCCACAGGCTGAGGTTATCAACATACCAGACATCAAGCGCGAATTTCTCGTCCCAAGATATCGCGTTTCGCCCGTTCACCTGCGCCCAGCCGGACACGCCGGGGCGCACCTCGTGGCGGCGGGCCTGTTCGGGGGAATAAAGAGGCAGGTATTCCATCAACAGCGGACGCGGGCCAACAAGGCTCATGTCGCCCTTCAGCACGTTCCAAAGTTCAGGTAGTTCATCGATCGAGCTGGCCCGCAGGAATCGGCCCAATTTGGTGAGCCGCTCAGCATCGGGCAGGGGGCGACCATCGGCGTCAATTGCGTCACGCATGGTGCGGAATTTGATCATCTGAAATGGTTTCCCGTGGCGACCGGGCCGGGTTTGTTGGAATAGGACAGGCGATCCCATCTCGCGTTTGATCATTACCGAAATGACAATCAGAATTGGGGAGAAAACGATCAGCCCAACACTTGCGCCCAAAATATCCAATGCACGTTTTATCAATTAGTGAACTCCTAACACTCCAAACGGTCTATCAACCCGAACGAAGCCTTTCTGAGTGAACTTTCGCTGAACTTCAATCGTGGGAGCCGACATGCTCCCCTCAGCGAAAAGGCTTCCGCATGAACCCCTTTGCCCATCGTGCCCGTTCCATTCAAGGCCCCGCGACCGACGCGCTTCCGGTGACACCGGATGATGCGACCGACCTGTCCATGACTGCCATCGCCCTCTATGTCGAGACCGGTGGCACGGTGGTGGTCGACACCGTCGCCGGGGAAACCCGCACCATGGCCGTGGCCGACTTCTCGATCCTGCCCCTGGGCACCACCCGTGTCCGGGCCACCGGAACGACAGCGACGGGCATTCATGCGCTGGTGCTGGCATGAAGGTCACGACCGACCTGTCCGTGACCTCTCTGCGACCGCGACAAAGTGGGATTTGGACCCCATCTTTGCTGTTCGACGGCGGTGAGCAGGGTGCCTGGTTCGATCCATCGGATCTATCGACCTTGTTCCAGGATGCTGCCGGAACAATACCCGTCACTGCTGACGGGGACCAAGTCGGCCTCATCCTTGACAAAAGCGGCAACGGTAACCATGCGATCCAGTCCATCCCGGCCACACGCCCAAGCTGGCGCACAAATGGCAACGTGGCCTGGTTCGAATTCGACGGCGTCGATGACCGGGTGTCGATTAACCCCATAGGATATGCGTCGGGTAGTTTCGGTCTTTGCATCGGGTTGAGCTACCTCGCGTACACGCCGAGCACCAAGTATGGCAGTTGGCGATCTCTTCACATTGACGGGCCATATATCGGAGCTTCACATCCAACAAGCGTAGGGGACATCCATAGTGTTGCCGCGGTGGCGGAGCTTGATGGAGAGCCGGCATCTGGCTCGCGTCATCTGCTCTATGCGCAATTGCTTAAAAAGCGGATTGCGACGGCTACGGGGATTCCTGCCGCTGCCTTTGCCGATAATACTTGGCAGTTCAGCGGTTACTCCTCGCCTGGATCGCCGCCCGCGAGAGTTTATGGTTATGTCGAATCCGAAGCTCTGATTGCTGCGAATGTCGCAATGGTCCGGCTTTGGATGGCGAAGCATACGAAGGGGGCGTGACAATGAAATCTCTAATGATCCTGGTGCCGGAACCGCAACTTGCTGAAACCAACGCCATGCTCCACGATCTGGGGTGGCCTGAGGACAATTTCACGGTCGCGCTGTCGGTTACCGGCGCGGCGCCGATAACGCATTACGGCTTGCGCGCCTAGGTGGACGCCGCCTTCTGCAACGCGATTGACCAAGCGCTAGCGGAGAAACCGGACCTGACCGCAGCGTTGATCATCAACACCTGTTCTGACAAGAACCGGCATCAGCAGTTTCCGTCGGTCGTTGCGGCCGCCGGATTGCAGCTGATCCTGTCTCAGGTCGATTTAAGCGCCTATTACGCCCCGTGCTTGTCGTCTGCGTCCGGGGTGTCGATACCAAGATACCGCAGATACTGTACAGCGAGGGAGTCAAACCGACGGTTTTGAAGGATCCATTCACGCCCGTGCACGCCGATCTTCGCGCGCTTAGCGGAAGACATGGCAGCGTATCGCTCGATTTCGGCACGCAGCGCCGCGACATCCTCGGCCGGGACGAACGTGCCGCATTCCGCCTCGTTGATCATTGACGGAAAGCCGGTGTAAGATGCAACAATTGGTTTGCCCGATAGCATGTAATCGATGACTTTGTTCAAGGATTGTCCGAAACGCAGCATCGGCGATTTGTGAACCGCAAAATAAAGCAGATCGACACGGTCGAGGAGTGATTGAACAGCCGCTTTGGGAACTCCGGGCGCAAAGCTCAGATTTGGCAGATCTGCGGTCATTTCCATGAATTTTTTCTTTAGGTACCCTTCCCCGACGATCAAGAAATGAATGTCAGATCGCGCCTTCATTTGACGCGCACATTCAAGCAGGGTCTCAAGCGCATTGTCCGCACCGATTGATCCGGCATGGCACACAAGAAACTTACCCTCTGGCAAATACTGTTCGGCATATCCGGGCTGCAAGGGCTGTGCCGCCTCGAGCAAAGCGGGGTCCACGCCTTGCGGGATGCAAGCAACCGGCACCTGTGACCCGGAAACTTCGACGACATGCTCTTGCAGATTGGGCATCGTGCCGACGATTAGGTCGGCACGCCTGTAGCCGAGACGCTCGACCCAGCCAAGAAAACGAACCGCAGGATGGCGCGGACTCATCCCGCCTGCGACGACAAGGATCATCGGCCAGATATCGCGGATCTCGAACACCAGCTTGCAACCGTAACGCTGCCGCAAGCGCAGCCCGTTGAAGATTGTCAGCAATGACAGGCTGGATACGATGACAACATCTGGGCGAGGCATGTCCCTATCAGGCATCCGCCAAACCTGCCATTCGAAGTCGAACCAACTCAGTATTCGCTTCGGTGACCGCGCCCCTTGATATTGTCGGGTCCGCAACCAGCACACGTCAACGCCATCGACGGTTTCAAACAGTCTGGGCCCATCCAGCCGTGGCGGGGTCGCTAGGTGGTTGGAGTCTGACGTCACCAGCACAGCCCGGTGCCCAAAACGCGCGAATTCTCGCAGGATCAGGAACCCGCGTGCACCGACCTTCGCGTTGCGTGGCGGGACAGCGTATTTCGATAGATACCAGATCGTTTTGGACACACGCCTATTCCTCGTATAGCCGGGGAATACTGTTGATCACAGTCACCACTTCGGTAAAATCCATGCCAATTGCGTCCAGATACCACTTGATATTCGGGTAGCGCGGTTGATTTTCGTCGCGCACGCGCACCAAGGCCTCTTCGCGCGTGAGTTGACCTTCGCGGATTTGATTGCTGCGGAAGGTGTCGTGCTCGGTGAAACCAGCCACTGTGTAATATATGTAGTTGTAGAGCGCCGCCGTACCGTCACCGATGCGCCATGTGGTGCTGGTGTCTGGGGCCTTCTCCCAGTCATACATCGCTAGGGTCTGATCAACGAGCTTCTCTTCCCATGTCCAATAGTCGAAGATGTGGAAATAGTCGCTCTTTTTCATGAAGCTTCGATAGTATTCCCCCGACAGAGTGTCCCAAAGCGAGCTGTTGAAATAGCCCGGGCTTTTCAGCATCGCCTGAAAACGCAGTTTTTGATAGCGCAACTGCTTTCGCGTATCACTGATGTAGACTTTGTCTTCTTCGAAATCCGGTGGGATACCGAGGAAACCGGCCTTGAAATGCGTCACCTCGAGCGGGCTGGTGCCCCACAGGTTGATGTCGATGCCGGTCTGCTTCTTGATTGTCTCGACATGGCGAAAGAAATGCTTGTCGCCGGCTGTGAGGATGCTGACCATCCCCAGGTGCGGGGATTTCAGCCAGGCCTTGAGATTCATCGCAATGTTGTCGCGTTTTTTGGCGATGTCGTCCGCGACGATGATGTTCTCGACGCCGAGTTCGGCGCACATCCGGCTGATGTTTCGGCGCCCCAGATCGGTCACCATGCCCCAGTCATAGGTATAGGTGATCGGCTTCATCTTCAGTTCGTTGACGATCAGGTGCAGCCCATAGCAGCTGTCGCGCCCGCCCGAGAATGGAACAATGCAGTCTGGTCCATGCTCACGGCGATAGGGCTCCACCAGCTTGAATAGCTCTTCCTTTGGCTTCGGCTTGTTCCGCTGCTTGTAGTTATGGCAATAATTGCAAACGCCCTCATCGTCGAAGCGGATGAAGGGCATGGTCTCGGGCAGAATGCAGCGCGTGCACCTCTTCAGTTCCGGCTGAGGGTAGACCAGCAGAGCCTCTTCTGCCGAGTTGAAAACCAGATCAGGGATCAGGTTTTTCGCACGGCTCTTGTGGTCCTCAATCGAGATGTCCTCATGCGAAGGGATGTCCAGGATAACTGTGTCATAGACCTGATCCACATCAGAACAGCCAATCTGGTTCAGGGCGAAAGACTCTGACGCAAACGCCGTCGCGCCGTTCCTTGTTCCAGTGTAAAGGCTGCCATTGTTGGAAAACAGCAGCAGTTTTCCCAAACGAGGGACTGCCAATGCGCACGACACGGTGCCACGACACTCTTCGAGCACTTTTGCACCGATCTCTTCAACGGCACCGCCCGCGTCCAGATGATCGGCAGCAATCGCGGCGATGACTTCGCTATCGACCTGCAGTTCGCGAGTTTTGTTCAGCTTCGACCAAATGGCGCCGTAGTTCACAACGATTCCATTGTGGATCACGATGATTCCGTCGCGGACCACAGGCTGGTTGTCGGCAAGCCCGTTGGTGACCAGACGGCTATGCCCCAATACTAGATGAGTATCGCCAATCGTTATCTTTTTCAGCAACTTGCGGATTTCGAAGTCCGCGCGCTGAACCTCGTAGTTGGCTCCACGCGCGACCACGAGGCCGCTAGAGTCACGCCCACGTTGTTCGGCGTGATGCGCTAGTATCGACAGGGCATCTGGTTTCGTTGCCGCATTCGAAACTATGCCAAATATTCCACACATGCTGTTTATCTTTCTGTTCTATTGGTGGCGCGCTGCTGATGCTGGCGCGCGCGTTAAATGCCCGTGTTGATCGCATCCATTCATGGCACCCGTTTGGTTTTACGCTGGACAAGTAGCGAAACTTGCCACTGGCAACCAACTAGATGCGAAAACCCGTGCCTGCCCCGGCAACATTGGGCGGGTCGTCCAGGGGGGAATGGCGACCCGCCTCTGCAAGTGTATACACACCTCGTCAAGGACGCTCGAGCTCGCGGTAAAGGGCGATCAGTTTCTCTTCCTCCGTCTGCCAGCAGTAGGTTTCCAGGGCCGCTTTCTTGCCATTTCTGCCCATTCTCTCAGCGTCCTCAGGGTTGCGCGCCAAGTAGTCCATCGCTTCCGCGATCTCTTGCGGTTTCAAGGGATCCACGATCATCCCACAATCACAGGACTCGATGATTTCTTGCCAGAGCGGGAAATTGGAGGAAATCACCGGAATCCCCGCCAACATGTATTCAAACATCTTGATCGGCAATGCATCCTTGAAACTGGTGGTAGGGTGTAGCGTGACGAGTCCCGCGATCGAGCGCGACAAGACACCTTTGACCTCCTCGTGATCTATCTGTCCCAAATAGTCGATCTTGTCCCAAGACCTCAAAGAACTGACCTCCTCGAGTACGCCTGGTTCGGTGAATTGCCCCGCCAGAAGCAGCTTGGTGCCAGATTCAGCAAGGTCGACCGCCTGGGAAATCTCCAAGATTCCCCTAGCTTTACTAATTGTGCCAATGTAACAAACGTGATGCTTTTCCATGTTCGGTGTTTCATTTGAAAACGGCGCGCTGATTTTCGGATAGTTCCGTATTTCTTTCACGCACCGAGTGTATTTTTCGAACCGCGCCTTGGTCGAGGGTGCCACGACCACCACGCTGGCAAAGGCTTTCGCTCCACAGAACTCTACCGCGCCTGCGATCCACGCCACGCTTTTTCGCAAAGGAGGAGAAATCCAGTGTTTCGTTAGGATGTCTTTAGTGACGTCTTCATGCGCGTCATAAATGACTTTCTTACCAATTGCCGTAAGCGCAATGCCCACTGGAATTAGCTCAATATCATGGAAATGATAGATTTCGGCATTGACACGTCTCGCATGTTTCCAACAACGCCAGGTCTTGCGAAAAATGCGAGCCAAACGACCCGTTTCTTCAGGCAGAGGGTGCACAGTAACGTTCAACTCGCGCGCCTTGAGAACATCGGTGTGATCCGCTGATATCACCAGATGGGTCTCAAAACCGGCCGCGGCCAACGAAACGCATTCCTTGTGGAAAATCCGACTGTCCAATCCACTATGAGCCGAGGATAGGTGACAAACTCTTGTCATGTGGAGATACCTCTGTTGCTTTGAGGGCGGCGAATTGGCTCGGTCAACCATGCCAGCATCAGTGCTTCGTCCAAGAGTTTTTCGCTATTTGTCAACGCCTCATCCGAAAAAGTGGTGTTGAGTTCGACCTTCTTGATATAGGGTGATAACTTGGTCCTATTTCCATCGATCCGATCCCTCAGACTCTGCCCCAATCCCTGGGCGATCCATGGGGCCGTAACGTCAAACCCTCGCTTTTTTCGATTCAGGCGGATCGCGTCAGGAACTAGCCCCCCGACAATGTCTCGCAAAGCCTTTTTCCCAAAGCCATTTGCGATCTTCATTCTTGTCGGCAACGCCAAGGCGAGATGAACCAGGCGGTAATCCATGAAAGGCAATCGCGACTCGACACTGTTTCCCATTGAGTTTCTGTCTTCGTATCGAAGCAACGGTGGCACGCTCCACTGAAGAACATCGGCGATTTGGCGGTCCTGTAGGCTGATACCTTTGTGCCCCCAAAGATTGGCAGTTTGCGGCGCCCAATCCAGCACTTTGAAACCAGTCTCAGTCTTTGGATTGTAACGATTGAGTGCGTTAAGGTAGGTCTTAGCGTCATTGGCTTCGTGAATTAGCATTCGCGACAACGACCATAGCAACCGAAAGGCTTCGACCGCATCCTTTCTTGCGATCGCGGCGCGTGCCGCGATCAGCCCGAATTTACGATAGCCTGCAAATATCTCGTCGCCGCCTTGCCCGCCGAGAACAACCTTGAAGCCGTCGTCGCGAGCCGCGCGATAAACCGAATTCTGAGCCAAGGCGCTGAGACTCGGGAAAGGTGCCTCTTGGTGTGTTAGGGTGCGTTCCAGCAACGCGTCGATGGATGAGGTGGTCATCTCGGGCCAGACAAATCGCACAGACGTGCCCGTTTTTCTTGCAAATTCTTCAACCACAGGGGCTTCAGATGTTTTGTCAGAAGGGGTGCCGAACGAAAAACCGACCAATTGCTCTGAATGAGACGCGGCAATCGCGGCGATCGCGCTGGAGTCGACCCCACCGCTCAACGACACCGCGACGGGCACATCACTGCGTAATCTAAGTGCAACGGAATCTTTTAGTGTTTCCAAGCAGAGGTCCAGGATATCTTCGTCTGATAGCTGCAACAGTTCCTTTTCAGCTTGTGTGACCTGTTGCTTCAGGTTGTACCACCGCCCAGTTTCCGTCCGAACGCGACCTTCATGAATATTGGCCTTCAGCCAGGTTCCGGCCGCAAGGCAATGAACACCTTCAAAGGGTGTATTCTCGGAATTCGACTCAAATGCCCAATAATACAAACCGAAGGCGCAGTAATCGGAATTGACTTCGGCTCTCAGGTCTTGAGCGACCGCCGCAACAGATGAGGAAAAGATAACCCCGCCTTTGCTATCCATGCCCCAATAAAGCGGTTTAACGCCAAATCTGTCCCGAACGAGCCACATTTCTCCGGTTTTCTTTTGCACAGCGGCGAATGCAAACATCCCATTCAGGCGGTGTAGCGCATCGACTCCCCATTGCGCCCATGCTTTTAGTAACACCTCAGTGTCGCCAGCGCTGGTAAACAACCAACCCATCTGCTTCAGCTCTTCGCGGATCTCGACATAGTTGTAGATTTCCCCATTGTAAGAGATCACCCAGTCGCAATCCGGGTCTGACATCGGTTGGTTTGCGTGCTCAGACACGTCGATGATGCTTAGTCGTGTATGGCACAACTCGATGAATGCACCGTTTGCAGTTAGGCTTTCTATTCCTACCGCATCGGGGCCTCTGGCCTGAATGAACGCAATCGCTGTCTCACATCGTTCTCTATTGTTGCTTTTCGATGCGTGAAAAGTTCCGAGAATACCACACATTCCATTTTGCCCTTAGGTTCGTTCAATTCTTGTTTTCATTTGTTGAGACGCGAGATCTCACGGTGACCTTGAAGTTACTTTTTAGCGTTTGGTATGCGGGATAGGGTTGATAGTTGTTCCAGCCCCCCGGTTCAACCAGACGCCTGGGTTCTCGGTTGTCGCCCTCATGAACTCGCGGGGCGTTCTCAATCACAGGCCGCAATGTGAATGGTCTTGGCAATAGTCTTCGATCCAGTTGCCAATCAAGGTCGACACGATTTCGCATCTGGCTGTTGGTTCGAGCGTGGCTATGCTCGCATGAACCCACAGCCAGGCCTGTTTGTTTGTGGGCCCTTGGCCGGCGTGCAGCAGGATCTTAGGCTCAAGTATCAAGTGCAACACCTGAGGCTCGACGACGAACGAGTAAGATGAAGCCCGTACTCGCATAGAAAAATATGAAGGAAAAAGCTAGCCACGATCCCAGAATATCACCGCTCTTCATACCCACCAAGACTGAGTAAAATCCGAAATAATTCAACGCCCCAGCACTTCTTCCTCGTACCAGACCGACAAAAAACAAGATGATTACGAGAGCTGTGATTGGCACACCCCAGGTTAGCAAGGCCTCCAATAGGATGTTGTGAGGATACAATTCCGGTGGATATTGGTAGTGGCTTTGGAATGCCCCGAAACCACATCCAAAAAAGAAGCAGCGGTTATCATTGAGCAAGAGGTCTATAGCTTGTGAGAAAAGTACGTCTCGAAGCCCATAGTCGGAATTCAGAAAAATTACGAGAAAGCGTTTGTATATCTCGAGATCATCTAGAAAACCGAGATCGGCAAACGTAAAAAAGGTAGCAATCAACAATATCGCTACCAAGCCCAACACAATACCTCGGAGGCCACTGTGAAATGTAATATGGAGGGATGCAACCAACAGAAAAAGTATCTCTCCGCGACCGCCGCCCAATAGAGATATTAATACAAAAACAAAGAATAACACCAGCATAGCAGATTGATGAGCTCGACCAGCCGATGCTTTCAACAGAAAAAGACTGGATAGTGCAGCTATCCCGAAGAAAGAGGAGGTTCCCTGATTATACGTGACTTGGCCGCCCTCTACGTAGATGTCATAGACAAAATAGGGCGGGAAATCGAAAACTATTGCTCCCGTGATCGCAAGAAACGCCAAGATTAATATCGCGAACCAAATCTGATTTATGGCGACTTTGGATCGATTCTCTTCTTCAGCGCTGACAGAGTAGAAGAAGATGCCGAAAAAGATGATTAGGAATGATTGAAAAAAATATGGGATCGAATATGATGAAGATCCCTGCAAGGCGGTGACGATAAGGCCATAGGCAAAAAGAAAGACAATCAATGCAAGCGAAAATAGGTTCGAGGTTCTCGCCTTGCCGCGAAGATGATAGATGGCAAAAAAAACGACCGCTAGTGCAAGCAGTCCGGTTCTTAGGATTGGGAACAGCATTAACGACGCCGCACTGGCTGAAGCTTGCCCAATAGTAGTGGCTGCCAAGAAGGCAGAAACGCCCAGGTGCATATGGCGCTTGATTCTAACCATTTCGAACTACCAGCGTTTCTATTGGCTTGATGATAACACCTGGAGTCACACGTCTTTTCCCTCTGTAACACAGAAAGATGATTTGATTTTGTCACTGCGGTTTCCGCTCATCTTCTCGCCTTCAGAATAACGAGAATGGCGCCGACATAAAGCGCATAGAAAAGTGCTCCGCTAATAGCATAGATTTCAGATATTTGAGCTGGAGCCATGGATATTGCAACAAAAACAGATCCGACGCGGATGGCGAAGCCTACAAATTGAAGGGCCATGGCCAGCTGAAATTTTCCGACTATATACAACACGACAGACATTGGAGATGACGCAAGTTGGAGTATGAACCAAGGCACCATCCATGACATCAAGATCCCTGCACGCGACCAGTCCGCGCCGAAGATGAGTGGGAAAACGAATGGTGACACGATCCCTGTTAGAAACAGCAGTGGGCCGGCCACCTTTATCAGGGCCCACATGGTCTTCAATGTGAACGGCACCAACGTACCCTCGCGCAGCCGATCTGGCGCTTCTGCAATATATACTTGCGCGACCGAACTTCCGACAAGAGCCATCGGCGCCCCCATCACGGTCATGGCCAGGAACAAGAACCCCGCCTCAGAGCCGACCGAATTTGCTGAGATCAACAACAGCGGGACCTGTATGCCACCCACATTGAGCAATGCTTCCGGAACCGAGTATCTTGGATAACTACTGAAGGCGCGCATCTGCTCGCGCATTCGCATCGTCGTTACCTTGCCGATTATGTCGCTGTCGCGCCGAAACAGTCTTTCGATCAGGGCGACGGCCCCCAAGCCACCATAGACCATATGTCCGAACAGCAACCCGAATGATGAGCTCCAGATCACTCCGATCCCTGCCTGCGTTGCGACACCGCCGATGGCTCGGGTTACCCGAGTTCGCGTAATCAGGCCAAAATCGCGTCGCCGTGTGGTCCAGTATTGCAGTGCGTCATAGGCCCCGGCCGCGAATACGCCTGCTGGGATCATCCACAGATAGGGCAAAAGATCAGTCTGCCCCAGCAACTGCACGCTGGCTTCGGGCCAAAAGATCACCGGAATGCACAGGAGCAGTGAAACCACCGTGATAGACGACAGCGCAACAGCAAGAAGCGTCATTGCGTCGTCGTCTCGCTCGGCGATTGGAATGGCCAGATTATACCTCAACGCCGCGACAACGCTGAGAATACCAATTACAGCAACATATACCGCGAGCAGTTCAAACCCTTCAGGGCCATAAAGCCGGGTCAGCAGCGGCAATGCCAGCAGGCTCAGGCCTTGAGCAAACACGGTTGAGCTCGAGAGCAGGGCAACATTGCGAAGGAACGAACCTTTAGGCATCACCGCATTCAACCGAACGATCATCGATTAAGCCTCGGCCAGCTTCATGCAGATATCTGAAATTGCAGCTGACGTCAGATAAGGATGCATTGGCAGGCTCATGACCTCGTCGGCGGCCTTGTCGCCCACCGGCAGCACCGCACTTGCGTCGGCCACGGCGGGCTGGCGGTTCAGGGGCAGCGGGTAGTGCACAGCGGTCGGGATGCCGGCGGCCTTCAGCGCCTCTTGCACGGCGGGGCGGTTCTGGACCCGCACGGTGTATTGCGCCCAGGCGCTGGTGTTGCGCGCGGCGATGCGGGGAGTAACGATCCCGGAATTGCCAAGCGCCGCGCCATAGGCATCGGCCACCTTCTGGCGCGCGGCGATTTCATCGTCGAGGATCGCCAGCTTGGGCAGCAGGATGGCCGCTTGCAGCGTGTCCAGACGCGAGTTCACGCCGACACGGACGTGGTAATAGCGCTTTTCCTGACCGTGGCGGGCAATCTGGCGGATCACCTTGCCCAATTCCGGGTCCGAGGTGAAGATCGCGCCGCCGTCGCCATAGCAGCCCAGCGGTTTCGACGGGAAGAAGCTGGTGCAGGCGATGGTGGAAAGGTTGCAGGACTTGCGGCCCTTGTAGCTGGCACCGAAGCTTTGCGCCGCGTCCTCGATCACCGGCAGGCCGTGCTTTTCGGCGATGGCGTTGATGGCGTCGAAATCGGCGGGCTGGCCGTAAAGCGAGACCGGAATGATCGCCTTGGTGCGCTGGGTGATCGCGGCCTCCAGCAGCGCCGGGTCCATGTTGTAACTGACCGGGTCGACATCGACGTAGACAACCCTGGCCCCCAGCACGACGGCGGCCTCGGCCGTGGCGATGTAGCTGAAACCGGGGGTTATAACCTCATCGCCCGGCCTGACGCCCAAGGCCATCAGCGCGATTTGCAGCGCGTCGGTGCCGTTGGCTACGGTGATGCAATGGGCAGCGCCAGTATAGGTGGCCAGCTTGTCTTCCAACTCGGCCACTTCGGGGCCCAGGATATACTGGCCATGCGCCAGAACCCCGGCAATCCCGGCCTCGATTTCGGTGCGCAGCCGGTCCTGCTGCGCGGCAAGGTCAATGAAAGGGATCATTTCAGTGTTCTCATAAATGAAATCCATTTCCGGTGGCTCACAGCGAAGTTGCCTGTCACGGTTTCATTTTCCGCGACATTTCGAGTTACGACTGCTCCAATAGTGATTTTCGCACCATTTTCGATTGTTATGCCGTTGCTTATGGAGACGTTTGGCCCAACAAAGACACCATCTCCGATGTCCACGCGGCCTGATATTTCAGCGCATGCGGCAATTCTTACGTTGCGGCCAGCTGTGCAGTCGTGCGCGAAATGCACCTGGCAATCTAGTTTGGTACCCTCTCCAAGTTGAGTGAAGCCGCCGAAGGTGGATCTGACGATTGTGCATTTGGCTTGAATGTCAACGTGGTCCGCCAAATAAACCCCACCTGATTGCCGGACGACTTCATAGGGATCTTTGGTCGTGTCCACCTCAAATGCTTCTGTCGAAACAATGCTACCCGGACCTATTGAGCAGTGTTTACCAATAATGCTGCGCTCAAGAATTACGGCATTCGGGTGAACAATTGTGCCTTCGCCGATTTCAACATCTTTCGGAGCCACATAAGCCGTTTCATGGACAATAGCACCAGGGTGAATGCGACTTTCAAAATGGTTCCATTGAAATCCGTCAATAGATGAAAGGTGTGACTGTAATGCAAGTGCCGTTCCAAGTGGATTGTTGCTAATCGCAAGGCCACAATTTTCGGGAACTTTTTCTGATAAGTTCTCGGTGGTGATGATTCCAGTTGTGCCACCGGCAGCAATTGCTTCGTCTATGTGAAACGACTTTGAACAAGGAACGATGCGCTTGTCGAGCCGGGTGAGTACTTTTCCAACGTATGAAAATTCACAATTGCGCCTTACGGTGAGCCCGAACTTTCCATGGACATCCTTCAAGTGGAGGGTTCTGCCGCTAAACATTGTCTATGCCTTCACGAAGGGATGGGTCAGGTCGCCCACCGGTGCGATCGGAGCATTGCGGATGGTCGAGACGGTCTCGATGGCCACGCGGTTGTCCTCGACCCCGAAGCCGCCACCCGACAGGATGTCTTCGTAGATCTTGGTGTGCAGCTCGGTGAAACCGTCCGAGAATTCCAGGTTCTCTCCATCGGCGATCACCGCGCGGAAGGTGCGTTTGCCCTTGGCGCGTTCCTCGGCGGGGACGTCGTTCACATCCAGCGACAGGAACCAGCGGACGCGGGCGCGTTCGTATTCCAGATAGCCGGCCGCCTTGGTCGGCGTGTTCAGGTGGACGATGTTTTCCTGGACCTTGCCGTAGACGAAATGCAGCATGTCGTAGAAATGCACACCGATGTTGGTGGCAATGCCGCCCGACTTCTCGGTCACGCCTTTCCAGCTTTTCAGATACCAGTTCCCGCGCGAGGTGATGTAGGTCAGGTCGACATCGACCTTTTCACCTGTAGGCATCTTGGCCACGCGGTCGCGCAGCGCCAGGATCGCCGGGTGCAGGCGCAGTTGCAGGATGGTGTGGATCTTGCGGCCGGTGTCCGCCTCGATCGCTTTCAGCTCGTCGATCTGTTCGGGGTACAGCACCAGCGGCTTTTCGCAAATCGCATCCGAGCCCGCCCGCAGCGCCCATTGCATATGGGCCGAGTGCAGGAAGTTGGGCGAGGCGATGGACACGTAGTCCAGCCCGCGCCCGGCGCGGCGCTCGGCGTTCACATGGGCGTCGAACAGTTCGAAATCGGTGAAGAACTGCGCTTCGGGGAAGTGGCTGTCGATGATCCCGACCGAGTCGTTCACATCCATCGCTGCGACCAGCTCGTTTCCGGTGTCGCGGATCGCTTTCATGTGCCGGGGGGCGATATAGCCTGCGGCACCGATCAGGGCAAAGTTCTTCATGGTCTCAAGCCTTTACAATGTTTTCCGCCGGAGCGCGATAGACCCCGCGGCTGTCGATGACGACCTGCGCGTTGGCGCGGATCATGTCGTAGTCGAATTTCGCATGGTCGGTGGTTAGCACCACGGCGTCATAGCTGGCGATGGTCTCGGGCGTCAGAGCGACCGAGGACAAGTCGAACTTGTGCTCGCGCATTTTCGGGAACACCGGCACATGCGGATCCGAATAAGCGACCTCGGCCCCGGCGTCGCGCAGCAGTTCCATTACCTCGACCGAGGGGCTTTCCCGCATGTCGTCGACATTCTTCTTGTAGGCAATGCCCAGCACAAGAACCTTGCTGCCCATTAGCGATTTACGGCGTTCGTTCAGAGATCTGACCACTTTGCCAACAACATATTCCGGCATGGCACGGTTGATTTCGCCTGACAACTCAATGAAGCGAGTGTGCAAACCGTATTCGCGTGCTTTCCAGGTCAGATAGAATGGGTCGATTGGAATACAGTGACCACCCAGGCCCGGACCGGGGTAGTAGGCGGTGAAGCCAAAGGGCTTGGTGGCAGCTGCGTCGATCACCTCGAAAATGTCGATGCCCATGCGGTCCGCGACGATCTTCATTTCGTTGACCAGACCGATATTTACGGCGCGATGGATGTTTTCCAGCAACTTGGTCATCTCGGCGGCCTTTGTGGAGGTCACCGGAACGATCCGGTCGATGGCCTGCCCATAAAGCGCTTTGCCAACCTCGAGGCAGGCCGGGGTGTGGCCGCCGACAACTTTGGGAATTGTGTTGGTGGTGAAGTTGGCATTGCCGGGATCTTCGCGCTCCGGCGAGTAAACAAGGAAGATATCTTCGCCGACGGTCAGACCGCCTGAAGACACCCGCGGGAGCAATTCTTCCTCGGTAGTTCCAGGGTACGTTGTGCTTTCTAGTGACACAACCTGGCCTGCGCGAAGATAAGGTACGAAGGATTCAGTGGTTTCAGTTACAAAACTCAGGTCGGGTTCACGATACTTGTTGAGCGGTGTGGGCACGCAAATGATAAGTGCGTCTGCTTCCGAGGTTCGGCTGATGTCTGCGGTGCACTCCATGCCCGCAGCATTGGCCGCCTTGATTGCCGAGGCCGGGATGTGTTCGATATCCGATTGCCCGTTATTGAGCAGATCGACCTTCTTCTGATCTATGTCGAACCCCAGGACTTTGTAGCCCAGCTGGGAAAAGCGCAATGCAAGAGGCTGACCAACGTACCCCATACCGATAATGCCGATAATAGCCTTTCGGCTCGTGAGCTTTTCGATCAGTTCGGCAGCAACTGTATCGTTAGACTTATCCGTCATTTTGATCCTTTCCGGCATTTGGAGCCATATTCACTATCACTGGGACATTTGATAGCGGTTTTCACTTGTGAACCCGTCTGCTTGGTGTTGCGACGATCACGCCAGGATTGAAGTTACCTTTCTCGTCGAATGCAGACTTCAGCCGTGCCATCAGCGCACGTTCAAGTGGATCGCGTAGTTGATCGGCGAGGGCCACCTTGGCGCGCCCCAACCCATGTTCAGCGGCAAAACTACCGCCCATTTCGGTCGCCAGCCAACCCAACCGAAGTGCGAAGGTTTCCTCCAGACCAAAGAAGCCCTTTTCTCCGAGTGGTGGAGACAGGTTGTAGTGAACATTCCCATCGCCAAGATGGCCGAAGGGATTGATCCGAACGCCGTCGAGAATGGTTTGGCACTCCGAAGAAGCGCGTTCGAGAAAATCAGCAAGGAGCTGCGGCGGCACGGACAGGTCGTGCTTGAGTTGGGCGCCCTCACGGCGCTGGCCTTCGGGCTGTTCTTCCCGGATGCGCCAGAATGCGTTGCGCTGCGCCTTTGACATTGCGATCGCACCATCGACGACCAGCCCGATGCTGAAACAGTATTCTAAGATTTCGGAAAAAATGGCTTCGATCGGGACTTGGGGCGATCCGGCGCCGGCCTCGACCAGAATGTAGAAGGGGGACCGTTGCTGCAAAGGAAAGCTCAGGTCCGGGATGTTGATCAAGGCCATGTCCAGACCGACGTCCGAGAAGAACTCTAGCGCGCTCAGGAACTCGCCCGCTTTCGCGCGGCACTGCGCGGCAACTTCGATCGCGGCGGCCATGTCGCGCACCGCCAGAAGACATGTGGTTTCGGCGATCGGGGTGGGAACCAATTTTAAAACCGCCCGCGTGACAACCCCCAGCGTGCCTTCGGCTCCGCAAAAAAGTTTTCTAAGCTGATAGCCGGCATTGTCTTTCTGAACCCGGCGCATGCCTTCCCAGACGGTCCCATCGGGCAAAACAACTTCAAGACCCAGCACCAAGTCCTGCATCATCCCGTGCCGGAATGCGTGGCTGCCCCCGGCGTTGGTGCCGATCAAGCCGCCGATCTGTGCGCTGCCTTCGGCACCGATGTGCAACGGGAACATGAATCCGCTTCCGTCAAGCTGCTCATGCAGATTTGCCAGGACTGCGCCTGCCCCGACCGTGATGGTTCCACCAGCCTTGTCGACTTCACCGATCTTGTCCATGCGAGAAAGCGACAGGATCACGCCGCCCTTGCTTCCCACAACAGCGGCGCCTGCCAGCGAAGTGTTCCCGCCCTGTGGAACGACCGGAACCTCGACAGCGGCACACAGCTTGAGAACTTCGGAAACTTCCGCGATCGACATCGGTCGTGCGACGCCAAGAGGAAGCTCTCCGAACTTGTTCAGCCAGTCTCGGTGCCAAGCGGCGCTGTCCGCGGCGCCAATCCAGCCCTGTCCACCCAGGAGAGAGGCAAGTTTGTCTTCGAGATTCATGGCCAACAAAGGATTACTCGTGCTTCAACCAAATCTGCCGAAACCACCACAATTCCCATGCTCAATCAGCGATCCGTCTCTCAAGGTCTTCGCTTGCTTTTCTGAGCTCCTCGATCTCTTCCCTCAAAGCCTCGTATTCTGCCATCTTCCGCACCAAAAACGCTCGCGTCAGTGCTGCCTTCCGCGCGATACCTTTCGGCGTCAAAACGTAGGCATACCGGCGCTTGTCTTCGGCGGCGGTGAAATTCCCCAACTTCACGAGTCCTTTATCGATTAGGGCATTCAAAACGTAATGGATCCCGCCGACACTGACGCCGACCGCGTCCGCCAGCTCACGCTGAGACATTTCTGGGTTCTCTTGCAGAAGGCGAAGCACGCGAAAATGCGTGTCCTCCTGCAGCTTGGTGCGCTTGCTGGTCATTTTTGGGATCTTCTCAGGCTACCGCACAAGGACTGCCCGGAGGGCGCCTTGTTGGATGCAAAGGAGATGATGAGAATAGTTTCCGCATCGTTCGGATTTGAGCGGTAGCAAATGCTGCGCGTGCGAACAAGAGGGAATTTCAGAATTTCAATAGGTTTTCGTCACTTTGGACGATGAAGAGGCCACCAACCCGCGTATGCAGGCCCAACCAGAGAGGGGCCTCACTCACGCTGAGGGAAACGGCGGGGCTTCAAAAGCGCCACCAACAAATAGCCTAAATATGTGACAAGCTCATAACTGAACGACTTCGCCAGCACAAGGCTGGTGTATCACCGCCGCTGATTGTCGGCACCGAGCGGGGCGTGGCGGCTGCCCCATGAGACTCGGCCCCATGTCGCCCGGAAATAAGTCAATTTGGCAGATGTTCTGGAATCAGACCCCGGGCCGAGCCCATCACCCGAGTTGGCCATCCATTCCCGAGGCCGACGCCGCGTCACTGTTGTCTTCCGCCAGTTGAGCTTGTGCTGTCGCTTCGGTGGCGCTCGGACCATCTTCCCGCTCGGCCTGTTCCACGGCCTCCTCCATGCTGACCGTGTTCAGCACCAATTCGAACTGCTCGAGGATCTCGGACGCATGCCGTGCCACGTATGACCTCACGGCATCATTTTCCATCAGCTTTTTCAGGTAACCCTTTGCGACGACGAGGTTCAGTAGTTCAGACCCGTAGTTTTCCTCAGCATGTTTGTACTTTTCCTGCACCTGACTCATCTCGCGTTCGAGCTTGACGATCTGTTCCAGCGGATCGCCCTTCGGCTGTTCCAGCTGCGGTGGCTTGTAGTCCGTGCGCTGTTCCGACGGCGTGGCCTTCAGGAGGGCGTCCGCATGTGCGGAGGTGATGGTGTTCGCCGCGATCATCAACTCGACCGCCTCAATCTGTCGAGCTGCTTTCATCTTGCGCAGGTGCCGAGTCACATCCGGCGTGAACTGGTGGTCCTGCAGCAGTTCCACCGCCTTGGGGCAGATCCCGTGCAGCAGATTAATCCGGCTGTTGATGGTTGATAGGTTCACATTGAACGCCCGCGCAAGCCGCTCCTTGCTGACGCCTTTGTCAATCGCGCGGCGCAGCATGTAATGCTCCTGCACCGTCGAGAGCCGGTTAATCCGGTGATTGTAGGTGTAGGTCTCAAAATCTTTGGCGATCAGGCAGGGCGCCGTATGCTGACCCAGCTCTTTCAACGCCAGCACCCGCAAGTTTCCATCGAGCAGCAGAAACCCGACCGCCTCAGGGTCCGGCTTGATCACTGACAACGGTTCGATCAGGCCGATTTCTCGGATCGATGACACGATCTGCTTGAACTTGCGCGTGGTCATCACGCCGTCTGGCACCTTTTTCGAGGGCATGAGCTCTTCAAGAGGGATCTGGAAGGTTTCCAGATCAAAACCGAGCGTCAAGTTCAGCGGGGCCTTGGGATAGGGCGCGTCGCTGTCGTCGGTGTCGGCCTGGGGAAAGGCCCCTGGGTAAAGCGGTTTCACGGTGCTAAGGTCATTCATGGGATCATCCTTTTCGGAGTTCAGGCAGTTTCAATGCGGTCGGCAAGGTATTTCGGCAGGCTGTCGAGGCCTTCCGCGCGCAAGAGCGTCACGAAGTGCTCGTCGGCAAAGAGGCGTTTCAGCCCTTGGACCACCAGAAGCAGTTGCTGATGCGCGTGATCGGCTTTCAGCATCAGTTTGTGCTGACGGGCGACCTCGCGCTGGTAGGTCTTGACCAGCGAATGCGCCGAGTTCGGCAGCTTCGGGCGATCGCCTCCGGTTTTGGGGCCCTTTTCGCGGCGCTTTTCGATCAGCCGCTTGGCATCCGTGATTTGGTGCCCTTTCAGCTGGCCGGTCTTGTAGGCCTCTTCCAGCATGTCGCCGAGGTTTTCATCGTCGTGCTTGGCGCGGGCGATCTCCAGCGCGGTGGTCAGCGGGATGGTTCCGTTCTGCACGGCTTCAATCAGGCGCTCCTCCCCCTTTTCCAGCAAAAAGACGATGTCGCGGACGTATTTCTCTGACAAACCCGTGCGGGTAATGATGTCGTCGATGGTGTAATCCCGCGCCAACAGAAGCTCGATGTCGGCCAGGATCTCCAGCGGGCGGTGGCCTCGCCGGGCGATGTTTTCGGCCAGCGACATGATGAAAGCGTCTTCATCCGTCACATTGACCACCAGCGCCGGGATGTGGCTTTCACCCAGAAGGCGGAAAGCGTTCAATCGCCCTTCGCCGCAGACCAACAAATAGGCGGCCGCCCCATCAGCGCCCTCGCGCTCCGTCACCGTGATCGGCTTTTTCAGGCCTATGGAGCGGATGTTTTCGACGATCTCCTCGAAGACCTTCATGTTGCGGTCCCGGGAATTCAGGACCTCAATCCGGTCGATGGGGACGAGCGTGACGCTTTCGGGTGTGTCAGTCATCATGGGTGCGGTTTCCTTCTTCGATGTGGATGTTCATGTTTTGTGCTCTCGATGATTCCATCATCCCGATCCTCATCCCCATTTCCGGCGAATGCCGACCCGCTCGGCCATGCCGTAGAAGAATCCAAGGTCCTCGAACCGAAAGGCTTCGAAGGCGATGCTGGTGCGGTTGCAGAGCCGGATTTCCTGTCGGGGCAGATCGAGCCAAGGCAGCAGGTAGTAATCGAGCTCTTCGCGGTTGTCGGGATCGAGCCGCACCGCCAGCGTGACGTCGGCCTGATAGCGCATCGGGTCAAAGCGGATCCGCCAGCGCAACCGCCCGTCGGCCTGTGGCTGGCAGCGCGCCAGAAGCAAGCTGACGACCATCTCATCGTTGATGGTCAGCAGATCGGTCTTGGGATCACGCGCCACCGTGCCGCCCACCTCCGCGATCGCGGCCTCTGTGCGGGCGATGATCTCCGGATGCATCCCGCGCAGGCGCTTGTTCAGCGCAATGCGCTCCTGATCCCGGTCCGAGCGATAGCCAATCATTTCATAGGCCCGTGCGAGCGAACCAAACCGGTTCCGATAGGCCGAAGATGAGGGCATGTCCGGCGTCTGGTCGATCAGCACCCCGGAAAGCTGGCCGGCGTCTGCGTAAAGCCGTTTCAGGTGATCCAGCAGTTCCTCGTCTGACAGGCGTGCAGACCGCGACGTGATGACCTCCTGCGCCGTCAGGAAGAACTCAAGCGGCACGATCCCCTCAAAGGCGCCTTCCTTGCGCACCCACATGTCGGGCGGGTTGTCCACATGCAGCTTCTTCAGCTTAAAGGATGACCGGTTATAGACGTTGTTGCCGATGTATTTCTCATTGGTCAGAACCGTGCGCACCGTGCCGGAAGTCCAGGGCCGATCCAGATCGGTGGTCACGCCTTCTTCGTTCAGGCGGTCTGCGATCTCGCGGAAGGACAGGTCCTCCTCGATCAGCCAGCGATACATCTTGTTGACCCAGGCCACTTCCTCGTCGGGCCCGGGCATCAGTATGACGCGGTCCGTCTGCAGCGACTTGTGCTCTCCGCGTTTCAGCTCGCCCTTGATCTCGCCGCGCTCATTTACCAGCACTCGGCGCAACCCGAAGCCGGCCGCGCCGCCTTGGCGGAAGCCCAGCTCTATCAGGCGGCACTGGCCAGCGAAGACCTTGACCGAGAGCTCCCGGCTGTATTCGCCCGCCATGGCGCGTTTGACGCCCTTGACGATGGTCGAGACGGGCGAGCCATCATTCTCGAACTGCTCGGCGCAATAGGCGACGTTTATGCCGGCGCGCTTGCAAATGTATTCGTAATAGGCACTCTCGTCCGCATCTTGGAACCGACCCCAGCGGCTGACGTCATAGACCAAGATCACGTTGAAGTCGGCTGCGCCGGATTCCACATCCGCAATCAGCTGCTGCAGGGCTGCACGCCCGCCGATGGAAAGGCCGCTCTTACCGTCATCGGCATAGGTCTTGATGATCTCGATGCCGCGCTTCTCGGCATATTCGCGGATCTTGTCGGACTGATTGTGGGTGGAATACTGCTGGTGTTCCGTCGACATGCGCACATATTGCGCCGCCCGAAACTCGGTAATCTCGCCACTTCCGTCCAACTCAGCCTCCGATCCGTCTTCAAGTCAGTCGGACGTTTGCGTGGGTGGCAAAACGTATCAAGTTGATAGTTCGAGATTATCGCATTATTTCAATGCACTGCGGTCAGATTTTGCAGTTCTCTTCTGACAATTTCAAAGCACTGATGGGATTCCATACTTGCATTCGTTCGCAATTGAGCGATATCCCTTCATCATTGAATTGAGTGAGTTGCAAAATGACTTTCCATGATCGCGGGACAAGCTGGTTTCTAGCTCAGCTGAAGCCGAACTGCGCAAACATTGCCGATAAGAACCTGAAGCGGCAGGGCTTTGGAACCTTCCTTCCTATGGAAGAAGAGACCCGACAGAGAAACGGCAATTTCACCACTGCCATGCGGCCGTTGTTTCCTGGCTACATCTTCGTGGCCTTCGATGTTGCCCGCGGGTTCTGGCGCACCGTGAATTCGACATATGGCGTCACACGACTGGTGAGCTTCGGCAAGGAGCCGACAGCCGTGCCGTTGGACCTTGTCTCACAGCTCATGCTGCGTTGCGACGCGAAGGGCAAGTTGCTGCCGCCGAAGCTCCTGAAACCCGGCGATCAGGTGACCCTGACCAAGGGGCCGTTTGCCAATTTCGTAGCGGAGGTGGAAAAGATCGCACCGGACCGGCGCGTTTGGGTCCTGATGGAGATCATGGGTGCTCAGACGCGGGTTGCAGTTGGGGCGGATCACCTTCGGGCAGTGTGAGGGCGCCCCAGCCTTGACATGCGCCCCTAGACCTTATATCTTCCCCTGGAAGGGAAAGATTATGGCAACAACAGCACACATCGACGATCTCACTGTGAACGAGGCCGCCCATCTTGCAGGTGTTTCAGTCCGCAAGGTTGAGAAGTCGTGCGAAGAAGGCATCGTGCACAAGAAGAAATACACGGGGTATCTGGTAAAGCGTGAGGTGTATCACGTGCCCGCGGAAACCGTGGTCTATACAGCCGCCCTAAAAAACTGTGCAAACATTTCCCCGAACAAGACTTTCAAAAAGCGTCTGTGGCGGTTCCTTCGGACATCTCGTAGGCTTGAGGGCTCCTTCGGAGTTGCGGACCTTGGTGAAGGCCTACTGCTTAATCTTGACGCCATCGCCGGCACGGAATGGTCGCTCGCTCGTTCCTACATGGCCGCAAAGAATAAGTATCTATCAAGCGATCCTGAAATTCTTGGTGGCGAGCCCGTAATCAAAGGGACGCGAATTACATGCCGCTCTGTGAAGGGCCGTGTTGATGCCGGTGACACGCTTGACGATCTCGTTGAGGATCACGAGGGTGAAATCCCGAAAGAAGTCTTCGAGGTCGCGCTGACTTACGCAAATAGCCATCCCGTTCGCGGAAGGCCTGGAGCTGGAAAGCCGTGGCGCTGAAGTGAAATAGGAAAGCGCACGAACTTGCAGCTATTTATTGACGAGTGCTTATCGCCGAAGGTGGCCCTCGAACTGATTGAAATCGGGCATTACGCGGTTCATCCACGAAATCAAGGCGGCATGGGCGAACCGGATCATGCCGTCTTGGCGAGGGCGACGCGCGAAAACCTTGTGATCGTGACCGAGAATGCAAGGGATTTTCGAGCCTTGGTCGCTCGAGAAGAAATTCATCCGGGGATCATCATTATTCCCTGCACCTCCCGTGAGAAGTCGAAAGCCTACCTGTTGTCGGCGATCGATTATCTTGCTGAGCGTGGCGACCCAGATGATGTCATGGTGAACCATGTCTTGGAAGTTGAAGAAGATGCGCAGGGTGGGATTACGATGAAGTTGTATCCCTTGCCGGCGACGTAAAACGGTTGGCTGTCAGACCTGTTCGAACCGGATAACTTTCGAACCCTGATCGGCTTCAATGATTACAATAACTTAAGGGGTGGAGAGGATCCGATCCTAGGCCCATTCCCTCCCAAACCGCCATGAGCCGACATGAACCGACACTGGCCGACATGGAGTACATTAATCGAGCCGAGACTCGCTGCGTTGGCGCAATAAATAATATATTACTTACAATAACTTAATAGAATTTTTCGCCGATTTCAAGTCGTTGATAAAATGTTGCAATGCTCGGGTAGAGAATGTTTGCATCCCGTCCGCCTGTTTCGGGAAATTCACGAGCGCGCGGTGCCTTTGCAGCCATTTAGTACATTCTGATAGATTGCCGTGAGCAACATCAACGTATTGTTTCTACTCATAAATACGCATTGACCGCCATGAGCCGACATAGGGGGTAGAGAGGGTTCGCGGCGGGTGACTCCCCCTCCGCCATTTTCCACCTTTCGCAGTCAAGGTGCCGTGCAGGCGCGGATCGCCGCACGAATTTCGTCGCTTGGGTTTTTCAAAGAAGACCGGATTGAGGTGGGCAGGGCAATCTCGTAGCGTTCTGCCATGGCTAAACTCTCCTCATTTAAGCAATTAGGAACCCGTCCCGAGATCATCCGTTTGGTGGTAAATCACTCAGGTGAGAACGCGCGATGCTGCGCTTCCGACGGTTCTTCCATCTACGACCTATTCAGCTTGGAGCGCAGTCATTCTTCTAGGTCAAATAATAGGCAGCAGCACCGGCGTACTTCTTGAGAGGGCGGGCGTCTTGCGGGGTGACCCAATCGTTGTTTTGGCAAAAGAGACTGTTTCGCATTGGCCTGATGGCACCTTGCAACCTCGTTTTCCGTGGTCTTGCAGGCGATTGCGGCCGTTTGCCGGAAATCCCTCTACTGAAACCGGAGGGTTTGGGGGCGCGGCTAGGATGTTTCGAACCAGTATGACGTCGATCAAATCAGCCTGTGTGAGACCAAAGCTGCATTGCGATGGCTTGGATCTCATCCGGAGACCCAGCCATGAAAGTGGCGCCTTGAGACAGGAGTTTTTCTGGCGACTGCCACCCCCAAGTGACACCGATGGAGGCAATGCCTGCGGTGGCGGCCGCTTTGACATCACTCACCCCGTCACCCACCAGAGCAATGGGCCTGAAGTGCCCCTCACGTCGTAACAGCATGATCTTTTCGGCCTTGGTTCCGGGCTCGGAGCGAGAAAGAAGGACGGAAATGCAGTCCGTGATGTCATTGGCTGTGAGAAAGCGTTCGATGAACCCTTTTGGGGAGGCCGATAGAATGCCCACAGGTATCTCTGTCGAGATGTTTTTCAGTGTGTCGATGATACTGGCAAAGGCCGGTGCGGTATCACTCCGTTCTTCAAGAAGCTTGGTGGCATCGGCGGCGAAGCCAGCGGGGCAAAGCCCAAGCGTTTCGGCGAGTGCTTCGAACGTAACATGTTCAAGCTCGGCAAAAGGGTTGGCTGGCAGGTTGCCCTGATACCCCTGACACCGCGCGGCACGGGTGCAAATGTCAGTGTAGATTTGCAGAGAGTCCGCCATCACGCCATCGAAGTCGAACAGAAGCATCTCTTGATCCGTGGTGCCGGGAATATTGTCTCACGGCGGGAAGCGGGGGATACTGCGCAGGCTCTCCTGGCCTGCGCAGTGTCTTTTTTGTCGTCACTCAGAGAGCGGCTTCGAACAGGGCCGTGACATTCATCTCGGTCAGCTCGATCGGATTGCCGCCACAGCTCGGGTCGGTCAGTGCTCCGGAAACGAGCGCTGGAATCGCGTCTTTGGTCACGCCCATCTCGGATAGCTTGCGCGGGATGGCCATGGAGTCGTTCATGGTCTGCACAAAAGCGCGGAACCCGTCGAACCCTCCGTCGATGCCGAGATAGGCCGCCGCCAAGTCGAACCGGTCGGCAATTACGGGCGCATTGAACTCAAGCACCGCCGGCATGCACACCGCGTTGGTGGTGCCATGATGGGTGTTAAAGTGCGCCCCGATCGGGTGGCTCATCGCGTGAATGGCGCCGAGGCCCTTCTGAAACGCCGTCGCCCCCATCGCCGCGGCACTCATCATCTGTGCGCGTGCTTCAAGGTCGTTGCCATCCTCGTAAGCGCGGGGCAGATACTCTTTCACCAAACGCATCCCCTCGAGGGCGATACCCTGACTCATCGGGTGGTAATGCGGGCTCGAGAACGCTTCGACACAATGGGCAAAGGCGTCCAGACCCGTCCCTGCAGTGATGAACTTCGGCATACCCACGGTCAGTTCGGGATCGCAGATTACGACACCCGGCAAGACTTTGGGGTGGAAGATGATCTTCTTGGCGTGGGTTTCGGAATTGGTAATCACGCTGGCGCGCCCGACTTCCGAACCGGTCCCTGCCGTGGTCGGCACAGCGATGATCGGAGCAATGACATCCGCATCTGCGCGCGTCCACCAATCGCCGATATCCTCGAAATCCCAGATTGGGCGGGTTTGACCGGCCATGAAGGCCACCATCTTGCCCAGATCGAGGCCCGAGCCGCCGCCGAATGCGATAACCCCGTCATGGCCGCCAGCGTTGTAGGCCACAACACCGGCTTCGAGATTGGTTTCGTTCGGGTTCGGATCCACGTCGGCGAACAGACCGCGACCAAGCCCTGCGGCCTCCATGATGTTGAGGGTGTCCTGCGTGATTGGAAGATCGGCCAGACCGCGATCCGTGACAAGCAGAGGATTTTTCATGCCGAGGGCCGCGCAGGCCTCCGGCAGTTCCTTGATCCGGCCGGCGCCGAACTTGATGTTGGTCGGGTAAGACCAGTTTCCAACAAGAGACATGTGGTGTTTCCTTTAATATCCCAGAGACCCGTGACAGGGGCTCAGGCAGTGACTTTCTTGAGGTGGTAGCTCTTGGGGCGGGTCAGGTTGTGATACCCGATGACCGAGAGCCCCCCACCACGGCCGGTGTTCTTGCAACCGGTCCAGCACAGTCCCGGATCAAGATAATCGGCGCGGTTCATGAAGACCGTGCCGGTTTCGATCCGGTCTCCCACACGCGCGGCACGGTCGATATCGCGGGTCCAAAGGGATGCGGTCAGCCCGAACTCGCTATCGTTCATTAGCTCGATGGCTTCTTCGTCGGAGGCCACTTTCATGATGCCCACAACCGGTCCGAAGCTCTCCTCGCGCATGACGCGCATGTCGTGCGTGACATTGGTCAGGATCTGCGGCGTCAGGTAGGCCCCGCCGTCATCCGCGGGCATGGTGTCGATATGGGGCACGGCGCCAGCGGCGACGGCTTCGTCGATCTGGGCACGCACTTCCTTCGCAAAACGCGTGTTGGCCATCGGGCCGATTGTCGTATCGGGGTCCAGAGGATTGCCCAGTTTCATCGCTTGCACGATCGCCACGGCCTTGTCGACAAAGGCGTCGTAGAGGCTTTCGTGCACATAGATCCGTTCAATCCCGCAGCAGCACTGTCCGGAATTGAACATGGCCCCGTCGATCAGCGTATCTACGGCGGCCTCTAGGTCGGCGTCGTCCATCACATATCCCGGATCCTTGCCGCCCAGTTCCGTACCAACTCCGGTAAAGGTGCCTGCTGCCGCATGTTCCATAGCGCGTCCGCCACCGACGGAGCCGGTGAAGTTCACGAAGTCGAACGCGTTGGCCGAGATAAGGTCGGTTGTCACGTCATGATCGAGAAAGAGGTTTTGGAACACGTCGGTCGGAACGCCAGCCGCGTGGAAAGCAGCCGCCATACGCTCGCCCGCCAACAGCGTCTGGGAGGCGTGCTTCAGGATCACGGTATTGCCCGCGATTAGGGCCGGTGCCACCGTGTTGATCGCAGTCATGTAGGGGTAGTTCCAAGGCGCGACCACAAACACAACGCCATGCGGCAGACGTTTGATATAGCGTTTGAACGTGTCGTCCTCGCCCACTTCGATATCCGCGAGCGCTTCCTCTGCAATGGTCGCCATGTGGCTTGCGCGTTCCTCGAAGCCGCCAAACTCGCCACCATAGCGGACGGGGCGGCCCATCATATGGGCCAGTTCCGGCACGATCTCGTCATTCATAGCGCCAACGGCGGCCACACCGTCCATCACCAGCTCGGTCCGTTCTGCGAGAGACCGCGCTGCCCATGCCTTTTGTGCGGTGCGCGCGCGGACCACCGCGTCGGTCGCCGCCTCAAGCGAAAGGGTCGGACGTTCGGCGAAAACCGATCCGTCTATCGGGGAGATACATTTCAATGTCATTTGTGTCAGGCTTTCTCAAACCCGCGCGCGACTTCCCAGTCGGTCACGACGCGGTCATATTCTTCTTGTTCGACTTCAGCGGCACGGGTGTAGTGATCTACCACCCAATCACCCAAGGCAGTGCGTAGCATGTCCGACTTGCGCAGGGACTCGGTCGCGGCGCGCAGGGTATAGGGCACATCGGCGACATCCTGCATGGAGTAGAGGTCACCGGAGACCGGCTCGGGGCACGCAAGGCCTTCTTCTATCCCGGCCAACCCGGCGGCCAGTTGGGCAGCGCAGGCGAGGTAGGGGTTAATGTCCGATCCCGGAATACGGCACTCGATCCGCACACCCTTGGTATCTTCTCCGACAAGACGGAAACCAGCAGTGCGGTTGTCAACGGACCAAGCGCTTTTCGTGGGGGCGAAGGTGCCGGGCACAAACCGTTTGTAGCTGTTTACATATGGCGCCAAGAACACCATGCCGTCGGCGGCATATTTGATCAGTCCCGCCACGTAGCTGCCCATGAGGTCGGACATGCAGCGCGGCTTGTCCGCATCGTAAAACACGTTCTCGCCATCCCGGAACAGGGACTGGTGAATATGCGCGGCGCTGCCGACCTTGTCGTGGTGCCACTTGGGCAGGAAGGAGGCGGCATGGCCTTTCTGGTCCGCGATTTCCTTGATCGCCTGCTTGGAGACCGTGTGTTGATCGGCGGCCAGAAGCGCGTCTGCATACCGGATGTTCAGTTCTGCCTGACCAGCCTCGGCCTCGCCTTTTGTGTTTTCGACCGGGACGCCCGCTTCGACGAGCAGATTGCGGATCGGACGCATCACGTGCTCTTCTCGCGAGGTCTGGAGGATGTGGTAGTCCTCGTTATATCCACCCAGCGTTTCAAGATCACGGAACCCGCTCTTGCGGATTTCATCATAGCTTTTCTCGAACAAGAAGAATTCCAGTTCGGTCGCCATATAGGGCGTCAGCCCCATGGCTTGTGCGCGCGCAACCTGTTTCTTGAGAATCTGGCGGGGCGAATGGGGGACGGGTTCGTGCGTGTGGTGGTCGATAACATCACACAGCACCATTGCGGTGCCGTCGAGCCATGGAACACGGCGCAGCGTGCCAAGATCGGGTTTCATGACATAGTCGCCATAGCCCGCCTCCCAGCTTGTGGCTGCGTATCCGTCAGGCGTTGCCATTTCCAGATCGGTTGCCAGCAGGTAGTTGCAGCAATGGGTTTCCTTGTGCCCGCTTTCGAGGAAATTCGAGACGTGAAACCGTTTGCCCATCAGTCGACCTTGCATATCGACGAGGCAGACTAGGACGGTGTCGAGCGTCCCGGCCTTGGCTTCGGACGTCAGGGTGTCCAGAGAAATCAAACCGGACATTGGCCAGCCTCCTTGTTCTTCGTAAGTGCGAGCGCTTTCAGCGCGTCGATAATGAGCGCCCCGGTATCAGTAGCGACGAGGTGTTGTTGCAGCGGTGTTGCGATCATGTCGTTGCGATACTCCAGCATGACGTTGAGCCATTTCCTCGGAAGCGCGTGGTGCTTGAGGGTATGGGTGACCCCATCTTCGGGGCCGTAGGGTTCATTGCGCGCGACCTTGAGGGAGGTGTGGTCGTGCGCCAGGTCGAGCATTTTGTCGGCAAGGGCGGTGTCTTCGTCGTTGAGGATTCCCAATTGGACCTGGCGGGGCTGGCCGTGAAAAACCGGTGTAAAACTGTGCACCGTGACCAGAACGCCGGAGGCTCTCTGATCCAGCATCTCCGAGACGGCCTTTTCAAAGGGCCGGTACACCGTGTCGATGCGCTCGGCCCGTTGCTCTTTGGTCAGATCGCGGTTGCCCGGAATGTCGTAGATCTCTGACACTTCGCGGATGGCCGTATCTGACTCGGGCGGGCGGTTGCAGTCGTAGACCAGCCGGGAGACAGCCGATGCGACAAGAGGCGCGTCCAGTATGGCCGAGAGTTCCCGCGCCACACCATAGGCGCCGGGGTCCCAGGCCGCATGGCTGTTGGCTGCGTCCTTCGTCAGCCCCAGCCCGCCATAGCGGGCTGGTATATGCTGTGAGGCATGTTCACACACCAGAACGATGTCTGACGTGCCGGAGCCATTGAAAATGATAACGGGGGTGTCGTCCATCAGACCTTTACCCGCTCCATTTTGGGATCGAACAGGGGGGCAAGCGACACGGTACAGGGGACGCGCACGGTTGCGACCTCGAGTTCATAGTCACCGTCGAGAATATAGGCCCGGTCGAGCCCCTCGTCACAACGCACGTACCCCATGGCGATCGACTTACCGATCGTGTGGCCGTAACCGGCCGAACTGATGTAGCCGACACGCTCGCCATTGCGGTAGATGGTTTCACGCCCCGATAGGATAACATCGCCCTCTGTCGTAAAGGTGGCGAGCATCTTCTTGAGCTTGCCTTGACGCTGTTCTTCCACCGCTGCGCGGCCCTTGAAGGGAATGTCTTTCTTCAACTTGACCGCCCAGCCCAAGCCGGCCTCGTCTGGTGTGTGGTCCGGCCCGATATCGGACGGCCAGGCACGATACCCTTTCTCAAGCCGCAAGGTTTCGATCGCGCGGTATCCCGCGTCGATCAGACCATGTTCCGCACCGGCGGCGTGCAACGCTGCGTAGACGGTCGTGGCGTATTCGACCGGCAGGTGAAGCTCCCAGCCCAACTCGCCGACATAGGTCACGCGCAGAGCGTTGACGGGACATCCGGCGATGCCGATCGTCTTGGCCTTGCCGAACGGGAAGGCCGCATTCGACACGTCGTCGTTTGTCACGGCCTGCAGGATATCTCGCGCTTTGGGCCCCATGAGGGAGAGGACCGCATAGGACGAGGTGACATCGACGAGCTGGGCGTTCATGCCGTCGGGGATGTTCTTGGAAATCCAGTCGAAATCGTGCGTGGCATAGCCGGTCCCTGTGACAATGTAGTATTCATCCTCCGCGACACGAACACAGGTCAGGTCACATTCGATACCACCTCTGTCGTTCAGCATCTGGGTATAGATCAACGATCCGACAGGCTTGGCCACGTCATTGGACGCAATCCAGCTCAGTGCGGCTTCGGCATCCGGGCCTTTCAGTGCGAATTTGGCAAAGGATGTCTGGTCGAACAGAACTGCGGCATTTCGGCAGGCGTTGTGCTCTCGGCCGACTGGAACGTGCCAGTTCGGGCGCTCGAACGTGTAGATGTCCCGCTGTTCCTCTCCGGCGCTTGTGTCTGCGTACCAGTTGGGTCGCTCCCAGCCGAGCTTTTCCCCGAATACGGCACCCTTGGTGTGCAGCGTATCGTAGAGAGGCGATTTCCGGCAGGGACGGCCGGAGTCGTGCTCTTCGGACGGCCAAGCCATCGTGTAGTGTTTGCCATAGGCCTCGATCGTGCGGGTGCGGATCCAGTCATCGTCAAAGTGCGGGCGCCCAAAGCGGCGGATATCGACGGGCCAGAGGTCGAACGGCGGTTCGCCTTTGGCGACCCATTCCGCCAGTGCCATGCCTGCACCGCCACCGGCGGCGATACCATATGCGTTGAAACCGGCGCCCACGAAGAAGTTCTTCAGTTCGGGCGCTTCGCCGAGGATGAAATTGCCATCCGGGGTAAAGCTCTCGGGGCCGTTGACCAGTTCCTTGATGCCTGCGGTTTCCAGCGCTGGCACGCGGCCGAGGGAGAGCTCCATCAGCTGTTCGAAATGGTCAAAGTTGCTATCCAGCAGTGTGTAGTGGAACCCTTGAGGGATTCCGTTGGTGGCCCAAGGGATCGGGTTTGGCTCGTAGCCGCCCATCACAAGGCCGCCGACTTCTTCCTTATAATAGGTCAGGCGGTCGGGATCGCGCAGGGTCGGCAGGTTGGAGGGAACGCCCTCGATCCGTTCGGTCACCATATACTGGTGCTCCATCGGGACGAGCGGGACATTCACACCGACGGATTTCGCAAAGGTCCGTGTCCATTGACCACAGCAGGCGATCACGATCGGGGTTTCGATGCGGCCCTTTTCGGTTTCGACGCCCTTGATCACACCTTTTTCGATATCGACGGAAGTCACTTTAGTGTCTTCGAAAATCCGCGCGCCGGCCATGCGTGCGCCCTTGGCCAATGCCTGCGTGATATCCGAGGGGTTGGCCTGACCGTCGGTCGGCAGATAAGCTGCGCCGATGACGTCGTCGATTGTCATCAGCGGCCAAAGCTCCTGCGCCTCTTTCGGGGTCAGCAGTTGCATGTCGAGGCCAAAGGAATGGGCTGTGGTGGCCTGACGTTTGACTTCGGTCCAACGCTCGGGATTACAGGCCAGTCGCAGCCCGCCGTTCATCTTCCAGCCCGTGCCCAGACCTGTTTCCTGTTCCAGCGAGTTGTAGAGATCGACAGAATAACCCAGAAGCTGGGTGATGTTCGCGTTCGAGCGCAACTGGCCCACAAGGCCTGCGGCATGGAAGGTCGTGCCGGATGTCAGCTTCTTGCGTTCGACAAGAACCACGTCCCAACCCAACTTGGCCAGGTGATATGCGGTCGAGCAGCCAACGATCCCGCCGCCAACGATGACGGCTTGTGCAGTATTAGGGAAATCGCTCATTTTGATCCTCTTTGGGAGTAGTATTCAGAAAGGGCCTGCCTGTAGCGGGCCAGGTTGTCAGCGGTGTAAGCGGCATAGTCGAAGTCGATCTTCGAGGTGATTTCCGAGACCATGCTCCACATGGTCTCGCGCAGCAGGGAGGCGCATTTCATCGCGCCATAGCTGTTCATCAGGTCCCGATCCGATGGTGTGCCGAAATAGGTTTCCAGCATCAGATGCTCGGCGTCAGGAGATAGGCCACAGTTGGTGGCGAGACCACCAAGGTCGAAGAGGGGCGAGTTGAAACCGCCGTAGTCCCAGTCGATGAGCCATAGCCTGTCCTCGGCACGCAGGAGGTTTGATGGAAGCAGGTCGTTATGGCCGAGAACAAGGTCGACCTTGCCAACGGCCTTTTCCAGCGCCTGGGCCTCTAGCATCAGTTCGGCCAGAAGCGGGGTATGGGGCGATGTGTTTTCCGACAGGAACGCCGCATAGTCGTGCAGCACGTGGAACACCCAAAATGTCAGAACCGGACCGCGGACCTTTTGGGTCACGTCGCGGTGCAGGGTTCGGATCAAACGGACGGCCTGCTGCAACGTGTCGGTGTCATGCAGATCGGCGGCCTCGAGCGGTGTCGACGGGATATAGTCAAGCACCAGAACACCGGGGGCGGTGTGATGGATCGCGGGCGACAGGCCACAGGCATGAGCCGCGCGTGAGATGGCCAGTTCATTGAAGCGCATCACGCCGTGTTCGGGAATGTCCTCGCCGAACCGGACCACGTATTCGCCGGCTTCGTCTGACACTCTCAAGTTGATGTTCGTGATGCCGCCACCGAGTTGTGATATCTGCGGTGTTCCTTGCCAACAGGGCAGGGCGCGAGCGGTTTCAAAGGCGCGATCGAGTATAGAGGTCATTTGATCCCCAACCTTTCCTGCGAGTTGCGAGCGAGCGCCGTGACGATGCGATCGGCGATGATGGCGATGAAGGCTACTGAAAGTCCGGCAATGATCCCTTGGCCCGTGTTGGCTTTGGTCAGGGCGATATAGACCTCTTGACCAAGGTCACGAGTGCCGACCAGCGCGGTGATCACGAGCATGGACAGGGCCAGCATAATGGTCTGGTTCAGCCCCAGCAGCAGCGACGGTGCAGCCAGCGGCAGCTTGATCCGCAAGAGCAGCTGGCGTTCCGTGCAGCCCGACACCTTGCCGGCCTCAATCAATTCGCTATCGATTGAGCGGATACCATGGGCCGCATAACGGACCGCCGGGGCGAGGGCATAGAGGACGACGGCGATCATCGCCGAGAAGTCACCCACTCGGAACAGCATGACCACCGGGATGAGGTAGACGAAGCTTGGCAGGGTCTGCAGTGTGTCAATCAGCGCACCGATGACATTGTTGGCACGTGCGCTCTGTCCGGCCCAGATGCCAAGCGGGATGCCGATCACGCTGGCGATGAGGACGGAGACGGAAACCAGATAGACGGTGATCATCGCTTTGGCCCAAAGACCGTTTGCGGCAATGAAGAGGGTCATCAAGGCCGATATCAGCCCCAGCTTCCAGCCGCCGAGGCGACCGGCGGCGATCCCGACGACGAGAATGCCCCAGATCCACGGGATGCCGGCGAAAAAGCGCTTCACAGGCAGCAGGAGGCTGGTCAGGAAGAATGTTTTGATCGCTTCGAACGTGTCGAAGAAGGTGATGTTGATCCACTCCATCATTGTGGTCCAGATCGAGCCGGTGTTGATGGTGACGGCTTCGGGCAGAACGCGGAAGGCAGGCACGTAGAGGCTCAGAAGTGTGGTCACGACAGTCAGGCCAAGCGCAGCACTGGTCAGCGGATAGCGCAGGTAGAAAGGGTGCGCCGGGTCAGGGCGGGGGCGCACACGCCGGATCGCGAAAGCCTGGCTGACGCGATCCAGCGCGATTGCCATGACGACGATGGCCAGACCAGCCTCGATTCCGCCGCCGATGTCCAGGCGCCGTAGCGAGGTCAGGACGTCGTAGCCGAGACCGCCCGCACCGATCATCGACGCGATGATCACCATGTTGAGCGACAGCATGATGACCTGGTTCACCCCGACCATCAGGGACGGGAGCGCGGTCGGCACCAGCACTTTCCACATCAGCTGACGCGGTTTGCAGCCGACCATGCGCCCTGCCTCAATCACCTCTTCGGGAACCGTCTGAAGGGCCACGGTAGAAATCCGCACCATGGGGGGCATGGCGTAGATCACGGTGGCAACGAGGGCCGAGACCGGACCGAAGCCGAACAGGAAAAGGATCGGGACGAGATAGGCGAAGACGGGCACAGTCTGCATGAGGTCGAGCACCGGGCGCAGGGTCCGCTCGAACCATGGGTGACGATAAGACAGGATGCCGAGCATCAGGCCGCCAGCCACCCCGATCGGCACTGCGATCAGGACCGAGGCGAGCGTGACCATGGCGCTTTCCCATTGGCCGAAGATCGCGAGATAGGCAAAACACAGGGCGGCGAGCCATGCCAGAGCCTTGTTCTTGGCATAATATGCCAGCGCCGCCATCGTTCCAATGATCGCAATCCAGCTGATGGAGGGAGCGATTTCGATGGCTTGTTGCCCCTGGCCGACAGAAAATCCATCAATCAGCAGGGATCGCACCATTTGATATGGCAGCTCGATGACGGCTGCGATGAAGCGTGTCAGGTCACGGAAAGAGAAAAAGCCGAAATGGGCCTCTTCAACCAGCCACGACATGGCGCTGGAGATCCAAACATCCAAAGGCAATTCGTACTGCTTTGGAAAGCGGATGATCCAGCGCGCATCCAACGCCTTGTAGAGGGCAAAGGACCAGGTCGACAGCGCCCACGTTACAAGAAACAGAGGGAGCCAGAAAAGACGGGGTCCGGACGTCAGGAATTTGAACAGCCTGCTCATTCCACGCCCCGCCCGATCATAACGTCAATAGCGGCGCGTGCGTCGATGGTGCCGATCGGCGCCTGATCCTCATTCAGAACGCGGAACGGCAGAGAGGCTTCGTCCAACTGATGGACGGTGTCCGCGACTGTCAGGTGGCCAGGAAGATCGCCGGCATATTCGCCATCGGGCACACCCGGTGACATGATGGATTCCAGGCGCATGACCTTGGCGCGGGGAATATGGCGCGTGAATTCCTGCACATAGGGCGTGGCCGGATTCATCACCAGATTTTCCGGCGTGTCGATCTGCTCGATACAGCCATCTTTCATCACGGCAATCCGGTCTGCCAGTCGAATGGCCTCGTCGAAGTCATGGGTGATGAAAACGATAGTCTTGTGCAGCAAGGATTGGAGGCGCAGGAATTCGTCCTGCATTTCCCGACGGATCAGGGGATCAAGCGCCGAAAACGGTTCGTCGAGGAACCAAAGGTCGGGGTCTGCAACCAATGAACGGGCGATGCCGACACGCTGCTGCTGGCCTCCCGACAATTGGCGAGGGTAATGGTCTTCGCGCCCTTTCAAGCCGACGGTCTCGATCATCTGGCGCGCGCGGTCTTCGCGGTCTTTCCGGGAAACGCCCTGAATTTCCAGCGGGAAGGCGGCGTTTTGCAAAACGGTGAGGTGGGGGAGCAGTGCGAAATGCTGAAACACCATGCCCATTTTCTTGCGACGCACGTCAATCAATTCGGCGTCGCCCATGGTCAGAAGATCACGGCCTTCGAAGTTGATCTCGCCCGCCGTGGATTCGACCAGACGTGACAGGCAGCGCACAAGTGTGGACTTGCCGGAGCCGGACAGCCCCATAATGACAAAGATCTCGCCCTCGTAAATCTGGACGTTGGCGTCACGCACCGCGCCAACAGAGTGCGCCTTTTCGAAATCGTCAGAGGTCGGTGCGCCATTGTGTTGTTCAAGAAAGGCTTTGGGCTGCGGCCCATAAATCTTCCACACGCCGCGGCACTCCAGTTTTACGGAACGCTCCATATTTACCTCGGGGTTGGGCCGGTTTCGGCCTGTATTGTAGGAAAATGTGGGGAGAAGGCGCGGGGAGTGGGGCGCCTTCTCCGGTGGGCTAATTTTACTTAACCCAGGTCGACCACGTGGCTTCGTTGGCGGTCATCCATTCGGCGACGACGCCCTCGATGCTTTCGCCCTCCAGATCGACTTTGCCGACGAGGGAGCCCATCGTGTCATTGTCGATGTTGAAGGCGTTGATTGCATCTGCTGCACCCGGCCATTTCTCTGCGACGCCGGACCATGCGACTTTCCAGATGGGGCCGGTCGGCTTGCCACAGTCATATGCTGCGTTCGGGTTCACGCCGACGGATGGGTCGTTGTAACATTCGGAAGAATAGGGCGGAAACTCGACGAATTTTCCGTCATATTTGGCTGTTGCCCAGTGCGGCGAATAGATCCACAGGACAATCGGGGCTTTCCGCTGGTAAGCGGATTCCAGCTCGGCAAAAAGCGCCGCGTCGGTGCCCGCGTGAACCACTTCGAAATCCATGCCCAGAGCCTCGACGCGTTCGTCATCAAAGCCGCCCCATGTCACGGGGCCGCCGAGGTAACGGCCCATGGGCGCGGTCTCGGGGGTTGCGAATTCCATGGCGCAGTCATTGAGTGCTTGCCAGTCGGGCAGGCCGGGGCAGACCTCTTCCATGTAGGCAGGATACCACCATTCCTCGATGGCTTTCATGCCGCTCGGGCCCATGTTGACCACTTTGCCCGTGCCAAAGGCTTCGTCCATGGCTTCGCGACCGGTGGTTTCCCAGATTTCCATGGCGACATGCAGGTCACCGGTTTTCAGGCCCGCAAACTGCGCGATGTAGTCAGCCTGGACGTATTCGACATTGTAGCCCGCTTTTTTCAGGACTTCGCCCATGATGGTGGTGGTGATGATCTGGCCGGTCCAGTCATGCGTGGTGAGCTTGATCGGGTCGAGGGATTCAACGTCTGCAATCGCCCCCGAGGCCGAAAGGGCCGCCAGAAGTGCCGCGGAATATGTGGTTAATTTTGTCATGATCAGCCTCCGAGCTGTTGGTTTTTTGGGTTTTGCAAATCCAGTTGTCTGAAAGTGCGGTATTGCGTTGATGGTTGGTCACATACCAACAAAAAGCAACAAAAAAAGTTCGATAAAGTTGTAAACCCGAAAAAATATGTGGAATTATGTCGATAAAAGAAGCTTAATGTTGGGAAAGCCACGTTGCTGACCGCCAAATTGGAGAAGAATCATGGAGACACGGGTAAACCACCGACAGAGAGCTATCCTGACGGAATTGCACCAGTCCGGCGGTTCAATGCGGATTCATGCACTGGCCGAAGCTCTGCAAGTGACCGAAGAAACGGTTCGCAGGAACCTCAAGGTGCTGGCCGATGATGGGGTGGTCGAGAGAATGCACGGTGGTGTCCGCCTCATGAACGACAGCGCTGAGGCTGATTTTAACGCGCGCTACCGCGAGAACCCGGTCGCCAAGCAGCGGATTGCCCAGCATGTGGCCAGCATGTTGCCCAACGATGTGTCGTTGTTTCTCGACATCGGAAGTACGACAGCCCATATCGCCGATGCGCTCCGCGATCACCGTCGTTTGGTGGTGGTCACGAACTCTGTTTATGTGGCCTTTCGCCTCGCCACGCGGAATGAGAACCGTGTCTTCCTCGCCGGTGGCGAGCTGCGCGGGCATGATGGTGGTGCATTCGGTGCGGATGCCATGGAATTTGCGGCGAACTTCAATACCGACTACGCCGTACTGTCTTCCGCCGGGATCAGTGAAAAAGGGTTCTTCCTGTATGATCTGGAGGAGGCGCGGTTCTCGCGTCTCATCATGCGTCAGGCCAGCACGCGTATCATTGCGGCCGATTCAAGCAAGTTCGGCCGTGTCGCACCCGTTGATATCGGTCATCCCGAACATGTCGATTACCTGATTTGTGACAAGGAACCGCCCAAGGCAATTGTCTCGGCGGCTCTTGGCGATTGGGGCACCGAGATTCAGATAGCCAAATAGGAGAAATGATGAACACCCCGTTGGAAGAAATCGGCACGATCGCTGAGAAAATCTCGCGCGAAGCAAGCGCGATCCCGATGGCCCATTTTCGCGCAGCGCTCGATATCGATGCAAAGGCCGATGATAGCCCTGTGACCGTGGCGGACAGAAAGACGGAGGCTTACATTCGCGACGCCCTGCAAAGCGCCTTTCCCGATCACGGGATCTTTGGCGAGGAATACGGCATCTCGGGCTCGCTCGACGGAGAGACCTGGATCATCGACCCGATCGACGGAACCCGGTCGTTCATCACCGGGTCGCCATTGTTCGGTATGTTGCTGGGGTTTCTGGCTGAGGGATGTCCCAAGCTCGGGCTGGTCCGGATGCCGGCGTTGGACGAGACATTTGTCGGATTGGCGGGCAGTGGGGCGACGTTGAACGGGGCCGCCATACATTGCCGCCAGACCCGGACACTGAGCGAAGCGATGATTTACCTGAATGAAGGTGAACGACTGGCGGGGATGAATCCGGAGCTGTTCGGACGGCTGTGCCGCAGCGGACATACACGGCGTATGGCCTATGATTGCTATCCCCACGCGCTTGTGGCGGCGGGGCAGATTGATGCCGTAGTGGATTGCGGACTCGAGCCTTACGATTATCTGCCGCTTGTCGGACTCATCGAGGCTGCTGGTGGCGTGATTACGGACTGGCAGGGCAGAGACCTGACCCTCGACTCTGATGGCAAGGTGGTGACTGCGGCGACGCCCGAGTTGCTTCAGGAGATGCTCGAGCTGATCAACGGCTAAATGAGAAAGGGCGCCGGAGAGATTTCCGGCGCCCTTCTTCTATTCTTATAAATGGGAAAGTCGCGTCAGCCAGCCGTCACCGCCGCGACGTGGGCCGGGAAATCTTTGCCATTCATGAGTGTCTTGCAGCGGTCGAAGCGTGTGGTGGCATAGGCCCAGAAATCTTCGGCCGGGTTGTCATCGGCGTGCTGGATCAGGCCCCATAGCGTCCAAAGCAAGTCGCACATGGCTTTGTAGATGACGACGCGCCCTTTTTCCGCCGCAGTGGGCTCGCGTCCGAAATAGCCGCGCAGCAATTCAGCCTCCTGCGCATCGTCCATTTCGGCTTCGACAGACAGGTCACCAACGTCCCACAGCGGGTCGTTCATGCCGGAATACTCCCAATCGACGATCCACATCGCGCTGCCATCATCGAGAAAGTTCTCGCAAAGCGGATCACAATGGCAAGGTGCAAGGCGGGCGGGGTTGGCATCCAGTGCCTCCTTGACCGGATCTGCCGCCTTGACCACGGCATGATATCCTTCGGGAAGATCGACATCCTTGGTGGCCAGAACCTTGAGATATTCCTCGATCATCGCAAAAAGTTCGAACCGGAAATCAAAGCTTTCACCCGATTGATGCAGCTTGGCCAGTGCTTTGCCGGCGCGTTCCGGGGCCCCGTTTCTTTCCTTGAACAAGGCGGGTGTCATCGTCTCGATGTTCTCGATTGCGGTTGAGACCATTTCACCGGAGGCGGCGTTGGCCCAGAGGACCTCGGCCGAAATGCCGGCGCGCCAAGCCGCTTGGGCGTTGGTGATTTCAACGCCGCGGTCGATGTATTCATTGGTCCCGTCTCCGGGAATGCGCACGATCACGCGCGCGTCCGAGGTTTCGACAAGATGGACAAGATTGGTCAACCCGCCAAGGCGTGTGATTTTGCATTGTTCTGCCGAGACGCTCTCGAAGCCGGGTGTCTTCCGCAAGGTGGACAGAACGGTTTGAGTGTATTCGTACATGAGCGCTCCTTAGGCTTTAAGCTTTTCATTCTGAGGGTCAAACACCGGCCCGTCGACCTTCGTTATCGCGTGTCGCTCGCCGAACACCTCGATTTCAAATTCTGTTTCATCACACAGCGCTTTTTCAAGGTAGCCGAAGATGATGGTTTGCCCAACCGAGTAACCGAACCCGGCGCTTGTCGCGAGGGACACTGTTCGGCCATCGTGAATGATCGTTTCGCCGCCATAGAGGGGCAATTTCGTTGCTGTGACAAAGGTGCAGAGCTTCCTATCCGGCCCTTCGGTTTTCTGCTTTTCAAGAACACCGCGGCCGAGAAAATCACCTTTGGCCTTGAGATGGACCCGGAAACCGAGCCCCGCCTCGATGGGGGTGTAGTCGGGGGAGATATCGCCGGACCAGTAGAGATACCCTTTTTCCAGTCGCAGGGAATCGATGGCACGATAGCCGACATCGCGAATGCCATGGGCTTCTCCCGCGGCGCGCAAGGTTTTGTAGACGTGGGCTGCAAATTCAGTTGGAACATGCAATTCCCAGCCAAGTTCACCGACGAAGCCAATGCGAACAGCACGTACCGGTGCGCTGCCCACGGTGATATTTCGGGCGGTACCGAACGGGAAGGCTTGGTTCGATACATCCTGTTCGCAGACCGCTTGCAGCACATCACGCGCTTTGGGTCCGCAGATGTTGATCACGGCCCGGCCCGAGGTGACCTCGATCAGATGCACCGAGCCGTCTTTGGGCATGTTGCGGCGGATCCAGTCTTCGTCATGCGTTCCGAAGCCTGATCCTGTCACAAGGTAGAAATGGTCGGGCCCTAACCGGGTAATCGTCACGTCGGCCTCGATGCCACCGGTTTCGTTACAGAACTGAGCGTAGATCACTGTGCCATCGGGCTTGTCCATGTTGCAGGCGGCAAGGCGCTGCAGGAGATCGAGGGCGCCGGGGCCGATGATTTCGAACTTGGCAAAGCTCGACTGATCGATAAGGGCGACGCCTTCGCGCACCGCTTTATGCTCTTCAGCTGCGAACTTGTGCCAGCCGGGCTCGAGGAAATCGAGCTGATCGACCGGTTCGACACCTTCAGGCGCGAACCAAAGCGGTCGCTCCCATCCGTTCTTCGAGCCGTAGACAGCACCGTTTTTCTTGAGGATGTCATAGAGGGGAGAGAGACGCAGGTTTCGCGCGCTTTCATGTTCCTGTCCCGGATAACGCATTTTGTAGTGATGGGCGTAGTGCTCGACTGCGCGCGGATACATAAAGGACTTGGTACCATGATGCGGACCAAATCGACGGCAATCGAGAGGCCAAAGGTCGAGGCTTGGGCGCCCTTCGGTGATCCATTCGGCGATCATTTCGCCAGCGCCGCCGCCAGCGGCGATTCCGTAGAGGAAGCCGGTCGCCATCATAAGGTTATCAAAGCCCGGCGCCCAACCCAGAACGAAGTCGCCGTCGGCAGAATAAGGGATCGGGCCGTTGATCACAGAGCGGATGCCGACCTCGTTCAACACGGGGGTCACTTCGGCTGCAAGCTCTGCGAGGGGCCCGAAGCGGTCGAGATTGTCCGGTAGAAGCTGACGCACGAATTCGCCGGGAATGCCATCGTCTCCAAAGGGTAGGGTGCCTTCTTCATAGCCGCCGATCACAAGGCGTCCCCCCGCATCGGGCTTGTAGTAGACAAGGCGTTCAGGGTCGCGCAGGGTCGGCAGCCCCTTGACCAGCTCGATGTCCGGCAGCGGCTCGGTCACGATATACTGGTGTTCCACCGCGCAAGCCGGCACGTGAATCCCCAGTTTTTCACCGAGTTCGCGGCTCCACATCCCAGCGGCCATCACGATGGTTTCGGCTTCGTAATCGCCCTCGCTGGTCATGACTTTGGTGATGCGGCCGTCTTTGACTTCGAAATCTAGAACCTTCACGCCTTGACGAATTTGTGCGCCGTATTTTCGCGCACCTGCGGCGATGGCCTGGCAGAGGCTGGCGGGATCAACATGCCCGTCCGAGGGGATGAAGGCCGCGCCCTGGAGCCCGGTATCGTCGATATAGGGAAACAGCTCTTTGGCTTCTTGCGCCGTGATCATTTCCATTTCCAGATCGAAGCTCTTCGCCATCGTCGTCAGGCGCTTGGCTTCAAGCAGTCGTTCGTTCGTCGCGGCCAATCGCAGGCTGCCGACTTTCTTCCAGTCGAACGCCATGCCGGTTTCTTCTTGTAGCCGGTCATACATGGCGACCGACCGTTTCAGCATACGGGTGGTATTGCGCGACGAGCGCAGCTGTCCGACAAGCCCCGCCGCGTGCCAAGTGGCGCCTTCTGTCAGGGATGCCTTCTCAAGAAGAACAACGTCCTTCTCGCCATTTCTTGCTAGGTGATATGCGGTGGAGCATCCGATGATACCTCCGCCAATGATGAGATGCTTTGCCGAATGGGTGGTCATTTCCGATTCCTCACTGAATTCGGAAGTAGACTGACACAAAACCAACAAAAAACAACAAATAATGTGGATAAATGTTGATGTGGGGTTGGAATTGGCGCAGGATGCCTTTCAATCTGGCGTCTAACTCGGGCTCCAGAGACCAATTCTGTGTTGGAACAGACCAAAGGAGGTCGCTCATGGAACACCCTGCTCGGAATTCCTTCAGTTCAGGCGCGCAACCGGTGCAGCCGATTGTACAGGATGTCGTTATCGTTCTCGGCGAGGGAGCGACACTCGCGGATTGCAGCGCGGTTACCCAGCCGATGCATACAGCCAACTCGGTTTCAGGTCTTGTGCATTTCCGCTGGCACTATGCGTCGCTTTCGGGAAGGCCTACGAAGCTCGCCTGCGGTGCCGAACTGGCCTGTAGTACCGACATGAACCAGTTGCATCGAGATACCCTGGTCGTGCTGAACTGGGGAAGAACACCTTCGGAAGAGGAAAAGAAGCTAATTTCATGGCTGCGCCGTCAATACCGTGTGGGTAACAGGTTCATTCTGTTAGGAAACTCTGTTTTCACCATGGCCCGAGCCGGTTTGTTGAGCGACATTCCCGTTGCTGTTCATTGGGAGTGGATGGACCCCATGCGAGAGCTGTTTCCCGATGTCGACTCGGTCGATCAGCTCTATACGGTTACGCCGCGTATCTGTGCCAGCACGTGCAGCGATGCGGCGACAGAAATGATGGTCGGCCTGATCGAGGCACGTCATGGGCGCGATGTCTCATATGATGTTCAGGGGCAGCTTAACCGGCCGGCATGCCGTCCTCCGAGCACTCCCCAGAGAATCCCGCTGGCCCGCAAATACGGGTCTCGCAACCAGATTTTCCTGTCCGTGGTGGAACGTATCGAGAGGAGCTACGAAGAAGACATCTCGGTTCAAGATCTTTGCCGCGAATTCAACATCTCCAGACGGCAACTGGAACGGCTTTTCGCCAAGAAAACCGGGACATCGCCGTTCAGATTCATCAAGGATCATCGCCTGCGCAAGGCACAGAAACTCTTGCAGGTGACAAACATGAGCGTTTTGGAAGTTGCCCTCGCTTGCGGGTTTCCGTCTGATTCCTGCTTCAGAAACGCTTTCAAACGCAAATTCGGGGTAACACCAACACAGTTTAGCTGAATTTCCGTGCCGTAGTTGCGCCCGGTGTTGGATTCTGGAAAATAGCAACCATGGCTAAGTATGATCAAGAAATCCTCAACGCTGTCGCTTTGCGTGGTACTATGACAGTCACGGAATTGGCAGAAATGCTGGATGTTTCGGATCAGACGATCCGCCGGATCGTCAAGCCTCTGGTTGCCGATGGAAAGGTCGAAAAGGTACACGGCGCCATCGTCAGCGTCGAAAACCCCACGACGGCGCCTTTCCAGATCCGGATGCAACACAACCGCGATGCCAAGGCGCGCATCGCAGCAAAAATTGCGGAGCTTATTCCTGACGGGGCGTCGCTCGCGATTGATGCGGGATCAAGCTCTGGTTTTGTTGCTCAAGCCCTACAGATGAAGCAAGACCTCACGATTGTGACCAATTCCGCTTTTGTGGCCAGCAACCTCTCCATGACTAAGGGCAATCGAGTGTATTTTGCCGGAACGCAATTACGTGATTATGACGGCGCCTCCTACGATCGAACGGCATTTGACACGATCGGTCGAATGCAGGTCGATTTCTGTATCGCAACCGCGGCGCAGGTTCACCCGGAGCGGGGTTTCCTGATGAGTGAGCAATGCGAGGCCGATATGGTCATCGCGATGGCACAGATTGCGGAGCAGGTCATTTTCGCCGTCGATCACAGCAAAATGCACACGGAAGGCACCTCCGGTTTGATCGCGGCAGAGAATGTCTTTGGGTCTTCTTGGATGGTGACGGATCGTATCATCGACGACGACCGCTATGCAGAGTTGACCAGAGTCATAACGATCTGATCTTGCGGGCAAAGGCTGGCGCTATTGGTCGCAAACGGAGACGGGTTCCCATTCATTTGTCGCTCCGCCATTCTCTTCGGCAAGAAATCGAACCCTCTTGCCGCAAGTGTGGGGACTCTGTCTCGACACGCGTTAGGGCCTGACTTAGGGTCGGCAGCGTATCATCAGGGTTCTTAGTCAAGACATGTCACACAAACGCGTATTCATCACTGGCGCTGCGGGATTTATCGGGTTTCATCTTGCACAGCGGATGTTGAAGGATGGCTGGGAAGTCATGGGGTTCGACGGTCTGACGCCTTACTATGATCCCAAGCTCAAGGAGGCGCGGCTCTCTATTTTGCAAGCGCAGGAGCGTTTCCTCTTTGAGGAGGGGATGCTTGAGGATGAAGGGGTATTGACCCGGCTTATCGCGGAGTTTCGGCCCGATGTGATCGTGCATCTCGCGGCGCAGGCAGGCGTGCGGTATTCGATTGACGCGCCACGCTCCTATGTGACCTCAAATCTCATCGGCACCCACGAGATCCTCGAGGCGGCACGGGCCTGTCCGCCAAAGCACCTGATGATGACCTCGACCAGCTCGGTCTACGGCGCGAATACCGAGATGCCTTATGGCGAGACGGATCGAGCGGTGCACCCCAAGAGCTTTTACGCCGCGACGAAGATCGCCAATGAGGCGATGGCGCATTCCTACGCACATCTGTTTGCGATTCCGACGACGATGTTCCGGTTCTTCACGGTCTACGGGCCATGGGGCCGGCCGGATATGGCGCCCTTCAAGTTCACCAAAGCGATCCTAAACGGCGAGGCGATCGACGTTTACAATCATGGCGATATGCAGCGCGATTTCACTTATGTTGAAGACCTCGTGGAAGGCATTCTGCGCCTTTCCGCGACCATTCCAGGCACAGAGCCGGTCGGCCCCATGGACAGCCTTTCCCCCGTCGCGCCGTTTCGCACCGTGAATATCGGCAATGGGTCTCCTGTGCAGCTTGGCGCGTTCATTGAGGCAATCGAGGCGGCAACCGGGCGCACGGCGGAACGCAACCTCATGCCGATGCAGCCAGGAGATGTGCATGCGACATGGGCCGATGCGCGGTTGATCGAGGCGCTTGTGGGCGCGTTGCCGCGCACTGATATACGCGATGGCGTCAAATCTTTCGTCGATTGGTATCGCGGCTGGAACGACCGTTAGGCGCGAGGGGCGCTATGCGCCATCCAACAGGCGCGTGATCCGGTCGATCACCTCATCCTGCTGAGCATCGCTCATATCGCTGCCCGAGGGCAGGCAGAGGCCATTCGCGAAGAGCGTCTCATCGAAACCTGTGCCGTGATAGGGCGCTCCGTCATAGAGGGGTTGCATGTGCATCGGTTTCCAAAGCGGACGCGATTCGATCTCATGCTCGAGGAGTGCAAGGCGGATGTCTTCTCGGCCAACGCCAGTCTGATCCGGGTCGATGGTCAGCGCCGTAAGCCAGCGGGTCGAGAAAAGGCCGTCCGGTTCCGGCATGAAGGCGATGCCGGGGCGGGTGAGCGCGGCGGCGTAGCGGGCGAAGATCTCGCGGCGGCGGGCGACGCGGTCATCCAGCACTTCCATCTGGCCTAGGCCGATGGCCGCGCAGATGTTGGAGAGGCGGTAATTGTAGCCATATGTCGAGTGTTCGTAATGCGGGGCGGGGTCGCGGGCTTGGGTCGCGAGGAAGCGCGCCTCGTCGGCCCAGTCCTTGTGCTTGGTCACCAACATGCCGCCGCCGGAGGTCGTGATGATCTTGTTGCCATTGAACGAGAGGATCGCGGCATCGCCACCGGTGCCGGCCTTGCGGTCTTTGGTGTAGGTCGCGCCGAGGCTCTCGGCGCTGTCGACGATCAGGCGCACGCCATATTGCGCGGCCAGCGCCTCGAGCGGGTCGAGATCGGCAGATTGGCCATAGAGGTCTGTTGGCACGATAGCTTTGGGCAGGCGGTTCTCGGAATCGGCCTTGGCAAGCTCTTCAGCAAGGCGCGTGGTGTCGATGGTCCAGCTTGTCGGGTCGAGATCGAAGAACCGTGGAGTCGCGCCGAGGTAATTCACCGGGAAGATGCCACCTGCGAAGGTCATCGAGGAAATCCAGACCTCGTCTCCGGGCCCGACACCGGCGATGCGCAAGGCCAGATGAAGCGCGGCAGAGCCGGACGAAAGGCCAACGCAATGCAGATCTTCGCCGAGATAGTCCGCGACGGCGGCCTCGAAGGCATCGAGTTGCGGCCCGAGGGGGGCAACAAAATTCGATGCGAACGCTTCTGCGACACGTGCCTCTTCATGGCCGGACATATGCGGGCGGGACAGGTAGAGGCGCATGAGGGTCAGTCCTTGATGAGCGGTTTGGCCGGATTGCCGACAACGGTTGCACCGGGCGGCACATCGCGAGTCACCACAGCCCCCATACCGACAATCGCCCCGGCACCGATGGTGAGCGGTTTCTCCGGTGTCCCTTGGCGTAGGATTGCACCGGTTCCTATGTAGGCATGGTCTTCGATATGGACGTTTCCGTTGCATTTCACGCCCGGCGCGAAAGTGACGAAATCTCCGATCACGCAATCATGGGCGACGTATGAGTAGATATTTGCGTGAAATTGACGGCCAATTTTGACATTCGAAGTGATGGTCGAAAAAGGACACAAGATTGAGCCTGTTGCCAGTTCAACCTTGTCCATAATAAGCGCGTTCGTGGCTTTCACATCGAAGGGCAAAATGCCTTCGGCGATACATTTTTTCTCGAGCGTCTCACGGACCACACCACTCGCGATTGCGATCGTGATCGCTCGCCTCTCGGCAGGTTGCGCGCAGAAAGCCTCGAATGTCATGCACTCATGGCCATTGATGGCGTCGTCATGACCCGCGTCATCCACAAAGACACAACGTGCCTGTTTCCTGTCACCCAGTTGTGCAAGCAGCACCGGCATCACTTCGCGTCCGAAACCGCTTGCCCCATAGACACCAATCAGTTGCGTCATGACCCGGGCCCCTCAAATCTTGACATGGTGGCTTCGCCTGCTGCTGAGATCCCTTCGCGCTTGACCACTTTGCGGATGGTCAGCCAGATGATCTTGAGGTCGAGCCAGAGGCTGCGGTTGTCGACATACCAGACATCGAGAGCGAATTTCTCGTCCCAGGAGATGGCGTTGCGGCCATTGATCTGGGCCCAGCCGGTCACGCCGGGACGCACGTCATGGCGGCGGGCTTGCTCGGCAGAGTAGAGCGGTAGGTAGTCCATCAGGAGGGGGCGCGGGCCGACAAGGCTCATGTCGCCCTTGAGGACATTCCAGAGTTCCGGAAGTTCATCAAGCGAGCTTGAGCGCAGGAAGCGGCCAAGCGGTGTCATGCGTTCAGAATCGGGCAGGGGGGTGCCGTCGGCATCCACCGCATCGCGCATGGTGCGGAATTTCACCATCTGGAAAGGTCTGCCATCGCGGCCTGGGCGGGTCTGTCGAAACAGCACCGGCGCCCCCATTTGTCCACGAATCTTCCAGGCGACAAAGGCAAGGATCGGCGAGAAGAGAAGCAATCCGAGGCCAGCACCGAGAATATCGAGACCACGTTTAAACAATGAACAAACTCCTAATCGTACGTTTGCGCGATCAACCTTTACGCAGCCTTTCTGCGGGAAATTGCCCTGAACTTCAATCGCGGATGCAGCCAGTATCCCCTAGTCGTGAGGATTTTTCATGAACCCTTTTGCCGATCGCGCGCGTTCCATCTCGGGTCCGGCCACGGATGCCCTTCCGGTTGTGCCGGATGACAGCAACGATCTGCCCATCGTGGCGATCGCGCTTTATGCGGAAAGCGGCGGAACCGTCGTTGTCGATACCGTTGCAGGCGAGACCCGATCCATCGCCGTGGCGGATTTCTCGATCCTGCCATTGGGCGTTCGTCGCATTCGAGCGAGCGGAACATCGGCGGCGGGTCTTCATGCACTGGTTCTCGCATGAAGACGCTGTGCGATCTTTCCATAACATCGGCGCGCCATCGGCCGCGTCACATCTGGGATCCCAGCGCGCTTTTTCAGGTCGCGCGGCTTGGGGCTTGGTATGATTTTTCCGATCTCTCGGTGCTGTTCCAAGACGCGGCCGGCACGATCCCGGTGACCTCTGATGGTGACCCTGTGGGATGTGTTCAGGACAAATCCGGCAACGGCCATGACGCGGTGCAAGTCACTCCCGCCGCGCGACCTACATGGCGCACGAATGGCAGTTTGTGCTGGATCGAGTTCGACGGCGTTGACGACCACATGGTCATCCCAGCCATTGCCTATACGGCGCCGATGACCGCGTGCCTTGGGCTACAGCGGTTTGCAGAAGGCAGTTGGAGCAGCTTTCGAAGCGCAAAGGTGATCCCGCCCTATATCAATACCGGATCCGCGACCCCGAGCAGCACGGGGGCGGTGACAAACTCTGCGGGAGGGAGCGACCGTGTTGACGGTGTCGTGTCGAGCTATAACCGGCAAGAGCTCTACACGGCGCTTTTGACACCGCGCGTTGGCACCGCGTTTGCCAATACCAGCACCAGCCTTCACGCGGAGGGCACTTTCTTCTGCTATGGCCATATACGTGCCAGTGGCAAGGTCTTTGGCTATGCGGAGTGGGACGACGCCAATCTTGCCGAGGTCGCTCAGGTCGAACACTGGATGGCGAAGAAAACAGGAGTGGTCCTATGACGAAATCCATCGCGGTCCTGACGACGGGCTCGGCCTTGGCCGCCGCCAACGCGCTTTTCGCCGAAAATGGATGGGGCGCAGATAATTTTCTCGTCTCACTGAGCGCTTCGGGCGATGCGCCTCCAACCCATTTTGGCCTTCGGGCAAGCGTCAACAGCGGGTTTGCCTCAGGGCTTGCTGACGCGGTTGCCGCCGATACGGAGCTTTCGGCGCATATCACGGTGGACGTTCGCGCGGATACGGATCGACAAGGCCATTTCGCGGCTTTGCTGCACGCAGCAGGATTGCAGCGGATCGAGCCCGCGCCAGAAGGCTAGAGCTTGGCAGTGTCCGCGCCCCAGGCGTGTGCAGGGTCGACAGAGAACAGACATGGCGGTGCAAAAAGCTGCCATGTCTACACGCATTTGAGGCCGTGAAAGGGTCTAAGACGCAGGTGCTCTTTGGAGGGCCGCCTCATCGGAATAAACGTTACGCCAGCGTTGATATTCCATTTCCGCAAACAAGTGGCCAGAGTCACCCGCTCCAAGAGCATAGCCGACGCCTTCGCCAGCGGCACTGACCGCGAGAAAAATGGCAAGATGCGGGAAGCAGCGAAACAGTTCACGCCCATGTCCGCCGCGGATCGCAGTCCAAGAGATCGAAATCAGGCGTTTGACAAAGATGAGCGGCGCCGCAGCTGCAAACGCCAACCGATGAAGCGAGGACCAGGTTTCACGTCGGCTTGCAGCAAACATGCGGCCTTCTGCGAAATGCAGGGCGAGAGAAGCACGGAAGAACGAGTAGTTCATATGTGCGACTTCGATCTCTGGGTCGATCCAGAACTTATAGCCTTTCTTGCGCAGATCATTCTGCAGCACCCATTCTGCCTCGAGCATGTTCGCAAGATCGTCGCCATAGGTGAGTAGCATCTCGCGGTCATACGCGGAGTTATGTCCGGCGATATAGGGCACGAATTCTGCTTTGGGTGCGTGCATCCACATCCCGTACTCAATCATCAGCGATGCCCAACTTGCCGCAGTGCGGGGATTGGCGTTCCGCATGACCGGTCCAATAGCCGCGGCGTAGGCGTGGTGGCTGACAAGGCGTTCTGCCCAGCGATCGGAAAGGGGAAAGGCATGGTCCTCTGAAAAGATCACCACCGCCCCTTGCGCCGCACGGATGCCTTCGGCTCTGGCGCGTGCCGAGCTCGACAAATCATGACCAATGACCTGAAAACGCGCGAAGTCTTGTAGGTCGAGGGCCTCGATGGAGGCGACCAATTGCGGTTTCGCGACGATGATCAGTTCCAGTTCCTGCACGATGCTCTGCGTCTTTAGCCGAGACAGGAGGCCATGGAGCGCTTCGGGGCCATCTCCTGTTACACAGATCACACTCGCGGTGATGGGGGTGTCGGGCATGCGCGTTCCCTTTTCTTACCTGTTGAACGCAATCCGAGTGAACGCGGATCGCGATTTGCGACTGAGGGTAAACCCAACCTATGCCAGACGCGACCCCAGAACGCACAAAGGTTCGTCACGCAGCGCATGGACCAGAGGGCGGGGAAAGGTTAACACCGAAGGGGGGCACCGCAGGTGACCTCGTAACGAGTCGGAAAGCATGTCGGTTCTGAAAACCTATAGACCGGGGGCGCTAAGCGCTTTGTTCTCGCAAGGGGCAAGCGCATTGGGCGGGTTTCTCGCTTTTCTATTTCTGGCGAACATGCTCAGCAAAGACGATTTCGGCGCTTACTCCTTCGCCTTTAACGTTATGATTTTGTTCTCGATTCTGGCAACACTCGGGTTTGATCGCACGCTTCTCTTGCACCTTTCACGCGATGGCGATCCGCGCCAGCCAATGCGTGGCTCGGGCCTATTGCTTAGAACGCTTGGCGGATCAGCCTTGGCGTCTGTGGGTTTCATGGCCTTGATATGGGGCGTTTCCACCCCACTCGCACAAGCGATGCAGTCCGAGGTGGTGCAATGGTGGCTCGCGGCGCTCGCGCCGGTGGTCCTGCCGATGGCGGCTTTGCTTCTTCTCAGGGCGTGGTTTCAGGCCAACCACCGGTTCGCGATTGCAGCGGCGATGCCGGGAGTGGCAGACTTCCTTCGCGCCATGCTGATCGGCGTGGCTTTTGTGGCCGCAACCGGGAAGATCGGCGTAGCTCTGGCTGTCGTCGCAGCATTCACATTTCCCATGGTCGCGCTCATGTTGGGGGCGCGCAATGCGCAACGCAGCAGCGGCTACCGGCTTACGCGGGAAGACTTGTCACGCGGAATTATTTATGCATTTCAAAGGATTACCGAGGCCGGCCAGAACCTCTTTGATGTCATTATCATTGGTCTGGTGGCGAGCGATGCGACAACGGCGGAATTCGCATTGGCGGCCCGGTTGGCGGTTTTGACCGATATCGGGCGGCAAGCGGTGCATCCGACCTTCCTGCCACGTGCCCGGCTTCATCTTACCACAGGCGATCAGACCAAGATCCGCAGCGAGTATGATTGGGTGCGTTTCCTGTCTCTCTTGGGGGCATTGGCCGTAGCAGTGTTCATGCTCATGTTCGGCCCGATGATCCTCATGCTGTTCGGCGGCTATGAGGCAGCCTTTGGCCCGCTTGTCCTCATGGTTGGCGGATATGTTGTCACGGCGGCTGGTGGGCCGCATCTTGGTTTTCTCACGATGACCGGGGAAGTCCGTCTTCCCGCCCTGATCCGGGTCGGCGGGGTCGTCCTTACAGCAATTGGTATCGTGATCGCTGTGCCTCAAATTGGGGCGCTCGGGGCTGGGTTTGCCATTCTTTTGGCCTTGATTGCCGTCAACATCGCCGCGCTTGCCGCGCTTTGGTGGATGACTGGATTCAACGGTGTATCTCTGCGCGTGCTGGGCTTCGCGCTCGTCGCGGTTTTGACGCTGTGTGCTGTGGCGTTGGATTGGATGGCACCGATCTTTGGCGGTATGGTGGTTGTTGTTGTTGGGCTTTGCCTTGCGGAGAGTGAGTTAGCCGGTCTGCGAATGGCGCTTCGACGACTTCGCAGCAGGCGCGGGGGAGTTTAGAGTGTTTCGCGACGCAAGTAGTGTCGAACCGGGCGCGGTACTGGACGCTCAGGTGGCGATTGTCGGAGCCGGCCCGGCGGGGATTTCGCTTAGTCTTGCCCTCGCGAAATCAGGTGTGTCGGTTCTTCTTATCGAGAGTGGCGGGGAGCGTCCGACAGAAGAGAGCGACCTCCTGAACCAAGGCACATCGACGGTCGCGGGATATCCGTTTATGGCCTCTCGGGCGCGGGCCCTCGGAGGGTCTACGACGCGTTGGTATGGGGCGTGTGTTGAACTCGATCCGACGGACTTCCAAGCCCGTGATTGGGTGCCATTCAGTGGCTGGCCCATCTCAATCGAACATCTTAATGGCTACATGGCAGAGGCGCGTCGGTTCTTCGGCCTATCAGACACCACGCCAGATCACTTACAATTTGAAACAGAGGCGCAGTTCGGACCCGATCTTCAGGTCCGGGCCGTCTGTCATAGCGATCCTCTCGACATTGGGAAAGCCTATCAATCGGCCTTGCAAGGTTCCAAGAACATCCTTTGCCTAATGCAAGCGACTGTCTGCAAGATCTTACAGAATGAGGCGGGGCAGGTGGATCACCTCGACGTGCGCAGGCCCGATGGGGAGCGCTTTCAAGTGCGCGCCACACGCTTTGTCCTTGCAACCGGGGGGCTCGAGATCCCACGGCTGCTTCTTGCGTCGCGTGATCGCGATGAAAGAGGGGTCGGCAATGAACATGATGTGGTGGGCCGCTACCATATGGAACACCCGATCCGTTCGGTCGGTGTTCTGCCAATCAAGAAGCAATCGGCGGCAGCACGGTTCCTGTCAGACCGCCATCACGTCCACGACAGGGCGGTCGAGATTAAGCTTGGCCTCTCAGCGGCAAAGCGAGAGCGCCTGAAACTTCTTGACCTCCACGCACGGTTCTACCGCCTGCATCCCCTTGAAACCGATCCCGCCGTTGCGGCGGCCAAGAGAGTGCTTCCTGCCTTGCGCGGCAAAGAGAGCGTAGGAGAGTTGCGCCGTTATATGAAGACGCATGGCTTTGGCTCGGCCGCAAAACTTATGCGCTATGGGCTTTGGCATTTCGACAACAAGGTGCGCGCAGGGGCCTCCTTTGATCATTTGCGCCTTTTGGCATTTCTCGAGCAAGAGCCGGACCCGGAAAACAGGATTGTCCTATCGACCCGAAAAGATCGCTTTGGCACGCCTTTGCCGCATCTTGTCTACCGTGAGAGCGCCCATTTTTGCGACAGTGTGGAACGCTCTCTTGAGGCGATAGCGCAATTGCTCGAGGAGGCCGGGTTCGGGCGGCTCCGGACCGATCGAACCACGTTGGACGCGCTGCGCCACTATGAGAGCTACGGATTTCACCCAATGGGTGCGACGCGGATGTCAGAGACCCCTAATATGGGCGTGACAGACGCCAACTTGCGCATTCATGGAGTGCCCAATCTTTTTGCAGTTGGGAGCTCTGTTTTTCCAACGGGTGGCGCGGCTAATCCGACGCTGACCGTGGTGCTGTTGGCGTTGCGTTTGGCAGACCACTTAACTAGGCTCATTGAAGCGAGATCCGTTCGATAGCAGCAGGCGATCGGACGGTTCGTTTGGCTATTGCGCGTTGGGAGTAAGATGTCGTCTCACCCGGACATTTCGATCTTCATGATCACCGACGACAGCTATGCGAAATGCGCGCGCACGATCTCTTACCTGAAGCAACAGACCATTGTGGACCGGATTGAAATGGTCATTGTGGGGCCGTCTCTTGAGGAGATGCAGCCGGACTTTGACGACCTCCAGGACTTCCACAGCTACAAGATCGTTGAGATGGGAGAGATTCCTTGGGTCGGCGTGGCTGCGGCGCGAGGCTTCAAGGAGGCCTCGGCAGATTACGTGATCTACGCCGAAGAGCACGATTTTCCACCCGACAACTGGGCAGAGGTTGTGCTCAAGGCATTCGAGAGCGGGGGATATGACGCTGTCGGCTGGGGGATGCTTCCGGCCAATCCCGGGCTTGTCGCCTGGGCCCATATCTATGGCCAGTTTGGTGATGCGGTTGCGCCGCTCGAGTCAGGGCCTGCAGAGCGGCTTGGGCCACATCACGGTGCGTACCGGCGCGAGACCCTATTGGAATATGGCGAGGATTTGCCTTATGCGTTCGGCAATGAGGGGGTTCTTTATCCGGATCTCATCCGACGGGGAAAGACGCTTTACCTGACCGGTGAGACGGTGACGGAGCACACGCAGATTTCCAACTTCACTGACTATGCGCGCCTCGAGTTTATTGGCATGCGCATTTATGCCGCATCACGAATGCGCGTAGAGAAATGGCCGATTTGGAAGCGGGCGCTCTATATCGCGGGCAGCCCCCTAATCCCGTTCCTGCGGCTATGGCGCAGCTTGGGCCATATTCGACGCACCAAACGCAGCAGGGACCTTCTGCCGCAGGCCGCATTCGTCATCCTTGCCGTGAACATCGCTGGCGCACTCGGAGAAGCGATCGGCTATGCGATTGGCGCAGATGATCAAGGACGGGCAGAACGCATGCAGATCGAGCTTGATCGCTATTCCTTCGTGAATGAGCAGGACCGGGCCGGGCGAGCGCGCTTTGCCAGCGGCAAGACCGTACAAGAGACTGACGCAACACCCCCTCAACAAGGCAGCTAAGACACCTATGTCTGTTTCAATCATTATCCCGAGTTTTAATCGTCCCGATCGCCTGAGAGGGTGTCTTGAAGCGTTATCGCGTCTCGATGGTGGGCCATATGAAACCATCGTGGTTGATGATGGCAGCCCAGAGCCGCTGGCCCCGATCTGTGCGGAGTTTGGAGATACCGTACAGTGTCTTCGACAGGAAAACGCAGGTCCGGCAAAAGCGCGCAATGCCGGAGCCGCGGCGGCGACAGGGGATTTCCTCGTCTTTACAGACGATGATTGCCGCCCAGAGCCGGGCTGGGTCACGGCGTTGCTTGCGGCGCAAGGTGGCGCGGAGGATGCGCTTATCGGGGGATATGTGGTCAATCTTCTTGAGGACAACATCTATGCGACGGCGAGCCAGACGCTCTGTGATTTCCTCTATGATTACTTCGAGGCGAGCGAAGGGAATACGCCCTTCTTCACCTCAAACAACATCGGCTGCGCGCGGAGCGGATTTCTCAAACTGGGCGGGTTTGACGAGACTTTTCCGCTTGCCGCGGCTGAAGATCGGGATTTCGGTATGCGCTGGCGCGAAGAAGGCGGGCGTCTGGTTTATGCCCCGGATGCAGTTGTCGGCCACGCACATGAACTAAGCTTTCGCCGCTTCATGCGTCAGCATTCCAACTATGGAAAGGGTGCGCGGCATTTGCATAAAGTCCTCGACTCGCGCGAAGCCGAAGCGGTCAAATTCGAAGGGCTTAAGTTCTATGTGAGGCTGCTCAGCTACCCTTGGACCGGAGACAGGCAGATGCGGTTGCAGCAGACCTTTCTCATGTTCCTGTCACAGGTGGCTATGGTCGGGGGCTACATGAGGTCTCGGCTCGGCTAGCGTGTTGGCGCCGCCGCTTTGAAAGGCGCACTTCTGCCACCCCGAGAAGTGCGGCGATATAGTGGACCGCATGGAACCCGATAGAGGCCAACGCGAGTGCCGGGCCGCCCTTGGACCACAGCAGGCGAAAGAACCGCTGGTTGATCGCGACGAATGCGATGAGCAGGGCTGCGAAAAGCAAGGGCGCTGCGCTCACGAAGGCCGACATCACCACGCTTACCAACAAGAGAAGCACCAGAAGCGCGTTGGCCCGGTTCTTCAATGAGGTGTTGAGCCGCCCCATGCCGATACGTCCGTCTGCGAGGAGGCGCGCCCATGGCACGGCGCGGCCTTTCCAATCGGTCATAAACATGGACAGGAGTGTCCACCCCTTGAGATGTGTGCCTTGAATTTCGGGGGCAAGGTCAATGCGCCCCCCTGCAGCGCCGATCCTCAGACCGAATTCCACGTCTTCCAGGTAGCGTAGCTTGGGGTCAAACCCGCCCAACTTGGCAAGCATGGAGCGAGTGACAGCACCAAGGCCGGTCCAGAAAGTCTCGGCCTTGCCTGCACTGATCTGGTGGGTGTGGTGGTGTAGGAGATTACGGTATCGGCTTACAAGGTGTGGGCCGGACGGCGCGTCATCATAAGAGCCAAACAGCGCATCTGGTGCGGCCTCTTGCGCGAACGCAGCAAGGATTTTCGCGCGCGTTCCCCGGCAGACAGCCACATCAGAATCCACGAAGAGGATGATCTCGGATTGCGTCGCTGCGGCCCCAGTGTTGCGAGCCACGCCGGGACCGCCTTGGCGCTCTCTACGGATCACGGCGACACCGCGCTCCTTGGCCAATGCACCAGTTTGGTCAGTGGATGCATCATCGACGACGGTGATGCTTTCCGGGGCAAATCCATCCGCGAGAAGGGCATCAATGCAGCGGCCAAGATGATTGGATGCATCATAAGCAGGAATAATGACGCAGAGATCTCTCACGAAGGCGCTCCGTACATACAACTATTCGGCAGCGATATCGCGCTGCGCGTCCTTCTCAACTTCGAAATCCTCGTGGTAGGAGCGCTCTGTATTGACCTCCCAGACATCATGCCTTGCCCCCATGATATTGCGCGCGGCATACATCGCAGAAAGCATAGAATGGTCTTGGTTGTTGTAGCGATGCAGGCCTGCGCGCCCCACAGTCTGAAAGTTCTCGAGCGTCTTCAGCCATGCAGAAATGATCTCAAGCGCCTCGCGGTAATCGCTATCATACACGGGATAGGCCTTCAGCTGACGCACGATCGCGAAGTCGGTCACGGCCTCGGCTTTGGCCAGTCCGAGCGCTTCGAGCTCTTTCGCCGCAAGATCGCGCAGAGCGGTCTCGTCCATTTCCCAAAGTGCGTCGCCTTGGTTGCAGAAATACTCCATGCCAATCGAAGAGGTGTTCGGGTCTGCGAGCATATCAGGAGACCATGCCCGGAAATTCTGAATGCGTGCGACATTCACGTCAGGGCTATGAATGTAAATCCAGTTGTCCGGAAAAGGATCCGGATGATCGAGACAAAGCGTTACGATGAGGAAGTCTCGATAGCGCAGCTTCTCGGCCGCGGCGACCACGTCAGGAGGCGGGGGCGGATCGAAAGCAAAGATCAAGTCCCGGAGCGGCATGCTGTTGATGAAATCATCGCCTTCAATCACAGAGGTTTCAACGGCCTTGCCGTCCTCGCTCCACGTTCGGGTCTCGACAGATGTCACGCGGGTGTCAGACCGCTTGATGCGGGTGACTTCTCGGCGCATCTGCACTTCGCCGCCAGCCGCGCGCACGCGATCTCGCACAAATTCCCACATCATACCGGGGCCGAGGCGGGGATACTGGAAGCGCTCGATCAAGGTCTTGGTGTCGTTCGCCCCGGAAATCGCATTCCAGACAGCCTTGGGCAAGGAGAGGTTCTGAATGCGTTGTGCGGCCCAATCCGAGCGGATTTCGCTCGGGTCGACACCCCAGACCTTGCGCGTGTAGCTTTGGAAGAAATGCATATAGAGGCGTCGACCGAAGCGGTTCGTCACCCATTGTTCGAACGTGTCTTCCTGCTTGGAGGGGCGCACTCTCCAGCGGATGTAGGACAAGAGGATGCGCACCGCCTCGACAAGACCGATATTCCGCAAGGCATTGAAGAGTTTCAGGGGATAAGAAAAGAACTTGTCCCGGTAAAAAATCCGGCTCAGGCGATCGACCTCGATAAAATCGTCCTGCATCACCTCGTGCCACATCGCCTCGACCTCTGGCACCTTGGTGAAGAAGCGATGGCCACCGATATCAAAGCGATTGCCGTTTTTTTGCTCGGTGCGGGAAATACCGCCAACCATATCGGAAGCTTCTAGGACGACCGGGATCGTCGGAGCGCCGATTTTCTGCAACTCATAGGCAGCAGTTAGCCCGGCAGGACCTGCGCCGATAATAATCGTACGCGACGCCGGCCTGTCTCCGGTGAACGGCTCATTCATAAGGTTTCGATCCCCTTCATTGCTCGAACACTAATCGCAGCATCCGGGCCTTGTCCACAGCCAAGGGCCGCAGATTTTTCGAATGTGTGACAGGAGGTTGAAGCAGGGCTGTATCCCCTGCATAGTCCTGAGAAGAAAACACCAATCGGGATGGGCAATCCCGATTTGACGGGATGGGGTGGGGGCGCATGGCAAGACTTTATGACAGCCGAAAAAGGGTAATGGTCACTGGTGGAGCGGGCTTTATCGGTTCGCACTTGATCGACCGGTTGATCCAGGAAGGGCATGAAGTCCTGTGTGTCGATAACCTCTTTACCGGAACCAAGCGCAATATCGACCATTTGCATGGCAATCCGCGCTTCGAATTCCTGCGCCACGACGTGACATTCCCGCTCTATGTCGAGGTGGATGAGATCTACAACCTCGCGTGCCCGGCGTCACCGATCCACTATCAATACGATCCGGTTCAAACGACCAAGACCTCTGTGCATGGGGCAATCAACATGCTTGGTCTCGCGAAACGGCTGAGCTGTCCGATCTTTCAAGCCTCGACTTCGGAGGTCTACGGCGACCCACATCAGCACCCGCAAACCGAAAGCTATTGGGGCAACGTGAATCCGATCGGGCCGCGATCCTGCTATGATGAGGGTAAGCGTTGTGCCGAGACCTTGTTCTTTGACTACCAGCGCCAGCATGGTCTCGAGATCCGAGTGGCGCGTATTTTCAACACCTACGGGCCCAGGATGCATCACGCTGATGGACGCGTCGTGTCGAATTTCATTGTTCAGGCGTTGCGTGGCGAGCCGATTACACTCTATGGCGATGGTAGCCAGACGCGCGCTTTCTGCTATGTGGACGACCTCGTCGAAGGCATGATCGCAATGATGCAGGCGGGACAGGAGGCGAGCGGGCCGATCAACCTTGGCAATCCGGTGGAGTTCAGCATTGCAGAGCTTGCCGAACAGGTGGTTGCCCTTGTGGGGTCTCGGTCGGAGATCGTCTACAAGCCCTTGCCACAGGACGATCCAACCCAACGCTGTCCCGATATCTCACGGGCGCAATCGCTCCTAAACTGGCAACCGGTCACCACGTTGGAGACCGGCCTTCACAGTACGGTCGGGTATTTTCAAACATTGCTTCAAGAACTTGAAAGCGCCTAGCGAGGCAGCATCGCAATACCCCAAAGGCATTCGATGCGCAGCTAAAACAGGCCCGCGATCAGTTCGATCGGCATGCCCCAGTCCAGCCCAAAGACATGTTTCGGCGCCCAAACTATGCCGAGCACGAGGAGCAGGAGCGACGATGCCGTAGGGATGGTCTTCGTCTGTCGGATGCGTCCACGCAGAAGCATTAGGGCGAACAATAGTAAGATCGGGGTCACGTGCATGACTGTTTGCCGGCCCCAATCAAGGCCGACGGAGTAGAGCGGCAGGATCGGGAGGACCGATAGGATGATCGGCCAGAGCATTGTGCGTGTGCCGTTTGTACGGCCAAGTAGGTAGAGCAGCGGCAATAGAAGGCCGGGGTAGATGATGAGGTGCCACGCGCCATAGCCTCTGCCGTAGGCGCGTTCTGCGACATAGTCGACGGCTGATCCGGCATTGTCCGCCGTGACTCGGATCGCATCTTTGCAGAAGCTTTCGTTCAGACCACGGTCAAGCAATGGCTGACACACGTCCATCGCAGAAGCGATCCCGGAGAACCGAATGGGATACCATGTGTGGAAGGCGGCCCACGGTAGAAGGAGCGCAGCCGTGACGATCCATTGCGGGGTAGCGCGGCCCAAGACGATCCACGCCATGAATAAGAACATCGGCGTCATCATCGCATTCGCGATATGGCCGCTCACACCGAAGGCAAAGAGCAGGCTTGCAAAAGCGACAACCCAACGGTCCCGGCTTGGGGTGCCGGTCGAGAAAAGCAACAGCGCCATCGCGGCGTAGGTGATCATCTCTTTGCGCGCTGTTCCATAGGGATCGGCGGCCCAAAACAGGAGACAGAATCCGGGAGAAAGCAACAGAAGTGCTGTGAGGCCGGGGAATGGCGATGCCCAAAGGGCACGCAGAACACCGAGTGTAATTGCGGTCGCAAGACTACACTGTAGGAGAATTGCGACGCTTAGTGGTGAGACATGCAGCGTATCAGAGATGCGCAGTAGTGCCGAACCAAACAGGCCGCGTCGCACATGCACATTTTCGGCATTGATCAGCCAATCCGCCGTATTCCAAGAATGTCCACCCATCAGGTAGTGGCCCCGAAAAATCATCAGGATTGCCACAAGGGAAACGATCATGACGAACGCCACGAAAGCGCGGATGTAGCGCTCCGAGCGATCAGGCCCATACCAAGTTTGCGTTGATTCGAAAGGATTTCTCATTGTGTCAGTAAGGCTTGAACCGACGGAGGAGACAAGGCTTGCGCCGCTGGCGAGGCGCGCTTTGGATTTCGGTGGCTTCACCGTGGTGTCATTCGTTAGGTGCTAAGTTCAGTGAAAGCATCTCGCGCAGGCTTGGTCGCCTTGTTCATGGAACCTTCATACGCCTTCCGGGAGAGTTCGCTTGCAATCGTTCGTCTTTGAGCGATATGTCTGCGCCTAGGTTGTTGTAGGGTTTGAGTATGAAAGTTCGCGAGTGTGGCAAGAGTTGGTTTCTGGCGCAGATCAAGCCGAACTGCGCAAGAGTAGCCGAGAAGAACCTCGCACAGCAGGGGTTTGCAACGTTTCTTCCGATGCAGGAACAGACCCGCCAGACCGCTAGTAGGTTCATAACCACCCTGCGACCGCTGTTCCCGGGCTATATCTTTGTGCGTTTCGATACTGCGAAGGGCCTGTGGCGTAAGGTGAATTCGACCTATGGGATTACACGGCTGGTCAGCCTTCGCGGAACGCCGACCGCGGTGCCTGATGAAGTGGTTTCGGAACTCATGGTGCGGTGCGACGATCAGGGAAAGCTCGTCCCGATCGCGGATTTCGCGCCAGGTGACCGCGTTTCCGTCAACAAGGGGCCTTTTGCCGATTTTGTCGCAGAGGTCGAGACTGTTTGCCCGGATCAACGCGTCTGGCTGTTGATGGAGATCATGGGCGGACAGACGCGCGTAGCCGTCGATGCAAATCAGCTTCGAGCTGGCTGAGAAAAACAGCGCAGTATTCAGATTTCGCTTGGAAATTTCGCTGAAATGTCTTTGCATTGCGAGACATGAGAGAGACTGAATTTGCATAATGGTAGATACGCTCAACGCTTTGACGCATTGCGCCTCGAACGGGCTTGATTTCGGTCGCGTTTTTCGCAGCCAGTTCGTTCTTTCCGAGCGCAACGATATTGAAATTCCCGAATGGCAGACAAAACAGATCGGCGCGTGGCGTTTTCAGCATTGTCCTGATCTCCCAGTCAGCGAGCTTTGCGCGGCAGATGGCACAAATGTCGGCTATGTCGCTGGTATTGCGGTCGATCCGCAAGGGCAGGTGGTTGATCGCCCGCAGATCCTCCAGAGCAGTCCCGATGATGTCGCTTTCTGGGACGATGTGGAACGATATGTGATTGGCCTTGCGGGGCGCTATGTGGTTCTCGCACTGCATGGCGCGACACCGCGACTATTCACCGATCCCGTTGCGGATTATGGCGTTGTGTATGATCCGGAGAGCCGTCTTATCGCGTCTTCTCTGACGCTGGCGCTGCAACGACCGATACATCCTAATCCGATCTTTCCATGGGCCGAGATCAGGGAAGCCAAGAAGCAGTATTCCCTTGGCCATACGCGCGATTTCTATGTGAAGCGTCTTCTTGGAAATCACTATCTCGGACTACATGATTTTCGCGCGCGTCGCTTCTGGCCACGTGAAGATAGCGATCTCGAAACCCGCCCTATGGAGCAGACAGACGCGATTGTAGACGCAATTCATGCCCGACTCTCCCAGAACATCCGTGCGCTGCTTACGATCGGGAATTGCATTCTGCCGCTCTCGGGCGGCCGGGACTCTCGCTGTCTTCTAGGGGCGGCGATGGAAGATATCCACAAAGCGCAGTTCATTTTTTCATGGCGATTTCACAAACAATCCGGGCTTGATACGGAAACCGCGGCAAGGATTTGTGCGCGGCTAGGTCTTGAACATAGGGAGTTCAAATTCCAGAAGGCGAGTTTTGAAGATCGACAGCGGTTCTTTCTCGCCAATGGCTATGCGACGTTTGGGCCCGAAGTTAAGACGCTGGCGATCCATGAGCAAATACCGGAGAACCTCACCATTCTGCGCGGGAACATCATGGGGATCTTGCGGGCGACCAACTGGGCGCGACAGCGTGAAGGGGAGCTTAACATTGACCATGGCGTCAAGCGGCTTCGCATCTACGGGGCCGGCGTGACCGAGCGACCGTTCCAGCTTTGGCATCATGCCTTCTTGGAATGGCACGAGACCCTTCCGCCACAAGGCAAGAACAAGGTGCATGACCTTGCATGGCTCGACATCACACTGCCGCATACGCAAGGGGCGCGTTGGCATGGGTTTCCACAGCATTTCTATATGAACCCATTCTGCGATCGGCAGTTGTTGGCGCTTTCTATGCAGCTTCCGCTCGAATTGCGTCGCAATGATGAAGCCTACAAGGCCTTGCTGGATCGTACCATTCCAGACCTAAAGGATATTCCCTTTGTCTGACCGACCCACTGAGGCAGGGCAGGAGACCCATCATTTCCTCGTCTATGGCAGGGTGCAAAAGGTCGGATATCGCAATTGGGCCATGAGCCGGGCTCAGGAAATCGGGCTTACGGGGTGGGTGCGCAACCGGCCCGATGGGCGGGTCGAGATCATGGCCAGCGGTACGGCACGGCAATGCACCACGTTCGAGACCTTACTCGCCAGGGGCCCAAAACACGCAGACGTGCGCCGCGTTGATGCTCGCCGCGCCAAGCCGAAAATCTTTCAGGCGTTCAGCCGAAAGGCAACCGGGCCAAGAACATCTGAAGAGATCAGCGATATCATATCGACACTCGATCCAGAATATCTCGCAGCGTGCCAGAAGGCCTATGATGGCTTGCCTCCGGACAGCCGGCGCATGAACCGGTTTCCAAAGAAGCAAGGAAACTGGCGATTTGGTCAGATCGATAAGGCCGCGGAAACATGCGGTTTGAATTTGGTGCACTTGGGTCCCAATGCGCCGCCAAGCCTACTATGTCGTGCGGGAGACCGGACCTTTGGATTGGATGTCACGCGGCCGTCTTGGGTGTTGCCGCTGACCGAAGAACTAAGCAATAACAAGTTCTTGACCAAGGTTCTTCTCGAAGGCCTTAACGTCCCGGTTCCCACCGGAGAGATTTGCCGCACCAAAGAAGAGGCCCGTGCCGCCTTTGCGCGGATAGACGGCGCGGCTGTTGTCAAACCAGTCTTCGGAACAGAAGCAAAAGGCGTCACGCTCAACATCAATAGCGAACAAGCTTGTGAGCGTGCGTTTGCCCACGCACAAGCGGAGGGGACGAAGGATCTCGTGCTGGTCGAGGACTATGTGCGCGGAGTTGATCTACGGCTCTTGTTGCTCGGGACCACGCTCATCGCGGCATATCTGCGCCTGCCTGCGCATGTGGTGGGCGACGGGACACAAAGCATTTCCGAGCTGGTGGACGAGAAGAACGCCGCGCGCCAATCCTTGCCGTCGACACAGGAGAGCCAACTCCTCAAGCTTGGTCTTCGGCAGCGGCGTCTCTTGTCTCTACAAGGCTACGCGCCAGAGGATCGCCCCGCGCCGGATCAGATCGTGCTTCTTGGTGTCTCTCCGAATTACATCGAGGGGGCGGACCTGCTTCCGATTACGGATCAAATTCATCCGGACGTGGTCGCGCTTGCACGGCGCGCCGCGGAAGCAATTGATCCGAAGGGGTTCTGGGGTGTGGATATCCTCACCGAAGACTTCACAAAGCCACAGCATGAGGCGAAATCCGTACTATGCGAGGTCAATAGCCGTCCTGTCGGCGGCGTGTTCCGTTACGCCACGCATGGGACGCATGTGCATTTCTTCGAAGAGGCGTTCAAGACTGTCATGGCCACGCCAGATGTCTTTCGCCCCGGTGAGGCCAAGCCGCCACTCGAGGTTCGCACGGCACCCAAACCAAACATCGAGGACCGGTTTGAGCAGCAGGTGGCAAACGTCGTCACTAAGATGCGCCCTGATGTTTTTCCGCTGACCCGGGATATCCTTGTTGAGCGCGAAGAAAAGGCCACATCGTTCTACCTCTTGAATCCGAACTCGAGTTTTGCGCGTGGTGCGCTTGCACCTTGGCGTTGGTTGGCGCTGCGCGAAGAGCTTGCTCGAGAAGGCGTTCCTGTGGCCCGAATTCTGGATGCGCAGGACGCTAAACCTTTGGTGAGGAACAACGAGACACCTCTTGGGCGCGCTTTCCTGACACTGGCACGCAGCAAGATGCGCACTCTCTGGGTTGAGGATGCGGAACGTCTTGCAAGTCTTGAACGGGACAATCCGGGCTGGCAGATCAGTTTGGAGACCTTTGAAACACCAAGCAGTTTTGAGGTCGCGATATTGGGTGGGCAGGCGTCCGCAGCAGTTAGGATCGACCACGATCCGCACTTCGCGACCGGAAAAGACACAACCGAAGACCTCCTAGCGCAAGCCGTGCTACAGAGACGCGGAGACATCCCGCTCAAACCACGAGAGTTTCGCCGACAGTTGCGAGATGGCCAAACCATCGCGCCAAAGGATACCCCGCTTGCCCAGCCACAGGCGATTGCGCGGATGGCTGGCACAATTCAGGTCCATGAAGTGATCCCCAGCGATTTGCGCGGGATTTGCGAGACACTAACGAAGCTATTGCCGGGTTTCGCAATTGGGACGGCGGTCTTCCGACTTGGTCGCGACGCCCAATGGGCGCTCTCTGAGCTGCGCGCTGGTATTGATACGAGGCCGTTCCTCCGGCCAGACAGCGGCGGCGCCTTGGATTTTGCGCGATTGCAGGCGGGATATGCATTGGCCAACCCTGTACGCTACGATGTGGCCTTGTCTCTCGATCTCCTGCAACAAGCGTCCGGATCGGCCTAGTTCTTGTGAAATCCGCGTCGAAACTGCGTCAAATCTGCGCCACGCCTAGACCGTTTCAAGGGCTGCTTCATTTCTGTGCATTCCATGAAAGCAAAATGGCTATGCGCATTTGTAACGTGCGGTTAACCAGGCGCTGGATAGATTCCTTGGTAGAGCGAAGGCCACTAAGTCTCGACCGTGCCTCATGATATTGGACGACCTTTACTGGCGGGCCTTTGATCTTCTGACGCCGTTCGCGAGAGCCGAGAAAGCAACCTGCACCGAAACGACGCAGCAGAAGTTGGCCGATGACCGCAGAGATATTTGAGCAGCGTGGAAGTTTTATTGTTCCTGTCACACCAATACTGTAGGTTGTATGCGCAACAATTGCTTGGCGGCCCTTTCAACGAGTGAGGTTTTTTAACCATGTCGGACGTCACCAGTTTTCTCGCAGGCTTGAGCCGCAGAAGTAAGATCAAGCTGCAACTCATATCTGACGCAATGTTGGTCATAGTGTCGTTCTTCGGGGCAATGGCGCTCCGCCTTGAAAGTTTTCATTTCCTTTTGGACATCGGCATTCTTGGAACGGCCTTCCTGACGGCGCTGTTGACGCTCGCCGTTTTCAAGGCCTGCGGCCTATATCGGGCGCTTGTGCGCTACGTGACCGGCAAAGTGCTTGTGACGGTTGGGAAGGGTGCGTTGATTTCCGCGGTCCTCCTATATGTATCGAGCCTCATTCTTGACGCGGGCATTCCGCGCTCTGTGCCCTTCATGCATGCGGTGCTGGTTTTCCTGACGGTAGGCGGACTGCGCTTTTTTGCGCGGCAGTTCTTCAGGAACCCCGAACAGGTCGGCAAACGCCCTGTGATCATCTATGGCGCGGGTGAAGCAGGGCTGCAGCTTTTGAATTCGCTGTTTTACGGGCGCGACTATCAACCTGTCGCGCTTGTCGATGACAATGAGCATCTGCAGAATCTCACAATCGGAGGTTTGCATGTCTATGCACCCTCCGATATCGAACGCCTCGCGAAGAGTCGCGGGGCGAAGGTCATCCTTCTGGCGATTCCCAGCATGAGCCGCCAGCGTCGGCGCGAAGTAGTCGAATCCCTTGAAGACCTGCATCTCGAGATCAAGACGATCCCGGGCATTTCCGAGATTATCAGCGGCAAGGCCAAGATCTCTGAACTTCGCACCGTCACCGCAGAAGACCTTCTTGGCCGCGATCCCGTGGCCCCGGATCCGGAATTGTTGAGCCACACGATCGACGGCAAGATTGTCATGGTTTCGGGGGCAGGTGGCTCGATTGGCAGCGAGCTTTGCCGACAGATCCTGACCCAGAACCCACACACGCTCGTTCTCTATGAGATGTCCGAATTCGCGCTTTATGCGATTGAATCCGAATTGACCGAGGCGGCGAAACGTATGGGGTATCAAACGCGCATCGTGCCGATTCTTGGATCTGTGCAGCATGCCCGCCGTCTTGATATGGCGATCAAGACCTTCGGTGTGCAAACGATCTATCACGCAGCTGCCTACAAGCACGTGCCGCTCGTCGAAGAAAACGTCATCGAAGGTGTTCGGAACAACATATTTGGCACGCTCGAGATCACACGCGCGGCGCGCAAACATGGGGTCGAGAATTTCATCCTCATCTCAACCGACAAAGCGGTGCGTCCAACAAATATCATGGGATCGACAAAACGCGTCGCGGAACTGATTTGCCAAGCGCAGGCGCGGGAGACGAGCACCACCGTCTTTTCCATGGTCCGTTTCGGCAACGTGTTGGGCTCTTCAGGGTCTGTGATTCCGCGTTTCAGTGCGCAGATCGAGGCCGGAGGCCCGGTTACGCTTACACACCTAGATATCACCCGGTATTTCATGACCATTCCCGAGGCATCTCAGCTTGTCATTCAGGCTGGCGCCATGGCGAAGGGCGGCGATGTGTTCGTTCTCGACATGGGCGAACCGGTCAAAATCCTCGACCTAGCCATGAGCATGGTGAAGCTACATGGCCTCACGCCTTATCTCGTAGAAGACGTCGCACAGATCGCACCGGAGAATGGCGATATACCGATCTGTGTGACAGGGCTTCGCAAGGGCGAAAAGCTCTATGAAGAACTGCTGATCGGAAACAATCCGTCTCCGACGAGGCACCCTCGGATCATGACGGCTTCAGAGGTCTCGCTTCCGATGAAAGACTTGGCCGCCGTACTTGATCGTCTCTTGGCGGCGTGCACGAACTTTGATCTTCCTGAGATCATTGCAATCTTCCATGAACTGCCGGTGGACTATCGCCCTTCCCATGATGATATCTCTGATCTAATTTGGTCCGAGGGTATCTCGGTGCCCGCACAGACACATCTAAAGATCGTAGAAGCCGCCAATTCATGACCTCACTCACTCAATCGCGTCGCGGGCTTGGAGGTCGGCTCGCGGGCCGATTGCTGCACTGGTTCTTTCTCACAAAGCGTGGACTGACTATTGGGGTCCGTGCGGTTGTGCGTTGTCGGGATGGAAAATTCCTCTTATTGCGCCACACATACCTGCCGGGCTGGCACTTTCCGGGAGGTGGGGTCGAGCGGGGAGAGACCGCCGAAACAGCGCTTGGCAACGAGCTTTTTCAAGAAACCGGCCTACGACTTGCGCAGAAACCAGTGTTGCACGGTGTGTTCTTCAACAAGGGTGTGAGCAAGCGGGATCATGTCCTGGTGTACCTCTGCGAAGTGCAGGGAGAGGCGCCGACGAAGGCTTCGAGCATCGAAATCGCTGAATACGGTTTCTTCGCAGCGGACGAACTTCCGCAAGACATTGATCCGGGCACTGCCCGACGCATCCGTGAGATCGCAGAAGGAGCAGAGCGCCACGAAGCTTGGTAAGCGACGAAGCCTAGCGTGATTTGATGGGCAGTCGGAAAGACTGAGTCGTGAGGTTCAGCCCGGCAGGCGCTGCGGGAAACCGGCCCGCTTTTCGGACAGCGGCCAAGGCGATCTTGTCGAGGCGCGCATTGCCAGAGCTTTTCGCAAGCGACACACCGCGAAGCGTTCCGTTGCTCGCTACTGTAATGGTCACGATCGCTGTTCCGCGACCTGCACCGCGCGGTGTGCTGCGGGCGATCTTGGCCCTGATCTGACCGCCCCAGCGTGACAAGAGAGACGACCTTTGTGCCTTGCTAAGTGTGGCAGTGTTGGATTTCTGACTGTTGCCCCGCGCCGCGCCATCGCCGCTGCCTTCGGCGCGTTTCGCATTGACCTGCGCCGCTTCCTTGGAGGCCTGTTGTTTCGGTTTGGGCTTTGGCTTTGGGGCCTCTGCTTTCTTCGGTTTGGGAGTCGGCTTGGGCTCGGGTTTCTTTGGCGGCGCCGGATTGGCAATCGGCACAGGCGGCGCGTCTGGGCGTTGCGGCATATCTGGCAACTCGAGCAAAGGCGTGGCCTTAGGGGGCGCCTCCTGTAGCGGTTGCGGCGAGATGGGGGCGCTCTGCGGCGCATCCGGCATCTGCATCGCGGTCTCAACAACTTCAACCGTTTCTGGCGGACGATCCCATGTCTCGACCATTCTCTGAATACTGGCGGATGACGGATTGATGGTCAGAAGGGACTCGCCGCCTGCTCCGGCACTCGACTCACCCGTTTCGGCCTCTGGCGCCCAGATCGCCAGATGCGCCACGGTTGCAATCGCGAGGAAAGCGGAAGCTTCGGCAATCACACGCATAGCTACCTCGACGAGGAAATGAGTTTAACGTTGCGCACACCTGCAGCGGCCAGACGCGGCAAGAGAGAGGCAATGCGGCTTGCATCAACGGCTTTGTCAGCACGGATCAAGAGCGGTTCATTCTCGCCAAGCGTCGCAAATCCAGCAAAGACATCGTCATCCTTCAGATCGCCATATACGAGGTTGCCGTCGGCAGAGATATAGAGAATGTGTTGGCCCTCTGCCGGGGTTTCAGCCGTGGACTCCGGGGGGGTGATATCGAACGGATCAGGCGGGGTAATCTGTGCCGTCATCAGAAAGAAGATCAACAGCAGAAAGACGACATTGATCATCGGCACGATACTTTCGCGCATGGGGCGTTTGGCTGGCCTATCCAAGATCATCAGCGTTTACTCCACCAAAACCAGCGTCTCATAGCCCGCCTCAGCAAGGCTTTCCATGACACTCACGACACGCTGCAAATCGGCTTTGTCTTTGGCGCGCAGGATGATTACGTCATCATGCGACAGCATCAAGGCACCAAGTTCAGGAAGGAGCGTTGCCAGCTCCATCTCCACCCCGTTGAGACGCACCGCATCAGGAAGGATGTCGATCAAGCGCGGCGGGCCTTCATACGGGGTTTCCGAAGACGCGCTCAGGGGCAGGTTGATCTCAACATCATGCCCAAAACGCGACGCCAGCATAAAGAAGACCAGCAGCAGAAAGACCACGTCAATCATCGGGGTCAGGCTGGGCTTGCGTCGCCGACGTGGAGGGCCGAGATGCATCGTCCTTACTCCGCCGCAGCCGAGTGGTTTTGCGCGTTGCGTTTGGGACGGCGGGTCAGAACACGGGTGATTGCGTCCTCCATATCCCCCTGAGCACGGTCTGCAACGCTTTCAAACCATGTCAGCGCGACACCCGCCGGGATCGCAACGGCCATACCTGCCGCGGTTGTCAGCAGTGCCTCCCATATACCGCCTGCCAATGCAGCGGGATCAGCGCGAGACCCCGCTTCTTGTAGGGTCTGGAAGGCCGTTATCATCCCCATCACGGTCCCGAGAAGACCAAGAAGGGGTGCCGTTGTCGCGATCAGCTCCAGTGCGCGCAACCCGGTGCGCGCCTCGGTCAGCTTGTTCCGAGCGACACGTTGGATTTCTTCGCGCGCTTCGGCATCGTTGAAACGGTCATCGAGCTCGGTTTCGATTGCGGCGCGCGCGACCACGGCGCGCAAGGATTGGCGATTGCCCAAGATCGCCCGTGCCGTGGCGACATCGCCATTTTCCCACGACTGCACCGCCGCCTCGGTATGGCGTCCGGCCCATGCGCCCAGCAACATCAGGCGCCAGATCTTCCACAGGATCAGAGCCAAGGTTAGAACGGACAGCGCCGCGATGGCCCAGATTGCTGGTCCACCCTTGATGAGAAACTCCTGAACATTCGTCCAGCTCGCTATCAGGTCCATAAGGATCCCTCCGAAATCTGGCCCTCATCGGACCGGTCTTGGCACGCACCCAATCGGTTCGGCGTACGGGTTCATACATGTTCCGGCGCCATATGAGGCATTGGCCTCTGCTCACGCAAGTCCGCGATTGGGACAGGAGACAGCAAACCGGAGTTTAATCGGTCATTCCGCCGCCATCTTTGCCGCATGAGGCAATATGAAGGTACCTTGCGACGGCGCCGAATTGACCCGGACGTCACAATGATATGCACGGCTCAGGAGGGCGTTGTTAAAGACCTCCTCTGAGGCGCCCTGTTGCAGGATACGCCCTTCGCTGACAAGCGCCACGCTATCGGCAAACATCGCAGTGAGGTTGAGATCATGCATGACAGCGACGACCCCACCACCCGCAGCGGCATAGTCATGCGCGATCTGCATGACCTGAAGCTGGTGACCGATATCAAGGGCCGATACGGGTTCATCAAGGAAAAGCCAGCGGGGTTCGCCGTCTTCGACCGGCGACCAGACCTGGGCGAGGACACGGGCGAGTTGCACTCGCTGTTGCTCGCCGCCAGAAAGCTCTTGGTAGAAACGCCCCTCAAAGCCTGAAAGGTCCACTCGGGCGAGCGCGCGGTGAATCAGATCGGTGTTGCCGGCGGAAACCCCGCGACTCAGGCCAAGTCTCACGACCTCGATCACAGTGAAAGGGAAGGCGAGGGGGGTGGCTTGGGGCAATACACCGCGCATCGCGGCAAGCTCCCAGGGTTTCAGGCGCGCGATGTTCTCGTTGTTGAGCCGGACCTCCCCCGCGTAGACCGTCTCACCCGTCAGCGCACGCATCAGAGTCGTTTTGCCCGATCCGTTTGGCCCCACAATCGCTGTCACTGCGCCGGGCGCGGCATGGAAATCAATCCCGTGCAGGATCCTATGCGGTCCGTAGCAGACCGAAATATCCGTAGCGTCTAGCATTGCGTTACATATCCAACAGGCCGCGCTGACGCAGCAGAATCCAGAGGAAGAAGGGCCCACCCAGGGTCGCTGTAACGATCCCGATAGGAAGTTCAGCAGGCGCGATGATAACTCGGCTGATCACGTCCGCGATGAGAAGAAGTGCCGCACCAAGAAGCGCGGAGTTCACCAGAAGATAGCGATGATCCGGCCCGACCATCAGACGAAGCAGATGCGGCACGACGATGCCGACAAACCCGATGCCACCCGCAACCGCAACGGCGGCCCCAACCGCACCGGCAACCATCAAGATCGCGGTGTTTTTTAATCGCTGAACCGAAATTCCGATATGGGATGCAGCCGCTTCTCCTAGGGCGAGCGCATTGAGATCGCGCGCAAGGAAAGGCACAATCGCCAGTGCAAGAAGGATCAACGGTGCAGCCGCGATGACCTTGGTCCATGTTGCGCCAGCCAATGACCCCATGCCCCAGAAGGTCAGTGTCCGAAGTTGTGCATCGTCCGCGATATAGACAAGGACACCCTGCAGCGCCCCGGCAAGCGCACCTAGTGCGATCCCGGCAAGAAGCATGGTTGCGACAGAGGTGCGGCCCCGACGGGTCGACACCTTATAAAGAAGGATCGTGCTCAGCCAACCGCCAACGAACGCGGCGACAGAGACTAGGTAGTAGCCGAACATCGCGGCAACCGTTGCCGGGAGAAGTCCTCCGAGCACGATTGCGACAATCGCACCGAGACCGGCACCAGCGCTCACACCGACAAGGCCCGGATCGGCAAGCGGATTGCGGAACAAACCCTGCATTACCGCGCCCGACACCGCAAGCGCAGCCCCGACGAGGATGCCCATCACGGTGCGAGGCAGGCGGATATCCAGAAGTACGATACGATCCCGCGCAGAAAGCGCCTCGCCATTGGCGAGCCCAATCAAAGCGTCCCAAAGAGAGGTGCCCGATGCGCCAATCGCAAGGCTAAGCAGTGCGGCGGCAAACAGGACGAACACTAGCGCAAAGGAAAGCGCACGGGCCTTTTGGCTCCGGTCGCCGGCGAGTGCGGGATCCGGCATGACATGTGTCAGAAAGGTCAAGGATCAGCTTCCGGCTTGGTTCAGGGCGGTTGCGAGGCTGGTCACGGCTTCTGCTGTTCGAACGGAGAAACCGAGCATCATCATCCCATCGAGGCGCACCACGGCATTGTTCTGTCCCGCAGGGGTTGCCGCGAGGGCCGGGTTGGAGAATATCTGTTCATTGGTGATCCCCATCGGACCAGACCGTTCCATCAAGAGGATGACATCGGCATTGCTTGCCAGAATGGCTTCTTCAGTGATCGGCTTGTATCCGTCAAAGCCGCTCGCTGCGTTGACTGCCCCGGCGAGTTCAATGATGCCTTGCGCAGAGGAGTTCTGTCCGGCTGCCATCACACGCCCATTGGCCAGTGACAGGATAAAGAGGACGCGTTTTTCGTCGAGGCCTGCTGTCGCCGCTTTGGCTTTGGCGAGATCGTTGCGCACCTTTTCAGAAAGCGCGGCGCCTTTCTCCGGCACGCCAAGCGCCTCGGAAACGGCCGTGATCTTGGCAACCACAGCATCGCCGGTAAAGCCTTCGGGGATTTCGACAACAGGAATGGCCGCTTCTTGCAGGATATCCATCGCTTCCGGCGGACCGGCCCCCTCGAGGCTAATGATCAGATCGGGATCGACGGAAAGAATGCCCTCGGGCGAGAGGCGACGAATATATCCGATATCAGGAAGTTCCCGCGCGGCTTCCGGGTGGTTCGATGTCGTATCGCGCGCCACGAGGCGATCTTCTTCGCCGAGCGCAAAGACGATCTCTGTGATCGCGCCACCCACCGCAACGATGCGGTTCGGCTCTTCCTCGGCCTGCGCAGAAACCGCGAGGGCGGCTGCGAAAATGCCCCCGATCGGAGCACGGAAGCTTCTCAAGATCTGAAAAAATGTCATGCCGGGACATCCTCTTTAAGGGTTTCCAACTCGGCAATCATGTCATTCCATCGGCCAGCGCCTTCATCGTCCCGCAGCACACCGAAGAACTGAGCGATAAGACCTCCTTCAGCGTCAAACGCCTCCACAGAGATCGCGTCCCCCGCCCGCGTGGCCTTGGTAACAGCGTAAACCTCGGCGATGTGATCTTTGCGCAGATGCATATCGAAACCGGGATCAAGCACATTGATCCAAGGCCCCATATCGACGATGCGATGCACCGGTCCAGTATGAATTTCGATACACCCCATGTTGCCGACGAAGACCATGATCGAGATCTCGCGCTCGGCCGCGCGATGAAGAAGCGTTTCGACGGCGTCGTTGCCGAGCCGGCGTGCATAGGGTTCTCCCGCGACACGGTAGGCCCCAAGCCGGTTCATCTTGATGCGACGGGTCATCATCAGGAATTGATGCGTGTCGGTGATCTTGTCCCATTCGCTGCGCAGGCGGTCAGCCTGATCTGGGGTGCCCTTGGCGCCTTCGGTCGGCTTGCGGGGGGAGACGGTCAGAGTGTCGGACTGGTCCTCGATCTTTAGCTCTTCGACCACGGGCGCCCAGGCGTCCGCGTTCGAGCCTTCGCGCAAAAAGACCTTGTGAACCGCATCACCCGCCGCGTCGAAGACCTGAATCGTGCGGCGCATTCCGCGGTCGGTTTCCTGTTCGATGGCAAATCCATGGACCCAGTGTTTCGGGAACATGCGCAGGTCGATATCTTCATTGACGACAAGCGCGGCATGTTCACCAGGGCGAAAACCATCGTACACACCGACTTTCTCGATCACGCAGCTTTCGTTGCGCGTCAAAGCCATGACCTCGCCGAAGCGATTTAGCGCGGGCATGATCCGGTCCATATCTGCGGTGATTCTCGTCACAGTGTCGCCCACGTGCGCGGCGACGAGCTGCGCCTCGGAAATTCCGAGTTTGTCGGCGAGATCGCGGTCGCGCATCTTTGGGTTCTCGGCGCGAGCGGCCTTGATTTCTGTTGCAGTCCTGACGTTTGCCTCTTCCAAGGGGCTCTCCTTCGCGCATTGTTTTGGAATGTGCATCTGGCTAGCGCCCACGGGGACACGATCGCTGGATCAGCAGGCGCAGCTATGGCGCCGAATTTCGACAAAAATAGTCGGCTTTATTTTGGAGTGCAAGAGGCCGTCTCACCAAACCCAACCCGAGGTTCGCATTTCGTGCGGGAACGCCTTCGTCCTATGCAACATCCTTGGTTTCTTGGCGCGCGCCGTTAGAGACGACCTGCCATGAATGCTGAAACTCGTGAAATCCGAGAAGGGTCAAGGTGCTGAGCAGCAGCCCCCTCGATTCTCGCCCAAAGGCAAGAAAGCAAGGCGTCAATCGTCACCAGCATAAAGGCATGCGCGCCCGCTGAAGGATCCGCTTGGTCGCAAGTCTCTTGTCGTGCTGTGCGCCATTTTTCAAGCCACGACGACACGGCGACTGAGCCGGATGTTTCTGCTTCTTGACTAAGGAAAGCGTCAAAGGCATCCGCGGGCGCGCCCTGGGCAAGCCGTGTCGCGAGCATTCGGGCATGTATTCCATTCGCGCCCTCGTAGATCGCTGTAATCCGGGCGTCGCGATAGGTCTGTTCGACCCGGTATTCGCGCAGATAGCCGTAGCCACCGAGGATCTGAATTCCCAGATCAGCGGCTTTCATACCCGCTTCGGTGCAATAGACCTTGGCCACCGGCGTCAGGAACTCTACGAGGTCGGGGTTGTCGCCCGCCTCCATGGTGACACAGGCCAGATGCGCCATGGCGCGCGCGCCGAGGGCAAGGCTATCGATCTCGTCCAGCATCCGACGGACGTCTGCGTGCTGATCAAGTGTCACAGGCGCACCATCCGCTCCACGTCCCTGCACACGATCCGCGGCATATGCGCTCGCGATGTCATGCGCGCGTGCGGCGTGAGCAACGCCTTGCAGGGCCACATCCGCGCGCGCATGGTTCATCATCGTGAACATCGCCATAAGGCCTTGCCCTTCGGCACCGATAATTTCGGCCTCTGCGCCGTCAAAGGCGAGTTGGCAGGTCGGTGATGCGTGCAGGCCCATCTTCTCTTCGATGCGCGTCACGGAAACAGCATTGCGGGTGCCATCGCGGCGTTCAGACGGGCAGAGGAAGAGAGACAAGCCCTTGACACCATTGTCGGATGTGCGGGCGAGGACGAGGTGCAGAATATGCTCGCTCATGTCCTGATCGCCTCCGGAGATAAAAATCTTCTCTCCGGTGATGGCCCAGCCATTCTCTGTTTCTTCCGCGCGGCAGCGCACACGGGCGAGATCCGATCCGGCCCCTGGTTCGGTCAGGCACATGGTCGCCAAGGTAGCACCCGATGCAAGGGGCGGGATATGGCGGCTCTTCTGGTCTTCGGTGCCAAACCGCAGAAGCGTGCGCACCGCGCCAGGCACGAGGCCCGTTACCATCTGCAGGCTATGATTGGCCCCAGAAAAAATCTCTGAGGTGACAGCGAGCATCAGCGCACCAAGACCCTGACCGCCATAGGCCTCTGGCACGGTCAGGCTCGGCCAACCCTGTTCGGCATAGGCCTTATAGACCGCGCCAAATCCATCCGGCATGCGGACGCGGCCATTTTCAAGCGCGCAACCTTGCAGATCACCTGGCTCATCCAAAGGCGCTATCTCGCCTTCGGCGAAGGCAGCAAAATGGCCGCCAATCTCGGCAGTAAACTCCGCGTCGAACTCTGGTAGGGCAGGGGCGCCGGCCACATGGATCAACGAGAACAGGATATCATCAAGCGGGGCCTGAAACGGTTTCATGGTTTACAGAACCTTGTAGTAAGCAATTTCAACAGCTGAGGCGCGCCGAATTCCGGCACAGACGAAAAGCGTATGGTTGACCCAACCATAGCGCGCATCGCCTGTCTCAAGGCGGGCCGCGGTGCGCATGTAGTAGGTCGAGGGATCGACGTCTTCTCCAGCGGCAAGCCGGGCGAGAACGTCTGGGGGCCCGTGGCGCGTGCCAACATTAACGATCTCGATCAATGCGCCATCCCCGGTCTCGACCGCATAGCGCGTATCGAGATGGGCCGCGCCATCCTCGAAGATTGTCTGCCAATCGGCGCCAAGGTTGAGGATCTTGCCGGTCAATTCCGGGCCAAGCGCCTCGCCGCCGGTGATCGGAATGATCCGACGCATCCCCGCACGTCCCCGGCCCATCTCCAACGGGGCCGCAAGGTCGACGCGCAGGGTAAAGCTATGGGCGAGCGAGGGGACGGGAATCTGCATCATTCAAATCCAAGAAGACGCGCAGCGTTGCCCTTGATGATATCCGGGCGCAACTCGTCCTTGATGTTGATCTGCTCAAAATCCGAGAGCCAACGTTCCGGCGTGATCATCGGCCAGTCCGACCCGAAGAGTACCTTCTTGCGGAGAATCGAATTGCAGTATTTCACAAGGATCTCCGGGAAATACTTCGGCGACCAGCCGGAGAGGTCGATATAGACATTCGGCTTGTGCTGGGCGACCGAGAGCGCCTCTTCCTGCCATGGGAAAGACGGATGGGCGAGGATGATCTTGAGGTCGGGGAAATCGACGGCCACGTCATCCATATACATCGGGTTCGAGTATTTGAGGCGCATGCCGTTGCCGCCGGGCATGCCCGAACCGACCCCAGTCTGCCCGGTATGGAAAAGTGCAATGCCGCCTTCTTCCTCGATCGCCTCGTAGAGCGCATACGCCATGCGGTCATTGGGATAGAAGCCCTGCATGGTCGGGTGGAACTTGAACCCCTTGATGCCGAAATCGCGGATCAGGCGCTTGGCTTCGCGCACACCCATCTTGCCTTTCCAGGGGTCGATGGAGGCAAAGGGGATGAGCACATCGTCATTCTCGGCCGCGAGCTCAGCCACTTCCTCGTTCTTGTAACGGCGATAGCCAGTTTCGCGTTCGGAATCGACCGGGAAGATCACCGCGGCAATGTTCTGTTCGCGGTAGTGGGCGGCGGTTTCCGGGATGGTCGGCGGGTGCGACCAGGGCGCGCGGAAATACTTGGCCATCGTGGATTGCAGATCGTCATACCCATCATCCGCATGGCAACCGCAGGGTTCTTCAGCGTGCGTATGAATGTCGATCGCGCGGACCTTGGAGATATCTACCATTTGTCCAACTCCTTGTTATATCGTGATGATCGCCGGATCGGCGTCGTCATAGAGCCGCTCAAGAAGGTCTTTGCGGCGCGTGAGGACTTTTCGGAAGTTCAGGTTGCCCTTGGCGGTCATCTCGCCCTCGGGCATCGAGGCCGGTTCGCTGAGCACAATCGCGCGAGAGATCTTGGTCGAACTTCCCGAGATTTCGCGAGCGCGCTCGGCAAGGCGGCGATGAATCTCACCCTGCAAGAGCTTGCACCGATAAGCACCGTTGTCATCCGTGAGATCGAAGCCTTCGCGCTTGAGTTCGGCCACGTCAGGGAACACCATGACACCGATCTGGTTTCGGTCGGCTCCGGTGATGACAAGGTCGGTCGCAAGCGGTGCGAGACAGGCCAGCATGTCGATCCGAAGCTGTGCTGCGCGCACCCATGTGCCGGTCAGGAGCTTGAAGTCTTCCGAGATACGCCCGTCAAACTTCATGCCGCGATCAATATCGTCCGGATCGACGAAGACCATAGCATCGCCGGTGACAAAGAACCCTTCCTCGTCAAACGCCTCTGCGGTCTTATCGGGGTTCTGGAAATAGCCGGGCATGACATTCGGGCCTTTCACGCGCATCTCGCATCGCATGTCCGCGTCGGGAATCAATTTAAGCGTCACACCTGTCATCGGAACACCGACGACGCCGGAGCGGTCTGTAGGTTCTTGCTGCATCATGGTGGCGGGCGCGGTTTCGGTCAGGCCCCAGGACGACGTCATAAGAGGCACTTCACCTTTCACCTCCATCGCCATCGCTTCGAACCCTTCCCAGACATCCTGTGGCAGAGAAGCGCCTGCATAGAAGATCAGGTCGAGATCGGCGAAGAAACGTTGCCGGAGCGCCGTATCCTCGCGCAAGGCAGCAAGCAGCATGCCAAAGCCCACAGGCACGTTGAAGACAAGAGAACCAGTGACCATCGAAAGGTTCTCCAGCGTGCGCTCGAACAGGCCTTTGACGGGTTTGCCGTCATCGACATAGTAGCTGCCGCCGTTGGACAACATCATGTTGAAGTTATGCGAGCCGCCAAAGACGTGGTTCCATGGTAGCCAATCGACAACACGCGGCGGACGTTCCCGCAAGAAGGGCAGGGAGTCTGCAAGCTGCGTCTGGTTCACGCACATCATGCGCTGTGTCGTCATCACACCCTTGGGTGCCGAGGTCGAGCCGCTTGTCATCAGGATCTTGGCCACGGTGTCGGGCGTGACCTTGGCATGGGCCGCGGCGAGATCGACGCCCGCATCGCCTTTTAGCAGATCTGCGAACGGCGTGACTTTGCCATTCTGACCCGGTCTGCTCGCGACCACCTCAATCCCGTTCAAGGCATCGAGCGCCAAGGCTTCGCCGTATTGGTCAGCATCCACGACATAGGCCATTTTCGGACCGACAAGTTCGATCGCGTGTTGCAGACGGCCATGCGCGCCATGGATGAGTGAGTATTGTTCGGCGACCGGAGCTGTGGGAACGCCGACATATTGCGCCGCCAAAGAAAGAAGCCCGTGATCGACGCCGTTACCAGACATGATCAAGATCGGAGTATCCGGCCCCATACCGCGCGCAAGAAGCGAAGCCGCAATCGCCTGCACCTTTTCGAGGGTGGCACTGTAGCTTTCTTCGCGCCAGCCAGCGCCGCTTCGCTCGGCAATAAAGACCCGGTCAGGTGCTTCATTGGCCCAGTGGCGCAGCCAGTCAGCGGTTTTCTCAGCAACGGGGCCGAGCTCATAGTTCGAGCGCAACAGGATCGTCCCATCGGGGCGATCTTCGCGCGCTACGGAATGCTTGAGAAATTGCGAGGTGCGTTTCACGTCCTATCCCCTCCCTTGGCGTTTCTCGATGTGTTTCATCGCCGCGATCATTGACTTGATCGCGTCCTCCTCCAGCCCCTCCAGAAGCTGATCTTCATGCGCCGTCACAGCCGCAACGGCCTTGTCACAAAGCTGACGCCCCGCGAGGGTCACATGCAGCGCATAGGCCCGTCTGTCTGTCGGGACGCGGTCGCGTGTGATCAACTCACGCCGCTCCAATTCGTCGATAATGACGACAAGGTTCGGGCGCTCGATATCCATTGCATCGGCAAGCTGCGACTGACGCAGGCCTGGATTGTCGGCAATCAGGACCAGCGCCGTATAGGTCAACATGCGCAACTCAAAGGGGTTGAGCGTCTCAGCGAGATCCGCTTGGATCACGTTGAAGGCGCGCTTCATGTGATACCCGATGAAACGCCGCAGTGTCGCATCGCTGACCTTGGTCAGGTCTGGGGCGACCGTGTCTTTTGAAACAGGTTTCGCCATGGTCTTAGCGGAATTTCGGCGCACGTTTTTCAAGGAAAGCCCGCAGGCCTTCCTCTGCATCCGGCGTCGTTTGCGATAGGGCGGCGGCGAGGGATTCCGTAAACAGCCCATCAGCCTGAGACATGTCATTGATCCGCGCAATCGACTGGATCATCAGGTAGTTTGACAGGGGCGCGTTGCGCGCGATCTTGCCCGCCAACGACTGGGCCATTGCCATCGCCTCTCCATCACCGACCGAGTAATGCGCAAGGCCAAGCGCGAGGCCTTCATCGGCGCTATACTTGCGCCCAGTAAGCATCATCTCGGTCATGCGATCCGCTCCGAGCAGGCGCCCGACCCGCGCTGTCGCACCACCGCCCACAAAGATCCCACGCCGCCCTTCCGGCAGTTGGAAGATCGTCGAAGCTTCGGCAATACGCACATGGGTCGACGCGGCAAGTTCAAGCCCGCCACCGATCACCGCTCCGAACATGGCCGAGACCACGGCAAGGCCGCCGAATTGGATCTTGTCCATCACGGTATGCCAATGGCGGGAATGATAGAGGTTCTCTTCGGCCGAGCGATGCACGTGCTCGGAAAGGTCAAGGCCCGAACAGTAATGCCCCTCAATCCCAGTCAGAATGACGACGCGCACATCTTTGGGCGGCGCAGAAAAGAAGCCATCCAACGCCACGAGAAGCTCTTCGCACATGGCGTTGCGCTTGCCCGGACGGTTCATGGTCAACGTGGCGATCGGACCGTCGATGTCGATCTTGAGGATATCAGTGGCCATCGTGGCTCTCCTTATCGCGGCGGCAGGCGCACTGCGCCGTCCAGACGGATGGTGGTTCCATTGAGGAACGTATTGGTGATGATCTGCTCCGCCAGGAGCGCGTATTCATGCGGCGTGCCAAGGCGCGGCGGGAAGGGGATGTTCGCGGTAATCTTCTGGGCAATCTCTTCGGGGAGCCCCTCCATCATCGGGGTATGAAAGAGCCCCGGCGCGATCGCCATGACACGGATACCCGATTGCGCGAACTCACGCGCGGCGGGAAGACACATGGAGGCGATGGCCCCCTTGGACGCTGCATAGGCCGCCTGCCCAAGCTGACCATCCTCAAAGGCGACAGAGGCAGTATTGATGATGACCCCGCGCTCCTGCGTGTCGAGTGCGTCCAGCTCGGCCATGCGGCGCGCACCGTGACTCATGACGTTATAAGTTCCGAAAAGATTGACCTTGAGCGTCCTCTCAAAGACATCGAATGAGAGCTTTCCCTCACGACCGACGATCCTGGCAGCCATACCAATCCCGGCGCAGTTGATGACGATCCGAGGAGCACTTCCGAATCTCTTTGCCGCAGCATCAAACGCAGCGCACACCGCCGCCTCGTCGCTCACATCGGTCTTCACGGCCAGCGCGCCGATCTCGGACGCGACTTCCTCCGCGCGCTCGATGTTGAAGTCGACAATTACCACCTTCGCACCTTGCGCTGCGAGATGGCGTGCCGTGGCTTCGCCAAGCCCGCTTCCACCGCCGGTGACCAATGCAACCTGATCCTTGATATGCATCTGCATTTCCTCCTCTTCGCACACGTTCTCTCAAACAAGAGTAAGAACGGCGCCAAATGCTGATTTCCAATAATGATTATACTTCATAACTAAATTGTCGAGAGAAATGATTTGAGAGATATCAGTATCTTAGAGAAATACCACGTCAGTCTTCGCGATGGGCATTCGTGGCTTTCGCTGCAAGAGACAGGAAGGTCTCACGCTCTTCATCGCTTAGCCCGCGCAAAATATCGGTTTGCATTTCGCGCACGATCGGAAAGACGTCATCCACCATTTTCCGCCCCTCCGTGGACAGGAAAACTTCCCTCGCGCGGCGATCTCGTTGGCTCACCTTGCGCACAACCAGCCCCTTTTTTTCGAGCCGATCAATGACCCCTCCAATCGTCGCGCGATCATAGGCAATAAGCGCAGCGATACGGGCCTGATCTACGCCAGGATTTGCACCGATCGCGTCCATTGCAGCGAACTGAACGGGCGTCAGATCATGGCCGGCACGCTGCGCATGGGCCGAAAAAACATGGGTCGCGATTTGGTGCAGCCGCCGAATCAAATGGCCGGGCATCGTCTGAATTTCCATGAGAAACCTTTAGCATTTTTTCAAATCCTCGCGCAATTACAGTGTGTTGCTGACAGTAGTGTGCACACTCATTAATTTGTTGACCAATATTTGTAAGTATAGTTATTATTTTTGCCAAGGCAGTCGCCAAACAGATCGGAGGACCCTCATGCAATACCATTTGAACGGCTTCACACCCGGCCATCCGGACGTATCACCCGCAGCTTCAACCGCTGCACGTCATCGAGGCGCCAATGGTCTGCCGGAAAAAGTCGACGTTTTGATTGCCGGGTGCGGACCGGCAGGCCTTTGCCTTGCGGCGCAGCTTTCCCAATTCCCAGAAATCTCGACCATGATCGTCGAACCGAAGCAGGGCCGTATGGAAAAGGGGCAGGCGGACGGGATCAACGTTCGGTCGATGGAGATGTTTCAGGCCTTTGGGTTCGCTGACGCGGTGAAACGCGAATCCTATTGGGTCAATGAGACGACCTTCTGGGCGCCAAACCCTAGTGCCCCTGGAGAAATCAAACGCGTAGGACGCGTTCAGGACGTCGAGGACGGGATTTCGGAAATGCCCCATGTCCTCATCAACCAGGCGAGGGTGCATGATTTCTACCTCGACATCATGTCAAATTCCGCCTCGCGTCTCGAGCCGGACTATGGGTTGAAAGTTCTCGACCTCACTGTGGATGCAGAAGCGGAAGACTACCCCGTAACCGTTACCCTTGAGCGCACCGATCCAGAGCGCGCCGGCCAGACCGAGACCGTGCGCGCCAACTATGTTGTCGGTTGCGATGGCGCGCGCAGCAATGTGCGCAAATCCATCGGCGGTGCATTGCACGGCGACGCCGCGCATCAGGCGTGGGGGGTAATGGATGTGCTTGCCGTCACGGATTTCCCGGATTTCCGCATGAAGGCGATCATTCAGTCGCAAGGCGAAGGAAGTATCCTCGTCTTGCCACGAGAGGGGGGCTATCTCGTGCGGCTCTATGTCGAACTCGACAAACTGCACGAGAATGAGCGCGTCTCTGAGCGCGGACTTGGCATTGACGACATCATCGCGAAAGCCAAACGCATTCTTCAGCCGCACGCGTTCGACGTGAAAGATGTGGTTTGGTGGTCGATCTACGAAATCGGCCACCGTCTCACCGACAAATTCGACGACGTGCCTGCCCAAGACGTTGCAACACGCGCGCCACGTGTCTTTACCGCCGGGGATGCCTGTCACACCCATAGCCCGAAAGCCGGGCAGGGGATGAATGTCTCGATGGGAGATACGTTCAATCTAGGCTGGAAGCTGATCTCTGTCCTGACAGGCCGCGCTGCGCCGGACCTCCTTCATTCCTATTCCCGCGAGCGTCAAGCCGCGGCGCAGGGGCTGATCGACTTTGATCACCAATGGTCCCGCGTCGTCGGTGCGCGCCCGGACGAGGCGGACAGCGACATGCCCCTAGTGCAGAAGAAATTCATTGAGGGTGGTCACTTCACCGCCGGCCTTACTGTAAACTATGAGCAATCCGCCCTCATTGGCGGCAAGGAATGGCAGGGGCTGGCATCGGGGTTCGAGATCGGGATGCGGTTTCATTCCGCGCCAGTTATCCGCCTTGCCGACGCAAAGCCGATGCAGCTTGGCCATGCGGTGACGTTTGGGCGTCGTTGGTACGTGTTCGCGTTCGCCGGAGAGGACGACCATGGACAGGAAGACGCCCCTGTCTCGAAGCTTTGTAGCTTCCTCGAGACGAGCCCAGATTCACCGATTTCCCGTATCCGCAAATCAGGCGAAGATATCGACGCGATGATCGACGTGCGCGCCGTGTTCCAACAAGGCTTCCGCGACTTGGATCACACCAAGATGCCCTCGCTCTTGCGACCGATGAAAGGCCGCTTTGGCCTCGTGGATTATGAGAAAGTGTTCTGCTCCGACCTCAAGAGCGGCGAGGATATCTTTGACCTGCGCAATATTGATCGCGCCAAGGGCTGCATGGTTGTCGTGCGTCCGGATCAACATGTGGCGCATATCCTACCGCTCGAGGCACATCAGGATCTGGCCGCGTTCTTCGAGGGAATTTTTCTCCCGAAGTAACCACTGCGCGCTCTGACCTTGGGAAGGTGCGCTGCGTCAGGAGCGCGCCTTCATATTAGGTGCCTTGCGACCGCGATATTTCACCGTGAGATCAAGCGGCACGTCATTTTCGTCATAGACGCCAATGATAACGCCGCGCCCGCCGGATTTCCTGCGCATCTCCAAGAGTTGTTCTTCGCTACGGGTCGTGCGCTGTGATTGGCGACGGGTCCAGGCAAAGAGTTTGTCATACATTTCGGCGATGACCTCCGCGTGCGGGTCACTGTCACCTAGGTCGTAGAATTCCTCCGGATCGGCCTCGAGGTCGAAGAGCATCGGGCGATAGCCGCCTTCAAAGTGGATGAGTTTCCAGCGTTCGGTCGCGACCATGAACATCACCGCATCACGCACCGGGATGTCGTTCTTATCGGCCACAGGCGACGCGGAATAGTCATACTCGCAGATCACGTAGTCCCTCTGTGTATCTGCCGTTTCGCCGCGCACGATCGGCAATAGGCTTTCACCCTCGAGGATATGCAAGGCAGGGGCACCACCCGCGACCTCCACGAAAGTCGGAGCGAGGTCTATGCTCTCGACGAGCGCATTGCAGACCGTTCCACGCGTTGCATCGGCCTCGGGTGAGGGATCATAGATGATGAGCGGCACCTTGATCGCTGCGTCTTGGAAAAAGGTCTTTTCGCCCATCCAGTGATCACCCAGAAAATCGCCGTGATCGGAGGTCAGGACGATCATTGTGTCGTCCATGCGCCCTGTGTCTTCCATCCAAGCAAAGAGACGTCCCATTTGGTCATCTGCCTGTTTGATAAGGCCCATATAGGCGGGGATCACCGCGTCGCGCACGTCCTGGCGGGAAAACGCCTCGCCAACCTTGGTTTCCATAAAGGCCTTGAAGATCGGGTGCGGGTTCTCCCGTTCACGCTCGGACCGGCTCACCGGAGGGACATGCTCTGGCCCATACATTGAGGCATAGGGTTCGGGCACGATATAGGGCCAATGTGGCTTGATATAGGAAAGGTGACAGCACCACGGGCCGTCATGGCCGTCCATAAACTCCATGCCGCGCCCAGTCAGGTAAGGTGTCTCGCTATCAGGTTCTGCGATATTGGCGGCCTCAGCGCTATTCTTCAGGAACCAGCCCGAGAGCACGTTGCCATCCTCGTCAAGGCCGGAATTCGCGAAGTCATGCCAAGGGTTGTCGCTCTCATAACCTTTTCCACGAAGCCACTCATTGTAGGATTTGGCACCGTCAGGATCATAGAACCCCTCCGGTCCCTCCGGAAGCATGCCGTCATCCCGCTCAAACACGTCAAAACCGCATTCGGCAACCCGCGCACCAATAAGGGAATCCGGCTCAAGCCCGAGACGCGCCATGCCCTCTGCATCGGCGCGCATGTGGGTCTTGCCAACCAGATAGCACTCCATACCCACCTTGCGCAGGTGATCGCCCATCGTCATCTCGCCAACTTTGAGCGGGATGCCGTTCCAACTTGCCCCATGAGAATGCACGTAGCGCCCGGTATATGTGCTCATCCGGGAGGAGCCACAAATCGGCGACTGGATATAGGCGCGGTTAAAGCGAACGCCCATGGACGCCAACCTGTCGATATGCGGGGTTTCAAGATGCGCATGTTTATAGCAACTTAGATAGTCCCAACGCAGTTGATCGAACATGATGAAAAGAATGTTCTTCGGCGCAGACACGGTCTTTTAACTCCCCATTTTTTCGGGAACAGTAGCCCGGAAAATGGGCCAACGGAAATGGCTGGGCCGCGATTCTTTTTTGACGTTTCCCCGACGGCGCATGTCGGGAATGAACGCGCAGGATTCGGTTTCCCGCTTCAGTTTGCCCGGATACACCAAAATGGGAGACAGGATCATGCCGGCAGGTAAGGCCCCTTTTTCGCTTGCAGAATATGACCGCCGTTTGGCAAAGACGCGCGCCGCGATGGCCAAGGCAGGGCTCGATGCCATCTTTGTCACAGACCCCTCGAACCAAGCCTGGTTGACGGGTTATGACGGTTGGTCCTTCTACGTCCATCAAGGCGTGATCGTTCCAATGGAGGGCGAGCCCGTCTGGTGGGGGCGCTACATGGATGCGATGGGCGGTCTGCGGACCTGCTGGATGGCCGAGGAGAATATCGTTGGCTACGCGGACAACTATGTACAATCGACCATACGCCACCCGATGCAAGATCTTGCCGGTCACCTCAAGCGCCTCGGTCTTGAGACAACACGGATCGGTGTCGAGATGGAGAACTACTATTACTCTGCGAAGGCTCATGCGGTCCTGACCGAAGAGCTGCCCAGTGCGACACTTATAGACGCCACGGCACTTGTGAACTGGCAGCGGCTCGTGAAGTCCGAAGAAGAGATCGGCTTTATCCGCAAGGCGGCACGGATCACGGAGAAGGTCATCCATACCGCAATCGAGCGGGCAGAACCGGGCTTGCGCAAGAATGAACTGGTCGCCGACATCTATCACGCGGGGATCGTCGGCGTGGACGACGACTGGGGCGATTACCCGGCCATTGTTCCACTGACGCCCTCGGGGCTTGATGCGACGGCGGCGCACCTGACCTGGAATGGTGATGCCATGCGCGCTGGTGAAGCGACCTTCTTTGAGCTTTCGGGCTGCTATCGCCGCTACCACGCACCGCTTTGCCGGACGATCTATCTTGGCACGCCGCCACAGGATATGCTGGATGCCGAAAAGGCCCAGCTTGAGGGGATTGCCGCAGGCCTCGAGGCCGCGCGCGCAGGCAATAGAACCTCGGATGTCGCAAATGCCTTCCTTGCAGTGCTTGAAAAACACGGCATCAAGCGCGAAGGTCGTATGGGGTATCCGATCGGGCTGAGCTATCCGCCGGACTGGGGCGAGCGCACCGCGTCGATCCGCACCGAGGATGAAACCATTCTCGAACCGGGCATGACCTTCCATTTCATGCCGGCGCTATGGATGGAGAGCTGGGGTCTGGAGACCACCGAGACCATCCTGATTACCGAAGACGGCCCCGCCGAGACGCTTTGCGATGTGGACCGCAAGCTGTTCGTGAAAAACTAAAAGGCGCTCCGCCAAGGCGTGGTGCTCCGGGAATGCACATATGACGATAATGACCGTGTCCAAGACGTTGCTTGAAGAGGCCAAGGCGCTTCTGGGTGAACTGATCGCCTTCGAAACCGTATCGAGCGCGAGCAATCTCGACATGATCGCCCATCTCGCGCGGCACCTGCAAGAAAGCGGGGCCGACGTCGAGATCCTGCATGACGAGACCGGCACCAAGGCCAATCTCTTTGCCACAATCGGACCGCGCAAGGACGGCGGAATTGTCTTGTCTGGACATTCCGACGTCGTCCCGGTTCTGGATCAGGACTGGACCAGCGATCCGTTCCGCATGGAAGAGCGCGACGGCAAGCTCTATGGCCGCGGCACCTGCGACATGAAGGGATTCATTGCAGCGGCCGTTGCGATGGCACCTTTCTACGCGGCGCTGAACCCAACGCGCCCGATCCATTTCGCCTTTACCTATGACGAGGAAGTCGGCTGCTTCGGAGGGCAGGCGCTTGCCAATAGCCTCAAGGAGCTTGGACTTAAACCGGCGGTGGCGATTGTGGGAGAACCGACCTCGATGCGGATCATCGAGGGGCACAAGGGCTGTTACGAATACACCACCCGTTTTACCGGCCTCGAAGGCCACGGCAGCGGACCGGAACGTGGTGTCAACGCGGTCGAATACGCCGTGCGCTATGTCTCCAAGCTCTTGGAACTTAAATCAGAACTTCAGGCTCGCGCGCCCAAGGAAAGCCGCTTTGATCCGCCTTGGACAACGATCAACACCGGCTCTTTGGTCGGCGGCGTGGCCCATAATGTGATCCCCGGCAAGGCCCAGATCGAATGGGAGATGCGCCCGGTGCAGCGTTCGGACGCGGATCATGTCAAATCCGTCCTGGCGGCCTTTTGCGATGAGGAACTCCTGCCGCAGATGCGCGCCGTCTGCCCGGACGCAGGTATCGAAACCGAGGTCATCGGAGAGGTCGATGGGCTTGAACCAGTCGACCAGAACGAGGCGCGCGATATCGTCATGGAGCTCACTGGTGCCAATGGGGCCGATCTCGTGCCGTTCGGTACCGAAGCAGGTATCTTCCAAGGCCTCGGCATGAATGTTGTCGTCTGCGGTCCTGGCTCGATCGAACAGGCGCACAAGCCTGATGAGTTCCTTGAGGTTGAGCAACTCTCGCAATGCCTCGCGATGTTGGGTAGGCTCTCGCATAAACTGGTCTGACCCAAGAGGCAGCAGATATGCAGATCTTCGCAACGGCGCTCTGGGATGCGCTCAACCGGTTCCTCAACAAGGGTGGCACGGTGCGGGCGAGTCATGTCGCGCTCTCGATGATGCTTGCGATCTTTCCCTTTTGCCTCCTGGCCTTATCGCTTGCCGGCGTCGTGAGCCGGATCGGCCTGACCGGGTCCGAGACCGAGTTGGGCGATATCCTCAACCTCGTGTTCGGGTCGTGGCCTGACACGATTGCCGACCCCATCGAAGGAGAGGTGCGCGCGGTGATGGAGACCAGCGATGGATCAATCATCACGCTTGGTGCCTTGCTGACCATTCTTTTTGCCTCGAACGGGTTCGATGCGATCCGCATCGCTGTCAGCGAGGCTTATCATGACCGGGATCCGCGCCCCCTCTGGAAGCGCCGACTTATCGCCGCCGGGTTCGCAGTCGGCGGGGCATTGTTGGTAACAGTCTCGGGGCTTTTTGGTGTGGTGATCCCGGTCTATGTGCGACTTGTCTCGGAGTACGCGCCGATCCTGCATCTTGATATCGTGACCCATGAAACGGTCGTATTTTGGCTCACGAGTTTCGTGCTTCTGGCCGGTCTCGTGGCGATCCACAAATGGCTGCCGGGCGTCAAACGTCCTTTGAAAGCGATTTTGCCGGGGGTCATCCTCACGGTGGTTCTCTGGGTCATCATCGCCTATGGATTCGATTTCTACGTGCGCAATTTTCCAACTTATTCCGTAACTTACGCAGGGCTCGCCGGGGTCATTGCGGCTCTGGTCTTCATGTACCTGATGTCCGCGGTGCTTGTCCTCGGAGCGGAATACAACGCGCGCCTTGGCGAGATTGCACAAGCCCGCAGGCGCCAAAGCTCATAAGAGCGGCGAGAACAGCCGCGCCACCGGGGCAAGGAGGCGAATCCAAAGCGGCTGAGCCGAAAGGGGCTTAGTCAGGGGCGTGCTCTTGTCGAAGTCAGCCTTGAGCATCTCCGCCACGGCGCTGGCCGCTTCCCTATCAAAGATCAGGGCAGTGGCTTCGAAGTTCAATCGGCAGGACCGGCTGTCGAGGTTGATTGTCCCAACCGAGGCTATCTGGTCGTCCACCACCATAGATTTCTGGTGCATAAACCCGGTGTCATAGAGATAAATCCCCACACCAGCCTCGCGCATCTCGTCAAAGCAAGCGTATCCGGCAAGGAAGGTGGCCCAGTGATCGGCCCGCGCAGGCACCAAAATCCGCACATCAACGCCTCGCATGGCCGCGACTTTGAGAGCCGACATCACATCACCCTCGGGGACGAAGTAAGGGGACGCTATCCAAAGGCGCACCTGTGCCATCTGCGCGGCCGTACAGAAGTAGAGCGTCCCGGTTTCAAACTCATCGGCAGGGCCGCTGGCAAGGAGGAGGGCGTCCTTGTCGGCAGCGGCGGTTCCCGCCTCCCAGTTCAGGTATTCGAACAGGCTTTCATCCGTGGCCCAAATCCAATCCTCGCAGTAGACCAGTTGAAGCTGCGACACGACTGGCCCATGAAGCACGCAGGCGGTATCGCGCCATGGTCCCATCGCCCCGTGGCCAAGGTATTCGTCTCCGACGTTGAGACCGCCGATAAAGCCCTGTTTTCCATCAACAATCACGCATTTTCGATGATTGCGGAAATTGATCTGGCGGCGGTTGCTCGGCCCGCGCAGGGCGTTGCTATCGAGGATGCGGATACCGGCCTTGGTTAGTCGCTTGAGATAGGCGCGTGTGAGGCGTGAGGAGCCAATCGCATCATAAAGCACATAGACACGCACCCCACGTGTGGCGGCTTGGCGCAGGCGCTCTGCAAGCGCGGCGCCGATCTCATCATCGCGCAAGATATAGAACTGCAGAAGGATATATTCATCTGCGGCGTCTATCATATTGAAAATACGCGAAAATGTCTCTTCCCCATCAATCAGGAGCTCAAAGTCGTTCCCCGACAAGACCCGCGAAGCTGCGAGCCGCTCAAAGGCGGGAAAGGGTGCGGGGTTTCCTTTCGGCGGAAAAAGCTGGCGGGCCTGTTCTATCCCGTCGAGCACACGCTGCGAGGCACGGCGGGCCACGACATAGCCAAGATGTTTACGATGGCCGAGAAAGAGGTAGCTGATCACCGCGAGGTAGGGCGCGGCAAGAAGGAAGACGACCCAAGCCACGGCCCCTTGTGGGGTTCGGGCGCTACGCATGGCACGCATGGCAAAGATCACCGCGACGACCTCGAGGAGGATCAGGGCAAAGAGAGAGAGACTTGCCGTCAAAGGGGGCTCCCGGGCGATGGTTCTCTCAAAGCCTAGCCCCTTCCCGACGCGGTTGCAAAGGCGGGGCGACGCAACGACGAATGCGGCAGTGATTGCGCGCGCAAGAGAAGGCGCTATGCTCCCCTCCGAGGAGATTAGAAGAGGGAGGGAAGCTTTCATGCAGAGCAGCATCGGGGCGTTTTTCAAAGAAAAATCAGAGCATTACCGGAAGAACGAATTTCTTGCCGTGCCTGCAGATGCAGGCCGCGCCTATCACCCTGACGGCTATGCGATCAGCTATGAAGAGGCCGGCCAGCGTGTCCAGCGCTGGCAAGACAGGCTACAGCGCGCTGGCTACGGCTTTGGCGACCGGGTCGCGGTTCTTCTTGGCAATCGGCCCGAGATGATGCTCTTGAAGCTTGCTCTCAACGGTTTGGGGATGAGCTGGGTGCCTGTAAACCCGGACTATCGGCCAAACGAGGTGGCGTACCTTCTTGATGACAGCCGGGCTTCGCTCGCCATTGCCGCGCCGGAACTTGCCGCTCTGATGCGCGACGGGATCGCGGAGGCGGCGCGCGACGTGGCGATGGTGGAGATGTCCGAAGATCTGCCGGACCTGCCGCTAGGGACGGGCGGCGCCGAAGGCGTCATCGATGGGAGCACGGAGGCGAGTCTGATCTACACCTCTGGCACGACCGGACGGCCCAAGGGCTGTATCCTGAGCCATGCATACGAGCTCGATATGGGGCGATGGTATGCGACGCGCGGCGGGTTGATCGACTTTCGAGATGGTCAGGATCGTATCTACAATCCACTTCCACTTTTCCACGTAAATGCCGGAATTATAACGTTTTATTGCGCGATCGATAAAGGCAACTGCCAGATTATCCCAGAGAGGTTTCGGGCCAATTCCTGGTGGCGCGAGCTTTCGGAAACAGGGGCGACCGTGGTGCATTACCTCGGCATCGTGATCCCGGCCTTGATGAACCTGCCCGAGAGTCCGTGGGACCACACCCACAAGGTGCGTTTTGCCGTGGGGGCCGGGGTTGAACCGACGTTGCATCGGCCGTTTGAAGAGCGGTTTGGGTTCCCCTTGATCGAGGTCTGGGGCATGACCGAGATGTGCCGCATCCTTGGCGACAACCACGAACCCCGCCAGATCGACACCCGCGCCATGGGGCGACCGTCTCCGGGTCTCGAGGTACGCGTGGTCGATCAGGACGACAATGAGGTGCCCCGAGGCACCCCCGGCGAGATGACCCTGCGCTATAGCGCCGAGGAGCCACGGCGCGGATTCTTCTCGGGCTATCTCAATCTGCCGGAGGCGACGGAAGAGGCGTGGAAGGGCGGTTGGTTTCATACAGGCGACACGGTCGTGATGGATGAGAGCGGGATGGTGTTTTTTGTGGATCGCAAGAAAAACATCATACGGCGCAGTGGTGAAAACATTGCTGCGGCCGAGATCGAAGCCTGTTTGCAGGAGCATCCCAAGGTTGAAAGGGTGGCTGTTTTGGCGGTCGAGGACGCGATGCGGGACGAAGAGGTCATGGCCTGCGTAACCGTCACGGGCACCACAGATGCGGCGATGGCGGACGACCTTTTTGCGTGGTGTTTCAAGCGGTTGGCCTATTACAAGGCGCCCGGCTGGATTCGGTTTGTGGACGAGATTCCAGTAACTGGAACCCAGAAAATCCAGAAACACGCGATGTTTGCCGAAGGGCAAGACCCGACCGAGGGGGCACATGATTTCCGTCCTCGCAAGAAGCGGGGTTAACGGCGAATCTGACCCTGAAACGGGGGGCGGTATCACGTCGGTATTTTGTCGGTATTGCGTCGGTGGAGAGCGCGGATTGTTCCGGGTAACCGAACGTGCGGTGGTTAATCTTCTGAGAAACAAAAAGAAGAGGGCAAGCGGTCATGCGACCAGCTTGCCCCCCTGTGATGCTTAGCAGTACGTGAACGCCAGATCAGGCGCGGCGACGACGGCCCCCGGTGCGCCCACCACGGCCACGGCCTTCCTGACCGGGTTTGGCGGGCTGCTTGTTGAAGGAGATCCAAGCGGCGCCACCATCGTCGTTGTTGGTCAGCAGGTTGGCGGCGCGGATGGCCTCCATTTCCTTGCCGGCGCGCGCCTTGGTCGAACCCATACCGAACATCTGCACGAAGGCTTCGTCGTCCATATCCTCGGGCAGGATGATGCCTGCGGCCTGAACCTCAGCCTTCTTCTCGGCAATCTTGGTGGCGTTGATCGGGAGCGCGACCGGGTTCATGATCGCCGAGGTCATGCCAGTGGCCATGGCCATCGGCAGGAAGGCGTTGTTGACGCCGTGACGGTTCGGCAGACCGAAGGAGATGTTCGACGCGCCACAGGTGGTGTTCACGCCGAGCTCGTTGCGGAGGCGACGGTTCAGTTCAAAGACCTGAAGGCCAGCGGTGGCCATGGCGCCGATCGGCATGACGAGCGGGTCGACCACGATGTCATGCGCGGGGATGCCGAAATCGGCGGCGCGCTCGACAATCTTCTTGGCGACGGCGAAGCGGACCTCGGGATCTTCCGAGATGCCGGTGTCGTCGTTGGAGATCGCCACGACCGGGACGTTGTATTTCTTGACCAGCGGCAGAACCACTTCGAGACGCTCTTCCTCGCCGGTGACGGAGTTGAGGAGGGGGCGGCCTTCGGCGGCTTCGAGACCAGCTTCGAGAGCGCCGGGCACCGAAGAGTCGATGCAGAGCGGGCAGTCGGTCACGGCCTGCACGCGTTTCACGAGTTCGCGCATCAGGTCGGGTTCGACGAAGTTGTTGTCGGCGTAGCGCGGGTCTTCGGCCATCTTGTTGGAAAAGACAGCGCCCGAGTTGATGTCGAGCACGGTGGCCCCAGCGGCCACCTGTGCCAGAGCATCAGCTTCGACGCGGGAGAAATCTCCACGCTCAAGCTCTTCGTTGAGGATCTTGCGACCCGTGGGGTTGATGCGTTCGCCGATAACGGTGAACGGCTGGTCAAACCCCATGATCGTGGTTTTCGACTTCGATTCGATGATTGTACGGGTCATTGGTCGTCCTTCAGGAAGCGTTTGCGGGCGTGGTCGAAGAGCCGCCGTTCTCGATGGCCCAGGTGGCGTTGGTCTTGATACCGCCAAGCGGGAAGAAGTGCACCTTCTCGATGTTGAAATCCGGGTTCGCGGCTTTGTGGGCGGCAAGCTCGGCAATCACGTCGGTCGGCTCGTAGGGCAGGAGCAGCTTGGAGACATCCATGGCGCGCTTCTGAAGCACCTTGAGCGAGGGGCCGACGCCACAGGCGATGGCAAATTTGATCAGGGTCTGCAGCTTGGCCGGACCGGCGATGCCGATATGGATCGGCAGGTCGATACCCGCGTCCTTGAGGCTGTCGGCCCATGCGATGATCGGCTTGGCGTCAAACGCGAACTGGGTCGCGAGCGCCATCTTGGCATCGGTGGTTTCCGAGAATTTCTGTTTCCAGCGCAGGGCATCCATGACGTTGGCCATGCTGCCGTCGGGATCGATGTCCTTGTTGCCTTCCGGGTGCCCGGCGACGTGCAGGTTGGTGAATCCCGCCTTGTCGAAGGCGCCGGTCTCGAGGAGCTGCATCGAGCTGTCGAAATCGCCGTGGGGCGTGTCGACGCCACCGGCAAGCAGGAGCGCCTGTTTCACGCCAGCTTCGCCCTGATACATGGCGATCCAGTTCTCGAGCGTCGCCTTGTCCTTGATGATGCGCGCGGGGAAGTGCGGCATCACCGGATAGCCTTCGTCGGCGAGACGCTTGGCGGTGGCGACCATTTCCTCGATGGGCGTGCCTTCGATATGGGCGATGTAGACGCGCGTGCCTTCGGGCAGCAGGTCGCGGAAGTTTTCAACCTTGGCGGCCGTGCGCGGCATGACCTCGATCGAATAGCCTTCGAGGAAGGCAACGACGTCGGCAGAGGCGCCGATGGGGCCTTCGGTCTTTTTCCTGAAATTCAGCAGTGCCATCATGGCCTCCCAGAGTGATGCGCGGGTCATGCCCAGCCTTCGTTGTCGATCAGCGCCTTGAGGCGGTCCTGATCAAATTCCGTATCGAGACGGGCCGCTTCGGCCTCGGCCACGTCAGCCGCCTCGCCCTCCACCGGGTAGGGATCTGCCTTGCGCCATTCAGCCAGGTAAGCGTCGGCATCCTTGGCGCCGATCTTCATGGCCGCACGGTCAATCGCCTGTTCGAAACGCTCGGGGAGCTGTTTCTTGGCGCCACGACGCCCTTTGCCCACAATCACTTGGGCCGGGATATCGCGCCAGTAGACGACAGTCACATCAGGCATGGTTTGATTCCTTCCGGTTAACGCATTCTTCCTAGGACAGCGCGCCCGACGGACAGTGCACGTTTTCGACAGAACACTCGTCAAGTGCGACGCGCACGCTTGTAACGGAGCCAAGACAGAGAGGCACACGCATATTCTTCATGTTCATGATGAGGGGAAGCTGCGGTGTTGCTATTGCGCGGGCGCCGGGGAGTGACTAGGTTTGAGGTAACTCGAAATGGAGGGCGTGACTGATGGCGCCCAAGCGTCCCAAAGGTGCGGGCGCATTCCCGAAACCGGTTGAGAGCCCCGCGCCGAAACCGCCCGATCCCAGCGAACTTTATGCCGCGCTGGATCTGGGCACCAATAGTTGCCGCATGTTGATTGCCCAGCCAAAGGGCAATCAATTCCATGTGGTCGACAGTTTTTCGAAATCCGTGCAACTCGGGGCAGGCCTCGAGAGCACCGGGCGTCTTTCGCGCGGCTCGATGCGGCGCACGGTGCAGGCGCTTCGGATTTGTCAGCAGAAACTCAAACGTCACAAGGTCAAGCGGATGCGGCTTGTCGCGACGGAGGCCTGTCGGCGGGCCAAGAACGGGCGCGATTTCATGCGTCAGGTGACTCGCGAGACGGGGCTGCGGCTCGACATTATCAAGCCCGAAGAGGAAGCGCGGCTCGCGGTGATTTCCTGTGCGCCGCTGGTCAGCATGAAGACCGAGCAGCTATTGGTGGTGGATATCGGGGGCGGCTCGACCGAGCTGGTCTGGATCGACCTCAAGGCGGTGCCGCCGCGCGAGCGCCCGAACGCGATCATGCGGCTGCATGCGGGGTTCCATGATCTTGGCAGCCCGTTCCCGGCGGCCAAGGTGGTGGATTGGATCTCGGTGCCGTTGGGTGTTGCGACGCTTCGGGATCAGTTTCAGGACGTGGAAGACGATTCCGCGCGGTTTGCGCTGATGAGTTGGTTCTTTGAAGAAAACCTTGCCGAGTTCGCCCCCTACAAGGAAATGCCGCCGAGCGAAGGGTTTCAGATCATCGGCACCAGCGGCACGGTCACCACGGTCGCGGCCTCGCATCTTGGGTTGCGCCGCTATGACCGCACCAAGGTCGACGGGCTTCGGATGACGACGGAACAGATCGACAAGGTGATCCGCAGTTATCTTGACCTTGGGCCGCAGGGGCGGCGGCAGGATCCGCGGATCGGCCAGGATCGTCAGGCGCTCATCATGTCGGGCGCAGCGATTTTGCAGACTTTGATGCGGTGCTGGCCGACGGACCGGCTTTCGGTGGCGGACCGGGGGCTGCGCGAGGGGCTTCTTTATGCACAGATGAGCGCCGATGGCGTGCTTGAGGGCACGCCCTATTGACGGGGGCGCCAAGTCTTCTAGAAGACTTGGCCCGGGCAGGATTTTCCAGAAAATCCTGAGACGCGAGAGGATAAGACCATGGCGAAGACACCGAGCGGCAAGAACACATCGGGGCGCGGACAGCGCGACCTGACCGTGAAGGTCAAGACGGCGCGGGGGCGCAAGCTCTCTTCGACGCGGTGGTTGCAGCGTCAACTTAACGATCCTTATGTGAAACGCGCGCAGGCCGAGGGCTATCGCGGGCGCGCGGCGTTCAAGATCATGGAGCTGGACGACAAGTATCGCTTCCTCGTGCCCGGTGCGCGGGTTGTGGATCTTGGCTGTGCGCCCGGTGGTTGGTGTCAGGTCGCGGTGAAGCGGGTCAATGCGCTGGCCGAGAAGCCGGGCAAGCGGGTCGGCACGATCCTCGGCGTCGATCTTCAGGAGGTGGAGCCGATCGCGGGCTGTGAAATCCATCAGCTCGATTTCATGGAAGATGACGCGGATATTCAGGTCAAGGAGTGGCTTGGCGGCAAGGCGGATGTGGTCATGTCGGACATGGCGGCGGCCTCATCGGGCCATAAGCAGACTGACCACTTGCGGATCATGGCGCTTTGCGAGGCGGCGGCCTATTTCGCCTTTGACGTGCTCGACGAGGGCGGCACCTTTGTGGCCAAGGTTCTGGCCGGGGGGGCAGAGGGCGAGTTGCAGAAACTGCTCAAGCAGAAATTTACCAAGGTCGCCAATATGAAGCCACCTTCGAGCCGCTCGGATTCTTCGGAGAAATTCGTCGTCGCGACCGGGTTCCGGGGCTAGCCCGCACGGCGCAATGACTGACAGGCGAGATCGCGAAACGCCGTGAGCTTGGCCGCGGTGAGCGGCGTGTCTTCTTCCGGTCCAAGGCGCGGGGGGCAGGCCTCATGCGCTTGTTCATCCTGACGAATCAATTCGAACAGACGCGCGTGGCGTGGAGGTTGGGCAGGTACAAACCTGTCCCGCATGACATGTTGCATGGGCAGCGATCCCGAAATGGCAAGTGACGCGAGCAGACGCGATAGGCCGTAAAGATCGGTTAAGAGCAGGGCAAAAAGGGCTCTGAAATGTGCCTTTTTCAAGGAAACTGCGGTGATGCCCGCCAGCGTCCGGCAAGGAATTGCCCAAAATGTCGCATTCGCACTCGGCAAGGCGGATATGGCGCGTTACACTTTTGCCAGAGCGTGCCCCGACGGGTGTGAACGGGGCGCCATCACAAGGAGTTTCCATGCGCTATCACAAGCCCGCGTCTTTCGCGCAAGCCATTGATATCGCCAGCACATCCGAAGGGATCACACGGTTCCTCGCCGGTGGCACGGATGTGTTGGTACAACTGAGAGCAGACATCGTCTCGCCGGATGATCTTATCGACATCAAGCATATTTCCGGGGTCCGCGAGATCACCAAACGCGCCGATGGCGGCTATGATATTGGCATTGCCGTGAGTGGCGCGGAAATGAGCGAAGACGACGTGCTCATGGCCGATTGGCCGGGGCTCGTCGAGGCAATGGACCTGATCGGATCGACTCAGGTGCAGGGGCGCGCGACGCTTGTCGGCAATCTTTGCAATGCCTCTCCGGCGGCGGATTCCGTGCCTGCGATGATCGCCGCGGGGGTGACGCTCACCGTCGAGGGACCGACCGGCGCACGCGAGGTTGCGGTCGAGGATATCCCGACCGGACCAGGCAAGACAGCGCTCGAAAAGGGCGAAATGATCACCAAGGTGCATGTCCCGGCGCGCGGCGAGAACGCGGGCGATGCCTATCTGCGGTTCATCCCACGCACCGAGATGGATATTGCGGTTGTGGGCTGTGGTGTGAACCTGCGCCTCGAGGGCGACACGATCACCGAGGCACGCGTCGCGCTTGGTGCCGTGGCCCCGGTCGCGGCACTGGTGCCGGAGGCGGCCAAGGCGCTCATCGGCACGACGCTTGACGAGGCCGCACTTGCTGCACTGGCCAAGGCGGCGCAGGAGGCCTGCAACCCGATTGACGACAAACGCGGCACGATTGCCTTCCGCACGGACGTGGCCGGTGTGTTGGCGCAGCGTGCGGCAAAGATCGCCTATGCGCGGGCGAAAGGAGAGACGAAATGAGCTTGGTTCATGTGACCACGAAAGTGAACGGCGACGAGGCGGAATTCCTGTGCGAACCGCGTGAGACGCTTCTTGACGTGCTGCGCGACCGGCTTGGTCTCACGGGATCGAAAGAAGGCTGTGGCACCGGCGATTGCGGGGCGTGCAGCGTTACAATCGACGGGCGGCTTGTGAGCTCGTGTCTTGTTCTTGGCGTCGAGGCCGAGGGCAAGGAGATCGCGACCATCGAGGGCATGGCGCAGGGCGAGGCCCTGCACCCGCTTCAGCGCAAGTTCATCGAACATGCGGCGCTGCAATGCGGGTTCTGCACGCCGGGCATCCTTGTCGCGGCAAAATCGCTTCTCGAAAAAGACCCGGACCCGAGCGAGGAGGACATCCGCTATTGGCTGGCGGGGAACCTCTGCCGCTGCACGGGGTATGACAAGATCGTGCGCGCCGTGCAGGACGCGGCGAAAGAAATGCGGGAGGGCGTGTGATGGCCTTTGATCAGGAAAAAGACCAGTTCCGCGTGCTTGGCACGCGACCGGACCGCCCGGATGGGCTCGACAAGGTGACGGGCAAGGCGCGCTATGGCGCGGATATGTCGGCCTCGGGAATGCTGCATGGCGCTATCGTGCGCAGCCCGCATGCGCATGCGCGTATCGTTAAGATCGACGCCAGCAAAGCGCTGGCCATGAAGGGGGTGAAGGCCGTGGTGACGCGGGCCGATTTCCCGGATGGGCAGAAAGGCGAAGACTGGAACATCATGGAAAACTGCATGGCGGGCGAACGGGCGCTTTATGACGGGCACGCGGTCGCAGCCGTTGCGGCGACGACGCCGTGGCTTGCCCGCGATGCGGCCAAGGCGGTCGAGGTCGAATATGAGATTCTGCCGCATGTGACGGATGTCGATAAGGCCATGCAAGACGGCGCACCGGTGATCCGCGAGGGCGCGGCGAACTATTCGGTGCCAGAGGGCATGCATCCGAATGTCGTCCGCTTCATCGAATTCGGCCATGGCGATGTGGAGAAGGGCTTTGAAGAGGCCGATGTCGTCATGGAGAACTCCTATACGACCGAGGCGACGCACCAGGGGTATATCGAGCCGCATGCCTGTCTTGCACAGATGGGCAGCGACGGGCGCGGCGAACTTTGGTGCTGCACCCAAGGGCATTGGTTCGTGCGGCGCATGTCGGCGGCCTGCCTTGGGATCGAGGTCAGCAAGCTGCGGGTGACGCCTTCGGAGATCGGCGGCGGCTTTGGCGGCAAGACGACGGTGTTCATCGACCCGGTGGCCTTAGCGCTTAGCCGCAAGGCGGATCGGCCGGTGAAGATCGTGATGAGCCGCGAAGAGGTTCTGCGTGCGACAGGCCCGACAGCGGCGGCAAGCATGGACGTCAAGATCGGCATGACCAAGGACGGCAAGATGACCGCCGGCAAGGCCGTGTTCCGTATGACGGGTGGCGCCTTTCCGATGGCGCCGGTGGATTCGGCGCTGGCCTGTGCCTTTGCCTGCTATGACCTCGAGAACGTCCAGCACGAGGGCTATGACGTGATGTCGAACCGCCCGAAACAGGCGGCGTATCGCGCGCCGGGTTCGCCCATGGCGGCGTTCGCGGTCGAGAGTCTTGTCGACGAGATGTGCCGCGAGCTGAAGCTTGATCCGCTTGAGGTCCGCCTCAAGAACGCGGCCAAAGAAGGGACGAAATCGAGCGCGGGGCCGACCTATCCGCGGATCGGTCTTGTCGAGACGCTCGAAGCGGCCAAGGCGCATCCGCATTTCACGGCGCCACTCGGACCTAATCAAGGGCGTGGGATTGCCTCTGGGTATTGGATGAACTGGGGCGGGGAAACCTCTGTTTCCCTTGCACTTTCCGAAGATGGCACCGTGACGGTTTCGGTCGGCACGCCAGATATCGGCGGCTCGCGCGCATCCGTCGCGATGATGGCGGCCGAGGCGCTTGGCGTCGAATATGAAGACGTGCGCGTCAACGTGGTCGAGACGGGTGCGCTTGGCGTCAACGAGCCGACACATGGCAGCCGTGCGACCTTTGCCACCGGGCTTGCCACGATCGAGGCCGCGACGCAGGCAAAGAAAACGCTCTGTGAACGCGCGGCGGCAAAATGGGGCATCGACGCCGAGGCGGTGATCTGGGAAGACGGCTGTGCCAAGCCCTCGGGGCCGAACGCCGGCGAGTTCCCACCGCTCAGCATTGGCGAGATCTGCGCCAAGATGGGCCGCACAGGCGGGCCGATCTCTGGCCACTTTGAAGCCACGCCGATGGGCTTTGGCGGCAGTTTCGGCACCCATATCGTCGATGTCGAGGTGGACCCCGAGACCGGGCACACAAGCGTCGTGCGCTACACGGTGGTACAGGATGCCGGGAAAGCGATTCACCCGTCCTATGTCGAGGGCCAGTTCCAAGGTGGCGCGGCGCAGGGCATCGGCTGGGCGCTGAACGAGGAGTATATCTATGGCGAGGATGGGCGGCTCCAGAACCCGATCTTCCTTGACTACCGCGTTCCCGTAGCCTCGGACCTGCCAATGATCGATACGGTGATTGTCGAAGTGCCGAACCCCGGCCATCCCTATGGTGTGCGCGGCGTCGGGGAGACAGGGATCACGCCACCGCTTCCGGCGATTGCCAACGCGGTCGCGGATGCAACGGGTCAGCGGCTTCGCGGCTTGCCGGTTTCGCCTCCAAAAATCCTCGCGGCGATAAAGGGTTAGAAGACATGGTTGACGTGACACTCTGGTCCAGCATGCGGCGTTTTGCCGACGGGCAAGAGACCGTCAGCGTCGCCGGAAACACGGTTGGCGAGGTTCTGCAGAACCTCGTCACCAGCTATCCGGGCCTTGAGCCGGTGATCGAAGACGGCGCCTCGCTTGCCGTGAATGGCGAGTATGCGGGTGACAGCCTCCAGATGGAAATCAAAGAGGGCGACGAAGTCTTTCTGCTTCAGCGGGTCAGGGGCGGATAAAAGGCCATAACCGACCGCTCTTAGGCAGTCGTTTTCTTGAACCATGTCAGGAAGTTATGGCGGAGAGACAGGGATTCGAACCCTGGGTCCCCGTGAAGGGACAACGGTTTTCGAGACCGCCCCGTTCGACCACTCCGGCACCTCTCCGCGGGGGTCTGTGGAGGCGTCGTTTAATGATCTTTCGCAGGGGGTGCAAGGGGGGTTTTGACATTGTTTGAGAATTCCTGTGCGATAGGCTCATTCAAGCTCTGAACGGAGGGTAAGACACATGATGCAACGGGTTTTCCTTGGACGCCTTCTGTCGCTTGGGGTCGTGAGTTGTTTCACCCTTGCGATCATGGTCTTGCCGGCGCGTGCCGCGGACCGGGCCAATATTGAAGCGTTTCTCACCACGACGGGCTTTGATGTGGCAATCGAGTCCATCGCGCTCTCGGCGGAAAGCGCGCCAGAGATGCTTGGCCTCGATGCGAGCGATTTCGGCATTGAATGGAAACGCGTCTCGGAAGAGGTCTTTGACCCGGCGATGATGCGGGAGCGGGCGATGGATATCCTTGAGGAAACGCTTGAGGATGATCTGCTCGACCACGTGGCGGCCTTTTATGCGAGCCCGCTTGGCGCGGAGCTTGTCGCGGCGGAGAACGATTCGCATATGGCAGACGAGGACCACAAACGCGAAGCAGGCAAGGCGCTGGTTGCGGAGATGGTGGTCGACGGGGCGGGGCGGATCGACCTGCTTGAACGCATGAACCATGCCATTGACCCCAATGACGTTGGCCCGCGGGCCGCGCAGGAAATCCAAATCCGGTTCTTGCTCGCCGCGTCCTATGCCGGGGTGATCGAGCTTCGGATGGACGAAGCCGGATTGCGCGCGGCCTTAAAGGAAAGCGAAGGCGCGTTGCGGCGCGACATGGCGGCCTCGGCCCTTGTCAGCGCGGCATATACCTATCGCGCGTTCTCGGATGAGGACATCCGGACCTATGCCGAGGCGCTTGAAGACCCGCGTATGCAGACGGTCTATGAGCTCATGAATGCGGTGCATTACGACATTATGATCAACCGCTTTGAAGCGCTGGCCGGGCGCATGGGCGATCTGAGTCCGGGCGAAGAGCTCTGACCCTAGCCGCGATTGCGTCGGAACCGGTCGGTCACGGGGAAGGGCGGTAGCCAAGTCTCGCGCCGCTCGGTCCATGTTTCATAGTCAGGCAAGAAACGATCGGGTTCATCAAGCGCTCCGAGATGGATTTCGACCTCATCGCCCGTCCGGGCAAAGACAGATGAGCCACAGTGCGGACAAAAGGCGCGGCCCTCATAGGCGCGCGTCTCACCGGTGATCGTTACTGCGCGCGCGGGAAAGATCGCGGCAGCGTAGAATAGGGCGCCATGATGTTTGCGACAGTCGAGACAATGGCAGATTCCGGTACGATCCGGCGCACCATGGGCGACAAAGCGTACCTTGCCACAGAGACATCCGCCTTCGACCTGTTCCATCGGCTTTTCCTTCGACTTCTCTCATGGGGCAGTCTATAGAGACGGGCGCGTTTTGCCATCCATCGTGCCGGCTGCGGAAAGCGGTAAGTTATCCCTTGACAGTCGGGCCGATGCAAAGGATAAGCGCGCAATCCGGCGTAAGGACCTCCTTGCGCCGTGTTTTGTTGAAACTACGTCCGGGCCAGATTGCCCACAAGGACGCGCGGTTCGAGGCGGCAACAGCCACAAACACCCGGATGGGGGCCACAGAACGCGGCAAACGCAAAGGAATAGGGCATGTTCGCAGTCCTCAAGACCGGCGGCAAGCAGTACAAGGTACAGGCAGGCGATATCCTGCGTGTCGAAAAACTGGCTGCAGACGCTGGCGAAAAAATCCAATTCAACGACATCCTGATGCTCGGCGGTGACAAGACCGTTGTAGGCGCGCCGCTTGTTGATGGCGCCGCTGTTCAGGCTGACGTGATCGACCAGATCAAAGGCGAGAAGGTCATCAAATTCGTCAAGCGCCGTCGTAAGCACTCGTCGAAGCGCACCGTGGGTCACCGTCAGAAACTGACCCTCGTGAAGATCACCGAGATCCTCGCATCGGGTGCCGACAAGTCCGGCGTCAAAGCCGCTGTGGGCGCTGGTTCGGTTGCGGGCGTGGCTGTTGCCGCTGCTGCTCCGAAGAAAGCCGCTAAGAAGCCCGCTGCCAAGAAGGCAGAGGCTCCGGCCGGCGCGGACGACCTCAAGAAGCTCTCGGGTGTTGGCCCGGCGCTTGAGAAGAAATTGCTCGAAGCAGGCGTGACCTCCTTCGCGCAGATCGCGGCCTGGACCGACGCGGATGTTGCCGAGTTCGACGAAAAACTGTCGTTCAAAGGCCGCATCGAGCGCGAAGGCTGGGTTGAACAGGCCAAAGAACTGGCCAAATAAGCCGTAGAAACAGGAGACAAGCGATATGGCACATAAAAAAGCTGGCGGTAGCTCCCGTAACGGACGCGACTCTGCGGGTCGTCGCCTCGGCGTCAAGAAATACGGTGGCGAAGTCGTCATCCCTGGCAACATCATCATGCGTCAGCGCGGCACCAAGTGCTGGCCGGGCGAAGGTGTTGGCATGGGTAAAGACCACACCATCTTTGCGACCGTCGAAGGCAACGTGAAGTTCCACAAAGGCCTCAAGGGCCGCACCTTTATTTCGGTTCTCCCGGTGGCGGAGGCCGCTGAGTAAGCCGACCTTAAAGGCCATGTGACATTTAGGGGATCGGCGTCAAAGCCGGTCCCTTTTTTCATTTTGAGCAGGAGCCACGCGATATGACAGTGGCTGTCGTGACATTCACCGCATTTGCCGCGAGCCAGATCGCGACGCCGGGGCCGGCCAATATGGCCCTGATGGCGACGGGCGCGCGCTATGGGTTTGCCGCAGCCTTGCCGTTTGTCGCCGGGGTGGCGCTTGGCAAGCAGCTCATCATCTGGCCGATCGGGTTCGGGTTGATGTCGCTTGCGCAGTCGGTGCCGATCCTGTTCGAGGCGCTGAAATGGATTTCGGCGGCGTATATCTGTTGGCTCGCTTGGCGGGTCGCGCATCTGCGGCTCGCGCCGGATGGGGCACAGGTGGGTGACGCACCGGGGTTTCGCGCCGGGCTGATCGTGCATCCCTTGAACCCCAAGGCCTGGGCGATGATCGTCACGGGGTTTGCCAATTTCGTGACCCCCGGCACGCCGGTCTTGCAGGCAACGGCCACCATCGCCATCTGTCTTCTGGCCTGCCAGATGGTGTTTCACCCGATCTGGACCTTTGCCGGGGACCGGATTGCGCGCCTCGTCGCAGGGCGTCCGGCAGAAAAGTACCTTATGAGAACACTGGCTGCGTTGACCGTGGCCTCGGTTCTTTATGTGTTGTTTTGAGGAGGGCACACATATGAAACACGATACGATCGTGACCCAACCCGTGATCGAAACCGACCGGTTCGCACTGCGCCCGGTCCGGCGATCTGATGAAGGGTTGATCGCGCTTTATGCAGGGGACGAGGAGGTCGCCCGCAACACATCGTCGATCCCGCACCCGCTTCCGCCGGGCAGCGTCGAGGCGTTTATTCAACGCGCCCAGTCTGAGGACCGGATCGAGGACGTCTGGGTCATGGATGGCAGCGCCGCGAATGGCGCCGAAGTCATGGGCGTGATTTCTCTCAAGCGCGTGGACACCGGCAAAGCCGAGATCGGCTACTGGGTCGCGTCGGCGTTCTGGAACACAGGTTTGGCCTCGGAGGCGGTTGCGGCGCTTATCAAGGCGAACCCGCTTGAGCTTGATACCATCTATGCCACGGTGTTTCAGGACAACCCGGCCTCGGCCCGTGTCCTGACCAATACCGGGTTTCAATACTTGGGCGACGCGGAAACGTTCTCGATCGCGCGGGATGCGACCGTCCCGACATGGACGTATAGTCTGAAACTGGATTGAGGCAGGCCTCGCTTGACGTTATCAGGCGAGGCAGACCTTCTCACATAAAGCGGCCCACATGGGCCAAAGGACCAAAACGATGAAATTCCTCGACCTCGCCAAGGTATATATCCGCTCCGGTAGCGGCGGGTCGGGATGTATCTCGTTCCGGCGTGAGAAATATATCGAGTATGGCGGCCCCGATGGCGGCGATGGCGGGCACGGCGGCAACGTCTGGGCCGAGGCAGTCGAGGGGCTGAATACGCTGATCGATTTCCGGTATCAGCAGCATTTCTTTGCCGAGAATGGCCGCCCCGGTATGGGCGCGCAGCGCACGGGCAAGACGGGCGAGGATATCGTCCTGCGCGTGCCGGTCGGCACCGAAATCCTTGATGAGGATCAGGAGACGCTTCTTGCCGACCTGACCGAGGTCGGGCAGCGGGTTCTCCTTGCCAAGGGTGGCAATGGCGGTTTTGGCAACCTGCACTTCAAGACCTCGACCAACCAGGCGCCACGCCGGGCCAATCCGGGGCTTGCAGGCGTGGAGCGCACCATCTGGTTGCGCCTGAAGCTTATTGCGGATGTGGGGCTTCTCGGGCTTCCTAACGCGGGCAAGTCGACCTTCCTTGCCGCGACGTCGAACGCGCGGCCCAAGATCGCGGATTATCCCTTTACCACGCTGCACCCGAACCTTGGGGTTGTCGGTGTCGACAACGTGGAGTTCGTGGTCGCCGACATTCCCGGCCTGATCGAGGGCGCGAGCGAGGGGCGGGGGCTTGGTGATCTGTTCCTAGGCCACGTCGAACGCTGCGCGGTGTTGTTACATCTCGTAGACGGCACGAGCGGTACCCCGATCGAGGACTACCAGACCATCATTCAGGAAATCGAAGCCTATGGCGGCTTCCTTGCCGAAAAACCGCGGGTCACGGTTCTAAACAAGATCGACACGCTCGACGAGGAAGAACGCGAATTCATCAAGGAAGAGCTTGAGGCGGTCACGGATGGCCCCGTCATGCTCATGTCGGGCGTGAGCCGCGAAGGCACAACCGAAGTGCTGCGCGCGCTTCGGGCTCAGATCGACGCGGACCGGTTGCGGCAGAAGAAGGACGCCGCTGGCGAGGAGGAGGACGCGCCTTGGCAACCCTGAGCGGTGCGAAACGCGTTGTTATCAAGATCGGCTCGGCGCTTCTCGTCGATGCCACATCCGGGGATTTGCGCCGCGATTGGCTCTTGGGGTTGGCTGAGGATGTGGCTTGGCTCAAGGGGCGAGGCACAGATGTTGTCCTCGTCTCCTCCGGCTCTATCGCGCTTGGGCGCGCCGCGCTTGGCCTGCCGCGCACGGAACTGACACTCGAGCAATCGCAGGCGGCTGCGGCGGTCGGGCAGATTCGGCTTGCGCGGGCCTATGAAGAGGCGCTCGCGCCGCATGGGATCACCACCGGGCAAGTGCTTGTCACACTTGAGGATAGCGCCAACCGGCGCCGGTATCTCAACTCACGCGCCACGCTGGAACAGCTCTTGGGCCTTGGCGTCGTGCCGATCGTCAACGAGAATGACACGGTGGCGACGGATGAAATCCGCTATGGCGACAATGACCGTCTCGCGGCGCAGGTGGCGCTCACGACCGGGGCGGATGCGCTCGTGCTGTTGTCGGATGTGGACGGGTTTTATTCGGACAACCCGATGGTCAACCCGAAGGCCAAGCGGTTCGACATCATCGAGGCGATCACGCCGGAGATCGAAGAGATGGCGGGCGAGGGCACCTCGGGCCTATCCAAGGGCGGCATGATCACCAAACTTTGGGCCGCGAAAACCGCGACGGCGGGGGGCTGTGCCATGGCGATCACGCTTGGCAGCGTGATGCGGCCGATCACGGCGCTGGAGGCAGGTGCGGCGGCCACGTGGTTTCGCGCGCAAGGCACGCCACAACTGGCCCGGAAGCGTTGGATTTCCTCGATGAAACCGCAAGGCACGATCACCGTCGATGCGGGCGCGATCACGGCGCTTGGCTCTGGCAAGAGCCTTCTGGCCGCCGGGGTGCGCGCCGTCGAGGGCGACTTTGGGCGCGGTGATCCGGTGGCGATCCACGGGCCGGACGGGCACAAGCTTGGCCAGGGGCTCGCGGCCTATGCGGCGGGAGAAGCGGCGGCGATCAAGGGCTGTCACTCGTCACAGATCGAAGAGATTCTCGGCTATCCGGGGCGCACGGCGCTTATTCACCGGGACGACATGGCGCTTTGAGGCGCAAGAGCATTGAACACGAAGGACCAGATGATGACGGACATCACAGATATTCCCGCCCTGATGGCAGAGATTGGCCAGAAGGCCAAAGCCGCAAGCGCGGAGTTGGCCTTTGCCCCGGCAGAGGCCAAGACCAAGGCGCTTGAGGCGGCGGCCGAGGCGGTCTGGGCGCGCCGGGCCGAGATCATCGAGGCCAACGCCAAGGACATGGATTTCGGGCGCGAGAAGGGGCTTTCCGACGCGATGATGGACCGCCTGATGCTCGACGAAGGGCGTATTCAGGGGATCGTGGACGGCCTGCGCGCCGTGGCGGCGCAGGATGATCCGGTCGGCGAAGTCCTGACCGAATGGGACCGCCCTTCGGGCCTTCATATCAAGCGCGTGCGCACGCCGCTTGGTGTTGTCGGGGTGATCTATGAGAGCCGTCCGAATGTCACTGCGGACGCGGGTGCGCTCTGCCTCAAGTCGGGCAACGCGGTGATCCTGCGCGGTGGCTCGGAGAGTTTCCATTCCTCGGGTGCGATCCATGCCTGCCTTGTCGAGGGCCTCAAGGCGGCGGGGCTGCCGGAGGATGCGATTCAGCTTATTCCCACGCGGGACCGGGCGGCGGTTCAGGAACTTCTGACCATGGTCGATACCGTGGACGTGATCGTGCCGCGCGGGGGCAAGGGGCTTGTCGGTCTCGTGCAGCGCGAGGCGCGAGTGCCGGTTTTCGCCCATCTCGAAGGGATCGTGCATATCTATCTCGACGCCGATGCCGACCCGGTGAAGGCGCTCGATGTGGTGATTAACGCCAAGACCCGGCGGACCGGGATTTGCGGCGCTGCAGAATGCCTTTTGATCCATGAGAGCCTTGTCGACACGATCGGGCAGGGCGTCTTGCGCGCCCTTCTGGACAAGGGTGTGCGGGTGCATGGCGACGACACGCTTCAGAAGATCGAAGGCGTGATGGCCGCGACGGACGCGGATTGGGGCAAGGAATACCTCGACATGGATATCGCGGCCAAGGTCGTTGGCGATGTGGATGGCGCGATTGCTCATATCCGGCAATACGGATCAAACCACACCGATTGTATCATCACGGAGAATGACGCCACGGCGGCGCGGTTCTTCCAGCGGCTCGATAGTGCGATCCTGATGCGCAACGCCTCGACCCAGTTCGCCGATGGCGGCGAGTTCGGCATGGGCGCGGAGATCGGTATCGCGACCGGAAAGATGCACGCGCGTGGCCCGGTGGGGGCCGCACAACTTACGAGCTTTAAATACCTTGTCGAAGGCGACGGCACCATCCGGGGCTAAAGCCGGTCAGAAACTAAGCGTGATCCGATCTTCTGCGCGGGTCACAGCGAGCCTGCGTTGCAGCGTTTCAATGACACAGGGCAGAAGTCCAAACTCGACCTCATTCGGGGTCAGCCCTTCTGGCGGCAGGCCGGTTTCGATCGCCTGCCAGCTGCTTTCTTTCAGGGTCAGCGTGTCGGAGAGCGCCACCACCTGCCAGATACCAGACGCCTGCCGAAGGATGCTCAACACACCACCGCGGCCAAGTGCCGTCTCGGCGCAGAGCAGGGCCAGGAAAACCGCACGCAATTCGGGACGGGCAACGGCGCCTTCGACGAGCCAATCAAGGGAAATCCGGCTCTCGTGATAGCTATCGGCGAGGATGGTGCGGATTTCCAGTTCGGGGACAAGCTGATTGCCGGAGGCAAGGCCAAAGGCAATCCGGAAAAATCGGATACGTGCGGTGGCGTTGCTGACACTGCCGGAGATGAGGCCAATCTCGGGGCCAGTGGCATCGCCAGACATTGTGATGAGTTCGAGGCCGTTGCCAATAGCGCCGACCGGCGAGATGAGATCATGGCAGATCCGCGACCCTACCAGCGCCGCGAGATCTGTATTAGGGTTGGGCATAAGTCGGGCCTTGCATAATAGGATTTGAGAAAATGGATGATCTAAATGCGTTTCTTGAACCGGGAATGCTTGTGCGCCACCCGGATCGTCCGGATTGGGGCACCGGGCAGGTCCAATCGAATATCGGCGGCAAGATCACGGTTAATTTCCGTGAAGAAGGCAAAGTCGTCATAAACGGCTCCAGAGTAATGCTCTTGCCAGTCATTGAAAATGAGAGTGATTGACGTAAAGTTAACACAACTCCTGATTGTCTACCAGCGCGCGCCCTGTCGCACGATGTTGCCAATTGTCACACCAATGCCTAAAACGCGGAAATTCCACTTTGCAGTCGGACAAGATGGCCAGCCAAGATCCTGATTTCACGTTGAAACTTGCCGAGACGCCGGAAGAGCTCATGGCGGCGCAGCGGCTGCGCTACCGGGTTTTCATCGAAGAGCTTGGCGGGGCGGGCGCGTTGGTCGATCACGAGGCGCGGCTCGAGAAGGACCGTTTTGATCCGCATTTCGATCACCTGATCCTCATAGACAACGCGCTTGACGTGCCGGAGATCGACCGGGTTGTCGGCGTCTATCGGCTCTTGCAAGACACACAGGCGCGCGAGATTGGCCAGTTCTACGGCGAAGATGAATATGACCTGACGGTCCTGAAGGAGAGCGGGCGCAAGCTCTTGGAACTTGGCCGGAGCTGTCTGTTGCCGGACTACCGGGGTGGGGCGGCGATGTTTCATCTCTGGAATGGGCTCGCGGCCTATGTGTTCGAGCATGAGATCGAGGTTCTTTTCGGGGTCGCGAGTTTCCACGGCACAGATATCGAGGCGCTCGCCGGGCCGCTCTCGCTTTTGCATGCCCGCCACCTCGCGCCAGAAGACCTTCGGGTGCGGACGCAGGCCGCACATTTTCAGCCGATGGACCTCATCCCCGAGGACCAGATCGACCGCCGCAAGGCGATGCTCGCGGTGCCGGCGCTGATCAAGGCCTATCTGAGGCTTGGCGGCTTCGTGGGCGAGGGGGCCTATGTCGACCATGCGTTCAACACGGTCGATGTGTGCCTCGTGATGGATACGGAGCGTATGAACGCGAAGCAAAAAGCGATCTATACGAAAGGCCTTGAGACGTGAACCAGACCTGGACCGGCGAAGACAGCTATCCGCAGGACCGCCCGATCACGGCGATGGGTTGGCTGCGCGTGGTGGTTCGCGGCGCGGTCTTGATCGCGTTGATCTCGGTCTGTCTCGTCGGTCTCTTGCTGATCCGTTTCGTGGAGAAGCCGGTGCATGGGCTGCATCGACCGTGGACCCCCTTCATCACGCAGTTTGTCTGTCGCAATGCGCTTCGGATTCTCGGGATCGGGTTTCGGAGCGAAGGTACGCTGATGACGGGGCCGGGCGCGGTTGTCGCCAATCATAGCTCTTGGCTCGATATCTTCACGCTGAACGCGCGCAAACGCATCTACTTTGTCTCCAAGGCAGAGGTGGCGGATTGGCCGGGGATCGGATGGCTCGCCAAGGCGACGGGGACGGTCTTCATCAACCGGAATCCGAAAGAAGCGCAGGCACAGAAGGTGCTATTTGAAGAGCGTCTTCTGGCTGGGCACAAGCTCTTGTTCTTTCCGGAAGGCACGAGCACGGATGCGATCCGCGTGCTGCCGTTCAAGCCGACGCTATTTGCGGCGTTTTTTTCGGACGAGCTTCGCGACAGGCTTTCAGTGCAGCCGGTGACGGTTCTTTACCATGCGCCTGAGGGCGAGGATGAACGCTTTTACGGCTGGTGGGGCGACATGGGGTTTGGGCCGCATGTGCTCAAGGTTTTGGCGCAAGGGCGGCAGGGGCGCGTCGAGGTGATCTACCACACGCCGCTCAAGGTTTCCGAGTTCGCCAACCGCAAGACACTTGCCTTGGCCTCGGAAGAGGCGGTGCGCGGCGCGCATAGCCTGGCCATAAAGGGGTAGGGCGCAGTTTTGCGTGGATTGGCCCGTTTATAGGCTTGCAACCCTGCCCAGCCTTGCGTATATGCGCGCGTATTCAAACCCGCAGGCGAGGTTTGGGTTGCTCCGGGGAGACATCCCGGACAGTCCGCCGGTTGGAGCATCCGCTCTCAATTGACCCCGCCAAGGCGTAAACCGGAAAAGGAAAACAAGCATGGCTCTTCCCGAGTTCTCCATGCGCCAGCTGCTCGAAGCAGGCGTTCACTTTGGTCACCAGACTCAGCGTTGGAATCCCCGTATGGGCGAGTTCATCTATGGCTCGCGCAATGGCATCCACATCATGGACCTCACCCAGACGGTCCCGATGCTCGACGCCGCGCTGAACGTGATCCGCGAAACCGTCGCGAATAACGGCCGCGTTCTTTTCGTCGGCACCAAGCGTCAGGCCGCAGCGCCGATCGCAGACGCAGCCGAGAAATGCGCACAGTATTACATGAACCACCGCTGGCTCGGTGGCACGCTCACCAACTGGAAAACCGTTTCCCAGTCGATCAACCGCCTGAAGGAAATCGACGAGAAAATGGCGAACGGCGCAGAAGGCCTCACCAAAAAAGAGCGTCTCGGCATGGAACGCGACCAGGCGAAGCTTCAGGCCTCGCTCGGCGGGATCCGCGAAATGGGCGGTGTTCCGGATCTTCTCTTCGTCATCGACGTGAAGAAAGAAGCGCTTGCCATCGCAGAAGCCAACAAGCTCGGTATCCCGGTTGTGGCCGTGGTTGACACCAACTGCTCGCCCGATGGCGTAGACTACATCATCCCGGGCAACGACGACGCGGCACGCGCCATCGCGCTCTACTGCGATCTGGCCTCGCGCGCAGCCCTCGACGGCATGTCGGCCCAGCTTGGCGCCGCAGGCGTTGACCTTGGCGCGCTCGAAGAAGCTCCGGTGGAAGAAGCCGTGGCCGAAGACGCCGCAGCCGAAGCGTAAGCGTTACAGAACTGACACGGGGGCAGGGTAAGCCCGCCCCCGACAACTCTTTAGAACATCGAGGAGAGCCAAGATGGCGATCACAGCAGCAATGGTAAAAGAACTGCGCGAAATGACCGGCGCAGGCATGATGGACGCGAAAAAGGCCCTGACCGAAACCGACGGTGACCAGGAAGCGGCCATCGACTGGCTGCGCACCAAGGGTCTCGCGAAAGCCGCCAAGAAATCCGGCCGCACCGCAGCTGAGGGCCTCGTGGCCGTCAAGGTTGACGGTGGCAAGGGCGTGGCCGTCGAGGTCAACTCGGAAACCGACTTTGTCGGCAAGAACGCTGACTTCCAGAAAATGGTTGCAGGCATTGCTGATGTTGCGATCACCGTGTCCGACGTTGAGGCGCTGAAAGCGGCCGAAATGAACGGCAAGACCGTCGCAGACGTTGTGACCGACGCGGTCGCCACCATCGGCGAGAACATGTCGGTACGCCGCATGGCGAGCGTCGAAGGCGACATCGTGACCTCCTACATCCACAACCCGGCCGCAGACGGCATGGGCAAGATCGGCGTTCTCGTGGCGCTCAAGGGCGGCGACGAAGGGTTCGGCAAGCAGGTTGCCATGCACATCGCAGCAGCCAACCCGCAGGCTCTCTCGGAAGCGGATCTTGATCCGGCAGTTGTCGAAAAAGAGCGCTCCGTGCAGATCGACATCGCACGTGAATCCGGCAAGCCCGAGCAAGTCATCGAGAAGATGATCGTTGGCCGCATGAAGAAATTCATGGCCGAAGTGACCCTGCTTGGTCAGGACTTTGTCATCAATCCCGACCTGACCGTGGAAGCCGCGGCCAAGGAAGCCGGTGCCGAGATCGTGGGCTATGTCCGCATGGAAGTCGGTGAAGGCATCGAGAAGAAAGAAGAAGATTTCGCAGCAGAAGTGGCCAAGGCCGCTCAGGGCTAACGCCTGAACGCACGCGAAACGAGGGACAACGCCGCTCACATTTCGTGGGCGGCGTTTTCTTTTGTCTGGTTGGCGGATTGCCAGGCTTGGAAACGAAAAAGGCGACGCCGCCGGGGAAGGCAACGCCGCCGAAATCGAGCTCCCCTGTGCATGGGGATGGGGAAACCCGAACGTCGACCCGAAAGCGAAAATACACTCCGGGACCGACAACCGGACTGAAACCGGACAGCCGCAAGAGCCTCGGAATGGCGAGGGTTACAGCCATAATGTTCCAAGGCTAAAGCCACCACTCACGGAACAGTCTCTAAATGCCTGATTGACGCAAGGTCACACAAGTAAGGGAAACCTGACTTTTGACGCTTTCTTGCGTCAGGTCTAACTTTCTGGCTTGTAAATCTGCTTTAGAAACGAGGCCTTGAGCAGCGCCTGCGCCGTGGTTTCCACGTCGAGCGCTTCCCGTGCGAGGCGCAGGTGCTTTTCGACGGTCGCCGGCGTGCGGTCAAGCAAGGTCGCGATGTCTTGGATCGTCTTGCCATCGCCAACCCATTCGAGCACCTCGCGCTGGCGTCCGGTCAGGGCGCGGCGCGGGTGTTCATAGGGTAGGGAGAGGATCTTGAGATGGGCGATCTGGCTCGAGAGCTCGATGAACCGGCCATGTTCCTGCCAGATCTCATCCACCTCGTCCTGTGTCATCCCAAGACGCGCCGTCAGCGCGAGCGCGCCCTTGGCCCGCGAGGACACCGTCGGAAAGCTGATCGAATAGCCCGCGGTGACCCCCATGCTCAGGTTGAAATCGCTCACGGCGAGCTCAGTGGGCGACAGCGCGCCCGCGGCGCGCCGCTCAGCCATCCAGCGCCAGCTACAGGCCCCGGTGTTGTGCAGGCACCAATGCATCATCGGACCGTTGAAATAGAGCCCATCTCCCAGGAAGGCGTTGAGATAGGCGGGATCGTGGTTCGACAGGATGGTGAAATCATCCACATCGCCAAGCGAGGCGTCCGTGCGAAATCCGGTATAGCCATAGATCAACCGATCAAAGCCAAAGGTGGCCATCATCTCGGTGTGCATAGACCAAAGTGTTTCTTGCGACCGTGCCTCGGTCAGTGCTTCGATATAGTCGAGAGAAGCGTCTGGTGTCATGCGGGCGATTGCTCGAGATGCGCCTTGAGGGCATCGAGCGCGAGGATATAGCCATGCGCGCCAAAGCCGCAGATCTGTCCGACCGCCACCGGGGCGATATAGGATGTGTGGCGGAAATTTTCGCGCGCGTGGATATTCGAGAGGTGGAGTTCCACCACGGGCAGTTCGACCGAGGCAATCGCATCCATCAGAGCGATGGATGTGTGGGTATAGGCACCGGCGTTGAGGATGATCCCGTCATGCATGCCTTTGGAGGCGTGGATCGCATCGACCAGCGCGCCTTCGTGGTTGCTCTGGGCGCAGATCACAGAGAAACCGGAGGCTTCGGCATGGGCGGCGCAGGCGGCTTCGATATCAGCGAGCGTCGTGGAACCGTACACCTCGGGCTGGCGTTGGCCGAGAAGATTAAGGTTGGGGCCGTTCAGGACGAGTATAGAAGTCATGTTGTCCTCAGTCGTTCATTTGACCATATCGCCAGTGTTCTTGCGCTGTCTAGCGTCAAGTTCCTCATTTCCAACATCAATTTGGATTGCGGGGTGCCGTATCTGTAGGTGTTTTATTTACATAATACGGATTATAGGATTAACCTAACACCCGATCCGCCATATGGATGAGCCGCGCCCCGCTTTCGTAATATGCCGTGCGCGTACCACAGAACCGTTCACTATACTGTTCCAGCACCGGTAGCGGCAGATCTTGATCTGACCCGCTCAACACCGCCGCGGCCGCGAGACGCCCAAGCCGTGTGCCAGGTGCGATGCCGCGCCCGGAGAAGCCCATGAGGCTCATCGCGTTGGGACCGAAGCGGATCGCCTTTGGCACATGGTCAGAGGTCATGGCGATATTGCCGACCCAGAAATGCGCAATCTCCTGCCCTTCCAAGGCCGGATAAAGCCGCGTGAGCGCTTTCAAGGCCCAGGCGCGATGCACAGCATGGCCAAGCCCCTCGGGATTGCCCATTGCGCCAAAGATCAGCCGTCCTGCCGTGTCTCGGCGCAAAGACGACATGATGAGCGCAGTGTCCCAGCACCCCTCACCACCGGCAAGGATCGTCTCGCCAATGCGCTTTGGAAGCGGTTCAGTGGCGAGTTGAAAGAACGAGACCTGGGTGCTGCGCGCCTCTTGCACGCCATCGATCCCAAGATGGTAAGCATTTGTTGCCAATAGACAATTCTTGGCTCGGACTGTGCCATGCGCGGTCGTCGCGTGCCATAACCGGCCGTCATGGGCCAGCGCCTTGACCGGGCTTTCGGTAAAAATCTCCGCACCTGCGTCTTGTGCGGCGCGGGCAAGGCCTTGGACATAGGCGAGCGGCTGCACTGTCCCTGCCCTGCGGTCATGCAACGCGCCGTGATAGGCATTTGTGCCGGTCCGGCGCGCGGTCTCGGCGGCGTCGAGCAGTGCCACCGGCGCTTGCCGTGCTTCTTGTTGTGCAAGGCGCATCTCGAGGTCTCTTAACCCACGTGGTGCATGGGCGAGATGCAATGTGCCATTCCGCGTCGCTTCGCATTGGATGCCGTGCCGTGCGATCAGGTCAAACACTTCGTCCGGCGCTCCGGCAAGCGCGTGGTTGAGCGCCTGCCCCACCTCGGCCCCCATCACCGACTCGACCTCATCGGGCGGTAGCCAGAGACCCGCGTTGACAAGGCCCACATTGCGCCCCGAGCCGCCATGCCCGATTGAATGAGCTTCGAGAAGCGCGACGGAGGCGCCCGCCTCGGAGGCGGCCAGAGCCGCTGAACAGCCTGTAAAGCCGCCACCAATGACAAGAAAATCAACATGAAGGTCGCCCTTCAAGCACTTGTATTTTCGCAATTCTTTGCTGCTACTGCGCCAGAGTGAGCTATCCATGTGCGGCGCTCCGATCTGGTGTAGAAAACTGATTTTGAATGAGGTCAGGCATCAGGGAACTCCCGGCGTGGTTCCCGGAAGTTAGCCCCCGATTTCAATCAGATGCAAGCCTTAGCCGAGCGCGTAGCCCGCGCCGCGCACCGTGCGCAGCGGATCATCTCCGCCATGCTTGCAAAGCGCCTTGCGCAGCCGGCCGATATGGACATCCACGGTGCGGCTATCGACATAGATGTCGCGCCCCCAAACCCGATCCAGAAGCTGTTCCCGGCTCCAGACGCGGCCCGGTTTTTCCATGAAGGTCGACAGCAGACGGAATTCCGTCGGACCGAGCTTTAGCGGCTTCTCATCGCGGGTCACGCGATGGGTTTCAGCGTCGAGGATGATATCCTCGTATTCCAAACGTTGGCCCACCGCGGCGGGGCGCACGCGGCGCAGTTGGTTGCGGACGCGCGCCATCAGTTCCATGACGGAATAGGGTTTGACCACATAGTCGTCCGCCCCGGTTTCAAGCCCCCTCACCCGGTCGACCTCTTCCGAGCGCGCCGAGAGCATGAGCACAGGAATGCCCGCGGTTTCGGATTTGGTCTTCAGACGGCGGCAGATCTCGATCCCCGAAATACCCGGCAGCATCCAGTCGAGCACGATGATATCGGGCACGACTTCTGCGACGAGCAGAAGGGCCTCTTCGCCGTCGCCTGCGCTCACCACCTCGAAGCCTTCGGCCTCGAGGTTATAGGTCAGAACATCGCGTTGTGCAGGCTCATCCTCGACGACGAGAACGGTGGGGTGATCTTTGGCCATCTTACTAGGTCGTCCGTACTGGTATTATTCCGTCGTGTGCAGCGCAGGGTCATAGTGATCCTCGCGCGGGCGGTTGTCTTCGGGCAGTTCACCGGTCACCAGGTAGATCACCTGTTCGGCGATCGAGGTCACATGGTCCCCCATGCGCTCGGTGTTCTTGGCGATGAAATGCAGATGCATACAGGGCGTGATGTAGCGCGGGTCTTCCATCATGAAGGTGAGGAATTCGCGGAACAGCGCATTGTACATCTGGTCGATGTCGCGGTCGCGCTCGAGGATGTCACGGGCCAGCTCAGCGTCGCGCTGAATATAGGCGTCGAGCGCATCCTTGAGCATGAGCTGCACTTCGCGGGCCATGCGGCGCAGCGCCCCGCGCGCACCTTCGACCGGTGCCATATGCACGAGAACCGAGGTCCGTTTGGCCATGTTCTTGGCATAGTCGCCAATACGCTCGAGGTTGCCCGCAATCTTCAGCACCGAGAGCGCGACGCGCAGGTCGATTGCCGTTGGTGCGCGCAGCGCGATCAGTTTGATACACTCGTCATTGATAAGCTCTTCGAGCTCGTCGATGGCCTTGTCATTGTTGCGCACCTGCTCGGCCAGTTCCTCATCGCGGTTCTTGAGCGACTTGGACGCGTCGAGGATAGCTTCTTCGACCAGACCACCCATTTTCATGATATGGGCCTGGACCTTTTCGAGATCCGCATCAAAGGCGGAAACGATATGTTTATCGTTCATCGGTAATGGCTCCCTTAGCCGATACGGCCAGTGATGTAGCTTTCGGTGCGCTCATCACGGGGGTTGGTAAAGATCGTTCCGGTGTCGTCGTATTCCACGAGGTTGCCGAGGTGGAAGAAGGCGGTCTTCTGGCTGACGCGGGCGGCCTGCTGCATCGAGTGGGTCACGATGACAACGGAATACTGCGCGCGCAGTTCGTCGATGAGTTCTTCAACCTGAGCCGTGGCGATGGGGTCGAGTGCCGAGCAAGGTTCATCCATGAGGAGAACTTCCGGCTCGGTCGCGACCGCACGCGCGATGCAGAGGCGCTGTTGTTGGCCACCGGAGAGGCCGGTGCCGGGCGCATGCAGGCGGTCCTTGACCTCGTCCCAGATTGCACCGCGGCGGAGCGATTTTTCGACGATCACGTCGAGGTCGGCCTTGTTCTTCGCGAGGCCGTGGATACGCGGGCCATAGGCGATGTTGTCATAGATCGACTTGGGGAACGGGTTCGGTTTCTGGAACACCATGCCCACCTTGGCGCGCAGTTGCACCGGGTCGACCTTTTTGTCGTAGATGTCCTCGCCATCAAGCAGGATATCGCCTTCGACACGGCACACATCGATTGTGTCGTTCATGCGGTTCAGGCAGCGCAGGAAGGTCGACTTGCCACAGCCCGAGGGGCCGATGAAGGCGGTGACGGTCTTGTCTTCGACCTCGATATCCACGTCCTTGATGGCGTGCGTCTCGCCATAATAGACCTGAACCTTGTTGGCGGAAATCTTGATGTCTTTCTGGTCCACGTTGGCCCCCGGGTTCGGTGCGTCGTACATTGGTTCGTTTTCCCGTCTTACCAGCGGCGCTCGAAGCGGCGGCGCAGGAGGATGGCGATGATGTTCATAGTGATGAGGAACACCAGCAGGATGATGATACCGCCCCAGGCACGTTCATAGAAGGCCGGGTCGGCGCGTTTGGCCCATTCGTAGATCTGGGCTGGCATGGCGGAGTTGGGCGAGACGAAGCCGTCCATGACGCCTTCGGGGTAGTTCGAGGCGATGAAGCCCACCATCCCGATAAGGAGAAGCGGCGCGGTCTCACCAAGAGCTTGGGCCAAGCCGATGATGGTCCCGGTGAGAATTCCCGGCGCGGCAAGCGGCAGCACATGGTGAAAGACCGATTGCATCTTCGAAGCCCCAACCCCAAGCGCGGCGTCGCGGATCGAGGGCGGCACAGCCTTGAGTGAGGCGCGGGTCGCGATGATGATTGTCGGCAAGGTCATCAGCGTCAGCACGAGGCCACCAACAAGCGGCGCCGATTGCGGCAGGTGCGCAAACTGGATGAAGACCGCGAGGCCAAGGATACCGAAGACAATCGACGGCACGGCCGCGAGGTTGGAGATATTCACCTCGATCAGGTCGGTCCAGCGGTTCTGTGGCGCGAATTCCTCGAGGTAGATCGAGGCGGCCACGCCGATCGGCAGCGACAGGCCCAGCACGACAAGCATCATGAAGAGCGACCCGAGCATCGAGACCCCCATGCCGGCAGCTTCGGGACGGGTATCCGAGGCGTCCGAGCCGGTGATGAAGGACCAGTTGAAGGTCTTTTCGATGACACCAACCTCGAGCAGCGCGTCGACGAGATCGAGATGCGCCGCGTCGATGTTCTTGTCGCGGGCAATCGACTCGCGGGTGACACGGCCCTTGAGGTAGCCATCGACACGGCTCGACGCGAGGAAGCGGAATTCGACCGTTTCACCGATCTTGTCGGGGTTGGCGATCACGTAGTCACGTAGCTGGGCAGCCGCAGAGGCCGACAGGATCGGCTTCATGTCCTTGCCTTTGGACAGCGGCGTTTCGGCACCGCTTTGGTCTACTGCGCTCAGGAGACCGTTTTGCACCAACGGGCTATAGCCGAAGGTCGAGACCTTCTTGATATCCTCGAGATTGCGATTGCCGTTCTTGTCGAGCTTGCTTTCGAGCAGCTCGACCTGAACCGACACAAAGGTCTGGCTAAAGGCCTGCGCGCCGTTGGTGATAATCGCCCACAGCAGCACGAGCAGGAAAAGCAGCCCCGTGCCGACGGCCAGAACGCCGTAGAACTTAAAGCGAGATTCGGCGGCATTGCGGCGTTTGGTGCGCGCGTCCTGCTGAAGGAGCGAGCCCTTCTTGGAGCCGGACGGCTGCGGCGCGGCGGTACCTGCGGTTGCGTCACTCATTCGTACTGCTCCCGGTATTTGCGCACGATATAGAGCGCGAAGATGTTGAGACCGAGCGTGACGATGAAGAGCGTCATGCCCAAGGCAAAGGCGACCAGAGCTTCGGGCGAGGCGAAATCGGCGTCGCCCGTGAGCTGGCTTACGATCTTGGCGGTGACCGTGGTCATCGCGTCAAAGGGATTGAGGCTCAGGCGGGCCGCGGCCCCTGCCCCGAGGACAACGATCATCGTCTCACCAATAGCGCGCGAGGCCGCCAGAAGAATGGCGCCGACGATCCCCGGAAGTGCGGCCGGAAGGACCACCTGACGGATGGTTTCCGATTTCGTCGCGCCAAGGCCGAGCGAGCCATCCCGCATGGCCTGCGGCACGGCGTTGATGATGTCGTCAGACAGAGACGAGACGAAGGGGATCAGCATGATCCCCATCACGAGACCGGCGGTCATGACGGCCGTGCCGCCCTGCATCCAGCCAACGCCGAGCATACCACCCTCACCGAAGATATCGACCAGAAGCGGCCCGACCGTCAGCAGCGCGAAGAGACCGTAAACGATGGTCGGGATACCGGCGAGCACCTCGATCAGCGGCTTGGCGATGGCGCGGGTATGCGCCCCGGCATATTCCGACAGGAAGATCGCGGCAAAGAGACCAATCGGCACCGCAACAGCGAGCGCGATCAGAGAGATATAGAGCGTGCCCCACAAAAGCGGCAGGATACCGAGCTTTGACAGCGGGTTGCCATCGCTATCAGTGCCGCCGCCGAAGGACGGAAGCCACGTCGGCTCAAAAAAGAAGCTCGTCACCGGGTAGAGGCGGAAGAACTCGACCGTGTTGAAGATAAGGGACAGCACGATGCCGACCGTGGTCAGGATGGCGATGGTCGATGCCATGACCAGAAGCGACTTGATGGCTGATTCAACCACGTTGCGCGCGCGGAAATCCTTGTGGCTGCGGGCCCACGCATAGGCGAGCCCTGCGAGGGACAGGCCGATGGCCGCAATGGTCAGGAAAAGCGTGTAGCGCCCACTGAGGACGCGGTAGCGTTGTGCGGCCTTGAGCACTTCCGGGCGCACGTCGGAGCCAAGCGCAACGCCGACTTCGCCAAGGCGTTGACGAATGTCGGAAAACTCGGCGCGGATCGACCCGGCCTGTTCCTGTGTCATCGCGCCGGCGGTGACGGCGGCATCAAGGCCATCCGCGACGCGCCGCACATCTGCCATGACGAGGCCGATGCTCGAGCCTTCGGAGACCGCTTCGGCGGGGATCATGTGAGACACCTGGCTATTGATGACCAGCGGCTGCACCAACAGCCAGATCACCAGCAGGAGAAGCGACGGCACCGTCGCAGCAAGAAAGACATGCGCCCCGTAATAATTGGGGAGTGAATGCAAGTGACGAGCATCACCATCCGCAGACGCCAAGGCGCGCATCCGCCCCAAGACATAGCCCGCGCCCCCAAGCGCAAGCACGACAGCAACGATCCAAAGCACAGGCATAAGCGCCCCTCTTGTTTCTTGGAAAAGGTTCTAAAAGCAGAAGAAGGACGGCGCGAAACCCACGCCGTCCCTGGTAAGGCGATGGCCTTACTTCATGGTCTCTTCAGCGGAAACAGCCGCCTGAGTTGCCGCGAGTTCCGGGTCCGACACGAGGCCATACTCGGAGAGCGGGCCATCGGGGCCTGCGATCTCGTCTGCAACGAAGAACTCAGCATACTCTTTGAGGCCCGGGATCACGCCGATATGAGCTTTCTTCACGTAGAAGAACAGCGGGCGGGACACAGGGTATTCGCCGGTCGCGATGGTTTCGGTCGACGGAGCAACGCCACCCATGGTCGCAACTTTGAGCTTGTCGGTGTTGTTCTCGTAGAAGGCGAGACCGAAGACGCCGACACCGTTCGGGTTGGCGTCGATGCGTGCGAGGGTTTCGGTGTAGTCGCCGTCGATGTCGACCGACACGCCGTCGGTGCGCACTTCGTAGCAGGCTTTGCCAGCGGCTTTCTTGTCGCCACCGTTCTCGGCCATGTAGATGTCGAATGCGCCAGCTTCTTTACAGCCTTCAACCATCACTTTTTCTTCGAAGACTTCACGGGTGCCGTGCTTGGTGCCCGGGATGAACGCGGCGATGTCTGCGGCGGGAAGGTCGCCGTTGAAATCGGCCCACTGCTTGTGGGTGTTCTCGACGAGCGCGCCGTCTTTGACAACTTTCGCCGACAGAGCGTTGAAGATGTCGACCGGCTGGAATGCGGTGTAGGCCGGGCCGTTGATCTGCGATGCGAACACGATGCCGTCATAGCCGATGCGGACTTCGATGATGTCGGTCACGCCAGCTTCGGCGCAGGCTTTGACTTCTTTGTCCTTGATCTTGCGCGATGCGTTGGCGACGTCGATAGTGTTCTCGCCCACGCCTTCGCAGAAGCGCTTGAGACCTGCCGAGGAGCCACCGGATTCAACAACCGGGGTCGGGAAGTCAAAGTTTTCACCGAAGGCTTCGGCAACGATCGACGCGTAGGGAAGAACGGTCGAGGACCCGGCGACCTGAACCTGGTCACGAGCGGCAGCGGTGGTGGCGACGGCTGCGATAGCCAGTGCCGATGCGGTCAGTTTGACGGACATATGATTAACTCCATTGGTGTTGACCGTCTGAGCATGACGGTCTCAGCGGGGAGCTACGGACCCGGCGCGAACCTTTTGTGACACCAACGTAACGCTTTTATGACACCCGAGAGCGAGGCGCAGATTCTTTAGCTGAGCGGCAGGATCACCGTGAAAACCGACCCCTCTCCTACCGTGCTTTCGACGGCCAAACGGCCACGATGGCGGTTGAGGATGTGTTTCACGATGGCGAGGCCCAGCCCCGTACCGCCCATCTCGCGCGAACGGTGAGAATCGATGCGATAGAATCGCTCGGTCAGGCGCGGGATATGAGTCGGGGCGATGCCGGGCCCTGTGTCTTCTACGCTGATGCGTAGGACCGGCACGCGCAACACGTGGTCGTGGGGCGATTTGGCGATGCGCAGCGTCACCTGCGTGCCTTTGCCGCCGTATTTGAGCGCGTTCTCGATCAGATTGGTGAACACCTGAAAGAGCTGATCGGAATCAGCCGCGAGCTTGTGCGGTTCCTCGGGGGCATCGAAGATCAGCGCGCCGCCGACCTCCTCGGCCACGGGTTCGAGATTGCGCACGGTCGAGCGGATCAGTTGCACAAGGTCCACCATGGTGGTCGGGCGCACCCGCGCCTCTTCCTCGACCCGGCTTAGCGACAGCAGATCCCCAACAAGACGGTTCATCCGCCCGGCTTCGGCCGCCATGGTCGACAAAAAGCGATCCTGAGCCTTCTGGTCGCCGCGCGCCGGGCCTTGCAAAGTCTCGATAAAGCCAAGGATCGCGGTCAGTGGCGTGCGCAATTCGTGGCTCACATTGGCGACGAAATCACGCCGCATCTGATCGGCTTGCTTGAGGTGCGTGGTGTCATTGAAACACAGCAGACAGCCATCAATCTCTCCCCCCTGCACGCGGCTCAATGTGACCTCGTAGCGGATTTCATGCGGACCGTCGGTATGATGATAGATCGCGCGCTGCGCGGCACCCGAGGCAAGGCAGGTCTCAAGCGCGGACCCAAGCGACGGCTGACGAAATACGAGGACGAAGGGGCGCGTTTCTTTGGCGTTCGGATTGAGCGCAAGCGCCCTGTCATTGGCGCCGACAATACGCATTTGCGTCTCGACGAAGACCGCGGGCATGGGAATGGCGTCGAGAAAGGACTGGACGGATTTCATGGATGTCTCACACGCAAGATATCGTTGCGCGCAAGAGTTTCCGAGCCGGTGCGTTTTGTAAACGGTTTATTCAGCGAGCGGGTGTTTATCAGACACTCCATGCAAAACCAAAGACTTACATGGAGTATCTAATTTAAAATCTAGTTGGGGATCACACCTGCTTTAGCCCGGCGCGAAAGCGGCGCATGTTTTCCTGGTAGTGTAACGCGCTTGCCCGCAGGCCTTGAATCGCGGCCTCGTCGAGTGTCCGAACGACCTTGCCCGGCGCGCCCATGACGAGCGCACCATCGGGGATTTCCTTGCCCTCGGTGACAAGCGCCCCTGCCCCGATCAGGCAGTTCTTGCCGATCTTCGCCCCGTTCAGAACCGTCGCGCCCATGCCGATGAGGCTATTGTCGCCAATGGTGCAGCCGTGCAGCATAGCCTTGTGCCCAATCGTGCACCCCGCGCCGATGGAGAGCGGGAAACCCAAATCTGTATGCATGACGGTGTTTTCCTGCACGTTGGACCCCGCGCCAATGCGAATCTCTTCGTTGTCGCCGCGCAGCGTCGCGCCAAACCAGACCGACGCCCCCTCTTCGAGGACAATCCGCCCGATCAAATTTGCATCGGGCGCGACCCAGCTATCCTCGGCGATCTCGGGGCGCACCCCGTCAAGCTCATATATCGGCATCAGGACATCTCCTCGAATTCAGTTTGTAGCGTGCGCACATGGTCTTGCAGCATTGGCTGTTGTTCACGGCGCATACGTTCGGCCGTGATGATGGTCTTGAGCTGGGCCTCGGTCGCGTCGAGATCGTCGTTGATCAGCACATAATCATAAGCGCCCCAGTGGCTTATCTCGTCCCAGCTTTTGTTCATGCGCCGCGTGATGACCTCTTCGCTATCTTGGGCGCGGGTCACGAGACGGCGATGCAATTCCTTGATCGAGGGCGGCAGGATGAAGATCGAGAGCGCGTGTTTGCCGAGGTCGGAGTTGCGAATCTGCTGTTCGCCTTGCCAATCGACATCAAAGAGCACGTCATTGCCGGCGTCGATCGTCTCTTTGACAGGGCCCGCCGGAGAACCATAGAAATTGCCGAAGACATGCGCATGTTCGAGCATTCCGCCATTGCCCACTTCGCGCTTAAACGCCTCTTCGGAGAGAAAGAAATACTCGCGCCCGTGCTCTTCGCCGGGGCGCGGTTTGCGCGTGGTGGCAGAGATCGAAAACCGCAACCCCGCGTCCCACTGCATCAGGCGGCGGGCGAGTGTCGATTTCCCAGCACCGGAGGGCGAGGACAGGATGATAAGAAGGCCGCGTCGGTTGGTCATGTCTGTCCCCTACTCTACGTTCTGAACCTGTTCACGCATTTGGTCGATCACCGCCTTAAGGTCCAGCCCGATCCGCGTCAGCGCGACGGATTGCGACTTGGAGCAGAGCGTATTGGCCTCGCGGTTGAACTCTTGCATGAGGAAATCGAGTTTGCGGCCCACCGGACTTCCGCCTGCGAGGAGGTCACGCGCTGCATCCACATGAGCGCGTAGCCGGTCAAGCTCTTCCGTCACATCCTGTTTCACGGCAAGCATGGCCAGCTCTTGGGTGATGCGGGCCTCATCGACGTTATCGGCATTCTCGAGCACGCGGGCGAGATTGGCTTGCAGCGTGGCGCGGGCCTCGCCCTTGCGCGCCTCGGCTTCCTTCGCGGCAGCTTCGGTCAGCCGGGCGATCTGACCGAGTTGATCCTTGAGCACTGAATCGAGCGCCTCACCTTCGGCCCGGCGCATGTCTGCAAAAGCCCCGAGAAGATCGGGCAGGTCTTTCAAGAGCGCCTCGCGCAGGGCTTTGGTGTCGGTCTCGCGTGCTGTGACGTCAAGGATTCCCCGCAAGGAGAGAAGATCGCTCGCCTTGGAAGGCGCGAGTGTAACGCCCTGTTCGGCGGCATGGTGTTCCACAGCTGCAAGCGCGGTGAGCACGGGGGCAAGCTGCGTTTTGTTGAGCGCAAGAGAGGCCTCTTCCTCGCCCTTCTGCAGGCGGAGAGAGAGGTTCACCGAACCTCGGTCAAGCGCCTTGGTCAATGTCGCGCGCACGGCGGGTTCCAAGCCTTCGACCCAATCCGGTACACGAAGGCGCAGATCAAGCCCCTTGGCATTCACGCTGCGCAAATCCCAGACCCAGTCGAAACCGAGGGCTTCGCCCTTCATCGTGGCAAAGCCCGTCATCGAATTCAGCACATGCGCCTCCCATCTTTCCTTTTGTCACCTAAAGCCATTGCAGGGGGGCGTGCAAGCCATCGCCCTGACCGCGTCCGGGGCAACGGTTAACCATTCCTGACGAAAGAGCGCCGTATTTGCCCTTAATGTGAGATGATTTTTCTGTGGTTTGGAGAAAAGAGTCGCTGGCCTGCCCCTGTGGGCCAACGGCGGGAGATTGGGGAAATGTTTGGACAGAAAAGATCGGGCGGGTCCGAGGGCACATCGCTACGGGCCTTTGCCCCGATAAACCGGATCGAGGCCTATTGGCAGGGCCTCCGCGATGGGACCGCGGGCGGATTGGGCCTTCCGACGCGCAGCGAGATAGATCCGCGGGGCATCGGGCACGACCTGCGACATGCTTTTGTGCTTGAGCGCATTGGGCCTGACCTTTGCCGTATCCGCGTGTCCGGTTCTGTGCTGAGCGAGGTGATGGGATGTGAGGCGCGTGGCCTACCTTTTTCGCGCGCCTTCGACACTGCCTCGCAGGCGAGCCTTGCGCAGGTGGTAGAAGCGGTTTTTCGCGGCCCGGCCACCGCACGCCTGACGCTCCGCACAGCGCGCCGCGGGCTGCACCCCGGCGGTATTGGTGAAATTCGTCTCTTGCCGCTGGTGGATCGTGACGGCGCGGTGTCGCGGTTGCTTGGGGCGATTGCCTTTGCCGGGCGGGTATCGCCAGTGGCGCAGGCGGTTACACTTAGCGGCTCTTTCGGTCGAACCTTGCGGTTTGATCCCCACGCGGGACAAATGCGCGAGACCCAAGTGCCATATCTCAGGCTGGTGGCCACAGAGGCCTAGAGCAAGAAAGAAAAGGCGGATTGCCCTACAGAACAATCCGCCTTCCCTATTACTTTCAAAGCTTTAAGCGGTCCTATTAACCCGCTGCAACCTGGCGTGCTTCGCGCAAGTCCGACAGTTCCTCGGCCACGAGGAACGCCAGCTCGAGCGATTGCGACGCGTTGAGGCGCGGATCGCACGCCGTGTGGTAGCGGGCCGAGAGGTCGCCCTCGGTTACCGCCCGCACGCCGCCGGTGCATTCGGTCACATCCTGACCGGTCATCTCGAAATGAACACCGCCGGGGATCGTGCCCTCGGCTTTGTGCACGCCAAAGAACTCGCGCACTTCGCGCAGCACGCTGTCGAAGGGACGCGTCTTGTAGCCGCTGGCCGATTTGATCGTGTTGCCATGCATCGGATCGCACACCCAAAGGACTTTCGCACCCTCTTCCTGCACCGTCTTGATGAGACGCGGCAGATGCTCCGAGACCTTGCCCGCACCGAAACGCGCGATGAGCGTCAGACGGCCTTCTTCGTTTTCGGGGTTGAGCTTGTTCAAGAGAACCTTGAGGTCTTCCGAGGTCATCGACGGGCCGCATTTGAGGCCAATCGGGTTCAAAACGCCCCGGCAGAATTCAACATGCGCGCCGTCGGGCTGACGGGTGCGGTCGCCGATCCAGATCATGTGGCCCGAACCAGCAAGCCAGTTGCCGGAGGTCGAGTCGAGACGGGTGAGCGCCTCTTCATATTCAAGAAGCAGGCTCTCGTGGCTTGTATAGAAATCCACGGTCCGCAGTGCAGCAGACGACGCCGAGTTGATGCCCGCCGATTTCATGAAATCGAGCGCGTCGGAAATCCGGTTCGCCATATCGCGGTATTGCGTGGCTTTTTCGCCTTCGGTGAAGCCAAGCGTCCAGCTATGAACCTGATGCACATCAGCATAGCCCCCGGTCGAGAACGCGCGCAGGAGGTTCAGCGTTGCGGCGGCCTGAGTATAGGCCTGCAGCATCTTGCGCGGGTCCGGAATGCGGGCATTCGGGGTGAAGTCCAGCTCGTTGATGATGTCACCACGGTAGCTCGGCAGTTCAACACCATCGACCGTCTCGGTCGGGGCGGAGCGCGGCTTGGCAAATTGGCCCGCCATGCGCCCGACCTTCACCACAGGCACCTTGGCACCATAGGTCAGGACCATGGCCATCTGCAGCATGACCTTGAATGTGTCGCGGATCGCGTCGGCCGAGAATTGCTCAAAGCTCTCGGCGCAATCGCCGCCTTGAAGAAGGAACGCCTCGCCGCGTGCGGCGGCCCCGAGATCGGCCTTCAGGCGGCGCGCCTCACCGGCAAAGACGAGCGGCGGATAGCTGGCAAGCTGGGCCTCCACGGCCTTCAGCGCGTCCTCATCCGTATACTCAGGCATCTGGATCCGCGGTTTGTTCCGCCAGCCAGATTTTACCCATTCTGCCATTGTCTTTGCTCCGGTCTATATCTCCATGAATGGCCCTTATACAAAACCACTGCCACAAGGACCATATCTGAATTATCGCTCTTGACCTTGGTGTCGTGAAAAGCGCTAACATCACCGGATCAGCGAAATGGACCCAGCAATCAGCAAGGATTCGTGCCTATGGCCCAGCCGGCAAGATCAGGCGAAACCACAGAAACCCACACGAAGCCCATCCGCTTTGTGTTTGTTTTGCTTGATAATTTTACTCTTTTGTCCTTTGCCTCTGCACTGGACTGCCTAAGGCTGGCCAATCGGAACACCGCGACCCCACGCTATGAATGGATCCTTGTCGGAGAAGGCGGTGACACGGTCTCCTGCTCGACGAATACCGAGTTCAAGCTCGATGACGACCTGATTGAACTGCATCGTGATGATCGCGTGATGCTGTGCGGCGGGATTGAAATCCAGAAGGCCACGAGCAAACGACTCATCTCCTGGCTGCGGCGTGAGGCCCGAAAAGGAATCAAGATCGGCGGTCTGTGCACCGCGGCCTATGTCCTTGCCAAGGCAGGGTTGCTTGATGGTAAGAAGGCCACGATCCATTGGGAAAACCAAGATAGTTTCTCGGAGGATTTTCCGGAGGTCGACCTGAGCAAGTCTGTCTACAAGATCGACGGCAACCGGATGACCACGGCGGGCGGCACCTCGTCCATCGACATGTTCCTCCAGATCATCTCGGATGATTTCGGGGAAGATATCGCCAACTGGGTCGCGGATCAGCAGATTTACTCCTCGATCCGGACCGATCAGGATACTCAACGTCTTTCCGTGCCGACACGGATCGGCGTGCGTCATCCAAAGCTCAGCCAAGTGATCCAGATGATGGAAGGCAATATCGAAGAGCCGATCAGCCCCTCGATCCTTGCCAAGGACGTGGGCATGTCCACACGCCAGCTTGAACGGTTGTTCAGACGCTATCTCAACCGGTCGCCGAAGCGCTACTACATGGAGTTGCGGCTCCAGAAGGCGCGCAACCTGCTGATGCAAACGGATATGAGCGTAATCAATGTGGCGCTGGCCTGTGGTTTTGCCTCGCCCTCGCATTTCTCGAAATGCTACCGCGCGCATTATGACACCACGCCCTATCGCGAGCGTGGCAGTCAATCGACCCGCCTTTCGATCTAGTTCGGGACAAGCCGGTAAATCGTGCCGCGTGGCTCGGAAAGGAAATAGAGGGTTCCGTCCGGCCCCTCGCGCACATCACGCACGCGCTCTGTCTCGGAAAGTTCGATTTGTGCAATTTCTGAGAGCGGTTTTCCCTTCAGGACTGCAATATAGTCGTATTTCAGACTGCCGACGAGGATTGCGCCGCGCCAGTCGGGGATGCTTTTGCCGCTATGGAACGCCATGCCAGAGGGCGCGATGGACGGATCCCAGTAGAATACAGGCTGCGCCATACCGTCCTTGGCGGTGCCTTCCCCAATCTTGAGACCGCTATAGTGTCGGCCATAAGAAATCACCGGCCAGCCATAGTTGGTGCCGGGGCGAATACGGTTGACCTCATCGCCACCGCGCGCGCCATGCTCCACGGCCCAGAGATTGCCATCAGAATCGAGCGCCGCGCCCTGCGGATTGCGGTGGCCATAGGTCCAGATTTCCGGCTCTGCGCCATCTTGTCCGACGAAAGGATTGTCGGCAGGCACAGATCCGTCGCGGTTGAGGCGCACGATACTGCCATTGTGGCGCGTGAGGTCTTGCGCCGAGGGGCGATCCCCACGTTCTCCGATGGTCACGAAAAGCGTGCCGTCCGGGGCCTCGACGATCCGACTGCCGAAATGGCGCCCACCGCTCGATCCAGGGGTCATCTCAAATAGGATGCGGCCTTTTTCCAGCCGCGTCCGCCCCTCGGGCAATAGCGCACGATAGAGCGCCGTGCCGAGGCCACCGCGCTGGGGTTTGGAATAGCTTAGGAAGATTTCCCGGCTTTGCAGAAAATCACGCGGCACGAGCACATCGAGAAGACCGCCCTGCCCGCGCACCCTGATATCCGGCAGGCCGGCGATCTCTTCCCGGCTGCCATCGGCCATCACATGCCAAAGCGCGCCGGGCCGTTCCGTCACAAGCATCCCTCCGTCCGGCAGGAACGCAAAGCTCCAGGGCTCTACGAATCCCTCTGCGACCGGCTCGGCACGCAGGCTCGGTGCGGTTTGCGACAGGGCCGCAATCGGGGTGAAAATCAGGACAAGCAGGGCAATCAAACGCATCTCGGGCTCCTTTCAAAGGCAAGGGGTCTTCGACTTTTCTTCAAATATAGGGCATCCGCCCCAATTTGCTTTCTTTCCTTTGCGCGACGTCCCGCTCAAGCCCCCTTTTCTTTTGAAAATTCCGCGCTAGGCTACGTCCGGATAACAACACTATTTTGGGAGTGAACCGATGAAAAAACTGCTGATGGCATCTGCTGCCACCGCACTTATGGCTGGCGCTGCGTCGGCCGAGGACATCAAGCTTGGCGTGATCCTTGGCTTTACCGGCCCGATCGAATCCCTGACCCCGGCAATGGCTGGCGGTGCAGAAGTCGCGATGCAAGAAGTCACCGAGTCGGGCAAACTGCTCGGCGGTTCGACCGTAACCCCGGTGCGCGCTGACTCGACCTGTATCGACGCGGGCGCGGCCACCGCAGCCGCGGAACGCCTGATCACCAGCGAAGGTGTCAAAGGTATCATGGGCGCCGACTGTTCCGGTGTGACCGGCGCGGTTCTCGCCAACGTCGCCGTGCCGAACGGCGTCGTGATGATTTCGCCCTCCGCAACCTCGCCCGCGCTCTCGAGCGCCGAGGACAACGGCCTGTTCTTCCGCACCGCCCCGTCGGATGCGCGTCAAGGTCAGGTTCTCGCAGAGGTACTGATGGAGCGCGGCTTCAAGTCGGCAGCGATCACCTACACCAACAACGACTACGGCAAGGGCCTTGCAGACAGCATCGCCGCCGCATTCGAAGGCGCTGGCGGTGAAATCACCACCGTGGCGGCACACGAAGACGGCAAAGCCGACTACTCGGCCGAAGTTGGCGCACTTGCGGCAGCCGGCGGCGATATCCTCATCGTTGCGGGCTATGTTGACCAAGGTGGCCCCGGTGTGATCCGTGCTGCGCTCGACACTGGCGCGTTCGACACTTTCGCCCTGCCCGACGGCATGATCGGCTCGGCGCTTGAAGAAGCGTTCGGCGACGAGATCGAAGGCTCGATTGGCACGGTTCCGGGCAGCGAAGCGGCGGATGCTTCCATGGTCAAGGAAAAGGTCGCCGCCACTGGCGCGGATGCCTCTGGCCCCTATGTTGGCGAAAGCTATGACGCCGCGGCGCTCATCATGCTCGCCATGCAGGCGGCTGGGTCGTCGAACTCCTCGGACTACGCTGGCAAGATCATGGACGTGGCCAACGCACCGGGCGAGAAGATCATGGCCGGTGAACTCGACAAGGCGCTCGAGCTGCTCGCGAACGGCACCGACATCGACTATGTCGGCGCAACTGCGGTTGAACTGATCGGCCCCGGCGAAGCCGCAGGCGGCTACCGTGAGATCGTCATCGAAGGTGGCAAGATGACCACGGCGCAGTACCGCTAAGTCAGCGCTTGAACATTGGAGCAGCCCGGAGTATCCGCTCCGGGCTGTTTCGTATAGAAAAGACGCGGAAAACGCGCTTTCGGGGGAAAAGACATGATCGTTGTCGAGGACGTGCACAAGCATTTCGGCGGGTTTCACGCGGTGGATGGCGCAAGCCTTTCGATCGAGCCGGGCTCTATCACCGGGCTGATCGGGCCGAATGGCGCGGGTAAGACCACCCTGTTCAACGTGATCGCAGGCGTGCTCAAGCCGACCTCTGGCCGTGTCACCATGGCGGGCGAAGACATCACCGGACTGCCGCCGCACGAACTGTTCCACAAAGGTCTTCTGCGCACGTTCCAGATCGCGCATGAGTTCTCTTCGATGACCTGCCGCGAGAACCTGATGATGGTGCCGGGCGCGCAATCGGGCGAAAAGCTCTGGAATACCTGGTTCGGTCGCAAGCGCATTGCCGATGAAGAGCGGGCCCTGCGTGCCAAGGCGGACGAAGTGCTTGAGTTCCTGACCGTGGAACACCTTGCCGACCACAAGGCCGGGCAGGTTTCGGGCGGCCAGAAGAAACTACTCGAGCTTGGCCGCACGATGATGGTCGATGCCAAGATTGTCTTTCTCGACGAAGTGGGCGCAGGCGTGAACCGCACCCTACTCAACACCATTGGCGACGCGATCCTGCGGCTCAACAAGGAACGCAACTACACGTTCGTTGTCATCGAGCATGACATGGATTTCATCGGCAAGATTTGTGACCCTGTCATCTGTATGGCCGAGGGCAAGGTTCTTGCCGAGGGCACATTGGCTGAGATCAAGGCCAATGAACAGGTGATCGAGGCCTATCTCGGCACCGGCCTGAAGAACAAAGACATGATGGAGGCCTGATCCGGCCCCGTCTTCCGTGACACGGATCATTCAAGAGGATTGCATAGTATGAGCTTTCTCACAGGCGCCAATATGACCGGCGGGTACGGCAAGGGGCCGGATATCCTGCATGACTGTACGGTGGCCGTCGACAAGGGCGAAATCGCCGTGATCGTCGGACCGAACGGCGCCGGTAAATCCACCGCCATGAAGGCCGTGTTCGGGATGCTCAATATCCACTCGGGCCATGTGACGCTTGATGGTGAAGACATCACCAAGCTCAGCCCGCAGCAGCGTGTGGTCAAGGGCATGGGCTTTGTCCCGCAGACCCAGAACATCTTTACCTCGATGACGGTCGAGGAAAACCTCGAGATGGGCGCCTTCATCCGCACCGACGATTTCTCGGACACGATGGCACAGGTTTATGACCTGTTCCCGATCCTCAAGGAAAAGCGGCATCAGCACGCAGGCGAGCTTTCTGGCGGTCAGCGCCAGCAAGTCGCCGTGGGCCGGGCGCTGATGACCAAACCGAAGGTCTTGATGCTCGACGAACCGACAGCGGGCGTCTCGCCTATCGTCATGGACGAGCTGTTCGACCGGATCATCGAGGTCAGCCGCACAGGCATTCCGATCCTGATGGTCGAGCAGAACGCGCGCCAGGCGCTCGAGATCGCCGACAAGGGCTATGTGCTCGTGCAAGGGCGCAACGCTTATTCCGGCACCGGCAAAGAACTTCTGGCCGACCCGGAAGTGCGCAAGTCCTTCCTTGGCGGGTGATCCAAATGACACGCTCTGACACCTCTCAATTCGGCCGCGCCCCGCGCGGCGGCACGGAACCGACCCACTCACCAGCGAGGTCAGCTTGATGGACTTTCTCAACGGCTTTGTCGCCCTCTCCAACTTTGTGCTGATCCCCGCGATCGCCTATGGCAGCCAGCTTGCGCTTGGCGCGCTCGGTGTCACCCTGATCTATGGCATCCTGCGGTTCTCAAACTTTGCCCACGGCGACACGATGGCCTTTGGCTCGATGATCGCAGTGCTCGTGACCTGGTGGTTTCAGGGCATGGGCCTTAGCCTCGGGCCGCTTCCGACGGCGCTTCTTGCCCTGCCCTTCGCGATCCTTGGCACCATCGCGCTTTTGCTCATCACGGACCGGACCGTCTATCGCTTTTATCGGGCGCAGAAGGCCAAGCCGGTGATCCTCGTAATCGTGTCGATGGGTGTGATGTTCATCATGAACGGCCTCGTGCGGTTCATCATCGGACCGAACGATCAGAAGTTCCTCGACGGGGAGCGCTTCATCATTTCGGTGCGCGAATTCAAACAGATGACCGGCCTGCGCGAAGGTCTTGCGATCAAGACCACCCAAGGCCTAACCGTCGTCGTAGCCGTGATCTGTGTTATCGCCCTGTTCTGGTTCCTGAACCGCACGCGCACCGGTAAATCCATGCGCGCCTATTCCGACAACGAGGATTTGGCGCTCCTGTCGGGGATCAATCCAGAGCGCGTGGTGATGTATACGTGGATGATCGTCGGCGCGCTCACCGCCATTGCCGGGACGCTCTACGGTCTCGACAAGACTTTCAAACCCTTCGTCTATTTCATGCTGCTGCTGCCGATCTTTGCCTCGGCCATCGTCGGCGGCCTTGGCAGCCCGCTTGGCGCCATCGCGGGTGGCTTCATCGTCGCCTTCTCGGAGGTGACGATCACCTATGCTTGGAAGAAGGTTCTCACATATTGGATGCCAGAATCGCTCGAGCCTGACGGGCTCGTGCAGCTTCTGAGCACGGACTACAAATTCGCGGTGAGCTTCGTGATCCTGATCGTCGTGCTCCTGTTCAAGCCCACCGGCATTTTCAAGGGGAAATCGGTATGAGCGATACGGTCAAAAATACCCTTCTCTTCGCCTGCATGGCGCTGCTCATCCTTGGCACAGGCTTTGTGCAGAGCTGGAACAGCGCGTTGTTCATCCTCAACATGGGCCTGATCTCTGCGATCATGGCTTTGGGGGTCAACCTTCAATGGGGCTTTGCCGGCCTGTTCAACGTCGGTGTCATGGGCTTTGTCGCGCTTGGTGGTCTGGCCGTTGTCCTGACCTCCATGCCGCCCGTGGGCGAGGCTTGGGCCGCTGGCGGTCTGCGCGTCCTTGGCGGGCTGGTGATCGGCGCGGCGACCATCGTCGGTGCAGTGTTCCTCAACAAACGCCTTTCGGGACGTGCGCGCCTCCTCGGCTTGCCGCTCTTCCTGATCGTGGGCTTCTTCGTCTATCGCTTTGTCTTTGACCCGGCAGTCGAGGCCATCGAAGCGGTGAACCCGGCAGGCACGGGCTATCTCGGCGGGCTTGGCCTTCCGGTGCTCCTGGCTTGGCCGATGGGCGGTCTTCTCGCCGCAGGCGCAGCCTGGCTGATCGGCAAGACCGCGCTTGGTTTGCGCTCGGACTATCTTGCCATTGCAACGCTCGGCATTGCGGAAATCATCATTGCCGTTCTCAAGAACGAAGACTGGCTTGGCCGCGGCGTGAAGAACGTCAACGGCCTGTCCCGCCCCGTGCCCTATGAGATCGACCTCCAGAAAAGCGAAAGCTTCATCAAGAGCGCCGAAGGCTTCGGGCTTGATCCTGTCACCGCCTCGACCCTCTTCGTCAAGCTTGGCTACTCTGTCCTGTTCACCATCGTGCTGGTGGTGATTTTCGTCATGGCGCAGGCCGCTCTGAAGAGCCCCTGGGGCCGGATGATGCGCGCGATCCGAGACAACGAAGTGGCCGCCGAAGCGATGGGCAAGAACGTGACCCGACGCCATTTGCAGATCTTCGTTCTGGGGTCGGCCGTCTGCGGGATCGCAGGCGCCATGCTGACCACGCTCGATGGTCAGTTGACCCCCGGCACTTACCAGCCGCTGCGCTTTACCTTCCTGATCTGGGTGATGGTCATCGTCGGAGGTTCCGGCAACAACCTTGGCGCAGTGCTTGGCGGATTCCTGATCTGGTGGCTTTGGGTCGAGGTGGAACCGCTCGGGCATTGGGCGATGGAATTCGTGACCTCCGGCATGGCCGAGGATAGCGCGCTTCGCAACCACCTGATCGACAGCGCCGCGCATATGCGCCTGTTGACGATGGGTGTGATCCTGCTGCTCGTCCTGCGCTTTAGCCCACGCGGACTCATCCCAGAAAGATAGGCCGAGGCGCGACAAAGAAAGGCCCGCTCAAACGAGCGGGCCTTTTTGCTTGCGTTGGGATTTGATCAACGGCCCCGAAACAGCCCACCTAAGATTCCGCGCACGATCTTGCGCCCGGTGGTGCCCGTGAGTTCTTTCATCACCATTTTCCCCATAGCCTCGCCAAAACTATCGCCCCGGCGGGTGCTGCGCGACGTAGGGCGTGTCACCCGCGTTCCGGAATAGCGCCGCCCTGCGCTGTATTCGCGCGCAGCCGTCTCCATCTCCTCTTCTCGGGCCTCTGCCGCTTCGGCCTCTGCAGCGGCCTTCTCGGCGCGCTCCTTGAGCATCTCATAGGCAGAGCGGCGATCCTTGAGCGCCTCGTATTTTCCGGCCACAGGAGAGGCGTTGATAACCGTCTTGCGAAGGCTCGGCTCGATCGGGCCAAGACGCGAGGACGGCGGACGGATCAGCGTGCGTTCGACGATCCCCGGAATACCCTTCTTCATCAGGAAGGACGTGACCGCCTCACCGACCCCAACCTCACGGATCGCGGTTTCTGTGCTGAAACGCGGGTTTTCGCGATAGGTCTCGGCAGCGAGACGCAACGCCCGCCGATCCCGCGCGGTAAAAGCGCGGAGGGCATGCTGCACACGGTTGCCAAGCTGGCCAAGGATATCCTCGGGAATGTCGTCAGGGTTCTGTGTCACGAAATAGATACCGACCCCCTTGGAGCGGATCAGGCGCGCCACCTGTTCAACCTTATCGACGAGCGCCTTGGGCGCACCGTCGAACAGGAGATGCGCCTCATCGAAGAAGAAAACAAGGCGCGGCTTATCCGGGTCTCCGACCTCGGGCAGTTCCTCGAACAGTTCGGACAGGAGCCAGAGCAGGAAGGTTGCATAAAGCCGTGGCGACCCCATGAGCTTGTCCGAGGCGAGGATATTGATCCGCCCGCGGCCATCAGTATCCGTCCGCATGATATCCGACAATTCAAGCGCGGGTTCACCAAAGAGCTTCGCACCGCCTTGGTTCTCGAGCACGAGAAGCCGACGCTGGATCGCGCCGATCGAGGAGACCGAGACGTTGCCATATCGCAGCGAAAGATCGTCCTTGTTTTCACCGACCCAGACCAGAAGCGCCTGCAAGTCCTTGAGATCAAGAAGCGGCAGCCCCTCTTCATCGGCGAGCCGGAAGGCAATGTTGAGGATACCTTCCTGCGCTTCGGTCAACTCCATCAGCCGGGACAGGAGAAGCGGCCCCATTTCGGCGACGGTCGTGCGAATCGGGTGGCCTTGTTCCCCGAAGAGATCCCAGAACGTGACTGGAAAACTCTCGTACCTATAGTCGTCAAACCCGATCTTACCGGCCCGATCCATGAAGGCCTCGTGCAGCTTAAACTCGGCGCTGCCCGCATCGGCGAGACCCGAGAGATCGCCTTTCACATCCGACAGGAAGACCGGAACGCCCGCCTTGGAAAAACCTTCGGCCAAGATCTGAAGCGTGACCGTCTTGCCGGTGCCTGTCGCCCCCGCGACGAGGCCATGACGGTTGGCATATTCGAGTTTCAGCCCCTGTTTGGTGCCATAGTCTTCTCCGCCGCCACCGACAAAAATTGCGTCTTCCAAATACTTGCTCCTTGTAATCAGACCGCCGTTCCGCATCAAAAATACATTGTTAACCCCCTCGTGCCAGTATTGATTTCGTTCTGATCGCTGCGGTGATCGCAAAGAACGGTTTTCCTCCCTGTTGGACTTGGCCGCCCCTTTCTTGGAGCGGCCTTTTTTCAGGCTAAACATACGGAAACCCGTGTATTTTTTCCTGTTGACGGGTCGTTGAATTCTTCGTAGCGTTCACGACAGAAAACAAGTCGGCCAGTCCGACGGGGAGTGAAATGGGGAGGGAGCCGCAAGGCTCCTTCTTCTTTTTCGCGGGGTCGATTTCCGAATTGCCGCGCAGGCCCGGAACCCTTGAAGCGAAAAACCGCCCTCTGTGACCATTTTGCAAAGGGCTTTGCCTGACAAGCGGTTACGGGCATGGTAAGCGATATCTGACTCGCATACACAACGACGGGAACTCGAGATGTCCAAGCACGTTAAACCCCTTTTCGCCGCCGCACTGATCGCACTGGCTGCTCCGCTTTCGGCGCAGGTGGGCTCTCTCTCGGATGGCTCCATCATGGAAGGCCAAGCCGCCGCTCCGGCCGCAAAGCCCGGTGAAGAGGTCAGCTCCGAGAAGATCGGTGCGTGGGATTTGCAATGCGCCAAGACGGGCCCCGAGCCGCGCCCCTGCCGCATGTATCAGCTCCTGACCGACTCCGAGGACACACCGGTGATCGAGATGACCATGTATCGTCTTCCCGAAGGTGCCCCGGCAGCGGCTGGCGCGACCTTTGTGGCACCGCTCAACACGCTCCTGACGGCTCAGCTCGCGGTCGCAATCGATGGTGTTCTGGTACAGCGCGTACCGTTCACGCTCTGCTATGAAGCCGGGTGTGTTGCGCGCATGTTCATGTCGCCGATCGAAGTTCAGGCCTTCCAGAACGGCAAATCCTCGACGGTCTCTCTGGTTCCGGCGCTGGCCCCCGATCAGGTGGTGTCGGTGGAAATGAAACTCGATGGTCTGAAAGCGTCCTTCGAGAAGGCGAACCCCGTCAATCAATAATTGATCAAAGACCGATCAAACATAAACGCCGCTCTCAATAGAGCGGCGTTTTTAGTTTCCGAGATAGCCGCCTAGACCTTGCGCAGCGCAATCACCGCGTTCAAGCCGCCGAAGGCAAAGGCGTTGGACAGCGCCACATCGACCTTGGCCTCGCGCGCCTCGTTCGGCACCACGTCGAGTGCACATTCCGGATCCGGTTCTTCATAGCCAATGGTCGGCGCGATCACCCCGTCGCGTAGCGCCATGATACAGGCCAAAAGCTCGACCGCGCCGGTGCCGCCGATCAGGTGGCCGTGCATGGACTTGGTCGAGGAGATCATCAACTCGTCTGCGTGCTGGCCGAAGACATCCGCCACCGCGGCGCACTCGGTCTTATCATTCGCGGCCGTGCCCGTGCCATGCGCGTTGATATAGCCGACTTCCTCGGTGTTGATCCGGCCATCGGCCAGCGCCCCGGCAATGGCGCGCGCGGCGCCTTGCTTGGATGGCATGACGATATCTGAGGCGTCCGATGTCATGGCAAAGCCGACGACCTCGGCCAGAATCTCGGCTCCACGGGCGCGCGCGTGATCGTATTCCTCGAAGACGAACACCCCAGCCCCTTCGCCCTGTACCATGCCGTTGCGGTTGGCCGAGAACGGACGGCAGGCGTCCTTGGACATGACGCGCAGGCCTTCCCAGGCCTTGATCCCGCCAAAGCACAGCATGGATTCCGCCCCACCAGTGATCATCACAGGCGCAGCGCCCGCGCGCACGAGTTGAAAGGCCTGGCTCATAGCGTGGTTCGAGGACGCACAAGCCGTTGCAACGGTAAAGCTCGGCCCCTTGAGATTGAACTCCATCGAGATATGGCTCGCGGCGGCATTGTTCATGAGCTTCGGCACCACGAAGGGATGCACGCGGTTCTTGCCGTCCTCATAGACCGAGCGGTAATTCTCGTCGAGGGTCTGCATACCGCCGCCCGATGTCCCGAGCACCACGCCACAGCGCGCCGCAAGATCCCCGGAGAAGGACAGGCCCGCCTGCCCGATCGCCTCGCGCGCCGCGACAAGCGCGAACTGCGTGAACCGGTCGTAAAGGGCGATCTGCTGGCGATTGAAAAGGCCTTCGCTTTCAAAGCCCCGCACCTGCCCGCCGATCTTGATCGCAAGGCGGTCCACATCGCGCACGTCCAAAGGTCCGATTCCGCAGCGCCCGTCTTTCATGGCGGAAAACGTCTCGGACACGTTGTGGCCAAGCGCATTGATCGTGCCAGCCCCTGTGATGACGACCCGTTTCATCCTATCCCCTCCACTTGCAGGCAGATGTCACGATTGGTCTGCGATGAGTTTGTCGATCCCGGCCACGATCGAGGCCACCGAAGAGATATCGAAGTCGCTATCGCTTGGATCATTGGCATTGAAGGGCACAGAGATATCAAAGGCCTCTTCGATGGCAAAAATACTTTCCACGAGACCGAGGCTATCGATCCCGAGATCTTCAAGCGTGCTGTCCATGGTCACGTCCGAGGGGTCGAGAACGGCTTGCTCCGCAATGATTTCGATCACCTTGTCCTTGACGCTCATTTGTCTTCCTTTCGCCAATACTGGCTGTCATTTAGTCCTTCGTCTCCAACTTGGAAACGGTTTTTTGCAGTGCCGCGAATTCTTTGAGAAGCCGGGGCAAACGCCGGAGACCCTTATACATCTCCAAATGTGACTCCATCTTGACAGCCGGGTATCCGAGGACCACCCGTCCCGCTGGCACCTTGGAGAGCATCTTGGAGGCGCCACCCGCGATCACATTGTCGCCGATGGTGGTATTGTCGCTCACGCCGCATTGCCCGCCCATCACGACATTGCGGCCGATCTTCGTCGAGCCAGCCACGCCCACCTGCCCGGCAAGCAGCGTATCATCGCCAATCTCGACATTGTGGGCAATGTGCACGAGGTTATCGAGCTTCACGCCATTGCCGATTTTTGTGTCGCGTACCGTGCCGCAATCAATACAGGTATTGGCGCCGATCTCGACATCATCTCCGATGGTGACAGAGCCGAGGCTATGGATACGGGCCCAGGACTGCGATTTGACCTCGCCCTGATCGCCGAGGGTTTCGCGGGCGGCTTCGACGCCGGATTTCTCGGGCGTGACAAAGGAAAACCCGTCAGAGGCGATGCGCGCGCCCGGCTGGGCGATGAAACGCGCACCGATTGTGGCGCGGGCGCCGATCGACACCATTTCGCGCAGATAGGCCTTTTCCCCAAGCGTCACATCCGCGCCGATGACACAATGCGGCCCGATCAAAGACCCGTTGCCGATCCGGGCGCGCGGGCCCACGACAGTCAGCGGACCGATCGTCACGCCTTCGCCGATCTCGGCGCTGGGATCGATGACCGCACTTGGATGAATACCGGTGCCGAAATGCTGACCGGGGTCCATGATCGCGGAAAGCCCGGACATGGCAAAGCGGCCGCGCGGCGAGGTGATCGCCGCCTCAAGGCCAAGCGCCTGCCAGTCAGCACCGGGCCATAGCATCGCAGCGCGTGCCCGGCCCTTGCTCAGCCCTTCGGCGTATTGTGGATTGGTCACCAACGCGAGGTCATCCGAGCCTGCCGATGCTGGCTCCGAAACCCGGCTCACGATCAGTTTGGTGTTGCCAAAGGCCTCCGCCCCAAGGGCGTCGGCAATCTCTTGGATAGTATGGGCCATGTGTCCCCCGCGAATTGCGGGCAATACCTACCCCTGAACCGAGCGCAAAGCCACCCCTTCATTCACCATCGCCTGCCAGATCTTGGCATCGCGACCGTAAACGTCACGGCGGTATTGCACCGGGCCCTTCGCATTGGTGAAGGCGGTTCGGTAGATGATATGCACCGGGATCGGTTTTTGCAGGTCAACCTGCGTTTCGCGGCCCGTCTTGAGCGTCGAATGGAAGAACCCTTTGGGATCGCTTTCCTGACGTGCGAGCAGCGCATAGGCGAACTCGAACGGCTTTTGCAGACGGATACAGCCATGGCTGAAGGCACGCACTTCGCGCGCAAACAAGCTCTTGGACGGCGTGTCGTGCAGGTAGATGTTGTGACGGTTCGGGAACATGAACTTCACCAGACCAAGCGCGTTGCGAGCGCCCGGGGGTTGTTTGATATCAAACGGGAAGTTCCGGGTGCTGAACTGGGTGAAATCCACCGCACCACGATTGACCACGCGCCCGCGTCCGTCGATCAGCTTGAGATAGCTGACCGCGTTCGGATTGCGCTGCAACATCGGCAGGTATTCCTTGGTCGCGATCGAGCGCGGGACGTTCCAAGTCGGGTTGATGACCATATGCTCCATCACGTCCGAAAATTCCGGGCTGCGATGGTCGTGGCGGTTCTTGCCGACAACAGAGCGGGTCATGAACGTCACACGATCATTGTCGACGATGCGAGCGTGGAAATCGGTCAGGTTCACGAGAACATGACGCTCGCCGCGCGGTTTGTTGAGCCAGCGTTCGCGCTCCATCGCCACCATGACGGACTTGAGCCGGTCCACGGGAGAGCGGTTGATCTCGGAAATGGTCGACTCTCCGGCAACGCCATCCGCTTCAAGCCCATGATCAAGCTGAAACGCTTGCACGGCCTTCTCCAGCACAGAGTCATATTCCGCGGTGGCGCTACGTCCCAGGTAGCCGAGCGCCACGAGACGATCGCGCAATGCGACGACCGCCGTGCCACGATCTCCGGGCTCGAGTTTGCGCGATTTGACCTCAGAGCCCCACCCTCCGGCAGTCGCTAGGTGTTCAAGACGCATCTTCTCTTTGAAGAGACGGACATACTCGGGCGTGCGCGGCGCAAGGCCACGCATGTAAGAATTCGGCTCGGAAGCAAGAAGGTTAGTGAGATAGCCGCGCCGATCACGACGCGGCGAGTCACGCTTGATGCCATCGTCAAGTTGGGTCGGAACGAACATGCCGGTCTGGAGGTCGCGGGCATAGCTCAGGAAAGCCTTGGAAAGCGCGACTTCTGCCATGCCGAGCGCGCGGGGCGTGTGCGCGGCGCGCAGTTGACCATAGAGCGCATCAAAATCGTAGCGGGCCACGGGAAGCCCATGGTCATCCGCCGTCTCGATGGCCTTCAGAAGCGCTTGTCGACGGGCAAGGTCATCGGCATCGGTGCCGGTCCAGATCGGTTGATAATTGGTGTCGCGGTAGAAGCCTGCGATGTCGGCGTCGCGGGCGGCGGCTTCGGCGACGGCTTGCTTGAAGGCGGTCACTTCGGCTTGGGCAGAGGGCACAAACGCCCCGGTCGCAACCGTAAAGGCAAGGCCCGCTACGGTAAGAAATCGGCGAGTAATCATCCTAGGCATCGAAATAAGCTCTCTCTGTCTCGGCAGTCCACAACATGCTGACCCAGTGTGCCGATTTGCATCGGGCTGTCTATTCACAGTTTCATCAAATCCTCACATCTGATGCAGGGAGGTCGCAGTTTCCCCTTAAGGGGATTGAAACGCATTTCAGCAAAATTCCGCCCAAATCCTTCATATAAAAGGAAAGGTCGGAAATGAACGCTTGGTCGCCGAATCGTCTTGTGGCATAAAACGCGCATCTGGGGATGGATATGATGATCGCGAATAATCGCGGCTTGACGAACGAGACGGGACAGGCATTCGACCAATGAGTGACTCAACGCTGAATTTCACGCGGCGCGGCCTCTTGCGCGCCTTTGCGGCAACCACGGTAGCAGCAGCCCCCACATTCTCCCACGCGGCAGGTTTCCTGCGAGGCTCCGGCGATATTCGCCGGATCCGCATGTATTCCGCCCGCACCGGAGAACGCATGGACACGATCTATTGGATCGAGGGCGAGTACATCAAGGAAGCCGTCAACGAAATCAATAGCTTCATGCGTGACTGGCGCACCAACGATGTGAAGAAAATCGACCTGCGCACCATCGATATCATGGCCGCATCGCACAACCTTCTCGACGTGCACGAACCCTATATGCTCCTGTCGGGCTACCGCAGCCCACAGACCAACGCGATGCTGCGCTCGCGCTCTCGCGGGGTGGCAAAGAACTCGCTGCACATGAAGGGCCAGGCGGCGGATTTGCGTCTCGCGAATCGCTCGGTCAACCAGATGGCCAAGGCGGCCCTTGCCTGTCACGCGGGCGGTGTTGGGCGCTACTCGGGCTCCAATTTCGTCCATATGGATTGCGGCCCGGTCCGCAGCTGGGGCCGGTAAAGCCAAAAACCTTAAGCTTGTCTTAAGAGATATGAACCGAATCGACCGGCCTCATCGTGAGAGCCGGTTTTTTCTTTTGGATCAACACGTTGCAGCGCGGCACGGCGCCAAAGTTCCGATGTCGGTATCACGTCGGTATTGCGTCTGTATTGCGTCAGCGCGGCGCGAAACCGCCGAGCCCCTTGCCCTGCCGCACGGTCCATGAACGGACACAGAGCTCCGTCCTTCTGCCAGACATGGAAAAGGCGCCGCAGGGGCGACGCCTTTTCTTGAGAGGGAGGCTCCAAGGGAAGGAAGAAAAGAGCCTCCGGTCTCTGCCGAAGAAGGGAACTGCGATCCCCCTCCTCCGTCAGCTCTCGATCGGTTTGAGCCGACCGGGTTCGTTTGTCTCGAGATAGGCCTCCTGCTCGGGCGTGAGGTCGATCTCGTCATAGCCGGTGACCATCGGTCTCACATGTTCGCGGAAGCCATGGCCCACGGTGAGCAAGTAGATATGCACGATGATGAAGGCACCAATCACGTAGGCCGCGAAAAGATGCAGGTTCGCGATCAGGGTAATCGCCAGCACGCTATTGCTATCGGCCCAGAAATTATAGGTCAGGTAGAGCAGCCCCGTGACCCAGATCGCCGGGAAGATGAACCATTTCAGGACAAAGTAGGTCGCGGCCTGAAGCGGGTTATGCTTGCGCCAGAAGATCTTTTCATAGGGGTGCTCTTCGCCCTTGAAGACGCCGTAGGCGTAGAAGCGGGCGACCGAGACCATGCCTTCGATCTTGGGGATGAACTGACGCCATGTGCCCGTGGTGAATAGCCAGAAGGTCGCGAAAATCCACAAGCCAAGCAACGCCAGCGCCGCCATCGTGTGTAGCATGACCGCCGGGCCGAAGGGGATCAGGGCATGCACCCCGTTGAGCCCCATGCCCGTCACCATCAGCGCCATGATGAGAAGCACCTGCATCCAATGCCAGAGGCGTTCGAAGCGGGGGTAAACCTTGACGATACGCTTAGTCATGATGGCCTCCTTCGGTTTTGCGCGAGAAGATACGGATGAGCGCGTGCGCCGCGACACCCAACAAGGTCAGAAGGATCAACGCCTTACCCAGAAGGCCGACCGGCCCGTTGGTATTGGTGCCGGGCATGAAGACACCCGCAACATTGGCAAGGCGGCCATCCTGCTGGTGACACTCGACGCAATCCACGGCGTTTTCGGCCGGGGCGACCATGTGGGTGATCGGCCAGTACATGTAGGTGTCGACGAAATCGAACTCGCCCGAATAAGGCTTGTTCGCAGCTTTCATGCCCGCATCAATCGCCTTGCCCCAATCGAAATTGGTCCAGAAGGCGGTGTCGGTCGTCGGCCCCCAGACATGGGTATAGACGAGGTTGTTGTTGACCTTGTCATAGGCCTGCCGGCCTTCCATGCGCTTGAAGGGCCAGATGCGCGAGGTGCCGTCTTCGCGGTCACCATGGATGCGGTTGACCTCGACGGTGTTTGTCGGGTCGATCTTGCGATCATAGGTGGTGTATTCCACCTGCCCGTCGAACCATGCGTAATAGGGCGTGGCGTCTTCCTGATAGGCGAAATTGCCCTTGGTCGACATATAGGTGTGCATGTGCTTGCCCTTCGAAGAGGTAAAGTTCTCTTCGCTGAACGGTTTGCCGTTCTCGTCAAGCTTGCCCGCAGTGGACCAGTCCCACATGGATTTCGTCGGCACACCGCCACGGGCGTATTCCGGAATGTGACAGGACTGACAGGCGAGCGTGTCGGTATGGTCGTTGAGCTTCAGACCCTTGATATTGGTCGGGTGCGGTTCTTGACCGTGGCAGGATTGGCAGGAGGCCGCATGTCGCGCCTCGCCCGGTTTGCCGGTGCCATGCGGATCGGAAGCCAGCACGTTATAGCGCGATCCGGCCCATTGGTGACGGTCCGAGACGTGGCAATCGGCGCAGACCATGCCCTCGCCGCCCTCTTCAACCGAGGACATATGCACGTCGACATCATGGGTCGGGTTGTAGAGCGCCGACGACAGATCGCCGTGTTTCACGTTGTCGCCGCCACCGCCATAGAAGTGACAATTGCCGCAGTTGTCGCGGTCGGGCATGCCGACGCTCATCGCCGCTTTCTTGAGGTCTACGGCCCAGGCCTTGGCCCCGGTGATGGTCTTGCCCTTGGCCTCCATCGGTGGGTGGCCCGCCCCGGTGGCCAGCTTGGTATATTGGTCCGACTTGTCGTGACAGACGAGGCAGTCCTTTGCGTTGGCCTGTTGCGGCGGTTCCTGGCTCATGTCGTCCCAGCCATAGCCGGCGTGACAAGAGGTACAGCGCGGTTCATTGCCCGCGACCGAGCCGCAGAAGGCGTTGATCACGTTCTTCTTGCCAAGGCGCTGGCCGGTTTCGGGGTGCTCGTAATCCCACTTGAAGTGGATCGAGTGCATCATCTGATCGTCGGCCTCGGTATGACACTCGAGGCAGGCTTCGGTCACTTCCGGGCCCGATTGGAAATCCTTTTGCAGGCTCAGGAACTTGGAGTGATCCGCCGTGGACTTGCTCACCTCATCCTGTGCCATGGCGAGCGTGGCGGATGAAAAGGCTATGGCAAGGCCGAATACGGCCCTTTTGAAATACATGACGTCTCCTCCCTGGCGTCGGCTGGGACTTTGCGCGTTCCCATTAGGTAAACACACACTCGGGAGACATCTTTGACATATATCAATTTTGCGATGTTAAGCGCCGCACAGGGCGAGATTCGCCTTCAGATGCGGAAGAATGGCTGAAGCAGGCGCGGCACAAGGCTCTTGAAGCGCAGGCGCGCATCGGTCGCGGCAAGGCAGATGCAATCCGGGCCGGGATCGGCGACCGGCGTATGTTCGAGCGCGTCATGCCCGATCTCGACATCGCCGCGTCCGAAACGGCCCTCCTCGTCCGAGAAGCTCCCCTGCAGGACGAGGGTCATCTCAAGGCCGTTGTGGCCGTGTTCCGGCATCGCACGGCCGGCAGGGATGTAGAGCAGGCGCAAGGAGTCCTCGGATGTGTCGCGCAGGATCGCCTGTTTGACGCCAAAGCCGAGCGATTTCCACGGTGCCTGCCCGTCGGGACCAAGAAGCGCGGCGACGGGGCCGGGATAGATGCCGTTGCGCCGCGGCGGGGCGGGTTCGACGGGCGCAGGTGCATCAAGCATATCAAAGAGCCGGTTGCGCAGATCTTCCGAGACGGCCTCTTCCTTTTCGACCTCGAGAAGCGCGCCGCCAACGGCCTCATGCGCGGCCAGTGCGGCGCGGCATTCAGCACAGAGCGAGATATGCGCCGCGACCACGACCGCATGAGCCTGCGGCAAGGTGCCAGCGGCATAGGCGACAAGAATCTCGTCGGGGATATGGTGCGCGATCTCGGTCATGACGGGCGCATATCCTTCAACTCATGGCGCAGTTTGTCGAGGGCCAATCGAATCCGCGACTTGATCGTGCCGAGCGGTAGCCCGGTCTCGGCCTGAATCTCGCTATGGCTCAACTCGCCGAGATAGGCGCGTTCGACCATCTCGCGTTGATCGGGTTTGAGCCGGGAAAGCGCCTCGCGCAGGCCCGCGGCCTCTTGTTCAAGAGCCACCACCTGCCCCGCATCGGGCGCGGTGTCTTCCTCGGCCAAGAGCATCTCTGGTTCGGGACGGCGTTCCTTGCGGAAGCGGTCGATCTGTTGGTTGCGGGCGATACGGTAGATCCAGCCAGACACCTGCGCCTGTTCGGGATCGAACTGATGGGCGCGGTGCCAGACCTTGATCATCACGTCCTGCACAATGTCCTCGGCCTCGGCCGCGCTGGCCCCGCCCCGGATCGCGAATCCTTTCAGACGCGGCGCGTAGTGATCGAAGAGACAGGCAAAGGCCTCGCGGTCTCGCGTATCGCGCACCGCAAGCATCCATACTGTTTCCTGCGTGGGCGTTTGTGTCGTTTCGTCAGGCACGCTCGTGTCGTCTTTCATGGCTGCGCATCAAGACCCGCGCGGCCGATTGCTTCCCCCGAGCCTAGCCCGCCGCGGTGCAGCGGGCCAAGCAAATTCGTGGGTCAGAGGAAAATCTCCGCAGCGGCGTCATTCGTGACAGAGGGATTCAAGGTATCGCCCATAGCTGTTCTTGTGAAACAGGGCAGCGCGCTCTTGCAGGTGGGCGCGATTGATCCAGCCCGCGCGGAAGGCGATTTCATCCGGCGAGCCAACCTGTTGGCCTTGGCGTTCGGTCAGGGTTCGGACAAAGTTCCCGGCATCGAGCAAAGAGGCATGTGTACCGGTATCAAGCCAGGCATAGCCCCGTCCCATGATGCGCACCGATAGCGCGCCGTCGGCAAGGTAGCTTTCGAGAAGTGTGGTGATCTCCAATTCACCACGTGCCGAAGGTGCAACCTGTCGCGCCCGCTCCGGGGCACTTCCATCGAGGAAATAAAGCCCCGTGACCGCATAGTTCGAGGGCGGTGTCGCAGGTTTCTCGACAAGGTGGCGCACATTGCCTTCGGCATCGAAATCCACCACACCATAGCGTTGCGGATCAGCGACCCGATAGCCAAAGACCGTCGCCGCCCGGCCTGCCTGATCCGCTTCTTGCAGCAGCTCGGGAAAGCCGTGACCAAAGAAGATATTGTCGCCCAAAACCATCGCCGAAGGCGCGCCCTCGAGGAATTCCTCGGCCAGAAGATAGGCCTGGGCAAGGCCATCGGGGCTTGGCTGTTCGATGTAGCTTAGCGAAAGGCCCCACTGGCTCCCGTCGCCAAGCGTGTCGATGAACTGCTGCTGATCCTGAGGCGTGGTGATGATCGCAATCTCTCGGATCCCGGCCAGCATCAGCGCGCTGAGTGGGTAGTAGATCATCGGCTTGTCATAGATCGGCAAAAGCTGTTTCGAGACGCCCATCGTGATCGGGTAGAGCCGCGTGCCGGAGCCACCAGCCAGAATGATCCCCTTGCGTTGCGTCATGTTTCGCTCTCCAATTCCTTGAGCACCCTGTCCAACGCCGCGCGCCAGTCGGGCCGTGCGATGGCAAAGACCTCGTAGAGGCTCTGACAGTTCAGCCGCGAATTCAATGGGCGCATGGCAGGCGTCGGATAGTCGCGTGTCGGGATCGGCGTAAGCACCACCTCGCGCCCGGCGCAGTGAAAGATCGCTTCGGCAAAATCGCACCAACTGACCTCCGGCGCGCCACTCAGGTGATATATGCCGCTTTTCTTTTTATCATCAGCTAATTGCACTGCGATACTCATGCAAGTTTCGGCAATGGCGCGCGCCGGGGTCGGGCCGCCGATCTGGTCCGAGACAACACTCAAGCGATCGCGATTGCCCGACAGGCGCAGCATGGTCTTGACGAAATTCGCCCCCTGCGCCGAGAACACCCAAGAGGTGCGCAGGATCGCATAGCGCCCGCCTGCGGCGACAACCGCACGCTCGCCCGCCAATTTGGACCGCCCATAGGCGTTTTGCGGCGCAGTGGGATCGTCCGGCCGCCACGGCACCTCGCCTGCGCCAGAGAAAACGTAATCCGTCGAGATGTGCACAAAGGGAATATCAAGTGCCGCGCAGGCCTCGGCCATAGCCCCCGGTGCATCGCCATTGATGATGGTCGCAAGCGCCTCGTCCTCTTCGGCGCGGTCGACGGCGGTATAGGCGGCGGCGTTGATAGCGGCGCGCGGCGCATGGGCGCGGATCGCGGCGGCGCAAGCGGCAGGGTCGCTCAGGTCCGCCTCGGTTCGCGAAAGCGCAACCACCTCGGGGAAGCGGCGCAATTCGGTCGCGACCTGACCGTCATGACCAAAGACGAGCACCGTCATGGCGCGCCCGTCCCGAGGCGTTCGCCCACGCCCTTACGGTCTAGGAGCGGACGCCACCAGGCCTCATTGTCGAGATACCATTGCACCGTGCGCTCCAGCCCCTCATCCAGCGTCACCGAGGGCCGCCAGCCAAGCTCGGATCGCATCCGGTGCGGATCAATCGCATAGCGTGCATCATGGCCGGGGCGGTCGGCGACGAAGGTGATGAGGTCGCCATAAGGGCCATCCGCGCGCGGGCGCAGGCGGTCGAGGATCGCGCAAATGCTCTTTACGAGGTCGAGATTGCTGCGCTCATTCTCGCCACCGATATTGTAGCTCTCCCCGACCCGGCCCTTTTCGACCACATGCAAAAGCGCATCGGCATGGTCCTCGACATAAAGCCAGTCACGGATATTGGAGCCATCGCCATAGATCGGCAGCGGCTTGCCTGCGAGCGCGTTGAGGATCACCACCGGGATAAGCTTTTCCGGGAAATGATAGGGGCCATAGTTGTTCGAGCAATTGGTGAGCAGCACCGGCAGGCCATAGGTCTCGAACCATGCGCGCACGAGGTGATCCGAGCTTGCCTTGGAGGCAGCATAGGGGCTGCGCGGGGCGTAGGGCGTCTCTTCAGTGAACTTCTGCGCCGGATCGGGCGGCAGGGAGCCATAGACCTCATCGGTCGAGATATGGTGAAAGCGAAAGCCTTCGGGTCGCCCCTGCCTCTCCCAGTAGCTGCGCGCGGCCTCGAGCATGGTGTAGGTGCCGGTGATATTGGTGTCGACGAAGGCGGCGGGGCCGTCGATCGAGCGATCCACATGGGATTCCGCGGCCAGATGCATGACGACCTCGGGACGATGGGCGGCGAAGATCCGATCCAGCGCAGCGCGGTCGCGGATATCGGCCTTCTCGAAAACATAGAGCGGGCTATCCGCGACGGGCGCGACATTCTCAAGACAGGCGGCATAGGTCAGCGCGTCGAGATTGACGACCTCATGGCCCCGCGCCACGGCAAGGCGCACCACAGCGGAGCCGATGAACCCCGCCCCGCCCGTCACAAGAATCTTCATACCGCGCCCTCCCATCTGAAGGGGCTTTGCAGATCGGCCAGCGGAGGCGCGACGGCGTCCTTGTCGCTTAAGGTCGCGTCGCCCGAAAGCGGCCAGTCGATGCCAAGCGCCGGATCGTTCCACAGAAGTGCGCCTTCGGTCTCGGGCGCGTAATAGTCCGAGCATTTATAGACGATTTCGCTATTTGGCTGGAGCGTGGCGAAACCGTGGGCGAACCCAGCCGGGATGAAAAGCTGCGCGCCCGTCTCGGCGCTGAGCTCATAGCCGACCCATTGGCCGTAGGTCGGACTTCCCTGCCGGATATCAACGGCCACATCGAAGATTGCTCCGCGCCCACAACGCACGAGCTTGGCCTGCGCATGGGGTGGCGCCTGAAAATGCAGGCCGCGCACCGTCCCCACGTCGGTAGAGAGGGAATGGTTGTCCTGCACGAACTCGAGGTCGATGCCGATCTCGCGATAGGCGCGACGGCTATAGGTTTCGGCAAAGACCCCGCGATGATCGCCAAACCGGCGCGGCGTGATCAGGAGAACGCCGGGAAGCGTCGTCTCTTCATGGTCCATAGCTGCTCTTCCACGGTTTTCCCAAGGTGTAACGCCCTTTGCCGCGCCGGGCCATGGTTTTGATCCGCCCTAGTCGACAGGCTTTCCACCTCTTTCTTCGATCATGCGCACATCGACAGCTTCGCGGCTGCCGCCAAATCGCATCTCATCGTAGAACACGACTTGTGTTGGCAACTCGACCCCCCATTCGTAGTTGAACGGCTGCGATGCTGCGCTCTTGGATGTCTTGCTGCCACCGGTGCTTACGGCATGATTGTCGTTGAACGCCTTTGCCGAGACGGCCTGCGTCTTGCGGCGATCGAGCCAACGGCTCACATAGCTATTGTAGACGCCATACTTGAGATAAAGCTTTCCCTTGCTTTCATTGAGCATGCGCTGGGTGACCATGGTGCGTGACCGACGACAAACCTGTTTGCCATCCAGATACATGAGAAAACTCGGTCCCTTGGGCGAGAGGCTATAATCGGCAAAGATCGTCACATCGATCCATTTGCCGCGTAGCCTTGAGACACGTCCGACCGTACAACCGCCCTCATCCCCGAACCACATCATCGCCTTGCCGTCGCGCATGTTGAAATGCCAAAGCGGCGTGCGCCATCCCTGCATCTTCATTTGGCCCAGGGTGGTATTCGCGGGTCCAACATCAACAAAGTCCGATTGCAAGAAGAAGGACCACCCGTACCAAACCTGCTGACCGACGCGTTGAATACGGTTCTTGGGGTCTTCCTTGCGCTCAACGCGCTGACGATCATTGGTGCAATCGTCCCAGTATTTATTGCCACCACAGTCGCCATGGCGAAGCTCAAACCGTTGAGCACGCCGACCAAGACGTGTGTGCTCGCGGATACGCGTAAAACCGTATCGCTTGTTTGCACTGACCTCTTTTTCTATTCGGGTCATGCCAAGAATGGATTTGCCGTTATCCGCTGCGATGGCCGGAAGCGCCATGGCAGTGATGATCGCTGCAGAAGCAAGAACACGTCTCATGTCTATCAATACCTCGTCGAAATCACTGGTCCTGACTTTAGGCATCGGACCAGAAGCGCACAAGTTTCTCGCAATCCGTGAAACGGCCCGCCAGCTCGGGCGCATCGGGGGGCGTTAGGGAAACAGGCGCTCCCGCCGAACGCGCGCCACGTTTCAAGGCGCGAAAAAGTCCGAAACACATCAACAGTATAAGAGAAAAGTGGCGCACCTTAGAGGATTCGAACCTCTGGCCTCTGCCTTCGGAGGGCAGCGCTCTATCCAGCTGAGCTAAAGGTGCGTCTTGGGCGGGGTATATCCAGAGGCGCGCGCTGCCGCAATCGGAAAAATCACGCCTGGTTGGGGTTTCCGGCGCACAGGGCGCGGCGTGGCCTTGGTCAGCCGGGCTTCTGGCCGACGGCGAGCATGGTCATCTCGGGGATCATTTCCGAGACACTTACCCCATCAAACCCTTTCTCGGTCAGAGCCGCCTTGAGCCAGCCCTTATCAAGCGAGACGGCGCGTGGGGTAAAGGCGGTGTGTTGAAGCTGCCAGAGCGCGGCGAGCTTGGGGCCGTCGCGGCTTTCCTCGACGACGAAATCATGCACGAGGAGCCGCCCGCCGGGGTTGAGACAGGCATAGGCCTGCGCCAAGAGGCGATCATGGGTTTCACCGGGCACGCCGGAGAAGAGATAAGACATCAGGATCAGGTCTTGCCCGCCCGGCCAGTCGGTCTCGAGCGCGTTGCCCTCAATGTAGGAAATCCGCTCGGAGAGGCCTGCCTCGGCGACATAATCCCGGCCAAGCGCGGCCACGTTGGGAAAATCGACGATGGTCGCGGAAAGCCCTTCGACCGCGTGACAAAGCGTGATGGCAAAGGCCCCGGTGCCGCCGCCCACGTCGAGCATGGTCTTGGCGCCAGAAAGGTCCATCGACTTCACAAGTTGGCGCGCCGGGCCGAGGGAACCCGCATGTTGCGAGGCCGAGTAGAGCCGCGCCTCGTCTGGGTCCGAGAACCATTCCGCATAGGAGGCCGTCGCCTCGGGCGGCAGACGGTTCATCAGCGCATCATCAATCTGGTCGAGAAGGCCATACATCTGGCGCCCCACCTGTAGGCGCAGGTAGTCGCCAAAATCGTATTTCGCGCCCTTCACAAGGAACATCTCCGCCGCCGGACCATTGGCGAACTTGCCTGCCTCTACCGTCACAAGGCCAAGCCCCGCCAGTGCCGTCAGAAGCGTCTCGGCGCGGTCGGCATCGAGGGGGACGAAATTGGCCAGTTCCCGCGCGCTCATTGGTCCCTTCTCGGAGAGCTGCGAAAAGGTATCCGCCTCAAGCGCCGCGAAAAGCGCCTTGGATCCCATGAACCCGAAGGCGATATCGGAAATCTGGTCGGCGGTGGTCAGGGCGGTCATACTGGTCTCCTTGCTGATTTAGCCGGAGACTAGCCGCCGCAGGTGAGAATGGCCAGAAAGCGACATGAAGAAGTCGCTTTCTGACGTCATGTCAGGCTGAACGCCCGTTTTCGCGGCAAATCAGGCGAAAAGCTCGTGCGCCAGTTCAAGCGCGTCGATCAGCGTGTCGACCTCTTCGGTCGTGTTGTAGAGGCCGAAAGAGGCGCGGCAGGTGGCCGAAACGCCCAAGTGATCCATCAGGGGACCGGCGCAATGGTGGCCCGCGCGCACTGCAACGCCCTTCTTGTCAAGAATGGTCGAGATGTCGTGCGGATGCCCTGCCCCGTCGAGCGTGAAGGAAAAGATCGCCGCCTTGTCAGAGGTCGTCCCCTGCACCTGAAGCCAATTGAGGCCGGTGAGACGCTGCATGGCATAGTCGCGCAACCCCGCCTCATGCGCGGCGATGTTCGCCATCCCGAGATCCATCATGTAATCGAGCGCGACGCCAAGGCCGATGGTTTGAACGATGCCCGGCGTGCCAGCCTCGAACATCATTGGCGGGTCGTTATAGACCACAGCGTCCTTGGAGACTTCCTTGATCATGTCGCCACCGCCAAGGAAGGGGCGCATCTCGGCCATGCGCTCGGATTTGCAATAGATCGCGCCAGAGCCGGAGGGACCATAGAGCTTGTGCCCGGTGATGGCATAGAAATCGCAGTCGAGATCCTGCACATCGACGGGCGCGTGCACCGCGCCTTGCGACCCATCGACGAGGACCGGCACGCCCTTGGCATGGGCGCCTGCTGCAATCGCCTTTACGTCGACCATCGTGCCAAGCACGTTGGAGCACTGAGTCACGGCGACAAGCTTTGTCTTGGGGCCGATGGCGTCGATCACGGCCTGCGGATCAAGCGCACCCGTGGCATCCACGTCGACCCACTTGAGCACAACGCCTTGGCGTTCGCGCAGGAAATGCCAGGGCACGATATTGGCGTGGTGTTCCATCACCGAAAGCACGATCTCATCGCCCGGCTCCATGCGCGGCATGGCCCAGCCATAGGCGACCATGTTGATCCCCTCGGTGGTGCCGGAGTTGAGCACGATCTCATCTTCGCTCGCGGCATTGAGAAAGCGCGCGATGGTGCCGCGCACGGACTCATATTTGTCGGTCGCAAGGTTCGACAGGTAATGCAGCCCGCGATGCACATTGGCATATTCGTTGGCATAGGCATTGGTGATCGCGTCGATCACCACCTGCGGTTTTTGCGCCGAGGCCCCATTGTCGAGATAGACCAAGGGCTTGCCGTTGACCTCACGCGAGAGGATCGGGAAATCGGCGCGGATTTTCGCGATGTCATACATCAGTTCACTCCAGTCACCGCCACGCCCAGAAACGAGAGCGTGAGGGAAAGCATCATGACAAGGGCCACCATGGTCAGGATCACGTTCATCACCGCCTTGCCGATAGAAGCATAGGCTTGGGCGACATTGACGAACTGGATCAAGATCCAGATGCCGTAGATTCCCGCCCCGAAGGCCAATAGCGCGCCGATGAAGGGGGCAACGAGGCTCAGGACAATCGTCACCACCTGCACCGCGACGCGCATGATCTGAAGCCAGGCGATCATGGCCAGAATGTCACCAAAGCGCGCCTTGCCGTCGAGGATACGACCGCTCCAGTAGAGCGCGACAACAGACATCGCCACCGCAACGAACATCGTCAGGGCAACGCGCCAAGGCACGCTCAGAAAAACAAAGGGCATGGCGTTGGGCGCCGGGAACATGGCGCTCATGGCAAAGAACAAAAGCGTGTTCAGAACCGTGGCGAGGCCTAGCAGCATCCAGCCCGTGTTGGGCGCGATATCAAGCGCCACGATGCGCCGCCCTGCCCCGGCCGGGTCAAAGATCGTTTCGCGAAACAGGTTCTTGGCGAAATCCATCATGCCGGTGTTCTCCCTGCTTGTTGAAGCCCTGCGATCCAGAACCATCCGAAGACAAGAATCCAGATCAGACCGACGACACTCAGCGCGAGTCCCGGACCGGCAAACCCCGCCACAAGACCGTTCAGAAGCACGAGCGGCGACGCCGCCAGCAAGGCCCAGAAAAGCGCGATGCGACTGCCATAGCCTCCGCCTTTCCAGCCCAGAACCCCGAGGATCACCCCAAGGAGCCACGAGAGCGTATAGAAGGCCAAGGGCGCGATGAAGATCCAGCCGAGCAGCGAGCCGCCCAAGAGCGGGTTCAGCTCTTTGTCTTCAAGATGCGCAATGCGCGCAAGACGCGGCCAACTCGAGATGAAGAACACCACACAGGCCGCCATGAGGATCACGAGCGCGCGGTCTTCGCGCGCGCCCGTGGCGAGATGACGTGCCACGACAGGCTGCGGTCCACGATAGCTGACCGCGATGTCGCGCAGAACCGACATCAGCCCTTGCGCCGCCGCGTGAGCCACGCATCGAGACGCGACACGATCTCTTCGGCCAGCGCCTCGTCCTCGATTTCCTCAACCGCTTCGGCAAGGAAGGCGAGCGTCAGAAGGTCGGTGGCGATGCCTTCGGGAAGACCGCGCGAGCGCAGGTAGAACAGCGCCTCATCGTCGATCGCGCCCGAGGTGGAGCCGTGCGAACAGGCCACGTCATCGGCGTAGATCTCAAGCTCTGGCTTGGCGTAGAACTGGCTATCGTCGTCGAGAAGGAGCGATTGGCTGATCTGGTAGCCGTCGGTGCGCTGGGCCTTGTTCTTGACGAGGATCTTGCCCTGGAACACGCCGGTCGCACCGTTGCGCAGCACCTTTTTATAGACCTGACGGCTTTCGCAATTCTCGGCGTCATGGGTGATGAACACCGTGTCGTCGTGATGGAAATCACCGTCACCAAGACAGGCGCCTGCCACATGGGCCACCGCGTCATCGCCCGTGAGTTCGAGGATCGCTTCGTTGCGCGTCATCTGGCCGTTGACCGTCAGGGTGAAGGATTTGAACGTGCTTTCGGCGCCGAGACGACCAAAGATATGCGTCACAGCGCGGCGTTCATGATCGCGACCTTGGGCGCGCACATGATGAAAGCCTGCCTTGTCGGCCACATCCACCTCAAGCACCTTGTTGAAACGCGCCGCCGCCGGACCATTCTCGAGAAGGGTGAAATCCGCACCTTCCTCAAGCTTGATCACGTGGTGGAGCATCGCATCAGAAACCTCTGATTCATGGACATAAATCAGGCTCACAGGGCGCGAGACCTTGCCGGTGACGCGGATCACGACACCATCATAGGCAAAGGCGGTGTTGAGCGCCGCGAGCGGGCGCTTGACCGGATCCTGACCGTTGGTTTCAAGCGTGCCATAAAGGTCTTTGGCCCAGTGAATGTCCTTATCAGCCACGTCGCTCAGGCGTTCGATGGTAAAGCCCTCGCCCTCGAGCGGGTCAGAGAGGTCACTGCTGAAGACGCCATCGACAAAGACGACCTTGAGACGATCGACCGTATCGAACACCGGCGCCTCTTCGCCATGATCGAACACCGCCGCCGTGGGGGCTTCGGGTTGGATCAGCGTGTCGGGACGGGTGTATTTCCAATACTCGTCCCGGCGTCCCGGCAGACCAGCGGCCCGCACGCGCGCCAGAGCGGCTTCGCGCGCTTCGGCAAGCCAAGGCGCGGACTCGGGAAGGTCAAGCGTTGCAAGGCGCGCTTCGGTGGCGTCCATTTTCTGTTGCGTCACGGCAGCCATCACGCGGTCTCCGCAAGAATGTCGGCATACCCGTTCTGTTCCACCTCAAGCGCGAGCTCGGGGCCACCGGTTTTGACGATGCGGCCATCGGCCATGATGTGCACAACGTCCGGTTTGATGTGGTCGAGAAGACGCTGGTAGTGGGTGATGACAAGGAAGCCACGGCCCGCATCGCGCAGCGCGTTCACACCTTCGGAGACAAGCTTCATTGCGTCCACGTCGAGGCCCGAGTCGGTCTCGTCGAGGATGCACATCTTCGGCTCGAGCATCGCCATCTGAAGAATCTCGTTGCGTTTCTTCTCACCGCCGGAAAAGCCGACATTGACCGGACGCTTGAGCATCTCGGCGTCAATCTTGAGCGTCTTGGCTTTCTCGCGGATGAGCTTGAGGAAATCGCCGGCGCTGATCTCGTCTTCGCCGCGCGCCTTGCGTTGTGCGTTCACCGCGGTGCGCAGGAAGGTCATGTTGCCGACGCCGGGAATTTCAACCGGGTATTGGAACGCCAGGAAAAGGCCCGCCGCGGCGCGCTCTTCCGGCTCCATGTCGAGCAGGTCTTCGCCCTCAAGCGACGCTTCGCCGCCCGTCACCTCATAGCCGTCACGGCCCGAGAGCACATAGGACAGCGTCGATTTACCCGAGCCATTCGGGCCCATGATCGCATGCACCTTGCCAGCCTCGACTGTGAGGTTGACGCCTTTGAGGATTTGCTTGTCCTCTTCTTCAAGTTTGACCTTCAGGCCTTTGATCTCAAGCATATTTCTGCCTTTCGCGCGTTTACTGTGCTGCTATCGGAGCAGCCGTCAGAAGGATTTCGTATAAAGCGTCAGAATCTCGGTCAGATCCTTTCGCGGGAGGTCTGTTGGGGTGATGTCAAAACGGGCCATGCGGCCCTTGATTTCTACCGGTTCGAGCCAGCGTTCGACCCGCGTATACTGTCGCCGACCGACATAATCGTCGAACAAGAGCGTCACGGGCTTCTCGGTCCTGAGCATCGTGGTGACAAAGCACGCAGGCCGGAACCGCCCATCCACGAGCACAAGATCCGGGGCCTCGAACCCCTCGAGATCCCAGATACCGTTCGGGTAGCGGTGATACTTGCGCCAAGCGGTTTCATTTTCGGGTTTGCCCCATTTGCCGACCTTGCCGATATTGGAATAGTGCAGCGTCACTGGCGACGTCATGCCCGCATGATCGAAATAACGCTGCATCATGGCACACCAGTGTTTGCTGGACTCGACCGAGAAGATGCGTTTGCCTTCCATCTCGGAGCCCATGACGGTCGAGCCGCCGGAGCCGTATTCAAGGATGACATTCGCGGCCTCATAGTGACCACGCACCCAATCGGCAACGTCCTTCGGAAAGGTGAGTTGCGGGCGGTCGATGATCTCTGGAGTGTTATCCTTGGGCGCCATCTAGATCTTCTCCACGCTCACGGCGGTGCCGCTCGCTGACACCATCAACATGGACTGGCCGACCACCTCATAGTCGAGATCAACACCGACCACGGCATTGGCCCCGACCGCCGTGGCGCGCTCTTCAAGCTCACGCAGGGCCGTGTCGCGGGCGTCCTGAAGCTTGCTCTCATAAGCGCCGGAACGACCACCGACAATATCGGTGATCTGGGCAAACACATCACGGACCACATTGGCCCCCATGATCGCCTCGCCCACAACGATGCCACGGTAGGCGGTGATGGTGTGGCCCTCGATGCTGTTGGTGGTGGTGACGATCATTGGCCAAACCCCAGGTAGGTGACGAGCATATGCACCGCCATGGCAAGAAAGCCGACAAGCGCCGCGGTGATGAACACGGAATCCGCCACCAACGCCTTGGAGTTGCCGCGTTTCTTGGCAATGGACAGCCCGACAAGCGCGCCGAGCGTGACGCCCGCGCCAATGCCTGCCGATTGCTGCATCAAGTGGTGGAGGGTTTCCATGATCTTCCTTTCCCGCAGGTTGGGGCCCTTTTAGCCGACGGACCCTTCGAGCGAGATCGCCACAAGTTGCTGGGCTTCCATGGCGAATTCCATGGGCAGCGCCTGAAGCACTTCCTTGGCAAAGCCGTTGACGATGAGCGCCACGGCTTCTTCCTCGTCCATGCCCCGCTGGCGGCAGTAGAACATCTGCTCGTCATCCACCTTGGACGTGGTCGCCTCGTGTTCACAACGCGACGAGTTGTTGCGGATCTCAATATACGGCACCGTGTGCGCCCCGCATTTGTCACCAATGAGAAGCGAGTCGCATTGGGTATAGTTGCGGCTCTCCTTGGCCTTGGGGTGCATCGACACGAGACCGCGATAGGTATTTTGCGACTTACCCGCCGAGATGCCCTTAGAGACGATCCGGCTCTTGGTGTTCTTGCCAAGGTGGGTCATCTTGGTGCCGGTATCGGCCTGCTGGTGGTTGTTGGTGATGGCGATCGAGTAGAACTCGCCCTGGCTCTCGTCACCGCGCAGGATGCAGGACGGGTATTTCCAAGTCACGGCAGAGCCGGTTTCGACCTGCGTCCACATCACCTTGGCCCGATCACCGCGGCAATCGGCGCGTTTGGTGACGAAGTTGTAGATACCGCCCTTGCCGTTCTCGTCGCCGGGATACCAGTTCTGAACGGTGGAGTATTTCACCTCGGCATCTTCCTCGATGATGATTTCCACCACTGCGGCGTGAAGCTGCGAGGTGTCGCGCTGGGGCGCGGTGCAGCCTTCGAGATAGGACACGTAAGAGCCCTTGTCGGCGATGATGAGCGTGCGCTCAAACTGGCCGGTGTTCTCGGCGTTGATGCGGAAATAGGTCGAAAGCTCCATCGGACAGCGCACGCCCGGCGGCACATAGACGAACGAGCCATCCGAGAACACGGCCGAGTTCAGCGTCGCATAGAAGTTGTCCGACACCGGCACGACCGAGCCGAGGTATTTCTTCACAAGCTCCGGGTGGTTTTTGATCGCCTCGGAGATCGAGCAAAAGATCACGCCCGCCTCCTGAAGCTCTTTCTGGAAGGTGGTGCCAACCGAAACGGAATCGAACACCGCATCGACGGCAACCTTGCGGCCCTCTGCGGGCGCGGCATCGGCGCCTTCGACACCGGCAAGGATCATCTGTTCCTTGAGCGGAATACCAAGCTTTTCATAGGTCGCGAGAAGCTTGGGATCGACCTCGTCGAGGGATTTCGGCTTTTCTTCCATGCTCTTGGGACGGGCATAGTAATACTGGTCCTGGAAATCGACCTCGGGGTAATCGAGCATCGCCCAGTCCGGCTCTTTGAGCTGCACCCAGCGTTGATAGGCCTGAAGGCGCCATTCGGTCATCCACTCCGGCTCTTCGTTCTTGTCCGAGATGAGGCGCACGATATCCTCGGTCAGCCCTTTCGGGGCATATTCCATCTCGATCTCGGTTTCCCAGCCGTATTTGTATTTGCCACCGACTTCGCGCACGGCGTCGACGGTTTCCTGGTCGACCCCTTCCTTGACTTGCGTCTGGTCCATACTGGCCATGGTGTTCTCCTGTTCGCTTACGCCGCGCGGGCGCGGTGTTTCCTGAGACGTTCAAGCCAGGCTTCTGCAAAGCCGAGCACGTCCTGTTGCTTCGTCTCGGGGCCAAGCGAGACGCGAATTGCGCCAGCCGCCGTGGCCTCGTCATATCCCATCGCGCGCAAGACCCGGCTTGCCCGCACTTTTCCGCTGGAACAGGCAGAGCCCGCAGAAATCGCGTAGCCCGCAAGATCCATCTGCATCACCTGTGTCTCGCCTTTCCAACCCGGAGTCGCGAGGCAGAGCGTGTTCGGCAGGCGCGTTGCGCCCTTCCCTACGAAAATGGTGCCATCTGCCTCGGCTGCAAGGGTGTCTTCCAGCAAATCACGCAAGGATGCAACCTCATCCCAAACCCCATCGGCCAGATCGCGCGCCGCAGCCGTCGCAGCGGCGGCAAAGCCGGCCGCGCCGAGGATATTCTCGGTGCCTGCACGGCGGCCCATCTCCTGCCCACCGCCCTTGAGCTGGGCCGCGAGATCGGTGCCGCGCTTGACGATGAGCGCGCCAATCCCCTTGGGACCGCCAATCTTATGCGCCGAGGCGAGCGCCATGGTCGCACCGGACCAATTAAAGGCCACCGGCAGCTTGCCAAAGCCCTGCGTCATATCGCTCACGGCAAGGCCCTCGGGCAGGGTTTGCACCACGCCGGTCTCGGAATTGGCGAGTTGCAGCGCGGTCTGGCCCGGATCGGTGACCTGCACCTGACCCTGCCCGTCAACGGCAAGATCATCCGTGATCCACGCATCCACCGCATCATGCTCGATCCCGCCGCCATGCAGGCCCCGCCCCGCAAGTGCCAATGCCGCCGCCTCGGTCGCGCCGGAGGTAAAGACCACATCCGCGCCGTCCGCGCCAAAGGCGGTCGCGATTTCGGCGCGGGCCTTCTCAAGCAGGGCCTTGGCCGCACGGCCCTCGGCATGAACAGACGACGGATTCCCGACCACATCCATCGCCGCGATCATCGCGGCGCGGGCCTCTGCGCGCAGCGGCGCCGTGGCGTTATGGTCGAGATAGGTCCGCATCAATCGGCATCCACCACGGCAAAAATGTTCGGGATCGCCGGGCACGGCGCGAGATCGTTCTCAATCACATCCGACAGGCGCGTCTGATGCAGGAACACATATACATGCGCCGAAAGCCCTTCCCAAAGACGGTTGGCCAGTGACTGCGCGCGCGAGCCGGACGAGCCGCCCGTCGCCCCTGCGCCGGTATGCAGCGCCGAGACGGTTTCATCGACCGCCGCAAGCACATCAACGATGCGAATTTCCGACGCCGGGCGCGCAAGTCGATACCCGCCCCCCGGGCCGCGCACCGAATCCACAAGCGCGGCACGACGCAATTTTACGAACAACTGTTCAAGGTAGGGCAACGAGATGTTCTGGCGTCCGGAAATCTCGGCCAGCGTCACCAGCTTGTCGCCTTTCTGCAGCGCGATATCGGCCAGCGCAACGACAGCATAACGCCCTTTGGTTGAAAGTTTCATGCGGCACCCCCCGCGAATAGATTGACGTTGCGCGTCGCAAGGCATACATCGCTTGCACCGCAACCGGTGAAAACCGGCCAAGTTAGAATTGTTCTAAAGTGACCAAGCATATTCGTCAAGAATAGACTCGGCACGACGCGCAGGAGACACGGACGCCCATGCCCGAGGTGATTTTTCCCGGACCCGAAGGACGGCTTGAAGGCCGCTACCATCCGCAAAAGGAAAAGGACGCACCAATTGCCATCGTGCTCCATCCGCACCCGCAATTTGGCGGGACCATGAACAACAAGGTTGTCTATAACCTGCACTACGCGTTTTTCAACATGGGCTTTACCGTGCTGCGGTTTAATTTCCGCGGTGTCGGCCGGAGCCAGGGCGAATACGACCAAGGCGTCGGAGAGCTCTCGGATGCGGCCTCGGCGCTGGACTACCTTCAGTCGATGAACACCAACTCCAAGCATTGCTGGGTGGCTGGGTTCTCCTTTGGGGCTTGGATCGGCATGCAGCTCTTGATGCGTCGCCCCGAGATCACCGGATTCATCTCGGTCGCACCGCCTGCGAACATGTACGATTTCTCGTTCCTCGCGCCCTGCCCGTCCTCGGGCCTTATCATCAACGGCACCGCCGACCGCGTTGCGCCCCCGGCGGATACGGAAGCTCTGGTGAGCAAGCTGCACGAGCAGAAAGGCATCACGATCACCCACGAACAGATCGACGGCGCCGGGCATTTCTTTGAAACCGAAGACTACATGGACACGATGGTGGGCAATGTGACGGACTACGTCAAACGCCGCCTGACCGAAACCTCGCGCTAAGGGAGCGGCATGGCCTATTACGACGATATCGCCAACCGCCTTGCCCTCGACGTGATCGAAGCGCAGAAAGCCACAGGCGATCTGCAACTCATTCAGGACATCACCAACACCATCGAGGCCACGTCCTCGACCCTGCATGAGGCCTTCATGACGGCGGTGCGCGTCCATACCGCCGAGGAACGCGCCCGCAAACAGCTTGAGGACCGGCTCAAGGCCAAGGGATTCGAGCTCAAGCGATGAGCGACCGGCTCGACGCACAGCTTGCCTTCCTCGACGAGGCCGACCGACTGAAATCCGTGCTGCGCGCCTCAACGCTTCTGGACCGGTCGCGTAAGGAAAACTCTGCCGAGCATAGCTGGCATATCGCGCTCTACGCGATGATCCTTGCCGAACATGCCAACCGCCCCGTCAATATCGACCGGGTGATCCGCATGCTTCTTTTGCATGATCTGGTCGAAATCGACGCCGGCGACACCCCCATTCATGGCGCCCATGACGCGGCAGCGAAAGAGGCCGAGGAAATCGCCGCGGCGGACCGCCTCTTTGCGCTCTTGCCCGAGGATCAGGGCGCGGAGTTGCGCGCGCTCTGGGATGAATTCGAAGCAGGCGAAAGCGACGACGCGATCTTTGCCCGTGCGATCGACCGGGCGCAGCCCTGCCATGGCAATCTGATGACCGGCGGCGGATCGTGGATCGAATATGACGTGACCGAAGAGCAACTCGAGGCCCGCGTCGGCACCAAGGTCAAGCGCGGCGCGCCTGCACTTTGGGATCATATCCAGCGCCGTGTGCGGGCATGGTTTGCGGACAACAGGTAGAAATACCTCACCTTTTCAACTGCCTAATGATCACTCCTAAAGCGCGACACTTGGCAGCAGCCGTGTGACGCCGCGCCTTCTGGACAAACCTGGCCCGCGCGGTAAGAACCGGGCGCATGGCATTTCTTCTCGAAACACCCCCCGCCGATCGGCATTCGAAGTTCGAAGACCTTCAGGGCCTCGTCACCGGCACGCTTCTCATGGCGCTCTCGGTGCAGTTCCTGCAAGCCTCCGACCTCATCACCGGACAGGTCGCGGGCCTCTCGCTCCTCGTCTCTTATTGGGGCGGCTGGAGTTTCGGTGTGGTGTTCTTCCTCATCAACCTGCCCTTCTACGCGGTCGCGATCTACCGGATGGGCCTTGTCTTCACGCTCAAAACCTTTGCCGCGGTCGCGATCCTCACCGGCTGGACCTTCCTTTTGCCGCAGGGCATGAGCTTTGCCTTTCTGCATCCGCTGGCTGGTGCGGTCCTCGGCGGGGTGAGCGCGGGTGCAGGCCTTCTCATCCTGTTTCGCCACGGCGCCACGCTTGGCGGGGTCGGGATTGTCGCGGTCTGGCTTCAGGACACGCGCGGTATCAAGGCGGGCAAGGTGCAGCTTGGCTTTGACGTTTGCGTCTTTGCCCTCGCCCTTGCCCTCTTTCCGCTGGTGACGGTGGTCTATGCGCTCATCGGCGCCGCAGTCACCAATCTCGTGATCCTCACCAACCACCGCCGCGACCGCTATATCGCGCGCTAGAGCCTGCGGATTGCGCCAAAGGCCGCGACAGGCTAGGACCGTCTCAGACCCGACGGGAGACGCGCCATGGCCAAGGTCTATGCCATTCTTATGCTCGCCGTTCTAAGCGAGACCATCGCCACCTCGGCGCTTCATGCAAGCCAGCAGTTTACCCGGCTTTGGCCCTCGGTGATCGTTGTCATCGGATACGCGATTTCCTTCTACCTCCTGAGCCTCACACTCAAGACACTGCCGGTCGGCATCATGTATGCGATCTGGTGCGGCCTCGGCATCGTCTTTGTCGCCATTATCGGCTATTTTGCCTTTCAACAGCGACTCGACCTGCCCGCGATCCTCGGCATCGGGCTGATCCTGTGCGGCATTGTGGTCATTAACCTGTTTTCCGAAAGCGCAGGCCATTAAGGGGCTAGCCTTTTCCGTGTCCGCGCTATAGGCGAAGCTCGAACAGGAAAGGCATATCTGATGGACCTTCGTAATATTGCGATTATCGCGCACGTTGACCACGGCAAGACGACCCTTGTCGATGAGCTTCTGAAACAGTCCGGCGCGTTTCGCGAAAACCAGGAAGTGGCCGAACGGGCCATGGACAGCAATGATCTCGAGCGCGAACGCGGGATCACCATTTTCGCCAAGCCGACCTCGGTCGAGTGGAAAGACACGCGGATCAACATCGTCGACACCCCCGGCCACGCCGATTTCGGCGGCGAAGTCGAGCGCATCCTGTCGATGGTCGATGGCGTTGTCCTGCTCGTCGATGCCGCCGAAGGCCCGATGCCGCAGACCAAATTCGTGACCTCCAAGGCGCTGGCGCTTGGCCTGCGCCCGATTGTGGTCCTCAACAAGGTCGACAAGCCCGACGCCGAACCCGACCGCGCGCTGGACGAGTGTTTTGACCTCTTCGCCTCGCTCGATGCCAACGAAGATCAGCTCGACTTCCCGCATATGTATGCCTCGGGCCGCAATGGCTGGGCCGATGCCGAGCTGGACGGGCCGCGCAAAGACCTGCACGCGCTGTTCAACCTCATCGTGAACCACGTGCCCGCGCCGAAACAGGTCGCGCACCAAAAAGACGATTTCCGTATGCTGGCGACGACGCTTGGCTCGGATCCCTTCGTGGGCCGCATCCTGACCGGCCGCGTCGAGAGCGGCACGCTCAAGGTTGGCGCGACGGTGCAGGCGATCTCGCGCATTGGCCAGAAGATCGAGCAATTCCGCGTCACCAAGATCCAAGCCTTCCGTGGCCTTGCCCAACAAGACATCGAAGAAGCTCAGGCCGGCGACATCGTGTCCATCGCGGGCATGTCCAAGGCAACCGTGGCCGATACGATCTGTGCGCTGGCCGTCGATACGCCGCTTGAGGCACAGCCGATCGACCCGCCGACGATCACCGTCACCTTCGGCATCAACGACAGCCCCCTTGCGGGCCGTGATGGCAAAAAGGTTCAGAGCCGCGTGATCCGCGACCGCCTCTACAAAGAGGCCGAATCCAACGTCGCAATCAAGATCGCCGACACGCCGGGCGGCGAGGCTTTTGAGGTTTCGGGCCGTGGCGAACTCCAGATGGGCGTTCTGATCGAGAACATGCGCCGCGAAGGTTTTGAGCTTTCGATTTCGCGCCCGCAGGTCATCATGCGCGAAGAAGACGGCCAGAAGATGGAGCCGGTCGAAGAGGCCACCATCGACGTGGACGACGAATATTCCGGCGCAGTGATCGAAAAACTCACCGGCGCACGCAAAGGCGAGCTTGTCGAGATGCGCCCCGCAGGCGCAGGCAAGACCCGCATCATCGCCCATGTGCCGTCGCGCGGGTTGATCGGCTATCACGGCGAATTCCTCACCGACACGCGCGGCACCGGTGTTCTCAACCGCGTGTTCCACGGCTGGACCCCCTATAAGGGCGCGATCCCGGGCCGTCGCGCTGGCGTGCTGATCTCGATGGAAGACGGCGAGGCCGTGGCCTACGCACTCTGGAACCTCGAAGATCGCGGCAAGATGATGATCGGCGCACAGGAGAAGGTCTATCAGGGCATGATCATCGGCGAACACAGCCGTGAAAATGACCTCGAGGTGAACCCGCTCAAGGGCAAGAAGCTCACCAACGTGCGCGCCTCTGGCACGGACGAAGCGGTGCGCCTGACGACGCCGATGACGCTTAGCCTCGAAGAGGCCATCGCCTATATCAACGATGACGAGCTTGTCGAAGTCACCCCGAACAGCATCCGCCTGCGCAAACGCTATCTCGACCCGCACGAACGCAAGCGCATGTCGAAGGCGCAGGGATAAGAAAATCTTCTAGAAGAGTCTGCCTCTGGCCTCTTTTCTAGAAAAAGTGACACCATGAAAAAGCCCCGGATCAATGATCCGGGGCTTTATTGTTGCCGTGTAAGGCGTTGTTTATTCGTTTATTTCCACAACCATGAGCTCACGCTCAGAAGCATCGCGCGCATGGCTCAACGCTTGTTGGTAGTCGTCGCTATTGTAGCAGTCGACCGCCGCCTCGACGCTCGGGAACCGCGCCACGACATTGCGCGGCCGTTCCTGTCCCTCAAGCTGTACGAAACGGCCACCGCGGGCAATGAAATGCCCGCCATGTTTGGCAATCGCCGGTCCGGCCAATTCGGCATATTTGCCATAGGCCTCGGCGTCGGTCACGGTCACATGGGCGATCCAGAGTGCGGGCATCGGGTATCCTCCGAGTTAGAGATTTTCCGACAGTGTAAATCCCCTGCCGGAAAACCCAAGCCCTTATTGACCAAATGGTCAGCCAGCGATCACCGCCTCGGCAGCGGCAATGGCCGCATCTGAATTGGTCGAGTCCTTTGCGCCGCCCTGCGCCATGTCGGGACGGCCACCGCCGCCCTTGCCGCCAAGCGCCTCAACCGCCGCCTTGACGAGATCGACCGCCGAGACGGTATCGGTCAGGTCATCGGTCACGCCCGCAGCCACGGCAACCTTACCGCCATCATCGGCGATAAGCAGCACCGCGCCGCTCTCAAGGCGGGTCTTGTGCTCGTCGATGAGCGGGCGCAGGTCTTTGCCGGACACGCCGGTCAGAAGCTGGGCGAAATATTTGACGCCGTTCACGTCCTTCGCCTCTGCGCCGCCGCCCTGCCCCGCGCCACCGGCCATCGCCAGCTCGCGGCGCAACTGCGCGACCTCGTTTTGAAGCGACTTGCGTTCATCCAGAAGCGCCTTCAGTCGATCCGCGACATCCGCCGGCTGCGCCTTGAGCGTCGCCGCAACCTCAGCCATGCGGTTGGCCTGATCCTCAAGATAGGCAAAGGCCGCCTCGCCCGTCAGCGCCTCGATCCGGCGCACACCCGCCGAAGACGCGCTATCGCCCAGAAGGACAAACACGCCGATATCGCCGGTCTGTTTCACATGTGTGCCGCCACAAAGCTCGATCGAATAGGTGTTACCATCGAACCCCTTGCCGGTATTGGCGCGCCCCATGGACACGACCCGCACCTCGTCGCCGTATTTCTCGCCAAAGAGTGCCTGCGCCCCGATCTCGCGCGCGTCGTCCGGCGTCATGATCCGGGTTTCCACCGCGCTGTTCTGGCGAATATAGGCGTTCACATCGGTCGCAACCTTGTGAATTTCCTCGGCCGAAAGCGCCTTGGCATGGCTGAAGTCAAAGCGCAGGCGGTCGGCCGCATTGAGCGAGCCGCGCTGTGCCACGTGATCGCCAAGCGTCTCGCGCAGCGCCTCATGTAACAGGTGCGTCGCCGAGTGGTTCGCCCGGATCGCGCCACGGCGGCTATGGTCAACCTCCATCAGCACCGGATCGCCCTTGGAAATGGTGCCGCGCGCAACCGTGACCTTATGCGCCAAAAGCTTGCCATCCGCGAATTTCTGCGTGTCCGCGACATTGGCAACCTCGTCGCGGTTCTCAAGGCGGCTCACGATGCCGGTATCGCCAACTTGGCCCCCGGATTCGCCATAAAACGGCGTCTGGTTCATCACCAGCCAGCCTTCGCCCCCCTCGGCAAGCGTATCCACCCGCGCGCCATCGGCGATGATCGCAACGACCTGCCCCTCGGCGCTTTCGGTGTCGTAGCCGAGGAATTCGCTCGAACCCTGCTCTTCGGCAATGTCGAACCAGATCGCATTGTCCGCCGCATCGCCCGATCCGGACCAGGCGGCGCGCGCCTTGGCTTTCTGCTCGGCCATGGCCGCGTCAAACCCGTCTGTATCGACCGCGCGGCCCTTCTCGCGCAGCGCGTCCTGCGTCAGGTCAAGCGGGAAGCCGTAGGTATCATAAAGCTTGAACGCCGCTTCGCCCGGCAGCGGCGCATCTTCGGCCAGCCCGTCAAGCTCGTCATCCAGAAGCTTCAAACCGCGATCAAGCGTCTGCTTGAACCGGGTTTCTTCAAGTTTCAGCGTCTCTTCAATCAATGCCTGCGCGCGACCAAGTTCCGGATAGGCTTGCCCCATCTGGCTTACGAGCGACGGAACGAGTTGATGCATGACCGGGTCTTTCGCACCAAGAAGATGCGCGTGTCGCATGGCGCGCCGCATGATCCGGCGCAGCACATAGCCACGGCCATCATTGGACGGCATCACGCCATCGGCAATCAGGAACGAGGTCGAACGCAGGTGATCCGCGATCACCCGATGATGCACATTCTTGTCGCCAAACGGATCGGTCGAGGTCACGCCCGCCGACGCCTCGATCAGCGATTTAAACAGGTCGGTGTCATAGTTGTCATGGCTGCCTTGCAGAAGCGCGCCAATCCGTTCCAGCCCCATGCCGGTGTCGATCGACTGCATGTCGAGATCGACCATAGAGCCGTCCTCGAACTGTTCGTTCTGCATGAAAACGATGTTCCAGATTTCGATGAACCGGTCGCCATCCTCTTCCGGGCTGCCCGGAGGGCCACCCCAGATATGATCACCGTGGTCATAGAAAATCTCGGTGCAGGGACCGCAAGGACCGGTCGGGCCCATCTGCCAGAAGTTGTCGGAGGTCGCGATGCGGATGATCCGGTCTTCGGGCACACCGACCTTTTTCCAGATTTCAAACGCCTCGTCATCGGTATGGTAGACGGTCGTGTAGAGCTTCTCTTTCGGAATATCGAATTCCTTGGTGATGAGCTCCCATGCAAACGGGATCGCCTCTTCCTTGAAATAGTCACCAAAGGAAAAGTTGCCGAGCATCTCGAAGAATGTGTGGTGACGCGCGGTATAGCCGACATTGTCGAGGTCGTTGTGCTTGCCCCCGGCGCGCACGCATTTCTGCGCCGTGGTGGCGCGCACATAGTCGCGCTTATCGACCCCGGTAAAGCAGTTCTTGAACTGGACCATGCCCGAGTTCACGAACATCAGCGTCGGGTCATTGCGCGGCACGAGCGGGCTCGACGGCACGACCTCGTGACCCTGCTTGGCAAAATAGTTGAGAAAGGTCGACCGGATGTCGTTCAGGCTTGGCATGTGCGGCGTCTCTCGCGTGTGTTTTCAAGGCGTTTCAAGGGGGTTTACTCCCCTCAAACGCCCCTGTCCACAGCACTTGCACCGCGCCAGAGCGGTGCCGCCAAAGAAAAGGCCGCCCCGCTGAACGGGACGGCCCTTGTCAGTGTCGCAGGCGAGAGGCTCAGGCCTCGTCTTCCATCAACGAGTCATTGTCCTCGACCCCTTCGGGCATGTCGAAATCAAGCCCGTGCGCGGCGCGGATCTTGTCTTCGATCTCATAGGCCACTTTCTTGTTTTCCTTGAGGAAACCCTTGGCGTTCTCGCGGCCTTGGCCGATGCGTTCATCGCCATAGCTATACCACGAGCCGGATTTTTCGACGACGCCCGCCTTGACCCCAAGGTCCAAAAGCTCGCCCGTCTTGGAAATCCCTTCGCCATACATGATGTCAAATTCGACCTGCTTGAAAGGCGGTGCGACCTTGTTCTTGACGACCTTGACGCGGGTGGCATTGCCGACAACCTCGTCGCGGTCCTTGATCGCGCCGATCCGACGGATATCGAGGCGCACGGAGGAATAGAACTTGAGCGCGTTGCCGCCCGTCGTGGTTTCCGGGCTGCCGAACATGACGCCGATCTTCATCCGGATCTGGTTGATGAAGATCACCATGCAGTTGGAGCGCGCGATGGAGCCGGTGAGCTTGCGCATGGCCTGGCTCATCAGACGGGCCTGAACCCCGACCGAGCTATCGCCCATATCGCCTTCGAGTTCCGATTTCGGGGTCAGCGCGGCGACCGAGTCGACCACCACCATGTTGACCGCGCCAGAGCGGACCAGCGTGTCGGTGATCTCGAGCGCCTGCTCGCCGGTGTCGGGCTGCGAGATCAGCAACTCGTCAAGATCAACGCCAAGCTTCTTGGCATATTGCGGATCGAGCGCGTGTTCGGCGTCGACAAAGGCGCAGACGCCGCCCTTTTTCTGTTCCTCAGCGATACAATGCAGCGTCAGCGTTGTCTTGCCCGAGCTTTCAGGACCATAAATCTCGATGATGCGGCCCTTGGGCAACCCGCCGATGCCGAGCGCGATATCAAGGCCGAGCGACCCGGTCGATGTTGCCTCGATTTCCTGCGCCGGATTGTCGGCGCCGAGCTTCATGATGGAGCCCTTGCCGAACTGGCGTTCGATCTGGGCCAGGGCGCTGTCGAGCGCCTTTTGTTTATCTGCGGATTTCTTGCTGCTCATCTCGAAAAGTTCTGCCGTTGCCATTGCGTCGCTTCCTTATTCCATAGACCGCCGAAGGCGGCAATGATCGCGTTTGTTCTTGCCTTGTTCTCACATTGTATGAGATCAAAAGGAGAACATTTCAATAGAAATTTATGCAAAACAACTTTTGCCGGAACCGGTTAAGGAGTAGTTTACAAGCAGAAAAAACGAATAATTGAGTGATTTGAGGCGTATAGATGCTTGTCTTTTGGAACGAGAAACTCGTCTTCCTGTCGGTTCCCAAGACGGGAACAACAGCGATTGAAAAGGCGCTTGCGCCGCGGGCGGCGATGGTGATCTCGAATCCCCCCGAACTCAAGCACGCGCCGGTCTATCGCTATAACCGGTTTTTCCGCCCCATGTTCGAGAAGGCCTGTCGCGAGGAAAACATGGAAACCATGGCGGTGATGCGCGAACCGATAAGCTGGCTCGGGAGCTGGTATCGTTATCGCCAACGCGATTTTCTCAAGGGGAAGGCCAATTCGACCTTCGGCAAGAGCTTTGACGAGTTCGTCGATGCCTATTGCAAGGGCGACAAGCCCCCCTTTGCCAATGTCGGCAGCCAAGCGAAATTCCTCGAACCGCGCCCCAATGGCACCAAGGTCACGCATCTGTTCCGCTACGAGGATCAGGACCGGATCATCGGGTTCCTCGAAGATCGCCTCAACACCAAGATCTCGCTCGGACAGGAAAACGTCTCGCCGCGCATGGCGCTTGAGATTTCGCCCAAGGTCGAGGCCAAGCTGCGCCGAAAATGCGCCGAGGAATTCGAACTTTACGAGAGTATTTCCTGAGTCTCCGGCATCGGCTCGGGCGGCGCGGGTCGTGGCAGGTCCGGTGGCGTGTCCGGCACCGGCTCGGGCAACTGCGCCAGCACCAGGCTCGTAAGGTCGGTGAGCGAGAACGGCTTGGGCAGAAAGACCGACTGCGAGATTCGCGCCTGCTTGTCGGCAAAGCTCTCCTCGGCATATCCCGACATGAAAACGACCTTCACGTGTGGCCGCGACTTGCGCGCCTTGGCGACCCAGCTTGGCCCGTCCATGCCCGGCATGACCACGTCCGACACAAACAGATCGATCACCAGATCGGGATCGTCGAGCAGCTCCAGCGCCTCTTCGCCCGACCCGGCCTCGAGCACGGTAAGCCCGCGCAGGCGCAAGGCACGCGAGGCAAAGCTGCGCACCGGGGCCTCGTCCTCGACCAAAAGCACAACACCACCCTTCGGCGCTGCGATCCGGGTATCCTGCCCACTTGGTTTTTGCGGGATGGCAGCATCGTAGAGGTCATGTTTGGGGAAGATCAGGGTAAAGCACGTCCCCGCCCCCGCCTCGCTATCAACAAAGATGTAGCCGCCGGTCTGTTTCACGATGCCATAGGCCGTCGACAGACCAAGCCCAGTCCCCTCGCCCGTGCGCTTGGTGGTAAAGAAGGGTTCGAACACCTTCTGAAGCTTGTCGGGCGGGATGCCGACGCCCTCATCCTTGACCCGGACACAGACATAGTCCCCCGGCGGCACCGTGGCACGGTCGCGTTCGAGCGGATCGCGCAGGCGCAGCCGTTCGGTCTGGATCGTGACCTCGCCGCCGTCGGGCATGGCGTCGCGCGCGTTGACCACGAGGTTCATCAACACCTGCTCAAGCTGGCGCTTGTCGGCGCGCACGGCTTCAAGCTTTGGGTCGTGAATGAGGCTAAGGCGGACCTTCTCGCCCACGAGCCGATTGAGCAGATGCGTCAGATCGGCCAGCGTGTCGCGCAGGTCAAGCACCTCGGGGCGCAGGTTCTGCTTTCTCGAAAAGGCCAGAAGCTGCCCGACAAGCGCCGCCGCACGGTTGGTGTTCTGGTTGATCTGCATAAGGTCGCCGTAGTCCGGGTCGCCCTGATCGTGTCGCAGCAAGAGAAGATCGCAATGCCCCGAAATCGCGGTCAGCAGATTGTTGAAATCATGCGCAACCCCCCCGGCAAGCTGCCCGATGGCCTGCATTTTCTGGCTCTGGACGAATTGCGCCTCGAGTGATTTCAGCTCGGTCGCGTCGCTTAGGACGGCGATGAGCACGATCTCCCCCTCTTCGACCGCGCGGCTCAGGTTGACCTGAACAAAGACCTCGCGGTCCTTGCGCGTCAGGCGCAGGAATTCCGAATGATGCTTGCCATGGCCCGCCGCCGCCTCGGCGAGCCAGTCCTGGATCGACCGACCAAGCCCCTCCATCAGGGTTGAAATCTCCGTGTCGCGACCGGCCGGAAGGTGCACCAAGTCGCGCGCCGCGCGGTTGGCGCTGCGCACCCGACCATCAACAGCGATCTTCAACAGCGCCACAGGAAGGCCCTCGAACTGCGCCTCGCCGCCCGCCGGGGTTGGCGCGTCGGTCGGCAAGAGATAGATCTCGCGGCGTCCGGCCCCGATGGAGAATTCGGCCACGAGGCAATGCTGGCCGCCGCGTTCTGTCACCACGGTATTGATCTCGCCGACCCGTGGACCATCGTCGCCAAAAACATCGCGCAGCGCGGTGCGCCGCCCGCCGATCACATCGCGCGCCGCGGCATTCATGAACAGGATCGCACCCTTGGCGCTTACGGTGAGCATCGGCAGGCGCGGCACCCCGGCGCTTTCCCGCTCGGCAAGCGATACCTCGCGCGCGATCTGCCATTGAAAATACCCCTTGGGAAGCCGCGTGACATGAAGGTCAAGCCGCCCATCACGGCGCGGAATCGCCTCTTGCGCGCTGCCGTCCTGCGCGGCGCGTTGCAAAAGAGTTGCGACAAGTGCCTCGGCATCGGCCACCTCACGCTCAAGGCAAGCCGCGAGCGTCCCGGCCCCATTGGCCGAGGTCGTACCAGCGCGGTTCGCGGCGAGGACGTCACCGCTGCGATTGCTTAGGTATTGTTGGTGCGGGCCAAGCGCCACCATCGCGCCAAGCGCCTCGGACAGAAGCCGTGCCGTGCGACGACGCCACCGCCCCACGACCCAACTCAGCCCACCGGCGCAAAGGATGACAAGACCACCGACCGCCAAGATCAAACGCAACTCGTCATGGACGAGGAGCGCTGCACAGAGAAACAGCGCCGCCGCCAGGCCCCAGAGCAATCCCGAACGCACTTCACGACGCACGACCTGCGTCTCGCAACCAGAGTCCAGTGCCGTAAGCGCCACCGCGGCCCTCCTATGCCAATCCTTGCCCAAGCATCAGGCGAAAAGATTAACACCGGATTAAGCTGAAAACTACTTAAAGTTGAAATCTATGATCGACAATCACGCTCGACGCAACTGCGCAACAAAGAAGCCGTCACAGCCATCGGCCAGCGTCCAGTGTCGCGAGAGGTCAAGCTGCCAATCCGGGTGGTCCGCAAGGAAGGCATCGACCTGCGCGCTATTTTCTTCAGGCAAGAGCGAACAGGTCGCATAGACGAGCCGCCCCCCCTCGGACACCAGCCCCGCTGCCTCCCGAAGGATCGCCGCCTGCACCGGCAAAAGCGCCGCGAGATCGGCTTTGGAAAACCGCCATTTCGAATCCGGTGTGCGTCGCCATGTGCCACTCCCGGAACACGGCACATCGCAGAACACGAGGTCATAAGGCGCCTTGGCCCGCACATCCGGCACCTCAAGACAGGCCACAGTCACCCCGGCCCGTTTGGCGCGGTCTGGCAGGTCGCGCATCCGCCGCGGCTCAATATCATGGGCAAAGAACATGCCCTGACAGCGCCCTGCCATGGCCAGCGTCTTGCCCCCGCCCCCGGCGCAATAGTCGAGCACGCGCGCACCATCCGACAGGGAAAGCGCGGCAATCGCCGCTTGGCTCGATGCGTCCTGCAATTCCACCAGACCGTCGCGATAGGCCGCGCTTTGCGCCACGCGCCGCGCGCCTTCCGTGACTTCGAGCGCGGTCTCGGCCAGCGGCGAGGTGACGGTCTCGATCCCGTCTTTCTGCAATGCTATGGCGGCTTTTTGCGGTGTCGTCTTGCGCAGGTTCACGCGCAGAAAGACCGGGGCACGATGGCGCATGGCCTCCGCATTGGCTGCGAAATCCTCTCCGAGCGCCGCTTCCAAGCGCGGGATGATCCAGTCCGGCAAATCCGGCACATCGCTGGCCGCAGTGAAGATCATTTCTGCGCCTTCGAGCGGTGCCGGGGCATAGGGCGCGCCGGTAAACAGAGTCGCCGGGTCCACGCCTTTCGCGCGAAGCAGCCCGATCATTAACTGGCGTCCGCTGGTACCACCACCGAGGCTGGCCGCCCGCCATTTTTGCCGCAACACGTCATAGACATGATCGCGCACGGCCGCCCGGTCCTTGGACCCGGCAAAGCGCGACGCGCGCGCCCAACGGGTCAGAACCTGCTCGGCAGGGGCCCCTGCGAGGATCTCGTCAAGGCACTCTGCCGCCGTCTGAACCCGTGCCGCCGGTGTCATCAGCCGATCCGGTAGTTCGGGCTCTCGCGGGTGATCTGCACGTCATGCACGTGGCTTTCCTTGAGGCCCGCGCCGGTGATCTTCACGAACTGAGCGTTCTTGCGCATGTCTTCCACGGTGGCATTGCCGGTATAGCCCATCGCTGCGCGCAGACCGCCGACAAGTTGGTGGATGACCGCACCCGCCGCGCCTTTATAAGGCACTTGCCCTTCGATCCCTTCCGGCACAAGCTTGTCGCTCGCCGCGTCTTTCTGAAAGTAGCGATCCGCCGAGCCGCGCGCCATGGCACCAAGGCTGCCCATGCCGCGATAGGATTTGAACGAGCGGCCCTGATAAAGGATGACCTCGCCCGGGCTTTCGTCGGTGCCCGCGATCATCGAGCCGACCATGGCACAGGACGCGCCCGCCGCGATGGCCTTGGCAAAATCGCCCGAGAACTTGATACCGCCGTCGGCGATCACCGGCGTGTCACCGGCCGCCCCGGCGCAATCCATGATCGCAGTAAGCTGTGGCACTCCAACGCCCGCCACCATCCGCGTGGTACAGATCGAGCCCGGCCCGATGCCGACCTTGACCGCATCCGCGCCCGCATCAATGAGCGCCTTGGTGGCCTCTGCGGTCGCCACGTTGCCCGCGATCACCTGCACGGCATTCGATTGCGCCTTGATCCGTTTCACCGCTTCGATGACGCCCGCAGAATGGCCATGCGCCGTGTCGACGACAACGATATCCACGCCCGCATCGACGAGCTGCTCGGAGCGTGCGAACCCGCTATCGCCAACCGACGAGGCCGCGGCGACACGCAAGCGCCCAAGATCATCCTTACAGGCTGTGGGGTTCAGAACCGCCTGTTCCGTGTCCTTGAGCGTCAATAGCCCGGTGAGCTTGCCCTTGCCGTCGGTGACCAGAAGTTTCTCGATGCGACGCGCACGCATCAGGCTCTTAGCCTCTTCGCGGTCCGCCGGTTCCTGAAGCATGGCGAGGTTTTCGGAGGTCATCACCGCGCTGACCGGCATTTCGTCCGACGTCGCAAACCGCATGTCGCGGTTGGTCACGATGCCGACCACATGGCCCTTTTCGTCGACCACCGGGAAACCGGTAAAGTTATACCGCTCCACCAAGGCCTTGGCGTCACCAATGGTCTGATCGCGGCGCAGGGTCACGGGGTTGTAGACGATGCCGGACTCAAACCGTTTGACCCGCCGCACTTCGCGCGCCTGCGTCTCGGCGTCGAGGTTCTTGTGGATCACCCCCATGCCGCCCGCCTGTGCCATGGCAATCGCCATGCGCGACTCGGTCACCGTATCCATGGCCGAACTCAGAAGCGGGATATTGAGCGCGATGCTCTTGGTCACGCGCGTCCGCGTATCCGCCGTCGTCGGCAGCACTTCGGACGCCGCCGGAACAAGAAGCACATCGTCAAAGGTAAGGGCCTCACGAATCTTCATCACACATCTCCTAGGATGACCTCGTTTGGCGCTTCCCTATTACATGGCTGGACCCCGTGCGAAACCCCCAATTTCACCACGCGCCGCAATCCAGCAGGTTCTGACGCCCCGCGCAGCCGCCACATTGTGCACCGAACAGGCAGACGTGCCGCAAGCGGACAAGATCATGCCGCACCTTGCCTTTCCCGTCGCGCCACGCCAGTTATTCTGACATGCGCGCGAACAAGGAAAACAGGTAGCATGACGATGAGCGACCAGAGCAGCGATCCCCTCGTGATCTTCACCCCCTCGGGCAAACGCGGACATTTCCCGGTCGGCACGCCCGTATTGACCGCTGCGCGACAGCTCGGGGTCGATCTTGATTCCGTGTGTGGCGGTCGCGGCATCTGCTCCAAATGCCAGATCACCCCCTCCTATGGCGAGTTCTCCAAACATGGCGTGACCGTCAAGGACGATGCACTTTCGGAATGGAACGCCGTCGAACAACGCTATGACGACAAACGCGGCCTCGCCAAGGGCCGGCGTCTGGGATGTCAGGCGACGGTGCAAGGCGACGTGGTGATTGACGTGCCCCCCGAAAGCCAGGTGCACCGCCAGGTCGTGCGCAAGGCCGCCTCTGCGCGCGAAATCATCATGGATCCCGCGACGCATCTCTATTTTGTCGAGGTTGATGAGCCCGACATGCACGAGCCCACCGGCGATTTCGAACGGCTCGAGCGTGCGCTGCGCGAACAATGGCAGATCGAAGAGATTTCCGCTGACCTCACCCTGCTCTCGCGTCTGCAAGAAGTGCTGCGCCGGGGCAAATGGTCGGCGACCGTCGCGCTGCATCAATCCCATAAGGACGAGATCCCGAAACTGGTCGAGATATGGCCCGGTCTGACCGAAGACCGTATCTATGGCCTCGCCATCGACCTCGGTTCGACCACCATCGCCGCGCATCTCTGTGATCTGCGCAACGGCGAGGTCAAGGTCTCATCCGGCGTCATGAACCCGCAGATTCGCTTTGGCGAAGACCTGATGAGCCGGGTTTCCTACGCGATGATGAACCCCGGCGGCGAGGTCGAGATGACCACCGCCGTGCGCACCGCGATCAATGGCCTCACGGAATCCATCGCCACCGAGGCCGGCATCCGACCGTTCCAGATCCTTGAAACGGTCTTTGTCTGCAACCCGGTGATGCATCACCTTCTCATGGGGATGAACCCGGTCGAGCTTGGCCAGGCGCCCTTTGCGCTGGTGACCTCGGAATCGATGTCCCTGCCCGCCCGCGACCTTGACCTCACCGCGATGAACCCCAACGCACAGGTCTATGTCCTGCCCTGCATCGCGGGCCATGTCGGGGCCGACGCCGCCGCCGTGACGCTTGCCGAAGCGCCGGACAAATCCGAAGACCTCGTGCTTGTCGTCGATGTCGGCACCAACGCGGAAATTCAACTTGGCAACAAGAGCCGCGTCCTTGCCTGCTCCTCGCCCACTGGCCCGGCTTTCGAGGGCGCACAAATCTCCTCAGGCCAGCGCGCCGCCCCCGGCGCCATCGAGCGGATTGAAATCAACCCCGAGACCAAGGAACCCCGCTTCCGCGTCATCGGCTCTGACCTCTGGTCGGACGAGGACGGCTTTGACCTCGCCATCGCCACCACCGGCATCACCGGAATCTGTGGCTCTGGCATCATCGAGGCCGTCGCCGAAATGCGAATGGCCGGGCTTCTCGACTCGCGCGGCCTCATCGGGTCTGCCGCGCAGACCGGCACCGAGCGATCCGTCCCCGAGGGGCGCACCCATGCCTACCTGATCCATGACGGCACCGCCGAAGGCGGCCCCAAGATCATGGTGACCCAAGGCGATATCCGCGCCATTCAACTTGCCAAATCCGCGCTTTACGCTGGCGCGCGCCTCCTGATGGACGAGATGGGCGTGGATAAGGTCGACCGCGTGGTCCTCGCCGGCGCGTTCGGCGCACATATCTCGACCAAACACGCCATGGTGCTTGGCATGATCCCCGATGCGCCGCTCGACAAGGTGACCTCGGCGGGCAACGCTGCGGGCACCGGCGCGCGGATCGCGCTCTGCAATGTCGGCGCGCGGCGCGAGATCGAGACCACGGTGCGCAAGATCACCAAGGTCGAGACCGCGATCGAGCCAAAATTCCAAGAGCATTTCGTCAACGCCAACGCCATCCCGCATGCCACCGATCCCTTCCCGGAGCTGGCCAAGGTGGTGACCCTCGCCGATCTCGACTTCAATACGGGCGGCGGCGGTGAAGGCGGCGGGCGTCGTCGGCGGCGCCGGGGCTAAGGCGCACCACCGCGATACGGACGCAATACCGACGTGATACCGACGTTGGTTTTTCGTCCATTTCGCTTGACGCGCCCCGGCGGTTTGACTACCTCAGCGGTCGAGCGCGGGTATGGTGAAAAGGTATCACGCGAGCTTCCCAAGCTTAAGTTACGGGTTCGATTCCCGTTACCCGCTCCATCGCTTCCCTAGCCTTTTCGACAGGTCCGGATATAGTCCAACAGCGCCGCTGTGGACCCGCTCGCCCCTTGCGGCAGCGCCCCGCCCTCAACCGCCGGGATCAGCCCGCCTGCAAGCTCTTTGCCAAGCTCGACACCCCATTGATCATAGGGGTTGAGACCAAGGATCACGCCCTCGACAAACACCCGATGCTCATAAAGCGCGATGATCTGGCCAAGGACAAACGGGGTCAGTTTCGGATAGAGCAACGTGGTCGAGGGGCGGTTGCCTGAAAAGACCTTGTGCGGCGCGAGCGCCTCCGCCTCATCTTCACTCTTTCCCTTATCCATCAACTGTTTACGCGCCACTTCCAAACTCCGCCCCTGCAACAGGGCCTCGGACTGCGCAAGGCAATTTGCCACCAGCGCATCATGATGCGCCTGTAGCTCCGGTTCGTGCCCCTCGGCCCCAAGCAGAAACTCGCAAGGCACAATATCGCGGCCTTGATGGATCAATTGGAAAAAGGCGTGCTGTCCGTTCGTGCCCGGCTCACCCCAGACGACCGGCCCACCGCCATGCGGCAATGGGGTGCCATCCGTCCCGACGCTCTTGCCGTTCGATTCCATCTCAAGCTGTTGAAGATAGGCCGGAAGCCGCGCCAACCGTTGCTCATAGGGAATCACCGCGCGAGTCGCATAGCAACAGAATTTCTGATGCCAAAGCCCCACCAGCGCGAGCAGGACCGGCAGGTTCTCCGCCAAGGGCGCAGAGGCGAAATGCGCATCCATCGCAGCCCCCCCCTTGAGGAATGCCTCCCAATCCTCTTCCCCCACCGCCAACATCACAGCAAGCCCGATCGGGCTCCAGACCGAATAGCGTCCACCGATGTATTCGCCAAAGCCAAAGACGTTTTCGTCTTTGATTCCAAAGCGTTTCGTCTCGTCCAATGCGGTCGAAAGCGCCACAAACCGATCCAGCGGCGCGTCACAGCCTGCCGCCATCCAGCGCAGCGCCGTGCGCGCATTCATCATCGTCTCGAGCGTCGTAAAGGTCTTGGAGGCGACGATCACAAGGGTTGTTTCGGGATCAAGCGGTTGCAATGTGTCATGGATATCGGCGCCATCCACGTTCGACACGAAATGACACCGCGGCCCATCCGCATAGGGCGCAAGCGCCTGCGCCACCATGGCCGGGCCAAGGTCTGAGCCACCGATACCGATATTGACCACATCGGTGATCCGCGTGCCTCCTCCGGGCCACTCCCCGCTCCGCACGGCGTTCACGAACCGGACAAGCCGGTCATGCGTTGCCCGCGCCTCGGCGATGACGTCGTGATCCTCAAGCAGGATCGCGCCGTCCGGTGCACCTGCCGCCATGGCCCGCAACGCGGTGTGCAACACTGCCCGATCCTCCGTGCGGTTGATGCGGACACCACTCATCATCGCCTCGCGCCGCGCCACCACACCTGCCTCTTCCGCGAGCTTCAGGAGCGTTGCAAGACATTCTACATCAAGGTTCGTCTTGGAGAAATCAAAGTGCAGCCCGTCCACATCAAGGGAGAACGCCTCTGCCCGCGTCGGGTCTGCGAACAACACTTCAGAGATCGAGCGTGTCTTGACCTTGCCGTGCAATGCTTGAAGTTTTGCCCACATATCTTTGTTTTACAAACCTTATTCTGACCAGTGTATCTTCGCATCCTGCAAGATGACCCGGATCGGTGCCTCTTGCGGCGGCAAATGCCGTGCCGCCTCGATCGCGTTGCGTTTTTGTGCCCCGGTGATCAAGACATGTTTGGAAAGCGCCCCATCAAGAATCCGCGCCGAAAGCGACAAGCGCGTTTCCTCAAGGTCTGCACGACGGATCGGCACAAGGATCGGCGCCTTGGCCGCAAGCGCCTCTTCCAGCCCGTCCGCGCCGGGAAAAAGCGATGCCGTATGCATATCATCCCCCATCCCCAGAATGGCGACGGCAAGCGGCAGTTCCGGCGCGATCATTGATTCCAACTCGGCCAGAACCTCTTCTGGTTCATGCGCCGGGGTATAGAGCGGCAGGAACCGGGCCTTCGCCGCACGATCCACAAGAAGCCGATCCTTGATCAGGCGCGCATTGGAGCGCGGGCTGTCTTCCTCCACCCAACGCTCATCCGTTGGCACCACGTCGACCCGCGCCCAGTCGATATCTGCCGCACAGAGCGCATCAAAAACAGGCCCCGGCGTCGTCCCGCCCGGCACAGCAAGGCAGACCCGCTTTTCATGGTGAAGCGCCTCGGCAAGTTCATCTGCGATCTGGTTGGCAACGTCGATCGCCATCATATCGCGGTCGGAATAGGGTGTGATCTTCATGGATGGATCCCCCGCCATTCGCGCCGATCCCGCCGCGTGAGTTGCACCGCGCCATCCGGCCCTGTGGTAAAGGCGTCATAGGGTTTCGGCACGTCACCGCGCGATTCCCAGCCGCGGATGATCGGATCGGTCCAGGCCCAAGCCGCTTCAACCTCGTCATTGCGCATGAAGAGCGTCTGATTGCCCCGGATCACATCGAGGATCAGCCGTTCATAGGCATCCGGCGCATCGGCCCCATCCCCAAGCGCCTCGGCAAAGCTCATGTCGAGCGGTACGTCAATCAGGCGCATGCCCCCCGGCCCCGGCTCTTTGATGGTCACATCAAGGGTGATACCCTCATTGGGCTGAAGCTGGATCGTAAGCTCGTTATTGTGCCGCCCGGCATCGGGGCCAAAAATCGAATGCGGCGCGTCTTTGAACACCACGGTGATTTCGGAAGAGCGCGTCTTGAGGCGCTTGCCCGTGCGCAGGTAGAACGGCGTCCCCGCCCATCGCCAATTGCTCACATGGCATTTCAAGGCGATGAAACTCTCGGTCTTGGAGCGTTCATTCTCAACATCTTCGCGGTAGCCCGGCACACCATCGGCAGCCGTATACTGCCCGCGCACGATATGGTGTGGCTCTACCGGGTCGAGCGCGCGGATCACCTTGAGCTTTTCGTCGCGCACGGCGTCGGGGTCGAATTTCGCAGGCGGCTCCATCGCGATGAGACAGAGAAGCTGCATCATGTGGTTCTGCATCATATCGCGCATCGCGCCCGCGTTCTCGTAATAGGCCGCGCGGCCACCAACCCCGACCGTCTCGGCCACGGTGATCTGGATATGGTCGATATATTGCGCGTTCCAAAGCGGCTCGAAAAGCATATTGCCAAATCGCACCGCCATCAGGTTCTGGACCGTTTCCTTGCCGAGGTAGTGGTCGATCCGGTAGATCTGGCTTTCGCCGAAATGCCGGGTCAGCACCGCGTTGAGCGCCCGCGCTGTCTCGAGGTCATGGCCAAAGGGCTTCTCGACCACGATCCGTGAATGCTCATCCGCGAGCCCATGCGTCTTGAGATTGGCGGCGAGGTCGGCAAAAAGGCTCGGCCCCACCGAGAAATAGAAGGCCCGCACACGCCCCGGCACCATCTTTTCCTTAAGTGGCTGCCAGCCTGTCTCTCCGCGCGCATCAAGCGCGACATAGTCGATCCGATCAAGGAACCCCTCGAGCGTTCGACCGCCGCGCGCAACGCCCGCCTCCTTGAGTGCGACGCGCACCACCTCGAGATACTCCTCGCGGCTCAACGCGCTCCGCGACGCACCAATCAGGCGCGATTCGCCCGGCATCTGTCCGGCACAAAAGCGTTTGAACAGCGCCGGAAGGATCTTGCGCCGCGCCAAATCGCCTGTGCCACCAAAGATGACAAGGTCGAAAACCTCTACCGGGACAGTGCGTGGGGCCATGAATCCATTTCATCCTGTGCAGTCCGCAGCAACGCTCAGGCGCGGCTTTGGCGTGTTCTTCAACTCTAACAGCCTTATGCTGCATCACAACTATGTCACTGATGGGGAAACCTGTTTCAACGCCAATGCTTGGTTGCTAGCACTATTGTGAGTGAGGAAAGGTAGGCACGATGAAAGACCAAGCAAACCTCGGAAAATTCGCGGATCCCCATGTCACGGCGGATGGAGACACCCGCGCACATGTCCCCCTAAGCCGCCCCGAGACGCTCTGGTTCAATACCGGCACGCTCTGCAATATCGAATGCGAGAACTGCTATATTCTCTCGTCACCGACCAATGACGCGCTGGTGTATCTGCGCAGCGACGAGATGCGCCCCTATCTTGACGAACTGGAAGAGCGCGACTGGAAAGTGCGCGAAATCGGCTTTACCGGCGGCGAGCCCTTCATGAACCCCGACATGATCGACATGGCGCGCATGGCGCTCGAACGGGGCTATGACGTGTTGATCCTGACCAATGCCATGCTGCCGATGATGCGCCCGCATGTGAAAGCGGGCCTTCTCGAGCTGCACAAAGATTTCGGCGACAAGCTCACGCTGCGAATTTCGCTGGATCACTGGAGCGAGGAAAACCACGACGCGGTGCGCGGCGTTGGCGGGTTCAAGCGCACGCTTGAGGGCATGTACTGGCTGCGCGACAACGGGCTGCGCATGACCGTGGCTGGCCGCACGATCTGGGAAGAAAGTGAGGCCGAGTCGCGGGCTGCCTATGGCCGTCTTTTTGCAGAGCACGGTTTCGCAATTGACGCGATGCACCCCGGTGAAACGGTGCTTTTCCCTGAAATGGATGAAAGCGTCGAGGTGCCCGAGATTACTACAGCCTGCTGGGGCATCCTTGGCAAAGCGCCGGAAGACGTCATGTGCGCCTCGTCACGTATGGTCGTCAAACGCAAGGGCGCGGCGTCCCCTGCGGTCATTGCCTGCACGCTCCTGCCTTATGAGCCAGAGTTCGAAATGGGACGGACGCTTGAAGAGGCCGAAGCACCCGTGCAACTCAACCACCCCCATTGCGCCAAATTCTGCGTCCTTGGTGGCGCCAGCTGTTCCGCCTGACGCTGCGCTGTTTGTCCGGCTGTAGCTTGCCCCGAAATCTGGTGGCTGCTATAAGCATGACAACAATATGAAGAGCGCCAGACAGAAGCGAGCCGTTACGTGAGCGATACACCGGAAACCCCTGAAAACGAAGAAGAAACCGGCCACGCGTACATGCCGCATGATGGCCCCTCGATCACGATCGAGGAGGAAATGCGCAGTTCGTATCTCGACTACGCCATGAGCGTGATCGTGAGCCGTGCGATTCCCGACCTCCGCGACGGTCTGAAACCGGTGCACCGGCGCATCCTTTACGCCATGCACGAGACCAATAACGCGCATGACAAACCCTATCGCAAATCGGCCCGCCCGGTCGGCGATGTCATGGGTAAATACCACCCCCATGGCGACAGCGCGATCTACGACGCCCTTGTGCGCATGGCGCAGGATTTCTCCATGTCGCTGCCGCTTCTCGACGGTCAGGGCAACTTCGGCTCCATGGACGGCGACAACGCCGCTGCCATGCGCTACACCGAGGTCCGCATGGACAAGCCCTCGGCCTTTCTTCTGGCCGATATCGACAAGGACACCGTCGATTTTCAGGACAACTATGACGGCAAGGACCGTGAACCGACGGTCCTTCCGGCGCGTTTCCCCAATATGCTCGTCAATGGCGCGGGCGGTATCGCCGTCGGCATGGCAACGAATATCCCGCCGCATAACCTTGGCGAAGTCTGTGACGCAACGCTGGCCCTGATCGAAGAGCCGGACCTGACGAGCGAAGACCTGATCGAGTATATCCCGGGGCCTGATTTCCCAACCGGTGGGATTCTCCTTGGCCGCTCCGGTGCGCGTAAGGCGTACCTCGAGGGGCGCGGAAGCGTCATCATCCGCTCCAAGACCCATGTCGAGGAAATCCGCAAGGATCGCTACGCCATCGTCATCGACGAGATCCCCTATCAGGTGAACAAGGCCGCGATGATCGAAAAGATCGCCGAACAGGTGCGCGACAAAAAGATCGAGGGCGTCGCCCATGTGCAGGATGAATCCGACCGTGTCGGCGTGCGCGTGGTGGTCGAACTCAAACGCGATGCCACGCCGGATGTGGTTCTGAACCAGTTGTTCCGCTTCACGCCGATGCAGACCTCCTTTGGCTGCAACATGCTGGCGCTCAACGGTGGCCGCCCGGAACAGCTCACGCTGCGCCGCTTCCTTACCTCCTTCATCGACTTCCGCGAGGATGTCGTCGCCCGGCGCACCGCCTATGACCTGCGCAAGGCGCGCGAACGCAGCCATGTGCTCTGTGGTCTCGCCGTCGCGGTTTCCAACGTCGACGAGGTCGTTGCCACGATCCGTTCTTCGGCGGACGCCGCAGAAGCGCGCCAAAAGCTGATGACCCGGCGCTGGCCGGCGGCAGATATCGCCGCCTATATCCGTCTCATCGACGATCCGACCCATACGATGAACGACGACGGCACCTATAACCTCTCCGAGACGCAGGCCCGCGCGATCCTCGAACTGCGCCTGCAACGCCTGACCCAGATCGGCGTCAAGGAGGTCACGGACGAACTTGAAGAACTGGCAGGTAAGATCAAGGAATACCTTGAGATTCTCGGGTCTCGCGAACGGATCATGGGGCTGATTGCCGATGAACTTCGTGAGGTGAAAACTCAATTCGCCGTGCCGCGTCGCACCGAGATCGTCGACTGGTCTGGCGACATGGAAGACGAAGACCTGATCGAGCGCGAGGATATGGTCGTGACCGTGACCTCCGGCGGCTATATCAAGCGCACCCCGCTCGCCGATTTCCGCGCCCAGAAACGCGGCGGCAAGGGGCTCTCGGGCGGCACGCTCAAGGATGATGATGTTGTGACGACGCTATTTGTCGCCAACACCCATACCCAGCTCCTCTTCTTCACCACCGAGGGCATGGTCTACAAGCTCAAGACTTGGCGCCTGCCGCTCGGCGGGCGAACCTCCAAGGGCAAGGCGATCGTAAATATCCTGCCGATCCCACAGGGCGTCTCCATCGCTGCGATCATGCCCGTGGATGTGCCGGAAGATGACTGGTCTGACCTGCAAATCGTGTTCGCCACCTCGGCGGGCAACGTGCGCCGAAACGCACTGTCGGATTTCACCAACGTCATGCGCAACGGCAAGATCGCGATGAAGCTCCCCGAGGGGATCGAGCTCGTGAACGCGCGGATCTGTAGCGAAGACGATGATGTGATGCTGGTGACGCAATCGGGCCGCGCAATCCGCTTCCCGACAACCGAAGTGCGCGTCTTCAAGGGCCGCGATTCGACCGGTGTACGCGGGATTCGCCTTGCCGAAGAGGATCGCGTGGTTTCCATGTCGGTGATCCGTCACTTCGAGGCGAGCGCGGATGAACGCGCCGCCTACCTCAAGATGCGCCGCGCCGTGGCCGGTGTAACAGAGGACGAAGGCGACGAGGATGATATCGCCGTCGAGGGCGCGATCAGCCCGGAACGCTATGCCGAAATGTCTGCCGCAGAGAACCTGATCCTGACCATCACATCCGGCGGCGCGGGCAAGCTCTCGTCGAGCCATGACTACCCGGTTCGCGGCCGTGGTGGCCAAGGTGTGGCGGCGATGGATAAGGCGATGCGCGGCGGCGTCCTCGTGGCGTCCTTCCCGGTCGAGCTTGTCGACCAGATCATGCTTGCAACCTCCACCGGCCAATCAATCCGCGTTCCCGTCGAAGGCATCTCCTTCCGCTCGCGCTCGGCTGGCGGCGTGCGCGTCTTCAACACCAGCAAGGGCGAAGAAGTCGTCTCGGTGGCTTGGATCGCGGAACAGGGCGACGACGAGGATGGCGACGCAGAAAGCTGATCGCCGCATCCGGCCGACAGAGACATTGGAAAAAGCGGTCACATCGTTGTGGCCGCTTTTTTCGTTTTCCGGAGAATTTTCAGAGATCTTTTCGCATTTTGGCCCCATTCCGCCCACATTTGCGTGATGGAACAGAGGGTGGAGTTCCACGCCCTCTCGCACCGGGGCTTGTCTCGCACCAAAGGATCGGCCGGAAAGACAGACTATGCACATGCGCGCCCAGGCGAATAAACCCTCGTTTCAGATCAAGGATCGCTTGATGCGTGTGCTGGTGGCCTCTTATCTGATGGCGGCGAGCGTCGGCATTGCCCCCGGCCCCGACCTTGTGCCGATCTTTGCGCAATTCATGCCCCTCACATGGGCGACGATGGCCGGCACGGCGATGCTGTTCCTTCTCGCCTATGCGATGATGGCGGGGATATGGCTCCGGATCACCATTCTGGCGCTTGCGATCATCCATGTCGGCTCAAGCTTCATGGAGAATTTCATCTTCGCCCAATCCCCCGATCTCGGGACCATGTGGCAGGATGTGGTGGTGCTCTGCGCATTGATGCAAAGTCTGATCCACCTCACCAACCGGGAATTGCGCGCCTCTTCCATTGTGCGTCGCAAGAAACATGTGCGCCGACTCGAGGCGGGCGATCCGCTTGGCCGGCTGCGGCCCGATGGTCTGCCCGAACGTGTGCAGACCCCACCGTTGACCACGCCGCCCAAGCCGAAACCCGAGAAAGCCAAAACGCCCGCGCCGCAGAAGACGGCGCAGGACGACGATATCGTCAATATCTTCGCCTGATCCGGTCAGAGGCCGTAAAGCGCGGTGAATTTCGTCTCAAGATAAGACAAGAGCGGCTCTGGCGACGGGACCATACCGCTGGCGTCTTCGATGGTTTGCGCCGGGGTCTTCAGCCCACCGTGCCGCTGTACATTCTCGCGCAGCCACGCCGTCGCAGCCCCGGTATCCCCCTTGGCCAGACGCGCATCAAGGTCCGGCACGTCCCGCCGCAGCGCCTCATGCAGGCAGCCCGCGTAGACATTGCCAAGGCTGTAGGTCGGGAAATACCCGAAAAGGCCCACCGACCAATGCACATCCTGCAAGACCCCGTTTGAGGGCTTATCGACGCGATAGCCGAAATCCGCTTCAAACCGGTCATTCCACGCCGCTTCGAGATCGTCCACCTCAAGATCGCCGCCCATCAGCCCACGCTCCAGGTCGAAGCGCAGCATAACATGCAGGTTATATTGCACCTCGTCGGCCTCGGTGCGGATATAGCCGCGATGCACCGCGTTGACCGCCCGACAGAAGGCATCGGCATCCGCAACACCAATATCGCCAAACACCGCACGCATCTCGTCAAAAAGCCAGCCGGTAAAGGCGCGGCTGCGACCAAGCTGGTTCTCGTAAATGCGGCTTTGGCTCTCATGTACCCCCATCGAGACCCCCTGCCCAAGCGGCGTCAGCGCATAGGCATCATCAATCCCCTGCTCATAGCAGGCATGACCGACTTCATGGATCGTCGAGTAGAAACAGTTGAACGGATCGTCCGCGCTGGTGCGGGTGGTGATGCGCACGTCATGGCCAGAGCCGGAAGAGAACGGATGCACCGCCTTGTCGATCCGCCCCATGTTCAGGTCATAACCGAATTGCTCGGCAAGGCGGCGGGTCAACGCCATCTGGGCGTCTTCTGGAAAAGCACCGCGAAGCTTTGGTCCCGGCCCCTTCTCGAGCACCGCCGCCCGCAATGCAACGAGACGCGGGCGCATGGCGTCGAACATTGCCTGCAACGTGGCCGCCTTCATCTCCGGCTCATAGTCGTCGATCATCGCGTCATAGACATCGCCGCCATCTGCGAGCGCCTGCCCTTCCTCACGCTTGAGCCGCACAACCTCTTTCAGAACCGGCAGGAACGCCGCCACATCCTCTGCGGCGCGCGCTTCGGCCCATTGCCCCTGTGCCCGACTCGTGACCCGCGCGATCTCAGTCGCGAGCGCCGCCGGCACCTTGCGCGCGCGGTCATAGGATTTGCGGATATGGCGCATCTGCGCCTGACCAACCGCATCAAGCGTTGCGTCTTCGATCTGACCGAGCCACGCGCCAAGGCGCGGATCGGTGCGCCGGGCGTGCAACACGCTCTGCATCGCCGCCATTTCTTCGGCCCGCTGCCCGGCCGAGCCGCGCGCCATCATGGTTTCCTGATCCCAACCGAGCCGACCGGCCACCTGCCCCAACGCCTCGGTCTGCTGTTGGAACGCCATCAACTCATCATATGCAGTCATCGGTTAGCCTTCTCGGATAGAACGTGTGACGGGGTAATGCGACAGGAACCGTGCCCGCAGGATCAGCACCCAGACCACGACCGCCATCACCTGATGCACAATCGCGATATGGACCGGCGCCGCATAAAGCACCGTCGCAATCCCAAGCACGACTTGCACAAGGATCGCCGCAATGACCGTATTGAAGGCAAATTGCGTCCCCGCATGGGCCGAGGCCCGCCCCCGACGCCAGACGACCACTGCAAAGATCAGGAACAGATAGCCCCAGATACGGTGAATAAATTGCACAAGGCCCGGATTTTCAAAGAAGTTCTTCCAAAGCGGCTCGATCATGAAGGGTTTGGGCGGAATGACCTGCCCGCCCATGAGCGGCCAATCGGTATAGGACCGCCCCGCGTCGATCCCGGCAACCAGCGCGCCAAGGATGATCTGCACGAAGGCCGCATGCAAAAGACCGGTGGAGAGCGAGAACAGCTTCGCCTCCTTGCCCCGCCGCGCCTGCATCAGGTCACGCTCTTCGCGCCCAAGCAGGAAGACATACCATGCAATGAAGCCGAGAATGATGAACGCGAGGCCTAGATGCGTCGCAAGCCGATAGGATGCGACCGAGGTCATGCCCTCGCCCGATGTCACGCCCGAGGCAACCATCCACCAGCCCACGGCCCCCTGTAGCCCGCCAAGCGCCCCAATGAGGAACAAACGCCCGGTCCACCCGGTCGGAATCTTACGCGCAAGGGCAAAGCCCGCAAAGCCAAGCGCCCAGACAAGACCGATCACGCGACCGATCTGACGATGCCCCCACTCCCACCAATATATTTGTTTGAAATCTGCAAGAGTCATCCATTGATTCTGGATCTGCCACTGATCTATTTGTTTGTATTTATCAAACTCTGCCTGCCACGCGGCCTCGTTCATCGGCGGCATAGCCCCAGTGACGGGGCGCCATTCGGTGATCGAAAGCCCGCTATCGGTCAACCGCGTGAGCCCCCCGACTGCGATCATCACCACGACCATCGCAAACAACACCATCAGCCACGCTCGAATGCCGCGCCGCGCGCCGCGATGGCCTTTGTCGATCACGCCAACCGCTTTTGAGCTAGACGGGCTGCCGCTGTCGTTCACGTCTTCGAAAATGCTGCGTTTCTGGCTCATCCTGGCGTCCTTGTCCCAGTTCTGCTGAGGAGATCACGGGGGGAGATTAGGGCGGCCCCCGCCCGCCTTCAAGGCGTGGCGCGCGGTTTAGTCGCCGCGTTCCTTCCAGCGCACCATTTGCCGCATGATGCCATGCAGCATCTGCACATCCGCCCGGGTGAGGCGCATCCGGCTCCACATGTTGCGCAGGTTGATCTTCATGCCCTCGGCCTTCTCCGGCGGGAAAAAGAACCCAGCAGTCTCGAGCCGGTCTTCGTAGTGGGTCTGAAGTGCCGCCATCTCGGCATGGCTGGCCCACTCGGTCTTGGCCATATCGACGTGCTCCGGTGCGGCATCGGTCACGCCGCGCTGCCATTCATAGGCTGTCAGCAGCACACATTGCGCAAGGTTGAGCGAGGCAAACTCCGGGTTCACCGGCACGTTGATGATCGCATTGGCCCGCGCGATATCGTCGTTCTCAAGCCCTGCGCGCTCCGGCCCGAACAATACGGCAACCTTTTCGCCCGCGGCGATCTTCTCATGCGCCATCTGCATCGCGCGCTCCGGCGTCACCACCGGCTTGGTGAGGCCCCGCGCCCGCGCCGTCGTGGCAAAGACATAGTGGCAATCCTCAAGCGCCTCATCCGTTGACGCACAGAGCCGCGCCTCGTCAAGAAGCCGCCCCGCGCCCGAGGCCATGGCGATCGCCTTCTGGTTCGGCCAGCCATCGCGCGGCGCCACGACGCGCATCCGGTCGAGGCCGAAATTCCACATCGCCCGCGCCGCGCCGCCGATATTCTCGCCCATCTGGGGGCGCACGAGCACGAAGGCAGGCTGGGGTGTCGGGCTGGGCATCGTCATCTCCATGAAAAATCCCTCCGCTCTTAGCCCTGCCCCGTTTGAGAGACAACCCGCCCGCTCTTCCTCTTGCCGCAAATGTCCCCGCCGGAGGCCTCCAATCTCTTGCACAAAGCCTCCCAAGATGCGCTCCAAAGACATAGCCAAGCTTCGTTTTCCACGGTATAGCATCGGGATGACTGCCAAGAACGGAGCCCGAAGATGGCCGAAACCGAGCTTCCCCAAATCTACCTCATCACGCCGCCCGAATTCGAACTCGGCCGGTTCCCGGATCAGCTTGCCCGCACCCTCGATTCCACCGAGATCGCCTGCGTCCGCTTGGCGCTTGCGACGCGTGATGAAGATCGGATTTCCCGTGCCGCCGACGCCCTGCGCGAAGTCACCCATGCCCGCGACGTGGCACTGGTGATTGCCGAGCATGTGATGCTTGCAGAACGGCTCGGTCTTGACGGGGTACACCTGACGGATGCGGCCCGTTCCGTGCGCAAGGTGCGCAAGGATCTCGGCGATGATGCCATCGTCGGCGCCTTCTGTGGCACCTCGCGTCATGACGGCATGAACGCGGGCGAAGCGGGGGCGGATTACGTCTCTTTCGGACCCGTCGGCGCAACGCCGCTCGGCGACGGAAGTCGCGCCGAACATGAACTGTTCGAATGGTGGTCGATGATGATCGAACTGCCCGTGGTCGCAGAAGGCGCGCTTGATCTCGAGATGATCCGCACCCTCGCGCCGGTCACGGATTTCTTCGGCATTGGCGAGGAAATCTGGCGCGCGGATGACCCGGTGGCCCAGCTTACCGCCTTTCGCGACGCGTTCGGCTAACCCCCAAGAAGGGCGCGCGCGACATGGCCCATGACTCGGATATCCTCTGCATCGGCTCCGTCCTCTGGGACGTGATCGGACGCACGCAAGTGCATATGCGCAAAGGCGGCGACGTGCCGGGCCGTATTATCCGTCTGCCTGGCGGCGTGGCGATGAACATCGCCATGACCCTGTCGCGCTTTGGACTGCGCCCCGGTCTGCTGACGGCGATTGGCCGCGACCGCGAGGGCGAAGAGCTTCTGGCGGCGGCGCGGGGCATGAACATGGTGACGGATCATGTCTATCGCTCCGATGACTTGCCGACGGATCAATATATGGCCATCGAGGGCGCCAACGGCCTCGTCGCCGCGATTGCCGATGCCCATTCCCTCGAGGCCGCAGGTGACAGGATCCTGCGCCCGCTCGCCAACGGCATACTTGCCAGCCCCGAGGCCCCCTATCCCGGCTTGATCGCGCTTGATGGCAACCTGACGCTGGCGCTTCTTGAGAAGATCGCCACCGATCCGCTTTTTGCCCGCGCCGACCTGCGCGTCGCACCCGCGAGCCCCGGCAAGGCAACCCGCCTCCTGCCTTTCCTGACCCACGGGCGCGGCATGCTCTATGTCAATCTCGAAGAGGCGGGCCTGCTCTGCGAAGCGGCGTTCGAGACCTCCGAGGAGGCCGCCAATGCTCTCGTGCGCCGTGGTGCGGAACGGGCCCTTGTGACGGACGGCGGGAACCCCGCCTCTGACGCCACGGCGCAAGGCGTGGTGAGTCAAACCCCGCAGGATGTGCTTGTGACCCGCGTCACTGGCGCAGGTGATACCTTCATGGCCGCCCATATCGCCGCCGAAGCCTCGGGCAGCGACCGCACCCAAGCGCTCGACCGCGCCCTCACGGCAGCGGCGCATTACGTGTCTGGAGGCGACGCCAAATGATCCCTCTCACCTTCTCCGCCGACGTATCCGAGGCGCGCGCGACCGGTGCGCCGATCGTCGCGCTTGAAAGCACCATCATCACCCACGGCATGCCCTGGCCGCAGAACCTCGAAATGGCCCAAAGCGTCGAGGCCGAAATCCGTGCCCATGGCGCAACCCCGGCGACAATCGCCGTGATCGACGGCACGCTGCATATCGGCCTCGAGGCGGATGCGCTTGAAACCCTCGCCCGCACCGAACACGCCGCCAAGCTCTCGCGCGCCGATCTCGCCGTTTGCATGGCCGAGGGTGGCACGGGCGCGACCACCGTCGCCGCGACCATGATCGCCGCGCATTATGCCGGGATAGACGTTTTCGCCACCGGTGGCATCGGCGGTGTGCATCAGGGCGCGGAGACAAGTTTCGACATTTCCGCTGATCTCTCGGAACTCGCCCAAACCCCCGTCAGCGTGGTGTGCGCTGGGGCCAAGGCCATTCTCGACCTGCCAAAGACGCTCGAAGTGCTGGAAACAAACGGCGTGCCTGTAATCGCCTATGGGCAGGACAGCTTTCCCGCCTTCTGGTCCGCCACCTCGCCGCTGCCTGCGCCTTTGCGCATGGATGACCCGGCGACGATGGCCCGCGCGCACCTCATGCGCGCCGCCCTTGGCCTTCCCGGCGGGCAGTTGATCGCCAACCCGATCCCGCAGGCGGATGAAATCCCGGCCGAGACCATGGCCCCCCTGATCGCCAAGGCGAACGCCGAGGCCGCCGCCCAAGGCATCACCGGCAAAGCCGTGACACCCTTCCTGCTCTCGCGCCTGTTCGACCTCACCGAAGGGCGCTCTCTCGAGGCCAATATCGCGCTCGTGCTGAACAACGCCCGGCTTGCGGCGATAATCGCCCGCGAAATCACCACTCTGCGGAAAAGAGCAGCACCAGAAGCGCTCAGCCGTTGATCCTGCCCGCAACACCGCCTAATTATGCGGGGCAATAGCGCTGGAACCGCCCATGACGACCCCCTTTGACGACGATCCACATCCCGTGCGCAAGCCCGGTCCCTTTGCCGGGCTTCGTGCCTCGTTCCTGACCGGCATCGTCGTGATCGCGCCTGTCGGCCTGACGATCTGGCTGATCTGGACGATGATGGGCTGGGTGGATGGTTTCGTCCTGCCTTTGGTGCCGGATCGTTTCAACCCCGAGAAATATATCGGCATCAACCTGCGCGGTGTCGGGCTGATCATCTTCTTCCTGTTCACGATCATCGTTGGCTGGATCGCCAAGGGGCTGATCGGACGTTCGCTGATCCGTTTTGCAGAAAGCCTTGTCGACCGCATGCCGGTCGTGCGCTCGATCTATTCCGGCGCCAAGCAAATCGCCGAAACCGTCTTTGCCCAATCTGAGCGCAATTTTGAGAAGGCCTGCCTGATCGAGTACCCCCGCCGCGGCATCTGGGCCATCGGCTTTATCTCGACCGAGGCCAAGGGCGAAATCGCGCGCCACGCGCATGGTGATGGCCAGATGGTGAGCGTCTTTGTCCCGACAACGCCGAACCCGACCTCTGGCTTCCTCTTGTTCTTCCCGCGCCATGACGTGATCGAGCTCGACATGTCGGTTGAGGACGCGGCGAAGCTGGTGATCTCGGCAGGGCTGGTCTATCCCAACCCCAAAGACCCGAGCAAACCCGCCGAGGGCAAAAAGTCTAAGTGAACATTTCCTGAAGGTTCACCGACCCGCGCGCACCAAGGTCATCCTTGTGCGCCGCAAGGAATACCGTCGCCGCTGCCTTGCCCGCCTCTTTCAATTCCGAAAGGATATAGGGCGTCGGCATGGATTTCGTTGCCACCGACAGATCATTCATCAGCGCATCATCCGAGATCATGTGCAGCTTGACGTTCTTCATCTCGCCCTCGGCAATCGCCCCTGAGGCGATCAGGCGCTGCACGAAGGAGATTGACCGCAACTCGCCCAAGAGCGCCGCGTTGAAACTGATCTCGTTGATCCGGCTTTGAATCTGCTGCGGCGTGACGGGCTTCTCCGTCCGCTCAAGCGGATTGATATTGATGATGACGATATCGTCCGGCAGCGCTTTGTCATAAAGCGGGTAAAGCGCCGGATTGCCGGTATAGCCGCCATCCCAATAGGCCTCTGGCTCGCCCGTCTCTGCATCGGGGATTTCGACCGCCTGAAACATTGTCGGCAAGCAGGCCGAAGCCAGGATCGCGTCGGTAGTGATCTCATCGCCCGTAAAGACCCGCGCCTTGCCGCTACGCACGTTGGTTGCGCAGATAAAAAGACGCGGCCCCTGATCTGCACAGACCTCGTCATAGTCAAAGGCATCGACCACCGGGCGCAGCGGATTGCTATAAAACGGCCCATAGGCATAGGGCGAGACAAGCCGCGCCATGGTCTCTGCCACGGAATATTGAAGCGAGTATTCCAAGGCCCGTGCCACATTGGCCGCGCCGGGTCCGAAATTCGTCATCCAGTTGACGAGGCGCATATCGCCAATCGCCCCCATCCGCGCCCAAAGCGCCTCGAGATTGGCAATCGCGCCCTCTGGCCCGCCCTCAAGGAGACCGGACTTCACCGCCGCGCCATTGAGCGCACCCGCCGATGTGCCCGACATGCCCGCGATCTCGATATCCGGGTCGCGCAGGAGCACGTCCAACACGCCCCAGGTAAAGGCCCCATGCGCGCCGCCCCCCTGAAGGGCGAGGTTGATGCGTTTCTTTGCTGTCACGGCATCCTCTCGGCCAACCGGGCCGCCCGCCACGGACGGCCCAACCCTTGCAGATAGGTGGGCTTAGAGCGCGGTCCAGCCGCCATCGACGCTGATCGTCGTGCCGGTGATCTGCGCCGCCGCGTCCGAGCAGAGAAAGACGGTCGTGCCGCCAAGCTGCTCAACGGTGGCGAATTCCTTCGACGGCTGGCGCGTGAGCATCACGTTCTTCACCACCTCTTCGCGCGTCATGTCATATTCGCGCATCGTGTCGGGGATCTGCGCCTCGACAAGCGGCGTCAGAACATAGCCCGGACAGATCGCATTACAGGTGATCGGCTCCTGCGCGGTCTCAAGCGCGACGGTCTTGCTCATCCCGACAACGCCATGCTTGGCCGCGATATAGGCCGCCTTGTAGGGCGATGCCGTCAGCCCATGCGCCGAGGCGATGTTGACGATCCGGCCCCAGCCCCGCTTGCGCATATGCGGCAGCGCCGCAGCCATGGTGTGAAAGTTCGAGTTCATGTTGATCGCAATGATCGCGTCCCATTTCTCGACCGGGAATTCGTCAATCGGGCTCACATGCTGGATCCCTGCATTGTTGACGAGGATATCGCATCCCCCCGCGGTCTCGATCAGGGCGCGGCACTCGTCGCCCTTGGACATGTCGGCCTTGATGTAGCGCGCGGTGATGCCGAATTCTTTGCCGATCGCTTCGGCCAGCGCGTGATCTTCGTCCGAATCGGTGAAGGAATTCAGAACCACATCCGCCCCGGCCCGCGCCAGTTCGCGCGCGATTCCAAGGCCGATCCCGGAATTGGAGCCGGTGATGATTGCGGTTTTTCCTGCGAGTGTCATGTCATGCCTCATTCGTCTTGCGTTCGCGCACACCCTAACATGCTGCGCTCGCAAAATAAGGGGAATAGCGGCGCTTGCGTATTCTTACGGAGGTCTGCGCGAGGACTGAGCCACAGAGGCAAACTCAGGCCAAAAAAAACCCCGGCACAAGGCCGGGGTATAGTCATTGAGGCAGGTTTCATACAGGCAAGAAACCTATCGAGCAGTGCCCCCTTTATAAGCAATCTCACGCCGACCTCCAAGCCAAAAGTTTGAAATCACTGGAATCCCCGGGTAGCTTGAAGCTCAATAAAAACAAAGCCGAGCGGGATTGTTCCGGATATGGAGCCAGTGAGTTTCCTTCGAAAGCGGTGCAAAACCGCCGCCATAGCCCTTCTTTGCTTGAGTCACGGCCTGCATGCCGAACCAAGCCACGGCATCGCTATGTACGGAGACCCGGCCCTGCCGCCTGGTTTCGCGTCTCTTCCCTATGCCAATCCCGACGCCCCCAAGGGTGGCAGAATCGTCACGGGGAACACCGGTGGATTCGATTCGCTCAACCCGTTCGTGCGCAAAGGCACCGCCCCCTGGCAGCTCCGATTCTTTACCCACGAATCGCTGATGGGGCGAAGCTGGGACGAACCGTTCACGCTTTATGGTCTGCTTGCCGAAACCGTCGAGACCGCGCCAGACCGCTCTTGGGTCGAGTTCACCTTGCGCGAAGAGGCCCGTTTCTCCGACGGAAGCCCCGTCACCGTCGAGGATGTGATCTGGTCTTTCGAGACGCTCGGCACCCGCGGCCACCCCCGTTACCTCTCGTTCTGGACCAAGATCGACAGCATTGAAGCCACCGGCCCCCGCTCCGTCCGCATCACCTTCAACACCGAAGACCGCGAACTTGCCCTGATCGCGGGCTTGCGCCCGATCCTCAAAAAGGACCAGTGGCAGGACAAGGACATCACCGAAGCCGCGCTCGACGAGGTGCCGATCGGCTCCGCCCCCTATACGGTGACGGACTTCGAAGCCGGCCGCCACGTGACCCTTACCCGTGATCCCGACTATTGGGGCAACGCCTTGCCGCTCCAACGCGGTATCGCCAACTTCGACGAGATCCGTATCGACTTCTACGGCGATGGCGACGTCCTCTTCGAAGCGTTCAAGGCAGGCGAGATCGACTATTTCCGCGAATTTAATGCCGAGGCCTGGGCCAATCACTATGATTTCCCCGCCGTCGCCTCGGGCGAGATCGTGAAATCGGAAATCCCGCATGGCAAACCTTCGGGTATCACCGGCCTCGTGATGAACACCCGCCGCGCGCCGTTCGATGATATCCGCGTGCGCGATGCGCTCCTGCACGCCTTCAATTTCGAGTTTATCTCCGACACGCTGACCGGCGGACGCCAACCGCGTATCACCTCCTATTTCTCCGGCTCTGCTCTGGCCATGCAGGATGGCCCCGCAAGCACCGAGGTCGCCGCACTCCTTGCGCCCCATGCCGAGAGCCTCGCGCCCGACGTCCTCAAGGCCTACACCCTACCCGCCTCCAAGGGCGGCACGCGCAACCGTGGCAACATGCGCAAGGCGATGGCCCTCCTTTCCGAGGCAGGCTACGAAGTGCGCAACGGCGTGATGACCGACGCGAGCGGCACGCCGCTCCGCTTTGAAATCCTCCTGCGTCAAGGCGACAAACAGGACAAAGCAATCACGGATATTTACCGCAAGTCCCTAGAAAAGCTCGGGATTTTCGTTGATGTGATGGAAGTCGACAACGCGCAGTATATCCAACGGATCAATAGCTTCGACTATGACATGACCGACTATCGCCGCGCGATGTCCCTGTCGCCCGGCAATGAACAGGCGCTCTACTGGGGCAGCGACGCCGCCGCGCAAGAAGGCTCGCGCAACGTCCCCGGCATCCGGTCCGCCGGGATCGACGCCATGGTCGCCGCGCTCACCAACGCGAAATCGCCCGAAGAGTTCCAGACCGCCGCCCGCGCCCTCGACCGCGCCCTGACGACGGGCCGCTACGTGATCCCGATCTGGACATACGCCGTGGGCCGCATCGCGCACAAAAGCCGCCTGCACTACCCCGAGCGCCTGCCGCTCTATGGCGACGGCGTGGAATGGCTTCCGGGTGTCTGGTGGTCCGAAGATTAACGCGGCGTGAGCCGGAGCCAGATCCCGTCTTTTGACCGCACCGTGAGATAGGCCACCGGCACAGGCTCCGGCCCCACCGCCTCAATACGGAACTGCTTGAGGATCATCGAGAGCAACAACGGCCCCTCAACCATGGCAAACCCCGCCCCGGTGCAGACGCGCGGTCCCTCCGAGAAGGGCATATAGGCGTCCCGCGCGCATTGTCGGCCATTCTCCGTCTCCCATCGCGTCGGATCAAACCCGTCCGGATTGTCCCAGAGCCGCTGATGCCGATGCAAGTGCCACGGCGACAGAACCATCTGGCTCCCGACCGGGATATCGCGCTCTCGGAACCGTTCCGGACAGGTGCTCTCGCGCACCATCATCGGCACCGGTGGATAAAGGCGCAGCGACTCGCGGAACACATCCCGGCTCACCTTGAGGCGTTTCATCACTTTGAAATCGCATTCCCCAAGCACCTGCGCTTCTTGTGCCACCTTCTCCTGCCACTCCGGGAAGATCGCCATGAGATACAGCGTCCAAGCCAGCGCCGAGGCGCTCGTCTCATGCCCCGCAAGGAAGAAGATCGCCACCTGATCGACCATATCCGCCGCCGAAAGCGTCTCGCCCGTCTCCGGGTCGCGCGTGGTCATGATCTTGGTGGCAAGGTCATCCGGCGCCGTGCCCGCCTCGATCTCCGCCATCCGCTCATCCGTGAGCTGCTTTATGAGCCCCCGGATCATCTTGGCCGACGCCTTGGTGCGCCGCCGATGAAACCGCGGCATCCATTTCGGCAGTTTCAGGAAGGCCCCGATATTGAGGATCGGCTGACTACGCTGGTAGTCGCGGAACTCTTCGAATACCCGCCCTGCAACCTCATGTTCGATCGGGATCGAGAACAACGTGCGAAAGATCACATCCGCCGCCGCATGGCTCGCCTCTGCTTCGATCTCGACCGGCGCGTCGGCCATCCGTTGAAGCCGCGCCACCGTCGCCGCACCCGCGTCCCTCATCGCCGGGAACGTATCGCGCAACCGCCCGCCCTCAAAGGCCGGGTCAATGATCCGCCGCTGTTGCTTCCAAACCTCCCCGTTGGTGAGGAACACCGAATTGCCAAGCAAGGGCCGCAGCCCCTCGCTGATCCGTCCGCTTTTTGGGAAATCGTCCGGCCGCTCCTTGAGCACCGTTTTGATAAGCCGCGCATCGTTCAGAAGGTATGAGCGAAAGAACGGCGTGCGAAACTCTGCCATCCATGCGCGGTAAAGCCGCTCGGGCTGCGACGACAAAAGGTCGGCCCGAAACAGCATCATGTATTTCAAGAGCGAGACTTTCGCGGGCCGTGATGGCGGCTTTGGTGGCATCCGTGTCATGGGCGCACTCCCCGGAACTTGTTCACCGGGCGTTCAATCCGGCTCTTGGATGGGGCGCGTTCCTCAAATCGATCTGCCAACGTCATTGGCCCCGCTGTAATGCGGAAATAGTCATAGTCTCCGGGCTGATCGAAGGCACAGAGATACTGAAAATGAAGCCGGAAAAACCGCCAGCGCAGCGCCTTCCAGCGTTCTGGACTAAGGGTTTGGGTAAAGGCCGCCGAAAGCACCAGCGGCCAGCGTTTGCCAGAGCGCGGCGCAACGCCGGTGACGCTCACCGGATCACAAAGCGCAAAGGCACAGCCATCGCCCGGCGCCGTCACATCCACCCATGTCAGCTCGTCCCGCGTGCAGAGATAGGCCAAATCCGTGCGCAACCGGTGCGCCTTGGGCAGAAAGGACACCATCGGCACCACCTGACCAAGCGACAGAAAGCCAAGCGCCGGGCCATTGTCCGGCACCCGCCCGTCGCGGATCATATCGGCCAAGATCGACACCGCGAGATGCGCCCCCGAGGAATGGCCAACGACAAGCACCTCGTCATAACCCTCCCCAAGCGCCTGCGTGATGCGGTCGGCAAATTCCGCCATCCGCGCCTCAAGCTCGGACGGATGCGCCCCCTGCCAACGCGCCGAATAGGCATAGTCATGCATCAGGTAATAGGCGAAGAACTTGTTGTCCCGCCGCCGGAACCACTCGAGGAGAAGCGGCACAATCAAAAGCCCCGCCCAACCGGCCCATGCGGGCGCAACCATGGTGATCGCCCGCCCAAGACCGTAAGCCGCCATGAGCGCCAGCCCAAGCTGCACCAGAAGAAACACCACCGGATAGAGTGCCGCGATCACCGGTCCCTTGCGTAGCCGCATCAGCCGCCAGAGCACGCCCGTGCCGATATAGGTCCACGCCGTGCGCGCCAATTGCAGGTAGGTGCCGGGGATAGAGTTCGACATGCTGTCGCGCACGATGTCGGACCAGACGAGCACCTCGACATCCGTCTGTGCGGCCGCGCCGTCCATCTCGCCCGCGACATGCCAACCATAAGGCCCACCCGTCGTCTTCGCCGACAGCGTGATCTCATAGCCGGAAATCGCCGCCTGCGCCGCGCCTTCCTTGCGATAAAGCTCACGGTAGCGACGCGGGTGAATGGGATCGTAGCCGGGAATATAGAATACCCGACGGCGCTGCACCTGTCTGTGATGGCTCTCTTGGCCCATGGCTCACCTCGTTGGCCGGACTGTAGCCCTGCTTTTCGGCGCAAGTAAGACCAAACAAGGCCGCCTTTGGATCAGCCGAGTGTCGCCAGCGCCGGGAAGGTCTCCAAGAGCCAGTAGCTCAGGCTCGAGAAGGCACCAGTAACAAGCATGACCCCGACAAGAAGCAAAAGAACGCCCATGATCTTCTCAATCAGCCCCATATGCCGCTTGAGCCGGTTCATCACCCCCATCGCCCGCGTCAGGAAGATCGCCGCAAGCAGAAACGGAATGCCAAGCCCCGCCGCGTAAACCCCGAGGAGAAGCGTGCCGCGCGCGACCGAGGCCTCTCCTGCCGCCAGCGACAGGATCGCCCCAAGCTGCGGCCCGATACAGGGCGTCCAGCCAAAGGCAAAGGCAAGGCCAAGCACATAAGCCCCAAAGGCCGACCCACCCCCCTCGCCCGCATCGATCCGCGCCTCGCGATCCAGAAAGGGAATGCGGAAGACATTGAGGAAATGCAGGCCGAAGATGATCACCACGACGCCGGAAATCCGCGCGAAAAGAACCTGGTTCTGTAAGAAAAACGCGCCAAAAGCCGAAGCGGTGAAGCCGAGGAAAAGAAACACCGTCGACAGGCCCAGCACAAAGAACAGAGCCGCAAAGATAACCTGCCGCCGCGCCGCACGCTCCTGTCCTGTCATATCGGCCATAGAGACCCCGCTCATATAGGCAAGGTAAGGCGGCACGATCGGCAGCACACAGGGGCTCAGGAACGAGATGACCCCGGCAAAAAGCGCGACGAACATTGCAGGCAGAAGCCCTGCGTCGATGATATCGATTCCAAACATACTTCCCACTTAATCCATCGCTGCGCCGCCGTCACCTGCCCGTCATGTCACATCCTTGTGGACAGCCCGCCGCCTCGCGCATATGTGACTGGCATGACTGAAGAGATCGACGCCATCGGGCTGATCTGCCCCCTGCCCGTCCTGCGATTGCGCAAGCGGATGAAGCCCTTGCCCGCGGGAAGCCGTGTGCGCCTCCTGGCCAGTGACCCCGCCGCCGTGATCGACGTGCCGCATTTCTGCGCCGAGGCGGGCCATCACCTGCTCGAACAGAGCCAAGACGGCGACACCCTCATCTTCGTCATCGAAAAATCTGCCTGACGCAGGCGCGATCTCCCCCTCTTCACCTTTGCGAAAATACTCCCGCCGGAGGCATCTGACCGGGCCACAGACGGCACCTTCTGCAAAGGGGCCCGCCCGCACCACAAGCACCAAAGGAAAAGCCCGGGGGTCGATCCCCCGGGCTTTTCCATCTTGTTTCTTAAAGATAAGGCCTAGCCTTTAGACCACCAGCCACGGCGTTTCGGCTTGGGCTTGGCCGGCGGTGTCGGCTCTTCTGCAACCGCCACCTCTTCGGCCTCCGGCGCTTCAGGCGCCTCCACGGCGGCGTCTTCCGGCGCCTCTTCGGCCGGCTCTTCAACCACGGGCTCAACCGGCGCAGCCTCTGCCTCGGCGGGCTCCTCCGCAACCGGCGCGGCCTCTACAGGCTCCTCGGCCATTGGCGCGGCCTCGGTGGCGTTGCTCGGCATCTCCTCGGAGGTGTCGGTGCTGTCGGTCTCGCTTGTGGCGTCCCCGGTGTCCTTGCCGGTCTCTGCATCGGCTTCAGCAGCGTCACCAGCCTCCTGCGATCCGTTCTCTTCGCCGTTCTGATCGTCAGACTTGCGGCGGCTGCGGCTGCGCGAACGGCGGCGACGGCGCTTCTTCGGCTTCTGTTCGCCCTCGTCCGTCGACGGGGTTTCCACAGTCTCCTGCGTGACCTCTGCCTCTTCCTCGCTGTCAATCTCGCTCATCAAGGCAGCATCGGCAGACACCACAGGCGCGCTTGCCTCAGAGACGGAACGGGTCGCAGTCTTGAACTTCTCAAGCGAGAAATCGGGCGACACAAGATGCGCATCCCCTTCAATCCGCACCGAAAGCCCATAACGCGCTTCGATCTGCGCCACGTGCTCGCGTTTTTGGTTCATGATATAATTGGCGATATCAACCGGGCATTTGACCAGAACCTCGCGGCTGCGACGGCGTGTACCCTCTTCCTCGATCTGGCGCAGGATCGACAGCGCAAGGTTGTCGTCCGACCGGATCAGGCCGGTGCCATGGCAATGCGGACAGGGCTGGGTTGTGGCTTCGATCATGCCGGGGCGCAGACGCTGACGGCTCATCTCCATCAGACCAAAGCCCGAAATCCGCCCCACCTGAATGCGGGCGCGATCGGTCTTGAGCTTGTCTTTCATGCGCTTTTCGACGGCGGCGTTGTTCTTGCGCTCGTCCATGTCGATAAAGTCGATGACGATCAGGCCCGCAAGGTCACGCAGGCGCAGCTGACGTGCGACTTCTTCCGCCGCTTCAAGGTTGGTCTTGAGCGCGGTTTCCTCGATCGAGCCTTCCTTGGTCGCCCGGCCAGAGTTCACGTCGATGGCAACAAGCGCCTCGGTGACACCGATGACGATATAGCCGCCCGACTTGAGCTGTACGGTCGGGTTGAACATCGAGCTGAGATAGCTCTCGACCTGATAGCGCGCGAAAAGCGGCAGCGCGTCATGGTAGTTCTTCACGTTCTTGGCGTGGGACGGCATGATCATCTTCATGAAGTCCTTGGCGATGCGGTAGCCGCGCTCGCCCTCGACCAGAACCTCGTCGATCTCGCGGCTATAAAGATCGCGGATCGAGCGTTTGATAAGGTCGCCTTCCTCGTAGATCTTCGCAGGTGCGATCGACTTGAGCGTCAGCTCGCGGATCTGCTCCCACATGCGCTGAAGATATTCGTAGTCGCGCTTGATCTCGGTCTTGGTGCGCTTGGCGCCCGCAGTGCGCACGATCAGACCCGCGCCCTTCGGCACGTCCAGCTCGCCCGCGATCTCCTTGAGCTTCTTGCGATCCGCCGCGTTGGTGATCTTGCGGGAAATCCCGCCGCCGCGCGCCGTGTTCGGCATGAGCACACAGTAGCGGCCCGCCAGCGAAAGATAGGTCGTCAGCGCAGCGCCCTTGTTGCCACGCTCTTCCTTGACCACCTGCACCAGCATGATCTGGCGCACCTTGATGACCTCTTGGATCTTATAACGACGCGGGCGCGGTTTGCGCGGCGGACGCAGTTCCTCGTGGTCATCATCATCGGCGACGGACTCGATGGTCTCGTCCTTCTCGGCCGCGTCCGACTTGCGCGACTTCGACCGAGAACTGGTCTTGCGCGACGTGGTTTTCTTCTTCGGCTTCTTGTCTTCGCCCTCGTCCTCAGACACGGCGACCGGTGCAGTCTCGCCAGCGTCTTCCGCTTGGGCGGCTTCTGCCGGGGTGTCCTCTGCCGGGGCTTCTGCTGCGCGCTCGGTGTCCTCACCAGTCTCAGGATCGCGCGTCGCAAGTGCGTCTTCGCCTTCGGTCGACATCGCCATGGTCTTGCCAGTGTCGTTGTCGTCCTCGGCATCCCCCTCGGCAGTGCCCTCGTCGGACGCTTCCTCAACAGGAGCGTCTTCCGCGGCCGCCTCGACGGTCTCTTCCAAAGCGTCTTCGGTGGCCTCGACCGCCTCTTCGGGCTCCTCGACCGGCGTGTCTTTCACGAAATCGACCGGCGCGTGCCCTTCGAGCGTGTCTTCGCCCGCATCTTCGCCAAGGTCGATGGTCTCCATCCCTTCGATGGTCTCGGTCGTGTCGGCCGCCACCTCGGGCTTGGCCGTCTCGTCCTTATCCTTCGACCGCGACCGCGATCGGCTGCGCGACCGCGAGGAGCGCGAGGGTTTCTTGGTCTCTTCTTCCTCGTCGCGGGCCTTCATGGCTTCTGCATAGGCGCGCTCTTCTTCGAGAAGCGCCTCACGATCCGCGACCGGGATCTGGTAGTAATCGGGATGAATCTCGGAGAACGCGAGGAACCCGTGCCGGTTTCCGCCGTAATCCACGAAGGCCGCCTGAAGCGACGGCTCAACCCGTGTTACTTTTGCGAGATAGATGTTTCCTGCAAGCTGGCGCTTGTTTTCGGATTCAAAGTCGAACTCCTCAACCTTGTTTCCGTCGACCACCACGACGCGGGTTTCCTCCGCGTGGGTGGCATCGATGAGCATTTTCTTTGCCATGTAAGATGTCTTTCGGCACCAGACAGCGCGCCACCTCCCCTTCGGGAAAGGTGTCGGTCGGTCGGGTGATATCTTGAGGCGAGCGGTTCGGCGCAGGCGGCGGTCGCAAGCGCACCATGGGCAAAAGCCCCTGTGCCTGCGTTTCTTCGTGCCTGTGCGCGTTGCATCGCGTTTCTTCTCCGGCGCATGAGACGGACCGTGCCATCCTTGCGCCCATTTGTATCCCGCGAGCCCTGTCGAGGGTGTCGGGACGGTTCGTGCCGAGGTTTTGTCATTCCATGCGGCGGTATCGGTCTGTGCTGCAAGAGGTGCTTTGCCGATCGTCGTCCTATGCGTCGACCCCAGAAGCTCCAACTCCCGCATACAGCGAATCTTTGTCACGCGGTTTCCGAATGCGCCCATAGGCGACAAGACGGACCTGCGTCCCTATATCAGTAGTGATGCATGGGCGGTTAGACAACACGCAAATTGATCGAAAGGTCATTTTCGCCCCTCCGAAGGGCAAATCATGTCCCAAAAAGGCACATTTAGACCAAACTTCCACCAAAGCGGGCCCCGTCTCGCGCGGCCCACGTCAAAGGGTGTCCTTGCAAAAAGCCGGTCAAACGGCGCCTCTCGGTGCCCCTAGAGGTAGTCCGCCCGCTGCAATCCGTACTTGGCCATCTTCTCGTTGAGCGTCCGGCGCGGCAGGCACAATTCCTCCATCACCGCCGCGATCGAGCCCTTGTGGCGGCGCATCGTGTTGTCGATGAGCATCCGTTCGAACGCTTCGACATATTCCTTGAGCGGCTTGCCCTCGGTGGTCATCAGCGGCTGCATTTCCTCGTGATCGTTCATGAGAAGCGAGGCAATCGTGCCCTCGCCCCGCCGGCTCTGAAGCACAGCGCGTTCGGCAAGATTGATGAGCTGACGCACGTTCCCCGGCCACGGCGCTTGCAAAAGCTGCGCCGCCTCCTGCGCGCTGACCTTCGGCGCGTCACACCCGTAGTCATCCGCAAACTGCTCTGAGAGCCGCGTGAACAGAGTCAGGATATCCTCGCCCCGTTGCCGCAGCGGCGGCACGGTGATCTTCAAGGCGGCAAGGCGATAGAAAAGATCAGGTCGAAGTGCATCTTCGCAGGTCCGGTCCTGCTCTTGCATGTTGGAAATGGCGATGATCCGGGTCTCGGCAGGCGCGCCCTGTTCGTTGATCACATTGAGTAATTTCGCCTGAAGTGCGTCCGAGAGCGTCTCCACATCTTCCAACACAAGCGTCCCGCCGCGTGCTTCCTCAACCGCGGGCAACTGGCTGTCTTCTGGCTGCATCGGCCCGAAAAGCCGCCGCGACAAGGCCTCTTCCTCATAGGCGCCACAGCTTATCAGAACGAATTTCTTCCCGGCCCGGCTGCCCACCGCATGAAGCGCGTGCGCCACCAGCGTCTTGCCGGTGCCGGTCTCCCCATCAATGAGCACATGGCCATCCGCCTGCCCAAGGTCGAGGATATCCTCCTTGAGACGCTCCATCACCGGGCTGGCGCCAATGAGTTTCTTCATCAACTGCCCGCCATCGGACAATTCCCGGCGCAGCGCGCGGGCATCAAGCGTCATCCGCCGTGCATTGGTCGCCTTCTTGGCAAGCTGGCTCATCCGGTCGGGGTTGAACGGTTTCTCAAGGAAATCATACGCCCCCACGCGCATCGCCTCGACCGCCATCGGCACATCGCCATGACCGGTGATCATGATCACCGGAAGCGCCGAATCCGCACCCATGAGCTTTTTCAGGAACTGCATCCCGTCCATGCCCGGCATACGAATATCCGAAATGACAATCCCCGGATACTCTGGCCCAAGCGCCTTGAGCGCGTCTTCCGCGCTGGCGAATGTCTCGGTGTCATACCCCGAAAGCGCAAGCCATTGGCTGATTGACTGGCGCATATCCTGTTCATCATCGACGATCGCGATTTTCATACCCTGGGCCATTGTTATTGTTACTCCGCTGCCTCGATATCTTCACTCAAGATAGGAAGCTGCACTTCGAATACAGCCCCCCCATCCTGACCATTGCGCGCCGAAAGCCGACCGCCGAGGTCGCTGACGATCCCCGAGGAGATCGCGAGCCCGAGACCGACGCCATCGCCGGGCTGCTTGGTGGTAAAGAACGGTTCGAACAGGTCATCGAGGTTCTCAATCCCCGGACCATTGTCGCGCACCGTGAGTGTCGCTGTCTCGCCCGCGGCGAGGATGATCTCGATTTCCGGATCGGTGACGCTTTCCGTCGCATCAAGCGCGTTGCGCAACAGGTTGATGATCACCTGTTCAAGCCGCACCCGATCCCCCATCACCCGCACATCGTCGTCCGGCACGATCCGGCTGATACGCACATGGCGTTGTTTGAGCTGCGGCTCCATCATCGACAGGGCCGAGGCCAGTGCCTCGTTGAGCGCCACAGGCGCGAAATCATCGCCGCCTTTGCGCGCATAGGACTTGAGCTGCTTGGTGATCGAGCCCATCCGCTCAATCAGATCGTCGATCCTCTGGAACGACGAAAGCGCCTCTTCCGGCCGGTTGCGCCGCACAAGAAGACGCGCGCCCGCAAGATAGGTCTTCATCGCCGCGAGCGGCTGGTTCAACTCATGGCTGACCGCCGCCGACATCTCGCCAAGCGCCGCGAGCTTCGAGCTTTGCGCCAGCGATTGTTCGGCCACGGCAAGGCTCTCCTGCATCCGCTCCCGCTCGGCGATTTCCCGCTGAAGCCGCAGGTTCAGCGCCCGCAGGCCTGCCGATTCCTGTTGGAAAATCGCCATGCGAAGCGCGGTCTTGCGGCTCAGAAGATAGAAGGCCAGCGCCACAAGGATCGCAAACCCCATAATCTCGAGCGCCAGAACCGCGTTCACCTTCTCGCGCACGCTGGTGTAGGTCGTGAAGGACGTCATCCGCCAGCCGCGGAAGGGAATCCGCGCATCCTCGCGCATCACGCCCTCGCCCTGGATATAGGCATCCGCCGGGATTTGCGTCCAATCCGTGGTCGCCTGAAGGGCGCGCTCAATGGCCCCCTCTGCGGGCTGTCGCGCCAAGGCCTCCGCCTCCGTCAGCCCACGCCAGCGTGGTTCGGTCGCAAGGATGATGACGCCCTCGCTATTGGTCACGAAAAGAGCGTCCGAAATACCGGCCCAGGCGCGCTCGAACTGTTGCAGGTCGACCAGAACGGCAATCACGCCAAGCGCCTGCCCCTGCGCCTCGATCCGGCGCGCATAAGTGAACTGAAACGCGCCGCTTTGCCCACGTTCCAAGGAGAAAACCGTTACGTTCGACCGCATCGCCGTCAAATAGAATTCCGCATCACGGTAGTTGCGACCGATCTCCGTGCGCTCGGTCGAGGCCACAGCCCGCCCATCCGCGTCCAGCATCACGAAAGACGCGGCCCCGATCTCTTCCACATAGGAAATAAGCCGCGCCGTCGACTGCGAGAAATCGCCCGTATCGAGCGCAGTGATAAGCGCCGGGTCCTTGGCAAGAAGTTGCGGCACGATGGCGTTGCGGCGCAGCTCGGCCATGAGGTTGCCCGAGTAGAGCGCAAGGCGCAATTCAGCCCGGTTGCGGGTATTGGCTGTGAATCGATCTGTCAGAAAGGAGTTGGTGATCCAGATGGTCACGGACGCCGCGACCAACAGCACCACAAGCGCCACGCGCGCGCGCCATCCCGGCGCACGTCCCGGCTCGTTCGAAGGGGGCGGCATGGCATCCATGACGCCCAGATTACGACGCCCCGCTTGGGGCCTCAAGTCACGCCGTGGCGAGTTGGTCCAAGAGCGAGCGGAACATTGCCACCCCATCGGTGCCGCCATGGCCATCATCCGCCGCCCGTTCCGGGTGCGGCATCATGCCAAGAACGCGACGGTTCTTGGAAATCACGCCCGCGATATCGGCGACCGACCCGTTGGGGTTGTCGGTATAGGTAAAGGCGATGCGCCCCTCATCCTTCAATTGCGCAAGCTTTTCGTCGGTGACGAAATAATTGCCGTCATGGTGTGCAATCGGAATATCGATCTCTTGGCCGACCTCATAGCCCGCCGTGAAGGGCGTTTCCGCGTTCTCGACCCGAAGGCCCACGGTCTTGCAGATATACTTCAGCCCCGCATTGCGGCGCAGCGCACCCGGCAGGATCCCGGTCTCTGTCAGGATCTGGAACCCGTTACACACGCCAAGCGCATAGCCGCCGCGCTCGGTATGAGCGATGAGCGATTTGCAGATCGGCGAATTGGCCGCGATCGCGCCACAGCGCAGATAGTCGCCAAAGGAAAAGCCGCCCGGCACCCCCACGATATCAAGCCCCTCGGGAAGCTCCGTGTCCTTGTGCCAGACCATAGTGACATCCGCACCCGCGCGCTCAAGCGCCACGGCAAGGTCACGGTCACAGTTGGAACCGGGAAAAACGATAACGGCAGCACGCATCTTGGCTTACTCCTAGGTCTCGAAATCAGTGATCACCGCCACGCCCGGAGGCGCGGGGCGGTCAAACGCGGCAAGCTCATCGCTCGCCTGTGAAAGGGCAATCCGGCGGGTCACAAGCGGCGCAAGGTCCACATGTCCCCCGGACAGAAGGTTAAGAAGCGATGGATAGCGCCAACTTGGCATGCCACGCGTCCCCATCACGTTAAGCTGCCCGGAATAAAGCACATCCATCGGCAGGGTCATACTGGCATGATCGCCCGCAGGCATGCCGATCTGCACCATCCGGCCAAGCTTGCGCAAGCTGCGCATCGCGGTTTTCGTCGTCGCTTCGACGCCAAGCGCCTCGACGGCCACATGCGCCCCGCCGCCGGTGATCTCGCGGATCGCCTCGGCCGCATCGCCCGTCGCGGCGTTGACAACCGCATCCGCGCCCATCTCGCGCGCATACGTCAGCTTGTCCTCGACCACATCAACCACCACGACCCGCGCGCCAAGCGCCCGGCCCAGCATCAACGCCGAAATCCCGACACCGCCGCCGCCGATCACGGCCAGCCATTCGCCCGGCTTCAACTCGGCCCGCCCGACAAGCGCCTGCCACGCCGTGGTGACACGGCATCCCAAGGCGGCTGCGATTTCCGGCGCCATCGTCTCGGGCAGCGCGGTCAGGTTCGCATCCGCATGGGCCACCGCGACATATTCCGCGAACGCCCCATCGCAGGTAAAGCCCGGCAGGACCTGATCGGCACAGATCGTCTGATGCCCCGCCGCGCAATCCGGGCATTGCCCACAGGCAAGGATGAACGGCGCAATGACCCGGTCGCCCACGGCCCACCGCGTCACACCCGCACCCACCGCGACAACCTCGCCGCAATATTCATGCCCCGGCACCATCGGCAGCCGCACATCCGGGTCCGCGCCCGTCCAGCTATGCCAGTCCGACCGGCACACGCCACAGGCCAACACGCGCAGCACAACACCCCCCGCCATCGGCGTCGGGTCCGGCAATGTGGTCACCTCGAGAGGGGCTCGGAACCCTGTGAGATGGGCCGCGCGCATGGCTTAGCCAAGCTCGATCTTGTAGCTTTCGATCACCGTATTCGCGAGGAGCTTTTCGCACATCTCGGTCACGGTCGCCTCGGTGGTGCCCTCGGCCAGGTCCAGCTCGATCACCTTGCCCTGGCGCACCCCTTCGACCCCGTCAAAGCCGAGCGAACCAAGCGCGTGACGCACCGCTTCGCCCTGCGGATCGAGAACCCCGTTTTTCAGCATCACATAGACACGCGCTTTCATCTGTCTTCTCTCCGGTCTGGCCAATCCCGAAGCCCCGGCTTCATCTTGGCAATAATACTCAAAATCCCCCGCCCGAACCTCGGGCGTACGGGCTTAGTTGACGAGCGTCGGCTTCGATCCGCTGCCGCCGGTGCCTTTCGGCATCACGCCAAGGCGCCGCGCCACTTCTGCATAGGCATCGGTCAGATTGCCAAGATCGCGGCGGAACACGTCCTTGTCGAGCTTACGGCCCGTCTCCATGTCCCAAAGCCGGCAGCTGTCGGGGCTGATCTCATCGGCCACCACGAGGCGTTGAAAATCGCCCTCATAGATGCGGCCAATCTCGATCTTAAAGTCGATGAGCTTGATGCCGACGCCATACATCACGCCCGACATATAGTCATTGACGCGCAGGGCGAGGCCGAGAATGTCGTCCATGTCCTGCTGACTGGCCCAGCCAAAGGCCGCGATATGCTCTTCCGAGACCAGCGGATCGCCAAGCGCATCATCCTTGTAGCAATATTCGACGATCGGGCGCGGCAGTTGCGTGCCCTCCTCGATCCCGAGGCGCTTGGAAAGCGACCCGGCGGCGAAATTGCGCACGATCACCTCAAGCGGGATGATCTCGCAGGAACGCACAAGCTGTTCGCGCATGTTGAGGCGCTTGAGGAAGTGGGTCGGTACACCGATCTGGTTGAGACCGGTCATGAAATACTCGCTCAGGCGGTTGTTGAGCGCACCCTTGCCGTCGATCACGTCCTTCTTTTCCGCGTTGAACGCGGTGGCGTCATCCTTGAAGTACTGAATGATCGTACCCGGCTCCGGCCCCTCGAAAAGAACCTTGGCCTTGCCCTCGTAAATCTTCTTGCCACGCGCCATCTGGGATCGCTTTCTGTTGCTGCGGGGCCGACTCCCCACTTGTCAGCGCCCTCTTAATCCATGGCTGTCATTGTCGCAAGCACAGCCAACCTCTTGCAGCGATACACAGACCTGTGCAAGAAGGACGCAACGCCAACATTTGCAAAGGGATTGATGCGGATGAGCACCTTTGACGACCGTGAAAACGCCTTCGAAAACAAATATGCCCATGACGAAGAGATGAAATTCAAGGCAGAAGCACGCTGCAACAAGCTGCTTGGCCTCTGGGCTGCCGAAATGCTCGGCAAATCGGGTGAAGAGGCCGAAACCTATGCCCGCGACGTGATCATCGCGGATTTCGAAGAAGCCGGCCATGAAGACGTGGTGCGCAAGGTTGCGGGCGACCTTGAGGGCAAGGCCGACGCCGACACCATCCGCGCCAAGCGCGAAGAGCTGCTGCTCGTCGCCAAGGACCAGGTGATGAAAGAGGTCTGAGCCTCTCTCACACCACCCCACCTTCTAGAAACGCGCTCCTTCGCTTGGGGCGCGTTTTTTCGTGACAAATTGATGCGTTAAGTGGCGCTTCATGGCTCTCCCCTAGCCTCCTTTCTGGGAGTCACCGGGGAGAATCCATTGCATCGAGATCAGACACGCGCCATCGCGCGCCCAGCCCTGCGCAAACTGCTGCGCCCCTTTCTGAGTGCGGGCCTTCTGCTCGCCTGTGCCGCGCTGCTGTCGGCCCGCCTCGAAGGGCTCGATCTGGCCGCACTGCGCCGGGCTTTTGGCGGGGTCACACTGGACCAATGGGGTCTTGCCGCGCTTGCCACGGGGCTGAGCTTTCTTGCTGTGGCGCGCTACGATGTCATCGCGCATCGCCATTTCGCGACCCATTGCCCGGCCCCCCGCGCCGCGCTCGCCGGGGCCAGCGCCATCGCCTTGGGCCAAACCCTTGGCGCGGGCGTCGTGGTGGGTGCCTTGGTGCGTTGGCGCATGGTGCCGGGATTGTCGCTGCCGCTGGCCGCGCGCCTGTCGCTTTTTGTCGCGCTGAGCTTCCTTGCCGCGCTTCTCGTCACGATCGCACTTGTCCGCCTCGCCGTCCCCACCGCGCCATTGCCCGCCGGGGTGGCTGTTCTGATCCTCGTGGCGGCTCTGGCGCTTGTCGGAACCGCCTTCTTCGCCCCGACGCTTTGGATCGGACGTCACCGCCTGACGTTGCCAAGCCTGCCTGCGCTCTGGGCGCTCTGGCTGTTCTGCTGCCTCGATACCGGCCTCGCCGCGTTTGCCCTCCATTGCCTTCTACCGGCGGAGGTCGCGCTTTCCTTTGCCGCCTTCTTCCCGGCCTTCCTGCTCGCCCTCGGTGCGGCGATCCTGTCCGGCACGCCCGGCGGCGTCGGCCCGTTCGAACTCGCGCTCTTGGCGCTCCTGCCTGCGACACCCGAGGCCGACCTGATCGCCGCGATCCTCGCCTTTCGCATCCTGTACTACGCCTGTCCGGCCCTAATCGCGGCGGCGCTTCTTTTCCGCCGCCCCGATGCGGCCCCCGACGCCCCACTTACCCCCCCCCGCCCGACACCAAGCGCGCGGGCGGAACTTGGCGTTTTGCGCCAGAACGGCGGCGCCATGGTCGAGGTTGGGCGCGGAACCTGTGGTCTTGTCGCCTCAGGACAGACCCTTGTCGCGCTGTTCGATCCCTGTCACGCCCACATTGGCCAACTCGCTGCGCCCCTTCAGCGCAAAGCGCGAGCGCAGAACCGCATCGCCTGCGCCTACAAGATCACCGCGCGCCACGCCGCCCATGCCCGCCGCGTTGGCTGGGCCGTGCTTCATGTCGCCGATGAGGCCGTGATCGACACCGCGCGCCATGACCTGCAAGGCCCGACCCATCGCCAGTTGCGCCGCAAACTCCGCCATGCCGAGGCCGCCGGTCTTGTGATCGTTCAGGGCGGGCCGCTCCCGATACGGGCGATGACCGCGGTCGCCGCCGCGTGGGACGCTACGCACGGCCCCGCGCGCGGGTTCTCCATGGGCCGCTTTGATCCGACCTATCTCCGCCATCAAATCGTTTTCCTTGCTTGGCAGGGCAAGACGCTGCTTGGCTTTATCTCGCTTCATCGCGCCGGTCACGAATGGTGCCTAGACCTCATGCGCGCGCGCGCCGACGCCCCGGATGGCACCATGCACGCCCTTGTCCACGCCGCAATCCTTGCCGCGCGCGCCGCGGACGTGCCCTGTCTCTCGCTCGCTGCCGTGCCTGCAAAAGCCCCTTTCGCGCGCCCCATCGAGACCCGCTTGCGCCGCCTTGTCGATCGGGCCTCCGGCGGCACGGGCCTGCGTCAGTTCAAGACCTGCTTTGCCCCCCGTTGGCAGCCGCTCTACATGGCCGCCCCGACAGGGGCCCACCTCGCCCTTGCCGCTTGCGATCTCGCCCGCACCATCCGCGCCGCGCCGACGCCCGGCGCCCCACCGCTTCATAATCAACATGAGGAAAAACCCATTGCTCCCGTGGGTGTCTCGTGACATTCCTGCGCGCGACAATTGAGTGGAGACTCCGATGAGCGACGCACTGAGCAAGATGCTGGCAACCCGCGACTGGATCATGGCCGATGGCGCCACCGGCACCAATCTCTTCAACATGGGCCTTGAATCCGGTGACGCCCCGGAATTCTGGAATGAGACCCATCCCGACCGCATCAAGAAACTCTACAGCTTTGCCGTCGACAACGGCTCCGACCTGTTTCTGACCAACTCCTTTGGCGGCAACGCCTCCCGCCTCAAGCTCCACAATGCCGGCCACCGCGCCCGCGAACTCTCGCGCATCTCGGCCGAACTGGGCCGCGAAGTGGCCGATGCGGCGGGGCGTCCCGTCATCGTCGCCGGCTCTGTCGGCCCCACTGGCGAGATCATGGAACCCGTCGGCGCGCTGTCTCATGCCGCCGCCGTCGAGATGTTCCACGAACAGGCCGAGGGCCTCAAGGAAGGCGGCGCCGATGTGCTCTGGCTCGAAACCATCTCGGCCCCCGAGGAATACCGCGCCGCCGCCGAGGCCTTCGCGCTTGCCGATATGCCCTGGTGCGGCACCATGAGCTTTGACACTGCCGGACGCACCATGATGGGCGTCACCAGTCAGGACATGGTGCAGCTTGTCGAGAGCCTGCCCAACCCGCCGCTCGCCTATGGGGCCAACTGCGGCACCGGCGCTTCCGACCTGCTGCGCACCGTGCTCGGTTTTGCCGCCCAAGGTGTCGAACGCCCGATCATCGCCAAGGGCAACGCCGGCATCCCGAAATATGTCGATGGCCATATCCACTATGACGGCACGCCCGCGCTCATGGGCGATTACGCTGTCATGGCGCGCGATTGCGGCGCGACGATCATCGGCGGCTGCTGCGGCACCATGCCGGAACACCTCGCCTCGATGAAAGAAGCGCTGGAAACCCGCCCGCGCGGCCCGCGCCCGACGCTCGACCAGATCACCGCCGCGCTCGGCCCGTTCTCCTCGGCCAGCGACGGCACGGGCGACGACGCCGCCGCGCCCGCCCGCCGGAGCCGCCGCCGTCGCGGCTAAAGCGCCCAGAAAATGTACATGAAGTGGCCGGTTCCAAAGGGGACCGGCCTTTTTCGTCGGGCCAAATGGTCGCAATTTGACCTAGATCACGGCCCCATCCCTCGGCTGACCCAAAGTAAACATATCTGCTTGCACGGGGGCTGGCACCGATGCTGGCCCCGCCTTTGACACCGAGAGGGAGAAAGACATGAGTATCCTTTTTGACAAGATGACCCCCGCCGCCCGCGAACTGGCCGAACACAAGCTGCGCGCCGAAGGCATCCTTGCCCCCGATGCGCCGCTTGAATACGCATTCGAGGTGCTGCCCAACGAACGCACCGCGCTTGAAAAGGCCCGCGAGGCCTATGACACAAAGATCGCCGCCTGCGTGGATGACGAAAGCCTTGCCGCCATGGCGATCGAAAAGGCCCGCTGCGTCCACCGCGAGCGCGCCGCGCTTTAGACGCCGCCTAGAACAACGCTGGTTGTTCTAGTGTGCCAAGCGGCACCTCGAACCGGTCACAGGCGAGCGTCGGAAGGCGTTCGGCAAGGCCTTCTTTCTGCATGGCAAGCCGCGCCCGCGCGGCGATCATCTCGGCATATGGCCCTTCGCCCCGCATGCGTTTGCCGAAAGCAGCGTCATAAGCCTTGCCGCCATGCATTTCGCGCACCCTTGCCATGATCCGCGCCGCACGATCCGGAAACGCCTCGACAAGCCACTCTTCCCAAAGCCCCGCAACCTCGCGCGGCAGGCGCAACATGATCCAACTTGCCGCCCGCGCCCCGGCCTCTCGTCCGGCGGCAAACACCGCCTCGATCTCCGTATCGGTCAACCCCGGCACAATCGGCGCCATCATGACACGCACCGGAATTCCCGCCTCTGCCAAGGCCCGGATCGTCGCAAGCCGGCGCGCGGGCGCAGGCACCCGCGGCTCCATCGCCCGCGCGATCCCCGCATCAAGCGTCGTCACCGACACCCCCACATGCACAAGCCCCTCTGCCGCCATCGGCGCAAGGATGTCGATATCGCGCTCAATCAGGCTCCCCTTGGTGACGATGGCAACCGGGTGGCGAAAATCGCGCAACACCTCGAGACAGGCGCGCATGATTCCCTGATCGCGCTCCACCGGCTGATAGGCGTCTGTATTGGTGCCGATGGCAATCGGCGCGACGGTGTATCCCTTCCGGCTCAAGGTCTTGCGCAGGATCTCTGCCGCATTGGGCCGCCCGATAAGGCGGGTCTCGAAATCGAGCCCCGGCGACAGGCCAAGCCACGCATGCGAAGGCCGCGCAAAACAATAGACACAGCCATGCTCACAGCCGCGATAAGGGTTCACCGACCGATCAAAGGGGACATCTGGCGATGTGTTGCGCGTCAGGATGCTGCGCGCCGCCTCTAGCCGGAGATCGGTGCGAAACGCCGCCCGGACTTCGGGAATGTCCCATCCGTCCCAGCTTTCCTCGCGCGAAGGTTCAAACCGGCCGCTGCGATTGCTCACCGCGCCGCGCCCACGTCGCCTTTCCGTCCCGATTGGGGCGGGGCTGTGTCCTGTCCAGTCTTGCATGCCTCAAATTTGGAACAAAAAGAGAACATTTGCAAGCAACCTCACCATGTCCATGAGGACATTTCACACAGCACCCGCCATTTTGTCGCTATAAGTCGGTCTCAGCATGAGCCATGTCGCAATTATGACAGTCCGATTCCGTCAAAATTTGCATCTCTGCATAAGTTACATACCGGCGGGGGCCGGCGAAAAGAGGAACGCCCATGTCCGAAGAAGAAGACATCATCCTGTCCGAACTCGACGATGAAGAACTTGTCCAACAGATGTTCGACGACCTCTACGACGGTCTCAAGGAAGAGATCGAAGAGGGCGTGAACATCCTGATCGAACGCGGTTGGGCACCCTACAAGGTGCTGACCGAGGCGCTCGTGGGCGGCATGACCATCGTCGGCGCAGACTTCCGTGACGGCATCTTGTTCGTGCCCGAAGTGCTTCTGGCCGCGAACGCGATGAAAGGTGGCATGGCCATCCTGAAGCCGCTTCTCGCCGAAACCGGCGCGCCGCGCGTTGGTAAGATGGTCATCGGCACCGTCAAAGGCGACATCCACGACATCGGCAAGAACCTTGTGGCGATGATGATGGAAGGCGCTGGCTTTGAGGTCGTCGACATCGGCATCAACACGCCGGTCGAGGAATATCTCGAGGCGCTCGCCGCAGAAGAGCCCGACATCCTCGGCATGTCCGCCCTGCTGACCACCACCATGCCCTACATGAAGGTGGTGATCGACACGCTGGTGGAACAAGGCAAGCGCGATGACTATATCGTTCTCGTGGGCGGCGCGCCGCTCAACGAGGAATTCGGCAAGGCCATTGGCGCAGACGCCTATTGCCGCGACGCCGCCGTGGCTGTGGAAACCGCCAAGGATTGGGTCGGCCGCAAACACAACCAGATGAACGCCTGATCCGGCATCCCCGGTCAAGGCGACAGGCCCGTCCGCTCATGCGCGGGCGGGCCTGTTTCGTTTCAGGAGGACGCGATGAAAGCGCCATCGGACGAAACCCTGACCCGTGAAGGGCTCGACCTCGACACAGGGGCCGCCTCCGTTCTGGTGATCGCCTGCGGTGCGTTGGCCCGCGAGATCATCGCCCTGCGCGACGCCAATGGCTGGGATCATATCGCCCTGACCTGCCTGCCCGCGATCCTCCACAATCATCCCGAACGCATCACAGACGCTGTGCGCGCCGCCGTGGCCGAGCATTGCAACACCTATGAGTCGATCTTCGTCGCCTATGCCGATTGCGGCACTGGCGGCACGCTACAGGCCGCCTGCGAAGAGATGGGCGTCGAGATGATCCGCGGCCCGCATTGCTATGCCTTCTTCGAAGGTCTCGACCGCTTTGCCGAGATTGCCGAGGACGAGTTCGACGCCTTCTACCTCACGGATTTCCTCGTCCGCCAGTTCGACGCCTTCGTGTGGAAACCCATGGGCCTCGACCGCCACCCCGAGCTGCGCGACATGTATTTCGCCCACTACCGCAAGCTCGTCTACCAGGCCCAGACCGACGATGCCGCGCTAACCGAAAAGGCCCGCGCCTGCGCCGACCGCCTCGGCCTGGACTTCGAGCGCCGCTTTACCGGCTACGGCGATCTGGAAACCGCGCTCCGAGACGTTTGAGGCGTCAATCCGCGTCCATATAGACTGCACCGCCGCAGACGATATCCTTGCCCGCACGGTTCGCGATCTCCGTCCGCAATGCCGCTTCGTTCTTGAAGGTCAGGTCAAAGGTGATCTGCGGCACGCCGTTCGCATCCGTTGGCGCGCCCACAGAGAGAAGCTCTTCCACCGCCGCCTTCGCGTGATCAATCACTTCGGCATCGTAAAGAAGAAGATCGCGCGTGCAGGCGTTGACCTCGTCCTGCCGCGCCTTCGCGACGGGACGCATGTTCTTTTCCTCGTCATACAAAGCGATCTTGCTGACAGCCTTGTCGGTCTCGGAAATCACCTCACCCACACCAAGCACCTTCAGGGCCGGGAGCGTCCCCGACAGATGTGTGCCATCCGGCGAATAAGGCTCGCCAACGCCGTCAATCGCGTCCCAATCGAACCCGGTGAAATCAATCCCGACATGGCTCTTATAGATCCACTGCATCAGGAACACGGCATTGTTCGAGGTCCCAAGCCCCTCCTTCACGACGATGACGGAATTGGCCGACCGGTTCTCGGCAACCTGTAACACGCTCTTGAGCGTCGGCTTCTGGACCGTGGCGACAAATCCCACGTCCATATCATTCTGTTTCAAATCATAGACATAGAAACCAAGCCCGCCCAAGGCGATACCAAGCACAACGATCAAAATACGTTCCATTGCGTTTCCCTTCCAAGAACTTGCGTTCAAATCCTTCCGAGAGACTACAACGAAAACGACCGATCTCTACTTAAAATTGTGCAAAAACTGCGCCTGTCAGACCAGCGACGTCACCCAGAGGATCGTCGCATCCTCGTCCGAGACCGACACCACGTTATGGCCCATCGAGGCATCGTAATAGGCGCTGTCGCCGCGGCGCATTTCCACCGGCTCGTAGAACTCGGTGAAAAGCCGCACAACCCCGGTCAGCACATAGAGAAATTCCTCGCCATCATGGCGCACCCAGCCGTCGAAATCCTCCATCGACCGCGCCCGCACCCGCGCACGATAAGGCAGCATGGATTTCTTGGTGAGCGTCTCGGCCAGAAGCTCGTGCTCATAGGTCGTTGTCGTCTGCTGCACGCCCTCACCGGTCTTGACCACCGACATGCGCCCGTTGACCTGCGCCTTGCGCGGCGGCGTAAAGAGTTGTGGCACAGAGATATCAAGCCCCACAGCCAGCTTCTTCAGCGCCTCATAGGTCGGCGACATCTGCCCGTTCTCGATCTTCGAAAGCGTCGACCGCGCAAGCCCCGCCTCGCGCGCCGCATGTTCGAGCGTCCAATTGCGCTCTTTGCGCAACTCGCGCACGCGCTGCCCGAGGTCAAGCGGCTCGGCCAACTCCTGCTGCCCGCTTTCGCGTGCCACACGGATAAGGCTCTTGGGGTCTCTGTCTGTCATGGACAGCACTTATAGCGCCACCGCCCCCCCTTGCAACCGCATCCCTGCGGGCCTACCAAGACGCCATGCAGTCCCTCTTCGACCAAGGCGCATCCGCCCCCGCCCCCACCTCATTCAACATGGCCGCCCATGTGCTGGCCCATGCCGAACGGCTTGCTGACAAACCCGCGCTGATCGTGATGGGCATGGATGGGGCCGACACATGGAGCTACCGCGCCATGGAAGCCGCCGTGCGCGGCACTGGCACGGGGCTATTGCAGGCGGGTCTGAAACCGGGCGACATCGTGCTGATGCGCCTCGGAAATAATGTAGAATTCCCCATCGCCTATCTCGGCGCGATTGCCGCCGGTCTCGTCCCAGTGCCGACCTCCTCGCAACTGACCGCGCCGGAAGTCGCCAAGATGGTGGCCGAATTGTCCCCCGGCGCGATCCTGCGCGACCCCGAGATCGCCTGCCCCGACACGCCGGACACGCCGCAGATCGACACCGCCGCGCTTGACGCGATGCGCGCCCTGCCGCCCTGCGCCTATGACATGGGCGACCCCGACCGCCTCGGCTATATCATCTATACCTCCGGCACCTCCGGTAGCCCCCGTGCCGTCTGCCATGCCCACCGCGCCATCTGGGCCCGCCGCATGATGCACGAGGGCTGGTACGGGCTGCACGAAGAAGACCGCCTGATGCACGCGGGCGCCTTCAACTGGACCTTTACCCTCGGCACCGGCCTGATGGACCCGTGGTCCGTCGGCGCCACCGCCCTGATCCCTGCCAAAGGCGTGGCCTTCGACGCGCTTCCGGGGCTGCTCGCAGCACACAAGGCGACGATTTTCGCCGCCGCCCCGGGCGTCTATCGCAAGATCCTCTCCGATCACCCCGACATTCACCTCCCCGACCTGCGCCACGGGCTGACCGCCGGGGAAAAACTGTCGGAGACCACCCGCGAGGATTGGTTCGAGGCCACGGGCACCGCCCTTTATGAGGCCTACGGCATGTCGGAATGCTCGACTTTCATCTCGGCAAGCCCCTCCGCCCCGGCCCACCCGCACACGCTTGGCCGCCCCCAAGACGGCCGCCGCATCGCGATCCTCGACGAGGACGGCACCCCCGTGCCGATCGGCGAAGAAGGCGTCATCGCCGTCTCGCGCCGCGATCCCGGCCTCATGCTCGGCTATTTCAACGCCCCCGAGGACACCGCCGCGCGCTTTGTCGATGATTGGTTCCTGACCGGCGACCGCGGCACCATGGCCGAGGATTTCTATATCTCTTACGCCGGCCGCAACGATGACATGATGAACGCCGGCGGCTTCCGCGTCTCTCCGCTCGAGGTTGAATCCGTGCTCTCGCGCCACCCCGGTATCGAGACCGTCGCCGTCACCGATGTGGAGATCAAAGCCGACACCCGCATCATCGCCGCCTTCTACACCGGCCCCGCCGCCCTCGACGAAACCGATCTGGCGGCATTTGCCGCCGAGCGCCTCGCGCGCTACAAACAACCGCGGCTTTTCCGTCACATGGAGACGCTGCCCACGAACCCCAACGGCAAACTCAGCCGCCGCACCCTGCGCGAAACCTTCAAGGCCAATTCATGATCAAACTCGACATCCTCTCCGATCCGATCTGCCCCTGGTGCTACATCGGCAAGATCCGCCTCGAAAAGGCGCTGGCCGAGGTCAAGGATCATCCCTTCGCCATCGAATGGCACCCGTTCCAACTCAACCCCGACATGCCGCGCGAAGGCATGGACCGGCGCACCTATCTCGAGGCGAAATTCGGCGGCAAGGAAAACGCCGTCAAAACCTATGCCGAGATCGACGCCCATGCCCGCCAGGAAGGCATCGAGATGGACCTCGCGGCCATCGCCCGCACGCCCAACACGCTCGACGCCCACCGCCTGATCCACTGGGCCGGGATCGAGGACAAACAGGGCGCCGTCGTGGATGCCCTCTTTGCCGCCTATTTCGAACAGGGCCGCGACATTGGCGACGCCGAAGTGCTCTGCGACATCGCCGATAGCGCAGGCCTCGACGGGGCGGTGACCGCGCGCCTCCTGCAAACCGATGAGGACGTGGACCTGATCCGCCGCCGCGATGCCCATAGCCGCGAGATGGGCGTGTCCTCGGTCCCGACCTTCATCGTCGCCAACCAGCACGCCGTCCCCGGTGCGCAGCCCACCGATCTCTGGCTCAAGGTGATCGGCGAATTGAAAGAGCAACAGGCCGCAGAATGACGCCCGGAGAACGCCTGTTCCAACTCCTCCTTCTGATCGCGCCCATGATCGGCGCGGGCACGGTGTTCTTCCATTTCGTGGAAGGCTGGAGCTGGATCGACTCCTATTTCTTCTCCGTCATCACGCTCTCAACTGTCGGCTATGGCTCGCTCGTCCCCGCGACGGTGCTCGGCAAGATCGGCACCACGGTCTTTATCTTTTTCGGGCTTGGCATCTTCGCCTATGTGATCCAACAATTCGGCAAGCTTTCCGCCGAACGTCAGGCCGCCCACTCCGAATGGCTCATCGCCCGGCTCGGCCATCACAAGGCCCCGGCAGAGCCGCATGCCGACAACGCCGATACCGAGCCCGGCCCCGACCAGCATCCGCCCGCCGCCAACCGCTAGGGCAACCCGCTTTTCCTCTTTCCACGTGCCGGGCGATCCGTCTCCCGGTGTTTTCCGAGTCTCCGCGCATGTCCCAGCTTCCGATCTCCCGCACCGAATTCATCGCGCTCTGCGCCATGATGTTCGCCACCATCGCGTTTTCCATCGACGCGATGCTTCCTGCCCTGCCCGAGATCGGCCGCGAGCTCAGCCCCGACAACCTCAACCGCGCTCAGCTCATCATCACGAGCTTTGTGCTCGGGATGGGCATCGGCACGCTCTTCGCAGGCCCGCTGGCCGACGCCTTCGGACGCAAGCCCGTGCTGATCGCAGGGGCGCTCCTCTATTCCGTCTGTGCCTTCCTCGGCTGGCAGAGCGATAGTCTCGAACTGGTCCTCGCCGCGCGGCTTTTCCAAGGCATCGGCGCCGCCGGTCCCCGTGTCGTCACCCTCGCCATCATCCGCGACCTGTTCGCGGGCCGCGAAATGGCCAAGATCGTCTCCTTCGTGATGATGGTCTTTACCCTCGTCCCCGCCATCGCCCCGACGCTCGGCGCCGGCATCATCGCGCTCAGTAGCTGGCGCGGCATCTTCTTCGCCTTCATCATCTTCTCGATGATCTCGATCCTCTGGCTCGGGTTGCGCCTGCCCGAACCGCTCGCCCGCGAAGACCGCCGCCCCCTGCGCCTCGCGCTTCTGTGGTCGGGCCTCATCGAGATGATGCGCCTGCCCGTGGTGCGTGCCTCGGTCATTATCCAGTGCTTTAGCTTCGCCGTCCTCTTCGCGACCATCTCCTCGGTCCAGCAGATCTACGACATCACCTTCGGACGCGGCGACGAGTTTCCCTATTGGTTCGGCGCTATCGCGCTCCTGTCCGGCTCGGCAGGCTTCATCAACGCCCGCGTCGTGATGCGGCTCGGCATGCGCTATATCGTGACCTTCGCCCTCGGCGCACAGGTGCTCTTGTCGTCCATGATGATCCTTGCCGACATGACCCTCCCCGTCGGCACGTTGCTCTTTGCCGTGTTCCTCGTCTGGAAAACCTCGATCTTCTTTCAGGTCGGCCTCTCGCTCGGCAATCTCAACGCCATGGCGATGGAGCCGCTCGGCCATATGGCCGGCACTGCCGCCTCCGTGATGGGCGCCATCGCGACGGTCTGCGGCGCGGCGCTCGCGGTGCCGATCGGCCTCGCCTTCAACGGCACCCCCCTGCCGCTGGCCATGGGGGTCTGTGCCTTTTCCATCGCGGGGTTCTCCGTCATCCTCTGGCTGCGCCGCGCCGAAGAGCACGGCACCTGAGCCACGCGCGCTTGCGCGGGGCCCAAACCGCTTGCCCGCCTGCGTTAACCAGAACGGTGCGTTAACCCATCCCGACAGACGCAATACAGATGCAATACCGACGTTATACCGACGTCGGTATTGCCGTTAATTTTTCTTGGCTTTCGTCTTCTCTGCGACGAGTTTTTCCGCCAGATCACGGGCAATCGCAAAGGCGCCCTTGATCTTGTCGCTGTCCTTCTTCCAGTCCCGCCGCACCACGATCTTGTTGTCCTTGACCTTGGCCAGCCCCTTTTGGTTCTGGATGAACTCCACGAGCCCCTGAGGCGAGGCAAACTTGTCGTTGTGGAACTGGATCGTCGCGCCTTTCGGCCCACCGTCGAGCTTGGAAATCCCGGCGCGTTTGCACATGTCCTTGATCCGCACGATAAGGAGCAAGGTATTGACTTCCTTCGGCAATTTTCCGAACCGGTCGATCAGTTCCGCGGCAAAGCCTTCCAACTCGACCTTGCTATGCAGCCCGCTCAGGCGACGATAGAGCCCAAGGCGCACATCGAGATCCGGCACATAGGCCTCGGGGATCAGGACAGGCACACCAAGGTTGATCTGCGGCGCCCATTGATCATCCGCTTCCGTGAGCCCCTCCATCTCGCCCGCCTTGATCTTGGCAATCGCTTCTTCAAGCATCGACTGGTAAAGCTCATAGCCCACATCGCGCATCTGACCCGATTGTTCCTCGCCAAGGAGGTTGCCCGCCCCGCGAATATCAAGGTCTTGAGATGCAAGGGTAAATCCGGCCCCAAGCGTGTCGAGAGAGCCAAGCACCCGAAGCCGTTTCTCCGCCGCAGGGGTCAGTTTCGCGCGCGGTTTCGTCGTCAGATAGGCATAGGCCCGCGTTTTCGAGCGGCCCACCCGCCCCCGGATTTGATAGAGCTGCGACAGGCCAAACATATCCGCGCGATGCACAACCATCGTGTTCGCCGTCGGAATATCGAGGCCGGATTCAACGATCGTCGTCGCCAGAAGCACGTCATATTTGCCATCATAAAAGGCGTTCATGCGGTCATCCAACTCGCCCGCCGCCATCTGCCCATGCGCCACGACGAAACTGACCTCCGGCACATGATCGCGCAAAAACGCTTCGATATCAGGCAGATCGCTGATCCGCGGCACGACATAGAAACTCTGCCCGCCCCGGTAATGCTCCCTTAACAGGGCCTCGCGTATGGTGACCGCGTCGAACTCGCTGACATAGGTGCGAATGGCAAGGCGGTCGACGGGCGGCGTGCCAATGATCGACAGATCGCGCACGCCAGAAAGCGAAAGTTGCAAGGTCCGCGGGATCGGCGTCGCCGTCAGCGTCAACACATGCACGTCCGAGCGCATCTGCTTGAGCCGCTCTTTATGCGCGACGCCGAAATGCTGTTCCTCGTCGATGATGAGCAGGCCAAGGTTCTGAAACTTGATCGACTTCGCGAGGAGAGCGTGCGTGCCAATGACAATATCGACCGTCCCGCGGGAAATCCCTTCGCGCGTCTTCTCGGCTTCTTTTGCCGAAACAAAGCGCGACAAGGCCCTGACTTCCAAAGGAAAACCACGGAAACGCTCTTTGAACCCCTTGGCATGTTGCCGCGCCAAAAGCGTCGTCGGGGCGATCACCGCAACCTGCATCCCCGCCATCGCCGCGATGAACGCCGCGCGCATCGCCACCTCGGTTTTGCCGAACCCCACATCGCCACAGACAAGCCGATCCATCGGCGTCCCCGACCCAAGATCCGTTAGCACGTCCTCAATGGCGCGCAGCTGGTCATCGGTCTCGGTATAGGGGAAGCGCGCCGCAAACTCTTCCCAGGCATGATGCTGCGGCTCCATGACCGGCGCTTTGCGCAGCGCCCGCTCCGCCGCCACCCGGATAAGCCGGTCCGCCATCTCGCGGATACGTTCCTTGAGCTTGGCCTTCTTGGCCTGCCATGCGCCGCCGCCAAGCCGATCCAGAAGCCCTTCGTCATGACCATATTTCGAGAGCAGTTCGATATTCTCAACCGGTAGGTAGAGCTTTGAATTCTCTGCATATCCAAGGCTGAGACATTCATGTGCCGCGCCCGCCGCCGTGATAACCTCAAGCCCGTGATAGCGGCCAATCCCGTGGTCCACATGCACCACAAGGTCGCCCGGCGCGAGGCTCTGCGCTTCCGTAAGGAAATTCTCCGCCCGCCGTTTCTTACGCGGCGCCCGGATGAGACGGTCGCCAAGCACGTCTTGCTCGGAAATCACTGTGAGGCCCGGCGTCTCAAATCCGTGCTCCAACGCCCAAACCGCGAGGTATAGCCCGCTCTTGCCAATGCGGGTCGCATCCGTGACGGCAATCGTCTCGGCAAGCCCCTCATCCTCGATCAGCCCCATAAGCCGCTCGCGCGCGCCTTCCGAATAGGAGGCGACAAGCACCGGCCCCTCGGGAAGCTTCTTTCGAATATGATCCGCCAGCGCTTTGAAAAGGCTTATGTTTTCTTGTTGCCGCTCGGGCGAGAAGTTGCGCCCGATGCGCCCACCGGCATCAATCGCGCCGGGACCAGAGGCCTGCGGCAGCGGCTTGAACTTCAACAGCCGCCGCTCCGCAACCGCCGACTCCCACGCATCGTCTTCGATATAAAGAAGCTCGGGCGGCACGGGCTTATACACCGTATCGAGCCGCGCTTTCTGGGCTAGGGCAAGACGGCGGGTCTCATACTGATCCTCGACCATCTCCCAACGCGCAAGACGCGCTGCATCTACTTGATCATCCACGGAAATTACCGCGTTCGGCACATAATCAAACAGGGTCTCGAGCCGTTCATGGAAGAACGGCAACCAGTGTTCGACGCCCTGATGCTTGCGCCCGGCGCTGACCGCCTCATAGAGCGGATCATCGGTGCCCGCCGCGCCAAACTCGATCCGGTAATTCTGCCGGAACCGCCGGATCGCCGCCTCGTCAAGGATCACCTCCGAAACAGGTGCCAACTCCACGAGGTCGAGCTTCTCCGTCGTCCGCTGTGTCGCCGGATCAAACCGCCGCGCCCCGTCAAGCACATCACCAAACAGGTCGAGCCGCACAGGCCCGCCCTCGCCCGGCGGGAAGATGTCGATGATGCCGCCCCGGATCGCATAGTCCCCGGGCTCCATCACGGTCGGCGCCTGCACGAACCCCATACGCACAAGGAACCCCCGAAGCGCCGCTTCGTCGATCTGATAACCCACTCGCGCGGTAAACGCTGCCTCGCGCAGAACCTCGCGCGCCGGGATCTTCTGGGTCGCGGCGTTGAGCGTGGTCAGGAGAATGAACTTCTCCGGCATCCCGTGAACAAGCCCCGCCAGCGTCGCCATCCGCGCCGCCGAGATATCGGCATTGGGCGACACCCGATCATAGGGAAGGCAATCCCAGCCCGGGAAATGCACCACCGGCATATCCGGACGAAAGAACGCCAGCGCCGCCCGCAGGCTCGCCAATCGCTTGTCATCGCGCGCGACGTGAAGCACCGGCCCGCCGGATTTCTCTACCTCGTCAAGGATCAGGCGGGCGTCAAACCCCTCGGGGGCGCCGCCGACGGTGATGTGCTGTGTCATTGCGCGTTCCTGGTCGGATCAACCGAAGGGCGAAGAATGGAAGTTCATGTACATGCCCCATAGGGACGTGACGAAAATAGACGCCATGCCAATGAGTTGCACGTAGAGTCTGTGCCGGGTGAGGCGTTTGCGCAAAAGCTCGCCGCTGGCCTCTTCCTGTTGAATACGCGACGCCGTCGAGAGGCTGATCATCCCGACGAGCGACATCGGGAACAGCAAAAGGAACACCGCTTGTGCAAACTCGATCCCAAAGATGAACCCCGTCACCGCAAGCCCGGTGAGCAGGAAACAGGCAAAGGACAAGAGCCAGAGCCCCGACACCCGACCGATATAGAGAAGGCGGTTGGTATTGATACGCACCATGTCCTCGAGATCAATCTCGGTTTGCCCACCCGCGCGCTTGGCCCGCAGAACCATGTCATACGGCACACCAAGCACCCAATGACTTGCCGAGGACCACATCACGGCAAGCGCAATCCAGAACCAAAGGTTCGAAAAGCTGCGCATGTCGATGACTTCGAAAACAAGTTGATGCCAGTTCAAATCTACGGCCTCTATCAAACTGCGCCCTGACATAGCGCGGCTTTTCGGCAATTCCTAGCCTTGAGAAAGCAGAAAATCCATGGCACCTGTTTCAGACGCCAAGATGAGGACGATTATGAGCCATTCGCCAGCCGCTTTCCCCGCCGCACGCCTGCGCCGCACCCGTCAATCCGCTGCTCTGCGTGGACTCGTGCGCGAGAATACGCTGAGCGTAGAAGATCTGATCTGGCCGGTCTTTGTGCGTGACGGTGAAGGGGTCGAGGAACCCGTGGCCTCCATGCCCGGCGTGGTGCGCCGCTCGGTCGACAAGATCGTCGAGGCCGCCCGCGAAGCCGCCGATCTTGGCATCCCGGCGATCTGCCTCTTTCCCTATACCGACCCCGCGCTCAAGACCGCCGATTGCGCCGAGGCGTGGAACCCCGACAACCTGTCCAACCGTGCCACCCGTGCAATCAAGGCCGCCGTGCCCGAGATCGCAGTGATGACCGACGTGGCGCTCGACCCCTATAACATCAACGGCCATGACGGGTTTGTACGCGACGGTGAAATCCTCAATGACGAAACCGTCGAGGCCCTTGTGAAACAAGCGATGAGTCAGGCCGAAGCCGGCGCGGATATCATCGGCCCCTCCGACATGATGGACGGCCGTATCGGCGCCATTCGCGAGGCGCTCGAAGCGGGCGGGCATTCCAACGTCATGATCCTCTCTTACGCCGCCAAATATGCCTCGGCCTTCTATGGCCCCTTCCGTGACGCGGTTGGCGCCTCGGGGGCGCTCAAGGGCGACAAGAGCACCTATCAGATGGACCCCGGCAATTCCGACGAGGCCCTGCGCCTCGTGGGGCGCGATCTTGATGAGGGCGCGGATATGGTCATGGTCAAACCCGGCATGCCCTATCTCGACATCTGCCGCCGCGTGAAAGACCGCTTTGGCGTGCCGACCTATGCCTATCAGGTCTCTGGCGAATACGCGATGATCGCGGGCGCGGCCCAGAATGGCTGGATCGACGGCGACAAGGCGATGATGGAAAGCCTCTTGTGCTTCAAACGCGCGGGCTGTGACGGTATCCTGACCTACTTTGCCCCCGCCGTGGCGCGCAAACTGGCCAAGCAGTAACCCGCCGAACAGACGCGTGTTGCTAGTGACAGCGCGCGGCGCTGCACGTATACTCGCGCGCAAGAAGCCGGAAAAACCGGCAAACCCGAGCAGCATCAGTGAACAGGCTTAGCATGACACACATGAACAGACGCAATTTTACCCTCGCCGGTCTCGCCGGTCTGGGTCTCACCACCGCCGCCTGCGGCAATGGTGTCGGAAGCAACGGCGCGCAAGAGATCGACGCCCGCGTCGACAACACGCTGAACTACCTCTATTCCAACTACCCCAACTCGCGGGATCTCGCCGATAAATCGGTCGGTATGCTGGTCATGCCTGTCGTGACCGAGGCGGGCTTTGGCTTTGGCGGTGGATATGGCCGTGGGGCGCTGCGTGTCGATGACATCACCGTCGATTACTACTCGGCCACCAAAGGCAGCTTCGGCCTTCAGATCGGGGCCCAGCAATATGCCCACGTGCTTTTCTTCATGACCGAAGGGTCGCTCTCGGAATTCCGTCGCTCGAGCGGCTGGGCCGCCGGGGCAGACCTCAAATATGTGGTCTCAGACGAAGGCGGCATCCTCAAGGCCGACACCACCACCGTGCTCGCTCCGGTCATCGCGGTGATCTTTGGTCAGGCAGGCCTGCACCTCGGCGCAACGCTTGAAGGCGTGAAATATAACCGCATCATCCCCTGATCGCGGCGCAAGGCCTCAATGCAAAACGGCGCCTCGCGGGGCGCCGTTCTTCGTTTCCAAGGCCTCGCGGTCCTAGCCCATCTCGCGCAACCGCTTGATAAGGCTCGAGGTATCCCAACGCCCACCGCCAAGCTTTTGCACGTCTTTATAGAACTGATCGACCAGCGCCGTCACCGGCAGGCTCGCCCCCGTCTCATCTGCCGTCGAAAGGCAAATTCCAAGATCCTTGCGCATCCAGTCAACGGCAAAGCCATGCTCGAAATGATCGTCGGCCATTGTCTCGTGCCGGTTGACCATCTGCCAACTCCCGGCAGCACCGCCTTGGATCACATCCACGACCGCGCGGATATCAAGCCCTGCCTTCTCGGCAAAATGAAGCCCCTCCGAGAGCCCCTGCACAAGGCCCGCGATACAGATCTGGTTGACCATCTTGGTGAGCTGCCCTGCGCCGCTCTCGCCAAGGCGCTTGATCGTGCGGCCATAGGCCTGCATCACCGGCTCTGCCGCATCATAGGCCGCCGTATCACCGCCGCACATGATGGATAGGATGCCATTCTCGGCCCCCGCCTGCCCGCCCGAGATCGGCGCATCGACAAAGGCGATGCCTTTGGCCTTGCCCGCCTCGTAAAGCTCGGCCGTGACCTTGGCCGAAACCGTGGTGTGATCGACGAGGATCGCGCCCTCGCCCATCCCCTCAAATGCGCCATCCGCGCCTGCACAGACCATGCGCAGATCGTCATCATTGCCGACACAGGTCATGACGAATTCCGCGCCCGATGCTGCGTCCTTCGGCGTGAGGGCCATCGCCCCGCCATGTTCCTTGACCCATGCCTCGGCCTTGGCGCTCGTGCGGTTATAGACGGTGACCTCGTGGCCCTTGGCCTGTAGATGTCCCGCCATCGGGTATCCCATCACGCCCAGACCGAGAAATGCGACTTTTGCCATTTGGTTTCCCTCCCCAAGTTCTTGTCATAGTCTTTGTCCTGCCCCAAGACAGAGATGGCAAGACGAAATCCGGGAATCGACATGAGCAACCTGTTTCAATGGCTGGTGCGCCTCGCTGGTGCGCTTCTTATTCTCGCGGCCCTTGCCGTGGGGCTGGTCTATTACCTCGCCTCCCGGTCCCTGCCGACCTATGACAAGACACTCACGACCCCCGGCCTCTCTGCCCCGGTCGAGATCGTGCGCGACAATGCCAACGTGCCGCATATCTTTGCCGAAGCCGACGAGGACGCCTTCTTTGCGCTTGGCTATGTCCATGCACAAGACCGCCTCTGGCAGATGGTCACGCTGCGCCGCACGGCACAGGGGCGCCTGTCGGAGCTTTTCGGCACCTCTACGCTCAAGATCGATACGCTTTTGCGTCGCCTCGATATCTACCCGCTCTCGGTGCAATCCGTGCAGGCGCAGGATGACCGCGCGCTTGCGGTGCTGCGGGCCTATGCGCGCGGCGTCAATGCCCGCATCGACGAGATCAACCGCGATTCCCTTGGGCGTGGTGCGCCAGAGATGTTCCTCTTCCCGTCGGCCATTGCACCGTGGCAACCCGCCGATTCCATCGCCATCCAGAAACTCATGGCGCTGCAACTCTCCGGGCACCTGTCCGAAGAAGTGCTGCGCGCGCGCGTGTCCCTGCTTCTGCCCGACGAGGCCCGCCTCTCCGACATCCTCCCCAACGCACCTGGAACCGGGGTCGCAGCACTGTCGGATTATGCCTCTCTGGTCCCCGGCGCACCGCGCTATGCCGCCTCCGAGCCGCAGATCGACACCCCTCTCTCGCCTCTGCCAAGACGCGGGCTGGCCGGCGCCTCAAACGCTTGGGCGGCAGCGGCCAACCGCTCTGCCACCGGTGGCACGCTCTTGGCCAACGATCCGCACCTCGGCCTCTCCGCGCCCGCAATCTGGTATCTCGCCCGACTTGATCTGGACCACGGCGGCGTCATCGGCGGGACAATCCCCGGCATGCCCGCGGTTCTCGCGGGCCGCACCGACACGCTCGGCTGGGGGCTGACCTCGTCCTATCTCGACGATCAGGACGTGTTCATCGAAGAGGTGAACCCCGACAACCCCGAGGAATACCGGACGCCCTCCGGCTTCAAACCCTTCGTGACCCGCAAATCCATCGTCACGGTGAAAGACGCCGCGCCCCTGACGCTGACCCTACGTTGGACGGACAACGGCCCGGTTCTGCCCGGAAGCCAGTTCGACCTTGGCACCATCACCCCCAAGGGCCATGTCGCGGCGCTTGGATGGACCGCGCTCTCGGCGCGTGACACCTCGATGAGCGCCGCAATCAACCTGATGTATGCGGGCAATGTCGAAGACGCGATCGCCGCCGCCGAACCCTACCTCGCGCCCTCGCAGAACCTGACGCTCGCCGACCGCGACACCATCGCGCTCAAGACCATCGGCGCCATGCCACGACGCGACGATGCCCATCAAAGCATGGGCCGCCTGCCGTCGCTCGGATGGCGCGCCGAGAACCGTTGGCGCGGCCGTTTACCTTATGCCTCCAACCCACAGTTCCTTGCACCGCGAGGAGGCATCGTCGGCAATACCAACAACAAGATCGTCGACCGACCCTTCCCGCTGCATGTCTCCTATCATTGGGGCGACAGCCAGCGCATCCAACGCTGGCAACGGCTCATGCAGGGCCGTGAAGTGCACACCCGCGATAGCTTTGTCGAAGCCCAGCTCGACACCGTGAGCTACTCTGCCCGCGCGCTGCTACCGCTTGTTGGGGCAAACCTCTGGTTCACCGGTGATGCGGCCCCCGACGGCACGCCCGAACGCCAACGCCAACGCGCCCTTGCCCTGCTCGCTGAATGGAACGGCGAGATGAACGAACACCTACCCGAGCCGCTCCTCTATGCCGCATGGATGCGCGCCCTGCAAAAACGTCTGATCCAAGACGATCTCGGCCCCTTGGCCGAGGAATTCCTGCATGTAGAACCGCTCTTCATCGAACGCGTCTTCCGCGACGTAGACAATGCCTCAAGCTGGTGCGACGTGATCCAAAGCGCGCCGGTCGAAAGCTGCACCGACATGGCCCGCCTGGCCCTTGATGACGCGCTGATCTGGATCGACGAGCGCTATGGCAACCAGATCGAATCCCTGCGCTGGGGCGATGCGCACCAAGCCACCCATGACCATCAGGTGCTGGGCGAACTGCCGCTCTTGCGCCATTTCGTGAACATCCGCCAATCGACGAGCGGCGGTGACAACACGCTTCAGCGCGGCCGCACCAATGGCACCGACCCGGACCCGTTCCTCAATGTCCATGCCGCAGGCTATCGCGGTGTCTATGACTTCGCCGATCCCAATAGCTCGCTCTTTATCCTGTCGACCGGGCAATCGGGGCATTTCCTGTCGCGCTTCTACGACGACATGGCCCAACTCTGGCGGCGGGGAGAATACGTGCCCATGTCACTTGATCCGGCACTGGCACGTGCGGCTTCGGTCGGTGTGACGACACTTTTGCCAAAATAACGCGGACAAGCGCTTTCGAAATCGCGTGTGCAAGGGTTCTCAAGAAACCTTGCCCCGCTCAGAGGGTTTCGAAGGTCCGTGCCTGACGTGCGGTCCAACGGACAGTCAGGTGGAACCCCTCCTCGTCCTGCTGTTCTTCCTCAACGACGCCCTCCTTAAAGAGCCAGGCGCGCTTCTTGCCATCGGCGAAATCGAGCGTGATCTCGGCAAGGCTACGCTCGGCATCAAGCGTCCCTGCAATCGCCGCGAACAGCGCCTCCAGCCCCTCACCGGTGAGCGCCGACACCGCAAAAATCGCATCGTCACGGCCTGCACGGGTGCGCATCGCCTCTTGCCGGTCCGGCTCAAGAAGGTCGATCTTGTTCCAGACCTCGATCTGCGGCGTGGCCTCATTGACTCCCAGAGAGCCCATGATGTCATTCACATCCGCCGCCTGAATATCCGTCTCCGGGTGGGCGATATCGCGCACATGCAGGATCAGATCCGCCGACAACACCTCTTCCAATGTCGCCCGGAACGCCGCGACAAGCTCTGTTGGCAGGTCCGAAATAAACCCAACCGTGTCCGACAAGATCACCTCCGGCCCGTCCGGAATCTGCACCGCACGCATCGTCGGGTCGAGCGTTGCAAAAAGCATGTCCTTGGCCATGACATCCGCGCCCGTCACCCGGTTGAACAGAGTCGATTTTCCGGCGTTGGTATATCCGACAAGCGCGACAATCGGGAACGGCACCTTGGCACGCGCCTTGCGGTGCAACTCGCGCGTTTTCACGACCTTGGCCAGCTGACGACGCAACCGCACGAGTTGGTCATCAATGGCGCGTCGGTCGGCCTCGATCTGCGTCTCGCCGGGGCCGCCCACAAACCCGAGCCCACCGCGCTGGCGCTCAAGGTGGGTCCAGGCGCGGACAAGCCGCGTGCGCTGATAGGACAGCGCCGCCATCTCGACCTGCAACACCCCCTCGCGCGTGCGCGCCCGGTCCGAGAAAATCTCAAGGATAAGCCCCGTCCGGTCGAGGAGCTTCACTCCCCAGGCCTTCTCGAGGTTGCGTTGTTGAACTGGCGTCACAGGCCCGTCGATCAACACGAGGTCGATCTCGTTGGCCTTGAGCACAGCCTTGATTTCTTCGATCTTGCCCGACCCGAAAAGCATCCCCGGATGCGGCTTTGGCAGGCGCACGGCATTTGATCCGATCACTTCGAGATCGGGCAGCGCCACGGCAAGAGAAACCGCTTCTTCCAGCGCGTGCACCGCCTCCCGACGTTGATCGGAGCCGGTGATGTCGGGATGCAGAACCCAGGCGCGCGTCACCGGGCGGTCATGCTCCATCAAGAGGCGTCTTCACCTTCATAGAGGCTGATCGGCTGGGCCGGCATGATGGTCGAGATCGCATGCTTGTAGACAAGCTGGCTCTGGCCATCGCGACGCAGCAGCACGCAGAAATTGTCAAACCAGGTGATCACACCCTGCAGTTTGACCCCGTTGATGAGGAAAATCGTCACCGGAACCTTGGTCTTGCGGACGTGGTTCAGAAATGCGTCTTGGAGATTTTGTCGATCCGATGCCATTACGTTTTTGCCTTTGTTTATCGTTGGGTGCGTCGGTTTTTGCGTCAAAGCGCTTCAAGTATGGAGTGCGATTCGCCGAGTTTCCAGCCCCAAAAGTGGAATTAGCGGCAAATCTTACCCTCGGGGCGTGTCATTTTTGCCAGAGCTCTGGCGACATGAGCGCCACAATCGCCAATGTTTCAAGGCGGGCCACCACCATCGTCGCCGCCAGAACAAGCTTCACCGCGTCGCTTTGCGCCGCAAGCTCGATGGGCGATTCCGCCGCCACAGAGATCAAAGGCCCCGTTGTCGTCAGCGCCGCAATGGTCAGGACAAACGCATCTTCAAACCCGACACCGAGGAAGGCAAGCACCGCGCTCACCACGGCGATGGAGATCGCGAACAGCATGAAAACCACCCAAGCGATCTGCGCCCCCTTGCGCCGGATGCGCCGCGCGTCCGACCGCCGCCCAACAACGACCGACGGATGCACAAGCCTCTGTATCTCGCCATATCCCTGAAGATAGAGCGCATAGACCCGGAGAAGCTTGACGCCGCCTGCCGTGGTGGCCACGCCACCGCCGACAATGGCAAGCCCCATCAGGATGATCCCCGGCGTCGACAGGCCCGACCATTCCTGCGCGGCCTGCCAATCGGTGCTCTCAAATCCGGTGGTGGTCAAGAAACTCATCACCGTGAACACCGCCCCCCACGCGGCCCGAAGCGCCGCTCCGATATTCTGGCTGTCTTCGAATTCATACGCGCCAAGGAAATGCCGCAGGAAAAGGAAGCACGGCACAAGCACAACGATCAGCACCCCGAGACGGAACTCATAGTCGCGCCAAAACGCATCGCGCCGCACGGCGCCTGTCTCGTTGGAGAAGGTGCTGCGTGACAGGGCAAAGACCATGAAGGCAAAAAGCATCACCTCGCCGCCGATCCCCGCCTGTGCGTTCTCAAGCCCGCCCACAGGCGATATGCCGCTCGTCGAAAGCACCGCCATGGCGTGCATCAACCCGCCAAGCGCCTGCGACCCCATGATCATCAAAAGCACCCAGAGCACCAACGTCAGCCCCGCATAGATCGGGATCAGCGCTTTGGCCGCGCGCGCAAGACGCTTGCGCGGGTCGGCGATGATGCGCGGCCCGTGCTGTGTCTCATCGGTGCCCGGATCGGCCTGCGCTGTGACCTCAAAACCGCCAAGGTTCAAGGGCGAGAAGATCGCCACCGCGGCAATCCACATCAACAACCCGCCGAACCAAGCCACGATCCCGCGCCAAAGGTGCAGCGACGGCGAGAGCCGGTCTGGGTTGTCATAGAGCGTCGCCCCCGTCGTGGTCAGCGAGGACACCATCTCGAAATAGGCGTTGACATAGGTCGTCGTCGCCAGCCCCTCGTAAAACGGCAAGGCAAGAACCGCTGGCAGCACTGTAAATGCGAGGAACAACGCCACCAGATGATCGACGCTGCGCGGCGCCTCGCGGGTGTGGCTCATGGCCAGCGCGATCAGCCCAAAGACAAAAAGAACAAGCGTGCCGGAATAGAAAAAGCTACGCGCCTCGTGCAGATCATGAAGCACCCCGGCATAGATCGCCGGCACATACATGACGATCCCCGATAGCCCGAAGAGCAAGAGGAACAGTGGCAAGCGTGACAGCGACGACAGCATGACCGGCCTAGAAGAAGTCGATGGAGACCTGGAACAGGCGCTCCACTTCGGGCACATCCGCCGCCAGTGCGAAAACGGCGATCACATCGCCCTCTTCGATCCGCGTGCCACCGGTCGGCTTGAGGATTTTATCGCCCTTGCGGATCGACCCGATCAAAACGCCTTCCGGGAAATCAATGTCACGCACCTGTTTGCCAGAGATGGGCGAGGTCGACAGAACCTCCGCCTCGATGATCTCGGCCTCGGCATCTCCGATGGAATAGACGTCGCGCACCCGCCCATGCCGGATATGGCGCAGGATCGAACTCACCGTGGTGGCGCGCGGGTTGATATAGGCATCGATTCCGAGCGGCGACATAAGCGGCACAAGGGTCGGATCGTTGATCAGCGTGATCGCCATCGGACAGCCCCGCGCCTTGGCCCGCACCGCCGTCAGCAGGTTGACCTTATCGTCATCCGTCACCGCAAGAACCGCGTCCGCCCGGTCGACACCGGCCTCGGCGAGCATCTCAGAGTCGAGACCGTCGCCATGCAGGACAATGGTGCGCTCCAACGCCTCTGCCGCGCGTTCCGCGATCTTGCGGTTGCGCTCGATGACCTTGGCGCGAATGCGTGTGGTATGCGCCTCAAGGCGCTGCGCCACCATAAGCCCGACATTGCCGCCGCCCACGAGAAGCACGCGGTCCTGTTTCTTCTGCGTCTTGCCAAACACCTCCATCGTGCGGCTGGTGTCTTCGCTGGCGGTGAAGACATAGATTTCGTCACCGACGAAAAGCTGATCCTCCGGTTCAGGGGCAAAAAGCGTGCCGTTCCGGCGCACCCCGACGACCACCGCCCGCAGGGTCGAAAACAGGTCCGACAACTGGCGCAGCGCCGTGTTGACGACAGGACAATCCTCGTCGAGCTTCAGCCCAAGCATCTGCACCTTGTTGTCGAGGAAACTCTCCGTATCGAACGCCGCGGGCGTCGCAAGCCGCTTGATTGCCGCCTCGGCCACCTCAAGCTCGGGGCTGATCACAACATCAATTGGCATGTGATCGCGCCGGTAGAGATCGGAATAGATCGCATCGAGATAGGATTGGCTGCGCAACCGTGCGATCTTGCGCGGAATGGCAAAGACCGAATGCGCCACCTGACAGGTCACCATGTTGACCTCGTCGGAATAGGTCGCGGCAATGATCATGTCGGCATCGCGCGCGCCCGCCTTGTCGAGCACATCCGGGTAGCTTGCAAAGCCCGAAATCCCCTGCACATCAAGCGTATCCGTCGCCCGCCGCACAAGATCAGGGTTGTTGTCGACCACTGTCACATCGTTCTTTTCCCCGGATAGATGGCGGGCGATCTGCCATCCGACCTGTCCGGCGCCACAGATAATGACCTTCATGGGATACCTCTCGGGCTGTCAGGGTTTTGGATGCCAGAGGTCGCGGCCAAGGTCAAATACTACCGATGCCGCAGGCCTGCGCGACAAGCCATTGACGCCACGCGCGCCTTGTCGTTTCCTAGTCCTCGAAAAGGAATGCCCCCCATGCCCCGCGCCATTCGTGCCAAACCCGTCTTCTTCTGCGCTCTCCTCGGCCTCGCCGGGGCGTGTGTCAATATGAACACCTACTACAAGACCGGCACGACGATGGAGGCAATTTCCAAGGACGATCTCGCCTGCGCAAGACAGGCCGACATCGACGTGCCGCCGCGCATCATCGTCGAAAACCATCCTGTCTATGGTCCGCCGCCGAAACCCGGCGCGCCGCCGGTTCTGCTCTACTGGCGCACCGAGTATATCGACATCAACGAAGGCCGTCGGGCCCGCGCCAAGGCACTCTGCATGGCCGAGGCAGGCTATGATCGTGTCTCGATTCCCTATTGTACCGATGAACAGATCGACGGCCGCGCCTTCCGGCCACTGGCCAAGACACCACCGCTCGACGGCTCAATCTGCGCCGTGCGCCGCGATGGCAAACGGCTGCTGATCGACCTCGACAAACCTCTCTAGGCTTATTCCTCTTCCGTCGCCTCGACACGGGCAACCCGCGCCCCTGCCTTGGAAGTCGTCACAACCCCAAGCGACTTTAGCTTGCGGTGAAGCGCGCTACGCTCCATGCCGACGAAATTGGCGGTACGGCTGATATTGCCGCCAAAGCGGTTGATCTGGGTCAGGAGGTACTCCCGCTCGAACGCCTCACGCGCCTCGCGCAGCGGCAGGGTCGCCAACGCCCCAGAGAGCACCACACGGTCGCTTTCGACCTGTTCGCCGCTCTCGCCCGGCAACTCTCGGCTCTCGATCGGCCCAGACCCATCGCCAAGGATCAACACCCGTTCGATCAGGTTCTTAAGCTGGCGCACGTTGCCCGGCCAGGACATGGTCTGCATCAAGGCCTCCGCCTCACTGCTCATCTCGCGCAGCGGCAAGCCTTGGTCCTCGTGCAACACGCCAAGGAAATGCTCTGCCAAGAGCGGGATATCCTCGCGCCGCTCCTCAAGCGACGGCACCGCGATCGGCACCACGTTGAGACGATGGAAAAGCTCCTGCCGGAACCGCCCCGCCTCGATTTCCGCCTCGAGATTGCGGTTCGTGGACGAGATCACCCGAAGATCGACCCGCACCTTGTCGCTGCCGCCAACCCGTTGAAATTGTTGATCGACAAGCACCCGAAGGATACGCGTCTGCGCGCCTTCTGGCATATCGGCCACCTCGTCGAGATAGACCACGCCACCATTGGCCTGCTCAAGAAGCCCCGGCTCCACGCCGCGCTCGCTGCTTTCGCGTCCAAACAGCATCTCCTCGACGCGATCCGGCTCCACGCCCGCACAATTGACGCTCACGAACGGCGCGCTGGCACGGTTGGACTGCGCATGAATATAGCGCGCTGCCGCCTCCTTGCCGACGCCCGCAGGCCCGCTGAGCATCACCCGACCATTGGATTTCGTCACCTTGTCGAGCTGCCCGATCAGGGTGCGGAAGGCCGCGCTTTCGCCGATCATCTCGCCCGGTTTGCTATCCTGACGGCGCAACTCCTGGTTCTCGCGGCGCAGACGCGACGTTTCCATCGCACGCCGGATCACCACCAGAAGCTGATCGATATTGAACGGCTTCTCGATGAAATCATACGCGCCCTGTTTGATCGCCGCGACTGCGATCTCGATGTTGCCATGCCCCGAGATGATGACGACCGGCACATCCGGATAGTCCCGTTTCACCGTCTTGAGGATGTCGATGCCATCCATATTGCTGTCTTTGAGCCAGATATCGAGGATCAGAAGCGCAGGCTGCGCGCTTTCGACTTCCTTCATCGCCTGATCGGAATTCCCCGCCAGCCGCGTGGTATAGCCTTCATCCTCGAGAATATCCGAGATCAGCTCCCGGATATCGCGCTCGTCGTCCACAATTAGAATATCACTCATCTCTGTCACCTGTCTCAACATCTGCTCCGGCCACACCTGCTTCAAGCGGCAGGCACACAACGGCCATGGCTCCGGGACGATCCGTCCCGCCAAACAGCGGCGCATCTTCAAGCGAGAGGCTGCCACCATGTTCTTCGATAATTTTCTTCACGATCGGAAGGCCAAGGCCCGTCCCCTTGTCGCGTGTCGTCACGTAAGGCTCAAAAAGCCGCGCCCGATCTTCCGGCAGGCCGATACCATTGTCGGCAATACGGATCACCGCCGCCTCATCCCGCGCCTCACATGAGATATGGATCTCGGGGCGGTGGCCTTCTGGTGCGCCTTTTTCCTGAAGGCTTTCAATAGCCTCCCCGGCGTTCTTAATCAAATTCGTGAGCGCCTGCGAGATCATCGTCTCATCATATTCCGCCGGAAGCGGGCCCGCGACGATATCGGTCTCGAACGTCACATCCGGTTGCCCTGCCTCCTGCAAGAGCACGCACCCGCGCAGTGTCTCGACCACATCGCCATGCCGCCGATCCGGCTCTGGCATGCGCGCGAACTTCGAAAACTCGTCCACGATCCGGCGCAGGTCATTGGTCTGGCGCACGATCACATCGGTCATCTGCTCAAGCTTCTCGCCCTCGTCGCCCACGCGGGCGCTGAACTTGCGCTTGATCCGCTCAGCCGAAAGCTGGATCGGTGTCAGCGGGTTCTTGATCTCATGCGCGATCCGCCGCGCCACGTCGCCCCAGGCCGCCATACGCTGTGCAGTGACAAGGTCGGTCACATCGTCAAAGGCAAGCACATAGCCCTCAAGCTTGCCATCCTCGCCACGGCGTGTCGCCATCCGCACGAGAAGGTTCTCGATGCGCCCTGCTCGGCTCACCCGAACCTCGCCCTGCACGGTTTCCGCCGCATCTTCAACAAGACGCTCAAACATCGGTCCGAACTCCGGCACAGCCACCGTGATCGCCATCGCCTGATGATCGTCCGACCAATCCAGAAGCCGCTCAGCCGACCGGTTGACGAACGAGACCCGCCCATCCGGGTCAAGGCCAACGACACCCGAAGTCACCGAAGACAAGACCGAGTCAAACAGCCTGCGCCGCCGTTCGATCTGACGCGTGTTCTGCAACAGCGCCTCACGCTGGCCCTTAAGCTGTCGGGTCATCTGGTTGAAGTAGCGGCCCAGCATGGCAATCTCGTCGTCGCCATCTTCTTCGACCACCCGCACGTCAAGATCGCCCGAACCGACCCTCTGCGCGGCTCCGGTGAGCCGCCCAACCGGTCGTGCCAACCGCTCGGCAAACCACATCCCCATCCAGATCGCCGCAAGGATCAGGATCACCGCAAAGCCAAGGTATACAAGCCCGAACTCGAACAAGACCCGCCCGCGCTCTTCCTCAAGCTGGGTATAGAGTTTCGCCGTTTCCCGCGTCTCATCCAAAAGCGAAAAGATGCTGCCGTCCACTTCACGACTGACATACAAGAGCCGGTCCACGAAGGCTTCGAGCCGCACAAGCGCGCGCAGCTCATTGGTGTCCCAGTCGCGAATAACAAGCGTTTCGCCCGCATTGGCCGCCGCAATCTGCTCCTCGGTCGGTCGCTCGAAATGGAACAGGTAGGAATTCGCGCCCCGGGCCCGAATCTCTCCCGTGCCATCAATCACATAAGCCTCTTTTAGACCGCGCTGAATCTGACCCTGTCCGCTCGACAGGAGGACGCGAATATCCCCCGAGGTCAGGAAGAAGGACGATTGCCGTTGCCGATTGAGGAAATCCGCCAGAACCTCCGCATCCGTCGTCAGGTCGCGCACGTGTTCCTGTTCATAGGCCTGCGCCGCCGAAACCGAGTTGCCGACAACCCGGCTGACCCGCTCCGAGAACCAGCCCTCAAGCCCGATATTGACCGTCAGCCCTGCAAACACGGCAACAGTGACCGTCGGCACCAGCGCCAGAAGCGCGAACGCCCCCGTAAGCCGCAGGTGCAGGCGAGAGCCGACCGATTGCGCTCGGCGCGAGGCGATCATCCGTGCCACCCGCTGCGCCACGAGCGCCGCCACGGCAAGCACATACACAAGGTCGAGCATCAGGACGAGCCGCAGCGCCCCAGAAGACGATCCCCGGTTCATTGGCCCAAGCACAAGGAAGGTCGCAAGCGCAAGGCACGGGCCAAGCAGCACGAGCCCAAGCGTCGCGATGTTCTGCACCCGCCGCTGGCGGCGCAAACGCGTCAGCCGCGTCCAATGGCTCGTTCTTGTCCGGGAGCTCACCCGACACCCCAATTGCTTGATGGCCGCCAAAATCGCGGCATACCGCCGTTTTATCCCCGCGCCACCGCTAAAACTGCGGCAGATCGGTCACTCTATTGTGGCAGTTTTACATCAACTTCCGCCGTCTTGTCACCTGAATATCGAGATCGGTGATCTTTTTCCGGAGCGTATTTCGGTTGATGCCAAGGAGATCCGCGCATTTCGCCTGATTGCCGCCCGTCGCATCAAGCGCAATCTCGATCAGCGGCAATTCGATCTCTTTCAAGATCCGCGCATATAGCCCTGCCGGCGGCAACATCTTGCCATGCAGATCGAAATAGCGCCGCAAATGCCGCGCCACCGAGGCCGAAAGCTTCTCGGTGTCTTCCCCGCCAAGAAGCGGCCCGACTTGCGGCTGCGCGCCAAGCACGGATTCCGCCTCGGGCCGCGTGATTTCTTCCGAGCGCGCCGTCAGCACGAGCCGTTTGACTGCATTCTCAAGCTGGCGAACGTTGCCAGGCCAACTATAGGCGCGGAACAGCTCCATCGCGTCCTCCGAGAAGAGCCGCATCTGCGCCCCGTCCCGCTCGGCCCGTGTGAGGAAATGCTCGACCAGCAGCGGGATATCATCAACCCGCTCGCGCAGGGACGGCACGTGAATCGTCGCACCGTTCAGCCGGTAATAGAGGTCTTGACGCACGTTGCCCTTGTCCATCAGGTCGCCAAGGTCGCGTTGCGAGGTGGCCATGAACCGCGGGCTATGCTCGCCCGGATTGTCGATCATCCGCACGATCCGCGCCTGCACCTCGTCATCGAAATCTCCGATCTCATCGAACAACACCGTGCCGCCCTTGGCCTTGGCCAGAACCCGGCTCGGCCCCTCGAGATCGCTCAGGTCCGCCGCGTTGACAACCACGAACGGAAGCGTCCGACGATCCGAAAAATCATGAATTTCCCGCGCGATAAGCGATTTGCCCGTGCCACTTTCGCCGGAAATCAAAACCGGCAGGTCGGTGTTCATCACCCGCGCCACAAGACGGTATAGCGCCTGCATGGCCGCCGTGCGCCCAACAAGCGGCAATTCATCCGGGCGATCGTCCTCGATCTGCGGCGCAGACGGTGCGCGGCGTTTCAATTCAAGCGCCTTGGAGGTGCGCTTCATCAGATCCGGCAGGTCGAACGGTTTCGGCAGGTAGTCATAGGCTTCCGCCTCGGCCGCCTGAATCGCCGTCATGATGGTGTTCTGCGCCGAAATCACGATCACCGGCAGGCCGGGCCGGTCTTCGGCAATCTTGGGCAACATCTCGAGCCCATTGCCGTCCGGCATCATCACATCGGTGATCACCACGTCGCCCTTGCCCTCTCCGACCCAGCGCATAAGCGTGGTAAGCGACGAGGTTGCGTGGACCTTACATCCCGCCCGCGTCAGCGCCTGCGTGAGAACGGTGCGGATCGTGCGATCGTCATCTGCAACAAGAACGGTGCCGTCCATGGGTTAACTCTCCTTGGATGATGTCGTGCGTTCACGCGGAACACGCGGAAGGGAAATACGGAAAACGGTGCGTCCGGGAACGCTATCGACAGTGATAAGCCCGTCATGGTCCGAGATGATCTTGCTCACCAATGCAAGGCCAAGCCCGGTGCCATTCTCGCGCCCCGAGATGAACGGATCGAACACATCGCCCTTGATGTCCTGCGGCAGACCCGGACCATCGTCGATCACCTCGACCTGAAGTGGCAGAGGCTGGCCCGAGCCATCCGACCGCCGCATCCGGAACGAATGTTCGTAATAGGTATGCAGGCGGATCGTCCCGCTGCCTTCTGCCGCCTCCGAGGCGTTCTTCAGAAGGTTGAGCACCACCTGTAACAACTGATCCGCATCGCCAAGCGCAAGCGGCAGCGACGGGTCGTAATCCTCAACGATCTTCATATGCGCGCCAAACCCGACAAGCGCCGAGCGTCGCGCCCGATCAAGCACATCATGGATATTGACCGGCTTCTGCTGCGGCGGCGACAGGTTGCCAAACTGTTCGACCTGCTCAAGAAGCTTTACGATCCGGCGGCTCTCCTCGACGATCAGGTCCGTAAACTCGAGGTCATCCGCCTCAAGGTTCATCGACAAAAGCTGTGCCGCGCCGGTAATGCCTGCCAGCGGGTTCTTGATCTCATGGGCCAGCATCTCTGCCATGCCGATCGCCGACTTGGCCGAGGATTTGACCCCGTGAGAGCGCGTCATCCGCCCCGCCAATTCGCGCGAGGTGATCAGGAAAAGCATATAGCCCGGCTTGTTGCTCACCGGTGCGATCTTGAGGTTGCCCTGAATCGGCGGCCCCTCGCCCGTACCGATATCGGCATCATTGACGAAAAGCGGTGTGCCATGATCGCGCGAGCGTTGCAGCGCGTTCTCGAGCGGCGCATCGACCGTGACCTTGTCCCAGACAGGCACCCCCCGCATCGACTTGGCAGAAGCGTTCAGGAAGCTTTCCGCCGCCGGGTTGATATCCTCGATAAGCTCGTCCGGATCGACCAGCAACGCCGGAACCGGCAGCGAATTCCAAATCGCTTCGTCGAACTCACTCATGCCACTTGCTTCCTATTTCCTGCATCCCGAAAGGCCTCCGGCAAGCGCGCCAGAACCTCTTTCGGATCACGACATGTCTGGATCAGGCGACGCAGGTCGCCCGGTGTGCCCGCGTCGTCCATGTACCAACCCAAATGTTTGCGCGCGACGCGCAGTCCGAGATCTTGCCCGTAAAACGCCAGCATCGCCTCGTAATGTTCCGCCACCATCTCGGCGCGCGCCTCGCCCTCTGGGATCTCCGGCGCCTCCGCTCCAAAAAGATCGGCGGCAATCTGCGCCAGCGCCCAAGGACGCCCCTGCGCCCCGCGCCCGACCATGACGCCATCCGCGCCTGATGCCGCGAGCGCGCGTTGCGCGGTCTCGGTATCCACGATATCGCCATTGGCAATCACCGGGACAGTCACCGCCTGCTTGATCTCGGCAATCGCCGCCCAATCCGCCGCGCCCTTGTAGAACTGACAGCGCGTGCGCCCGTGGATCGTCACCATCTTCACACCCGCGCCCTCGGCGCGCCGCGCCAATTCGGGCGCGTTGCGCATCTCATCGTCCCAGCCAAGCCGCGTCTTCAGTGTCACCGGGATCGACACCGCCTCTACCACCGCCTCAATGAGGCTGAGCGCATGGTCTAGGTCTTTCATCAACGCCGACCCGGACGCCCCCGCGCCGCTCGCGCTGGTCACCTTCTTTGCCGGACAGCCCATATTGATATCGATGAGCGTCGCGCCATTGGCCTCAACCTGCCGCGCCGCCTCGGCCATCCAATAGGCATCGCGCCCGGCGATCTGCACCGAGGTATTGGCGCTCTCAAACCCAAGCTCCGCTTTCTCGCGCACGCCGGGCTTCTGCTGCACCATTTCTTGGCTCGCCACCATTTCTGATACGACCAACCCCGCGCCAAACCGCGAGACGAGGTCGCGGAACGGACGATCCGTGATCCCGGCCAACGGGGCGAGGAAGACGGGGGGTGTTAGCCTGAGTTGTGCGACTTCTACGGTCACTTGCCTATTCCTTGTGCAATATCTCGGTGCTAGCCGACTCGGGGGGGATGCTCAATCTTCGCACATCCGATTTTGAGGCGGAATTATGCACCTGATGAAAAAATAGGCAAATTTCCAGTCCCTTTCCGCGCACTCGCCCGCCGATGGAGCAGAAGTTCACGCAAGCCGGATCATCGGAACGTGGCATTTGGGCAATTCAGTTTCGCACCAAAACAGGCTAGAGAGACGTCATGAAAACCGCCGCCCTTATCGTCGCCGCCGGACGCGGCACCCGCGCTGGCCCCGGTGCGCCGAAGCAATGGCGTCCGCTGGCCGGTCGGCGCGTGGCCGACTGGACCGTCGCCGCTTTCGCCGCCCATCCGGCCATCGACCTGATTCTCGCCGTGACCCACCCCGATGACGCCGCCGAAGCCGCAACGCTCGGAGTCGAAACGGTCGATGGCGGGGCCACCCGCGCAGACTCCGTCCGCGCCGGTCTCGAAGCCCTCGAAGGGCGCGGTATCACCCATGTGCTGATCCATGACGTCGCGCGCGCCGGGATCACCGCGACGATCATCTCCGACGTTCTCGCCATGCTTAAGACCTCTCCCGGCGCAGCTCCCGCGCTTCCCGTCACCGACGCCCTCTGGCGCGGCACAGACGGCACCGTGTCAGGCACCGAGGACCGCTCCGCGCTCTACCGCGCCCAAACCCCGCAAGGGTTTCACTTCGATGCGATCCTTGCCGCGCATCGCGCCCATCCGGGCAATGCTGCCGATGACGTCGAGGTCGCCCGCGCCGCGGGGCTTGACGTCACCATCGTGCCGGGCAATGAAACCAACCTGAAGATCACCGCGCCCGAGGATTTCGCGCGCATGGAAAAGAGCTTACGAGGCGCAATGGATATCCGGCTTGGCAATGGTTTCGACGTGCACGCCTTTGATGACGGCGGCGATCACGTGACGCTCTGCGGCGTGCAAATCCCCCATACACGCGGCCTCAAGGGCCACTCCGACGCCGATGTGGGCATGCATGCCGTGACCGACGCGATCTATGGCGCGCTGGCGATGGGCGATATTGGCCGCCATTTCCCACCTTCCGACATGCAATGGAAAGGCGCCGACAGCGCGATCTTCCTCGACCATGCAGTCAAGCTCGCCGCCGAACACGGGTTCTCGATCTCCAATATCGACTGCACCCTGATCTGCGAACGCCCCAAGATCGGCCCCCATGCCGCCGCCATGACCAACCGCATGGCCGAGATCATGGGCCTTGAGGCGGCGCGCATTTCGATCAAGGCCACCACAAGCGAAAAACTCGGCTTCACAGGCCGCGAAGAAGGGATTGCGGCGCTCGCCACCGCAACATTGGTAAAAGCATGAGCAGACAGATTTCCATTTTCTTCGGCGTCGGCCTCCTGCCTTGGGCACCCGGCACATGGGGTTCTCTCGCGGCCCTGATCCTCGGCTGGGGGATCGAGCGTTACCTGGGCTTCTGGCCCCTCGTCCTCGCCACGCTGATCGCCATCGTCGCGGGCTTCTGGGCCTGCAAGGTGGAACTTGCCGACCGCCCCGGCGACGACCCTTCCGAGATCGTCATCGACGAGGTCGCGGGTATGTGGCTCGCCATGCTGTTTCCGGCCTACGGGTTCTACATGCGCGACATGTCCATGGTCTGGCCCGGCCCGATCGCGGCCTTCCTCTTCTTCCGCCTCTTCGACATCAAAAAGCCATGGCTCGTGGGCAAGGCAGATCGCCGCCACGATGCCGTGGGCGTCATGCTCGATGATCTTTGGGCCGGGGTCTTTGCCGGGATCGCCACGATCATCGCCGCCGCCATCTACCACATCTTCCTGATCTGATGAGCCTCGCCGCAGAGACCCTCGCCGCCGCCCGCGCCCGCGGCTGGAAGATCGCCACCGCCGAAAGCTGCACCGGCGGCATGGTCTCGGCCGCGCTGACGGATGTGCCCGGCTCCTCCGACGTGGTCGAGCGCGGCTTTGTCACCTACACCAATCTCGCCAAAACCGAGATGCTTGGCGTGCGCGAGGCAACCCTTGCGACCCATGGCGCGGTCTCCGAAGAGGTGGCCCGTGAAATGGCGCTCGGCGCGCTGGTCAATTCCGATGCTGACCTCACCGTCTCCATCACCGGTATCGCTGGCCCCGGCGGGTCCGAGTTCAAACCCGAGGGGCGCGTCTGTTTCGGCCTCGCCACCCGCGCGGGCTGCAACACGGAAACCGTCGAGTTCGGCGCCTTGGGACGCGCAGAGGTCCGCACGGCCGCACGGAATCATGCCCTGACCCTCCTGCGCGACGCCGCATCCTAAAGCCGCCCGCAATTTAATCTCACACCACGCATTTGCGCCACTTTTTTAATCAAAGCGCAAATCGCCCATGTTTTGCGCACCCCTGCACGCAATTGCATCTATGTTTTGCACGTTCTTTCCGCTTTCTGACGCGAAAACCAACAGAAAAACGGAAAGGAAGGGACAATGAACGGAGCGGATACCGCCTGGATCATCGTGGCAACGGCCTTGGTCCTGTTCATGACATTGCCCGGACTGGCGCTGTTTTACGGCGGCCTCGTCCGGGCGCGCAACGTCCTCAGCGTCTTCATGCAGGTCTATGGCATTGCCTGCCTGATGAGCATTCTCTGGCTCGCCTTTGGCTATACCATCGCCTTCGGCCCCGGCGAGACCGGGCTCTGGGGCGGGTTGGCCAAGATGTTCCTCATGGGCGTCACCGCCGAGAGCCTCTCGGGCACGCTCCCTGAAGTGCTGTTCTTCGCCTTCCAGATGACCTTCGCCATCATCACCCCGGCACTCATCGTCGGTGCCTATGTGGAACGGATCGGCTTTGGCTTTGTCCTCCTCTTCTCCGGCCTCTGGATGCTCCTTTGCTACGCACCCGTGGTGCACTGGATCTGGGGCGGTGGGATGCTCGCTGATGGCGGCCTCTTCGGCGAAACCGGCGTGCGTGACTTTGCGGGCGGCATCGTTGTCCACGAAACCGCAGGCATCGCCGCTCTTGTGATCGCCGTCTTCCTCGGTCCGCGCAAGAACCGTACCACACCCCCGCATGCGCCGGCCTATGTCTTTATTGGCGCAGCGATGCTCTGGGTCGGCTGGTTCGGCTTCAACGGCGGCTCGCAGCTTGCCGCAGATGGCGGCGCGGCCATGGCCCTCACCGTGACCCATATATCCGCCGCAACCGCGTCCCTGTCTTGGGCCCTGTGGGAGAAGATCAAATACGGCAAAGCCTCGCTCGCCGGCATCGTCACCGGCACCATCGCAGGCCTCGCTTCGATCACCCCGGCCTCTGGCTTTGTTGGCCCGATCGAAGCGCTGATCATCGGCGCTGTGGCCGGTATCCTCTGCCAGGAAGCCGTGAACCTGATCCGCAACACGCTCGGCATTGACGACACGCTCGACGTCTTCGCCGTGCATGGTGTGGGTGGCATCTTTGGCACCATCATGATCGCCGTCTTCGGCGCAGGCACCTGGGCGGCCCAGCTCGGTGGCCTCGCCGTGGTCGGCATCTTCACGCTCGTCGTCACCGTCGTGCTGGTGAAGCTCTGCGGCCTCATCACCCCGCTGCGCGTTGATGCCGAGACCGAGGTCAACGGCCTCGACCTCACAGTGCATGGCGAACGCGCCTACGACATCGTGTCCTAGCCACGCGCTTCAGCGGAACGACAAAGGGCGGGCCTCAGCGGGTCCGCCCTTTTCCATTGCCCTGCGCCCGCCGCCCCGTCAGGCCGCCTTCGGCGAGAGTATTTTTCCAGAGAAGAAGATCAGGGTGCCAGCGCCCGGCCAATCGCCTCTGGGCTGGCCGCCGCCTCGATCAACGCCCAAAGCGCGCCCGTGCGGTCCTCACCAATGAGCGCCTCGGCCTTTGCCATAAGCCGCGCCGCACGATCCTCAAGGCGCATCGGTGCGTTGAGATCATGCGCCGCCTCAAGCACCGTGCCATCCTTGAGCGTGATCCGCACCCGCGCCTCTGTCTCTGCCAGCGCCTCATCCGCAACCACGCTCACGCAATCGCGCAAGGCGCGGAGCGCAGGGTCGGCGCACATCTCGGCCGAATAGCTCGCGAGCGCCGCCGTCGACACCCCCGAAAGCGCCATCGCCGCGACCATCCGGTAAGAGAACTTTGCCCCAAGCCCGGTCTCCGGCGCGGGCTGGTTGCAGACCGTCATCCAGCGCGGATGGGTCGTAATCTCCACCGCCTGAACCTCCTCCGGCGCAGGCCGGTTCATGCCCCCAAGCGCCTCGAGCGTCGCATGCAGCCCGTGGCAACAGGCGTGGAACTTGTGGCTGATCCCGTCAAAAAGCCATGTCTCGCCAAGCCCGGCGAGGGCGCTGTCATTGGCCTCGCCCGCATGCGTCGGTCCAAAGCCTTGCGCGCATTCAAGCCCCTCAGGGTTCGGCACGAATCCCTTGGCGACCAAGAGCACCGCCTCGACCCCGTTCGCCGCCGCAAGCCCTGCGTTATAAGGCTTGCCCATCGTCCCGAACTGCGATTTCAGCCCCGAGGCTCGCGTCGCCACAAGGCCAAGCGCCGCCGCGCTTTGGCGTGCGTCAAATCCGAAAAGCCGCGCTCCCGCCGCCGCCGCACCAAAGGCGCCCGCCGTGCCGGTCTGGTGAAATCCGGTCTGATAGTGGCTCCGCCCGAGCCACACGCCAACCCGCACCGAGGCCTCGATCCCGACAAGCGCAGCCTCCTGAAGCGCCGCGCCCGTCGCCCCCGCCCCCTCAGCGAGCGCCAGCGCAGCCGGCATCACCGCGACCGATGGGTGCCCGATATGGGCAAAATGCGTATCGTCATAGTCAAGTGCATGGGACGTCGCCCCATTGACCAGCGCCGCCCCCCGCGCCGGCACCCGCTCGGCGGTGCCAAAAAGCGACGCCTCGCCAAGCCCGCCTTCCTCGCAGACCATTTCGCGACAAATCCGGGAAACAGGCTCCGTCGCCCCGGCAATCCCGCACGCGGCCCAGTCGAGCATCGACAGGCGCAGCATCTGCCGCGTCTCTTCCGGGGCTTCTGGGGCTTGGCTGATGAAAGCGGCAAGCGACTCGGTCAACATGGGCGTCCCTCCTGAGATCAGGAGGCCACCATAGCTTACGCCTGCGCGCCGTAAAGATCGGCGGCGCGTTTCTCAAAGGCGCGCACGATCCGGTGCATCGCCTCGTTGAAGACAACCCCGATCACCCCTTGCAGGATCGCGTTCTTGAACTCGAAATCGACAAAGAACGACACCTCGCAACCGCCCTCTACATCCTTGAAATCCCATGTGGACTTGAGGAACTTGAACGGCCCGTCGAGGTACTCCGTGTCAATGCTCATCTCCGCATCCCGCAACAACACCCGACTGCCGAACCGTTCGCGGAACACTTTGAAGGAAATCACCAGATCCGCCAGCATCAGCCGCGCCTCACCCTCCGGCGTCACAGAGCGCACCCTTGCCGCCGCGCACCAAGGAAGGAACTTCGGATAAGAGGCCACGTCTGCGACGAGGTCATACATCTGCTTTGCCGTATAAGGCAGCGTGCGGGTCTCAGAGTGGGTCGGCATGTCGCCCCGTTTTCGCGTGGACAGTGGGCGTCCATTTCGTATGCTCAACGCGGAAAATCAAGGGGGTGTCATGCCAAAGCGTCCATATGTCATCGACCAGATGATCTCGGCCAAGTCCATCGCGGCCCGGATCGAGGAACTCTCCGACGAGATCGAGGCCGAGTTCGCCGATACCGACAAGCTCGTCGTTGTGGGCCTGTTGCGCGGGTCTTTCGTCTTCATCGCCGATCTGGTGCGCGAGCTGAACCTCGACGTCGAGGTCGACTTTCTCGAGGCGTCGTCTTACGGCAATGCCATGGAATCGAGCCGCGAGGTGCGCATCCTCAAGGATCTGCGCGGCGAGATCGAGGGCCGTGACGTGCTGGTGGTCGAGGATATCGTCGACACCGGCTTTACCCTCTCGCATGTGCTCCACATCCTCACGGCCCGCAAACCGCGCAAACTGCGCACCATCGCGCTTCTCGACAAACCCTCGCGCCGTGAAACGGATGTGAAGGCCGACTGGACCGGCTTTGAAATCCCGGATGAATTCGTGGTCGGCTATGGCATCGACTATGCCCAGCACAACCGCAACCTGCCCTTCATCGGCAAGGTCCGCTTCACCGAATGAGGTTCCCGACCCGCCAGCTCCTGCGTATGACGCGATGGGCGCGCAACCCGCCCTCGACGCGGCGGGTCCTCCTCTTCTTCGCGGTGCTGGCCGCCTGCCTCGCGCTATTTGCAATAGAACGTTTCATCGGCTGGCCCGATTGGCTCACCCCGAACATGACCCCCAAGGGCCGTATGTTCAAATAGCGCCGCCCCCTGTCTTCCTCTTGCCAGAAATATCCCGGGGGGCTTGGGGGGCTGGCCCCCCAATTCAACATGAGGTTCTCGGGGGGGGCAATTGAAATCGGGGGTCTGGGGGCTTGCCCCCAGCCACGCCCAACGCTTTCGAGGCGCAGCCCCGCTGCGCCGCGAAAGGGGCGGGAGCGCCCCTAGTTCTTGGAGAGTTTCGCCATCCGCGCATCGCGCAGTTTCGCGAAATCATCGCCTGCATGGTAGGAGGACCGGGTGAGCGGCGTCGCCGACACCATCAGGAACCCCTTGCCATAGGCCGCTTTCTCATAGCCTGCGAATTCTTCGGGCGTGACGAACCGATCCACCGCGTGGTGCTTCGGTGTCGGCTGAAGGTACTGGCCGATGGTGAGGAAATCGATATCGGCGGCGCGCATGTCTTCCATGACCTGATGCACCGCCTGTTTGTCCTCGCCAAGCCCGACCATGATGCCCGACTTGGTGAACATCGTCGGATCGATTTCCTTCACCCGCTGCAACAGGCGCAGGGAATGGAAATACCGCGCGCCGGGGCGCACTTCCGGATAGAGGCCGGGCACGGTTTCGAGGTTGTGGTTGAACACATCCGGCTTCGCCGCCACGACCACCTCAAGCACCTCGGGCTTACAGCGGATGAAATCCGGCGTCAGAATCTCGATCGTGGTGCCGGGGCTGCGATGGCGAATGGCGCGAATGGTCTGGGCGAAATGCTCTGCCCCCCCATCTTCAATATCGTCGCGGTCCACCGAGGTGATGACCACGTGGTTGAGGCCAAGCTTCTGCACCGCATCCGCAACGCGGCCCGGCTCGAACACGTCAAGATCTTCGGGCGGCTTGCCTGTCGCGATGTTGCAGAAGGTACAGGCGCGGGTGCAGACCTCGCCCATGATCATCATCGTGGCGTGGCCCTGGCTCCAACATTCGCCGGCGTTCGGACAGCCCGCCTCTTCACAGACCGTGACAAGCTTGTGCTCGCGCATGATCTTGTGGGTCTGGCGATAGCCTTCGCCCATCGGGGCTTTGACGCGGATCCAGCTTGGCTTCTTGGGCTGGGCATTGTCAGGACGGTGCGCCTTTTCGGGGTGGCGTTCCTGGGGAATCTTGAGATCACGCATGCGAGGTCTTTCTTCGCTCATTTGGTCCCGTCTAACACAGAAACGCAGCGCGCGCCCTGTCGCATTCCGGGACCCGGGTCTTCGCCCCTGACATAGCGTAAAGCGATCCGGAGCGAAAGACACCGCGCAAAAGCGCGTCGAGGACTGGCAAAAGGCGGCGCAGCCGTTCCGACAAACACCGCCTCCATCGCTCGCTGTTGGCTCAGAACCTCAGGCGATATCCCTTGCCGCCGCTCTTCGCCGCGCGCTCATCCGATCATCGGCCCCGCGCCATCCTTTTGCGATCGGTAGTGCTCACAAAGCCGAGTGAGCGCAATGCGCAGCACGATCTTGCCGGACCGGGCCGACCAGCCAAGGCGCTTTTCCGTTCGCTCAAGCCCCTCAAGGAAACAGCAACACCGAAGCGCCACATCCGCCAAGCCCTCGCCCAGATCAGCCAGCGCTGCCTCGACCCGCCCCCGCGCCAGATCCGGCAGGGCGCTCCCGCGCGGGCCGCCCGGCCCCGCGTCGCCCGCAATCAGCGCGAGCCAATCCTGAGGCGTGATCCCGCCCATCTGTGCGATCTCGAAATCTTCACGAAGCCGCTCTCCGGCCGCAACCTGCGCCGGGCTGAGAAAGGGCGTGCCGGCCCGGTCCCGCCGCCGCGCCAGCGCAACAAGCGGCGAATCCGCAGTCGAAAACCGCGCCCCGACAATCGCCTCCCCCGCCTCGTCCAACCCCTCACCTAGATGCGGATTGGCAAAGCCCGCCTGGGCCTCGGCAAAGCCTGTGGCACGGTTCTCCTGCGCCGCCAAAAGCCGGTTCAGCGACGCCCGCCCGGCCGCCGTGACGTGATATCGCGAGATCCGCCCCGGTTGTGGACACGCGATCCAAGCCTGAAGCGCCATTGCCTCGACAATCTCGGGATCGACCGTGGCCGTGCGCGCCGCAACCTCCGCATCCTCGCGCACCACCACCGCTTTCTCCATATCCTGCGCCACCGCGAGCACCGCCCCCGGCTCACAGAGATGGCGCAGCACCCGTCGTGCTTCACGTTCGAATTTTGGCGTGTCCGGCATTGCACCGGGTCCGGCATTGGCTTGCATGAGGGCCATCTCCTCGTCTGTGGGAAGGCGTGCCGCGGGAAGGAACAATTCCGCGAGCCGGTCGAGCACCCGATCCACCAAGGGATCATCCCGACGCGTCTCGATCTTGCGGACCTGCCGCAAGACGGTCGACGGATGAAGCGCCTCGCGACGCCCAAGCTCACGCAGAGACCACCCCAGAGCCGTATGCGCCAAATAGCGTTTTGCTTCGTCCGGCACCCACCCCGGCACCTTCGCTGATCCGGTCTCCATACGCATCCGTTCGAGCCCCATACTGGTCAGTCATTCGCCCGTAGTTATCCACAGACTTTTCCCTAAAATTGTTCACAACCTAAGCACGAACCCTTACCCAGTGGTTAACATTCGCTCGGTAGGTCCATGATTGTTTCTCATTTATGAACAATGCCAAAATCCCGCGAACGCTGTATTTCTCGATCCGCAACACCCCCTAGGGTTGTGTCATGCAAGAGACATCACGCGACTGATGGAGATATGCGATGCAAGATATCCTGACCCGACTGAACGCCCTGCGCCGTCCCCGCCTGTTGATCCGCGCCGCCCGTGCCGGGGTGGATGACTATATGCGCGCGCCACATCTCGCGCGCCTGTTGGGCTATGGCCAAAAGGCCCCGCGCAGCGGACCGGCGCTGATGCGCCTGATGGAGATGGAAGCAGAGGTCAACGCCCAGCGCACAAGCGGCGATGCCGCCTATTCGCTGGTGCGTCATGTCGATCTCTTGATCGCGATGTTGGCCGAGGCCCGCTTGCTGCGGGCCACGCGGCCGGATTTGCCGAGCTGAGGCGCTTTACATGAAGGCGTCGGGCACCGACGCCTTTTTCTCGGCGACATAGGCGTGGAGCGCGGCCTCGACGGCCGGGTCCATCGCGGGCTTTTGGTAGGCGTCGAGAAGCTTCTTGACCCGCTCGCCCGCAAGAACCTGCGTATCGCGCGCACCTTCTTCTTCCCATGTCTCGAAGGGCTTGTAGTCAAGCACTTCCGAGCGCCAGAAGGCCTCTTTGAAATTCGCCTGCGTGTGATCGCATCCAAGGTAATGGCCGCCCGGCCCCACCTCGCGGATCGCGTCCATCGCCTGCGCGTTCTCATCAGAGGCCACGCCCTGCGCCATTTTGTGCAGCGTGCCAAGCTGGTCGGCATCCATGACGAACTTTTCAAAGCTCGACACGAGCCCGCCTTCGAGCCAGCCACAGCTATGCAGCATGAAGTTCACGCCGCCCATGAGCACCGCATTATGGGTATGCGCGGTCTCGTAGGCTGCCTGTGCATCCGGCAGTTTCGAGCCGCAAAGACCACCACCCGACCGGAACGGCAGGCCAAGACGCCGCGCAAGTTGCCCAGCGCCATAGAGAATCTGGCTCGCTTCCGGGGTGCCAAAGGTCGGTGCGCCCGAGTTCATGTCAATCGAGGTCACGAAGGCCCCAAAGATCACCGGCGCGCCGGGACGGATAAGCTGGCTATAGGCCACACCTGCAAGCACCTCGGCCAGAACCTGCGTCAGCGTCCCCGCAACCGAGACCGGCGCCATGGCACCGCCCACGATAAAGGGCGAAATGATGCAGGCCTGATTGTTCTGCGCATACACCTCAAGCGCGCCCATCATCACCTCGTCAAAGGTCAGCGGCGAGTTGATGTTGATGAGCGAGGTCATCACGGTGTTTTCCTGTACGAACTCTTTGCCGAACAGGATCTCGCACATCTCCACGCTATCACGCGCCCGGCTCGGGTCGGTCACAGAGCCCATGAACGGCTTGTCCGAAAGCGTCATATGCGCAAGCAGCATGTCGAGGTGGCGCTTGTTGACCGGCACATCGGTCGGTTCGCAAACCGTGCCGCCCGAATGGTGAAGCCACTTGGACATATAGCCAAGTTTCACAAACTTCTCAAAGTCATCCATGGTGGCATAGCGGCGACCGCCATCAAGGTCGCGCACGAAGGGCGGGCCATAGACCGGCGCGCAAACGAGGGTCTTGCCACCGATCTCGACATTGCGCGAAGGGTTGCGCGCATGCTGCACAAAGGAAGACGGCGCCGTCTTGCAAAGCTCACGCGCCATGCCACGCGGAATGCGCACGCGCTCTCCATCGACATCCGCCCCGGCCTGACGCCAACGCGCCAGTGCGGTGGGGTTCTCGACAAAATTCACGCCAACCTCTTCAAGGATGGTCTCGGCGTTGTATTCGATGATCTCGATCGCTTCCTCGGTGAGGACTTCGAACAGCGGAATATTGCGCTCGATATACTTCGCCGCCTCGATCTTCAGCGTGCCGCGTTCGGCCCGTCGTGCCGCACCGCCACCACCGCGTGCCCGTCTGCGCCCTGCTTCTGCCATATCGCGTTCTCCCCGTGGATCAGAATCTTGACGATTCTATACCCCGCACCCGGCCTCGCCCCGCCGCAGGATAACGGCGATCAAGGGAGGAAAACGACATAAAGGCCGAGATCAGGCGCCATCACCACCACCAGATCAAGGCGCAGGTGCCGTTAGTCCTCTTTCCAACGCAGCTGATCGAGCCCCACCTGCGCGCGCGACCACTCGACCAAACCACCGTATTCGAGGCTGGCTTTCTTCTCCGGGTGCTGGTCTGTCCAACGATTGCAATGAAGCCACATGGTGCAGCCGCGCCAATTCGCCTTCTTCACCTTCCCGCTCGCCGCATCTGGACGCCAGCCTTGGCCCAGCGCATCTGTCAGAAACCCATGCGTGCATTCGTAATACTCATGCCCCCACGATAGCTTTTCGATGGATTTCAACCGGATAACGAGGCCAATCCCATCCCGGATTTCCCAGCCACCGCGCCACCGCGCGCCATAGCCCGGTGTTGATCCCCGAATGACCGAGCCCCGCGCAATCGCCGCGCCATTGCCATAGAGGATCGTATCGGTGCTGTTGGCCGGGAACTGCCGCCACACTGTCGTACCACGCCCCACAAAGTCGACCGACACAGGGTTCACGTATTTGACCTCATACGGGTCATTGAGCAGACTCTTGCGCTTGACCTCCATCTCGGGCGCATAAACTTGCGGCGGATAGGCGTCCAATTCGGCCGCGTCACAGAATTGATCCCCGTCCCGCGTCTCATTGACGATAAACGTCTCTCCCCGCCCCGTCGGGGCCGCGGGGGCCGCAGCAACCGGCGCGGGCTTTGGCGCCGGTGCCACCGAAGGCCGCGCCTTTGCGACAGGCACAGATGGCGCGGGGGCGCGCCCGCCTTGACTGCGCAGCGCATCAATCGCCTTGCGTGACCCCTTGAGGCTCAGGCGCATGGTCTTGAAACTGTTGGACTGATAGCTCGCCCGCGTCTGATAGCGAAACGCGATATCCCGCCCCGATTGGAACGCCTCAAGCGTCTGGTCCAGCGCCCCCGCCGGAATCGGAACCCGCACCTGCGCGCTCGCGATGCCATCACCGCCCTGATATTCGGTCATACAGGCCCGCCCGTAACAGCCATTGGCAGCGATCTCGCGCTCACGGCCATCGGAAAAGGCGATGCTGGCCCCCATGAAATGGATCATCGGATCATCGGAATCGCGAAAGAACCCGTAGTAATAGCCCCCTGTCTCCTGATCCCGCCCAAGGAACACCTGCGCGATCAACACCCCGTTCTGACGCAGATCCCAGCTCGCTTCGCCGTCTCTGGTCACCCATCCCCCGGCGACACCGGAACGCGCCGGCGCGGCGGGCCGCATGTATTGGCGATAGGACCACCCCACGACGCCGCTCGGCAGAACCACGTTCGACCAATTGCCGCGCCGCTCCACTTCCTCGACCCGAAGCCCATTATCCATCCGCTGTAACACACGATAAGACGTCCCCGGCCCACTGCGCAGGTTGAGCCAGCCATCCTTGGGATCATCCACGATCAACGTCTCCGCCCGCCCCCCGGTGGCAAGCGTCAGGAAAAACAGCCCCAAAACCAATATACGTTTCATCTGCAATCCCCTTCTGAAAGGCCAATCATAGCACAATGCGCCATCGAAGCGCGCGCAGACAAGGCAGAGGCATCTCGCGCGCGCACTTCCCACACCGAAGCCGCAGGATGTCTCGAGGTCAGCTAGGTTTTGGAAACCGAATTAATTCAGTCACTTGTGCGTCAAAGTAACCGAGAATACCTCACTGCCAGAGTCGAGCTCTGATCTCTTCACCAACCCGGACATAGTCGATATTCTTGACGCCCCGGGCCACAGGATGCGGTATGGAAAAGAAAACAGTGTGCTCGTTCTGAGCCCGTTGGATGTTTCGCTCGCCGTCGAGCCTCGCAAAGCCAGCTCCTACGCAATTAACGACATCATCCCAGAAGCGCTGATACGTCGAACCATAGAAAATCACTGCCTTGGGGCGATGCTCCCTCACCAAGGCCTCTAACGCTTTGACCCGTTTGGGAGCAATCTTCGTGAGGTATTCTTTCCTGCTTTGCAAACACTCCAACCCGCTGGCCGCGACGACATGCCCCCATTTGGCTGTTGAGGGCGCGGGCAATGGCATCAACTCAATAAAACAAGTCTGGATGGGTTGAGTAGCTGACCGGCCCAGAACGTCAATCTGGAAATCTCGGGCTGTTTCCGTATCGGTCTTCTCACCATAGGCTGCGAGATAGGCACGGATGAGTTTTGCCCATGTGCGTTGCAGCTTCGCACCGCGCCGAAAAAGGCCCGTTTTCCCTTTATCAAGAATGGCCTCGTGGAACCCGGCCGCGTCATCAAGTTTCTTCTCGCCACGATCGGACCAAGTAAGTATGCGCCGCTCAAAATCCTCTTTGGTGTTGTCGCAAGCTTCCTCCATTCCAACGACCCAGATCGGAGCGGTGAAATCGCCATAGCCCCAGTAATCGCGTATGAACTTCTTAAGTATCTGTGGTTTGATCATCGTCCCGCTCACTGCAACGATAACTCATCGCGTTCGATAGGTGGATGCTATGTGACAACCCAAAGCATGTCACCCACCGCCCCACAACGCAATCTCTCTTGCCGACTCGCGTCCAATTCCTTAATCGGCTGGCATGAGTGACACATCCCACGCCCGCCTTCTCATTATCGACTTCGGTAGCCAGGTAACGCAGCTCATCGCGCGTCGCCTGCGCGAGTTGAACGTCTATTGTGAAATCCACCCCTATCAGAACGTCACGATGGACATGGTCCGCGAGATGGCGCCAAAGGCGATCATCTTCTCCGGCGGCCCCGATAGCGTGACCCGCGAAGGAAGCCCGCGCGCCCCGCAGGAGATCTTCGACTACGGCGTGCCGATCCTCGGCATCTGCTACGGCCAACAAGTGATGATGCAGCAACTGGGTGGGCGCGTGGAATCCGGGCATGGCACCGCCGAGTTCGGTCGCGCCTATGTCAAAGAGACCCAGAAACTCGACCTGCTCGAGGGCTGGTATCAGGACGGCGACGAACAGGTCTGGATGTCGCATGGTGACCACGTGGCGGAAATCGCGCCGGGCTTTGAGGTCTACGGCACCTCGCCGGGCGCCCCCTTCGCCATCACCGCCGACACCAAGCGCCATTTCTACGCCGTGCAGTTCCACCCCGAGGTGCACCACACCCCGAACGGCGCAAAGCTCTATGAGCAATTCGTGAAGCTCGCCGGGTTCAAGGGCGACTGGACCATGGGCGCCTACCGCGAAGAAGCCATCAAGGCGATCCGCGAACAGGTGGGCGACGCGCATGTGATCTGCGGTCTCTCTGGTGGCGTCGATAGCTCGGTGACCGCGATCCTCCTCCACGAAGCCATCGGCGACCAACTGACCTGTGTCTTCGTCGACCATGGCCTCCTGCGCAAAGGTGAGGCCGAAGAGGTCGTCACCATGTTCCGCGACAATTACAACATCAAGCTGATCCACGCCGACGAGAGCGATCTCTTCCTTGGCGAGCTTGAGGGCCAGTCCGACCCCGAGACCAAGCGCAAGATCATTGGCAAGCTCTTCATCGATGTGTTCCAGAAACATGCCGACACGATCGAAGACGCCACCTTCCTCGCCCAAGGCACGCTCTACCCCGATGTCATTGAATCGGTGAGCTTTTCCGGCGGCCCCTCTGTCACGATCAAATCGCACCACAATGTCGGCGGCCTGCCCGAGAAGATGGGCCTCAAGCTGGTCGAGCCGCTGCGCGAGTTGTTCAAAGACGAGGTCCGCGCCCTTGGCCGCGAACTCGGCCTGCCGCAATCGTTCATTGGCCGTCACCCCTTCCCGGGACCGGGCCTTGCCATCCGCTGCCCCGGCGAGATCACCCGCGAAAAGCTCGACATCCTGCGCGAGGCCGATGCGGTCTATATCGACCAGATCCGCAAACACGGCCTCTATGACGAGATCTGGCAGGCCTTCGTGGCGATCCTGCCGGTCCGCACCGTTGGCGTGATGGGCGACGGGCGCACCTATGACTATGCCTGCGCCCTGCGTGCCGTGACCTCCGTCGATGGCATGACCGCGGATTACTATCCGTTCTCCCATGAGTTCCTCGGTGAAACCGCGACCCGGATCATCAACGAGGTCAAAGGCATCAACCGCGTGACCTATGACGTGACCTCGAAACCGCCGGGCACCATCGAGTGGGAGTAATCCCCACCCGAATCTCTCCTACACCGGGCGCAGCCCGATGATGTCGCGCAACACAGGCGCGGTGCGGTGCTTCCTGTTTCAACTCCGGTGCCGCGTGCCCCTGTGGGTGATCGGTCGCGGGACGATATTGGTGCTGCGCGAGCGCCTGACCCATCGCGGCGCCCAACGGCAAAAGGCCGAGGCCGCGATGGCCGCCTTTCGTTCCTGTCGCGACCGCCACGCCTTCGATACCGATTGGTTTAGCGCCAATATCCCCCTTTGGCAGCGCCTGATCGCAGAGGAAGGCCTTGCCACACGCCCCGATCTGGCCTGTCTCGAAATCGGAAGCTGGCAGGGGCTCTCTGCCCTCTACACACTGACCGCCCTCCCCCACGCGCAACTGACCTGCGTCGACACATGGCAAGGCGCAGATGAGCATCAGGACGATCGCTTTGTCTGTCCCACCATCCTAGCCAGCGTCGAACAGCGCTTCGATGAAAACCTCGCCCCCTTCCGCGACCGCATCACCAAGGTCAAATCGACCTCCGCGGCCTTCTACGCGCAAACCCCGCCCGGCCCCCGATATGACCTGATCTATGTGGACGGCGCACATCACCGCGATGATGTCATGGCCGATGCGATCCACTGTTTCGACCTGCTGAAACCCGGCGGCGTGATGATCTTCGACGATTACTGTTGGCAACATTACGAAAAGCCTGCCGACAATCCCGCAGGCGCGATCAACGCCTTCTTGCGCCGCAAACGCGCCGAGATCGCCCTGATCGGGTACGGGCCACAGGTTGCGATCCGCAAGACATAGCTCCGAACAGCGGCGCAATCATCGCTTGCCGCACCTGCACCCGGCCTCTAGTCTCATACGTCAAAGACATTTCACGGAAAGACCATTGCTTCATCTTGCCTTTCGATCGCTGACCCGGACCTATTCCCCGAAGAGCGACACCCCCGAATGACCTTCCTGGACAAGCTCACCCAGAAATGGCGAAACCGCTCGGATCTCGCAAAATACCGCGTCCATGCCCACCCAAAGACCTATGATTGGAAGTGGGAGGAAAAGGGTTTCAACCGCATCGCGCTCGTCAATCACCTCCTGAGCGCGACCCAAGGCGCACAGAGCGCCTATCTCGAGATCGGCTGCGCCAGCAATAGCCTGTTCAACTCCGTCGCCTGCCTCGACAAGACTGGCGTGGACCCGGCCTCGGGCGGCACCCACCGCATGACCTCGGACGCCTTCTTTGCCGCGAATACCCGCCGCTTCGACGTGATCTTCATCGACGGTCTGCACGAATACGCCCAAGTGCGCCGTGACGCCCTGAACGCGTTGGCCGTCCTGAAAGACGGCGGTTGGATCGCGTTCCACGATTTCCTTCCCGCCGACTGGCAACAACATCACGTCCCCCGCCTGAGCCCCGCTTGGACCGGCGATTGCTGGAAACTCGCGGTCGAACTGCGCGAGGCCACGGGCCTTGCCTTTCGCATCGTCGAGATCGACCATGGCGTCGGCCTGATTCAGAAAACCTCTGACACCCTCCACATTCCCGACCTCTCCGAAAGCCTCGCGCCCGCCCAATTCGACCGCTTCGTTGCCGAACTGGACAGCCTGCCTCTCTGCAGCTTCCAAGACGCCATCGCCTTTGTGGGCAATACCCCGATCAAAAGGGCTGCTCATGTATAAGAACATCTTCGTGCTCTGCACCGGTCGCTGCGGAAGCACGACCTTCTCCAAGGCCTGCGCCCATCTGACCAACTACTCCGCAGGCCACGAGACCCGCACCCACATGCTCGGCGCCGCGCGCCTTGCCTATCCCGCGTTCCATATCGAAGCCGACAACCGGCTAAGCTGGCTGCTCGGGCGCCTTGATGCGGCCTATGGTGACAATGCCTTCTATGTGCACCTCGAACGCGACCGCCGTGCCACCGTCAAAAGCTACGCCAAGCGCAAGGGTGGGATCATCTCGGCCTACAAAGGCGGTGGTATTTTGCTGCATTGCAAAGAAACCGACCGCGAGAAACTCGCCGAGGACTATGTCGACACCGTGACCGAGAACATCCGCCACTTCCTGCGCGACAAGACCCACAAAATGCCATTCCGCCTCGAATACGCCCAAGCGGACTTCAATCGCTTCGTGCGGCTGGTCTCGGCCGAAGGCGATCTCGACCGCGCCCGCGCCGAATTCCACGTGCCCCACAACGCGAGCTGACCTCGCCCGCGGCATTTTCCGGGCACCGGTGGTTTTGCCCTTTTGTTTCCGCGCTTGCTGACACAAACTGCGCGCCGAAACCGCGAGAAAGACCCCGATGTCCGATACGTTCAAGGCCGCGCTCTGGATGAGCGGCGCCATTCTCTCCTTCTCATCCATGGCCATCGCAGGCCGCGCCGTCTCCTTTGAACTCGATACGTTTGAGATCATGATGTATCGCTCTTTCGTCGGCGTGGTCATCGTCCTCATCGTCGCCAGCCTCGCCGGAACCCTGAATCAGGTCAGCCGCGATAAGCTTGGCCTGCACCTCTTTCGCAACATCTCGCATTTCGCCGGTCAGAACCTCTGGTTCTACTCGATCACCGTCATCCCCCTGGCCCAGGTGTTTGCGCTCGAGTTCACCTCGCCGATCTGGGTCTTGGTGCTCTCTCCCCTGATCCTCGGCGAACGGCTGACCCCGATGCGCGCGCTCGCCGCGCTGCTCGGCTTTATCGGTATTCTGATCGTCGCCCGCCCCGGTGTCGGCACCTTCCACCACGGCCTCGTGACCGCCGCCATTGCCGCCATCGGCTTTGCAGGCTCGATCATCCTGACCAAGAAACTGACCCGCACCGCGACGATCACCTGCATCCTCTTCTACCTGACCACGATGCAGGCGGTGTTCGGCATCCTGTTTGCAGGTTTCGATCTCGACATCGCCCTGCCCTCGGCCTCAAGCGTCCCTTGGCTGATCCTGATCGGCTGTGCCGGGCTGCTGGCGCATTATTGCCTGACCACGGCGCTCTCCATCGCACCGGCAACCGTCGTCGTGCCCATCGACTTCATCCGCCTGCCCGCCATCGCGATCATCGGCATGCTGCTCTATGAAGAACCGCTCGATATCTTCGTTTTCCTCGGGGCGGTGCTGATCTTCGGCGGCAATTACCTCAACATCTGGTTCGAAACACGCCCGCAAAAAGCGTGACAAAAAGAGCACATATACAGCAAAAAGAATAAATAAACTCATCTTTCGTATGTATCTATTACCGCCTTACGTTGGGTGACGAGTTGACGGATAGCCTCCCGGTTCGGTTCCTTTTCCGCACTAGGGAGGAAAAATAATGACGCGAAACAAACTCGTACTTGTCGCCATGGCGACATCAACTCTTGCGCTCTGCGCGGGACAGACCATCGCCGGGGGGCTCGATCGCTCCGGCCAAAGCACAAGCGCTATCTTCAACGAACCCGGCACCGCAAGCCTGTCCTACGGCAGCGTGCAGCCCTCGGTTACCGGCACGGACGCGCTCGGCAATAGCTATGACGTCGCCGAGGACTATCAGGTGACAACCCTGTCCTACACCGGCGCCTTTTCGGACAAACTCACCTATGCGCTGATCATCGATCAGCCCTATGGCGCCAATGTCAGCTACGGCAACAGCCCCCTGACCTCGGTGCTTGGCGGCACCATGGCCGACCTCTCAAGCGATGCCGCGACCTTCGTCGCCCGCTATGCGATCACCGATCGTTTCAGCATCCTTGGCGGCGTGAGTATCGAAGGCGTGCAAGGCAACGTGAGCCTGAATGGCCTCGCCTATCAAACTGCCATCGCAACCTCGGCCGTCACCTCGGCGTTCAACTCGGTCCTGCCCAATGTGCTGCCCGATCTCACAAGCACCGTGCTCAACGCGGCCCTCGCCGGAAGCGCGACGGCCCAAGCCGCCATTGATACGCTCTACGGCCCCGGCACCTTCGCCTCGCTTGCCGCTCAGGTCGGCACTGCAGCTTCCACCTTCGTCAGCACCGGCGGCTATAAGTTTGCCATGCAGAACGATACGTCCATCGGCTACCTGATCGGTGCCGCCTACGAGATCCCCGACATCGCCCTGCGCCTTGCCGCCACATACCGCTTCGAGACAGAGCACAGCGCCAGCACGACAGAGAACCTGCTCGGCATTACCCAGAACGGCACCGTCGACTATGTAACGCCACAGTCGTTCAACCTCGACTTCCAGACAGGCATCGCCCAGAACACCCTTCTGACCGCGAATTTTCGCTGGACCGATTTCTCCTCGGTGGACGTGGTGCCCGATTTGCTCGGCAATGACCTCGTCAACCTCGAGAACGCGCGGCGCTTCTCGCTCGGGATTGCCCGACGCTTCTCTGACTCCTTTGCCGGGTCCGTCTCGATCAGCTACGAGCCCGACACCCATAGCGCGACCGTCTCGCCGCTTGGGCCGACAGACGGGCTCTATGGTCTGACCATCGGCGGCCGCTACACCCACAAAAACATCAATATCACAGGCGGGGTGAACTATACGTGGCTCGGTGACGCCAATGCCGGTGTCGCCGGTGTGCCCGTGGCCTCCTTTAACGACAACCATGTGATCGGTGTGGGCCTGAAGGCGGAAATCACCTTCTGATCCAAGCCACAGTCGAAAACATCCGCCCCCGCGCTTTCCGGCGCGGGGGCTTTGCTTTGCGCAGGAAACGGGTCGTGTCGCCCCAACCCTTGCCGCTACACCTGCCCCATGACCCAGATGTCCCTCTCTCCCCGCGCATGGGCCGAGCTGTTCCTGCTCGGCGCGATCTGGGGTGGCGTTTTCCTCGCCGCCCGCCTCGCCCTGAACGAAGTCGGCGTGCTGACCGCCGTGGCCCACCGCACCGTCTGGGCCGCGCTCACCCTCTGGGGCGTGGTGCTTTGGCTGCGCCTGCCGGTACCAACCTCCCCCCGGCTCTGGGCCGCCTTCGCCATCATGGGGCTCCTGAACAACCTCATCCCCTTCACCCTCCTCAACTGGGCACAGCTTCATATCGAAAGCGGCCTCGCCTCGATCTTCAACGCCACCACAGCCGTCTTTGGCGTGCTCGTCGCCGCCGCGATCTTCGCGGATGAAAGGCTGACCCGGCAGAAACTGCTGGGGGTCACGCTCGGCTTTCTCGGTGTCGCGACGGCCATCGGCCTCGAGAACCTCGCCCGCTTCGACCCGCGCGCCCTTGCCCAATGGGCAGCCCTTGGCGCAACCCTCTCTTATGCCGTCGCCGGGGTCTGGGCACGCAAGGCGCTCTCTGGCCTCGCGCCCCAGATTGCCGCCGCGGGGATGCTCACCTGCTCCGCCCTAGTTGCCCTGCCGCTCGCATGGATCGTCGATGGCCCGCTGACCCTTGCGCTCTCCCCTGTGACATGGGGCGCGCTGGCCTATTACGCGGTGATCGGCACGGCGCTCGCCTACCTGCTTTACTACCGCGTCCTCGCCATGGCCGGGAGCGGCAACCTCATGCTCGTGACCCTCCTGATCCCGCCCTTCGCCATCGCCCTTGGTGCGCTCGTCCTTGGCGAGGCTCTGGCCCCGCGCGCCTATTTCGGCTTCGCCCTCCTCGCGCTTGGCCTCCTCGTCCTCAATGGCCGATTGCCCCTTCCAAGACGGCGCGCTCTGCCGCGTTAACCGGGACGGTGTATAAACGACTCGCCACAGACCCAATACAGACGCGATACCGACGCAATACCGACGTTGGATATCTCGTTAACCCAAATCCCGTTTGACCCCTTCGCCCCTGCCCGCTACCACATTGCAAACACTCACGAGGGACAGGCCCCGATGATCTATCAAAGCGCGCAGGACTGGCGGGACGCCGAGCAGAAGAAGGTGCTTCTCTTCGGCATGTCTGGCCTTGGAAAAACACATGTTTCCAACACCTTGCGCTCTCAAGGCGATTGGTTTCACTATTCCATAGACTACCGTATCGGCACCCGCTACATGGGCGAACACATCACGGATTCCTGCATTCAGGCCGCGATGGAGCACCCCTACCTGCGCGAAATGCTGCTGCGGGATGCGATCTATATCGCCCCCAACGTCCACACCCACGACCTGACCGCCGTCTCCACCTACCTCAGCAAACCCGGCAACCCCGACAAGAACGGCCTGCCCATCGACGAATATCGTCGCCGTCAGGATCAGTTTAAAAACGCGGAAATTCATGCACTTATGGACACCGAGCATTTCATTGACCGGGCCCGCAAAGTCTATGGATACAACCATTTCATCTGCGACACGGGCGGTTCGATCTGCGAGTGGGTCGACCCGTCGAACCCCGCCGACACCATCATGACCGAGCTTTCGGCCCAGACGCTTATGGTCTGGATCGAAGGCTCCGATGCCCATACCGAGGAACTCGTGCGCCGCTTCGACGCCGCGCCGAAACCGATGGCGTATCAGCCTGAGTTCCTTTCGCGTGCGTGGTCGGAATATCTCAATGAATTCAAAGTCCAAGAAGACGCGGTTGATCCCGATCATTTCATCCGCTGGACCTATGCACAGGCGCTTGCCCATCGCCAACCGCGCTATGCGGCGATGGCCAACTGGGGCGTGACCGTCTGTGCCGAAGAGGTCGCCGCCGTCCAAAGCGCTGTCGATTTCGAAGACTTGATCGCCAAGGCCCTTGATCGCCGCACCGAAACCCCTACCTAACCCTCTGCAATCCAACAAGAAGTTCAGAACCCATGCCGATAAAACTGCCCTCCGACCTGCCTGCCTATGACGTGCTCTCGCGCGAAGGCGTCATGGTCATGTCCGAGGATCAGGCTGCCCGGCAGGACATCCGCCCGTTGCGGATCGGCCTTTTGAACCTCATGCCCAAGAAGATCCAGACCGAGAACCAATTCGCCCGCCTGATCGGGGCCACCGCGATTCAGATCGAGCTTTCCCTGATCCGCATGAGCGAGCACAAACCCCGCAATACCGGGGCCGATCACATGGCCGAATTCTACCGTCCTTTCAACGAGGTAAAGGCCACGGGCGAGAAATTCGACGGGTTCATCATCACTGGCGCGCCGATCGAACACCTTTCCTTTACCGATGTCACCTATTGGAAGGAACTGTGCGAGGTTTTTGAGTGGACCAAGACCCATGTTCATTCGACGTTCGGCGTCTGCTGGGGCGGCATGGCGATGATTAACTACTTTCACGGGGTCAAGAAACACATGCTCGACGCCAAGGCCTTTGGCTGTTTCCGGCATCGCAACATGGACCCCGCCTCGCACTACCTGCGCGGTTTCTCGGATGATTGCGTCATCCCTGTGAGCCGCTGGACCGAGATGAAACAAGGCGAGATCGATGCGATCCCGGCCCTCAAGACATTGTTGTCCTCCGATACGGTCGGCCCCTGCCTCGTTGAGGAACCGGACCGCCGCGCGCTCTATATCTTCAATCACTTTGAGTATGATAGCGACACGCTCAAACAGGAATATGATCGCGACGTGGCCGACGGCACCCCGATCAACGTCCCTGCAAACTACTATCCGGACGACGATCCGACAAAACCTCCGCTCAATCGCTGGAGAAGTCACGCGCACCTGCTATATGGCAATTGGATCACCGAGATCTACGAAACAACGCCGTATGACATGAGCGAGATTGGCCATTAAACTCCTGATTTACCTTGTTATTCTCCTTGCGCTCTTTGCCGCGCTGACGCTCTACCTTGCCAAGCGGCACGAACGCCGCGCCGAGGCGAGCCACCCGCCCGAGGGCCAATTCGTGACGATTGACGGCCACCGCGTGCACGTCGTCGTGCGCGGTTCTGGCCCCGATCTCGTGCTGATCCATGGCGCGAGCGGCAGCACCCGCGACATGACTTTTGAGCTCGTCGGTCATCTTGAGGATCGCTACCGCGTCTTGGTCTTTGATCGCCCCGGCCTCGGCTATACCGACCGCATCAACAGCACCGGCGCGACGATCACCCAACAGGCCGACCTCCTGTCGCGCGCCGCCGCAGAACTTGGCGCCAAAGCCCCCATCGTCATGGGCCAGAGCTATGGCGGCGCTGTGGCGCTTGCATGGGCCGTGCACTACCCCGAACGCATCTCGGCCCTCGTGCCCCTCGCCGCTGCTTCGGGCACATGGGAAACAGGCCTCGACGCCTTCTACCGCGTGACCTCGCACCCTTGGCTCGGCCCGCTCGCGATCCCCCTCATCACCGCCTATGTGAGCGACGACTATGTGGCGGGCGTCATGGAAGGCATCTTCACGCCACAGGCCGTCCCCGAGGGCTATAGTGCCTACTTTGGCCCCGGACTGACACTGCGCCGCAAGACCCTGCGCGCCAACGCCCTGCAACGCGCCAATCTCCTCGACGAAATCGCCGCCCTCGTGCCGCGCTACGGCGAGATCGAGGTGCCGACCGAAATCGTCCATGGCGACTCTGATCCCACCGTCCCCGCCTGGAACCACGCCGAACGCCTCGTGGCCCGCATTCCCGGCGCAACTCTGACGCTCCTGCCCGGGATCGGCCACATGCCCCAGCACGTCGCCGCCCCCGAGGTCGCCGCCGCCATCGACCGCGCCGCCGCGCGCGCCGGATTGCACTAATCCGCCCTGAGCGCCATATTGGGTCAAAACTGGAGAGGTTTCATGGAGCTGCCCTTCGACGGCGCGATTAGCGACTATTACGAGAACCACGCCCCCGATGTTGTGCGGGACGCGATCCGCGACGCGGACAAGAAGGATATCCTCGACGGCGACTACCCGCATACCACCCCGATGCGCGGCAAGGACTACGACAAGGAAATCGAGGCGCTTCAGGTCGAACTGGTCAAGCTGCAACGCTGGGCCAAGGATAGCGGCGCCCGTGTTGCCATAGTGTTCGAGGGCCGTGATGCTGCCGGAAAAGGCGGCACAATCAAACGCTTCCGAGAGAATCTTAATCCTCGTGGCGCGCGCGTCGTCGCCCTCCCCAAACCGACCGACGCAGAACAGACGCAATGGTATTTCCAACGCTATATCGACCATCTGCCCTCGGGCGGCGAAATCGTCTTCTTCGACCGTTCTTGGTATAACCGGGGCGTCGTCGAGAAGGTCTTTGAGTTTTGCACCGACGACCAGCGCGATCATTTCTTCCGCCAGGTGCCGGATTTCGAGTCGATGCTCGTCGATGAAGGCATCCACCTGTTCAAGTTCTGGCTCAATGTCGGGCGCGCCGAACAGCTCCGCCGCTTCCTCAAACGCGAATCCGACCCGCTCAAGCAATGGAAGCTGAGCTGGATCGACGTGGAGGGCCTCAAACGTTGGGACGCCTATACCAAGGCCATCGGCGAGACCCTGACCTTAAGCCATAGCGTCGCCGCGCCCTGGACCGTGATCCGCTCTGACGACAAAAAGCGCGCCCGCCTCATGGCCATGCGCAGCGTGCTCTCCGCCCTGCCCTATGACCGCAAGGACGAGGCCGCGATTGGCGAGATCGACGCGAAAATCTGCGGCGGCCCCGAGATCTGGAATGGCTAAGAAACGCGGCTACCATCACGGCAATCTGCGTCAGGCCCTCGTCGAGGCGGCCTTGATGCTGATCGAATCCAAGGGCCCCACCGGTTTTACCCTCTCTGAGGCCGCGAAACAGGCGGGCGTCACCCCCGCCGCCGTCTACCGTCATTTCGAAGGCCGCGAAGACCTCATCGCCGAGGCCGCGCGACAAGGCTACGAGATTTTCGCCGATGTGATGCAATACGCCTATGACAAGGGCCAACCCTCCGCGCTTGCCGCGTTTGAGGCCACGGGCCGTGCCTACCTCGCCTTTGCCCGCAAATACCCCGGCCACTACATCGCCATGTTCGAAAGCGGTATCTCCGTCAATCGCACCCCGGAACTCGCCGCCGTCTCGGCCCGCGCCCGCGGCGTGCTTGAGAAAGCCGCCGCCGATCTCTCGGAGCATATCCCGCCGGAAAAACGCCCCCCCGCCGCGATGTTCTCGGCCCATATCTGGGCGCTGAGCCATGGCGTCGTCGAATTGTTCGCCCGCAACTCTCCGGGCACCCAAGCGCCCTTCCCGCCCGAAGATCTCCTTGAGACGGGGATTGGCGTCTACCTGCGTGGCCTCGGCCTGATCGCACCGGACCGCTGAGAAAGGCCCCCCCATGCCACGGCTGTTCCAAAGCGAATTCACCTACCCCAACGGGTTTGCCGACCTCGCCGAGGATGTCCCAAGCCGCCGCCTGCCGTATCCAGAGATGGAAGACACTCTACGCTCGGTCTCCGCACCGGGTTGGGACGCGCTGGCCAAGACACGGGCACAGGCGCCCGCTCCGTCCGCCTTCCCCGAGACCGCGCCAACGCCGAAACCCGCCCCCCAAAAATATCTCGAACTGCGCCGCGAATTCGACGGCCAACCAGAGCTTCTCGCGCTGCATGCCCTGACCATCGCCGCCGCGCGTCGCGCCGATCCGCCCGAAATCGCCCGCGCCCTCTTTCTCGAGATGTGGCAGGATCACGCGCCCTTCCTTCTCGATCACCTCGACCGCCGCTGGCAGCTTTCCGCGCTCCAAACCTTTCGCGATTTCGGCACCAACGAAGACCAACGCCGCGCCGCCTCCGAATTGACCGTGTTCTTTGCGCTCACCAAACTCTACGAGACCGAACGCCTCTATAGTGGCGAAAAGGCCAAGAGCCCCTTCTCCCTCGACACGCGCGCCCGTGGCGGGTTGCCGATGGGGCTGACGGGCTATTCCATGCGTGCCGGGGATCTCGACCGCACGCTCCTCGGCATGCTCTGGCAAAGCGCCGAGGCCGATCCGGTCCTGCGCCCGCTCGCCTGTCGCCTGCTGACCGACCTCAACCGCGACCGCAGTAGCCTCTTCCGTCGCCTACGCCTCATGCGCCGCGACTGGAAGCGCCGCCACAAGGGTAAGCGCGACCGCTAAGCTCTTCCTCTTGCCGGAAATATCCCCGCCGGAGGCAGATCGCATGCAAAGCATGCTCATAAAGCGCGCGCCTTGGCGCGCACCGCTTAATACCCTCAACCAAACGAAAAAGGGCCGCCCGAAGGCGACCCCTGAAATCTCGTATCTCGGAAGGCTTAACGCTTCGAGAACTGGAACGAACGACGGGCTTTGCGCTTACCGTATTTCTTACGTTCCACCACGCGGCTGTCGCGGGTCAGGAAGCCAGCGGCCTTGAGCGGCGCGCGCAAGGACGGTTCGTAAAGCTGAAGCGCTTTCGAGATACCGTGCTTGACGGCACCGGCCTGACCGGTGAGACCGCCGCCTTTGACGGTGGCGTAGACGTCGAATTCGCCTTCCACACCGGCAACCTGGAACGGCTGGCGCAGGATCAGCTGAAGCACGGGACGTGCGAAGTACTTGTCCTGGTCCTTGCCATTGACGACGACCTTGCCCGAACCGGGCTTGATCCAGACGCGCGCAACGGCGTCTTTACGTTTGCCGGTCGCGTAGGAGCGGCCGAGTTCGTCACGAACGGGTTCACGCGGAGCTTCGATATCAACGATGGTTTCGCCACCGGCGACCTCGTTCAGCTCTTCAAGCGAGTTGATTTGATCAGCCATTGATTAGCTCCGGGTGTTCTTCGAGTTCATGGATTTGACATCCAGCACTTCCGGCGACTGCGCCTCATGCGGATGCTCGGTGCCGGCATAGACACGCAGGTTGGTCATCTGCTTGCGCGACAGGCGGTTGCCCGGAAGCATGCGCTGAACCGCTTTCATGACCACGCGCTCGGGGTATTCGCCCTCGAGAAGCTCGCCCGCGGTGCGCGACTTGATGCCGCCCGGGTGGCCAGTGTGCCAGTAATAGTTCTTGTCCGAACGTTTCTTGCCGGTGAGCTGGACCTTGTCAGCGTTGATAACGATGACGTTGTCGCCCATGTCCATGTTCGGGGTGAAGGACGCCTTGTGCTTGCCGCGCAGGCGCATGGCAACGATCGAGGCAAGACGGCCCAGAACAACGCCCTCGGCGTCGATCAGGATCCATTTCTTGTCGATGTCTGCCGGAGTAGCAGAAAAGGTTTTCATGTGAGTCTACCTGACTTTTGGTTGACGGATGCGCAGGAAACCAGCGCACCTGAATTCGATGGGCGGGTTATAAAGGGGCCACACGCACAGTCAAGCGCACAAAACGCGAATTAATCACGCAATTTCAATGGCTTGAAAATTAGGTATCATTTTACCCCACAAAATACCCCCGCAAAACCACGTCTCGCAGGGGATTTCTGTGCCGCGTCACTCGGGGACACAGATTTCCTTGCGGCTGATGGCAAGCACGGTGCGGATGACCAGTTTGACCATCACCCCCGCCAACACCACAAGGAGCAGCGTGCCAATGACCACATGCGCCTCCGATCCGGTCTTGCGCGCAAACAGGAACGACGCGATCGTCATCGCCGCAATCGGAAAGCTAAGCGCCCACCAAGGCAGCGCAAAGGGCAACTTGGCAAGCTTCGGCACCTGAACAGCGATCAGGATGGTGAAAAGATACCCGATATTGAGCAGGATGCGCGCGAACGGATCAATCTCGCCTGTCAGGTTCACATAGGCAAGGAACGCAACGGCGGGCGGCGCGATGAGGATGACGAGCGTCGGGAAAAGCTTGCCGGGGATCGGGTTGTGAAAGATGAGACGGTTAAACACCAGCGTCAGCAGAACCACCCAGAAGATCATGCCTGTCGAGAAGAACAGCCATGAAAGCTCGACATAGCCAAGCTGCGCCCCCGCGACGGGAACAACCACGTTGCCCACTGCCGGGATGAACCAAGCGGGCGTCAACTGCCCAACCTCAAAGGCCCGGTGGCTGATCCAGCCCGAGACCACCGCAACAGTCAGAATCCCCTGAAGCGCCGCGCCGATCATCCAAAGCCCCCGTGCCGTGTCCGGAAAATGCGACAGCATCGCCGTCGAGATCAGAAGAATCGAGATCGACACCGCCGGGAAAAAGGCAAGGCGCACCGGGTGCTGCCACTCATGCACCACAGCCTGCGGATAGAGGATGGCCTTGGCGATATAGAGGACGGCAATGACGCAGAAGGCCGCGATCCCAGTCCACATCGCCACCGTCGAGGCCGTGCCAAGGCTCGGGTAGACATGTGCCCCCGCATGAAGCGCGAGCGTCAGGCCCATCAGGCCCATGACCACCGCGAAGAACGGCACAGGAAAGTGCTTGAGCCGCGGCTCGGTTTCAGAAGCGTCTGTCAGGGTCATATCTGTCACGGGAACTCATCCTTCTCACATGAGGCCCCCCGTCTCGCACAGAGCGGGGTCACTTGCGTTGACACATATCAATTTTTGAATAGAAAGATATATCCAAAATGTCGCAAACGACATTCCACGCCCCGCGCGTTGCGTTCATCCGACCATTTGCAAAGCCGCCACGGACGCAATACCGACGGAATACCGACGTGATACCGAACGCTGTTTTCACCCTTCTAGATCGCGTTAACCCGCGCGATTGGGAGGGATCGAATAGGTCATGGTCGAACGCGCCACCGGCGCCTCAACCCCTTCGGAATAAAGAAGAATATCCACAACCGAGAGCGTCCGACCAAGCTTTAGAAGCGTCGCCTTGGCGATGATATCCTTGCCTGCCTCGGGCTTGCGCATGAAATCGAGCGAACAACTCGTCGTCACCGCCAAAGCCACCCTCCCGATCTGCCCCATCGTGGCCACATAGGCTGCCACATCCGCAAGGCTGAACATGCTCGGCCCCGAGACCGTGCCGCCGGGGCGCAGGTGTCGATCCTGCACCTTGAGCCGCATCACGCACCCCGTCTCATCAAGGGATTCCACGGCGAAATCGTCGCTCACCTGCGGGAATATCCCCTCAAGATAGGCGCCCATTTCTTCTGCGGTCATTTTTGCGGACATGTCTTTCCTCCCGTCGGCTTGGCGTTTAAGTTTGCCGCAAAGCCGGAGGAGAACAAGATGGCAATTTTCGAACGTCGCGACGTTAATTCGATCGCGTATCTCAAGATGAATTCCCCCGAGCGGCTCAACGCCCTCTCCGACGAGATGCTTGCAGCGATGCAAGAGACGTTCGACTCTCTCAAGAACGACACTTCTGTGCGCGCTGTGGTGCTCTCGGGCGAAGGCAAGGTGTTCTGCGCCGGGCATGACCTCAAGCAGATGACCGCCGGGCGACAGGCCGAAGATGGCGGAAAGGCTTATTTCAAAGACCTTTTCGACCGTTGCGCCCGCATGATGATGACGGTGCAATCCATCCCGCAACCTGTCATTGCCCAAGTCCACGGCATCGCCACCGCCGCCGGCTGTCAGCTCGTCGCGACCTGCGATATGGCCGTTGCCGCGGAGGGCACGAAATTCGGCGTCAACGGCGTCAACATCGGCCTGTTCTGCTCGACACCGATGGTCGCCCTAAGCCGCAATATCCCGCGCAAGAAAGCCTTCGAGATGCTCACCACAGGTAAGTTCATCCCCGCCGACGAGGCCGAGGCGCTTGGCCTTGTGAACAAGGTTGTGCCGCATGACGCGCTCGAGGCCGCGACCTCGGAGCTGGCCGAGACCCTCGCCGCCAAGCTTGGCGCCGCCGTGCGTATCGGCAAAAGCGCCTTCTACGAACAGGCCACGATGACCACCGAAGAGGCCTATGCCTACACAGGCGATGTCATGGTTGAGAACATGCTCTACCGCGATACCGCCGAAGGGATCGCCGCATTCCTCGAGAAACGCCCGCCGAACTGGGATCAATAAGCCACGTTTCGCCGAAGAGAACGGTGTTTTTCCAAATGGACGATGCACCCGCTCTCGGAAACGGGTAACGATTGCGCGGCGACACGCGGCCCCCAAGCCCGCGTTGATCCTGCGCGATGCCCGAGGGGCTTCATTGACTTACCTCGCTGCTCTGACGGCATCGCGCGCACTTCCCAAGGATTGTTTACACTTTCGGCCTAGAGTGTTTCGCAGCGCGCCGTATTTTCGCTCTGTGACGAATCCGCAGGTCATGGCACATAGGCGCCAGACGCTGAACGGGTCGTCTTTCTCTTGGCATGTCCCTCCAACCGCGCCTTTCGCGCGACGATAGCGCCACGGAAGACGGCCCGTTAACTGCGCCCCCTTCCCAAAACCGCGCGCCTGCCCTATGTCCGCCCCATGACACAGGAATTGCATATCGTTGGCGGTGGCATGGCGGGCTCCGAAGCCGCATGGCAGGCCGCCCAGATGGGTATCGACGTGGTGATCCACGAGATGCGCCCCAAGGTCGAGACCTTCGCTCACCGCACCGGCAACCTCGCCGAGATGGTTTGCTCCAACTCGTTCCGCTCGGATGACGACGAACAAAACGCCGTTGGCCTCCTGCATTGGGAAATGCGCGCCGCGAATAGCCTCATCATGGCCACGGCGGACAAACATCGTCTGCCTGCAGGAGGCGCGCTCGCCGTAGACCGCGATCCCTTCGCCGAAAGCGTGACCGAAGCCCTCCTCGCCCTGCCCAATGTGCGCGTCGAATATGGCGAGATCGACAGCCTGCCAACCGAGGGCCACTGGATCATCGCCACCGGACCGCTGACCTCCGCAGGGCTCGGCGCCGCGATTCAGGCCGAAACCGGTGCCGAGCGCCTGGCCTTTTTCGACGCCATCGCCCCTATCGTCTATGCCGAAAGCATCGACATGGACGTCGCCTGGCTGCAATCACGCTATGACAAGGGCGAAACCGAAGAAGAGCAAAAGGCCTATCTCAACTGCCCGATGACCAAGGATCAATACGAGGCCTTCATCGACGCGCTTCTCGCCGCCGACAAGACCGAGTTCCACGAGGGCGAGACCGCGGGTTATTTCGACGGCTGCCTGCCGATCGAGGTCATGGCCGAACGCGGCCGCGAGACCCTGCGCCATGGCCCGATGAAGCCCGTGGGCCTCACCAATGCGCATAGGCCGGACGAAAAAGCCTATGCCGTGGTCCAACTGCGTCGCGATAACGCCTTGGGAACGCTCTATAATATCGTCGGCTTCCAGACCAAGATGAAATACGGCGCCCAGACCGAGGTGTTCAAGATGATCCCCGGCCTCGAGAACGCCTCCTTCGCGCGGCTTGGCGGCATTCACCGCAACACCTTCATCAATTCGCCGACGCTTTTGGATGACCAGATGCGCCTGCGCTCCAAGCCCCATATCCGTTTTGCCGGTCAGGTGACGGGCGTCGAGGGCTATGTCGAAAGCGCCGCCATGGGCCTTCTCGCCGGACGCCTCGCCGCCGCCGAAATCCTTGGCCAGTCACGCGAGACCGCGCCGCTCAACACCGCCATGGGCGCGCTCGTGCATCACATCACCGGCGGCGCCGAGGCCAAGACGTTCCAGCCGATGAACGTCAATTTCGGCCTGTTCCAACCGGTCGATGGCCTCAAAGGCGGCCGCCGGGGCCGCAAGGACCGCTACAAGGCCTATACCGACCGCGCCAAGGCCGAATGGACGGAGTGGCTCGCCACGCAATGAGAACCCGCTTCGCCCCCTCGCCCACCGGCCCCTTGCATTTGGGCCACGCTTACTCGGCGCTCCTCGCGCATGACATGGCAATGGAGCACGGGGGCGAATTTCTCTTGCGGATAGAAGATATCGACCAGAGCCGCTGCCGTCCGGAGTGGGAAGAACAGATTTACGACGATCTGCGTTGGCTTGGCATTCACTGGGAAACTCCCGTCCTACGCCAATCGGACCGTGGCGCAGCATATGACGTCACCCTCGATGAATTGTGGGAGCGCGACCGTATCTACCCGTGCCACTGTTCACGCAGAGACGTTGCTGAGGCGGCTAGCGCACCTCAAGAAGGCGCTCCACTATTTGGACCAGATGGTGTCGTCTACCCAGGCACGTGTCGCATAACTCATGCTTCGACGCTAGGCTCGCGCCCCAAAAGCAGCACTCTTCGCCTGAATATGAAGCTTGCCGCGGCTTGGACCGGCGACAGCCATGTTGGCTCAGACTTGTATTACTTTTGCGAAGAGGGACATGGTCCAAATGGTGAAAATGGTTGGATCAATTTCACCGCAGAAGATCTTATCGAGGGAGTCGGCGACATTGTCATAGCGCGCCAAAACATGGGCACGTCCTACCACCTCTCTGTCGTCCTCGACGACGCCGCCCAAGGCATCACCCATGTAATCCGTGGTGAAGACCTCTTCGAGGCGACCAAGATCCACGTGATCCTCCAACGCCTCCTCGGCCTACCGACACCGGCCTACCACCACCACCGCCTGATCCGCGACGACACCGGCAAGCGCCTTGCCAAACGCGACGACGCCCGCGCCATCGCCAAATACCGCGCGGACGGTGCAACCCCCGAAGACATCCGCCGCCTCGTGGGTCTCTGATCCCGCTCTTCTTCTCTGGAAAAATACTCGCGCCGCAGGCACGGCCCGAGAGGGCCGTTACGCCATCGGCGACATCAACTCGACCGTCTCACCCTCGCGCACCGCCCGATAGAAACAGGAGCGGCGGTTGGTGTGGCAGGCCGGTCCCGTCTGGTTCACCAAAACGAGGATGCAATCCTCATCACAGTCATAGCGGAAGTCGACCAACGCCTGCACATGGCCGGAACTTTCGCCTTTGACCCAGAAACTCTGCCGCGAGCGGCTCCAGTACGTGACCTTGCCGCTCTCGAGCGTGCGCGCCACGCTCTCGGCATTCATCCAGGCCATCATCAAGACCTCTCCGCTGTCGGCATCCTGCGCGATCGCTGGGATGAGGCCCGCTTCGTTGTATTTGAGCGTCGCCGGATCAAAAGCCATGGTCGATTTCCTTTGCATCTGCCTACCGGGCCTCTATCTAGACAAAATGTGACGAAGGGAACAGGCATGTCCGGCGAAACCGATCTCATCAATCTCTACTCCGGGCGCATCCTCGCGCTCGCCGCCGCAATTCCGCACACGGATCGTCTTGCCAATCCGCAGGCGACGATCAAAAAGCGCGCACCGCTCTGTGGCTCGACCGTGACCGTGGATGTGACACTCGAAGAAGACGGACGCATTGCCGAATTCGGGCAGGATGTGAAGGCCTGCGCTCTGGGACAAGCCGCCGCTTCCGTGGTCGGGGCCAATGTGATCGGCCGGACCCGTGCCGAGATTGAGGCCACCCGCGACGCCTTGCGCGCCATGCTCAAGGAAAACGGCCCCACCCCGCCCGCGCCCTTCGACGGTCTCGAAGTCCTGCGCCCGGCGCGCGATTTTGCCAACCGTCACGCCTCGATCCTGCTCGCAATCGAGGCCACCGCCGAAGCTATGGCCGAGGCAGAGGCCGCCGCCTGAGCCAATCGTTAACCATCCCCGGATAAAAAAACCGCCGCACTTCCGTGGGGAAGGCGGCGGCAAAGTCGCGTTTTCGCGAGGGACCCGGGCAGCGTCCGAAGGGGAGTGAGGCACCCTTCAAAAGACGTGGGACAGGCAGTGTCGGTCTTGGGCATCCAATTGGGGACAGGATACGACCGGACGACACCCGGCGCGATCACGCGGGCAGAAAACCGGGGTTACGAGACGCCGGGCACATGCAGCGCCACAAGCATCATCACGACAAGGGCCACGCCCCCAAGCGCATCCTGAACAAGCGTTGCGCGGGAATTGCGGATCACGGTGCGGATCTGGGTCATCATGGGGCGTCTCCTGCTCAATATCGTGTTCTGTTGCTTATTTGTTCTCATATCCTTAACGACCTGTAAAGAACTTTTTGAGAACATTTGCGAACAAAATGGAACAGGTGGATCTAACCCACTGAAATTAAACGGATCGCCCGATCTTGTTCCATGAGCCATAGAAGAACACGCACCGCCGCGCCGCGCGCGCTCTCTAGCGTCTGATCGTCAGACAACAGTTTGCGCGCATCTGATTGCGCGATTGCCATGAGCGCCGATTGGCTCTCGAGATCGGCAACCCGGAACCGCGGCACACCCGATTGCGCGGTCCCGATAAGGTCGCCCGCACCGCGCATCTCGAGGTCCACCTCGGCGATGCGGAACCCGTCCTCGGTCTCGCGCATGGTCGTCAGGCGGCGTTGCCCGCTCTCGCTGAGCGGTGCTTGATACATCAGGAGGCACGTCGAGGCCTGCGTGCCGCGCCCAACCCGGCCCCGCAACTGATGCAGCTGCGCAAGACCGAAGATCTCGGCCCGCTCAATGACCATGATCGTCGCATTGGGCACATCAACCCCGACTTCGATCACCGTCGTCGCCACGAGAACGGACGTCTCCCCCTTCTCGAACGCGGCCATCGCCGCGTCCTTTTCGGCGGGTGGCATCTGACCATGTACTAGACCCACGACCCCCTCGCCAAGAGCCGCGCGCAACCGCTTGAACCGTTCTTCTGCCGCCGTGAGGTCGAGGTTCTCGCTCTCATCCACAAGCGGACAGACCCAATAGGCCTGTTTCCCCTCGGCCACCGCCTTGCGCAGGTGGTCCACTACCTCGTCGATCCGCCCTGTCGAGATCAGCGCCGTCGAGATCGGCTGTCGCCCCGGCGGCTTCTCGTCAAGGATCGACACATCCATATCGCCATATTGCGCCAGCGCGAGCGACCGCGGGATCGGCGTTGCGGTCATGACAAGCACATCTGCCCCCTCGCCTTTTTTGCCAAGCTCGAGCCGTTGGCGCACGCCAAAGCGGTGCTGTTCGTCGATGATCGCCAGGCGCAGGTCCGCGAAATGCACGTCCTGCTGAAACACGGCATGCGTGCCGACAAGCACGTGAATATCGCCCCTCGCAAGGGCCGCGAGTTTTGCGCTGCGCTCCTTGCCCTTGTCCCGCCCCGTGAGGATCTCAACCACCACGCCGGCACTTTCGGCCAAGGGGCGCAGGCCTGCAAGGTGTTGACGCGCAAGGATTTCCGTCGGCGCCATAAGGACGCCCTGTCCCCCAGCCTCGACCGCCACCAGAAGCGCCATGAAGGCCACAAGCGTCTTGCCCGCGCCCACATCGCCTTGCAAGAGCCGGTTCATCCGCAGCGGAGCGCGCATGTCCGCCGCGATTTCTTCGATCGCCCGGTCCTGTGCCCCTGTGGGCTTATACGGCAGCGCAGCGCGCACCTTGGTCTGCAACGCCCCTGTCGCCTCGCTGATAACCCCCTTGGCCCGTTGCAGGCGCGCCCGCGCCAGCGCCAACGTCACCTGATGCGCAAACATCTCGTCATAGGCGAGCCGCTCCCGCGCCGGTGCCGTCGCCGCAAGATCCGCTGCCCCCTGCGGCGCATGGGCCAAACGCAGCGCCTCGGCCCAATCCGGCCATTTCGCTCGCGCCTTCTGGCCCGGGTCGATCCATTCTTCAAGATCCGGTGCCTTTGCCACGGCCGAGGTCGCTGCCTTGCTCATGGTCTTGAGCGTCACGCCCGAAGTCAGCGCATATACGGGTTCATAGGCCGGGATTTCCGCTGCTTCTTCGACAGGCAAGACATGATCCGGATGCACCATCTGCGGCACCCCGTCGAAGAGTTCGACCCGCCCCGAAACCAGTCTTTCACTGCCTTCCGGCAGCACCCTCTGAAGATAATCGACACGCGCGTGAAAGAACACGAGCTGAAACGCCGTGCGCGCATCTTCGACCGTAATGCGATAAGCCCCGCCGCGATTGCGCGCCGGTCGATGCGCGCCGATGCGCACCTTGACCGTCACCACATCCGGCAGTGTCGCTTCGAGCACCGACTCCCGCCGCCGCCGATCCACCCCGGAATAGGGCAGTGAAAACAGGATATCACGCGGCTTCTCGATGCCGATTTGCGCCATATGTTGAGCAATCTTCGGCCCCACCCCGTCGAGCGTGGTCAGGTCCGCAAACAGCGGAAACAGGATCTCCGGCCGCGTGCTCATAGCCCCTCAATCAGGGCGAGCCAGCCGTCTTCATCAATCGTCTCGACCCCAAGATCAGCGGCTTTCTTCGCCTTCGACCCAGCCCCAGGCCCGGCCACAAGGAGGTCGGTCTTGCTTGAGACAGAGCCCGAGACCTTAGCGCCAAGCGCCTCGGCCCGCGCCTTGGCTTCGGCCCGCGTCATCTTTTCAAGCGTGCCGGTAAAGACCACAGTCTTGCCTGCGACCGGGCTTTCCTTGGCGGGCGCCGCCGGTGCTTCGATTTCAAGCTTATCAACCAAGCCATCAATCGCCGCGCGTTCGTCAGGGTTGGCAAGCGCATCCGAAAGCGAAAGCCCAACCGTTGCGCCGATCCCGTCAATCCCGATCAGGTCGTCCCACGCGGTCCATGCCGCCTCTGGCACCGCCATCTCGGCCATCGCCGCCTCCCGCGTCTCCTTGATCCGAGCGCGCCGTCCTTCGTCTGCGGCCGCCACGCGCTCGACCTCCACAGCCTCTTCGCCAGCCCGATGCGCAAGCGCCGCGGGACGTGCAGTATCCACCGCCTTGGCCAAGACCGGCCAGTCGCCGAAATGCAGCGCAAGATCTTTCGCCGCAACCTCGCCGACATGGCGTATCCCAAGGCCAAAGATCATCCGCGCAAAGGCGATCCGCCGCTTGTCCTCTATCGCCGCAAAGAGCTTCTCCGCACTCTGCGCGCCCCAGCCATGGCGGTTCTTAAGCCTATTGAGATTGCCCGCGTCCCGGTCTTTCAGCGTAAAAATATCCGCAGGGGTACGGATCGGCAGGTCAGGATCGTCATAGAACATCTCGATCTGTTTCGCGCCAAGACCGTCGATATCGAACGCCTTGCGCGACACGAAATGCTTGAGCTTTTCCATCGCCTGCGCCGGACAGATGATCCCCCCGGTGCAGCGGCGCACCGCATCACCCTCTTCCCGGATCGCGTCCGAGCCACATTCGGGACAGGTCGTCGGGAAGGCGTAAGGCACGGCCCCTTCGGGCCGTTTGGCGAGGTCCACATCGGCCACTTTCGGGATTACATCACCGGCGCGGTAGACCTGCACCCAATCTCCGATGCGGATATCCTTACCGCCCCGGATCGTCTCGCCTTTGCTGTCGCGGCCCTGAATGTAATCCTCGTTATGCAGCGTCGCGTTGGAGACCACCACGCCACCGACCGTCACCGGATGCAATCGCGCCACCGGGCTAAGCGCACCGGTGCGCCCCACTTGGATGTCGATCGCCTCGAGCCGGGTCCAGGCAAGCTCGGCCGGGAATTTATGCGCCACGGCCCAACGCGGTGTCGTCGCACGAAAGCCGAGCCGTGCCTGAAGATCGAGGCGGTTGACCTTATAGACCACGCCATCGATGTCATACCCAAGGGTCGCGCGCTTTTCCTCGATCTTGCGGTAATGCGCGATGAGGCTTTCCGGCCCATCGCAGATCGCAGTCAGGGGATTGACGACAAAACCAAACTCGGCCAGCCGCTCGATTGCGCCCATCTGCGTCTCTGCAAGGGGAGCGGAAAGTTCGCCCCAGGCATAGGCAAAGAAACGCAACGGCCGCGCGCGGGTGATCCGCGCATCAAGCTGGCGCAAAGAGCCGGCTGCGGCGTTGCGCGGGTTGGCGAAGGTCTTGTCGCCCGCCTCGGCCTGCCGCACGTTCAGCGCCTCGAAATCCGCGTGGCTCATGTAAACCTCGCCGCGCACCTCTAGCACCTCGGGCGCCCCCGCAATGTCCTGTGGGATATCGGCAATGGAGCGGGCGTTCTCGGTCACATTCTCGCCGGTCGTCCCGTCCCCGCGCGTCGCGGCGTGGACAAGCGTTCCTTTTTCATAGCGCAGCGACAAGCTGAGCCCGTCGATCTTAGGTTCCGCAGTGAAATCAAGCGATGCATCCGGAGTGACGCCCAGGTATTTGCGAATCCGCGCATCAAACTCTGTGACATCCCCGTCTTCGAACGCATTGCCAAGAGAGAGCATCGGGATCGCGTGGGTGATTTTGCCAAAGCCTTCGGACGGGGCCGCGCCAACCTGATCGCTTGGGCTATCGGCGCGTTTGAGCGCCGGAAAGGCCGCCTCGAGCGCCGCATTGCGCAGTTTCAGCGCATCATATTCCGCGTCCGATATCTCCGGCGCGTCCTCGCGGTGATAGGCTTGGTTCGCCCGCCCAAGTAGCTCGGCGAGCCGGGCCAACTCTGCCCGCACTTCGGTCTCGCTCATTTGCGAAATGTCGCTCTCACCCGTCACCGGCGCACTCCCTGTCACTTTATCTCAAGTGATAGGGCCGCCGCCGCGCGACGTCCAGAGGCTCAGGCGCGCAGGGCGAGTTGTTCCGGTGCCCCCTGACCAACCGGCGAGGGATCGCGCAGCACGTAGCCGCGCCCCCAGACCGTCTCGATATAGTTCTCGCCGTCGGTCGCTTCGCTGAGCTTCTTGCGCAGCTTGCAAATGAAGACGTCGATGATCTTGAGCTCTGGCTCGTCCATGCCGCCATAGAGGTGGTTGAGAAACATCTCCTTCGTGAGCGTCGTGCCTTTGCGCAGGCTCAGAAGCTCAAGCATCTGGTATTCCTTACCGGTAAGATGCACCGGCAACTCGTCGACTTCGACGGTCTTGGCGTCGAGATTGACCGAGATCTTTCCGGTGCGAATAATCGACTGCGAATGCCCCTTGGAGCGGCGCACGATGGCGTGGATGCGCGCAACAAGCTCTTCGCGGTGAAATGGCTTGGTCAGGTAGTCATCGGCGCCAAAGCCAAAACCCTTGAGTTTACTCTCGGTGTCATCCGCCCCCGACAGGATCAGGATCGGCGTCTCCACACGGGCAAGCCGCAATTGGCGCAAGACCTCGTGCCCCGTCATGTCCGGCAGACCTAGGTCGAGAAGGATCAGGTCGTAATCATAGAGTTTCGCAAGATCGACCCCCTCTTCTCCAAGGTCCGTGGCATAGACGTTGAGATTGGCATGGGTGAGCATCATCTCGATGCTCTTCGATGTCGCCGGATCATCCTCAATGAGAAGCACACGCATGACAATTTCCTCACATCTTTGTTCCGTGGTCGCCATGACCCTGACGAAAAATGGTTAACCCACGGTTACCATGCAAAGAAAACTAGAACATCAACCTATGGTTGTCGATATTTTTGCACATTGGTCGCCTTGAGTGCGTCCACGCCGTATCGTCCAGCCGCACGAACCCATTCCTCGAACTCCTCGTCGCTCAGGCGGTAGCGCTCGAGTGCTTCCTTGCGCGACATCAACCCATAGGCCACGCCCCAGACGACAGCCGCCTTGCGCGACGCCACCCAGCGCTTGGTGTTTTCCGGTGGCAGATCGGCGCGCGACATCACGCGCCCATTCTGCAGCGTGACCGTCCTCGGCCCCTCAACTTTCTTCAGATACATACCCATACCCTCATCGCAATGCCGCCATGCTGACCGGTCGAGTTTAACAGCGGGTGAAACTGCCCCTTGAGAGTAGTTAGGATTTTCCTATATTCTCGACGACTTCTGTAAGGAGAGTCGCATGGCCCTTGATCGCAACATCGAACTGAATTCCCTCGGCTTTGCCAAACCGCCGAGTGAGACCCGCGTGGTTGTCGCCATGTCGGGCGGCGTGGATTCCTCTGTCGTCGCGGCCAAACTGGCGGACGAGGGCTATGACGTTGTGGGTGTCACCCTGCAACTCTACGATCACGGCGCCGCGCTCGCCAAGAAGGGCGCCTGTTGCGCGGGGATCGACATTCACGATGCACGCCGCGTGGCCGAGGAGAAGGGCTTTCCACATTACGTGCTCGACTACGAGAACATCTTTCAGGACGCGGTGATTGACGAGTTTGCCGAGAGCTACCTCGCGGGCGCAACGCCCGTACCCTGCATCCGCTGCAACGAGCGGGTCAAGTTCAAGGACCTGCTTGAGACCGCCAAGGATCTCGATGCCGATTGCATGGCGACGGGCCATTACATTCAGCGCAAGATGGGCGAGAATGGCCCCGAACTGCACTCGGCCGCGGATGCGCGCCGGGATCAGAGCTATTTCCTCTTTTCCACCACCCCGGAACAGCTCTCTTACTTACGCTTTCCGCTTGGCCACCTGCCCAACAAGGACGCAACCCGCGCCCTTGCGGCGGAATACGGTCTGGCCGTCGCCGACAAGCCCGACAGCCAAGATATCTGCTTCGTGCCCAATGGTGACTATGCCTCGGTCATCGAGAAACTGCGCCCCGGCGCGGCGGAACCGGGCGAGATCGTGGACCACGAAGGCAATGTGCGTGGTACGCATAACGGCGTGATCCACTACACGATCGGCCAACGCCGTGGCCTCGGCATTGGCGGTCTCAGCGAACCGCTCTACGTGGTGAAGCTCGACGTGGATACCAAACAGGTCATCGTCGGCCCGAAATCCATGCTCGCCACCCGAAAGATCCCCGTGCGCGAGATCAACTGGCTTGGGGATGACCCATTCGAGAGCCGCGCCGAATGGCACCTCTCGGTCAAGGTCCGCTCGACCCACCCCCCGCGCGAGGCAATCATCCGCCCCACCGGGCCAACCACCGCCGAGGTCGAACTCCTCACCCCCGAGGAAGGCGTCTCTCCCGGTCAGGCCTGCGTGTTCTACGACAATGAGAGCAGCCGCATCTACGGCGGCGGCTGGATCTGGCGCGGCTAACCCCTAGCCCGCCAGACCGTCAAACACCGCCCGCGCCGCGCGCAGGCCCGGCGCCTCTGCGCCAAGGCCAAGGCGATCCATCGTGACCGACATGGCATCTTGCTGCAAATCGGGCTGATCCAACACGTTGAGAAGCGCGGGCGCGATGTCGTCGGGATGGAAGGCCGGGCCAAGGAACTCTGGCACGACGCGCGTTTCCGACACCAGATTAACCAAGGTCACCGTATCAATGAGCGCCGCCCGGCTCATGATCTGCCAGGAAAGCCAGCTCATGTCATAGGCGATGACCATAGGCGTCGCGCTCGCCGCCAGTTCGAGGGACACCGTGCCCGACGCCGCAAGCGCCACATCTGCGGCCCGAAACGCCGCGCGCTTGGCCTCTTTCGCATCCTGCGCCGTCGGGTCGAGGATCACGGGCGCCACCGCCCAATCCTGCGCCAAGTGGCGGACCTCCTCCAAGACCGGCCCCGCCGCCGGTAGCACCACGCGCAGATCGGGGCGTGCCTCGACCAGCCTTGCCGCCACCGCGCCAAAGCCCGGCATCAACCGCGCCACCTCACTCCGCCGCGATCCCGGAAGCGCAAGCAGGACAGGCGCATCGCCAATTCCCTGCGCGTCGCGAAACATCGCCACCTCCGCGTCGCTTGCAACCGGCTCTGACACGACGGGATGACCCACGAAATCACAGCGCAGCCCCACCGCCTCGAGATAGGGCGGCTCAAACGGCAAGAGCGCGAGCACCTGATCGACCACACGCGCCATCTTCTCCGCCCGTTTTGGCCGCCATGCCCAGACCGAGGGCGCCACGTAGTGCACGATTCGAAGATCGCTCTTCGCCTTCACTTCTTTCGCCACGCGCAAACAGAAATCCGGGCTGTCGATGGTGATAAGCACATCCGGCGCAGCAGCGATGACCGCCTCTGCCGTCTGATGCATCCGACGCTTCAGGTGGCGATACTTCGGCAGCACCTCGGCAATCCCCATGACGCTCAACTCGTCCATGGGGAAGAGGCTCTCCATACCTTCCGCCTGCATGAGCGGCCCGCCCACGCCTTCGAATTGAACCTCCGGACAAAGCTCTTTCAAACCCGCCATGAGCGCCTCGCCGAGGCGATCCCCCGACGGCTCTCCGGCAATCAGGAACACCCGCATCAGAGCACCCGTGCGAAAAGGAAAAGCCCGCTCTCCTCGAGCGCCGTGCGCGTCGCGTCGCGGTCAATCAAGACGACCTTACCCGCAGAGACCACGATCCCATCAAGCCCCGCTCGGGCGGCGTTGCGGATCGTCTCGGGCCCCACGGCAGGCATATCAACCCGCAGGTCCTGCCCCCGTTTCGGCGCCTTGACGAGCACCCCACCCTTGCCGCGACGCAGGTGGTCCGGCGTGTCGCCCACGAACCGCAAGAGCGCATCCGTGCCCTGCAAGGTCTCGATCCCGAGGCATAACCCCCCGGCGACGACCGCCCCCTGCCCGACATCAAGCGGAGACAGCGCGAGAAGGATATCCATCGCCTTGGAGGCATCCTGAAGCTGCGCCTCGCTTGGCTCCGGACCGGCAAAAAGCCCTTCCTCGACGGTGAGCCCCGGCAGCACCTCATGCGCGCCAAGCACTTTGAAGCCCTGTTCCTCGAAAATCGCGATGATGAGGCGCAGGATCGCATCGTCGCCGCCCTGCAACGCCGCCATCAGGCGCGGGGCAAGCTGCATCATCGTCTGGTCGAACTGTGACGGGTCAAGCGGCGGGCGGGCCATTGCACCGGCAAGGACAACCTCCGTGACGCCTTCTGCCTTGAGCGCCTCGAACAAAGCACCCATCTTCTCGAACCGATGTTCCGCCAAGGGCGGCTGCATCGCGTGCGCCACCCCGTGGAACACCACGCGCACCGCGTCAGGGTGCGCCGCCGCGATCATCACGGGCAGCCCGCCTCCCCCCGACAGAATGGCCAGCCGTCCCATGCCTCAGCCCGGTGTCAGGAAAGAACGGTCGGTCTGACCAAGCACGAAATCGACGATTTCCTGCACATAGTCGCTATCGAACTCGTCGCCCATGCGCCGCGCGCGCTCTTGGAATGCGCCCTCGCCCTGCGCCAGCATCTGAAACGCGGCACGCAAGGCGGTGATGTCACTACGCGCCACACCGCGCCGCTTCAACCCGACAAGGTTCAACCCATCAAGCGCCCCTCGCGGCCCTTGAACAAGGCCATAGGGGATCACGTCATTGGTCACCATCGACACCGCGCCAATAATCGCGCCCTTGCCGATGCGGACGAACTGGTGAATACCCGAAAGCCCGCCGATGATCACGTCATCCTCGATGATGCAATGGCCCGCCACGGCAGAGTTGTTGACGACAATCACCCGGTTGCCGATCTGCGCATCATGCGCGATATGACAGCCCGCCATGAACAACCCGTCATCCCCGATCACCGTCACGCCGCCACCGCCCTCGGTGCCGGGGTTCATCGTGACATGCTCGCGGATACGGTTGCGCTTGCCGATGACGAGCCGCGAATGCTCGCCGTTGAACTTGAGATCCTGCGGAATCTCTCCGATCACGGCAAAGGAGAACACGACCGACTCTGCGCCGATCTCGGTATCGCCCTTGATGACAACATGCGACTTGAGCTCAACGCCCTCGTGCAGTCGTACCTCTGGCCCGATATGACAGAACGGACCAACGACACAGCCCGCTGCGATCTCCGCACCGTCCTCGACAACCGCCGACGCGTGCACCTTCGCCTGATCTGAAATCGCCATACGGCTCACTCCTTCGGCAGGTCCATCATCGCGGTAAACTCGGTCTCACAGGCCATCTCGCCATCAACCGTCGCCACGCCGCTGAACTTCCAAACCTTGCCGCCCGGTTTCCCGCGCACCGTGGTCAGGCGCATCTCAAGCCGATCTCCCGGCACCACCATGCGGCGGAATTTGCATTTATCAATGGACATGAAATAGACGAGCAATTCTTTGTCCGCCATATCAAGCGCGACGCCCACCATCACGGCCGCCGTCTGCGCCATCGCCTCGGCAATGGTCACGCCGGGCATGATCGGTTTGCCGGGGAAGTGGCCTTGGAAATGCGGCTCGTTCATCGTGACGTTCTTGATGCCCGTCGCCGAGCTATAGCCATCGATGTCCACAACCTTGTCCACGAGGAGAAACGGGTAGCGATGCGGGATGATCCGCTGGATCAGGTCGATATCTGCGGTCTTCAAGCCTTCAGACATGGGGCTCTCCTCGGTGGTCATGTTACTGGATAAGCCCTAGCAATCCCCGCCTGTTAGGGCAAGCGGATCAGCGGTCCTTCGCGAGGTCCGCACCATCGCCGATCGCATCATCAAGGCGTTGAATGGCGATATCCGTGATGTCGATTGCATTGGCCGAAAAGAGCACACTGCGCCGCTCAAGGATGACGCCTGCCCCGGCTTCGCGCATCAGGTCGATCAACACGGGCTGCGCCGCGCGGATGAACACACCGCGCTCTGCATCTCCGCTCTCAACAATCGCGCGTGCCTTGCCATCCTGCAATTTGCGGATCTGCTGCACCCGCGCATCAAAGGAATCCGCGAGGGTGCGAAACTTGTCCGCCTCCATCTCTTCGCGCAGCTCCGTCAGACGTTGTTCCTCGGCGACGAGCTCCGACTCCATCTTGCGGTTTTCTTCAAGAAGCACCGATTCCTCGGCGGCAATCTGCGCCGCAACACGTTTGCCAAAGGCGGATTCCGCAAAAAGCCGGTCGGATTCGATGGTCAGGATCGGCGCTTGCGGCACCGGCCGCGCCTCCTGCGCCAGAGCGGCAAAAGCCGCGCCCCAAAGGAGCGCGGCCGCCAGAACAAGGTGCCGAAACAGCGCTTGCGGCATGGATCAGAACTCGGCGCTGATCGAGAAGTTGAAGTTCTGCTCTTGGTCGAAGGCTTCTTTCTTGAGCGCCTTCGAGAAGTCGAACCGCAGCGGCCCCATCGCCGTGTCCCAGAAGAGCGAGAACCCGACCACGTGGCGCAGGGTCATGTCTTCATAGATGACATTGGCCGAGGTGTTGTCGAGGCCCCAGAGCGAGCCGACGTCATAGAACACACCGCCGCTGACTTTGTACTCTTCAGGCAGACCAATGGGGAATTCCGCCTCAAGACGCGCCACGGCGTAGTACTGACCGCCAAGACCATCGTCCTGGGTCGCCGTCAGGCCACGTTCGCGCGGACCGATGCCAAGCGGTTCAAACCCGCGCATCATCTGGTGCGTCAGCTGGTAACGGTTGGCAATCCGGCTCGATCCGGTGAGCGAGTGCAACCCGCCCACGTTGAAGCTCGCACGCAGGGTCACTTCCTCTTGCAGGATCTTGGTCTCGGCCGAAACCTTCGCGTCTGTGGCGATATATTCGTAGTCGCCGCCAAGCACGCCAAAGTCCTGCCCGAACTCGAGGCGAATGCCGCTATTCGGGTCAAGGCCGACACCGCGCGTGTCAAAGATATACTTATAGCCGATCGAGCTTTCCCAGATATCGCCCCGCGCGGCTTCCGCGTCGAGCAGCGAACCCGCGATCGCATTCGCCGGGGCCACTTCCATCGCGAGGTTCCGGATACGATAGTTCAGCGCAAGACGACCATATTCGCTCACCGGGAAGCTCAGAGAGGGCGAGAACACACCAAGCGTGTTGGCCCAACGCGCCACATCCGGATCGCTTTCCTTGTAGGAGAACCGCAGGCCAAGCGCGAGGTCACGGCCAAGGAAGGCTGGCTCAATGAAGTTGAACCCGTAGTCGCTGATTTCCGACGCCGTCGAGAACGAGAACCCGACCGTCTGGCCACGCCCAAGGAAGTTGCGCTCCGAGAAGCTGATGACAAGGCCGACACCCGAGTCCGTCGAGTAGGTGCCGCCGAACTTGAGCGAGCCCGTGGGCTTCTCCTCGACCGCCACATCCACAACAACCTGATCCGACGAAGACCCTTCACGCGCGTTGACTTCCGCCGTCTCGAAGAAATCGAGCGCCCGGATACGTTCCGCGCTTTCGCGGATTTCCCGGGCGTTGAACGGATCGCCTTCAGCAATGCGGAATTGCTGGCGGATCACGCGGTCAAGCGTCGTGGTGTTGCCTTGAACATCAATGCGCTCAACGAACACACGCGGGCCACGCACGATGGCAAACTCGACATCAAGCGTCAGGTCGCGTTCGTTGCGGGTCACACGCGGGTCCACGCGTACAAAGTCATGCCCCTCCTTGAGCGCAAGACGCTCGAGACGGGCGATGGAGTTCTCAACGATCAGCGGCGAATAGACGACACCCGGCTTAACCTTGAGGTTCTCACGATAGGCATCGGCATCAATTGCCGCGATCTCGCTGGTTGTGGTGATCTCACCAAAGCGGAATTGCTGGCCTTCCTGCACGTTGAACGTGATGAAATAGGCATCGCGATCCCGCGCAAGTTCGGCGTTGACGCCGGTGGTGCGGAAATCGACATACCCGCGCGACAAGTAGAAGTCGCGCAGGACTTGCTTGTCGAACTCGATCCGGTCTTCCACCAGCGTGTCGCGCTTGATCAGCGCACGCAGGAGGCCTGCCTGTTTCGATTCAAGCACGCGGCGCAGGCGACGGTCGGAATATTGGCGGTTGCCGACGAAACCGATGCGCTCGATCTCGGTAATACCGCCTTCGAACACTTCAAAAATCAGGTCGGCGCGGTTGTCGCTCTGGCGGATGATCCGCGGGGTAACGCGCGCGGCAAGGCGGCCTTCCTGGGAATAGGCCTCTGCGATACGGGCGGCGTCACGTTCGGCAACGTTGGGGTTCAGCACGTGGCGCGATTTCGACTCGACCAGCGACTCGAGCGCCTCATCCTTGAGCCGCTCGTTGCCTTCAAAACTGATGCGGTTGATCGTGGGATATTCGACCACCTTGATATCAAGACGGCTGCCACGTGGTGTCATCTCCACCGACTCGAACAGGCCGCTCGACAAAATGCGTTGGTAGGCATCGTTCAGCCCCCCCGCGCTCAGGGTCTGGCCGCTCTTGATTCCGGCATAGTTGAGGATGGCCGTGGATTCGATCCGCTGGTTCCCTGTCACATTAAAGGAATTGAAGCGGTATTCCTGCGCATCTGCTGCCGAAGGCAGACCGAGCAAAACGCCTGAAAGAAGAAGAAAAACAACGACGTGAAGCGCGCGAACGGCCGATTTTGCAAATGCGACTGCCCCGGTCACGGTTTGGAGGTAATTGGTCATTCCCAAATCCTGCTGACATCCCAGTTGAGACGTGACTAGCCGGAAAGGGCTGATATGTCAAAACGCCATTGCGAAACAGGCGCTTCGCCGCATGCAATCGGGCAAGAAAACGACACCTTGGAACGCGTTCGTGGCCCGCAGACCATGAATATCTGCGGGCCACACCACGGGGAAACGGAGGGACGTTCAGGAACGGATCACAACAACCCGAGCGAGAACATATAGGCTCCCGCTGTCAACGCGATCAGAATCGCCGTTGGAAAAAGGACGCGGTCCCAGTTGATGTCGATCAGAAGGCTCAAGGCCCGGTAACCGTGTTCGATGGTATGCATGACTTTCGTCCCTGCTTATCGTGGCTCTCTAGGACCAAAGCTACGCAAGGAATCGGGCAGGAATGGGGCAGCATCGTGAAAGCACCATGTCGCCCCTTCGTCCCCTTAGGGGCAAAACAGGTCGTTGGTTATGCCAAAGAACATCATGCCAAGGACGATCGTCAGTCCCATCATCATCAGCACATTCACCACCTTGTCGCTCGGCGGGCGGCCCGCGACGGCCTCGTAGGCGTAAAACACAAGGTGCCCGCCATCGAGCATCGGAATCGGGAAGAGGTTGAGCATCCCGATCGCCGCCGATAGCACTGCGATGAAGTAGATGAAGCTCTGCGCACCTTGGCTCGCCATCGCGCCCGAGGTCTGGGCAATGCCGACCGGGCCGGTAAGATTACAGGTGCTGATCGCGCCGGTCACCATATGGTACAGGCCCGAAATCGACCCCTCGATGATCACGCCGGTCTGCACCACCCCGCCCCAGATCGCCTTGACCGGACCAAGCGCCTCGGTGGCTGGTTCAAAGGCAAGACCGCCGCCAATGCCGATCCGCCATTGTGTCTGGAAGCCGCCTTCGGGAAGCGGTTCATCGACGCGACGCGGAGTGAGGGTAAAGGCCTTGGTCTCGCCCTCGCGCCAAACGTCAAGCGCCAGCGGTTTGCCCTCGCCCGTCTCAACCGCCTCTTTCAGCTCTGAGAACCCGGCAATCGCGCGCCCGTCGATACCGGTAATCACGTCACCAACCTCAAGGCCCGCGCCATAGGCCGCCGATTTCGGCGCAAGGTGCAGCACGATCGGAGGATAGGGATAGGGTCCGCTGACCGCTTGTTCGCGGCCATCGCGTTCGACCACGTATTCAAGCGGTGTCGTCACGGGAATGGCGCTCGCAAAGGCGTCAAAAGCTTCTGGCGCATCAAAGGACGGCACGGCCAGACCCGCGATCTTGCGCACCTCGTCACCTTCACTGAGTTCATAGGCCGGCGGCGGCAGGTCGCGCAACTCGCCCACGGCGAGCGTGTCGCCGATTTGGCCACGGCTCATGAACACGGCAGCGAACACAAGCGTCGACAGGATAAAGTTGAAGATCGGCCCCGCGGCGACGGTCGCCGTGCGTGCCCAAAGCGGTGCGCCATGCATCGTGTGGCGCAACTCCTCTTCGTCGAGACCCTGCATCGCATCGGCATCCTTGCCCGACGCAGCATTGGCATCGCCCTTGAACTTCACATAGCCGCCAAGCGGAATCGCCGCGATCTGCCATTTGGTGCCGCGCTTGTCATAGCGTGAGAAAAGCACCGGCCCGAAGCCGAGCGAGAACACATCCGCGCCAATCCCAGACCACCGCCCGACGATGTAATGGCCATATTCATGGATCGCCACGATGATCGAAAGAGCGACCACAAAGGCGATAATGATCCAGAAAGTGCTGCCAAATCCGTTGAGCAGTCCAAGAATATCCACGTGCGAACCTGTTCTTTTTTGTTATTGCCACTCGGCCATGACCTGATCGGCCGCCTGACGTGCCAAATGGTCTGTCTCGCGCACTCTATCAAGGGTCATTTCGGCATTTATGAGGCGCGCATCGGACGAGAGCCTGTCGAGAACCGACTCAACCACCTCTGCCATCTGAAGAAATCCGATCTTGCCCGCAAGAAAGCCATCCAGTGCGCGTTCCTTCGCTGCGTTGAACACCGCGCCGCTCAAACCGCCTGCCTCAAGCACCTCATGCGCAAGCCTGAGCGCCGGATAGCGCTCCGTATCGGGCGCGCGAAAGGTCAACTGCCCGAGCTTCGCAAGGTCGAGCCGTTCGACCGGCAGCGCCCGTCGCTCCGGCCAGTGCAGCGCATATCCGATCGCATGGCGCATATCCGGCGGCCCCACATGCGCCATAAGCGCCCCGTCGTTGAACCCGACAAGCGCATGGACCATCGATTCCGGATGCACCAGCACCTCGATCATCCCATGCGGACAGCCAAAGAATTCCTTGGTCTCGATGACCTCTAACGCCTTGTTGAACATCGACGCGCTATCAATGGTGATCCGCTGGCCCATGTCCCAATTCGGGTGGCTCGACGCCTGCGCCGGGGTGGCCTTGGCCATTTCCTCGAGGCTCCATTCCCGGAACGCCCCGCCACTCGCGGTGATGATGATACGTTCGACCGCGTCGAAATCTTCGCCCACAAGCCCCTGAAACACCGCCGAATGCTCGCTGTCGACCGGCAAGACACGGCCCCCATGCGCCTTCGCCGTGCCCATGATAAGAGACCCGGCGGTGACAAGGGACTCCTTGTTCGCCAGCGCCAGCGTCGCCCCCTGCTCAAGCGCGCGCAGTCCCGGCACAAGCCCCGCCGCGCCGACAATGGCCGACATGACCCAATCCGCAGGGCGCGTCGCTGCCTCCTCGATGGCATTGGCCCCTGCCGCAGTGGCGATTCCCGTTCCAGCCAACGCAGCGCGCAGATCGCCGAGAAGCTCATCATGCGCCGTCACCGCGATCTCCGCGCCAAGTCGGCGCGCATCCTCTGCCAGCCGCGCAATATTGCGCCCACCGGTCAAGGCCACCACGTCATAGGCCTCGGGATCGCGCGCGATGAGGTCGATCGTGTTCTGTCCGATGGACCCCGTCGCGCCGAAGATAGAAATCTTCCGCATCAGGGTAGCCCCACTGCCGATCCCACGATCATCACGAAAAGCGCCGCGCCCATCATGGCGTCAAACCGGTCGAGCAATCCTCCGTGTCCAGGGATCAGGTTCGAGCTGTCCTTGACGCCGGTATGGCGCTTGATCGCGCTCTCTGCCGCATCGCCCATCTGCCCGGCAAAGGCGGTCGCCACGCTCAAAAGGACAAGCGGCAGCCCGCCAAAGGCCGCCCCGACGATCCCCGCCGCGACCCAGCCGCCAACGGTGCCGGACCATGTTTTCTTGGGCGACACCTTGGGCCAGAACTTCGGACCACCCACAATGCGACCGACGAAATACCCCGCCACGTCACTCGCGATGACAACCGCGACAAGCCAGCCGACCCACATCATCCCATGTTCGACCCGCAACCCGATCAACCCGTAACAGGCCAACATCAACGCCGCAGCGTAAGCGCCGTAAATCAAACGATCTTTATGAAGTTGTGTCGCGCCCACGATGGCCGGTGCGATCAACACCGGAAGCACCGCTTCACCGGGGATCAGCGTCGCGCCCCAAAGCGCGGCCGTGGTCAACAACCCCATTGGAACCGCCATGCGCTCCCGATCCGGCCCGAGCATCCGGCTCAGTTCCCAGATCATGCCACCACCGATACAGGCCACGAGAAGCGTGAACCAAAGCCCCCCGGCCCAGACACCCGCAATGCCCACCGCCACCATCACGATGGCCGACAGGATTCGCATCGGCAGGTCGCCCCACTTACCAGCGGCGCTCATGCCTTCACCCCGCCAAACCGCCGATCGCGTCCGCCATAGGACGAGACGAGGCAATGGAATTCGTCCTTGGTGAAATCCGGCCAGAGCGTGTCGATGAATTCGTATTCCGCATAAGCCGACTGCCACAGCAGAAAGTTCGAAATCCGCGCCTCTCCACTGGTCCGGATGACGAGATCCGGATCGGGCAACACATGCGTATCAAGGTATTTCGGCAGGGTCTCCGTATCCACATCCGCAGGATCAAGCCGCCCCGCCGCCACATCCTCGGCCAGACGCTTGGTGGCACGCGCGACCTCGTCCCGCCCACCATAATTCAATGCGATGGTGAGGTTTGTGCCGGTACAATGCCCGGTCAACTCTTCCGCCTCATCCATCAGTGCGCTGAGCTTCTCATCAAGACGCACCCGGTCACCGATAAACCGCACCCGCACATTCTGACGCACGAAATCCTGCATTTCCTTCATGATATAGCGGCGGAAAAGGCTCATGAGCCCCGCCACCTCAATCTGGGTGCGTTTCCAGTTCTCGGTCGAAAAGGCAAAGATCGTCAGATACTTGACCCCGTTCTCCGGGCAAGCCTCGACAATCTCACGGACCCGACGCGCCCCGGCATGGTGCCCAAAAAGGCGTGGCCGCCCACGCGCCTGCGCCCAGCGGCCATTGCCGTCCATGATGATCGCCACGTGGCGGGGACCGCCGTTATGCTTTGCTTCGGTTCCCACCTACACGGCCTCTTTTCTGGTTCAGACCTGCATGATCTCGGATTGCTTGGTCTCGAGCGCCTCATCCACCTTCTTGATGTAGGTGTCCGTCAGATCCTGAACCTCGGTCTCCCAGAACTTCTGGTCATCCTCTGAAATCCCGTCGGCCTTGGCTTTCTTGACCTGATCCATGCCATCACGACGCACGTTGCGGATCGCGACGCGGGCGTGTTCGGCATATTGCGCCGCCACACGGGCAAGCTCGGCCCGGCGCTCCTCGTTGAGTTCCGGGATCGGCAGCATGATGATGGTGCCGTTGGTCTGCGGGTTGATGCCGAGCCCGCTGTTCATGATCGCCTTCTCAACAGGCCCCACGAGCGATTTGTCCCAAACATTGATCGTGACCATGCGCGGCTCGGGCACGTTGACCGTGCCGACCTGGTTGATCGGGGTTTGCTGGCCATAGGCTTCGACGGTCACCGGCTCAAGCATCGAGGCCGAGGCACGCCCCGTGCGCAGCGAGGCGAATTCCGTTTTCAGCGCGCCCATGGCACCCTCCATGCGGCGGGTGAGATCGTCTGTATCGAGTTCGAAATCTTCGGACATGGCTTTTCTTCTTCTTGCTGCGGCCCGGTTCGGGCCGGTTTCTTTCCTACCCTAACGGTCTCAGCCGACCTTTGTATAGGTGCCCTCTCCGGCGAGAATTCCCTTGAACCCTCCCGGTTCGTCGAGGCCAAAGACGATCAGTGGCAGGTTGTTATCTCGCGCCAGCGCAATCGCGCTCGCATCCATCACCTTGAGCCGCTTGGCAAGCACATCGTCATAGCTCACCTCGTCATAGCGCACCGCGTCGGCATGTTCTTTCGGGTCTTTGTCATACACCCCGTCGACCCCATTCTTGCCCATAAAGATCGCCTCACAGGCCATCTCATTGGCGCGCAAGGTCGCGGCGGTATCGGTGGTGAAATAGGGGTTCCCGGTGCCGGCGGCAAAGATACAAACCCGCTTTTTCTCAAGGTGGCGCACCGCACGGCGACGGATATAGGGCTCGGCCACTTCGTCCATGCGAATGGCGCTGATAACCCGCGTGAACACCCCAACGCCTTCAAGCGCCGACTGCACCGCCAGCGCGTTCATCACCGTGGCAAGCATCCCCATGTAATCCGCCGTGGTCCGTTCCATCCCCTGCGCCGAGCCGGACAGCCCGCGAAAGATGTTGCCGCCACCGATCACCATGCAGATCTCGACGCCCATATCGTGCACGGATTTGACCTCTTGTGCGATCCTCTGAACCGTTGGCGGGTGCAGGCCAAACCCCTGATCTCCCATCAGCGCCTCCCCCGAAATTTTGAGCATTACGCGTTTGAACGCTGTCTTCGGGGCGGGGGCGGCGTCGGTCATGTTGCACTCCGTCTGCGCGAGGAATTAGGATCGCGCGCAAAATGTCGGAAAACACGGGCGGGTTCAATGCGCGATATCAACTTGAAGACAAACAGGCGGATTTTTCCGCAATGACCCTGCCCTTCGACATCGCCCCGGATCGCCCCGTCTTGATCGCAGGCCCGACCGCCAGCGGCAAAAGCGCCCTCGCCCTCGAGATCGCCGAGGCACAGGGCGGTGTCATCATCAATGCCGACGCGATTCAGGTCTACGACAATTGGCGCGTGCTGACAGCGCGCCCCTCGGCCGAAGACGAATCGCGTGCGCCGCATGCGCTCTATGGGCATGTGCCGCGCGACGCTGACTATTCCGTCGGCCATTGGCTGCGCGAGGTCGCGCCGTTCCTGCAAGGTGGCCCCCGCCCGATCATCACCGGCGGCACCGGCCTCTATTTCACTGCGCTCACCGCTGGCCTCGCCGAAATCCCGCCGACGCCGCCCGCCATCCGGGCCGAGGCCGACGCCCGCGTGGCCGAAGCGGGCTTTGAAAGCCTGTTGGCCGAGCTGGACTCCGAAACGGCGGCGCGAATCGACCGCCTCAACCCGATGCGCGTTCAGCGCGCTTGGGAAGTGTTGCGCGCCACGGGCCGTCCGCTCGCCGCGTGGCAAGACGAAACCCCGCCCCCGCTCCTGCCCGAGGCCGACTGCACCGCAATCCTCTTCGATGTCGAACGTGACTGGCTCAACGCGCGTATCGCCCGCCGGTTTGAACAGATGCTTGACCACGGTGCGCTCGACGAAGCCCGTGCAAACCTTGACGATTGGGACCCCAAACGCCTGTCCTCCAAAGCCATCGGTGCGCCCGAACTGATCGCGCACCTGCGCGGTGAAATCTCGCTAGACACGGCGGCCGAACAGGCCACCATCGCCACCCGCCAGTTTGCCAAACGGCAACGCACGTGGTTCCGCTCCAAGATGCATCGCTGGGCGAGATTTCGCCCGTAGCGCGGAAACCCGCCGGTGTCGCCCTTGCCGGTTTCGAACCTTTCTGTCATGGCTTTGGCTGACATGGCTGAAGATACTGTACATATTCCATCATTCCTCAAGCGGTCCCCGGAAGCGCGACAACCGTTTGCGCCGCGACAAGAGACCTATCCTCAGCCGCCAGAGACCCCTCTGCCGCCGCAAGTGAACGCGATTCAGGTCCATACCCTGTCGCAAATGACGGTCGGGGGAAGCTGGCAACTCGAACAGTTGCACCTGCGCGATCACCACCTCTTTCTCTGGATCACCCGAGGTCAGGGACGCATCCTGTTGCACGGGCTGCGCCGTGGGTTCGGCGCTCACAACGCGATCTTCGTGCCTGCGGGCAAACTCTTTGCCATGGAATATGGTCGTCAGGTCCAAGGCCAGGCTCTGCTGATTCCCGATGACGGCCGGGTGATCCTGCCCGACCGCACCCATCAGCTCCGCGTGCAGGATGGCCTCGCACAGGCCGAACTCACCGGCCTCTTTGACGACCTGCGCCGCGAATTGACCGAGGCCCGCCCGCTTCTCGCCGAAGCAATGACTGCGCTGGCCTCCATGGTGTCGATCTGGCTACGACGCCAGATGCTCAGCGCGGGCGCGCAACCCCGCACAAGTGCCGCCGAACGGATCGTGCGCCGCTTTAGCGACCTGCTGTCCGATGATTTCCGATCTGGTAAATCCATGGCGACCTACGCCGAAGAGCTCGAGATCACCCCGACACATCTGACCCGAGTCTGTCGCCAATGCGCCGGGCTGACCGCGGCCGACATGCTCAATCAAATGGTTCAGCATGAGGCCCGTGTGCTCCTGACCCGCAGCGATCTCCCGGTTCAAGACATTGCCGACTATCTCGGATTTGGCTCGGCGGCCTATTTCTCGCGCTTCAGCCAACAGCACTTCGGCGCCTCCCCGACGCAATTGCGCAAATCGAGCAGCCGCTGATTCATCGACGCTGTGCGCGGGGTTTCCCTGCCCAACAGGAAGCGCCCCTTAGAGGCGCCCCAGCCGGAAAACTCGGTGCATCGCGCAACCATTTCGTCTGTTTCCGACACCACCGATGTCGTTTTTTTACACCAGAATGACGAGACTGACCGTTGACGTGGCAAGGAATCTGTTGCCGAATAGCCCTCAACGGCAGCATTTGACGCGTCCAATTCGGCCCTGTCTCCGCTGACCGATATAATAAATCAGGCCACCAAATCGGCCACACCTGCCAACGGGGACCATATGACGCCAGCTTTCGCCAGCGCGCCAGCGCATGACAAATCCGAAGACCGCAGCCTGCGTCCGGATGCGAAAGCGACCGTCCCTTCCCCTGACAACTGACAACCTGCAACGCCGCGCCTCGCGGGGCGGCGCTGTGACGTGCCTAGCTGGTCCGGGGCCTTCCCGGACTGAAACCGACACAAGACCAACGGGGGTCCGATGGGACTATTCATCCTGAGACGGGTCGCGATGATGATCGTTACGGCGCTTTGCCTGACCTACATCGTCTTTTTCATGACCAACCTCTATCCCAACCTTGAGAAACTGGCCAAATCGCAGGGCAACTTCCGCATGTCCGACGAAGCCGTCGCAAGCTATCTCGGTGACCGCGGCTATCTCGAGCCCACGCCAATCAAATACGCCCAATGGCTCGGTCTGTTGCCCGGCTACAAAACGGTGCGCGACGATGGCACGATTGTCGGTAAATGCGCCCGTCCCGGCGTCGCACCCGAAGACACCCCGCGCTTCTGCGGCGTGCTTCAGGGCGATTGGGGCTTCTCCACGGTCTCCAAGGAACCTGTCGCGGATGTGCTCGGCAAACGCCTCGCCAATACGGGCAAGCTGATGTTCTGGGTCATGGTGGTCATGGTGCCCTCGGCCTTGATCATCGGCGTGCTCGCGGGGATGCGTGAGGGTAGCGGCACCGACCGTTCTCTCTCGACGATTTCGATCCTCTCGACAGCAACGCCAGAATACGTCTCGGGCGTGATCTTCATCGCGTTGCTCGCCTCGACCCGCTACGGCCTCGGCCCGATCCTGCATGATGCGGGCATTATCGAAGCCAAGGCGCTTTTCAAGGGCACGGCGAAATCCGCCATGGATGACGCCAACCTGCGCAACTTCACCCTGCCGGTCCTGACCGTCGCCCTTTACGGCATGGGCTATATCGCCCGCATGACCCGCGCCTCCATGGCTGAGGTGATGACCGCGCAATATATCCGTACTGCCCGCCTCAAAGGCGTGAGCTTCCGCAACATCGTGATGAAACACGCGCTGCGCAACGCGCTGATCGCGCCCTTTACCGTGATCATGCTGCAATTCCCGTGGCTCTTGAACGGCGTGGTGATCGTGGAGACGCTGTTCTCCTATTCCGGCTTCGGCTGGCAACTCGTCAACGCCGCCGGAAACAACGACATCGAGATGCTTCTCGCGGTCTCCGTTGTCTCCGTCGCCGTGGTGCTCGTGACCCAGCTGATCTCGGATATCGGCTATGTCTATCTCAACCCGCGCATCCGCATTTCTTAAGGAGAGTCGACCATGGAACCATTGACCTGGACTGGCTCCCTCGGAGCGCTTCTCAACCCGGTTTTTCAGAGCATCGCGGTGATTTTCATCGGTGCGATCATCCTGCAAATCCTCGCCTCTTTCATCTTCCGTGCCGCGCCGGTCACAACCAACGCGGATGGCACGCTCACCTCCGGCAACGGCCCGATCGAGATGATCACCAAAGTCTCGAAATATAGCCTCTACGGGCTGCTCGGCCTCTGCCTGATCTTCCTGCTTGCCGGGATCGTCATGCCCTTCGGCAAAGCCGGGATCATCGGGGCGGTCTCTGCCCGCCTCGCCCCGGTTTGGGTGGCGCTTTTCGTGACCTTCACCCTGTCGATGGTCTACAAGCGCAAGCTCGGGCTTTACGGCAAGCTGTTTGACTCCCTGATCGGCATGATCGGCTTCGGCCTTGTCATGTTCTGGGTCTACACAGCAGTCTTCACCGGCGTCTTCGACATGATCGCCACACATGACTCCCTGGCCCAGCTTTCCGGCATGAAGAACAAGCTCCCCGGCACGCCGGTGCGCGGCGCCGATCCAGAAACCTGCGGCCATGCCTGCTGGTATCTCTTGGGCGGTGACAACCTCGCCCGCGACGTGTTCTCGCGCATGGTGGATGGCTCTTGGATCGTGGTGCGCATCGCCCCGCTGGCGACGCTCTTTGCCTTCATGGTCGGCATCACGCTCGGCCTTCCGGCAGGCTATTTTGGTGGCAAACTCGACACCCTGCTGTCGTTCCTCGCCAATCTGATCCTCGCCTTCCCGGTGATCCTGCTCTTCTACCTGCTGGTGACACCCGAGATCGTCGCGACAGGCATCCCGTCTTTCATGGCGATGGTGCTCTTTGTCTTCCCGATCATCTTTGTCGCCGTTCTCATCAACTCGCGCTACTACACCCGCCCGCGCCTGCGCACGCCGCTGCTTGCGGGGATCCTCGCGGTGCTGGTCTGGATCTACTTGTCGCTGATCTCGGCGCCGGGGACCGTGCTGGCCTTCCTGCCGGAGTCGCTTGATCTCTTCAACATTCCCGGCGGCATCCTTGTGGTCTTCGTCTCGGTGGTCTTCGTCAACGCCCCCACGGTGTTCCGCATCGTGCGCGGCCTGACACTCGACATTCAGACCCGCGACTACGTCGCCGCCGCCCAGACCCGTGGCGAAGGTCCGTGGTACATCATGCTCTGGGAAATCCTGCCCAACGCACGCGGGCCGCTGATCGTCGATTTCTGCCTGCGCATTGGCTACACCACGATCCTGCTTGGCACCTTGGGCTTCTTCGGCCTCGGCCTGCCGCCTGAGAGCCCGGACTGGGGAACCACGATCAACGACGGGCGCAAGCTACTGTCGATCTACCCCCACCCGGCCCTCGTGCCTGCCTTCGCCCTGCTGAGCATGGTGCTCGGCCTGAACCTCTTGGCCGATGGCCTGCGAGAAGAAAGCCTGCGCGACTGATACCCGGGAACGCGGCCCCCCGCGTTCCCAGAGTATTTCGACCAAGATGAAGAACAACAGGGGCCAAGAACGCCCCACCGCCCCAACAGGGAGACCGGAACATGAGTAAAATGGCAGACTACGACGGCCCGATCCTCGAGATCGACAAGCTGTCTATCTCCTTCTTCACCCGCCTGCGTGAAATCCCCGCGGTGATGGACTTCTCCGTCAACGTGATGCCCGGCGAAGCCGTTGGCCTTGTCGGTGAATCCGGCTGTGGCAAATCCACCGTCGCCCTCGGCGTCATGCAAGACCTTGGCAAGAACGGCCGCATCGTCGGTGGCAGCATCAAGTTCAAGGGCCGCGACCTTTCCGAGATGAGCGACGCCGAACTGCGCGATATTCGCGGCAACGAGATCGCCATGATCTATCAAGAACCCATGGCCTCGCTGAACCCGGCGATGAAGATCGGCAAACAGCTCATGGAAGTGCCGATGATCCACGAAGGCGTCTCCGAGGAAGAAGCCTATAAACGCGCCCTCGAAGTCGTCACCGACGTGAAACTCCCCGACCCCGAGCGCATGCTGAAAAGCTTCCCGCACCAGCTCTCGGGCGGCCAACAACAGCGTATCGTCATCGCTATGGCGCTGATGTCCAAGCCCTCGCTTCTGATCCTCGACGAACCCACCACCGCGCTTGACGTGACGGTTGAGGCCGCCGTGGTCGAGCTGGTGAAGGATCTCGGCAAGAAATACGGCACCTCGATGCTCTTCATCTCGCACAACCTCGGCCTCGTGCTCGAGACCTGCGACCGCCTCTGCGTGATGTATTCCGGCGAAGCGGTGGAGCGCGGCTCCATCGAGGACGTGTTCGACCACATGCAGCACCCCTATACGCAGGCGCTGTTCCGCTCGATCCCGCTCCCTGGTGCCGACAAGAACGCCCATCCTCTGGTCGCCATCCCCGGGAACTTCCCGCTGCCCCACGAACGCCCGCCCGGCTGTAACTTCGGCCCGCGCTGCGACTATTTCGAGGCCGGGCGTTGCGACGCGCAGGCGATCCCGATGTATGACGTCCCCGGTTTTGAGCGCCACTCCACGCGCTGTGTAAAATTCGAAGAGATCGACTGGGACGCGCCGATCCAAGTGGGTGAACAGAAAGAGAAACCCGAAGTCGGCAAGGTCGTCCTCAAGATGGACAACCTCAAGAAGTACTATGAGGTCGCGGCCAACGCGCTCTTTGGCGGCGGCGAAAAGAAGGTCGTCAAAGCCAACGAGACCCTCTCCTTCGAGGCCCGCGAATCTGAGACCCTCGCCATCGTGGGCGAGTCCGGTTGCGGCAAGTCGACCTTCGCCAAGGTGCTGATGGGGCTTGAGACGGCGACCGAGGGCGAGATCCTGCTCGATGGCAACAACATCGAACAGACCCCGATCCAAAAGCGCAACACCAAGACCGTCGCCGACGTGCAAATGGTGTTCCAGAACCCGTTCGACACGCTCAACCCCTCGATGACCGTCGGCCGCCAGATCATGCGCGCGCTGGAAATCTTCGGCATTGGCGACACCGAAGCAGACCGGCGCAACCGGATGCTCGAACTCCTTGACCTCGTGAAACTGCCGCGCGCCTTTGCCGACCGCATGCCGCGCCAGCTTTCGGGCGGCCAGAAACAGCGCGTCGGCATCGCCCGTGCCTTTGCTGGCGGCGCGCGCATCGTGGTCGCGGACGAACCGGTCTCGGCGCTCGACGTGTCAGTGCAGGCCGCGGTGACAGACCTCCTGATGGAGATTCAGCGCGAAGAGAAGACCACCCTCCTCTTCATCTCGCATGACCTCTCCATCGTGCGCTATCTCTCGGATCGCGTCATGGTCATGTATCTCGGTCACGTGGTGGAACTCGGCACCACCGATCAGGTCTTCACGCCCCCCTACCACCCCTATACCGAGGCGCTCCTGTCGGCCGTGCCGATCGCCGATACCTCCGTCGAGAAAACCCATATCGTGCTCGACGGCGATATCCCCTCGGCCATGTCGCCACCTCCCGGCTGCCCATTCCAGACACGCTGCCGCTGGAAGGATCAGGTGCCGGGCGGTCTTTGCGAGAAAGAGGTGCCGCCGGTGCGCGACCTCGGTGATGGCCATCAGGTCAAATGCCACCTCGCCGAAGACATCCTCGCGCGCATGGAACCCGTCATCAAGATCGCCGCTGAGTGATCCATGGGGGCGGCGCACACCGCCCCCTCTTCCTCTTGCCCGAAATATCCTGGGGTGAATTGGCCCTGTTCAGGCGCATGTCCGAGAAGCTCAAAACCGGTTCCCACTATTGAGCGACATGCCGACTGCGGCCAAGAGGGGCAACGCCCCTTCCCTGCCCGCGCCTCCTGCTCTACGCTGGCCTCATGTCCCAAACCAATTCCCGCTTCGCCCCGCTCCCTGACCCGCCCTATTACGCTGTGATCTTTACCGCAGAGCGCACCGACGGCGATTTCGGCTATGGCACCATGGCCGATCACATGATGGCGCTGGCCGAACGCCAGCCCGGCTATATCGGCGTCGAAAGCACCCGCGACGAAGAGGGCTTAGGCATCACCGTGAGCTATTGGAAAGACGAGGACAGCATCCTCGCCTGGAAAGCCGAGGCCGAACACCTCGCCGCCCAGACCATGGGCAAGACCCGCTGGTATCGCCACTACACGCTCCGCGTCGCCAAGGTCGAACGCGCCTATAGCGGCCCTGAAGGACGCCTCTAACGCGCGCGCTGCTCACTCCTCGAGCAAATCCTCATAGCGCGCATCGGTCAACGTCTTGAGAAACGCCACCAGCGCATCGACCCGTTTATCCTCAAGCGCCGGTCCCGTCTCAAGCTCCTCCATCGACAGCGTGCCATCGACTTCCGGCGCGCGCCATGGCTGGCCTGTTTCCGGGTTGATCTGGCGCGCCTCCGCCTTGGAGTTGTACTTGTTGTAGAACAGGATCACCGTACGCAGGTCCTCGAAGACACCGTTATGCATATACGGCCCCGTCACCGCGACATTGCGCAGGGTCGGCACCTTGACCTTGCCCTTATGCGCCGGATCGTCCACCCCCGGATGCGCCAAAAGCCCCTCATCGACAGCCCCCTCCGGAACCCCATTCACCGCCCGCGCGCCGACGTTCACAGGCGTGCCGATGTTATGGTATTCGTTGTTGGTAAAGGTCTCGCGCGGATCAACCGCGCTCTTGCGAAGCTGATGGCAAAGGTTGCAATTGGTGAACTGCTGCGAAAAGAACAACAGCTTGCCAAGCTCTTCTTCCTGCGTCAGCACCGCTTCGCCACGCAAAGAGCGGTCATATTTGGAATCGAACGGCGCAAAGAACTCGGTGCGCTCAAACGCGGCAATCGCCCGCGTCATGCCGCGATAGGCGACGTCCACGTCGCCCATCACGCCCGCGCCGAACAGCGCCTCAAAACTCTCGACATAGTCTGGCTTTTCCATGAGACGCGCCACGACACTCGCCTTGTCCGGCATCCCCATCTCGATCGGGTTGAGCGGTGGCCCCCCCGCCTGATCCTCAAGCGTCGCCGCCCGCCCGTCCCAGAACATGCCGCCCACATAGGTGCCATCGGCCTGTTGGTGAAACGGCGGCACAAAAGCGGCATAGCTCGCCGTCGGCGCGCTGCGATCGCCAAGCGAAGCCCCATCATCACCAAGCGAAACAGCCTTGCCGGCCGCCGTCGGGCGTGGATCGACAAACCCGTAATCCGGGTTGTGACAGGTGGCGCAGGCCTGCGTGCGATTGGCCGATAGGTCGGTATCAAAGAAAAGCGCCTCACCAAGCGCCTCGAGGCTGTCGTAGGGCTGCGCCCCGACGCCCGTCGCACCCGCGCCCATCAGAAGCGCCGCGCCAAGAACCGCGCCCAAACCCTGTCGTATCACCCGCATCTCCGAACCTCTCAACTCTCGGCCATCACAGCGCACAGCTAAGCCCCCGCCATGGCGCAGGCCTTGACCGATGTCAATTCCGAGTAATTTAATCAGCTACCCCAGATCACCCGCACATAATTGCGGGTTTCCTTGTAGGGCGGCACGCCGCCGTGACGGCGCACAGCCTCCGGCCCGGCATTATAGGCCGCCAACGCAAGCCGCCACGACCCGAAATCGCGATACTGCTGCGCAAGGTATCGCGCACCCCCGTCAAGGTTCTGCGCCGGGTCAAGCGGATCCACGCCAAGCTTGCGCGCCGTCGCTGGCATGAGCTGCGCAAGGCCAAGTGCGCCCTTGTGCGATTGCGCCCGCGCGTTCCAGCCCGATTCCTGCTGCACCAGCTTCAGGAAAAGATCGACCGGCACCCCGTGCCGCATCGCCGCCTCTTGCGCCATTGCAAGATAGGGACCGTTGTATTTGCCTTGAAAACTGCCATCGCCCCATTTGGTCGGGGTATAGATCGGCCGCGGCGTCAGCCGGATTTCGGTCTTGGTTTCCGCCCGTTTGCGCTTGTCGATGACTGAGGTCTGCGACCGGAACACGCCCGACTTGGACTTCGATTTGAGAAAATCCGCCTGCGCCGGCAGCGCCAGCAAAACCGTCACAATCACAAGTCCAGAAAAGCCTGCGCGCATCATGCAAACGCACCCCATTTGCCCATCGTGCGATGCTCTTAGCGAAAAAAGCGCCCGAATTCCAGCTTTTCCGCCGCCCAAGGCCAACACCCGACACGCCCCAAAGCGGATTTCCCCGCCCGCGCACCCCCGCCAAGCAGAAATTTTGTTGGCTTTAGGCTTCCATTAACCGGGATGGGATGGTCTATGCTGGCACGAAACCTGACAAAGATTCTAAAAATGGGGGGTGCCACATGGCCGGTTCCGTCAACAAAGTCATTCTCGTCGGCAACTTGGGCCGCGACCCGGAGGTCCGCACCTTCCAGAACGGTGGCAAAGTGTGCAACCTGCGCATCGCCACCTCCGAGAATTGGAAAGACCGCAACACCGGTGAACGTCGTGAACGCACCGAATGGCACTCGGTCGCCATTTTTCAGGAAGGCCTCGTGCGCGTTGCCGAGCAATACCTGCGCAAAGGCTCCAAGGTCTATATCGAAGGCCAGCTTCAGACCCGCAAATGGCAGGATCAGTCCGGCGCGGATCGTTACTCGACCGAAGTCGTCCTGCAAGGCTTCGGCGGCACCCTCGTCATGCTCGACGGTCGCAGCGGCGGCGGCGGTGGCGACTACGGTGGTGGCCAGGGCGGCGGCTACGGTGGCGGCGATTACGGCGGTGGTGACTATGGTGGCGGCCAAGGCGGCGGTCAGGGTGGCTACGGTGGCGGCAACCAAGGCGGCGGCGCCCCCTCGCGTGATCTCGACGACGAGATCCCCTTCTAAGCTCTCTGCCTGCACAAAAGCCCTTTAAACCGGGTCTGCCCGCCATATCTCTGACAGGAGACTCCGGCAGCACGCAAGGCAGACCCAAATGGCTTGGTCCTTCTCCATAGGCCGTCTTTTCGGCTCCGACATCCGCATCCACGCAACCTTCTTCCTGTTGCTCTTGTGGATCGGTCTGATGGCCTATGCCGAGGGCGGCCCCGTCGCCGCCCTGACAAGCACCCTCTTCATCCTCGCCCTCTTCGCCTGCGTCGTCGCGCATGAGTTCGGACATGCGCTGACCGCGCGCCGCTACGGCATCCGCACCCCCGACATCACTCTCCTGCCCATCGGCGGCATGGCCCGGCTCGAGAAAATGCCCGACCGCCCGGCCCAGGAGATCCTCGTCGCCCTCGCCGGGCCTGCCGTCAACATGGTGATCTGGGCCGCACTGTCGCTGATCGTTGGCGTCCAGGGGGGCGACGCGCTGGTCTACCTGTCCGAACTGACCCCGACGACGTTCCTCGCCCAGCTTGCCGCGGTGAACCTCTTCCTCGCCGTGTTCAACCTGCTGCCCGCCTTTCCGATGGATGGCGGCCGGGTCTTGCGCGCGCTTTTGCAAACCCGCATGCCCCGCCCCCGCGCCACCGAAGTCGCCGCCCGCGCCGGTCAGGTGGTTGCCCTGCTGATGGGCTTTGCCGCCTTCGCCACCGGAAACATGATCCTGCTGTTGATCGCCGGGTTCATCTTCATCGCGGGCTCCGCCGAGAGCAAAGACGTCTCCATGCGCGCTGCGACCCGCCGCCTGAAGGCCCGCGACGCGATGATCACAAGCTACGAGAGCCTCGCCCCCACCGACCCGCTGCAAACCGCCGCCACGACCCTCATCCGCACGACCCAGCATGAATTCCCCGTGCTCGCCCCGGATGGAACGCTCAAAGGCTTCCTGACCCGCAACGCCCTCTTCGTCGCCATGGCCGAAGACGGCAACGCGATGCGTCCTATCGGCGATCTGATGGACACTGATATCCCGCGCACCCGCCTCGACACACCGCTCGAAGCCGTGACCGACGCCCTCGGCAAGGGCGCGCCCGCCGTGGTGGTCTGTTCCCATGACGACAGAATGCTCGGCTACATCACCCGCGAGAACCTGGGCGAGCTGATGATCCTGCAAAGCCACCGCCCGGCCTAGAGCGCCTCACCTTCAACCCGTGCGATCAGGTTTCTGGCAGAGCGCTTTAGGCCCCGCGCCCTGATCTTCCTCTTGCAAGAAATATCCCCGCCGGAGGCAATTGCGAGGCAGCGGCCCGAAGGGGCGCTGACGAGATATCCTGCGCGCGGCCTTGGCCGCGCACACTAAACCTATCCGCGCGCGGCCAGCGCCTCTTCAAGAAGCGCCTTCACCACGTCGCGTGGCACATCCGCCGTGACGTACGCCGCGCCAATGCCGCGCGCAAGGATAAAGCGCAACTGCCCATCCACGACCTTCTTGTCCTGCGCCATCAGATCAAGAAGACCCTCCGCATCCGGCAAATCGCCTTCGATATCCTTAAGATCGACCTTCATCCCCATCTCGGCAAGATGGGCCCGAACCCGGCTCGGCTCTTCCTGCGCACACAGTCCAAGACGCGCGCTCAACTCAAACGCCAGCGCACAGCCAATCGCCACGCCTTCGCCATGTAACAGACGATCCCCGTAGCCCGTCGCGGATTCCAGCGCGTGACAGAAGGTATGCCCAAGGTTCAAGAGCGCGCGATCCCCCTGTTCGGTCTCATCGCGCGCCACGATCTCCGCCTTCATCTCGCAGGAGCGTTTCACCGCCTGAATGCGCGCCGCCATGTCGCCTGCCGCGAGCGCCGGTCCCTGCGCCTCGAGCCAGTCAAAAAACGCCGCATCGCCCAAGAGACCGTATTTCACCACCTCGCCATAGCCCGCAAGGAAATCGCGCGCCGTCAACGTGCCAAGAACTTCTGTGTCGGCCAGAACCATCGCGGGTTGATGAAACGCTCCAATAAGGTTCTTGCCCTGCGGTGCATTGATCCCGGTCTTGCCACCGACGGAACTATCCACCTGCGCCAAGAGCGACGTCGGAATCTGCACAAAACGCACGCCCCGGCGCAACACCGCCGCCGCAAAGCCCGTCAGATCGCCAATCACCCCGCCGCCAAAGGCCACCACGATATCGCGCCGCTCGACCTTTTCGGCCAAGAGCCATTCCACCGTGCGCTCGAAATGCGGCCAGCTTTTCGTCGCCTCGCCCGCAGGCAGGACAAGCGCCTCCATCTCGATGCCTTCCGCCTTCAGACCCGCACGCAGGGTCTCAAGATGAAGCGCGGCAACATTTTCATCCGTGACAACCCGCACCTGTGGCCGTTTCAACAGCGGCGCGATGAGCGCGCCCGCCTGCCCAAGAAGGCCGGGGCCGATCTGGATATCATAGGCCCGCGCACCAAGCCCCACATGCACCGTTTCCATCATTGTGCGACATCCTCCAATACATCTGGACGGCTCAAAAGCGCCTCGACCACGCGTTCCGCCATTTCTTCAATCGTGAACCGCGCATCTGCCTCAACCGACAGGTCGGCACGGCGATACACCGGCACACGTGCGTCGTAAATCTCGGTCAGGGTTGCCTTGGGATCGGCCGTGCGCAGCAAGGGGCGCGTGTCCTTGTGCTTGACCCGGTTCCACAGGATTTCAAGATCGGCATTGAGCCAGACCGCGACTCCTTTTTCCGAGATCACCGTGCGGTTGCCCTCGGCAAGATAGGCCCCGCCCCCGGTCGATAGGATGCCGCGTTCCTCGTCAAGCAGGCGCTCAATGACCTGCGCCTCCTTGCGGCGAAAGAACGGCTCGCCATCGCGGGCGAAAATCTCGGCGATGGACATATTCGCGGCCTTCTCGATTTCCGCATCCGAGTCGAGGAACGGCACGCCAAGCCGCGCTGCAAGTGCCCGTCCCACCGCGGTCTTTCCGGCGCCCATCATCCCCACGAGCACAACCGTCTTCTTCAGTTTCAGCGTCATCGTTTTCCCGGCCAGCGCATCGCCAAAGACCCTGCATCGGCCAAGCTTCGCGCAAATTCAAACTTTCGCTCCTGAATGACGTGATCTTGTGCAAAAGGCCAGTTATAACTTGAGGAAAATCGGGCAGAACACAGTTGGAGACGGCATGGGCAAACTGATCCTTTTCATCGTTGCGCTACTTTGTATCGCGGCGCTCGGGCTTGTGGGCTATGCCTATCTCGGCCCGATGCTCGGTGCGGATTTCGCCCCCGCACCCACGGAAATCCGCCAGCCCCTGACGCTTAGCCCGGCTGACGGCTGATCCATGCAGCGCCGGTTTGCCTCTCTCGCACCCCTCGCTTTCTGCCTCCTCGCAGGCGCCGTATCGGCCCAGACCTCGGGCGCGGACAGCACGCAAACCGCGCCGCTTTCGGCGATTGACTGGCTGCGGCAAACGCCAACCGTCACCCTGCAACTAAGCGAACCGCCGGTGGCGCAAGGGGTTGAGACGCCGGATATCGCCGTAGATACGCTGGGCGCACCGGGGCGGAGCGGCGTCGGCCTTCTGCCGAGCCACGTGACCGGCCTGCCCGCGACCCTTTGGCAAAATAGCCGCGCCGACAGCCTCGCGCGCCGCATTGCCGGGCTCGACCCCGATCGCCTGCCCGCGATGCAGGCGCTGCTCTATACGTTGCTTCTGGCCGAGACCAACCCGCCGGGCCTGTCCGATGCGCCGCCCGAAACCCTGCTTCTGGCGCGAATCGATAAGCTGATAGAGATGGGCGCGCTTGATCAGGCCGAGGCGCTGGTCGAAGCCGCCGACCCGGCCACCCCGGCCTTGTTCAGCCGCTGGCTCGACATCGGTCTCCTGCTTGGCGAGGAAGAGGCCCAATGCAAGGCGCTGACAGAAACGCCACGCCTCTCGCCCTCTTATGCCGCGCGTGTCTTCTGCACCGCCCGCGCAGGCGATTGGCAAGCCGCAAGCCTGACCCTCGGCACCGCCAATGCACTCGGTCTGTTGACCGACGAAGAAGATGCCCTCCTGTTGCGCTTCCTCGATCCTGACCTCTTTGAAGGTGAACCGATCCTCACCATTCCGCGCGCGGTCACGCCCCTGACCTTTCGTCTTTACGAAGCCATCGGCGAGGCCCGCCCGACCTCTGGCCTGCCTCTGGCCTTTGCCCATGCCGACCTGCGCGAGCGTGCCGGCTGGAAAGCGCGGCTCGAAGCCGCCGAACGCCTTGCGCGCACCTCGGCGCTTTCGGAAAATCACCTGCTTGGCCTTTACTTCGAAGGCAAACCCTCGGCCTCCGGCATGATCTGGGATCGGGTCTCGGCGCTCCAGGCCTTTGACCGCGCCCTGACCAACGGCGACACCACCGCCCTCTCCGATACCCTTCCTGCCGCCTGGGCTGCGATGCAAGCCGTGCATCTCGAGGTGCCCTTCGCCCGCCTTTATGGTAGCCGCCTGCTCGCCCAAGGTCTCTCTGGCACCACGGCGCGTCTCGCACGCAATATTGCGCTCTTGTCGCCCGCCTACGAACTCGCCGCCGCCAAGGGACCGAAAGACTTCCTCGCCGGTCTCGCACGCGGCACCCCGCCCCGCTTGCCCACCAATTCGACCCATCGCGCCATTGCCGATGCGTTCCACGGCGCGGGCGTGCCACAGGACATCTCGACCATGCTTGCCCGCGGCCAGCTTGGCGAAGTGATCCTCGTGGCGATGAACCTGATGGAGGACGGCGCGCTTGGCAATCTTGCCGCGCTGACCGAGGCGCTCGCCATCTTCCGCGCCGTCGGCCTCGAGGACACCGCCCGCCGCGCCGCGCTTCAGACGCTCCTGCTTGACCTGAGGGGTTGAGTCCCATGCCCGATATCTCTGACCGCCGCATGATCGCGACCTTCCTCGACGCCCAAGCCGCCGAACTGGGCGCGTCGGAGAACACGCTGATGGCCTATGGCCGTGACCTTGCCGATGTGGTCGACTGGACCGAGAGCAAGGGCCACGCCCTCCTCGACCTTTCACGGAACGAAATCGAGGCCTACCTCATCCATTGCGAAGCACAGGGTCTTGCCAAATCGACCCGCGCCCGCCGCCTCTCTGCTCTCAAGCAATTCTTCCGCTTCGCCTTCGAGGAAGGCTGGCGCAGCGACAACCCCGCGCTTCTCATCAAGGGGCCGGGCCGCGACAAACGCCTGCCCAAAACGCTCGATATCGAAGACGTGGACCGCCTGCTCGACGCCGCGCGTCACACCGGTCGCAATGAGGCCGACCGCCTGCGCAACACCTGCCTGATGGAACTGCTCTACGCCACGGGGATGCGGGTCTCCGAACTGGTCTCCCTGCCGGTCTCAGCGGCCCGGGGCGATCCCCGCATGCTCCTTGTGCTTGGCAAGGGGAGCAAGGAGCGCATGGTGCCGCTCTCGCCCGACGCTCGCACCGCGCTGGCCGACTGGCTCAAGGCCCGCGACGCCGCCGAAGACGCGGCCGAGACCAAAGGCCATCCGCCTTCGCGCTTCCTCTTCCCCTCGCATGGCAAGTCCGGCTACCTGACCCGCCACCGGTTCTACGCGCTGATCAAGGAACTGGCCGTTGCGGGCGGTGTGTCGCCTGCCAAGGTGACGCCGCACACCCTGCGCCACGTCTTCGCGACGCACCTGCTCGCCAATGGCGCCGACCTGCGCGCGATTCAGACGCTTCTCGGCCACGCAGACATCGCCACGACCGAGATCTACACCCATGTGCTCGACGAACGGCTGCGTGATCTGGTGCTGGATCACCATCCCCTCTCCGAGCAGCGCAAAGCCCCCGACGATCCCGCCTGACCCCCGCCGCACAGGCCGCCCCGGATGGTCGCGGCCCCTTGATTGCGCGGCTGTCGCACCCCATAACCTGTCTGAACGCAAAGGATAGGTATATGGACGTAGCGACCACCACCCTCGATACAAGTTTCTGGATCACGGCCGGGGCCATTCTCGGCCTGCTCGTGCTCTCGGGCTTTTTCTCCGGGTCGGAAACCGCCCTCACGGCGGCCTCGCGCGGTAAGCTGCGCACCCAGGCCGACAAGGGCAATCGCGGCGCCGCCCGCGCGCTCGACATCACCGAGGACAACGAACGCCTGATCGGCTCCGTGCTCTTGGGCAACAACCTTGTGAACATCCTCGCGGCCTCGCTGGCGACCGCGCTCTTTACCCGCGCTTTCGGCGAATCCGGTGTCGCGCTGGCAACCCTTGTGATGACGCTCCTCGTCTTGGTCTTTGCCGAGGTGCTGCCCAAGACCTACGCGATCACCCGCCCCGAAGGCGCCGCCGCCGCCGCCTCGCGCCCTATCGGTATCGTGGTGACGATCTTTGCCCCCGTGGTCTCGGCGGTGCGCTGGTTCGTGCGCCTCGTCCTGCGCCTCTTCGGCGTCCAGACCGACCCCGACAGCCATATCCTCGCCGTGCGCGAGGAAATCGCCGGTGCGATTCAACTCGGCCACTCCGAAGGCATTGTGGAAAAGGAAGACCGCGACCGCATCCTCGGCGCGCTCGACCTCTCCGAACGCGCGATCGAGGAAATCATGCTGCACCGCTCCGGCATCGAGATGATCGACGCCGATGCGCCGCCCGCTGAAATCCTGTCGCAATGCCTCGAAAGCCCGCACACCCGCCTGCCCGTGTTCAAGAGCGAGCCGTCCAACATCGTCGGCGTGATTCACGCCAAGGATTTGCTGCGCGCCATGCACAAACAGGTGACAGGCCCCGAAGGCACCTTCTCCGACCTGACCGAGTTCAACGTGGTCGAGGTCGCCAAAGAGCCGTATTTCGTCCCCGAAACCACCTCTCTGGACGACCAGATGCGCGAATTCCTGCGCCGCCACTCGCATTTCGCCCTCGTCGTCGATGAATATGGCTCGCTTCAGGGCCTGATCACGCTTGAAGACATCCTCGAGGAAATCGTGGGCGAGATCACCGATGAATTCGACACAGACGATGAACCCGAGATCGCCTCAGCCGAGGACGGCACATGGCTCATTGACGGGGCCATGACGATCCGCGATCTCAACCGCGCCACCGACTGGACCCTGCCCGACGAAGAGGCGAACACCGTCGCCGGTCTGGTGATCCACGAGGCCCAGATGATCCCGACGCCTGGACAGGTGTTTTCCTTCCACGGCTTCCGCTTCGAGGTCGTCTCGCGCGAGGCCAACCGCATCACCCAGCTGAAGATCCGCCCGCTCTGAACGGCGCCGGGGCGGGGCGTCCATCACGCCCCGTGATCCGCCGCCCCACGAAATGCCATTCCCGCGCCAAGCGACGGGGCTTGCCAAGGCGGGTCAGTTCGCGTCAAGAAGGTTGTATAACTCAACAAAGGGCGCGCGCATGTCCACGATGAACAATGTGACGGGGATTCTCCTCGTGATCCTATCCATGGCGAGCTTCACGCTCGAGGACATGTTCATCAAGATCATGTCCGAAGACCTGCCCACCGGGCAAATCCTGCTGATCCTCGGCATCGGCTCAGCCACCGTCTTTGCCCTGATCGCCACCGCCAAGGGCGAGAACCTCTTCGCCCGTGCCGCATGGCGTCCCCTGCCTGTGCTGCGCGCCGCCTGCGAGGCTGTCGCCGCCATGTCCTTTGCGTCCGCGCTGGCGCTCGTCGAGCTGTCGACCGTCGCCGCCGTGTTTCAGGCCATGCCGCTCGCCATCACCATGGGCGCGGCGCTTTTCTTGGGCGAACAGGTCGGCTGGCGGCGCTGGAGCGCGATCGCCATCGGCTTTCTCGGCGTCCTCCTCATCATCCGCCCCGGCCTCGAAGGCTTTGACCCCAACGCGCTCTTGGTTCTGATCTCGGTCTTTGCCGTCGCCCTGCGCGACCTCATCACCCGCCGCATTGATAGCGCTGTGTCTTCCTTCGTGGTCTCGTTTCAGGGCTTTGCCTCGCTCATCGTCGTCGCACCCGTGATGATCGCCCTGACACCGGGCGGCGCCGCGCCTGTCGCACCGACCCATGTGCTACAAATCTCTGGCGCCATCCTCTTCGGCGTCATCGGCTACTGGGGCATCGTCACCGCGATGCGCGTTGGCGAAGCCTCGGTCGTCTCGCCCTACCGCTACACGCGCCTCCTGTTCTCGATCATCGCGGGCGTCTTGGTCTTTGGCGACCGCCCCGACCTGCTGACCTTGGTCGGCGCTTCGCTCATCATCGGCACCGGGCTCTACACCTTCCTGCGTGAACGCGCGCTCGCCCGCCCCCTGCCGACCCACGCGCCCGACTTCCCACAAGACTGACCCGGCCCCTTCCTCTTGCCCAAAATATCCCGGGGTGAATTGCCTGCCTTGGCAGGCAAGAGGGGCTGGCCCCTCCCTCCCGCGCGCGCCGTTGGCGCAAACATCGCGGCGTTAGCCCTAACGCCCGGCGCTGCGACCCTGCCAGCCGTTTACAAACCGCCAGCCCCCTGCCAAAAGGCGCGCAAAGACGACATGCATCATCCCAAGGAATGAGACCCATGAGCATCATTATCGACATCCACGCCCGCGAAATCCTCGACTCCCGTGGCAACCCCACGGTCGAAGTGGACGTGATCCTCGAAGACGGCACCATGGGCCGTGCCGCTGTGCCCTCCGGCGCCTCCACCGGCGCGCATGAGGCAGTTGAAAAACGCGACGGCGACAAGACCCGCTACATGGGCAAGGGCGTGCTCGAAGCCTGCGCCGCCGTCAACGGCGAGATCGCCGAGGCGCTGGTCGGCTTTGACGTGACCGAGCAGGTCGCCATCGACGCCGCCATGATGGAGCTTGACGGCACCCCCAACAAGGGCCGCCTCGGGGCCAACGCGATCCTCGGGGTCTCCATGGCCTGCGCCAAGGCCGCAGCGGATTTCACCGCGCAACCGCTCTATCGCTATATCGGCGGCACCTCGGCCCGCGTCCTGCCGGTGCCGATGATGAACATCATCAATGGCGGCGAACATGCCGACAACCCGATCGACATCCAGGAATTCATGATCATGCCCGTCTCGGCCGCCAATATCCGCGACGCCGTGCGCATGGGCTCGGAAGTATTCCACACCCTGAAGAAAGAGCTCTCCGCCGCAGGTCTCGCAACCGGCGTTGGCGACGAAGGCGGCTTTGCCCCCAACCTCGCTTCGACCCGCGACGCGCTCGACTTCATCCTCAAGGCAATCGAAAAAGCCGGCTACACACCGGGCGAAGACATCTACCTCGCGCTCGATTGCGCCTCGACCGAGTATTACAAGGACGGCAACTACGTGCTTGCGGGCGAGAACAAGACCCTGACTTCGGACGAAAACGTCGCATATCTCGCTGCACTCTGCGCCGACTACCCGATCATCTCGATCGAGGACGGCATGGCCGAGGATGACTGGGACGGCTGGGCCAAGCTGACCGAAGTTCTCGGCGACAAGGTGCAACTCGTGGGCGACGACCTCTTCGTCACCAACCCCGAGCGCCTCGCCGACGGCATCGAACGCGGCGTCGCCAACTCCATGCTCGTCAAGGTGAACCAGATCGGCACCCTGACCGAAACGCTGAAAGCGGTCGATATGGCCCACCGCGCGCGCTATACCAACGTCATGTCGCACCGCTCCGGCGAAACCGAGGACGCCACCATCGCCGACCTCGCCGTCGCCACCAACTGCGGCCAGATCAAAACCGGCTCGCTCGCCCGCTCCGACCGGCTCGCCAAATACAACCAGCTGATCCGCATCGAGGAACAACTCGGCGAAACCGCTGAATACGCCGGGGCTTCGATCCTCAAGTAAGCGCCGCGTCGGCAGGGGTTCCACCCCACCACACCAAGATCAAAGCCCCGCCCCGGCGGGGCTTTTTCTATGCTTGCGCCCTGCCGCGACACGCCCCACACTCCCCCCATGACCCTGACCGCCGACGACATCATCGCCCGCCTGAACCTCGCGCCGCATCCCGAGGGCGGCTATTTCCGTGAAACATGGCGCGCCGAGGCGCCAGAGGGCGCGCGCGCGGCGGGCACGGCGATCTATTTCCTTCTGAAAGCGGGCGAACAAAGCCATTGGCACAAGGTCGACGCGACCGAGATCTGGCACCACTACGCGGGCGCGCCGCTGATCCTATCGCTCTCCGCGACAGATCATGGCCCGCGCGCGGACCATGCCCTCGGCCCCGAACTTGCCGCAGGAGAGCAGCCGCAAATCATCGTCCCCACCGGCCATTGGCAAGCCGCCCGCTCCACGGGCGACTGGACCCTTGTCGGCTGCACCGTCTCCCCCGGCTTCGACTTCGCAGGCTTCACCCTCGCGCCACCGGGCTTCGATATCCCCTAGGAAGGCCGGCTCACCGTGCCGCCGCCAACCAAAGCCCGCACGCCCGTCGTGCCGGGGCAGGACGTCGCCATCCCCCGCGCCACGCGCACCGCGAGATAGGCAAAGGCCTGCGCCTCGAGCATGTCACCATCAAGCCCGACCTCCTCGACCGCCATCACCGGACAATCAAGCGACACCCGAAGCATCTCCATCAAGACCGGGTTATGCCGCCCGCCACCTGTCACTAGAACGCGCTCCGGCGGCTCCGGGCAATGCGCCATCCCCGCCGCCACGCCTGCGGCGCACATCGCCGTCAGCGTCGCCGCCGCATCCGCATCCGAAAGCTCGCCCACAAGACCGACCATCTCGGCAAAATCATTCCGGTCGAGGGACTTGGGCGGCATCCGCGCGAAATAGGGCTCGGCAAGAAACAACTCAAGCGCACCGTTCTCCACCGTGCCTTCGCGGGCAATCTTACCATCCTCATCGAAATCCAAGCCCCGCCGCGCGCGCAAAAGATCGTTGAGCGGCGCATTGGCTGGCCCGGTGTCAAAGGCCAAGAGCGCGCCTTCGACCTCCGGTGACGCCACCCTCGGATCCACCCAGGTGATATTCGCAACGCCCCCGAGGTTCAGGAAACAGACAGGCTTTTCCGCGCCAATCCAGCGCGCACAGGCAAAATGAAAGAACGGCGCCAGCGGCGCGCCCTCGCCCCCCATCTCAACATCGGCCGAGCGGAAATCCCACACCACCGGTACGCCAAGGCGCTCCGCCAAGGCCTGCCCGTCGCCAACCTGCAACGTGCCCCGGCCGCGCGGTTCATGCGCCAGCGTCTGACCATGAAACCCGACAAGCGCCACATCCTCAAACCGGCTCAGGACCGCTTCATGCGCCCGCGCGACAACCTCTGTTGCCGCGTCGACCTCTGGCCCGGCCCATTTCCCTAACGCTGCTGCCAGAACCTTGCGTTCCTCCCGGTCATAGGCGCGGTAGTCGCTCTCGCCAAAGCCAAAGATCGCCTCGCCATCCGTCTCGACAACCGCCGCGTCCACCCCGTCAAGCGACGTCCCCGACATCGCCCCAAGCGCCCTGATCCGCTCTTTGCCTGTTTTGGCCTTCATCATGGCCTTTCCCTTTGTCGCAACGCCGCCTATACACGGCCCCGAAAAACATACGGGACCAATGCCATGACCTACCACCCCAAATCGGATTTCATGACCGTCATGATCGAGCGCGGCTTTCTCGCCGACTGCACCGATTATCAGGGCCTCGACGAGGCGCTGATCAAGGGCGTGGTGCCGGGCTATATCGGCTTTGACGCGACCGCAAAGTCGCTGCACGTCGGCTCGCTGATCCAGATCATGATGCTGCGCTGGCTGCAAAAGACCGGCCACAAACCGATCACCCTCATGGGCGGCGGCACGACCAAGGTCGGCGACCCCTCTTTCCGCGCCGACGAGCGCCCGCTGCTGACGCCCGCGCAGATCGACGACAACATCTCCGGCATCAAACAGGTCTTCGCCAAATATATCTCTTACGACGACGGCCCGACCGGCGCCTTGATGCTCAACAACGCCGAATGGCTCGATGAGTTGAACTACCTCGAGTTCCTGCGCGACATCGGGCGGCACTTCTCGGTGAACCGCATGCTCTCCTTCGAGTCGGTCAAATCCCGCCTCGACCGCGAGCAATCGCTCTCCTTCCTCGAATTCAACTACATGATCCTTCAGGCCTATGACTTCCTCGAGTTGAACCGCCGCTATGGCTGCATGGTGCAGTTCGGCGGCTCGGACCAATGGGGCAATATCGTCAACGGCATCGACCTGACGCGCCGCGTCATCGACAAGGAAATCTACGGCCTGACCTCGCCGCTCCTGACGACCTCGGACGGCAAGAAGATGGGCAAGACCGCCGATGGCGCGATCTGGCTCAATGCCGACATGCGCAGCCCTTATGAATTCTGGCAATTCTGGCGCAACACGACCGACGCCGACGTGGGCCGCTTCCTCAAGCTCTACACGGAAATGCCGGTCGAGGAATGCGACCGCCTCGGCGCGCTCGCAGGCTCCGAGATCAACGCCGCCAAAATCATCCTCGCCAACGCCGTGACGACGCTCTGCCACGGGGCCGAGGCCGCCGCCGCCGCCGAAGCGACCGCGCGCGAAGTGTTCGAGAAGGGCGGCGTGGGCGACGACCTGCCGACCCTGACGCTGTCTGCCGACGAATTGCCCGCCTCCATCGTGCAGCTCATCGTCAAATCCGGCCTCGCCAAATCCGGCAAAGAAGCCAAACGCCTGATCGCCGAGAACGGCGCCAAGATCGACGACGCGCCGTTGACCGACGCTGGGCTGATGATCGACGCCGCCGCCCTCGCCTCCCCGATCAAACTCAGCGCAGGCAAGAAGCGCCACGCTCTGGTGCAACTCGGCTAAGGCCTGCCCACATCACGCAACACGACAGGGGGCCATCGCGGCCCCCTTTCTTCTTCTCTGTGACAAATACTCGGGGTGAATTGAGCCGCAGGCTCAAGAGGGGCAACGCCCCGTCTTGCCTTATATATCCGCCCCCGCCCCTAGACAGATACCCCTGCCTCCGGTTATCTGAACGCATGTTCATTTCATGACGACAACGTCACCCGGGAGGAAAGACCATGAAACTCGCTGAAACCTGCGCCGTGATCACCGGCGGCGCTTCCGGCCTCGGGGCCGCCACCGCCCGCCACTTTGCCGAGAACGGCGCAAAGGTTGCTCTCTTCGATCTCAACGAAGACGCAGGAGAAACCCTCGCCAAAGAACTCGGCGGCACGTTTCACAAGGTCAACGTCACCGACGAAGACTCGGTCGCCGCAGGCATTGCCGCCGCCAAAGAGGCCATGGGCACGATCAACGCCTGCGTGAACTGCGCCGGGATCGCCCCCGCCGCGACGACGCTCTCCAAGAAGGGCCCGCACCCGCTCCATACCTTCCAACAGACCATCGACATCAACCTCGTCGGCTCCTTCAACGTCGCCCGCCTTGCCGCCGATGTGATGGCCGAGAACGCCGCCGAATCCGATGGCGCGCGTGGCGTGATCGTCAACACCGCCTCCATCGCCGCCATGGACGGTCAACGCGGCCAGGCCGCCTATGCGGCCTCCAAGGGCGGGATCGTCGGCCTCTCCCTGCCGATGGCCCGCGACCTCGCCCGCTCCGGCATCCGGGTCATGGCCATCGCGCCGGGCATCTTCCTGACCCCGATGCTGCAAGGCCTGCCGCAAGAGGTACAGGACCAACTGGCCGAGGACGTCACCTGCCCCAAACGTCTTGGCGATCCGTCCGAATACGCCCGCCTCGCCGGGTTCATCGTCGAAAACGGCTATCTCAACGGCGAGGTGATCCGCATCGACGGCGCGCTCCGGATGCAATAACCCGACACAGGTCTTTACGAAATCAGAGCCCCCGTTGCCCAACGGGGGCTTTCTTTTGCCTGAAGAACCGCAACGCCACGGTGATCCGCATCGACCGCACGCGCCGCATGGGCTACCCTCCCCAAAGCGGACTGTAAGAAGGCCCCTCACCATGCCTGACCCTCTCACTTGCTGCGGTGTCTACCCGACACTGGCCACACCGAATGTCCCCGAGACCTGCAATTGGTATATCGAGAAGCTGGGCTTCACCCTGCGGTTTCTCTATGGCGAACCGCCGCGTCACGGCGCGATCCTATTGGATCAGGCCTGCGTTCATTTCTGGGAAGGCACCCCACAGCTCGGCGCGAACTGGCTCTATTTCGACGTGAGCGATCTCGACATCCTCTATGCCCGCGCCACGGAAAACGGGGTAAAGATCACCCGTGCGCCGGAAACCTACCCGTGGGGCATGCGCGAGTTCAACGCAGTGGACCTGAACGGCTATCACCTGAGGTTCGGACAAAGCACCGAAACATGACGCGCGTCTTGCGCCGCGGGGCGGTTCAGGGGCAGAGTGCGCCATGCCCCTGCAAAACCGCGTTCAGCCCACCGGAGAGATCCTCGCGCATCCCGCGCGGGGGCGCTTCATGGGCAATCGCGGCATCCTGCACAACGCAGGCCAAGGCCTGAGCCACCGCCGCTGGCGACACAAGGCCTGGGTCTGCTGCCTGCTGTCGTTCAAATCCCGCCGCCGCCCGCTCATGGCCCCCGGCGCCTATACCGAACTTTTCTTCCATGACGAGGCGGTGGCGCTGGCCGCCGGGCATCGCCCCTGCGGCGAATGTCGGCGCGCGGATTTCACCGCCTTCCTCGACGCCGCAGGACACACCGGTCCGGTGTCCGCCTTCGACACCCGCCTGCATGCGGCCCGCGCCATTCCCCGCCGCTTTGCGCAGCGCCGGGTCGAGGCCGACGCCGCATCCCTGCCCGACGGCACCTTCATCCTGACGGGCACCGGCCCCGCACTCCTGTGGCAAGGCGCGCTCCACCCTTTCGCGCCCGATGGCTACCGCGCGCCCCGGCCGTGCCCCTCGGGCCGTGTCACCTGTCTGACCCCGACCCCGACGCTCACCGCGCTCCGCGCCGGCTACCGGCCAAGCGTCGCCCTGCCGCTTCCTCTTGCTGAAAATATCCTGGGGTGAATTGGCCGCGCCCGCGGCCAAGAGGGGCAAAGCCCCTGCAGTGACCGTCGCGCGCCGCCCTTACCGCCGCGCGCCCCGTTCACACCCGTCCAGCGCGCCCCCGCACCGCTGCAATACAGACGCGATACCGACGCAATACCGACGTTGGGATCTCCCCGTTAACCCGCCTCAGCCTTCTCTTCGAGAATCAGCCATTCTTCCTCGGCTTCAGCCAATGCAGCCTGCCGCTCGACAAGCGCCTCTGTGGCCTTCTGGAACTTGACCGGTTCCTTGCTGAAAAGCTCCGGGTCCATAAGGAACTCTTCCAGCTTGGCAATCTCCGCCCCAAGCCGCTCAAGGATCGCGGGAAGCGCCTCAAGCCGGTGTTTTTCGGTAAAGCTCAAACCCTCTTTCAGGGCCTTCTCCTGCTTCACCTTCTCCACCTTAGGCTTTGATTTTGCTTTCTTTTCTTCCGCTTCCTCGTCACCACGCTGCGCCCGGTAGTCGCTCCATCCCCCGGCATAGACCACGGCCCGGCCATGGCCCTCCATCGCCACGGTGGTGGTCGCCACCCGGTCAAGGAAATCCCGGTCGTGGCTCACAAGAAGCACCGTCCCGTCATAGTCGTCGAGCAATTCCTGCAAGAGGTCGAGCGTCTCCACGTCGAGATCGTTGGTCGGCTCGTCGAGGACAAGAAGATTGCTCTCTCGCGCCATCAGCTTAGCCAACAACAACCGCGCCTTCTCCCCCCCCGACAAGCTCCTGACAGGCGCCCTCGCCTGCCGCTCGTCAAACAGAAATTCTTTAAGGTATCCAACGACATGCTTGGGGTTTCCACGGACCATAACTTGGTCCGCCTTGCCCGAGACGCGCATCTCTGGATCGCCGGTGAGACTATCCCAAAGGCTCATCTCCGGATCGAGCTTGGAACGGCTCTGATCAAAGATCGCCGGGAGCAGGTTGGTCCCAAGCGTGACCGTCCCCGCGTCTGGTGCCACCTCGCCCATGAGCATCTTGATCAGCGTCGTCTTGCCAACGCCGTTCGGCCCCACAAAGGCCACCCGGTCGCCCCGCTGCACAGTAAGCGAGAAATCCGTGACGATCCGTTTGTCGTCAAATCCCTTCGCCAACCCTTTGGCATCAATGACTTTTCGACCGGATTTCGGCCCCGCGCTGAGGTCCATCGCCGCCGCGCCTTGGCGCTTGATCATCGACGCGCGCTCCTGGCGCAGGTCTTGCAGGGCGCGCACCCGGCCTTGGTTGCGCTTGCGCCGCGCGCTGATCCCCTCGACGGCCCATCGCGCCTCGGCCTTGATCTTGCGGTCCATCTTGTGACGCTGGATGTCTTCCTCTTCCCAGACCTTGTCGCGCCAGGCTTCGAACGCCTCGAACCCCTTCTCCTGTCGACGCACCATTCCCCTGTCAATCCAAAGGGTTGCGCGGGTCAACGCCCGCAGAAACGCGCGGTCGTGCGAGATCAGGACAAAACCCGCCCGCGTCGTCGAAAGCTCCGCTTCAAGCCAGGCAATCGCCTCGATATCAAGGTGGTTGGTCGGCTCATCGAGAAGCATCAACTCCGGTGCTTCGGCCATCAACTTGGCCAAGGCGGCCCGCCGCCGCTCCCCGCCCGACGCTGTCTCTACCGGGCGCTCAGGATCGAACTTGAGCCCCTCACCAGCGCGCTCGACCTTGTAGGCCTCGCCCGGTTCAAGCCCCGAGGCCGCGAAATCCCCGAGCGTGGAAAACCCGGTCATGTCAGGGTGTTGCTCCATATAGCCCACGCTGACGCCTGGCGGCACGACAATCTCACCCCGGTCCGGTTCCACAAGGCCCGCCATGACCTTCATCAGGGTGGATTTGCCCGACCCGTTGCGCCCGACAAGCGCCACGCGATCGCCCGGCTGCACCACGAGGTCCAGCCCATCAAACACCGGATCCCCCCCGAAAGTGAGGGAAATACCGTTCATCTGCAAAAGGGGTATACGTGCCATAAAAGCGGGCTAAACCGCCCGCCTGTTGCCGTCAATGGGCCACGTGTCTCTCTTAGGCACCGATCGCCCGCAGAAGCTTCTTTCGGCTCGGCGGAATGGCGCGGATCTCAAGACCTGTAAAGACATGCAGCGTGTTCATATGTGTGTCGATCACCGCATGATCGCTGACCCAGCCGCCCATCATCAGGTAGGTCCGAAGCAAGGGTGGCATCCGCATCTGCGCCAGTTTCAGGTTCGGCTTGCGGCGCAGGCGTGCGGCAAACCGGAACACCTTGGGCGCCTTGACCTTCGGCAGCCAGCGTTTCGGCGCAAGGTGGCGGTCGCGCAGCATGGCGAAAGCATCGAAATACTCCTTGGCATCGGTGCCCGTGAATGAGGAACAGCCAAACAGCATTTCAACATTGTTTTCATCCACATAAGAGGTCATCGCCCCCCATGCCACGCGCAGGATATCGGGGTCCGTGACCTCTGGATGAATGCAGAACCGGCCCATCTCGACCATCGGCCCGTCAAAATCGCGCAACGCGCTCAGCTCATAGAACTGAGCTGAGTAGGAGCGGTCGATCTCTCCCCCGCCCGCCAATGGCAGGAAGCGGAAGCAACAGACAAGCTCTCCGCTGTCGCGCGCCTCGACGAGCATGTGGGTGCAGATCGGATCAAACGCATCTGCGTCAAGCCCCGTGGCCTCGACACCGTGAAACGCCATCTGCCGCAGCGCCTGTGCGGCGCGCAGGTCTGCCTCGGTTTCGGCTACACGCACGGCGTAGCGCCCTTTCGACAAAGCGACCATGACAAGGTGCTCCGCTAATCGTTCAATCACGACTATATAGGGAGGAATCCGTAACAGCCAAATGACAGGGCGGCGATGCCCCGCCGGTTAGCTGCTGAAGCCGCCAAAGCTACCGATATTCTTCAGGAGCTGGCCAAGGATGCTCTGGTTGTTGAGATCGTTGTCGGTGATCCGGCGCGCGATCGGCACGGCCTGACCATCTTCGAGCGCATATTCCTCGACATTGCGGACCACGCCGCGATTGTCGAAGGTGATGGCGACGATCCGGCGTTCGACCACCTCGGGCTTGCGCGCCCCGTAGTGCCGCACCCGGCTACGCACATAGTAATAGCCGCTGCTGTCGAGAACCCCAGAGGCCGACGGCGTGCCAACGGTTTCGGCCACGGTATCGCGGGTATCGACGCCGACAGTGATCTCTGCGAGGTCTTCTTCGGTCGGCACATATCCGTGGTTGCGGTATTGCGAGGTACAGGCGCCCAGAACGACCATAATCCCGGCTGCGATCACCGCCGATTTGATACCCTTGCCAACTGCGATCATGACTGCCCTCTTGCCTTGGCCTCTACTGCCTTCTATCCCGCTTACAGAAGGAACGCCTCTGGTTCAAGAATGTAAGCAGGTCCAATGACAACACAAACCGATACCATAGCGCCCCTGCGCGTCGCCGATCTGCCGCAAAACCGTGTCACACGATTCGATTTGGCCCCGACGAACGAGCGCCTGAACGAGATTGCAGAAGACCTCGGCCTTCTTGGTCTGCGCAAATTGCGGTTTCATGGCGAGTTGCGCGCCTCCGGGCGCACCGACTGGCGACTGACGGCGCATCTCGGGGCCACGGTGGATCAGCCCTGCGTGGTCACGCTTGAGCCCGTGCGCACCCGGATCGAAGCTGATATCGAACGTCTCTTCCTCAAGACTCTTGAACTTCCCGAGGAGATCGACGGCGAGGTCGAGATGCCCGAGGATGACACTGTCGAAGAGCTTGGGGCTGAAATCGACATCGAAACGGTCATGCGCGAGGCGCTGGCGCTCAACCTTCCGCTCTACCCGCGCAAAGACGAGGCGGAACTTGGCGAAGCGGTGTTTACCGAGCCCGGCAAAGACGCTATGCGGGACGAAGACGCGCGTCCCTTTGCCGGTCTTGCCGCCCTGCGCGACAAGCTCGACGGGGACGACGAAAAATAACCCTTGCGCATCTGCGGATTCACAGTATTTTCGCGCGCTCATTCGGAATTTAGAGTTGGACTCGGGCGCGCTTTGCGCGTAATGGCTCGGGACGCTCAGGAAATCGGCCGCAATGCATGTCATTGGGCCCCAGTTAATCAAAGGTTGCGACATGGCTGTCCAGCAGAACAAAGTATCGAAATCGCGCCGCAACAACCGCCGTGCTCATGACGCACTTGTTGCAGCAAACCCCAATGAGTGCTCCAACTGTGGCGAGCTGAAGCGCCCGCACCACGTGTGCGCGTCCTGCGGTCACTATGATGACCGTGAGATCGTTTCGATGGTCGACGACATCGACCTGGACGACGACGCGGCATAACGACAAATCGGGACAGCGCCCGCATGACGGCATCGAGCGAAAACGCGAAAGCGGCAGCCGGGCGCACCGTCATCTCTGTTGATGCGATGGGCGGCGATCGCGGGCCGGCAGCAGTGGTTGCCGGCATTTCGCGTTCTGCTAAGAAGAATCCCGACATTGCCTTTATCCTGCACGGGCCGGAAAAAGAGCTGAAAAAGCTCGTCCGGAAAAAGAAGGCCCTCGCCGGTCGGGTCGAGATTCGCGACTGCGACAGCGTCGTCTCGATGGAAGACAAACCGAGCCAAGTCATGCGCACGGGCAAGTCGACCTCGATGTGGTCGGCGATCGAATCCGTGCGCAATGGCGATGCCGACGTGGTGGTCTCCTGCGGCAATACTGGCGCCTTGATGATGCTTTCGGTGGTGCGCCTGCGCAAACTGCCCGGCGTCAACCGCCCCGCCATTGCCGTGCTCTGGCCGTCGCGCTCTGCCTCTGGCTTCAACATCATGCTGGATGTTGGCGCCGATATCCGCGCCGACGAACACGACCTGCTGCAATACGCGCTGATGGGCGCCTCTTATGCCCGCAACGGCATGGAGCTCAAACGCCCCCGCATCGGCCTTCTCAATGTCGGCACCGAAGAGCATAAGGGCCGCTCCGAGCTCAAGCTCGCCCATGACCTGATCGCCCAGAACGCCGACGCCGCAAGCTTTGACTTCGTGGGATTCGTCGAAGGCGGCGACATTCCGGGCGATGTGGCCGACGTGATCGTCACCGATGGCTTTACCGGCAATATCGCCCTCAAGACCGGCGAAGGCACGGCGAGCCTGATTGGATCGCTCCTGCGCGAGGCGTTCAAATTCTCGCCGCTCTCGCGCCTCGCTGCCCTGCTCGCCTATACCTCGCTGCAACGCCTGAACAAACGCATCGACCCGCGCCGCGTCAATGGCGGCGTCTTCCTTGGTTTGAACGGGACCGTGGTCAAATCCCACGGCAGTTCCGATGCAACCGGGGTGTCTGCCGCCGTCAAACTTGCCTTCAAGCTTTCGCAGTCTGGCTTCTCGGAAAAACTCGCCGCGCGGGTTGCATCCGCCATCCGGCTGGACCAAGATGCCCCAGCGTCAGGCGAAGAGAACGGAACCAAATCATGACACGACGCGCCGTTGTCAAAGGCGTTGGGCACTACCTGCCAGAACGAATTGTTCCGAACTCGGAATTTGAAAAGACCCTCGATACCACCGACGAATGGATTCGGACCCGCTCTGGGATCGAACGCCGTCATTTCGCGGCCGAGGACGAAACCACCTCTGATCTCGCCTTCGAAGCGGCCCGGAATGCCCTGAAGAGCGCTGGCATGGACGCCGATGAGATTGACGCGATCGTCGTGGCCACCTCGACACCGGACCTGACCTTCCCCTCCGTCGGCACCATGCTGCAAAAGAAACTCGGCATGACCCGCGGCTTTGCCTTCGACGTGCAGGCGGTCTGTGCGGGCTTTGTCTATGCCCTGACCAATGCCAACGCGCTGATCCTCTCGGGCCAATGCGAGACGGTTCTCGTCGTCGGCGCCGAAACCTTTAGCCGCATCATGGACTGGGAAGACCGCGCCACCTGTGTGCTATTCGGCGATGGCGCAGGCGCGCTGATCCTCAAGGCCGAAGAGGGCAAGGGCGACAATGCGGATCGCGGCGTGCTTTCCGCCGATCTCAATTCCGATGGCCGCTACAAAGAGATGCTCTTTGTAGATGGCGGCGTCTCGACGACCGGCGACTCGGGCAAATTGCGGATGCAAGGCAACGCGCTCTTCCGTCAAGCCGTCGAGAAACTGACCTCGACCGCCCACACCGCGCTGAGCAAGGTTGACCTTGATGACAGCGCCGTGGACTGGATCGTGCCGCATCAGGCGAATATCCGCATCATCCAAGGCACCGCCAAGAAAATGGGTGTGCCGATGGACCGCGTGATCCTCACCGTGCAAGACCACGGCAACACCTCAGCAGCCTCGATTCCCCTCGCCCTTTCGGTTGGGGTTGAACGCGGCCAGATCAAGCAAGGCGACCTAATCGTGACCGAAGCCATCGGTGGCGGCCTGGCCTGGGGATCGGTTGTGCTGCGCTGGTAATCAGCGGCGTTCTGAATGGCTCCTGACAAGCCATTGATATTGACTCGGAAATTCCATTCGCCTTAAGCTTGTCTCTAACGGAAAACCGGGGGGACGGATGAGCGAAAAAACTTTGACACGGATGGACTTGAGCGAAGCAGTATTTCGTGAGGTCGGTCTGTCCCGCAATGACTCTGCCGATTTGGTTGAAAGCGTTCTCAATCACATGTCCGATGCGCTGGTGCGCGGCGAGCAGGTGAAGATCTCGTCTTTCGGCACGTTTAGTGTTCGTGACAAAGCGGCACGCGTGGGCCGCAATCCCAAGACCGGCGAAGAGGTTCCGATCGAGCCGCGCCGCGTCTTGACCTTCCGCCCGTCGCACCTGATGAAGGATCGCGTCGCGGACGGCAACAAGAGTTAAGCAAGGCAAAAACCTATGGGTAAATCTCCAGACGCCTTTCGCACCATTAGCGAGGTCGCGGACTGGCTCGACACTCAGGCGCATGTGCTGCGCTTTTGGGAAAGCAAGTTTACCCAAGTGAAGCCCGTCAAGCGCGCGGGCGGGCGCCGCTATTACCGGCCCGCAGACATGCTGCTCTTGGGGGGGATCAAAAAGCTCCTGCATGACGATGGCATGACCATCAAAGGCGCGCAAAAACTGCTGCGCGAAAAGGGTACGAAATACGTCGCGGGCCTGTCTCAACCGCTTGATGGTGAGGACGACGCGACACCCGAGAGCGATATCGGCTTGACCGAAGTCGCCCCGGCCCCCCTCGAGGAAGAGCGCGGCACCGTACTGAGCTTTGAGCGCCGCGACGAGCCCGAAGAAGAGCCCCCGGCACAGGTCGAAGAGGCCGCTTCTGAGCCCGCCGCGCCTGCCGAAGATCTCGCGCCAGAGCCGACCGAGGCGCCACAGGACGCAGCCCCGGTCGAGGCCACGCCAGAAGACGACGATCTACCCGAAAAGGATATCCCGGCCTTCGTGCAGCGCATGACTCCGAAACCTGCCACAGACGACGCGACAGCGAGTCCCGCAGCGCCCGAGCCGGAAACCGAAACCGCGGCCGCCGCGTCCATGGAGGACGAGATCGCCGAAGAGGATGCGGAGGACGACCAACCACGCGCCTCTGAACCGGGGCCATCTCTCCTTGCCGATATCGCCACGATGACCGGAATCGTGGCGGAAAACCGCGCGGACGCTGCGGCCCAACTCGACCGCCTCACCGCCCTCTGTGCGCGGATCGAAGCCGCCGAAAATGCCTGAGGGACGTTTTCGTTTTTTGACTTGCCCCTGCCCTCAAAATCGCTATGAACACCCCATCGTCGGGCTATGGCGCAGCCTGGTAGCGCGTCCGTCTGGGGGACGGAAGGTCGCAGGTTCGAGTCCTGCTAGCCCGACCATTAAAAACCGCCCGTGGCCCTCTGGGTCCGGGCGTTTTTTGTATGCAGTTCTTGGGAGGACACCATGACCGGCGTATTGCCCAGCCAGACCATCGACGCCATGCTCACGAGCGGTGAAATCATCGCCAAACCGGCCCCGGTCGAGGGTCAGGTGCAACCCGCGAGCCTCGATTTGCGCCTTGGCACGGTGGCTTACCGCGTGCGCGCCTCCTTCCTGTCCGGTGCTGGTCGCACGGTGGCCGAGCGCCTCGACGAGTTCGAGATGCATCAGATTGATCTTACCGATGGCGCGGTGCTCGAAAAGGGCTGTGTCTACGTTGTGCCCCTGATGGAAAGCCTCGCGCTTCCCGAGGATGTCAACGCCGTCGCCAACGCCAAAAGCTCGACCGGCCGGCTCGACCTGCTGACCCGCACCATCACCGATGGCGGGACCGAGTTCGACCGCATCCAATCCGGCTACACCGGCCCGCTTTATGCGGAAATCTGCCCGCGCTCTTTCTCGGTGCTCGTGCGTCCGGGCATGCGCCTCAACCAGATCCGTTTCCGCAAGGGCCAAAGCGTGCTGAGCGACGCCGATCTCTCCGTCCTGCATGATCGCAGCCCGCTTGTGGATGGCGAAGCCGTCATCGACGACGGGCTCGGCTTCTCCGTCGATCTCAAACCCGCCTCCGGCACGCTTGTCGGCTACCGCGCCAAGCCTCATACCGGGGTGATCGACCTCGACAATATCAACCACTATGACCCCGCCGAATACTGGGAAGAAGTCCGGAGTCACGATGGTCAAATCATCCTCGATCCCGGTGCGTTCTATATTCTCGTGAGCCGCGAAGCCGTGCATATCCCGCCCGCCTACGCCGCCGAAATGGCGCCTTATCTTGCGATGGTCGGGGAATTCCGGGTGCACTATGCCGGCTTCTTCGACCCCGGTTTTGGCCATGACGCGGCTGGCGGCACCGGCTCGCGCGGGGTTCTGGAAGTGCGCTGTCACGAGGCGCCCTTTGTCCTCGAACATGGTCAGGTGGTGGGCCGCCTCGTCTATGAGCGCATGGCCGATGTCCCCGAACAACTCTACGGCGCGGGGATTGCGTCAAACTATCAGGGGCAAGGCCTCAAGCTCTCGAAACACTTCAAGACGCCCTAGGCGGCAACGTCAGAACTTGTTCATGCGACGCGCCATACGCGCGGCACGGCGGGCCTGTTTGACGCCCTGTTGCGGGGCGTTGTTGTTCGGACGTTGGTCTTGCGGCGTCGCGCGCCCGGCGCTGTCTTTCTTGTTCAGGGCGTTCATCCCGGCATTCATACCGCTGTTGATCGCCTTACGCAGGAACATGCGCACAACCATGTTGATGATGCGATTGGCATTCATGAGATCGGTTTCCCTCTGCTCGAAGTCTTTTGCGGCATCCTAGACCTCAATTTAGGAGAAACTGTGGCGATTACAAATTTCGCCGCCTCCGACCTCAATCCTCGAAGAGTTCCGATTGCCCTTCGCTGCTTTCCTCTTCGCCCTCATCATCGCGATCCCCAAGCGCCGGCATAGAGCCCGGCGGCGGTCGGCTCTCAAGAAGCCCGGCTGCCCGCAGCTCTTTCAGCCCCGGCAGATCGCGCGCGTTCTCAAGCCCGAAGTGATCCAGGAATTCCTGTGTCACGACGAAAGTCACCGGGCGGCCCGGCGTCATCTTACGCCGCCCAAACCGGATCCATTCCATCTCCAAGAGCTGATCCACCGTGCCGCGCGACACGCTGACGCCGCGGATTTCCTCGATCTCTGCCCGCGTGATCGGCTGATGATAGGCGATAATGGCAAGGGTCTCGATCGCCGCCCGGCTAAGCTTGCGGGTCTCGACCATCTCTTTCTGCATCAGAAACCCAAGGTCCGGTGCCGTGCGCATCGCCCAGGCATCCCCGACCTTTACAACCCTGACGCCGCGCCCCTCGTACCGCTTACGCAGATGCACCAAGGCCTCCGCCGCGTCGCACCCGTGCGGCATCCGGCTATTGAGCTCCTTGATCGTCACCGGCTCGGCACTGGCGAACAGGATCGCTTCGCACATGCGCTCTTGCTCGGCCATGGGGGGCGCCTCAAACAGGCTCTCCTCCGCGACTTTTTCTTGTTTTTCTTCAATATCTTCAGACATGATCTTGATCTTTCTTGCGAACCTGGATCGGCGCAAAGGTCTCGCTCTGGCGGATTTCAACCTTGCCTTCCTTGGCAAGCTCGAGCGAGGCCGCAAAGGTCGAGGCCGTGGCAGACCGGCGCTTCTTTGGATCGCTTTCCCACCCCGCCGGAAGGTAGCTTAGAATATCGGTCCAGTCCCCGGCGAAACCGATCAGCCCACGCATCCGTTCAAGGGCCTCTTCCATGGTAAAGACCGAGTCCCGATCCATCACGAAGGGGCGGAATTCGTCGCGCGTGCGAATGCGCGCATATCCCTGCATCAGGTCAAGCAAGGTCGCCGTATAGGTCACCCGGCGCACCCGCGTGACATCCTCCGGCACACCGCGCTGAAAGAAGTCGCGCCCCAAACGGTCACGCGCCATAAGCTTCGCCGCCGCGTCCCGCATCGCCTGAAGCCGCTCAAGCTGAAACGCGAGATGCGCTGCAAGTTCCTCGCCGGACGGCCCCTCTTCGCTCGGGTCCGGTGGCAAGAGGAGCCGCGATTTCAGGAAAGCCAACCACGCCGCCATCACAAGGTAATCGGCGGCAAGTTCGATGCGAAGTTGTTTCGCCTTCTCGACAAAGCTCAGATATTGCTGCGCCAGATGCAGGATCGAGATCTTGCGCAGGTCGACTTTCTGGGTCCGCGACAGGGTCAACAAAAGGTCGAGCGGCCCCTCGAACCCGTCCACATCGACAATAAGCGCCTCCGCGGCAAGCCGCGCGGCAACCTTGTCCTCCTGAATTGAACCCGTCTCGTCCTCAGACATGCCCTTGCCCTGAAAGAAGGGCTTCAAGTTCGGCAGAGAGCGCCGGAATGTCAACAGGAACTGGCGTGGGGCGCGTGTCGAGAACGGCCTGCGCCCGCCGTTCGGCCGCGCCTTGCAACGCCCCGGCCGCCTCTGCAACCGCGACCATCTCGTCGTAATCGCCATTGCAATGCAGGATGACATCACACCCCGCCGCAATCGACGCCGCAGACCGCTCGGCAAGCGTGCCCGAAAGCGCCTGCATCGAGATGTCGTCGGTCATGATCAGGCCCCCAAAACCGATCTCTTCCCGGATCAGGCCCATCATCTTCGGCGAGATCGTCGCCGGCTGATCGTCAATCGCCTCATAGACAAGATGCGCTGTCATCCCCATCGCAAGGTCATTCAGCGCCCGAAACGGCGCGAAATCGCGCGCCAGTGCCGCAGGCTCCACCGAGACGCGCGGCAGGTCGAGATGGCTATCAGCCCGCGCCCGTCCATGGCCGGGGATGTGTTTCAGAACCGGATACACCCCGCCATCAAGCAACCCATCCGCCACCGCGCGGCCAAGCGCGGCGACCGCCTCGGCATCAAACCCATAGCAGCGGTCCTTGAGAAACGGGTGCGTCCCTTCCTCGGCCACATCGACAAGCGGCGCGCAATTCGCATCCACACCACAAGCCCGCAACTCTTCGGCAATGATCCGATAGCGTAGATACATCGCCCGCACGGCCTCGGCTCCGGCCTGCTCTACAAAGGCAAGCGGCGCGGGCCATTCCCGGCCAAGGGGCGGGCGGAACCGCTGCACGCGCCCGCCTTCCTGATCGATCAGGATCGGCGCTTCGTGGTCGACGCACCCGCGCAACTCATCACAAAGCGCACGCACCTGCGCCGCATCCACGATATTGCGGGCAAAAAGAATAAAGCCAAACGGGCGCACCTTGGCAAAGAAATCCCGTTCTCGCGGCGAAAGGCGTGGCCCCGCGCAGCCAAGGATCACAGCGCCGCGCGCACTCACCGCGCGGTCACCGGGATACAATCCGCGTTTTGCGCCTTCAGCGCCGAACACAGCCGCCGCGCATCGCTCAGATCGGCAAATCCGATGGCGCGGAGGCGGTAAAAGGTCCGCCCACCGCTCTGTGCTTTCTGGATCACGCGGGTCTTGTCGCCAAGGTACTCGCCGAACCGCTTGTGCAACTTGTCCCATTCGCCGCGCGCGATCTCGGCGCTGGCAAAGGCACCAAGCTGAACCATCCGTGTGCCGGCGGCCACGTCGCTCACCTCATTCACGGCAGAGGTATCTGCCCGCGCAACAGTATCCGCCGCAGCCACAGGCGTGGTCGAAAGAGACGCCGGGCGCAGCCTTGGCCGCAAGGACCGGCCAACCCCGCCCGCCACTTTCGGAGCGACCTCTACCTCGGCCTTCGGGGCGGCCACGGCAACCTCTACAGGCTCTGAAAGCGGCGCAACATCATCCGCAATCCGGGCGGCAAATTCTTCGATAGACCCGAGTTCCTCGGTCTTGAGTGGCGGCGGCGCCACGATATCCGGCTGTTTCTCGGTGGTCGCTGGCGCCACGTCCTCATCGCCAAGCTCGATCGGCGCCGGTGCAAGCACGAAACGATCCGCAGGTTTGCCCGCCGATCCCTGCGCCGCAACGGTGTTGACGGCAAGACCCTGGTTTGCCGCTTGTCGCCCACCGGGGTTCTCCGGTTGAATACGCATCGGCCCTTCGACCGCGCGCACCACCGGCACACCGGTCACATCGCGCACCAGAAGCTTGTAGCCCCACACGCCAGCCCCAATCACGAGACCGAGCGACAAGGCCGCTCCGGCCCAGTTCACAAGCGGTGCCAAGGATCGGGTTTCACGTGCGGACTCGTAGTGTCCGGACATCGGAATCTCTGCCATTGTATCGCCTCACTGCCACGGCGATACATTGTCGCCGGGGTCGTCTTGCCTTTGCCTCAACCCCGCGCGACGTGTGGCTTGTTACCGCATCTCCTGCGCCGGAGTTACGCCAAGAATACCAAGACCGGCGGAAATAACAATGGCGACAGAGCGCGCAAGCGCGATTTTGGCCTGCGATGTGGCCGCATCGCCCTCTTGGATAAAGCGCAGCGACGCATCGTCATTGCCCTTGTTCCAGAACCCGTGCAGCTCGCTCGCCAATTCATAAAGGTAGAATGCAACGCGGTGCGGCTCATTGGTGCGTCCCGCGATCTCGACAAGACGCGGCCATTCCGCAACCTTCTTGGCCACTGCGATTTCCGCCTCGTGGTCGAGCTTGCCAAGGTCCGCCGCCATCAACGTGGCATCATCGGCGACAATCCCCGCCTCTTGCGCTTTGCGCAGCACCGAACAAACGCGGGCATGGGCGTATTGGACGTAGAAAACCGGGTTGTCCTTGGACTGCTCAAGCACCTTGTCAAAGTCGAAATCGAGCGGTGCATCGTTCTTGCGCGTCAGCATGACGAAACGTGTCACGTCCGGACCGACCTGCTCCACCACGTCGCGCAGCGTGACGAAATTGCCCGCCCGTTTGGACATCTTGAACGGCTCGCCGTTCTTCCAGAGCTTCACAAGCTGCGTCAGCTTGATATCCAGCGGCACCTGCCCATCTGAAAGCGCCGACACGGCGGCTTTCATGCGCTTGACATAGCCGCCATGGTCCGCGCCAAATACATCAATAAGCGCGTCGAACCCTCTGGAAACCTTGTCAAAATGGTAGGCAATATCCGGCGCGAAATAGGTCCAGCTTCCGTCGGATTTCTTCACCGGGCGGTCCACGTCATCGCCATGATCGGTCGACCGGAATAGCGTTTGTTCGCGCGGCTCCCAATCCTCGGGCGTCTTGCCCTTCGGCGGCTCGAGCACGCCTTCATAGATAAGCCCCTTGCTCTCAAGCGCCTCAAGCGCCGCCTCGATCCGGCCGGTGCCGTAGAGGGATTTCTCCGAAAAGAACACGTCCATCTCGACACCAAGCGCCTTCAGGTCGTCGCGGATCAGGTCCATCATCTTCTCGGTCGCGAATTCGCGCACCTCGGCAAGCCAGACATCTTCGTCCTGACCGACATAGGCATCGCCGACCTTCTCCTTGAGCGCGTCGCCGACCGGGATCAGATAATCGCCCGGATAGGTGCCGTCCTCAAAAGCCACGTCCTGCCCATGCGCCTCGAGATAGCGCAGGTAAACCGACCGCGCGAGCACATCGACCTGCGCGCCGCCATCGTTGATGTAATATTCGCGCGTCACGTCATAACCGACGAAGTCCAATAGGCTCGCCAGCGCATCACCAAAGACCGCGCCCCGAGTGTGGCCCACATGCAGCGGTCCGGTCGGGTTGGCCGAAACATATTCGACATTGACCTTTTTGTTCTCGCCCATGGTCGAGCGGCCGAAATCCGCGCCAGTCTCGAGCACCGATTTCACAAGCCCCTGCCAGAGCGCGGGCGCAAGACGCAAGTTAAGGAACCCCGGCCCCGCCACCTCGGCAGAGGTCACACGGTCATCCGCGGCAAGTTTACCCGCCAGAGCCTCGGCGATATCGCGCGGCTTCATCTTTGCGGGCTTGGCAAGAACCATCGCCGCGTTGGTCGCCATATCCCCATGCGCCGCATCGCGCGGCGGCTCGACCGCCACATTGGCAAAGTCCAACCCCTCGGGCAGCGAGCCCTCGGTCTGCATGGTTTCAAGCGACGCGATAACAAGCGCGCGCATCTCGGTAAAAAGGTTCATCGGAGCGGTCCTCGTGATTTGTCGCGGGTTTATCACTCCCGGCGGTCAGGTCAACCGATCACGCCTTCCCGACAAGCCTCGCATGTTCCTGAAGAGCAAAGCGATCGGTCATGCCAGAGAGGTAATCCGACACGATCCGCGCCAGCCCGGTTTCGCCCCCCGCCGCCGCGATCTCATCCTGCCAGCGATCCGGCAAAAGCTTTGGGTCGGAAAGGTAGAGCGGAAAGAGGTCTTCAACCACCTGCGTCACCCGCTCGCGCATCTCAACAACGGACGGCGCACGATACATGCGCGTGAATAGGAACTTGCGGATCACCTTGAGATCCGACCAGACCTTTGGCGAGAATTGGATCACCGGCGCGCCAAGACCACGTATTTCCTCGACCGACGCCGCCCCGCTCGCCTTGAGGAGACTGCGCGAGGTGTCGATCACATCCGCCACCATGACGCCAAACACCCGCCGCAGCGCCTCATGCCGCCGCCGGATCGCCTCAAGCCCCGGATAGGTCCGATCAACCGCGTCAAACGCCGCGCCCACGATGGGCAACTCGGAAATCTCGGCCTCTGTGAAAAGCCCCGCCCGCAACCCGTCGAGAAGATCGTGGTTGTTATAAGCAATATCATCCGAAAGCGCCGCAACCTGCGCCTCGGCACTGGCATAAGTGTGCAATTCAAGGTCATGCACCGCGTTGTAATCCGCCAGCGCATAGGGAAGCTCCCCCGTCACCGGACCGTTATGCTTGGCAATCGCCTCGAGCGTCTCCCAGGTGAGGTTAAGCCCATCAAACTCTGCATAGTGCCGCTCGCGCGATGTGACGATGCGGATCGCCTGCGCGTTATGATCGAACCCGCCATAGGGCTGCATCAAGGCATCAAGCGCATCCTCGCCCGTATGCCCGAATGGCGTATGCCCAAGGTCATGCGCCAGCGCGACCGCCTCGGTCAGCTCTTGGTTCAACTCGAGCGCCCCGGCAATCGTCCTCGCCACCTGTGCAACCTCGATGGAATGGGTGAGACGGGTGCGAAAACTATCGCCTTCGTGTTCCACAAAAACTTGCGTCTTGTGCTTCAGGCGACGAAACGCGCTCGAATGGATGATACGGTCGCGATCCCTTTGAAAACACGAGCGAAACGCGCTTTCCTCCTCGGCCACCTTGCGGCCCCGCGACAGTGCGGGATCAGAAGCATATGCGGCTTGCGCCTTGGCTGGCATGGTGTCGGCCCCTTCGTCGGTCCTTGTCGCCTGTCTCATGGATTTCTATATTGCAGGCAAACGCCGTTTGAAACCGGTCAATTCCCACGCGCCCTTTCAGGAGCCTCGCCATGAACCTGCCGCCCAAAGTCACCGACCGCGCCTTTGCCCGCCTCGCCGAGATCGGCGCCGCGTCGCAGGGACAGGCCCTGCGTGTCGCCGTCGAGGGCGGAGGCTGCTCGGGATTTCAGTATGAGATCAAGCTCGACAGCCAAGCCGAGGATGACATGGTGCTCGAGGGTCAGGGCGAGAAAGTCCTCGTCGATAGCGTCTCGCTGCCGTTCCTGTCCAACGCTGTGATCGACTTCACCGAGGAACTCATCGGCGCGCGTTTCGTTATCGAGAACCCCAACGCGACAAGCTCCTGCGGCTGCGGCACAAGCTTTTCGATGTAAGAAAGGGGCGCTTTGTGAGCACCCCTTTTACAAACAAAATCAAATGATTACCGAACACTCTTTGCGCGCCGCATAAACTGCGGTCGACGCATCCAACCGGGCATCGGCACACCGCCGGGTTGCATCTGATCATAGACGAGGAACACCCCCGAGCCGATCACGATCGCCACCCCGAGATAGATATGCCCGCCCGGCACTTCGCCAAAAAACACCGCGCCGAGGATCACCATCCAAACGAACTGCAAGTTCATCAGTGGCGTTACCGCATAGGCCGCCAGAAGTCGGAGCGCCACGACCGAGACCCACCGCGCCGCAAAGAGGAAACCCGCATACGCCCCGACCCAAGCGAGATCAGAGAGTGGCATCGGCTTGTAGACAAACGGCAGGGCCAGCGCCATTGCGAGGAATAGCGCGAGGTTCGGATAGAACACCTGCGCGATGGAATTTTTCTCATACCCGCCGATATAGCGCGCGAGGACGAGCGAAAGCGCCCCGCAAAGACAGGCGGCCAGCGCCACCAAATGCCCCGCCGTCACCGAGGCGAGGCCACCGGGAAACAGGCACAGCACGCCCACAAACCCCGCCGCCAGCGCCCCCCAGGCCATCGGCCGTACATGCTCGCCAAGGACCGGCCCCGAGAGCATCCCTGCGAAGAGCGGCATCAAACCAATAAAGACGAAGACTTCCGCAAACGGCAAAAGCCGGAAAGCCTGAAAAAACGCCACCGATCCGACCACAGTCAGGAGCGCGCGAAGCGCCATTGCCCGCGGGCAGGACGTGCGCAGGCTCTGCCCCTGCCCGCGTTTCATCCGTGCCGACACCCATGAGAGCGCCACAACCACCGCCCCGGAAAAGGCGAAAAGCTGTGGCGCGGCATAACCCTTGGCGATGAATTTCGTGATCGCGTCCGCCGACGAGATCATCAGCGTATAAAGAACGACAAGCCCCGTCCCGGCGAGCGCCTCGCGGTTGATCCCCTGCATCACGCCATCCCCCGCGCGCCGCCCGCTCGGGCAAAACCTTCAAAGAACATATCGAATTTGTCGCTGGAATGTTCGGCCCAAGACAGGACCGTCTGCGCATCCTGCGAAAGCCGCTCGATCACCACGGGCCGCATCGCGGTCCAGTCGCCGCTGCGATTGTCGAGCCCATACATGCATTCCGACAACTCCCGGAGCGGCCCCGACACCCCCGAAGCGCGCCGAAACACCATGCCATCCGACGCCATCGCCTTGGCAAACCCGCGCTCTCCCTTGCACCGCATGAGCCAGTTGCACACGAGGTATTCGTGGTAATCGTCTTGCACCGAGGCCTCGTCCGGGCTGAGGACAGTGAACAGATGCGTGTGCCGCACGAGCCATGCCTCCCAGACCTCCGGCACCTCGAAGCCGCCAAAGCGCAACGCGAGACAAATCTCGGCAAGCAGGTCGGCGTTCTGCTCGAGAAAGGCCAGAAGCCCCGCGAATTCAAGCGACAACCGCGTCGCCTCGTCGAGCTGCGGGTCGCGGCGACCATATTCCGACAGGTAGAACACCGCGTGAGTCAACTCATACGCCGCCTTCTTGTTCGGCATTGAAAAACTCGCCGAGCGCCCGATGAACCCGCGCACCCGCTCCTCGAGCCCCCCATCGCCGGGAAGCGGGTCAACCCCGCGCCGCGCCATCAAGCGCCGCGCTTCCAACCGTTGCAGATCCGAGAGCTCGACATGGGCAAAACCCTCTTCTGCGACCCACGCGACAAGCGCGGCCCCCTTGTCCCCCGCCATCCCGAGATCCTCAAGATCAAGGCAGATCGACAACAGGAACCGATAGTACTGCGGGAAAAACCGAAGCCGTTTTTCCACCCCGTCATAGAACCCCCGGTAGGATTCGAGATCGGCCTCATCCAACGCGCTATTCGTGCATTCTAGGATATTGAGAAGCTCCGCGTTTTCCTTGAGCCAGAACACATCATCACCATGGCGGCGATGCGCGGCAAAGCTCTGCATCATTGCCGCATGGCGTTCGGCTTCGGGCCGCACGGGTGCAGGATGGGTAAAGGCAAGGACATTGGTCACGGCGAACTCCCCCGAAAAGATAGGCCGGGGCGCGGCAGCTGCGCCCCGGTCAAAGGTCTCTTAGAGGCCCGATGTGAAAAGCTCGGCACCTTCGCCCGCGTCGGCCTTCGCCACACCCTGCGGCGCGAGCCCCGAGGTGAACATCTGCACGAGGCCGGAGGTGTACATCTCGACACCCTCACCTGTGCTTGCCTCGGCCTGACCGATCGGACCAAGCCCGGACGTGAACATCTGCACAAGACCCGAGGTGAACATCTCAGCCCCGTCGCCCGCCATCGCATCGCGGGCCGCTTCCGGTGCAAGACCCGAGGTGAACATCTGGACAAGACCCGAGGTAAACAGCTCGGCGCCCTCTCCGGCCATCGCGTCGCGGTGCGCCTCGGGCGACAGCCCCGACGTGAACATTTCGGTGGCCACGCCATCATGCAGGCTGGCCTCCGACGGGGGGCCCGCACGGTGCGTTTTCGTTTCGTTAACCAGTTCGACAGACTTTTCAGCGAGCATTTCTAGGATCCCTCCAGTTGAAGTTTGAGCAGGGCAACGCTTGCACGCAAAACGGGTTCCTCCAAACGAAATTTCTCGCTATTCGGGTTTCTGCGCAAAGAAATACCGTAAAGGTTGTACTTCAAATGCCTGAGATTTATAGGATTTTTGAGATTGGCAAGTATGCCATATTTCTGACAAGCTTTCGCCTTGTTTTTGCCCTATTTCGCAGGACTCGCCCCTAGGTTGCGCCGCGACACCCCCTAAATGCACCCGAATCCCTCCGTTCCGACCAGACCGATTCCCCGCCCCGCGCCACCTGTCAGATCTCATCTGCAAAGCGCCCGCACCGCTTGCATGCCCCCCGCGCATGGAGGATACAGGAGGCAGGCACCGACGGAAGGGAACAGGCCATGAAGATCGCGAGCTTCAACATCAACGGCATCAAGGCCCGCGCCCTGGCGCTACCGCAATGGCTCGACGAGGCCGCACCGGATGTGGTGGTCCTGCAAGAGATCAAATCCATCGACGAAAACTTCCCCCGCGAAATCTTTGAAGAGCGCGGTTACCGTGTCGAGACCCATGGCCAAAAAAGCTTCAACGGCGTTGCGATCCTGTCGAAACTTCCCCTCGAGGACGTGACACGCGGGCTTCCCGGCGACGATGCCGATGAACAGGCGCGCTGGATCGAGGCGACCGTGATGGGCGACGTGCCGGTGCGCGTCTGCGGCCTCTACCTGCCCAATGGCAACCCGGTCGAGATCGAAGACGGCGCGCCGAAACCGGGTGGCAAATACGCCTATAAACTCGCTTGGATGCGCCGTATGAAGGCCCGCGCCAAAGCGCTTCTTGCGCTCGAGGAACCCTTCCTCATGGCGGGCGACTATAACATCATCCCGCAGGACGAAGACGCCAAACGCCCCGAGGTCTGGCAGGAAGACGCCCTCGCCCGCCCCGAAAGCCGCGCCGCCTATCGCGAAATCCTCAACCTCGGTTTTACCGAGGCCTTCCGCGCCCGCACGCTCGGCCCCGGTCACTATTCCTTCTGGGACTATCAGGCGGGCGCATGGAACCGCGACGATGGCATCCGCATCGACCACTTCCTGCTAAGCCCGCATTGCGCCGATCTCCTGCGCGATTGCCAGATCGACAAAGAGGTGCGCGGTCGCGAGAAGCCCTCGGACCATGTGCCGATCTGGGTCGAACTGGCGGCCTAAGGGGTCTTACTCGATACCGACGCTCATCGGTGCAAGCTCCAGCACGCCCAGCGCATCCAGCCCCCCAAGAACGGCATCAACCGCGATGGTGGCCAAGATGATCCCCATCACGCGGCTTATGACGCTCGCCCCGGTGTTGCCGATCAACCGATGAATCGCGCTCGCCAAGAGCAAAACACCAAGCGTCAGCAAGAGCACAAGCCCCAAAAGGCCCGCCGTCGTGGCTTGATCTGCAAGCGGTTCTGTATGGTTATCCGTGAGCACAACAATCGCGAGCATCGCACCCGGAGACGCAATCGACGGCATGGCAAGCGGGAAGACCGCGCCAGACAGGTGATCTCTCCCGGCCTCTTCGATCTCGCGCGCAGGTTTGGACTCGCCAAAAACCATCATCATCGCGAACAGGAAAAGCACGACCCCGCCCGCAACCTGAAATGACCCGAGCCGCAATCCAAGCGTCTCGAGAAGCACCTGCCCGCCAACCAGAAACGCAAAGAGCACAAGGCTGGCGATCGCAACCGCTCTAATCGCAAAGAGCCGGTGTAGATGCTTCGGCACGCTCTGCACGGCGAAGAGAAACACCGGAATCGTCCCAATCGGATCAATCACAACCAATAGCGTCACGAATTCACGTGTGAGTGACGTCCAATCCATCAAGCACCTGCCCTATCCTCCGCCGCCCCCTGTGGCATGCGGCCTGTTCGCCGCTCCAACATAGGGCGAGAGGAGAACGGATGAAACCAATTGTCCAGCACGTCAGTCTGCGCGCTTCTCCCTTCGTCACATCGTGGCGATAGGTCCAGTCGAACAACCGCCGTCCGGGTCGAACTGCGGCCTAGAGCGTTTTGCGCATGGCATAGCGCGTGAGCGTGGCACCGTTGCGCGCAATCTCTTCTTTCTCAACGATCTCAAAACCGTGCCGCGCAAAGAACGGCTGCGCCGCGAGGCTCGCATTGGTGGTCAGTTCCGCAATCGCCTGCGCACGCGCCCGTCTCTCCACCTCTGCAAATAGGGCTGCGCCGACCCCTTTGCGGGCGGCGTCCGGATGAACGAACGCGAAATCTATATACCCTGCCTGATCGAGCGTCATGAACCCAAGCGGGCCGCCCTCATCCTCCGCAAAGCAGCCCTCAACCTCAAGGAACACGGATCGCCATGTGTCGAGATTGACCGCCTCTCCGCCCCAGGCACGGCGCTGTTCGGGCGTATAGAGGTTGCGGGTGCCCTCATGCACCGCGGCAAAGAAAATCCGCGCCGCGGCTTCATAGTCCGCCGCCGTGAGGGACCGTATCGACACCATACCCTACCCCTTCGTCACATCGTGACGATAGATCCAGTCGAATTGCTGCATGAGCTTTTTTGGCGCGAGCGTGGACAGCGCGCGCAAGCCCAGATGCGCCCCGAACCGTAGCGGCGGAAAGGCGAGGTGGTATTTCCACGCATTGCCATTGGCCGCCTCGATCACCTTACGCACCCGCGCCTCGCGCCGTGTCTGATAGGCGGCAAGCCCCGCCTCAACGCTCTCCGCCCCGTCAAGCGCATGCGCCAGAACCCAGGCATCTTCCATCGCCATCACCGCGCCTTGCGCCATGAACGGCAGCGTCGGGTGTGCCGCATCGCCAAGGATCGCCGCCCGTCCCTTGTGCCAGACAGGCGCGACCGGATGGCGGAACAGCCCCCAGAACCCCACGCGCTCCACCGCGTCGAGCATCTGTTTCGCCTCGCCACCATAGCCCGCAAAGGCCCTGCGCAGGTTGGCGGGGTCATCCTCATGCATCCAGCCCTCTTCGGCCCAGCCCGTGCGCTCCTGCACGGCAACGATGTTGATGATCTCGCCGCCCCGGAGCGGATAGCTCACCATGTGCTGACGCGGCCCCATATGGACGCGCGACACATTGGGATGGCCAATCACGTTCGGGATCGTCGCCCGCCATGCGGTCTGGCGCGTGAAGAACGGGGCCTGCACGCCGTTGAGCGTCTGACGCAGCTTCGAATGTAGCCCGTCCGCCCCGATCAGGAGCTTGGGCTTCACCACGTCGCCATTGCCCATATGCAGAACCGGCCCATCATCAAGCGCCACGCGCTCCACCTTCTGCAAAAGCCGGATACGCACCCCAGCCGCCCGCGCGGTCTCGGCCAGAAGATCGATGAGATCCGAGCGATGGACAAAGAAATACGGCTGATCCTGCGGCAAGAGCCCAAGATCGAGACGCGCCACAAGTCCCCCCGCGCGATAGTCGCGCAGTTCCACCGCCTCGCCCTGCACGGCGATACCCCGGAATGCCTCCCCAAGACCAAGTGCCTTGAGAACCGCAAACCCGTTCGGGCTGACCTGAATACCGGCCCCCACCTCGGTGATCGCCTCGGCCTGCTCAAGCACCGTCACCTGCGCGCCGCGCTGGCGCAGCGCAATCGCCGCCGTAAGGCCGCCAATCCCGGCACCGGCGACCGTGATCTTCTGTCCGTCTAAACCCATTCCCATCTCCTGCACCGCCCCATGGACGGAAAAAGCGCCGGGCTTTCACCCCCGGCGCCTCTGTCATCTTCCCAAGCTCATGCCGCGTCAGTCGTCGCGGTGAACTTTTTCGCGGCGCTCGTGACGCTCTTGCGCCTCAAGGCTCATGGTCGCGATCGGACGGGCGTCGAGGCGCTTGAGCGAAATCGGCTCGCCGGTCACTTCGCAATATCCGTATTCGCCTTCATCAATCCGGCGCAGCGCCGAGTCGATCTTGGCAACGAGTTTGCGCTGGCGGTCCCGCGTGCGCAGCTCGAGCGCTCGGTCTGTTTCTTCGCTGGCACGGTCCGCAATATCCGGGATATTGCGCGTGCTGTCCTTCATGCCCTCGATGGTATCGCGGCTGTCTTCCAGAAGTTCGCTCCGCCAGTTGATGAGTTTGCGGCGGAAATATTCGACCTGTCGTTCATTCATGAACGGTTCGTCTTCTGCCGGACGGTAATCGTCTGGCAGGAAAGATTCAGCTTTCATGGTTGCTCCCTCGTCGTGGCTAACGTCCGTCACAATCATTTCTTCAGACATCAGGCACTCCCTTCACTCTGCGCAAGCCAATAGCCCAGAGCTGTGCGAATGTCACTAGCCAAAGCGCGTATTTCCCAAGATCAAACTGTTCACGTTTTCATGTGGAAAAACATGCATCTGTTGCAGGCGTTCTGGATTGCATTCGCCAATACCGGAGCACTCCGTGGATTGTTCCTTCCCGCGCAACAATCTTGATCGGTGCAAATGGTCTGATTGCTCAAACAAGTCGCGCGTCTAACAACACGGCTGGTTGACTGCTTCCGACGCAGCGGCGGGGATTGCCAAAGCGGCGTCACCGCTTTACCCAAATGCCGGACATATGAATGACGCGCAGATGCAGGCAGGAAGGACGCCCCATGACCCATCGTTTTGAAGGCACGAGCACCTATGTGGCCACCGACGATCTTACCATCGCCGTGAACGCCGCGGTGGCGCTGGAGCGCCCGCTTCTCGTCAAGGGCGAGCCCGGCACCGGCAAGACAGAGCTTGCCAAGCAGGTGGCAGAGGGGCTTGGCCTGCGGATGATCGAATGGAACATCAAATCGACCACAAAGGCGCAACAAGGCCTTTACGAGTATGACGCGGTCTCGCGCCTGCGCGATAGCCAACTCGGCGAAGAGCGCGTTCATGACGTGAAGAACTACATCAAGAAAGGCAAACTCTGGGAGGCCTTTGAGGCCGACGAGAAAGTCGTTCTGCTGATCGACGAGATCGACAAGGCCGATATCGAGTTCCCCAACGACCTCCTTCAGGAACTCGACAAGATGGAGTTCCACGTCTACGAGACCGGCGAGACGATCAAGGCCAAGCAACGCCCGATCATGATCATCACTTCGAACAATGAAAAAGAACTCCCCGACGCCTTCCTGCGCCGCTGTTTCTTCCACTATATCCGCTTCCCCGACACCGAGACGATGCAACAGATCGTCGAGGTGCATCATCCGGGCATCAAATCCTCGCTCCTGACCACGGCCCTGACCCAGTTCTACGAAATTCGGGAAACCCCCGGCCTGAAGAAAAAGCCGTCGACCTCCGAAGTGCTCGACTGGCTGAAACTCCTGCTCGCCGAAGATCTCGACGCCGAGGACATCAAACGCGACGGCGTGGATGCCCTGCCCAAACTGCATGGCGCCTTGCTGAAGAACGAACAGGACGTGCACCTCTTTGAACGCCTCGCCTTCATGGCCCGCTCACGCCGCTAAGCACTGGATTTAACGCGTAAAAGAGCCATAATATCGCCCTAAAGCCTGCCTAGGGTTTGCAGAGATTTTTGTTGGAGCCGCGTATGTCGCACGCCTCTCAGGTTACGATTCGTCCCCTCACTGCTGCGGATGAAGCAGATTGGCGCCGTCTTTGGACGGGCTATCTCGCCTACTACGAGACCACAGTGCCCGAAGAGGTGTATCAAAGCACCTTCGCGCGCCTGCTCGGGGACGATCCGCGCGATTTCTCCTGTTTTGTCGCAGAAGACGGCGACGGACGGCTCGTCGGCCTGACCCACTACCTGTTTCACCGACATGGCTGGAAAATCGAGGACGTCTGCTATCTGCAAGACCTCTTCACCGATGAGGCCGCCCGCGGCAAGGGCGTCGCTCGGGCGCTGATCGAAGCGGTTTACGCCGCTGCGGATGCGGCCGGGGCGCCTTCGGTCTACTGGCTCACGCAGGATTTCAACGCCACGGCGCGCAAGCTCTATGACCGGATCGGTGTGCTGACCCCGTTCATCAAGTATCAGCGACCATAGACCCAGATGAAGCGCGCCCTTCTCCCCTTCCTCTTTGTGCTCGGGGCCTGTGTCGCCACGACACGGGACGACGCGCCAACCCGCGCTGCTGTCTCTGATAGCACCTTGCCACCAATGAAGATTTTCGCGGTGCCGCAACCGGTTGGCCCGACGCGCTCTAATCGCGACATGGCCCGCGACTTCCTCGATCTCGCCTTCACCATGGAAAGCGGTCGCACCCTGTCCGCCATGACCCGCTTTGAGGAACCGATCACCGTGCGCGTGACCGGTGCCGCCCCGGTGAGCCTTGCCCCAGACCTCAAACGCCTGCTCTCCCGTCTGCGCCGCGAGGCCGGAATCGACATTCGCCAGACCGGCGATAGCGCGGCCTCCATCACCATCGAGGCCGTCTCGCGCGATCGCATCCGCAAGAGCCTGCCGCAGGCCGCCTGTTTCGTTGCCCCCAATGTCTCGAGCTTGGCCGAGTATCACCGCGCCCGACGCGGCGCCACGACCGATTGGGGTCTCCTGACGCGCCGCGACAAGCTCGCCATCTTCGTGCCGAGCGATTCCAGCCCACAAGACTTGCGCGATTGCCTGCACGAGGAACTGGCTCAGGCGCTCGGCCCGCTCAACGATCTCTACCGCCTGCCCGACAGCGTCTTTAACGACGACAACGCCCATGCGGTCCTGACCGGGTTCGACATGCTCATCCTGCGGGCCTATTACGACCCGGCGCTCGCCAATGGCATGGACCGCCGCGACGTCGCGCGCCGCCTGCCTGCGATCTTTGCCCGCATCAACCCCGCGGGGGATCGGGTCTCGCCAGAAACCCTCGCCGAAACACCGCGCGCCTGGATCGACGCCATCCAGACCGCCCTCGGCCCCGGCGCGGGACCGGGCGAACGCCGTCGCTCTGCCGCCACGGCCCTGCGCATCGCCCAGCGCGCCGGCTGGAGCGACCATCGCCTTGGCTTTAGCCACTATGCCTATGGCCGCCTCATGCAATCCTACGACGCCGACGAGGCGCATAAGCATTTCCTTCTCGCCGACCGCGCCCTGCGCCTTGCAGGAGGCCCAGAGTCTCCGCATCGGCTCTATGTCGCGACCCAACTCGCCGCCCATGCCGTCTCGGCCGGACGTGGCAAAGAAGCCCTGAGCCGTGTGACGCCGCTCCTGCCCGTCGCCGCCAAGCTCGAGAACGCCACACTCCTGTCCACGCTGATGCTGCTGCGCGCCGAGGCGCTCGAGCTTGAGGGCCGCACCGCCGAGGCCGAACAGGTCCGTCTGGACAGTCTCGGTTGGGCGCGATACGGGTTTGGTTCGGACTGGGCCGTGCGCGCGAAACTGCGCGAAATCGCGGCTCTTAGCCCGCTGAAAGGGAGATACTGAGCCACATGTTCGTTCTGCTTGGGGTGCTACTCGGCGCCATCATCGGTGCCACGATCGCCAAACGTCGCAAGGGCAAACCCCTCGACATCCTGCAATATGCCGTGATTTATGCGATGATCTTTGCCATCATCGGCCTGTTCCTCACCATAGCCGCGCATAGGTTGGCGCTCTGATCCCATGTTTCTGCCCTTCTTCGACAATCTCCGATCCGGCGGTGTGCCGGTCTCCCTTCGGGAGTATCTGAGCTTTCTCGAAGGGGTGAAATCCGGGCTGACCACCTACGACATCGACGCCTTCTACTACCTCGCCCGCGCCACCATGGTGAAGGACGAGCGCAACCTCGACAAGTTCGACCGCGCCTTCGCGGCGACCTTCTCGGGGCTCGAAGGCATCTCCATGCAGGACATGCTGAACGCGGTCGACATCCCCGAAGAGTGGCTGCGCAAGATGGCCGAAAAGCATCTCAGCCCCGAGGAAATGGCCGAGATCGACGCGCTGGGCGGCTTTGACAAGCTGATGGAGACGCTCAAAGAGCGGCTGAAGGAACAGGAAGGCCGCCACCAAGGCGGCAACAAATGGATCGGCACCGCCGGGACCTCGCCCTTCGGTGCCTATGGCTACAACCCCGAAGGCGTCCGCATCGGCCAGAAGGAAAGCCGTCACAAGCGCGCGGTCAAGGTCTGGGACAAGCGCGAGTTCAAGAACCTCGACGACTCGGTCGAGCTTGGCACCCGCAACATCAAGGTCGCCCTCAAGCGCCTGCGCCGCTGGGCCCGTGACGGCGCACAGGAAGAGCTCGACCTCGACGGCACCATCCGCGCCACCGCCGAACATGGCTATCTCGACGTCAAAACCCGCCCCGAGCGCCGCAACGCCGTCAAGGTGCTCCTGTTCCTCGACGTCGGCGGCTCCATGGACCCGCATATCCGCGTCGTGGAAGAGCTGTTCTCCGCCGCCCGCGCCGAATTCAAGCATCTCGAATATTTCTACTTCCACAACTGCCTCTACGAAGGCGTCTGGCGCGATAACAAACGCCGCTGGCAGGAACAGACCCCGACCCACGAGATCATGCGCACCTATGGCGCGGACTATAAATGCATCTTCGTCGGCGACGCCTCCATGTCGCCCTACGAGATCGCCTATCCGGGCGGGGCCAACGAACACTGGAACGCCGAGGCCGGTCAGGTCTGGCTCGAGCGCGCCCGCGAAACCTGGACCTCGAACCTCTGGATCAATCCGGTGCCTGAGAAATACTGGGACCACACCCATTCCATTTCCATGATCCGCGAAATCTTCGAGGACCGCATGGTGCCGATGACATTGCAGGGGCTGGAACAGGGCATGAAAGACCTCGTGCGCTAACCCCACGCCCCTTTCGGTCAGCAACGATGCAAAGCAAGACGCATATCAGAGACCGTCGCGAGACATGGTCGCAAAGTGCAGCACTGTCCGGCAGGTAAAGGTTCGTTGTGCGGGACGAAGGAGACCTCTTTGACGAGGCTTTCTATTCCGAGATCTCGGTCTTCACGATATTCGCAACCATGACCGGCGCGCCGTCCTCTGCCAATCCACCAGTGCAGAAAATATTCTTCAAGCCCGTTAGTTCCGTTGCATCTGCATCTAGCGGAACGGCTCCCTGTTCCGATGGGTCGCAAGTATTGTATTGTGAAATAGCATCTTGCAAGGTCTCTGCTCTAAACTGGCTGCAGTATGTGCCACCCTCAAATTCGACCACGAACGTCCAAGTAGCCATTCTCAACTTCCATTCTGACGGGGAAATATTCCTTGCTGGTTATCATAACGAAGGATCGAAACTAACGTAACCGTTCTAAGGCTGGCATGTAGGTTTGGCCTCAAACCGACCCTTCGCTGCGCCTCCATGAAAGTCAGAGCGCCCTTTGATGCCAAAGTTCCCCCGGCACCTCCCCTCTCACCCCAAGATCACCGATCACGTTCCAAGACCGACGCCACAAGACTTGCGATCCGGGCCGAGCCTTTTTGCGAGGGATGCGTGCGGTCGAAGGCAAAGAGCGATAGATCATCGGGAGAGAACACATCATCCATGTCCACCAATGTCACGCCGTCATCGGCCCCGGCCATCCGTGAGAGCCGCTCTTCAAGCGCCTGATACGGGGCCTCGCAGGCGGTGCCCGCATATCGCGGCGACGTATAGTAATCCGCCCAGACCACCTGCGCCCCGCGCCCGCGCAAATCGGCCACCAAGGCCGGGATCGCACCCTGCGTCCCGTCGTCCGAGATCAACCGATCGAGCACCGGCCCACAATCGGAACAGTCGCAATTCCGGCTCAGGTCATTCGCGCCGCCATTGAGGACAACCCACTCGGCCTGCACCCCGTCAAGCTGGGTCGGGATGTTCAAGCCGCCGACCCCGCCCGCGACTTGCGCGAAGGAAAGCGACACATCGCCCACGGGTTCGCCCAAGCGCTCCTGCAACACATCCGCCACAGAGCCGCCGGTCATGCTGTTCCATGCCATGACGGAATCCCCCGCAACGACGACGCGCGCGTCCTGCGATGCGGTGCGCCCGCAGGCCGCGAGCAAACATAAGGCTAAGACTGTCCATCGGATCATGAAGAAAGACCTAGCGCGCACGATTGCGCGATCAAGCCGCCTTCGAAATCCGCACCACCGCAATGCAGACGCAATACCGACGTGATACCGACGTGGGGTTTGACGCTTTTTCTTGCCAAATTCCGCCCCCCGGTTTCCAGTGATCCGACGCTTTCAGGAGACTGCCCATGCCCCGCCATTTCACCACTGAGGAATACGCCGACCGCCTCTCCCGCGCCCGTGCGGCCCTCTCGGAAACCGGCCGCGACGGCCTCCTCCTCTTCGCGCCTGAAAGCCACTATTGGCTGACCGGATATGACACGTTCGGCTTTGCCATGTTCCAATGCATGGTGCTGACGGCCTCGGGCGAGACCCATCTCCTGACCCGCCGCCCCGACCGCCTTCAGGCGCTTCAGACAAGCACGCTTTCCGAGGATCAAATTCATATCTGGACCGACTATGAAGGCACTGATCCGATTGCCGATCTCGCCCGTTTGATTGCCTCTCTTGGGCTGGATGCGGCTCGCCTTGGCTACGAGTCGAGAACCGCAGGACTCAATGATTACTGGGGGTTACGGCTCCATGCGGCCCTTCCGGGCCTGACGGATTGCTCCGATCTGATGCCCGCCTTACGCCGCCTCAAATCCCCGGCAGAGGTCGAGATGCACCGCCGTGCCGCAGCCCTCTCCGATGACGCGCTCGATGCCGCGCTCGAGACCACCCGCGCCGGCGCCTTCGAAGGCGATATCCTCGCCGCGATGCAGGGCGCGGTGTTCCGGGGCGGCGGCGATTACGCGGGCAACGAGTTCATCCTCGGCTCCGGCGCAGGCGCGCTTCTGTGCCGCTCTGCCTCTGGTCGCCGTCACCTCGATCCACAGGACCAGATGACCATCGAATGGTCCGGCGCCTACGCCCGCTACCACGCCGCCATGATGCAGACCCTCATCACCGGCGACGCCTCCCCCGCCCACCGCCGCATGCACGCCGCCGCTTCTGAGGCCCTCACCGCCTGCGAAGCCGCCATCCGCCCCGGCGCCCCCATGGGCGACGTCTATGAGGCCCACGCCCAAACCTTCGACGCCCACGGTCTCTCACATGCACGGCTGAGCGCCTGTGGCTATGGCATGGGCGCGGTCTATGCGCCGATCTGGGTCGACTTTCCGATGTTCTACGAAGGCAACCCCCTGATCATGCAGGAAAATCAGGTCTTCTTCCTGCATATGATCCTGATGGATGATGAAAGCGGCCATGCCATGTGCCTCGGCCATTCTGTGCTCAATACGGCGCAGGGCGCAGAACGCTTGTCGCGCCACGCACCGGCCCTGTTCGAACTCTGACACACCCCTGTCACGCACCTCGGGCATGACCGCCTCATGTGTGCGAGGACCGACATGTGACAGACCTTCTGGCATCCTATGGCCTGCCGCTTCTGGCCCTCGTGACCTTTGCCGCAAGCCTCGCCCTACCGATCCCGGCCTTCCTCGCCCTATTGAGCGCCGGGGCGCTTGCGGCCTCTGGGCATCTCGCCCCGATCCCCGCCCTCTGCGCTGCGTTTCTAGGCGCGGCGCTTGGGGATCAATGCGGCTATCATTTCGGCCACCATATCGCCCCTGCCCTGCACCGAACCATGACCCGCCATCCGCACACTGGCCGCCTGCTCGCGCGCGCGGAACATCTGTTGTCGGATCACGGCGGCCTTGGTGTCTTCCTGAGCCGCTGGCTCCTCGCCCCCCTCGGCCCCTATATCAACCTGCTCTCAGGCACCGCAGAGTTGTCTTGGTTCCGCTTTACCCTTTGGGCGATGACCGGCAAGGCGCTTTGGATCGGGCTCTATTGCGGCCTCGGTTATGGCTTTGCCCAAAGCCTGCCCCGCGTCGCCACAGTCGTCCGTCAGACCAGCACCGCGCTCTTGTTCCTCGCCCTGATCGCCCTCGCCGCGCTACTGCTGCATCGCCAACAGAGCAAACGCCGCCGCTGACCTTGCCGAACCGTCCCGCGCAGGCCATATCAGACACATGCTACGCCTGACCCCGATCCTCCTCGCCCTGCTTTACGGGTTGCTGCTCTACCGCTTCTCGGTCTGGCGTACCTCGCGCGAGCTTGACGCACGTTCGACCGAGCTTGCAGATCCGACTCTCGTGCCCCTGATCCGGGACATGGCCAAGGCGCTCGACCTGCCCCGCATCCGCGTCCATATCTATGAAATCGAGCCGGTGAACGGCCTTGCCGCCCCGGATGGGCGCATCTTCCTCACGCGCGGCTTTTACAACCGCTACCGCGCGGGCGAGGTCTCGGCAGAGGAACTCGCCTCGGTGATCGCGCACGAACTGGGTCACGTCGCCTTGGGCCATTCCCGCCGCCGGATGATCGACTTCTCCGGCCAGAACGCCATCCGCACCGCGCTCACAATGGTCATCGGGCGCTTCCTGCCTGGCATCGGCCCCTGGCTCGTCAACATGGCGATGTCGCTTCTCGCCGCCCGTCTCTCGCGCGCTGATGAATACGAGGCCGACGCCTATGCCGCGGCCCTCCTTGCCAAATCCGGCATCGGCATCGCGGCGCAGAAGTCCCTGTTTCACAAGCTCGAAGACCTAACCCAATCGCGCGGCGGCGCAACGCCAGCCTGGCTCATGAGCCACCCCAAGACCGAGGAACGCATCAAGGCCATCGAAGCGCTCGAAGCGAAATGGGGCCTCGCCCCGGAATAAGCCATTCCGAAAAGCCTTGTCCCTACGCCGTCAAAGCTTTCGCCAACCTCGGCAAACGCGCCTTCTTGAGCAGGCGTCGCATGTCCCAACGTTCCCCCGAGAGCCGCTCGGCCTCCTGCCGCACGGTTTCTGCAACCTCTGCGACCGCCTCCGGCGCCCGCTCCCACACCCCACGCAAGAGCGTATCGGGATCGACCCGTTCAAGCCCCTCTTCGGCAAGGATATGGCGCGGAAAGTCCTTGGCATTCATCGTGACAATCGCATCCGCCGACCCGGAAATCGCTGCGGCAAGGACATGCGTGTCCGCCGCATCCGGCAGGTAGAGCCGATCCTCGAGCGACGGCTTCCACGTCACCTCGGCCTTGGGCCATGCCGCGCGCACAAGGGCGATCTCACCGCGTGCCTGCGCCTCGCCCGTCGGCCCGATCTTACGCGCCGCGCGCGCCCATTCCTCGAGGATGCGCTCGGACCAAAGCGGCTCATACGCGCCGGTTTTCGCCACCCCAAGCAGGATTTCCCGCATCACTGTCGGGTAGATCACGCAGGTATCGAGAAGAAGCCGCCTCACAGCCGGAAGAACAACGACTTGAGATAGCCGCTCTCGGCGAGTTGCGGCATCAGCGGATGATCCGGCCCGGCATACCCGGTGTGGATCAACTGGCCCTGCCGCCCGGCGCGCCCGATACCGCGCACGCAGGCCCCGCGAAACTTCGCCACATCCGCCGCATGGGAACAGGAACACAGGCCAAGATAGCCCCCCTCTGCCACCAACGGCGCCGCAAGCCGCGCCACGCGCTCATAGGCGCGCAGCCCCTTTTCCAATGCGGGTTTCGACGGTGCAAAGGCGGGCGGGTCACAGATCACCACGTCGAATTCCGCACCTTCCTCTGCCAAGGCGCTCAACACATCAAAAGCATCGCCCTTGCGGGTCTCGAACCGATCGCCAAAACCCGAGGCCTTGGCCCCCGCCTCGGCCAGTTCAAGCGCCGGTGCCGAGCCATCAACCGAAAGCGCCGAGGCCGCCCCGCCTGCCAGCGCGGCGAGCGCGAAGCCCCCCACATGGGAAAACACGTCGAGCACGCGCGCCCCCGCGCAAAGCCCGGCGGCAAAGCCATGATTGGGCCGTTGATCGTAAAAAAGCCCGGTCTTCTGCCCGCCCATCAGGTCGGCCATATAGGTCGCGCCGTTCATCACTACAGGCACCGGAGCCTCCGGCGCACTGCCAACCATCACCCGGCTGTCCTCATCAAGCCCTTCAAGGCTACGCGCCCGCCCAGACCCGTTCTTGAGCACCGTCGTGACGCCCGTTACCTCGACCAGCGCCGCAACCATTTCATCAAGCAAGACCTCGGACCAGGCCGCGTTCGGCTGGATCACGGCAACATCGCCAAAACGATCCACGACGACCCCGGGAAGACCATCGGCCTCGGCATGGATCAGGCGGTAGAACGGCGTCTCATAGAGCCGTTCTCGCAGCGCAAGCGCGCGGGCGAATTTCTCGACAAGCCACGCCCGGTCAATCTCGCGCGTCACATCCCGCTCGAGCATCCGCCCGGCGATCCGCGACTCTGCGTTGAACGCGATCAGGCCAAGCGGGCTGCGCTCGTTGTCTTCGAGACAGGCAATGCTGCCCGGCGCAATTTTCTTGGCGCGGCGGTCAAGCACGAGTTCGTTGTCATAGATCCAAGGAAACCCGTGGCGGATCGCACGGGCATTGGCCTTGGGTTTCAGGCGGACAATAGGAAAAGAGGACGGCGTCATGCCGTCCTCCTAATCCTTTCCTGCGCGTCTGAAAAGCGCCGATTGGCTCAGAGCGGTCTCACCGGGCTCAGCGGCACAACCCGCGCTGTCACGCCGCGCTCGGGCGCAACCCAACCGCTGGCAAGGCTCATCTCGTCGCGCACCACTTTGGCAAGGTGCTGAGTGATGCGGTATTTCTGGGTAAGCCCACGGGCCTCGGCCTGAAGCGCCTTGGAGCCACCATAGCCCACGAGGTCTGCCTTGATCTCACGCGGGCCGCGCACCACGGCGCCGGTCTGCGGGTCACGGATGGTCATGGTGAACTCGATCGAGTGGATACCCCCGACCGAATAGCGGGTCTTCTCGGTGAGCGCGTGGAAGCGGTGCACCTCGATCTCGACAACGACCGGCATCGCACCGTCCAGCGGCTGCGCGCCAAGCTTGATCGCGTCCTCGAAAAGCGCGCCCACCTGCTCATAGCGGTTGCCATAGGGGTCGCCGCGCCACACGATGTCACCACCGGGATAGTAGCTGTTGGCCTCCGACACTTTGAGCGTCAGCGGCACATTCACATCAAACCCTGCAAGCGCAAAGGACGGGGCCGGTGCGGCCAGTTCTGTCGCGGTCGGATCCAGCGGCGCGTTTCGCGTCGCGGTATCTACCGAGGCACAGGCCGAAAGGCCAAGTCCAAGAGCCATCATCAGGGCGGTCATACGAAGCGTCTTCATCGTCGTTCTCCTTGGGAGCAGAGTCGTTGCTCCTCTTCGAATTCCATCCGAATTTGCTTCTGAAATGCGGCACGATTGGGACAAATTGTGTGCCATTAGAAGGTATTGGCCGGGTTTCTTCGCCCAAATTGTCGCATCTCGGCAAAATGGCCAGCCTCCCTCTCACGCGCTTCAACCCTAAGCTGTGAGTCTGGCACCGGCCCAAGCGTTTTAGTGACGCGGACGGCTACGCCACCCTCCGCGCCGCTTCGGCGCATCCGAGCGCACAAGTCCATCATGCAGGATGGCGGTCATCGGGTGGTCTTCATTGCCGGTCTCGTAATGGTCAAGAAGCGTCCGGATCGCGTCGCGCGGCTTATAGCTGCTGTCGAGAGACAAGGCCCAGTCAAGAAAGATCGACCGACATTCCCCTTCGGTGATGCCTTCGATCTTATAGGCCTCGCGGACCAACCCCTTCTTGTCGATCTCTGTCAGATCCATCTTATGCTTCTCCTTCGCCCGCGCCCGTGTCGACGCCAAGCGCCGTGTCGATGATCGCCCCCGCCTCTTCGGCGCGTGCACGCATCGCCTCTGCCAAGGTCTCGAGCGTGTCCTCCCCGGTCTCACGCAACAGGAACGCTGCCCCGCCACGCCCGATATCTTCTGGAGAGATCGGTTTCTCACTCAGAAGCTTCGAGGCGACCTGCACCGTCCAGAACACACCATAGGCCTCCTCGAGGCGCGCGGCCTCAGCGTCCGACAGAAGCCCCACCCGCGCCGCCGATTGCAGCCCATCAAGGACATTCTGCGCCGCGCTCCCCTCAAGCAGCGCGCCCGTTTGCGACACAAGCTCGATCTCTTGCAACCTCCCGCGCCCGATCTTGGCATCCCATGCCCCGCTCGGGGCCTTCGCCGCGGCGATCCGTGCGCGCATGTCCTGCACGTCCTTGCGCACCGCCGCTGCGTCTTTCGCCCGCTTGAGAAGCCCCTCGCGGAACGCCGTGATCTCCTTCATCAACGCCGCCTCCCCCGCCACGGGCCGCGCGCGCGTCAGCGCAAGATGCTCCCATGTCCAGGCCTCGTTCTCCTGATAGCTCTTGAACGAGGTGAGCGAGGTCGCCACTGGCCCCTGTGTCCCCGAGGGGCGCAGACGCATATCGACCTCATAGAGCCGTCCCTGCGCCATCGGCGCCGAAAGCGCGGTCACCATCGCCTGCGTGAGCCGCGCATAATAAACCCGCGCCGCAAGCGGGCGCCGCCCCTCCGACGCTTCAACCCCATCCGCATCGTAGATCACGATCAAATCGAGGTCGGACACCGCATTGAGCCGCCGCGCCCCGAGCGAGCCCATGCCAAGCACCATCGCACCCCGCCCCGGCATCTTGCCGTGTTTCTCGGCGAATTTCTCCGCCACCACGGGCCAGAGCGCTGCGAGGACCACGCCCGCCACATCGGCATATTGCGCCCCGGCCTCGCGGGCACAGATCACGCCGCGCAGGTGATGCACCCCAATGCGGAACCGCCATTCCTTGGCCCATCGACGCGCCGCGTCAAGCTTGCGCTCGTAATCCGCGCCCTCGCGCCCCATCACGTCGCAAAGATCGTCGCGCAGCGCCGCTTCTCCCGGCCAGGCGGCAAAGAAATCCCCGCCGATCACCGCATCGAACACGCCCGAATTGCGCGACAGGTGCCGCGCCAGCGCCGGCGCCGTGCCGACAATATCGACAAGCAGGTCGATCAACTGCGGATTGGCCTCGAAGAGCGAGAAGAGCTGCACCCCCGCAGGCAAGCCACGCAGAAACCCGTCCAGCGCCAGAAGCGCCTGTTCCGGATGCGCGGTCTCGGAAAGCCGCTCAAGCAGGTCAGGCTTCAACCGGTTGAAGATCACCACCGCGCGCTCCGACCGCAGCGCCGGGTAGGCTTTCCAGCGATTGATGATCTCTTCATCGAGCCCGTGATTGACCTCGCCCCGCCCCGCATCCGGCGCAAAGAACCCCTCGGTCAGCTCATGCACCTCTGTCAATCGCGCCTTGAGGTCCTGCCGCAACTCCCCGACATCGCGCCCCATGAGACAAGCGATCCGCTCCATCCCCTCGGGTGACTTCGGCAGGTCATGCGTCTGGGCGTCGTTGATCATCTGCACCCGGTGTTCGACCTCGCGATGCGCCCGGTAGTGACGCGCGAGCGTCTGGGCGACGTCCTCCGGCACCCAGCCCTTCTCCGCCAGAAGCCCAAGCGCCGGCACCGTGCGGTTGTCGCGCAGTTCCGGATCGCGCCCGCCCGAAATCAACTGTCGCGTCTGGGTGAAGAACTCGATCTCGCGAATGCCCCCGCGCCCGAGCTTCATATTATGCCCCTCAAGCGTGATCTCGCCGCCAAGCCCCTTATGCTCGCGGATACGCAGGCGCATGTCATGCGCGTCCTGGATCGCCGCGAAATCGAGATGCTTGCGCCAGACGAACGGCGTCAGCGCCTTGAGGAACCGCGCCCCTGCCGCGAGATCACCCGCCGAGGGCCGCGCCTTGATATAGGCCGCGCGCTCCCATGTGCGGCCAAGGCTCTCGTAGTAGCGCTCTGCCGCCTCCATCGCGAGGCAAACCGGCGTCACCGAGGGATCGGGCCGCAGCCGCAAATCGGTACGAAACACATAGCCCTCGCCCGTGAGATCATTGAGCATCGCCGACATCTTGCGCGTCGCCCGCACGAACGACGCCCGCGCATCGTGAAAATCACCGGGATCGAACCGCGTTTCATCAAACAGGCAGATCAGGTCGATATCCGAGGAATAGTTGAGCTCATAGGCCCCCATTTTCCCCATGGCGAGCGTGACCATGCCGCCCGCCGTGGCCACGTCATCCTCGGTCTGCCCCGGAAGTTTCTTGCGCCGGATCTCGTTGGCAATCGCCGCCTTGAGCGCGAGGTCGCTCGCAAGGTCAGCGAACTCCGTAAGCGTCCCCGTGACCCGCTCCAACTCCCAGACCCCTGCGAGATCGGCCAACGCGGTCAAGAGCGCGATGCGTCGCTTGCCCTGCCGCAATGCACTGCCGAGCTGGTCCGCAGCGACCTCTCTCAAATCATCATAGAGCCGAGTCACAGCCGCTTCCGGCGCCTCGAACGCCTCCGGCAGCCAGTCGCGCTCTTTCTCGATCAGGGATTTGAGATAGGGGCTACACCCTGCCGTCCCGTGAAGAAGCTTGGCAAGGTCGCCCTCCATCTCCGGCACGAGGGTCAAAGTATCGTCGCCCCGATCTGGATCGAAGGCGCGCGGCAAGCGGGTGATGCGCGAGAGAAAGTCCATGGCGCGACAATGCGAATCCGCTCCCGCATGGTCAATGACATTGCGCAAGCAAACCCGCTTTACATCTGCTTTTTCCACCGGCCAAATGCCGCAACACTGCCGCCGAAGGAAACAGCCCCATGAGCAAGAGCCTCAAACGTGTCCGCGCCGCGCTCGACGCCGCAGACCTGCCGATCGACATCCACGAGACCGATGGCGCCCGCACCGCCCAGATGGCCGCCGATGCCGTGGGCTGCGCGCTCGACCAGATCGCCAAGTCGATCATCTTCCGGGGCGAAGAGAGTGGTGAGGCGATCCTCTTCCTGACCGCAGGCGGCAATCAGGTCGACGCCGCAAAGGCCAGCGCGCTGGCCGGAGAACCGCTCGGCAAGGCCGACGCCGCACTTGTGCGCGCCCAGACCGGCTTTGCCATTGGCGGGGTCTCCCCCATCGGACATCTCAATCCGGTGCGCGCTTTTCTTGATCCTCGCCTCCTCGAATTTGACGTGGTGTGGGCCGCCGCAGGCACGCCAAACCATGTATTCGCCATTGATCCAGCGGCCCTCCCGGCTCTGGCCAATGCGCAAAGCGGCGATTTTACCGCCTGAGACATAAGATTTTATTCATATAAAACAATTGCCTGTGTGAAAAATGTAAAAACCTTTCACATTTTCCCTTGCAATGCGACCACAGCACTCCGATCTATAGTAATGTGAAGACGATTTACATTCCAGTTCACCACCTAGTTCACGGAGATACCGACAATGACACCGACCGCCACCGCCTCTTATTCCTCTCGCCCGATGGGATGGTTCGCGCGGGCCGAAGCTTGGCTTGATGACAAGGGCAAAGGCGCATGGATTGCCGCCATGGTTCTTGGCTTCATCTTCTTCTGGCCCATCGGCCTCGCCCTCGTGTTCTACATCACCTACACCAATCGCTGGAGCAAAAACATGTTTGCAAAGTCCTGCCGCCGTTCCACCCACCGTTCGCACATGGGTCACATGGCCCCGACCGGCAACACCGCCTTCGACGCCTACCGCGAGGACACCCTGCGCCGCCTCGAAGAAGAGCAGCAGAACTTCGAATCTTTCCTCGAGCGTCTGCGCGAAGCCAAGGACAAGGCCGAGTTCGACCAGTTCATGGAAGAACGCGCCGCCAAGGCCGCAGCTGAAACCAAGACCGACGCCTGATCTGCGTCCCTCCCTTGCGCCCCGCCCTTCCCTCGGCGGGGCGCAAATGCGACACTCGCACCGATGCAATACCGACGTGATACCGACGCGATACAGATGTGATACGGGACCCAGATATGAGCGACCGCGACTTTACCCTCCCCGACCCTGACATTCAGCCCGAGTTCTATGCCGATGTCCCGACGAAACGCCTCGTCGCTTTCGTCATCGACACCGTGATCTCGATCCTTATTGCCATCGCGGCCCTGCCGTTCACTGCCTTTATCGGCATCTTTTTCTTTGCTTTTCTGGTCTCTAGCGCCGGTTTCGTCTACCGCGTCGTGACCCTCGCCACGGGGTCTGCCACATGGGGTATGCGCCTTGTCTCATTGGAGATGCGCGACCGCGCCGGACAGCGTTTCGACCTCGGCTCGGCCTTCCTGCACACGGTCGGTTTCTATGTCTCCTGCGCCGTCTTCCCGCTGCAACTCATCTCCGTCGTCCTCATGCTCACCACCGCCCGCGCCCAAGGCCTGAGCGATCATGTGATGGGCAGCGTGGCGATCAACCGCCGGGCGCGTTTCTGAAAGGGTTGGCGCGGGCGGGAACGCTTGCTATCGTCGCATAAGACGCCGATCAACGGAGCCCCATGCGCCATACACTTCCCCTCGCGCCCCAGTTCTACGTGACTGCGCCCCAGCCCTGCCCCTATCTCGAGGGGCGTATGGAGCGTAAGCTCTTTACTGCGCTGCAAGGCGATCATGCCGAGACGCTGAACGACTCTCTCTCGCATCAGGGCTTCCGTCGCTCGCAAAACGTCCTCTACCGCCCCTCTTGCAGCGATTGCGCCGCCTGTCTCTCGGCCCGCATCGACGTGTCGAAATTCAGCCCCACCAAAAGCCAGAAGCGCACAATCAAACGCAACGCGCATCTTGCGCGCCAAGCGACATCGCCTTGGGCCACGGAAGAACAGTTCTCTCTGTTCCGCCGCTATCTCGACACCCGGCACGCCGATGGCGGCATGGCCGATATGGACGTGTTTGAATTTGCTGCAATGATCGAAGAAACCCCGATCCGCAGCCGCGTCATCGAATACACCGACAAAGACGATGACCACCTGATCGGCGTCGCTCTGACGGATGTGCTCAGCGACGGGCTGAGCATGGTCTATTCCTTCTTTGAGCCGAACCTGCCGCGTCAGAGCCTTGGCACCTACCTGATCCTCGACCATATCGAGATCGCGCGCGAAGCGGGCCTGCCGTATGTCTATCTCGGCTACTGGGTGCCCGGCAGTCCGAAGATGGGCTACAAAGCGCGCTTTGCCGGGCTTGAGGTCTATTTCGGTGGCCAATGGCAGGCCATCGGAGACCCCGAGCGCTTCGACACCGCACGCCACCCGCTCTCGACCGATCCGATCGCCGAACAGGTCGCCAATATCTCCCTGCCCGACACGCGCAACCCCGGCAGCTAAAGCGTTCCGCATTATACTTGAGGCACGAAGATAAGGCGAAACGCGCGCAACGTTCATATGTTGCGAGCGTTTCGCGAAAAGCTGTGCCTCAGGTTTTTCTCGAAACGCTTTAGCATCAGGCGTCACACAGCCCAAACCACCTCATTCAGCCCCGCCAGCTTGGCCAGCCGGCCCAACTCGGCCTCAAGCTTGGCTGCGCGTTTCGGCGTGTGCAGCCGCTCTGACTCGGTCCAGAAGTTGGTCAGGGTCAGCGTGCCCTTGGCACGATCCCCCTTGGCCTCGATACGCCCTACGAAACGGTTCCCCTCAAGAAGCGGATAGACGTAATAGCCCCATTTGCGCTTCGCGGCGGGCACGAACATCTCTACGGTATATTCAAACCCAAAGAGCCGCGCGAGACGTGCCCGGTCCCGGATCGCCGGATCAAACGGGTTGAGAATGCGCAACCGCGACGTTGGCACCTGGAGCGCCTCGATGCGCGCCTCTATATCCGCGCAGGCCAGCGCCTTGTTCCATGCCCCATCAGCCCCCTGAACCTCGACCTCGACAAGCGCATCCGCAGCGCGCGTGGCCCAGGCTTTGACCTCTGCCGCCGAACACGCCTCCCAAAAACGCTGCACCTCTCCGGGCGTGCCAAACCCAATCCGCTCAAGCGCAGCGCCGCACAATTGGTCGATCTGCTCTTCATCGCTGTAGATGGGCACGTCCTGCGGAAAGACCCGCTCGGCCAGATCGTAATACTTGGTAAACCCTTCTCGATGCGAGGTCGCCAAATCGCCTGCATACCAGAGGTAGTCGAGCACCATCTTATGCGGTGGGCGTTGCCACATGGCCTTCTCGCCCGCGACCTTGGTCTCGAAGTCATGCGTTGAAAGCGGCCCTTCCTCGGTAATCCGCCGGGTCACTTCCGCAATCAGATCCGCATCCAGATGCTTGCCGAACCAATTCGACCGCCCCACCTCTTCCTTCTTGCGACGGAATTGGCGCTGCCACATGGGCAGGAACGTCATCGGCAACACCGAGGCATCATGGGTGAAATGCTCAAAGACCTGCCGCCGGTCGCGCAGCAACCTGTCGAGCATCGGTTCACGGTAGTTCTGGTTGCGGCTCCACAAGATATGATGATGCGCGCGAGAAATGACCTGGATCGTGTCGAGCTGCACAAATCCAAGCTGCTCAATCAGGCCCATTGCGTCCAACGGACCCGTGGGCACCTGCGCAAGCCCATGCGACGTCAACCACAAAGCGCGCGCTGTCCGATTGTCGATTCTTAGTCGGGCCAAACCTCAACACCCCCTCATGTTCCCTATTTGTTTCACATCCCAAAGAGAAGGGAAACCCGTTAAAGCGCCTCGCGACACGCCCAACAACCGAAACGCAAAACGGGGGCCGCATGGCCCCCGTTTCTTGTCTTGCTATGAAGCGCCCCGTTAGTTCGGGATCAGCGCCGGCAGGATCGTCACGATCGAGGGGAAATACCACAGGATCGCAAGCCCGACGACCTGGATCAGGACGAAGGGAACAATCCCCTTGTAGATATGCCCCGTCGTGACCTCTTTCGGTGCCACACCGCGCAAGTAGAACAGCGCAAAGCCAAAGGGCGGTGTCAGGAACGAGGTCTGAAGGTTCACGGCGATCATGATCGTGACCCATTTCGGATCGAAATAGGAACCATAGATCACCGGCCCGACAATCGGGATCACGATGTAGATGATCTCGAGGAAGTCGAGCACAAAGCCAAGCACGAACAGAACCAGCATCACGATGAGGAACGCCGTCGCCGGGTTGTCAAAGGACTTCAGGAACCCTTGGATATAGTGCTCGCCACCAAAGGAGATCACCACAAGGTTCAGAAGCTGCGACCCGATCAGGATGGTAAAGACCATCGACGTAACCTTTGCCGTCTCCCGCACGATGGGCGAAAGAACCTTGCCCCGGAACAGAACCCAGCAGCCATAGATCATGCCGAACATCGCGAAGAGATAGGTGATCTTGGCCACCGCAAAGGCGATCCAGTTCTCGACGGCCACCGTCTCTTGATTGACGCGCAGGTCAAAGTTGACGCCCACGAGGATCATGATGACGATCGCGAAGGTCGACCAGATGATGATCCGGCCCGATTTGTCCTCTTCCTGCAGCTTGCGATAGGCCGCGAGCATGATCGCCCCGCCTGCCCCAAGGGCCGCGGCCGGGGTCGGGTTGGTGATCCCGCCAAGGATCGAGCCAAGCACCGCCACGATCAGGACGAGTGGCGGGAAGACCACGCGCAGAAGCTCGTTCTGTCCCAACAGCCCCGCCGCATAGCGACATCCATAAAGCGTGAGCAGGATTGGCACCGCAAGGAAGACAAGCGTCATCCCCGGTGTCGTCTCCGGCGTGATGATGAGCGCATCCACGATCAGCGCCAGCAGAATGCCCCCGGCCCCGATCATAAGCGGACGGGTGTCTTGCGACGGCCCCACACCACGCGCAGTGGTGAGCACGAAGGCCAGAAGCAGGAAGCCGGTCGCAATACCCGAACCAATCGGTGCGGCATTGTCGAGCTTCGCTTGATACGCCGTGGCGATTTCTTCATCGGAAAGCTGGTGCGATTCCTGCACGCCGCCCGCCGCGTCGATCTCTGCCTGCTCGGCGACGGCCTGATCCCAAGCCGCCTGACCATGCAGTTCGATCATCGCCGCTTTACACTGGTCATCAACCTTGGTGCGCAGGCTCGCGGTCTGACCCGCGTCCGAGTAGCTGTCGACGATAACGTTCTGGCTGCCGATCAGATTGACATTGCTCAACCCGATCATCCCCACCACGAGAAGCGCCGGTACACCAAGGAACCAGACAAGACCGTGATTGCGGCCAATCGGCTCGCTGTTGGAGGCGCCAAGTTCAACCGCCGGAGCGTTCTTGGGGTTCAATAGCGCATAACCGAAGGCATAGAGCGCATAAAGCACGGCAAGCATGATCCCCGGCAAAAGCGCCGCCTGGAAAAGCGTGCCGACCGAGACAACCGCCGGTTCCCCGAGATAGGTCAGAGCGTCGGAACACCCGGCAACCTGTGCGCGCTGTTCCTGTGCTGCGGAATAAAGGTCACCCGCCAGCGTGCCAAGAAGCACGATCACAATCGACGGCGGAATGATCTGCCCAAGCGTCCCCGAGGCCGCGATGACCCCGGTGGCAAGTTTCGGCGAGTAGCCGTTCTTGAGCATGGTCGGCAGGGACAAAAGCCCCATGGTCACCACGGTCGCGCCGACGATCCCCGTCGAGGCCGCAAGGAACGCGCCCACCACGACCACCGAAACGGCAAGACCGCCCGGCAGCGGCCCGAAGACTCGCGCCATCGTCGTCAGAAGTTCGTTGGCGATCTTCGAGCGTTCAAGCGTGATCCCCATCAGGACAAACATCAGAACCGCCAGAAGCGTCTCGATCGACGCGCCTGCGAGAACACGTTCGTTCATCCGGTTGACGATAAACGACAGGTTCCGATCCATCGCCTGTTCCCAGCCACCCGGGAAGACCGGCTCGCCGATGCGTGGCAAATCCGGGTATCGGAAGATCGAAACCGTATCCGGCCGCACGCCTTGCGCGATCAGGTCGGAATACATGGCCGAACCGGTATCAATGGCCTGATGGATCAGGATGCCTGCGCTATCGAGCGCGGCAATGATACCGAAAGAAATGACCCCGGCGCCGCCGATGGCAAAGGCCACCGGAAAACCCGAGAGAATGCCCCCGAAGAGGCAGAGAAAGACGATAATCAGGCCGATTTCGACCCCATCAAGTCCGAAAAGCATGTGTTCTGCCCCTTACTTAGTGCGTGCCTTCATAGGCTTCTTCACCCTCGCCGAGCGTATCGCGGTCGAGGTATTTGCCTTCGCTGTCCATGCCTTCCTTCCATTCGAGATACGAGCGGTAGAAGAAGGCAATTGCATGCAGGAAGACGAGGCCCGCAAAGGCCACGAGAAGAACCTTGAAGAGGAAATAGGCGTTGAACCCGTTGGGCGAGAAACCGATCGTTTCCACGTTCCACTTGAGAATGCGCGCCTTCTTCATCAAAAGCTCGACCTTATCCGAGGCCGAGACCTTGGGCGTCACGAGGTGGCGCCACATGAAGAACCAGCCGTACATCCACGTCAGAACCGCCGCAGGCATCATGAAGATGAGCGAGCCGAACATGTCGATGACCTTCTTGGTGCGGTAGGACACGGCCGAATAGACCAGATCGACCCGCACATGTCCGCCCTGCACAAACGTGTAGGTCGCGCACATGGTCACGATCATCGCGTTATAAAGCTTGAGCTCTTCCGCCCACCAACTGACATCGTGGGTCAGGAAATCTACGTTCCAGATGAGCGAGATTTCGGCGACGGTAAAGATCCGTTGCATGAAGACGATGACGATCTGCTGCAGAACCATGATAAGCCCGGCCCAAGCAAAGAAACGTCCGATGGTGTTGGCCATGCCCTCAAGCACGCGCACACAGCCCCACATGAAGGACCGGCGCCAAAAGCCAACCGCTGTCACGATCAGGAAGATCGTAAAGACAACAAAGAAAAACTCGGTCGAGCCGCCGTAGTAGACAAAGCGCATGAGCGCCTGCTTGTCCTCAACGGTCTCAAGACCCCCCATCCACGAAAGCCATTGTCCCGGATGCGTGAGTGCGTATCCGAAATTCACGAAGGCTTGTGCAATATTGGTGAAGAACCAGACGATTGCGTCCAGCATGATCCCCCCATCCCCTTATGATTTACATGAGGCGCGCTGTCGCGACTTTCTGAAAAGGCCCCCCGAAATCTCGGGGGGCCTCTTCTATTTTCGCGGTTTGGCTTAGCCCAGAACGCGGTCGCGCTGTGCGCGGTAGGCGCTTTCGGACTTCTGAATCCAACCCGAGGAAGACTTCATCGACGCTGCAAAGCTGTCGTAGATCTTCTTGTAGAGCTCGTCGCCCATGTTCTCTTCGTGGACTTCCATCGACGCCTTGCCGAATGCATCCCAAACCGAGTCGGGGAATTCGAGCGTCTTGACGCCAGCCGACTGGAGACGCTGAAGCGCGGCACCGTTGTTGTTGAGGAACTGTGCGAGGTTCCACTGGTGGGTTTCCGAAGCAGCGATCTCAACGATCTTCTGGTGTGCCGGCGAAAGGCTGTTGAAGACTTCGCGGTTGGTGGCAACCGAAAGACCTGCGCCCGGCTCGTGGAAACCAGCGGTGTAGTAGAACTTGGTGATTTCCTGGAAACCGGCTTTTTCGTCTGCCCAGGGGCCGATCCACTCGGTGCCATCGATGGCGCCGGATGCGAGGGCCTGGTACACTTCTGCGCCCGGAAGGTTCTGAACCGATGCGCCAAGCTTGCCGAGGGCTTTACCGCCGAGACCCGGCATACGGAACTTGAGACCGTTAAAGTCTTCCGGACCGTTGATTTCTTTGGCGTACCAACCACCAGCCTGTGCGCCGGTGTTGCCGCCGAGGAACGATTTCAGGCCAAAGATTTCGCCCAGCTCGTCATGCAGCGCCATACCGTCGCCATGGTAGTACCAGTTGGCCAGTTCTTGTGCGGTCATGCCGAACGGAACTGCGGTGAAGAAGGCATAGCCCGGGTGCTGACCCACAAAGTAGTAGTCTGCGCCGTGGTACATGTCGGCCTGACCTGCGGTCACGGCGTCGAACACTTCGAACGCGCCGACGAGTTCGCCAGCCGCTTTAACTTCAACGGTCAGCTGACCGTCGGACATGGCGGTGATGCTGTCAGCGGTGCGCTGCGCGGCATCGAACACACCTGCGAGGCCGCGGCCCCAGGTGGTGACCATGGTCAGCGTGCGCTTGCCTTGTGCATAGGCCGGTGCCGCCAGAGTGGTGGCTGCAGCAGCTGCGCCGCCCATAGCCGAAGTCTTAAGAAAAGAACGACGATCCATTGAGTGATTCCTCCCAGAATATTGTTACAGCCCGGCACGCCGCGAACGGCCTGCGGACGGATCGTTGCAAGTTCTGCCAGCCTAGCCATGCAACCCGCGTGTTGGAATACCTAGTTCTGCGTAGATACCCATCTTCCCGGTAGAAAAACTGACCAATTTCTCAGCAGCCCCCACATTTCCTCCCTCGCCGACAGCTTTTGATTGCAAAATCTCCTCTATGATTCGGCTCCGCAACATCGTAACGAATCATTCATGCGCCGCCTTTTCACGCCTCCACGCCCGTCTTATGGGCAAAAACTGTTCCTGCTCGCGACTGTGCCGCTGATTCTCGCGGTGGCCGCGATCACCGTTTTGGTCGCGACGCAATCACGGCAACTGGCCGAACGTGAAATCCGCACTCTCGAACAGCGCCTGATCGAAGCCAAGAAGGCGGAACTGAAGAATTATATGTCCATCGCGCGCACCGCCTTCATCAATATCTACGGTCGTGCCGCGCCAGACGATGAACAGGCCAAGGTCGCCGTCACCCAGATCCTAGCCTCCATGCTCTACGGGCAAGACGGCTATTTCTTTGTCTTCGACTACGAAGGCACCAATCTCGTCAGCCCGCGCCAGACCTACCTCATCGGCAAGAACTGGACGGGGCTCGAAGACATCAACGGCACCAAGATCACCGACGAACTCATCCGCATCGCACGTCAGGGCGGCGGCTATCACACCTATGACTGGCCCAAACCCTCGACCAGCGAAACCGCGCGGATGGTGACCTACGTGGTCGGGCTACAGGATTGGCGATGGGCGATCGGCACCGGCATCTTCATCGACGACGTGCTCGAAACGGTCGCCGCCTCGCGCGCCGAGGTGCAGACCCGCGTGCGCCGCACCTCACAATACATCCTCGCCATCGCCGTCGGCGCGCTGCTCATGGTGTTCATGTCTGGCCTCGTTATTAACATCCGCGAACGCCGCCTTGCCGACGTCAAGCTCAAGGCTCTGACACAACGGGTCTTTGACGCTCAGGAAGAAGAACGCGGCCGCGTCGCACGCGAGCTTCACGATGGCATCAGTCAGCTTCTCGTCGGCGTCCGTTATGCCCTCGACAGCGCCAAGCGCCGCTTCGCCAAGGGCGATGATCAGGCCGGCGAAACGCTCGACCGCGGCATCAGTCACCTCTCGAGCGCCATTCAGGAAGTGCGCCGCATCTCCCGCGACCTGCGCCCCGGCGTGCTCGATGACCTTGGGCTTGGCCCTGCCCTCAAGACGCTGACCGATGAATTCGCACGGCGCACCGGCATCGAGACCACCTTCAACACCGTGGTGTTCCGGAACCGCCTCGACAACGACGCCAAGAACGCCCTCTACCGCATCGCCCAAGAAGCCCTGACCAATGTCGAGCGCCACTCCGGGGCGACCGAGGTCGATGTCGATCTGCGCGGCCATATCGGCGGCGCCACCCTGCGCATCACAGACAACGGCACCGGCATTCCACAAGACAGCCCGCGCCACCCACAGACCGGCCTTGGCCTGCGCAACATGCAAGAGCGCGTGGAACAGCTTGACGGCACATTGCGCATCTTTTCCTCCCGCTCCGGGACGGTTATTGTCGCCGAAGTTCCGCTCAGCCATATCCTGCCGCCGGAAGAGGCCTCCCCAGACAAAAGAAAGGCCAGTGCATGACCGAGCCCGCGGGCCCTGCCACAATCCGCATTGCCATCGTCGATGATCATCCCATGGTCGCCGAGGGCATCCAATCGATCCTCGAAAGCTACGATGACATCGAGGTCATCGCGACGCTCACCAACGGGCGTGAGGCGGTGGATACGCTGGGAGATATGCATCCCGACATCGTCTTGATGGACCTCAACATGCCGGAAATCGGCGGCCTGACCGCGACGGAAATGCTGCTCGAGGCCAACCCCGACACGCGCATCCTGATCCTGTCGATGCACGACAGTCCGGAATATATCTCCACCGCGCTTTCGCACGGGGCGATGGGGTATGTGCTGAAGGACGTGCCGACCGAGGAAATCCGTACCGCGATCGAAACCGTGATGCGCGGCGAACGCTATCTCTGCACCGGCGCACAAGGCTCCATTGCCCCCACCGAGGGCAGCGAACGAGAGGCACTGACAAGCCGCGAACAGACCGTCCTGCTGCAACTGGCCCAAGGCAAATCCAACAAGGAGGTCGCCATCGCGCTCGACATCTCCGTGCGCACGGTCGAAACCCACCGCAAGAACATCAAACGCAAGCTGGGGATTTCCTCGACCGCTGGCCTGACGCGCTACGCGATGGAGCATGGCGTTCTGCAAGGCACAGGCGTCAGCCTCTAAAGCCCCGGCCCGTCACATGAAAACGCCGCGCGTGCTGCGCGGCGTTTCCGGTGTCTCACGTATCGTCTGAGCGTTTACTCAACGACGATCCCGCTCGGGCGCGGCGTGCCTGCGGTCTCAGCCGGCAGCACCGGATACTCGACCATCGGCATTTCGCCAGTCAGCGAGCCTAGGAAGGCAACGATCTTATCGGCTTCATCGCTGCTGAGCTCTTCGCCCAACTGGCTTTCCGCCATGATCTCAACCGCCACTTTCAGATCCCAGACAAGCCCGGAGTGGAAGTAAGGCGCAGTCTGGTCGATATTGCGGAGCGGTGCGGCGCGGAACACATACTCGTCATCCGCGGTTTCGGTCACAGCAAAGCGCCCCTTGTCGCCTTCCGGCAGGATGTCTGCCCCCGGCTTCTCGATAAGACCGAACGGATAGTAGCCGTTGCCGCCAAGGTTCACATCATTGTGGCAAGACGCACAGCCCTTATCCATAAAGAGCGCAAGCCCCTCTTTCTCTTCGGCGCTAAGCGCATCTTCGTTGCCATTGAGATAGGCATCGAACGGCGCAGGTGTGGTCAGGGTCGCCTCATACGCCTCGATGGCCTTGGCAAAGTTGTCAAAGGATACCGGATCCGCTTCTTCCGGGAAGGAGGCTTTGAACCAGTCCTGATACTGCGGCATCGAGTTCAGGGTCGCGACCACGTTTTCCGGCGTGTTGGCCATTTCGACACCGGCCTGCACCGGGCCTTTGGCCTGAGCCTTGAGGTCTTCCGCGCGCCCGTCCCAGAACTGCGCGATATTGAACACGGCGTTGAGCACGGTGGGCGAGTTGCGCGGCCCCTTCTGCCAGCCATGGCCAATCGAGGTCGGCATATTATCGTCCCCGCCGGTGGCGAGGTTGTGGCACGAGTTGCACGAGAACACGCCCGACGCCGACATACGCGGATCAAAGAACAACGCCTTGCCGAGGTCGATTTTCTCGGGCGTGATCGCGTTGTCCTTCACAGCCGGAACTGTCGAAGGTAGCGGCTTGAAATACTCCAGTGCGTCTTCGCGAAGGTCGCTTGCATTGGCTTGCGCACCCATGACGCAGGCGATGGCGGCCGATGCAGTCAAGAGACGTTTCATTTTCTAGCTCCTAGATCGAGTCTCACGCGTTTGAACGGATCATGCCACCTTTGCAGAACGCAACTTTGATTTAGATCAATTCTAAAAAGCGGAAAAATACTTTATTTTCCATATACTTAATCTGTAAATCACTTGTGAAATCTCGACATTTTCGCTCATGAATCCCGCATTTCACGCGGATCGCGCCAGAAACGCGGACGATACTGTGCGCCACCCCGCCACTTCGCGCAACTTTCAGAAAGAAATCACCCCTCCCTGCGACACTTTTTTCGCATTTTCCATGCAAAGGTGGGGTTTTCGCGGTTGACGCCCCTAGACCACGGCCATAATGTCCCGCCCACACGCGAAGGAGACTGAGCAAATGGGCGTACTTATCGTCGTCGTAGGAAAATGGCGCATGGGCCGGTAACGGACACCATAACGGTACCCCATGCGCCCCCGACAACCTCGGGGGCTTTTTTGTGTGTAAGAGACTATTGAAGTGACGTTGTAAACGGAGAGACAGATGACACGTCAGATGACCGGAGCGAGAATGGTGGTTCAGGCCCTCAAGGATCAGGGTGTGGACACGGTATTCGGATATCCCGGCGGGGCAGTCCTACCGATTTATGACGAGATCTTTCAGCAGAACGATATTCGCCACATCCTCGTGCGCCACGAACAAGGCGCCGTGCACGCGGCCGAAGGCTATGCCCGCGCGACCGGTAAGGTCGGCGTGGCGCTGGTGACCTCTGGCCCCGGCGCAACCAACGCTGTGACCGGCCTGACTGATGCGCTGATGGACTCGATCCCGATCGTTGTTTTGTCGGGTCAGGTGCCGACCTTCATGATCGGCTCGGACGCGTTCCAAGAGGCCGACACCGTTGGCATCACCCGCCCCTGCACCAAACACAACTGGCTCTCGAAAGAGACCGAGACCCTGTCGGATACCATCCACCAGGCCTTTCACGTGGCACGCTCTGGCCGCCCCGGCCCTGTGCTGATCGACATTCCCAAGGACGTGCAATTCGCATCGGCGGAATACACCCCCCCGCAGTCCATCGACACCAACCGCTATCAGCCACAGCTCAAGGGCGACATCGAGGCGATCACCGAACTGGTCGAGGCGCTGGAAAAAGCGGAACGCCCGATCTTCTACACCGGTGGTGGTGTCATCAACTCCGGTCCGGGCGCGAGCCAACTGCTGCGCGAACTGGTCGATGCCACGAATATCCCGATCACCTCGACGCTGATGGGCCTCGGTGCCTACCCGGCCTCGGGCAAGAACTGGCTCGGGATGCTCGGGATGCACGGTCTCTACGAGGCCAACATGGCGATGCATGATTGCGATCTGATGATCAATATCGGCGCCCGCTTCGACGACCGCATTACCGGTCTCGTCTCGGCCTTCAGCCCCGGCTCGAAGAAAGCCCATATCGATATCGACCCTTCCTCGATCAACAAGGTGATCAAGACCGATATCCCGATCGTCGGTGATGTGGGCCACGTGCTCGAGGACATTCTCAAGATCTGGAAGGCGCGCGGCCGCAAGACCAACAAAGGCGCGATTGCCAAATGGCACGAGCAGATCAACGACTGGCGCGCCGTCGATTGCCTGAAGTTCACGCAGGAAGGCAAAACCATCAAGCCGCAATATGCGCTGAGCCGCCTTGAAGCGCTGACCAAGGACATGGACCGCTACATCACGACCGAGGTCGGTCAGCACCAGATGTGGGCCGCGCAATACCTCGGCTTCGAGGATCCGAACCGCTGGATGACGTCCGGGGGCCTCGGCACCATGGGCTATGGCGTCCCCGCCTCCATTGGTGTGCAAATGGCTCATCGCGACAGCCTCGTGATCAACGTCGCGGGCGAAGCGTCGTGGCTGATGAACATGCAAGAGATGGGCACCGCAGTGCAATTCCGGCTGCCGGTCAAACAGTTCATCCTCAACAACGAGCGTCTCGGCATGGTGCGCCAGTGGCAGGAACTGCTGCACGGCGAACGCTATTCCCATAGCTGGTCCGAAGCCCTGCCCGATTTCGTCAAGCTCGCCGACGCCTTTGGCTGCAAGGGCATCCGCTGCGACAACCCCGACGATCTCGACGAGGCGATCAAGGAAATGCTCGCCTATGACGGCCCGGTGATTTTCGACTGCCTGGTCGAGAAGCACGAAAACTGCTTCCCGATGATCCCGTCGGGCAAACCGCATAACGAAATGCTTCTGGGCGAAGCCTCGACCGAAGGTGCCATCGAAGCCGGCGGCGCCGTGCTTGTGTAAGGAGAGACGACTATGGCTGCTCTAAAGATCAAGAAAGGCTCGACCAAGCACTCGGCCTATAACCTGCGCCCGAATTTCTCCGACGTGCAGGAAACCCATACGCTCGCGGTGAATGTCGACAACGAGCCGGGCGTCCTTGCCCGCGTCATCGGCCTGTTCTCGGGCCGGGGCTACAACATCGAAAGCCTGACCGTGGCCGAGGTCGATCACCTTGGCCACCAGTCGCGCATCACCATCGTGACCAAAGGCACGCCGCAGGTCATCGAACAGATCAAAGCCCAGCTTGGCCGCATCGTGCCCGTGCACGAAGTGCATGACCTGACCGTCGAAGGCCCCGCCGTCGAACGCGAGCTTGGCCTGTTCAAGGTCACGGGCGATGGTGACAAACGCATCGAAGCCCTGCGCCTCGCCGAGATCTTCCGCGCCAACGTGGTTGACTCGACCCTCGGTAGCTTTGTCTTCGAGATCACCGGCGCGCCCGAGAAGATCGACGCCTTTGCCGATCTGATGCGCCCGCTCGGCCTTGTCGAAGTGGCACGCACCGGCGTTGCGGCGCTGTCGCGCGGCGCGGTCTGACGCCGCCGCCCCTTCACCGTCTCATGTAAAAAAAGGGGGCCACATGGCCCCCTTTCTTGCCCCTCACCCAAATAGTCGGGTCAGGCAGGGAGAAACTCTCCGGCCCGCCGCGCGTTGCGTCGGCGCGTAAATGGAATGATGTTCGCGGCACTGAAACCCGCGCCCCTTTGCTCCTGCGGCTCGGGCTCCGCCTTGGGCGCGCTCGCATCAACAAGACGTTCTGTCAGCCCCTCATAGGCCCCCTGCTGAAGCCGGCGCATGTTCCTTGCAAGGCGACGCTGATTGTCCTGCTGCATCTCGAATTGCACGAGGTCGCCCGCATCAAGCGTGGCGCCGTCGAAAATCGAGCTGCCCGCGCCGTCAAAATAGGCAAGTTCACCGTGGTCTTCGCACCAGATCACGGCCTTCTTGTCGGTGCTATCGCTCCAGAGAACCACGCCAAGCATCTGAGGCCAAACTCCTTTTTCCACTCTCTTCGAGTGTTCCAAAGAACTCGAAATGAAAACACGTAAAATTGCGCGTCGCTTGCTTCGGAATTGTGTCGACTCTGCCCTATATGGATGCGAAACTGCATCACCATGATGTTAGTTGGCGTCAATTCGCACAGACAACTCGCGCCAGGCGAGATGCAATGATAATATGACCAACCGGAGGGTGCATTGGTCAAGAACGACAAGATACAGAATCAGGACATGTCCCCAGCCGACCTGCGCAAGATGTTCGGCGAGAACCTCCGCATCCTGGCCAAAACCTACCCGTCCGTCTCACAGCTCTGCCGCGAGCTCGGCATCAACCGGACGCAGTTCAACCGCTATCTGTCCGGCGAGAGTTTCCCGCGCCCCGACGTGCTACATCGCATCTGTAGCTTCTTTGGTGTCGATGCCCGCATCCTGCTCGAACCGATCGACACGCTTGAAACAGAGCGCGGCGTCCTGAACCACCCGTTGATCGACGACTATATCGGCGCTGGCATGACGGACATCCCCCAAGATGTGTTTCCGAACGGGTTCTACCGTTTCTCCCGACTGAGTTTTACCGAGGCAGATCTGGTCATTACCGGCCTTGTCTATGTCTTTCGTCGCGACAACCACACCTTCATCCGCGGCTATGAAGCCAAGGAAGGCATGCGCCAGCAGGGCCTGCCCACAGATCCGACAACCCGCGAGTTCCGTGGCGTGATCCTGCCACAGGAAGACGGCGTTGCCGCGCTCGTCTCGCATCGCCGCACCATGGCCACCTCTTTCAACTACCTAAGCCGCGTCGCCTCGTTCCAGAACCACTACTGGACCGGCTACGCGACACGCACCGTCCGGGAAACGGTCACAGGACGCCGCGCCGCGCGGCTCGTTTACGAACATCTCGGCGCCTTCGGCCCCGAGGTTCTACAGGCCGCGCGCAAGGTCGGATTCTGTAGCACCGAAGAGCTGATTCCCTATCACCGCAAGCTGCTTCAACCCGAACGCCCCTTCTCTTGATCCGCATCAGGGCGACGCCCCAACGTGTCGCCCCAAGTCAATTCAAGTCGCAGTTAGGCAAATGAATTGACGCCCCCCCGGCTAATCTCTGTCCACCCTCAGAGGAGTTAGCCATGGAAATCCAAGACCTGTCGGCTGTGCGCCGTCCCGTGGAAGAGGCCCTCGGCCTGCCCAATAGCCATTACACCGATCCGGCCCAATTCGAAGCCGAGAAGAAGGCGGTTCTTTTTGCCTCTTGGTCGGGCCTCGCCGTGGCCGCAGACGTGCCTGAACCCGGCGATGCTGTCCCGATGAGCTTTCTTGGCATGCCTCTGCTGCTCTTGCGCGACAAACAGGGTCAGGTCCGCGTCTTCTACAACACCTGCCGTCACCGTGGCATGATCCTTGTCGAAGAACCGCGCAAGATCGAGGGCGCGATCCGCTGTCCCTACCATTCCTGGTGCTACGCCACCGATGGCCGCCTCGTCACGACGCCCCATGTCGGTGGCCCCGGCCAAAACACCCATGACGCCGTCAAACGCTCCGAGCTTGGGCTCATTGAGGTCCGTAGCCATATCTGGCGCGATGTGGTCTTTATCAACGTCTCCGGCGACGCCGCCCCCTTCGAAGAGGTCCACGCCGATCTTCTGAAGCGTTGGGAAGAGGTCGAAAAGCCCGTCTATCACGGCGGCACCGATAGCAAGTTCACCCTCGAAGTGAATACCAACTGGAAACTCGCCGTCGAAAACTACTGCGAAAGCTATCACCTGCCTTGGGTCCACCCCGGCCTCAACAGCTACTCGCGCCTCGAGGACCACTACAACATCGCCGAGCCGGGCCAGTATTCCGGTCAAGGCACGCTGGTCTATCGCCAGTTGAAAAGCCATAACGGCGACACGTTCCCCGATTTCGACGGCCTTTCGGACAAATGGGACGAGGGCGCGGAATACATCGCCGTCTACCCCAACGTCCTCCTCGGCGCACAGCGCGACCACGCCTTCGCCATTGTGCTCGAGCCCGTCGCCATCGACCAGACGATCGAGCACATCCATCTCTACTACGCCGCGCCCGAAATCGAACAAGGCCTGCGTGCGCGCAATACGCAGCTTTGGAAAACCGTCTTCGAAGAAGATGTCTTCGTGGTCGAGGGCATGCAACGCGGCCGCCATGCGGTCGGCTTTGACGGCGGTCGCTTCTCGCCCGCGATGGATGGCCCCACCCACTGCTTCCACGATTGGGTCGCCTCGCGCTACGAGATCGCCAACGCCAATCAATCGACCGCGGCGGAATGACCAGAGAGGCGCTGGACACCCGCCTCCTTGCGGCCCACGAGACCGGCGACAGGCCGTCTCTCGTGGCGCTTTATCGCGAGGCGGCGGAGACCGCCAACGCCGATGAGGCACGTGGCTTCTACCTGACCCATGCCTATGTCTTTGCTCTTGAATCCGGGCACCACATGGCGCCTGACCTGCATGCCATGCTGCGTGCCATGGGGCGGGAAGAGTAAGGCTTATTAGGCCAAGGCATCCTCGGCGTCGGCCTCATAGGCCGATGCCTCCGCCTCCCCGGCTTCTTTCATCAGCGAATAAAGATGCCACGATGCATGCCCCAATAGCGGCAGCACAAGGAACAACCCAAGAAACCCCGGCACCATCGCCGCAAATGTCAGCGCCGCAATAAGCGCGGCCCAGAGGATCATCGGGACAAAATTCTCAGTCACGCTCTGAAAGCTGGTGATCATCGCCGTCACGAAATCCAACTCGCGGTCAAGCAATAGCGGCAGCGACAGCACCGTGATCATATATAGCAAGAGCGCGAACGCCGCCCCCACGACTGAGCCAAAGCCAAGCATCATCAGTCCATTGCCACTTAGGTAAACCTCGTAGGACGAAGACACATTGGTCATGGTCGATAGGCCAAGGAAAAGCGCGAAGATCATGTGGGCGAGGAAGAACCAGAATAGGAACACGACAACGATCACCGCACAGATCGAAGGCAGCTGGCGCTTGCTCTGCCGCCCAACCACACCAAAGATCGCGTAGAGGTCCATCGCCCGCCCCTGCTCAAGGCGCCGTGACACCTCATAGAGGCCAACCGCCGCGAAGGGCCCGAGAAGCGGAAAGCCGATGGCCGCGAAGACAAGCCAATAGCTCTGCCCCGTCGCCAGCGTGATCCAAGAGATGAGCCACCCCGCCAGCACATAGAACACCGAGAACACGATCCCGTAGCCCGGCTTGGCGCGAAAATCGCGCCATCCCCGCACAAGCGCCTCGCGCAGCATCCCGATCGTGACACTGCCGAGGTCCGGCACACCATGCTCAGGCCGTTGTTCTGCTCTGTCCGGCATCCATCCCTCCCAAAACGCATGTCGTTCTGACGATATGAACGCGTGTCGCTTTACAAATCAACCTTTTCACGCATCGGGAAAGATCTGCGGGCGCTGTTCTGGCCAATGAGTGGCCCGATGATAGGCCTCCGCCACCTCAAGAAGCGCTCGGTCCGCCCCTTTGCGCGCGATAAGCTGCATGCCCATCGGCAAGCCCGCCTCGCCAAAGCCCACCGGAACGCTGATCGCCGGAAGCCCCGCAAGGCTCGCCGGGACCACGACTTCCATCCAGCGATGATAGGTATCCATCTCGCGCGCGCCAATCGCCTCGGGAAAGCGCCACTCGACCGGGAAGGGCCAGACTTGCGCTGTCGGCAGCGCGAGCACATCATAGCTCTCGAACAGGTCCGCCGCCCGCTCGAACCACCGCGCCCGTGCGGCGCCCGCCCGGCTGATCGCCATGGCGTCAAGCTTGAGCCCCGCCTCAATCTCCCAGATTGCCTCTGCCTTGAGCGCCGCGCGCTTGCGCGTATCCGCATGAAGCGGCGCAAGCTCCGTCGCGACGGCCCAATGGCGCAACGTGCACCAACTCTCCCAGAGCCGCTCCGCCGCCATCGGCGCGGGCAAGGCCTCGACCCCGGCCCCAAGGTCCTCGAGAACCCCAAGCCCCGCCTCACAAAGCGCCAGGATACCGTCCTCCATCGCATAGGCCCCACCCCAGTCTCCAAGCCAGCCAACCCGCACCCCCCGAAGCCGCGGCTGCGGGCCAAGCGTCCACTCCTGCACCGGGACGTTATGTGGCACTTTCGGGTTCGGCGCGGCGATCACAGACAACAAAAGCGCAAGGTCGCCCGGGCTGCGCGCCATTGGGCCATTGGTCGAGATCTGCTGCAAAAAGGTTTCGCCGCCCGCATCGCGCGGCACCACGCCCCAACTGGGCCGAAAGCCGTAGATATTACAGAACCCCGCCGGGTTGCGCAGGCTGCCCATCATGTCCGACCCATCGGCCAACGCCACCATCCGCGCCGCCAATGCCGCCGCAGCACCCCCCGAAGACCCTCCCGCGCTCTTGGCATGGTCATAAGGGTTGTGCGTCGCGCCAAAGACCGGGTTGAACGTATGCGAGCCAAGCCCGAATTCCGGCACGTTGGTCTTGCCGATAAAGATCGCCCCCGCGCCGCGCATCCGCGCCACCATGACATCGTCTTGCGGCGCGGGTGTCTCGGCAAAGAGGCTCGATCCCATCGAAGTCGGTACCCCCTTCACGCTGGCGAAATCCTTGACCGCCATCGGAAGCCCGTGCAACGCGCCCCGCGCCTCGACCGGCACCCGGTCCGCCGCCCGCGCCTCGCTGAGCAAATCCTCGGTCTCCCGACGCGAGATAATCGCGTTGAGACCGGGGTTCAGCCCATCCACGCGGTTAAGCGTCGCCGCCATGACCTCTTCGCACGATAGGCGCCGCTCCCGCATCGCCGCGACAAGCGCCTCCGCCTCCCAATCCAGAAACTCGCCCATACTGAAATCCTTCCCTGACCCACCGAACGCTAAAGGCCCCACGCTTTCGCGCAAGGCCCATCTCTTCCTCTTGCCGAAAATATCCTGGGGTGAATTGGCCTCATTGAAGCCAAGAGGGGCAAAGCCCCTGCGACGTCCCCTGCCTGTTCGCCGTCGTGCCGCTTAATCCTCGGCTTGGGCGTCGGCGCGGCTCTTGCCCGCGACATCCATGGCAAGCGTCGCCGCCATGAACCCGTCGAGATCCCCATCCAACACGCCTTTGGTGTCCGAGGTCTCGAAATTCGTGCGCAGGTCTTTCACCATCTGGTAGGGCTGCAATACGTAAGACCGGATCTGGTTGCCCCAGCCCGCATCCCCCTTGGCCTCATGCGCCTCGTTGATCGCCGCGTTGCGCCGGTCAAGCTCAAGCTGATAGAGCCGTGATTTCAGGGCCTTCATCGCGATATCGCGGTTCTGGTGCTGCGACTTTTCCGAAGAGGTGACAACGATGCCAGTCGGCTCGTGGGTGATCCGCACGGCCGAGTCGGTGGTGTTGACGTGTTGACCGCCTGCCCCGGACGACCGGTATGTATCAATGCGGATATCGGACGGGTTGACCTCAATCTCGATATTGTCGTCCACCACCGGATAGACCCAGACCGAACTGAACGAGGTATGCCGCTTCGCCGCCGAGTCATAGGGCGAGATCCGCACAAGGCGGTGCACGCCGCTCTCGGATTTGAGCCAGCCATAGGCGTTGTGGCCAGAAATCTTGTAGGCGGCGGACTTGATCCCGGCCTCTTCGCCCGCTGTCATCGACTGAAGCTCGACCTTGTAGCCCTTCTTTTCGGCCCAACGCACATACATCCGCGCCAACATCGACGCCCAGTCACAGCTCTCCGTGCCGCCCGCGCCCGAGTTGATCTCGAGGAAGGTATCGTTGCTGTCCGCCTCTCCATTGAGAAGCGCCTCAAGCTCTTTCTCCGCGGCCTTCACCGCAAGCGCCTTGAGCGCTGCCTCGGCGTCGGCGACAACCTCGTCATCCTCTTCCATTTCGCCAAGCTCGATCAATTCGACATTGTCGTTGAGGTCGGTCTCAATGCCGTTCACCGTATCAAAGGCATCGACCAGGTTCTGCCGCTCGCGCATGAGCGTCTGCGCCGCGTCCGGATCATTCCAGAGGTCCGGGTCTTCGACCCGCGCGTTGAATTCCTCAAGCCGATACTTGGCCGTCTCCCAGTCCATGCGCTGGCGCAGCAATTCGAGCGATTTTTCGATCTCTGCAACGATGGTCTGGGTCTCTGCGCGCATCTGGCTGTCCGTTTCTTTGTCTTGGTGTCAGGTCCGCGTGATAAACCAGCGCCTTGACGCGGGCAAGGCGGCGCGTGGTCTTCAGGCGTCTTGGGGCTAGTAGAGGCCGCCGGAACTCAGCGTGCCGAAATCCGCTTTCGGGCCGACCACGGTCTTCTTGCCGGTCGAGGTGGTGACCTCGGTGACGCCCGTGTTGACCTCTTCAAATAGCGGCAGGTTCGACCCCATGGCGAAACCACCATCATACATCACGCCGAACACCGGTTCTTCGCCGTCACGGAAATACTCCGCCACAACATTCGCCCCCGACGCTTCGTTTTCAAGCCGTGCACCGGTGTAGCGATCAATCTTGATGAAATGGCCCCCCGGCGGCACCTGGAACTTGCCGGCGCCGTATTTCTCGATGGCTTCGCTCATGAACTCCTGGAACACTGGGCCACAGGTCGATCCACCATAGGTGCCCCGGCCAAGCGGACGCGGCCGGTCATGACCGATGTAACAGCCCGCAACGAGCGTGTTGGTGAAGCCAATGAACCAAACGTCCTTGGCCTCGTTCGTGGTCCCGGTCTTGCCCGCAACCGGCACGGGTAGATTGACTGTCCCCGAGGCCGTGCCGCGCTGCACCACGCCCTGCATCATCGAGGTGAGCTGGTAGGCGGTGATCGCGTTCATCACACGCTCGCGGTTGCTGACGATGCGCGGCCCGCGCGTCGGCGCGATGTCGGACCGGTCGCAATCCACACAGTCACGCTTGTCGTGGCGATAGATCGTCTCGCCATAGCGGTCCTGCACCCGGTCAACGAGGGTCGGCTCTACCCGCTCGCCGCCATTGGCGAACATCGCATAGGCCGCAACCATCTGGAACAGCGTCGTCTCTTCCGAGCCAAGCGAGTTGGCAAGGTAGGTGCCCATATTGTCATAGACGCCAAAGCGTTCGGCATAATCGGCGACGACCTCCATCCCGACCTCTTGCGCAAGGCGAATGGTCATCAGGTTCCGGCTCCGTTCGATGCCCGTGCGAAGCGGCGTCGGGCCGTAGAATTTGTTCGACGAGTTGCGCGGACGCCAGACGCCCTGCGGCGTGTCAATTTCAATCGGCGCGTCGATGACAATCGTCGCAGGGCTATAGCCGCTGTCGAGCGCCGAGGCATACACGAAAGGCTTGAACGACGACCCCGGCTGCCGCTTTGCCTGCGTCGCCCGGTTGAACACCGAATCCTGATAGCTGAACCCGCCCTGCATCGCGATCACGCGGCCGGTGTTGACGTCCATCGCCATGAACCCGCCCTGCACTTCCGGCACCTGCCGGAGCGACCAGCGCACGAAACTGCCATCGTCTTCCTTGGTGATCGCCCGCACGAGCACCACATCGCCCACGTCAAGAAGATCGCCCGCCACCTTCGCCTTGCGCCCAAGCTTGCCCTCTTCGAGCAGTGGCCGCGCCCAAGTTACGTCCTTGGCGGCGATGAAATGGCCATCGGCGTCATCATCAATGCCTTCGATGCCGATCCGCGCATCGTTCTTGCCCACCTCGAGAACAACCGCCGGATGCCAGCGCCCCTCAAGATCAACATCGCGGGGCAGATCCAGATCACCAAGCGCCGCGCGCCATTTGCCCTCATCCGACAGGAGCTCAGGGTCAATCGTTTCACCTGTGCCGCGCCAAACCCCGCGTGAGCGGTCGTATTTCTCAAGCGCGTGGCGCAGCGCCCGCGCCGCGATCTCCTGCATCTCCGGGTCGATCGTCGCGCGCACCGTCATGCCGCCGGAAAAGAACTCGTCCTCGCCGAAATCTTCCGATAGCTGGCGGCGGATTTCATCGGTGAAATAGTCCCGCGGCGGCAGTGCCGATTTGAAGCTGTCAAAGTCGCCATTCTGAACCGAGCGCAGCGGCATCGCCTTCTCGGTCTCATAGCTCGCATCCGAAATATACCCGTTCTCCGCCATCTCGCGCAGAACGAAGTTGCGCCGCGACAAAAGCCGCTCCTTGCGGCGCACCGGATGATAATCCGACGGTGCCTTGGGCATCGCCGCAAGCGTCGCCGCCTCATGCGGGGTCAACTCGCTGAGCGACTTGTTGAAATAGGTCTGCGCTGCCGCCGCCACGCCATAAGAATTCTGCCCGAGGAAAATCTCATTGAGGTAAAGCTCGAGGATCTGATCCTTGGAAAGCGTCTCTTCAACGCGCGTGGCAAGGATGATCTCTTTGATCTTCCGCTCAAGCCGCCGGTCGCCGGAGAGAAGGAAGTTCTTCATCACCTGCTGAGTGATCGTCGAGGCCCCGCGCACATTCTGCCCACGCGACCGCACCGCCTCAAAGGCCGCCGCTGCGATCCCCCGCGCGTCATACCCGCTGTGGGTATAGAAATTCTTGTCCTCTGCCGAGATGAACGCTTCCTTCACCAGATCGGGAATCTCGGCCGACGGCACGAAAAGGCGCCGTTCCTTGGCAAACTCGTCGATGATATGGCCTTCGCCCGAGTAAATCCGGCTGATCGTCGGGGGCTTATATTGTGCAAGCGCCTCGTGGCTCGGAAGATCGCGCCCGTACATCCAGAACACCGCACCGATGGATAGCGCGATCACGGCTGCGCCCATCGTCACGAAGGTGAAGATGGTCCCCATGAAGGAAAGAATGAATCGGATCACGCGCTTACCCCGTTTCGCACTCGGTCATGAGGCTTCTATATAGGCCGTGCGCGAGGGGGTCAAAACACATCCCCGCGCTTGCCTGCCCCTTTTGGGCACCTTTTTGCTTGCATTACTGCCGCAAGAGGGCGCGCATCTCTTCGTCTTCCTGCACCCAAAGCTGAAGCGCATCGCGAATGCCCCCCGCCATAAGCGCGCGCCAATTCGGATCGGTCAGCCGTGCAAGGTCTTCCTCCGACGACAGGAACCCCACCTCGAGAAGCACCGAAGGCACGTCCGCCGCCTTCAAAACCGAGAACCCGGCGTGGCGCAGGGGCTTCTTGTTGGTGGACCCGGTGCTTTCTTCGATCTGTTTGACAAGCATGCGCGCGAAAAGCTCTGTGCGCGGCTGTGTCTCGAGCCGCGCAAGATCGAGAAGCACATTCGCCACCTCGTCATCCGCCTGCGACAGATCAATCCCGGCAAGGATATCGGCCCGGTCATGGCGCTCGGCAAGGATTTCCGAGGCCTTGTCCGAGGCTTCCTCCGAAAGGGTATAAACCGTCGCCCCCGTGGCATGCCCATGGCGCAACGCGTCGGCATGCAAGGAGATAAAGACATCCGCCCCGACCTCATGCGCGATCGACACCCGCCGCTCAAGAGACACGAACACGTCCTCGTCCCGCGTCAGCACAACTTCGAATGCCCCCGTGCGCCGCAAGGTGTCGCGCAATTCCCGCGCAAAGGTCAGCATCAGGGTCTTTTCGTTGACATCGTCGCGCTCGGCCCCCGGATCAATCCCGCCGTGGCCGGGGTCGATCACGACGACCACGGGCGCCCAGTCGGGCCGCGCCTCTCGTGCGCCTGTCATTGGCAAGGCTGGCTCCGGTAAATCCCAACGCGGATCGCGCGGAGCGCCCGCAAGCGCGGCATAGTCTTCTGCGCTCACGGGATCGAGCACCAGCTCGAGCTGCGCCGCACCGCTGATCTCATCGACGGCAAGGGCCGCCGTCTCGACCGCAAGCGCTTCGGTCAGCTCGACCACCATCCGGCTCCAACCGGGGCGGAACTGACCAAACTGCACGGCCCCGATCCCCTCTGCCGCGCCAAACGTCTCGGGCGTCACACCGCGCCAGTCCACCTCGCGGAAATCGAGAACAAGCCGCCGGGGCGCCTCAAGCTGAAACACCCGCCAAGGCACGCCTTGCGACAGGCCAAGCCGAAAGGTCACAGACCCCCGCCAGCCCTCGCTGAACCCGCTCTTGGCGGCCTCGACGCGCGCAAGCCCGCTCAACTCCTGCGCCTGTCCCGGCGCGGCAAACGCCCAGACAAGCGCGCAAATGACGGCAATGATCCTGCTCATGATCCCTCTCGCGGGTGATCTGTTTTCCCGCATCCTATACCGATGTCGTGTTTCTTGAAATGAAATCCGCACCACCGCGATACAGACGCAATACCGACGTAATACCGACGTTGGTTCTTGGGCCTTAGGCGAAGCCGCGTGCCCTCATGAAAGCGCCAAGCCGGGCAAGCCCTTCCTGCATGTCCGCCGTCGAACGCGCATAGGAAAACCGCAAGGTTCCCCCGCCCCGCACCGGATCAAAATCAAGCCCCGGCGTCACTGCAACCCCCGCCTCGTCAAGGATCTCGCGGGCAAAAGCGCGGCTATCATCAGTGTATTGGCTCACGTCCACATAGACATAAAACGCCCCATCGGGCGGCGCGAAACGGTCAAAGCCGATCTTCGGCAAACCCTCGATGAGAAGCTGCCGGTTTTTCCGGTAAACCCCCATATTCGCTTGCAATTCCTCGTGGCACTCCATCGCTCCAAGGGCCGCAACCTGGCTCACATGTGGGGCGCAAATGAACATGTTCTGCGCCAGTCGCTCAACCTTGCGCACATGGTCTTCTGGAACCACCATCCACCCCACGCGCCATCCCGTCATAGAGAAATACTTGGAGAAGGAATTGATGACATAGCAGTCATCCGTGATCTCAAGCGCCGTCACCGCCTTGGCCTCATATTCGATGCCGTGGTAGATCTCATCGCTGATAAACGCAGCCCCCTTGGCCTGCGCCGCCTCCACAAGCGCTCGCATCGCCCCATGGTCAAGCATCGTCCCCGTCGGATTCGCCGGCGACGCCACCATCAACCCCTGCACGTCCATTTCTGCAAAATCATCCGGCACAGGCTGAAGCCGGTTGGCTTCGGACGTTGGCAAATCAACGGGTTGCAGAGACAAGGCTTTGAGAATTTGTCGGTATGACGGATACCCCGGCGCCCCAATGGCAACACGGTCACCAGCGTCAAACAGCGATGTAAACGCCAACAGGAACCCCGCCGACGACCCAGACGTGACCACCACACGCTCGGGATTGAGGTCGACCCCGTACCACTCACCATATAGCTGCGCGATGCGCTCGCGCAGCGCCGGAAGGCCAAGCGCCACGGTGTATCCCATCGCGTCCTCTTCCATCGCCCGCGCCACAGCCTGTCGCGCGCCCTCTGGCGCGGCGGTCCCCGGCTGACCGACCTCCATATGGATAATATGGCGCCCCGCGTCCTCGGCCTGCCGCGCGGCTTCCATCACGTCCATCACAATAAAGGGATCAACGGCGCTTCGGGTTGAGTTTCGCATGGTTTTCCTTCCTATTGGCCCCATGTTTGTTACCCGCTGTTTTCACCGCGAAAAGACCATGGCGTCAATCCATCCGCTCAAGGCAATCGCCATTGTGCTTGCCACGCTTGCCCTGACATTCACGAGCAGCGCCGCCAAGGCTGTTTCTCTGATCCGGGATCCCGATATTGAGCACGCCCTGAACCGCGCCGCTGCGCCGGTTCTTGCGGCCGCTGGTCTCGGCGGCAATGTTCAGGTGCTCGTCGTCAACGACCGAAGCCTGAACGCCTTTGTCATCGACAACAACCATATCTTCATCCACCTCGGCATGCTCCTGCGCATGGACACGCCCGAGATGTTTCAGGCGGTGGTTGCCCACGAAGCGGCCCATATCACCAACGGTCATATCTCTCGCCGCATCACCAACATGGGCGCTGCGCAAACCGCCGCCGGGCTTGGCCTCGCCCTCGCCGCTGCGGCCGCCGCGGCCACGGGCAATGCCAATGCCGGTGTGGGAATCGCCCTCGGGACAACCGCCACGGCCGAGCGCCGCTTCCTCGCTCATACCCGCGCCGAGGAAGTGGCCGCCGACCAGACCGGCGTGCGCTACATGAGCCGCGCCGGCGTTGATCCGCAAGGCGCGGTTGACGTGCACGAGATCTTTCGCGGCCAGGAAGCCCTCAATACCTCGCGCCAGGATCCCTATATGCGCTCGCACCCGCTGACACGCGACCGCATCCGCACCATGAAAAGTTATGCCGCGGCCCATGCCGACAAAGCCAAGCCTACCGACCCAGACGTCGCCTATTGGTATGCCCGCGCGCGCGCCAAGCTCGCCGCCTTCACGCTCTCGCCCGGCTGGACCCTGAACCGCCTCGGCGAAAGCCCCACCCAAGACATCCGCCTCATGCGCGAGGCCGCCGCACGCCATCGCCTATCGCAATTCAATGCGGCGCTCACCGCGATCAACAGCGCGATCAAGCTGCGCCCCGAAGATGCTTTCTACTACGAGCTGAAGGGCCAGATTCTGCTCGAGAACCGTCGCTTCAATGACGCGGTCAGCGCCTATCGCAAATCGGCGGCCCTTGCGCCGCGCAACGCACTTTGCCTCGCAAGCCTCGGTCGCGCCCTCCTCGCCGCCGACCGTCCCCGCGAGGCGCTCGACGCGCTTGAGAAATCGCGAAATCGCGACTTCCGCAATGGGCTCATGCTGCGCGACCTCGGCGCGGCCTATGCGCGCACTGGCAACAACGGCATGGCCGCGCTCTCCGCAGCCGAGCGATACGCCTTGCAAGGCCGTCTCAAAGATGCAGGAGTGCTCGCCAAACGGGCCAGCGGCCTCCTGCCCACCGGTTCGCGCGGTTGGCGCCGCGCCGAAGATATCCTGCGCCAAGCCGAGCGCGCCGAAAAGAAATAGACTGACGGAGTTCGACATGTTCAAGACCCTCACCACCGCCGCTTTCCTCGGAGCCGCTGCGCTGCCCGCGGCGGCGCTTGACCTCAACAACCTGAGCGATGCCGAGCGCGACGCCTTCCGCGCCGAGGTCCGTGCCTACCTGCTCGACAATCCCGGCGTCATCATGGAAGCCGTGGAGATCCTCGAAAAGCAGCAACAGGCCGCAGCCTCTGCGCATGACTTCTCACTGGTCAAATCCAACCGCGAGGCGATCTTCAACGACGGCTATAGCTTCGTCGGCGGCAACCCCGAGGGCGACATCACGCTGGTAGAATTCGTCGATTACCGCTGCGGCTATTGCCGCAAGGCCCATGACGAGGTGAAGCAACTGGTCGAGATGGATGGCAATATCCGCCTCATCTACAAAGAGTTCCCCATCCTCGGTGAAGATTCCCTCGCCTCTTCGCGTTTTGCCATCGCCGTGAAACAAGTCGCGGGCGACGAGGCCTATGCCCTGGTCCACGATGCCCTGATTACCTTCAACGGCGACGTCACCGAAACCGCGATGACCCGCCTCTCCGATGCACTCGGCTTTGATACGGATGCCGTGCTCGCCCAGATGCAAAGCGAGAGCGTCACAGCAGAGATCGCCCAGACCCGCGCCCTTGCACAGAAGCTCGCCATTTCGGGCACACCGACCTTCGTCCTCGAAGATCAACTGCTGCGTGGCTACATGCCGCTCGCAGGGATGCAAGCGCTCGTCGATGAGAAACGCAACGACGGCTAATCGGACGCCGACCGCGTCCATCTTCTCTGTGAAAATACTCGGGGTGAATTGTGCCAAAGGCGCAAGAGGGGCAACGCCCCTCCCCCGCTTTACTCCGCCGCCGCAGCGGTGTCCGCTTCGATCTCGGCAGCGCGGCGTTCGACCTGTTCGACGATATGGTCGACCATCTCCTCGTTGGACATCTTGTGGCTCTGTTTGCCAGCAAGATAGACCATCCCAGACCCGGCGCCACCGCCGGTAAAGCCCACATCCGTCATCAACGCCTCACCCGGCCCGTTCACCACGCAGCCAATGATCGAAAGACTCATCGGCGTGTGAATATGCGCCAACCGTTTTTCCAACTCGTCCACCGTCTTGATCACGTCAAACCCCTGACGCGCACAGGACGGACACGAAATGATGTTGACCCCACGATGGCGCAGACCGAGCGACTTCAGGATCTCAAACCCGACCTTCACCTCCTCGACCGGATCGGCACTTAGCGAGACGCGCAGCGTATCGCCAATACCCATCCACAACAGATTGCCAAGCCCGATCGCAGATTTGATCGTCCCGCTCACAAGGCCGCCTGCCTCTGTCACCCCAAGGTGAATCGGCGCATCGGTCGCCTCTGCAAGCTGCTGATAGGCAGCGGCGGTCATGAACACGTCGCTCGCCTTCACGCTAATCTTGTAATCGTGGAAGTCGTTGTCCTCGAGAATGCGGATATGCTCGAGCCCCGACTCCACCATCGCATCCGGGCAGGGTTCGCCATATTTCTCAAGCAGGTGCCGCTCGAGCGAACCGGCATTGACCCCGATCCGGATCGAACAGCCATGGTCCTTGGCGGCCTGGATGACCTCTTTGACCCGCTTTTCATCGCCGATATTGCCGGGATTGATCCGCAGGCAGGCCGCACCGGCCTCTGCCGCCTCAATGGCGCGTTTATAGTGGAAATGGATGTCGGCCACGATCGGCACGGTGCTTTCGCGCACGACCTCCTTGAGGGCCTTGGTTGCCGCCGCGTCCGGGGTCGAGACCCGCACGATGTCGGCCCCGGCCTCTGCTGCCGCCTGAACCTGCGCCACGGTCGCCTTGACGTCGGCGCTATCGGTGTTGGTCATGGTCTGCACCGCGATCGGCGCATCCCCCCCGACCGGCACGTTGCCGACCATGATCTGGCGCGATTTACGGCGTTCGATATTCCGCCACGGACGAATGTGGTTCATCGACATGAAAAGGCCCCTCACCTCATACAGGTTCAGGGCCTATGTAAGTTGCATATGCCACGGGGGCAATGCGCGATACAGGGATTTACTCGGCGTTGATCTGCGCCGCGTCCGCCTCGGCAACGATACGCGCAAGGTCCGGATCCATATCGAGATCTGCAAGATCGTAGGATTCCAAAAGACGATCCGCATCAAGCGCAAGATCGCCAATCCGGTTCGTGCCTTCGCCCACCGGGCCGAACACCGCACCATTGACCTTAAAATAGATCGCGCCGCTCATGCCGGCGGTGAGGGTTGGGGCGTCTTCCGACTTGGGCAGCAGATATTCCTCGCCAGGGTTGAGGATTTTCTCATGCAACACCGTGCCATCCGCCGAACGCACACGGACCCAGGCCGGACGCACAGCCATCAACACGAGGTCTTGCGCATCGCTTTCGACAACCTGCGGCATCACCCGGTCAAGTTCTTCCTCGGACACCGCCGCGACAAGCGAGGCATCCGGCGTGAAAACACCGACTGTATCGGGATTGAGCGTCGAGATCGGTGCATCGCGCGCCACCATGACCGGCACGTCAAGCGCTTGCGGTCGATAGAGACGATCAAGGGATTGCGATGGCGGTGTAAAGACACCCGCCTGCGCCGTGACGCGCCCATCAGCCTTCTCCGGCTGCGAGGTTGCCTCTTTCAGAGGGTCCAAATCCGCCAGCACCACCGGCGTTTGATCCACTGGCGCAAGTTGAACGCGTTGAATTTGGTTCAGCACCGACCACCCGCCATAGCCAAGCGCGGCAATCAGCGCGACAAGAACGAGGGACGAGCCAATTGCCTGCGGCTCAATCCGGCTCAGAAGGGATTCCGGAGCCGGGGAAAACGGCATGATGGGTGCTTCGAGCGGATCATTGCCGCGCTCGCGTCGCTCGGCCAGCATATCGCTCTTGCGGATCGTCGAGGCCTCGGCAGCCATGCCATGCGCGGTCGCAAAACCGCTTTCACGGCAGAAATGCGCAAACGCTGTATCCGGGTCCATCCCGAGATAGCGCGCATATGACCGCACGTAGCCAGCAATGAAGCCGGGTGTCTCAAAGGCGTCTGGATTACAGTCTTCTATGGCGGAAATGTAATTCGCCCGGATGCGCAATTCGCGTTGCACATCGAGGAGCGATTTCCCCATTGTCGCGCGTTCCCCGCGCATCATATCGCCGAGCCGAAGATCATAGTCGTCAAAGCCTTTCGGCCCTAACGTTTCCTCAACGGAGCTGCGCTGTCCCTTGCGCCTGATCATTACATTTGCCTCACTGCAATGCCGATCCGTTACCGTTTCCCGATTCGGATCGGGTTCTTTGTTGAGGCTAAAGTAACACAGCGCAACAGAAATTGCACCTTACTTGCAGGTCACCCGGCAAGCTCGGCACGATTCAGCGCACAGTGCGACCAAAGCTGATCCATCGCGCGGACAAGCTTGTCCATTTCCTTCGGCCCATGCACCGGCGACGGCGTGAAGCGGAGGCGTTCCGTGCCGCGCGGCACGGTGGGGAAATTGATCGGCTGCACGTAGATGCCGAAATCCTGCAAAAGCATGTCCGAAAGTTTCTTGGTATGCACCGGATCGCCGACGATCACCGGCACGATATGGCTGCCGTGGTCGATGATCGGCAGGCCCATGCCCTTCAGGCGCAGTTTGAGCACCTTGGCCTGTTCCTGATGCTTATCGCGCAGCTTCTGCCCCTCGCTGGTCTTCAGGAAGGCGACAGAGGCTGTCGCGCCTGCGGCCAATGCCGGAGCAAGCGAGGTCGAGAAGATGAACCCCGGCGCATAAGAGCGCACCGCGTCGCACATCTTTGCGCTTGCCGCGATATAGCCGCCCATCACGCCATAGGCCTTGGCCAGCGTTCCGTTGATAATGTCGAGACGGTCCATCAGGCCATCGCGTTCACAGATCCCTGCCCCGCGCGCGCCGTACATGCCGACCGCGTGCACCTCGTCGATATAGGTCAGGGCGTTGAATTCATCCGCAAGATCGAGAATCGCCTCGATCGGGCCGAAATCGCCGTCCATCGAATAGACCGATTCAAAGGCGATGAGCTTCGGCGCCGCCGGATCATCCGCCTCGAGCAGTTCGCGCAGATGCTGCACGTCGTTGTGGCGGAAGATGCGCTTGGCCCCGCCATTGCGGCGCACGCCTTCGATCATCGAGGCGTGGTTCAACTCGTCAGAATAGATGATAAGACCGGGGAAAAGTTTCGGCAGGGTCGAAAGCGTCGCGTCATTGGCGATGTAGGCCGAAGTAAAGAGAAGCGCCGCTTCTTTCTGGTGGAGATCGGCAAGCTCTGCCTCGAGGCGCTTGTGATAAACGGTCGTACCCGAGATGTTGCGCGTCCCGCCCGACCCGGCGCCCGTCGCATCCACGGCTTCATGCATCGCGGCGAGGACAACGGGATGCTGACCCATGCCGAGATAGTCATTGCCGCACCACACGGTGATCGGCTGTTTTTCCCCGTCCGGACGGGTCCAGACAGCATGCGGGAAGTTACCTTTTTCGCGTTCGATATCGATAAACGTCCGGTACCGGCCCTCTTCATGAAGGCGGTTCAGAGCGTCATCGAGCTTGGCATTATAATCCAAAGGTGTTCTCCCGATCTTAACTGGCATTCGCTTGCGCGGGTCGGAGATGCCACATTTATTCACGTTCATGAATGGATATATCGCGCGCGTCCATCGAGCAATACGTTACATTTCGTAGCACCTTTAACATTGATCTCGGTCAAGCCCGCTGGACAGTCCTGCGATCGCTGTTAGGCTCCCTCCCAAATCACATTCCCACCCGAACGCGCAAGGAGAAATCCGCATGTCTCTCGACACTGTTCTGTCCCGTATTGATTCCGATCTAGACGCCGCTACCGAGCGGCTGCTCGATTTGCTGCGGATTCCCTCGGTTTCGACCGATCCGGCCTATAAAGAGGATTGCGACAAAGCTGCGGATTGGCTTGTGTCAGAACTGCAAGCGCTTGGAATTTCGGCTGAAAAACGCCCCACGCCCGGCCATCCCATGGTCGTGGGCCATGTCGATGGCGACGGGCCACACCTTCTTTTCTATGGCCACTATGATGTGCAACCCGTCGATCCTCTCGAGCTTTGGGATACCCCGCCGTTTGAGCCCGCAATCGAGGACACGCCTAAAGGAAAAGTGATCCGTGGCCGTGGATCCTCCGACGACAAGGGCCAGCTGATGACATTCGTCGAAGCCTGCCGCGCTTGGATCGCGGTGCACGGCAAATTGCCCTGCAAAATTACTTTCTTTTTCGAAGGAGAAGAAGAATCAGGCTCGCCCTCCCTTGTCCCCTTCATGGAGGAAAACGCCAAGGAACTCGGCGCCGATATCGCTCTGATTTGCGATACGGGCCTCTTCGAAAGCTCTGTGCCCGCGATCACGACACAGCTGCGTGGCCTTCTCGGTGAGGACTTTACCATCACTGGCCCCTCCCGCGATCTCCATTCGGGCATGTATGGCGGCATTGCCATGAATCCGATCCGCGTTCTGACGAAAATCCTCGCCGGGCTGCATGACGAGACCGGCGCCATTACCCTGCCCGGCTTCTATGATGACGTGCCCGAGCTGGCCGACGAGATTCGCGCCCAGTGGCAGGGCCTCAATTTCGACCACGAGAGTTTTCTCGGCGATGTCGGTCTGAAGTCGCCCGCAGGCGAACAAGATCGCACCCCGCTCGAGATGATCTGGTCGCGCCCAACCTGCGATGTGAACGGGATCTGGGGCGGTTATACTGGCGACGGCTTCAAGACCGTGCTGCCATCAGAAGCCTCGGCCAAGGTCTCTTTCCGCCTCGTTGGCCAACAAGACCCCGATAAGATCCGCAAGGCCTTCCGAAGCTACCTCGAAGACAACCTCCCCGAGGGGTTCACCGTCGAATACCGCACCGACAAGGGCGCGCCCGCCTCGCAAATGTCCATCGACGATCCCGCCTTCGAGAAGGCGCGCAAGGCGCTTTCCGATGAATGGCCGCGCCCGGCGGCCTATGTCGGCTGTGGCGGCTCGATCCCGATCGCGGGCTATTTCAAAGAAATCCTCGGCATGGACTCGATGCTCATCGGTTTTGGCCGCGACGACGACCAAATCCACTCCCCGAACGAGAAATACGACCTCGAAAGCTTCCACAAAGGCACGCGGTCCTGGGCGCGGATCTTGGACGAACTGAGCAAGGGGTAACCTTATTTGAGCGTCCGCAATCGATTTGCGGGCGCTCAATAGACAGGACGCAATCGCGTAGCGCGCACCCACCGCCAATCTTTAGCCGGACCTACCAGAACGCAGCCCCTTGATCGCAAGAACAAGAACCGGGGCACCATGCATCGCGAGGTCGAACCAATCGAGCGGGCGCACCAATGTGCCGGCCCCGAGCATCTTGAGCTTTTCCCATAGGTGCGGCTCAGGCAGGAACGGCGCCAACCCCAACAACAACGCCACAAGCGTCACATCGCGCCAACGAAGCCTGTCGATCCATGCCAACATACTTTTCTGACCTTTCAGGGAAGAAGTGGCGCGGTTGACGGGGCTCGAACCCGCGACCCCCGGCGTGACAGGCCGGTACTCTAACCAACTGAGCTACAACCGCGCATACGCTTCGGGTGCTGGACGGACAGTGGTGGCGCGGTTGACGGGGCTCGAACCCGCGACCCCCGGCGTGACAGGCCGGTACTCTAACCAACTGAGCTACAACCGCTCACTGTCCGCCCGGGGCTTGGCCCGAGCGTGAGGCGGTGTTTAGGCTGAGGCAGAGGGCGCGTCAAGCGCATATCCCGCGCGATGCGAAAGTTTTTTGACGGCCCTGTTCCCCCTCTCGCAAACCCAGACACCTTCCCCCATAGGACACCGGTTTTCATGCGATCTCAGGGGTCGAAGGCAGATGGTTTCGACGGCCCAACACATGCGACGCCATGCCCCTCCGAAAGGAGGTAAACCAAAGGTAAACGCGGGTTGACTCGAATCCCTTGGCACAAGATAGAAGACGCATAGCGAGATCGGCATTCCCTCAAAGATTGCACGTAGACGATCTGAACATTTGACCTTGATATTTGCCCGAGTCATTTCCCGCCTCGAGCATACCAGACGGAAAGATCACGAGTATGAGCGGCATTGGTAATAGCACAACCCTCGTCACCCAGAGCGGCGATGATTTCATCGACGGCGTCTTGACCAACCAGCGTTGGAGCGACGCCACGATCGAGTATTCCTTCACGACCGACGGTTCGGTCTACAGCTATTTCAGCTCCGATGGGCTCACCGATCTGCCCGCAAACCATGTCGATGTGACCAACCAGCAGAAACTGGCCGTACAATTCGCCCTCGATGCGGATAACGGCACCAATAGCGCCGCTTCCGCCGGCTTCTCCGTGGAAGGGTTCACAAATCTGGGCATCGACCTGGACACCACTCCGGATTCGTCTTTTTCTTCCCGCGAACATATTCGCATCGCCAACACGACCTCCTACCTTGTCCCGACCGCACGAGTCGGCGACTTCCCGGGCAATGACGAGACGAACGGCTCTGATGACAACGGCGACGTCTGGTTCGGCCCATATAGCAACAACATCTACCACACGCCGCAAGCGGGCAACTACGCCTGGGCGACCCATATCCACGAGCTTGGCCACGCGCTTGGCCTGAGCCACGGTCACTCCTACTGGGAGTTCACCGACCTTCCCTATGCCTATGACTCGATGGAATACTCGATCATGACCTATGCCTCCTATGTCGGGGCATATACTGGCGGTGGCTACACCAACGAAACTTGGGGCTATGCCCAGACCTGGATGATGGCCGATATCGCCGCGCTGCAATATATGTATGGTGCCGATTTCACGACCAACTCCGGCGATACCGTCTACAAATGGAACCCCGGTTCCGGCGACACGCTGGTGAATGGCCAGGTGGCCATCGACGCGGGTGGCAACGTGATTTTTGCGACGATCTGGGACGGTGGCGGCACCGACACCTACGATCTCTCCGCCTATTCGAGCGACCTCGAAATCGACCTGCGCCCCGGCCAGCACTCGGTCTTCGACCAGACCCAGCTCGCCGAACTGGACAAGTATGACATCGGCTCCGAAACCGCACGCGGCAGCATCTTCAACGCCCTGCAATACGAGGGCGACGCCCGCTCGCTGATTGAGAACGCCATCGGCGGCAGCGGCAATGACGAAATCGTCGGCAACGCCGCCGACAACGAGCTTCAGGGCGGCGCTGGCAACGATACCCTCACCGGTGACGTTGGAGACGATACCCTGCTCGGCAACAACGGCATCGACAGCCTTATCGGCGGAGACGGCTTTGACCGGCTCGAAGGCGGCGAAGGCGACGACACCCTGCGCGGTATGAAAAACGGCGATGTGGCCTATGGCGGCGACGGCAACGACACCATCTATGGCGGCAACGGCCACGATGACCTCTATGGCGAAGGCGACAACGACCGGATCTATGGTCATGGCGGCGCTGACCTGATCGAAGGCGGTATTGGCGGAGATCGCCTGTTCGGCGGTCGCGGCGATGACACGATCCTCGGCGGCAACGGCTATGATAGGCTCTTTGGCAGCAAGGGCCGCGATATTCTCAACGGTGGAATCGGCAACGATACCCTGACGGGCGGCGAAATGGCCGATACCTTCGTCTTTGACGATGGCTTCGGGCACGACATCATCCGCGACTTTGCCGCTGCCAACCTCGAAAAGGTCGACCTGTCCGGCGTGACCGAGATCACCGACTACACTGACCTGATCGCCAACCACCTTGTCGACGAGGGCGGCTTTGCCAAGATCGTGGACGGGGACAACTCGATCCTGCTCGAGGGTGTGGCGTATACCGACGTGCGCGACGGTGTGAACGGCTATACTGAGGACGATTTCCTCTTCGTCTGATCGCCGCGCCTCCCCGAGGCCGCATGAAGCTACCAAAGGCCGATCCCTCCGAGGGGTCGGCCTTTTCTCTAGCCAAAGCGCTAGGCCAATGCCGCGGCGATCGCGTCCAACCCATCGGTCAATGCGGCAGGACCGGGCTGTAGGATCAAGGGCGATTTGATCTCGACAATCCGCCCCTCCCGCACCGCGGGAATGCTGTCCCATCCGGCGCGCGCCGCGATTTTCTCAGGCCGGACTTTCTTGCCGCACCAAGACGCTAGGATCACGTCAGGCGCGGCTGCGATCACCTGTTGAGAGGTTACGAAACGGTCTTTGGCCTTGTCCTTGCCTGCAAGCTCTGGGAATGCCTCGCGCCCGCCCGCAATCTCGATCAACTCGGAAACCCAGCCGATACCGGTGATCATCGGTTCATCCCATTCCTCGAAATAGACCGTCGGACGGGCCCGCCCCTCTGCCTTCGCTTCGAGTTTCGCCAACCTCTGCTCATAGTGATGCACAAGTCGCGCCGCGCGCTTGCTCTGCCCCACCATCGCGCCCAGGTGTCGGATCATCGCAAGGATCCCGGCAACGTCGCGCTGATTATAGCCCATCACCGTGACGCCTTCGCGCAACAAGGCCGCGGCGATATCGGCCTGCAAGTCTGAAAAGGTCAACACAAGGTCAGGCTCAAGCGCGAGAATCTTGGGGATATCCGCCGAGGTAAACGCCGAAACCCGAGGCTTCTCGGCCCGCACCCGCTTGGGGCGCACCGCATAGCCCGACACGCCAACGATCCGATCTTCCGCACCAAGAAGATAAAGCGTCTCGACCGTTTCCTCTGTCAGGCACACGATCCGTTCAGGGGGAAAGCGTCTCATGCCGTCACGTTGCCGCGCGCCGCGCCCGAGCCCCACCGCGCCGAAGCTTGCGCGGCAGCGCCAAGGGCAATGGCTCAATCGGCACCCGCATCGACGCCAGAAGCAGATCGCAAAAAACCGCAATGGCGGGGGATGTGGCAATGAACGGCATTGCAGCGGTATAGGCCTGCATCGCCTCTTCGCGATAATGCGCCATCGGCTTCAGCGCCCCAAGCCACTGCATATATCCGAGCTGGCCAAGCTCGGTCGCCCGATCCGGGCACACATAGCCAATATCAAGTTGAGAAATCGTCCGTTTCAGAAGCATCGCGCCCTCCGCGCAAGAAGCGAGGGTAAGCGGCGCAGCGGCGATCGCGTGACGTATATAGCGTCCATCCCGGTCTCTCCGGCCCGTGGCACCCCGCCAGGGTTAAAGTGACTGCAGCGCGCGAAGCACGCCGGAGATGGCAGGTCTCCTGACTTGCGGGTCGTTGCTCTCCCGAACCTTCCCGAACCGCCCGCATTGCGGGTCTGGGTTCAGTGGCGTGTCTCGGGGTCGCTCACCGCTCACAGTTGCGGGGGCAGTCGTGGACTTGGGCCAAGGCCCGCACCACATTCCCTTTTCAGCCGGCCACGCAAGGCCGGACACCATCCCTTGCGTCGTCGCAGAAAAACCGCGCTGTGTCCAGCAAAAGCAGAGCCCATGCGACACAGGCGCAGCGCCGCATCAGGCAGCCTCAGACCAGAGGCGTGGGGCGAGGCCATCCAAGCGGCCCCGCCCCGGTCTCGCACCGTCACCCATGCAGTGCGGTGGTCTGCCGAAGCGCGGTCGCGCCTCGTGCGATCTGCCGCCATACCACGAGGCACAGCGCACCGATGAGGACTTCAAGACCAAGAACACTGGCGATCGCATCGCCGGGCCAGCCGTCAAGCACAATGCTGACCAGACGCCCGAAGACGAAAGCAAAATAGACAAGCGTCCCAAGCGCGGCGGACAAATGCGCGAGGCCGGGCCGGATGGCGCCCACAAAGACCAAGGCGCCAAGAGCGGCAAGGTTGGCACCGGGCGCGCGCAACTCGCTAAGAGCGGCCGGATTTTGGCTGATCTCGATCCCGTAACCGGCATAGAAGGCCTGTGGAACAAAGGTGATGGCAAGGCCGATCCCAAGCCCTGTGAGGCCTGCGACCCCGAGGATGAGTTTCTGAAAGAGTGTCATGTGTTTATCCTTTCAATAGCTGATCTGGTTCAGGCCGCATCGGCCCAGGCGCCGCTCTGTGCGGCGGTTTCTGCAAAGGTGAGGAAGTCACGCGGCGCTCGGCCCAGGGCGCGCTGCACACCGTCGGTCACATAGGCGTTGCGTCCGTCCAACGTTTCCCGCGCGATCCCCGTCAGCACATCGGCGATCATCTCGCCCTGCGCTTCGAGCAAAGCCGCATGGAAATCCTCAAACGAAATCGGCGCATGTGCGATCGACCGACCGCTGGCCTTTGAAAGCGCTTCGGCCATCTCGGCAAAGGTCATCAGGCGCGGACCGGTCACTTCATAAAGCGCGCCGTCATGGCCCGGTTCGGTCAGCGCCGCGACCGCCACATCGGCGATATCGTCGACATCGACAATCGGTTCCTGCACCTCGCCACCCGGCATCGGGACCACGCCTGCCATCACCGGCGCATGCAAAGCCCCTTCCGAGAAGTTCTGAGCGAACCAGGCCGCGCGCACGATGGTAAAGCGCAGACCAGAGCCGCGCACCACCTCTTCCGCGCGCTGTGCATGGTGCTCGCCCCGTCCAGTCAGCAGGACAAGCTTTTCAACGCCCGAGGCACGCGCCAGATCAACAAGGGCTGAAACGGCCTCCACCGCGCCGGGCACGGCGATATCAGGGAAATACGAGATATAGACAGAGGACACGCCTTCAAGCGCGGCAGGCCATGTCTCTGGCGCGCTCCAATCGAAAGGCCGCGCCGCGCGACGCGACCCGCGGCGCACCGGCAGGCCAAGCGCTTCGAGGCGGCGCGCAACACGCGATCCGGTCTTGCCGGTGGCGCCAAGAACTAGAGTGGTTTTGGTATGCATGGGGTTCTCCTTGGGATGCATAGGTCGTTTGATGCCCCCAAGGTATCGACGCGCTCTGGATGAACAATTCCCGCACGTCCGGATTTATTACCCCATCGTCCAGCATATCTGGACGTAAGGTGATAATCACGCCACAATACCCCCATGACACAGCCCCACGTCCCCAACCCCGACCTCCTCGCGCAACCCATCGGTGATCCGCTGGGCGAGATCCTGCACCTGCTAAAACTGACCGGCACCTTCTACTGCCAGTCGCGACTTAGCGCGCCATGGGGCATCACCATTCCCGGCTTTCCCGAAGTGATGAGCTTTGCCGTCGTGATCGGCGGTCGGGCTTGGATGAAAGTTGGTGACGACGCCCCTTTCGAGATTCAGAAAGGCGATCTGGTGCTGATGACCCACGGCGCACCGATCAACCTCTATAGCGACGCCGAAGCCCGGCTGATGCAGCTCGAAGACCTGCCGATCCGCAAGGTGACCGAGCTATATGAGACAGTCGAATACGGCGGTGGCGGGGCGGAATGCAGCATCATGTACGGGCTCGTGCGTCTCGATCACGCCTCAAGCCCGATGCTGATGGCGCTTCTGCCGGATGTGCTCAAAATCGACCCGTGGGAGGAAGAGGCCGGAAGCTGGCTCCAGGGCACGTTGCAGTTTATCGCCCGCGAAGCCCGCGAGCTGCGCCCCGGTGGCGAAACCGTCATCACCCGACTGGCCGATGTCCTTGTGATCGAGGCGATCCGCCGTTGGCTCAGCCGATCGCAAGAGGCCGACCGCGGTTGGCTCAAGGCAGCGCGAGATCCCCAGATCGGACGCGCCATCGTCGCCATTCATCGCGATCCGGCCGCCGATTGGACGGTCGAGAGCCTCGCACAGGTGGCGGGCATGTCACGCTCGGCCTTTGCGGCGCGCTTCACCGGTCTCGTTGGCACACCTGCCATGCAATACCTGGCCCAGTGGCGCATGAACCTCGCACGGCGCTCCTTGCGCGAAACCAGCCACCCCATTGCATCCATCGCCGCCGACCTCGGCTACCAATCCGAACCCGCCTTCAACCGCGCCTTCAAACGCGTCTTCGGCACAACACCCGGTCAGGCACGACGAAACGCTTCATGACCACGCAGCTTCTTTGATTTCAAAGGGATGGGATGGTGGGTCGTGAGAGGCTCGAACTCCCGACATCTTCGGTGTAAACGAAGCGCTCTACCAACTGAGCTAACGACCCGATGCGCGCTTTATTAGCCGCGCCTGCGGGCGGGTTCAACAGGAATTTTCACCGACCTTCCAAACCAGTCGCCAAAAAGAAGAAGGACGCTCAACCCTTGCGGGGAGCGCCCTTGAAACTGGTGGGTGATAAGAGATTTGAACTCCTGACATCTTCGATGTGAACGAAGCGCTCTACCACTGAGCTAATCACCCGGTGACGCGCTATGTAGCCTCACTCCGCAGCCTCTGCAACCCCTTCTTTCGCGCCCTCGGGCTGCTTTTTTGGCTGGCGCAGGCGGACGTTCATCACCTTGCCGTTCGACACTTCTTTGGCGCGCTGTACCTTCATTTTACCGAATGGCCGCAGGTTGAGCTCGCGCCCTTCGTCCAGTGCTTCGCCGAGCACGGCAAGCATCGCTTCCACGGTCGGCTTGGCAAAGCGCTTCTTGATGCCGGAGCGTTCGACAACCATGTCGATCAGCTCTTTCTTTTTCATCTCGGGGCCGGCAACCACCGGCTTGGCCTCGTTGACGACAACCGGCTTTGCGGCGGCGGCGCTGGCCGTCTTGCGCTTGGTTGTGGTCTTACGGGCGGTGCTCGCGGGTTTGCGCGTCGTGCTCTTGGCGCGGGTTGTGGTCGTCTTGGCCATCTTGGACTCACCTCACTGTTTTCGGTTTGGAAACAGCGTAACAGCCATGCCGCATTGACTCCAGATGACATTTCGAGAACGCTTTGTGACACGCGCCAAACAAGGGGATTATGTCATGCGACACACCGCCATTGCCACTCTTCTCATCACCTCGCTGACCGCCACGACCGCCTTGGCAGGCCCGCCGGCCACAGCCTTTGGGACACCCACGGTCTCCTCACAATCCGTGGCTGACGACGCCGCCAGCGCCTCGACCCCGGCGATCGCCATTGTCGGCCTCTTGGCACTGACCATGGCGCTTCTTGCAACGTCGAGCAGCCCTGCGCCCCTGCCCGCCCCAAGCGATGAGCGTCTCAAGACGGATATCGACCGCGTCGGCACCGCCGCGAACGGTCTGCCGCTCTATCATTTCCGCTACAAGGGCCACGCGCAGGTCTTCGAAGGCGTCATGGCGCAGGATGTGCTTGCCCATACGCCCGACGCGGTCCTGACCATGCCCGGCGGCTATCTTGCCGTGGACTACGGCATGCTCGGCCTGTCGATGACGCGGGTCGACTGATAGCACCGCCGACCAACGAAAAAGGGCGTGGATTTCTCCACGCCCTTTGTCATTTGCAGGTCTCTGACGGAGATCAATGCGCTGTGGCGCTGGTCCCTTCGTCGCGCGCGAGGGCTGCGGCGACTTCTGCCGCCTCGTCCCATTCGATCGCATCCGGCTCTCGTACCAGCGCGAGCTTGAGCACGTCGCGCACATGGCTCACCGGGATGATCTCGAGGCCTTCCTTGACGTTGTCGGGAATCTCCGCGAGGTCTTTCTCGTTTTCCTCGGGGATCAGCACCGTCTTCACGCCGCCACGCAGCGCCGCAAGAAGCTTCTCCTTGAGACCACCAATCGCCGAGGCATTGCCGCGCAGCGTGACCTCGCCGGTCATGGCGATATCCTTGCGCACCGGAATCCCCGTGAGCGTCGAGACAATCGCCGTCACCATAGCGAGACCCGCCGACGGCCCGTCCTTGGGCGTCGCCCCGTCCGGCACGTGAACGTGGATGTCCCACTTGTCAAACAGCGGTGGCTTGACCCCGATCTGCGGCGCGATAGAGCGCACATAGCTCGAGGCCGCGTCGATGGATTCCTTCATCACATCGCCAAGCTTCCCGGTGGTCTTCATCCGGCCCTTGCCCGGCAGGCGCAGCGCCTCGATAGAGAGAAGATCGCCCCCGACACTGGTATAGGCCAGCCCCGTGACAACCCCGACCTGATCTTCCTTCTCGGCGAGACCATAGCGGAACTTCTTCACGCCAAGGAAATCGTCAAGGTTTTCCGGCGTCACGTCGACCGCTTCGGTCTCGCCCTTGACGATCTTGGTCACCGCCTTGCGCGCCAATTTGCCAAGCTCACGCTCGAGGTTCCGCACCCCCGCCTCGCGGGTATAGGTGCGGATCATCTCCATGAGCGCCTCCGGCTCGATCGAGAACTCCTTGGCCTTGAGCCCGTGGTTCTTGACCTGCTTGGGCACAAGGTGCCGCGTCGCGATCTCCGCCTTCTCTTCCTCGGTGTAACCCGCCAGCGGGATGATCTCCATCCGGTCGAGAAGCGGCCCCGGCATGTTGTAGCTATTGGCCGTGGTCAGGAACATCACGTTGCTGAGGTCGTATTCAACCTCAAGGTAATGGTCCACAAACGTGCCGTTCTGCTCCGGGTCGAGCACTTCGAGCATCGCCGACGCCGGGTCGCCCCGGAAGTCCTGACCCATCTTGTCGATCTCATCGAGCAGGATAAGCGGGTTCGTCGTCTTCGCCTTCTTCAGCGCCTGAATGATCTTGCCCGGCATGGAGCCGATATAGGTCCGACGGTGGCCGCGGATTTCGCTCTCATCGCGCACCCCCCCAAGGGAAATGCGGATAAATTCGCGCCCCGTCGCCTTGGCCACGGATTTGCCAAGCGAGGTCTTACCGACGCCCGGAGGCCCGACAAGGCACAGGATCGGCCCCTTGAGCTTGGCAGACCGCTGTTGCACCGCGAGATATTCGACAATGCGCTCCTTGACCTTCGCAAGCCCGTAGTGATCCTCATCAAGGATCGTTTCGGCACGGCCTAGATCTTTCTTCACGCGGGATTTCTTGCCCCACGGGATCGACAGCATCCAATCGAGATAGTTGCGCACGACAGTCGCCTCGGCGCTCATCGGGCTCATGTTCTTGAGCTTCTTGAGTTCCGCCTCGGCCTTTTCCTTGGCCTCTTTCGAAAGCTTGGTTGCGGCGATCTTCTCTTCGAGTTCAGCGATTTCGCCCTCGCCGTCCTCACCGTCGCCAAGCTCCTTCTGAATGGCCTTCATCTGCTCATTCAGGTAATATTCGCGCTGCGTGCGCTCCATCTGGCTCTTGACGCGTGTCTTGATCTTTTTCTCGACCTGCAAGACGCTCATTTCGCCCTGCATCAGCCCATAGACCTTCTCAAGCCGCTCGCTGACCGAAAGCGTCTCCAGAAGTTCCTGCTTCTGGTCGACCTCGATGCCAAGATGCCCCGCCACGAGATCGGCAAGCTTTTGCGGCTCAACCGTCTCGGAGACCGCCGAAAGCGCCTCTTCGGGGATGTTCTTCTTGACCTTGGCATAGCGCTCGAACTCGTCGGTGACGGTCCGCAATAGCGCCTCAATGGTGGCTGCGTCGCCCGGAAGCTCCGTCAGGTATTCGGCCTCGGCCTCAAAGAAATCGTCGTTTTCGATGAAATGGGTGATCTGCACACGGCTTACGCCCTCGACCAGCACCTTCACGGTGCCATCGGGCAGTTTCAGAAGCTGTAGCACATTGGCCAACACGCCAGCGCGATAGATACCATCGGCATCCGGGTCATCAATCGCCGGGTCGATCTGGCTCGACAGAAGGATTTGCTTGTCATCTGCCATGACTTCTTCGAGCGCCCGTACAGATTTGTCGCGCCCCACGAAAAGCGGCACGATCATGTGCGGGAACACCACGATATCGCGCAGTGGCAGCACAGGATAAGAAGAATTGAGAGGCTCTTGCATACTCGGTCCTTGTTCTTGGCAAAACGACACGGGCCCCATAAGCGGCAACCCTTTGGCCGTTTCCGTTTCCTCACAGTCTAAGGTGGGGCATACCCCTGCCAGTTTCAACTGTTCCGGCTCGTCGGCACACAATGCCGCCCCCGGACAGGAGCCACAAGCCGCGAATCCGGGCAATGCATGAAAAATTCCCCAGCAAACCGCGCCCCCGGCTTGCTGGACAGCCCCGCGCCCCAAGGCTATCGTCGCCCCGTCCCGCCCCTGATCTCCCGGTTTCAATGATCCAGTCCCCGACCCTCGCCGCCCTCGTCGTGACGATGAACCGTCCCGACCAGATCCGGCAAACCGTTGCGCGGCTACGCAGCGAAGGCGCGGACTATCTGGTGATCGTGGACAATGGATCAGACGCCGACACCCGTGATTGGCTGCGCTCGCTTGAGGATGACCAGACCCGCATTCTGCTCACCGACCGGAATCTCGGTGGCGCGGGCGGCTTTGCCCGCGCCCTGACCGAAGCGCGTGAGGCATTCGATCCCGATTGGTATCTCCTGATGGATGATGACGCCCGCCCCGACCCCGGCGCGCTTGCCGCTTTCCGGGCGATGGACAAGACCGGCTGGGACGCGCTCGCCGCCGCGGCCTATTACCCGGACGGCACGATCTGCGAAATGAACCGCCCGCTGGTCAACCGCCTTTCCGGCCCCGGTTTCATCCCCACGCACCTCACGCCCGAGGACTACGCCAGCCCCTATACGCGCCCCGTCGCAGCCTCGTCCTTTGTCGGCCTCTTCCTGACCCGCACGGCGGTGCGCACCATTGGCCTACCCGATCCCGACCTTTTTCTTTACATGGAAGACGGGCTCTATACCCTCGCCCTGACCCGCGCGGGGCTGCGTCTTGGCTTTGCGCCAAAACTCCGCTTCACCCATGATTGCCAGACACTTGCAACGCGCACCTCAGGCTTTCGCCCGGTGTGGAAAGCCTATTACTACCATCGCAATCTGCTGATCTTCTATCGCCGCGCGATGGGGCCACTTGTCTGGCCAACCCTCGCCTATCTTATCCCGCGCTGGCTCATGAAAACGCGCGATCAAAAGGGCGAGGCCCGCGCCTTCCTGCGCTACCTTGCCCGCGCGATCCGCGACGGACTGCGCGGCCGCACAGGCACCGGTCCGGTCGAGAACGGCGAGGTCTAGACCGGCTCGATATCGCCAAGCGCGCGGGTCGCGTGGAACTCCGCTTCCCATGCCTCGAACGTGCCCGCCGCAATCGCGTCGCGCATCCCCTGCATGATCTCTTGGAAATAGTGCAGGTTGTGCCAGGTGAGTAGCATCCCCGAAATCATCTCACCCGCACGATAGACGTGGTGCAGGTAGGCCCGGCTATAGCTGCGGCACGCCGGACAGGTGCAATGCTCATCCAAGGGGCGCGGATCATCCGCATGGCGCGCGTTCTTGATATTGACCTGTCCCCGCCGGGTCCACGCCTGCCCCGTGCGCCCCGAGCGGCTCGGCAACACGCAATCCATCATGTCGATACCGCGCTTGACCGCGCCGACGATATCATCCGGCTTGCCCACCCCCATAAGGTAGCGCGGCTTGTCCTGTGGTAGGTATCCCGGCGCATAGTCGAGGCAATCGAACATCGCCTCTTGCCCCTCGCCGACGGCCAGCCCGCCGATCGCATAGCCATCGAACCCGATGGCCTTGAGCGCCTGCGCACTTTCCTCGCGCAGATCGGCCTCAAGCCCGCCCTGCATGATCCCGAAAAGCGCATGGCCGGGACGATCCCCGAACGCCTCCTTGGATCGCTCCGCCCACCGCATCGAAAGCCGCATCGACTCGGCGATCCGATCCCGATCCGCCGGAAGCGCCGGGCATTCGTCGAAACACATAACGATATCCGAGCCGAGCAGCCGCTGGATTTCCATCGACCGCTCCGGCGTCAACTCATGGCGCGAGCCGTCGATATGGCTCTTGAAGGTCACGCCCTTCTCGGTGAGCTTGCGCAGGTCGGCAAGGCTCATGACCTGAAACCCGCCCGAGTCCGTGAGGATTGGCCGGTCCCAATTCATGAATTTGTGCAAGCCCCCCAACCGATCAATCCGCTCTGCCGTCGGGCGCAGCATCAGATGGTAGGTGTTGCCGAGAAGGATATCAGCCCCCGTGTCACGCACGCTTTCGGGCATCATCGCCTTGACCGTCGCCGCCGTGCCCACCGGCATGAAAGCAGGCGTGCGGATGTCGCCACGCGGGGTCCGGATCACGCCCTTGCGCGCCGCGCCGTCGGTGGCCTCAAGTTCAAAGGAAAAGCGGGATGTCATGCGATACCTTTCGGGTTTTTCTTTCTCCAACCACAAAAGCGCGGCCTTGTAAAATGGCGCAGCCTTGCGCACTCTGTCCGCAATCCGCCATCCGGCGCGTATTTACGGAGCCTCCCATGTCCGAAGACGTTCTTCTCAACTTCGTTGCAAGCAATCTTCTCTACCTTCTGGCGGCAGTCTTCGTCGTCATTGTTATCCTCAAGGGCGTGCGCATCGTGCCGCAATCGGAAAAACACGTGGTCGAACGCTTTGGTCGCCTGCAAGCGGTGCTTGGCCCCGGCATCAATCTGATCGTGCCCTTCCTCGACGTGGTCCGCCATCAGGTCTCGATCCTCGAACGCCAACTCCCCAACGCCAACCAGGACGCGATCACCAAGGACAACGTGCTTCTCGAGGTGGAAACCTCCGTCTTCTATCGCATCATCGAGCCGGAAAAGACCGTCTACCGAATCCGCGACGTGGACGCCGCTATTGCCACAACCGTCGCCGGGATTGTGCGCGCCGAGATCGGCATGATGGATCTCGACGACGTGCAGGCCAACCGCGCCCGCCTGATCTCGACCATCAAGACCTCTGTGGAGTCCGCCGTCGATGACTGGGGTATCGAAGTGACCCGCGCCGAAATTCTCGACGTGAACCTCGACCAAGCCACCCGCGACGCCATGCTGCAACAGCTCAACGCTGAACGCGCCCGCCGCGCCCAGGTGACCGAGGCCGAAGGCACCAAGCGCGCGGTCGAGCTGTCTGCCGACGCCGACCTCTACGCCGCCGAACAGGCCGCCAAGGCCCGCCGCATCTCGGCCGAAGCCGAGGCATATGCAACCGAAGTCGTCGCCAAGGCGATCCGCGAGAACGGCATCGAAGCGGCGCAATATCAGGTCGCCCTGAAACAGGTCGAAGCCCTGAACGCGCTCGGCAATGGCGATGGCAAACAGACCATCGTCCTGCCTGCCGCCGCGCTTGAGGCCTTTGGCGATGCGTTCAAACTCCTGAAAGGCGGCTCCTGATGGAGAGCATCCCCCTCTACGCCACGTGGTGGCTCTGGATCGCCGCCGCGCTTGGCCTTGCGATCCTCGAAACTCTCGCGCCGGGCTTTGTCTTCCTCGGCTTTGCCATCGGTGTCGCCCTCGTCGGCCTCCTGCTGCTGATCCCGTCGGTCACCGGATGGTCATTGCCACTCTTGCTTCTGATCGCAGCGCTTCTGTCTCTCGTCGCATGGTTCATCCTGCGGCGAAGCTTTGCCCTGCGCGGCAGCGCCCCCAAGACATTCGATCACGACATCAACGACTGACGCGGGCCAGCCTGCGGTGTCCTGCCGCTGGCGCGCTTCGGGCTTGCACCGGTTCACAGGCTGCGCTTCATGCTGCATCCTGACCGGTGCGCACCACCGATTCCCCCGACCCCTCTGGAGGCCTAGGCATGACCGATACCCAAACTCCCGCCCCCCTGAATCTCGGCTGGGAGGAATGGATCAGTTTGCCCGATCTCGGCCTGCCCGCGATGCGCGCCAAGGTTGACACCGGCGCCCGCACCTCGTCCCTCCACGCAACCGATATCGAACCCTTCGGCACCAAGGACCGCCCCCGCGTCCGCTTTACCGTGCACCCGATTCCGGGCAATGACGATCTCCTGATCCCCTGCTCGGCCGAGATCAAAGACCGCCGCGAGATCACCTCCTCCAATGGCGAAAGCGAAATGCGCTATGTCATCGAAAGCACGCTCTCCGTCGGCGGCGAGACGTGGCCCATCGAATTGACCCTGACCGACCGGCGCGGCATGGCCCTGCACATGCTGCTTGGCCGGCAGGCGCTTGGCGAAAACGTCACCGTGATGCCCTCGGATCGCTTCTGCCAGCCCGAGTTGGACTATTCCGTCTATTCCTCCTCGCACATCCGCAAGACCGCCCCCAACCGCGCCCTGCGCATCGCGGTTCTGTCGCGTGAAGACAATTACTCGACCCGCCGCCTCGTCGAAGAGGGCGAGTCGCGTGGCCATTCGGTCGAGGTCATCGACACCACCCGCTGCTACATGTCGATCAACGCCCTCGCCCCGGAAATTCACTATGACGGCAAACGCCTGCCTCGCTACGACGCCGTGATTCCGCGCATCGGCGCCTCGATTACCCCTTATGGCACCGCCCTCTTGCGTCAGTTCGAAACCATGGGCACCTATTGCGTCAACGGCAGCAGCGGTATTTCCGCCAGCCGAGACAAGCTCCACGCCCACCAAGTTCTCGCAGGCCACAAGATCGGCATGCCGGCCACCGCCTTCGCCGCCTCGCCCAAGGATACCAAGAACCTGATCGACATCGTTGGCGGCGCGCCAATGATCGTGAAGCTCCTTGAGAGCACCCAAGGCAAGGGCGTCGTTCTCGCCGAAACCAAGAAGGCCGCCGAATCCGTCATCACCGCCTTCCGCGGTTTGCGTGCCAACTTTCTGGTACAGCATTTCGTCAAGGAAGCGGCGGGCGAAGACATCCGCTGCATGGTGATCGGCGCCAAGGTCGTCGGCGCGATCAAACGCACCGGGGCCGAAGGCGATTTCCGCTCCAACCTGCACCTTGGCGGCTCGGCCCAGAAAGTGCGCATCTCCAAGGACGAACGCGAGACAGCCGTGCGCGCTGCCCGCGCCTTCGGTCTCAACATGGCTGGCGTCGATATGCTACGTTCCGAAACCGGCCCAAAGGTGCTCGAAGTGAACTCCTCGCCGGGCTTCGAAGGCATCGAGAAAGCCACCGACAAGAACCTTGTCGGCGCGCTCTATGATCAGATCGAACAAAGGGTCCGCCCCGCTCCGGTGCGCAAACGTACCATCCGCAAGACATAAGGCGGCGAGTCTCGCACCGACGCGATACCGACGTAATACAGACGTGATACCGACAGGGGGTTTCGACCTCTGGACCTCGCGCCTCACAATCCTTATATGTTTGCTCAAGTAACCCGCAGGACAGGCATCACATGACTGAACTACCCGATCCCGTCGAAGGCACGCCCCTGATTGCTCCGTCAAGCACGGACCATCCCTTGCACGAACAGGCCGTCGAGGCCTGCCGGAGCGTGTTCGACCCCGAGATCCCGGTCAATATCTACGATCTTGGCCTGATCTACACGATTGAAATCTCTGATGAAAACGATGTTCACATCACCATGACCCTGACCGCGCCGGGCTGTCCCGTCGCGGGCGAGATGCCGGGCTGGGTGCAAGAGGCCATTGCCGGTGTCGGCGGCGTGCGTAACGTCACTGTCGATCTCGTCTGGCAGCCGCCCTGGGGCATGGAAATGATGAGCGACGAAGCCCGGCTCGAACTTGGCTTTATGTGACCTTTCAAAGGCTTAAGGAGGAACGCTCATGTTTGGCATTCCCGGAAAATCGCCTGTGACCATCACCCCCGCCGCCGTGACCCAGATCACGCGGCTGATGCAAAAGGACGGCCATGCTGGCCTGCGGATCGGCGTCAAGAAAGGCGGCTGCGCAGGCATGGAATACACCATGGAATACGTCTCCGAACCCGATTCCAACGACGAGGTGGTCGAGGTCGACGGCGCCCGCGTGATGATCGCGCCCATGGCCCAGATGTTCCTGTTTGGAACCGAGATCGACTATGAAACCTCGCTCCTCGAAAGCGGCTTCAAGTTCAACAACCCGAACGTCACCGAAGCCTGCGGCTGCGGTGAATCGATCAAGTTCGAAGGCATGTAAGGCGCGCGTAAGGAACGCCGCCTAACCCCTTCTTACGCCGTCTCTTTCAGGTGTAGATAGGTCTCGTTGAACCGCTTCTCGAGATGATCTCCCGCAAGGATTTCCCGCCCCGATCCGATTGGCGCGACATTGGTGTCGTGGTTGGGGTTAAAGAACATCGGCACGGAAATCCGCTCTTCGCTCGTCCCCTTCACGCGATGCGGCGTTGCACGCACCTTGCCATCGGTCCACATCTCGAGCATCTCGCCAAAGTTGATGATAAACACCCCCGGCTCCGCCTCGACCGGAATCCACGTCCCATCCCGCTGCTGCGCCTCGAGCCCGCCAACGCCATCCGTCCCCAGAAGCGTGACACAGCCGTAATCCGTATGGGTGCCGATGCCGAAATCCTTCTCCGTCGCCCACTCAGGCCGCGGCGGATAGTAGTTCGCCCGCAAAAGCGCCATGGGCCGCGAAAAGGCCGCATCGAAATAGTCCTCCGGCTGCCCGATCGCCGCCGCGATTCCCCTCAGCACCCCCATCGACACCTCAAGCGCCCGGCCATAATAGCCTTGCACCGTGGCGCGAAACGCCTCCGGCACGTCCGGCCAGAGGTTGTCGCCATAAACCGATAGGTTCAACGCCCGAAGCGGGTCATCGGCGGCCAATTCAAACCCGCAATCAAAGACTTGCTTGTAGTCCGGGTTCGCCTCTGGATCGACCTGTTCAGACCCCGGCGCGCCCCAGCCCCGGTTGGCCCCGGTGCGCGCCATGTCGACGCCGCGCTTGGCCGCTTCGGGTTGCTTGAAAAAGGCCCGGTAGACCTCGATCACCTCTAGCACATCCGCCTTGGTCAGTGCCGAGTTCTCGACAATAAGAAACCCCGCTTCCTCCACGCCCTGACGCAGCTGCGCCATGGTCTGCGCGTCCCGCGCATCGATCTTGCGGGCATCAAGTCTTGGGATCATCTCACACCTCCGATTTCGCCCCTTCTTTTACGCCCCACGCGCGGCGCGACGCAAGGTGCCCTTGACGCATAGCGGCGAACCCTTGAAAACAGATCAACCAAATCAAGAAGGAGCAGCAGATGCGTCGCAAACTGGCCGCAGGCAATTGGAAGATGAACGGGCTCGGGGCGGACCTCGCCGAACTGGAGCGCCTCGCCGCCGCGCCTGCACCGTCCCAGACCGGTCGCCTGATCTGCCCGCCCGCGACGCTGATCTCACGCGCCACGCTGGTCGCAGGCGATATCGCCATCGGCGGTCAGGACTGCCACGCCGCGCAGTCCGGGGCCCACACCGGCGATATCTCCGCCGAGATGCTTGCCGATTGCGGCGCCTCTGCCGTGATCCTTGGCCATTCCGAGCGTCGCGAAGACCATGGCGAAACCGACGCCACCGTCGCCGCCAAGGTCGCGGCGGCATGGTCCGAGGGCCTGCTCGCGGTCGTCTGTATCGGCGAAAGCCTTGCCCAACGCGACGCCGGTGAAACCCTTGCCCTGATCGGCAGTCAACTCGCAGGCTCCCTCCCCGACACCGCCACCGGCGCCAACACCGTGATCGCCTACGAGCCGATCTGGGCCATCGGCACCGGCCGCATCCCGACGCTCGAACAGATCAACGAAGTGCATGAGTTCATCCGCACAACCCTGACCGACCGCTTCGGCGGCGAAGGCCATGCCTTCCGCATCCTCTACGGCGGCTCCGTGAAGCCCGAGAACGCCTCTGAAATCTTCTCGGTCGCCAATGTCGACGGCGCGCTGGTCGGCGGCGCGAGCCTCAAGGCCGACGACTTCCAGGCCATCATCGACGCACTCGACGCCGCCTGACCTTCCTCTTGCCAAAAATATCCCCGCCGGAGGCAATCCGCAGGCAGCGGCCCCTGACAAGGGGCCGATGACGAGAAAACCTGCGCGCGGCCCCGCCGCGCCCCTTTCAACATCGCCATGAAAAACGGCGCCCCGAGTGCTCGGGACGCCGCCAAAATCGCATCTGTGACCGCCCTACTGGGTGACGATCTCAGGCCCCATGAAGGTGTTCGGCAATACTGTCGAAAGCCACGGGATATAGGTCACCATGATGAGGAAGACAAAGAGCACCGCGAGGAACGGCAGCGCGGCCCGCACCACCGACATCATCGGCATCCCAGCCACCCCAGAGGTCACGAAAAGGTTGAGCCCCACCGGTGGCGTGATCATCCCAATCTCCATGTTGACCACCATGATGATCCCAAGGTGAATCGGGTCAATGCCAAGCTCGATGGCAATCGGGAACACCAGCGGCGCCACGATCACGAGAAGCCCCGAAGGCTCCATGAACTGCCCGCCGATAAGCAGGATGACGTTCACCACGATGAGGAACATCACCGGCCCGAACCCGGCCGACAGCATCGCATTGGCGATGGTCTGCGGCACCTGTTCGTCGGTCAGCACATGCTTCAGGATAAGCGCGTTGGCGATCACGAAAAGAAGTGTGACGGTCAGCTTGCCCGCCTCGAACAGCGTATGTTTCGTGTCCGGATGCACAAGCGCCGTGACAAGCGCATAAGGTTTCCGCAGCAGGCTCGATTTCTCGCCCGTCTCGCCGCCCGCAAGCGGCCCCATGTCCTTGTAGACAAAACAAGCGATCAAGAAGGCATAGACGGCGGCCACGGCGGCGGCTTCGGTCGGTGTAAAGATACCGCCATAGATGCCCCCAAGGATGATCACGATGAGGAACAGACCCCAACCCGCCTCGCGCCCCGAGGTAAAGACCTCGCCCCAGCCGAGCCATTCGCCCTTGGGCAGGTTCTTCACCCGCGCCATGACATAGATCGTCACCATGAGCATGAACCCGGCGAGAAGGCCCGGAATGACCCCTGCAAGGAACATCCGCCCCACCGAGACCTCGACCGCGGCGGCATAGACCACCATGACGATCGACGGCGGGATGAGGATGCCGAGCGTGCCCGCGTTACAGATCACACCGGCGGCGAATTCCTTGCTATAGCCAACCTGCCGCATGCCCGCGATCACGATGGACCCGATGGCCACCACGGTCGCCGGGGACGATCCCGAAAGCGCGGCGAAAAGCATACAGGCAAAGACCCCCGCAATCGCAAGCCCGCCCGGCAAATGCCCGACACAGGCGATGGAGAAGCGGATGATCCGCTGCGCCACGCCGCCCGTGGTCATGAAACTCGAGGCGAGAATAAAGAACGGAATGGCCAGAAGCGTGAAATGCCCCTCGAAGGCCTCGAACAAGGTCCCGGCCACCGAGGCCAGCGAGCTCTCCGAGAAGAAGAGAAGGAACAGCGTCGAGCTAAGACCGAGCGAGACCGCAATCGGCACCCCGATCAACAGCAGCCCGATCACCATGGTGAATAGAAGAACAACTTCCATCAGTCATGCTCCCCCTGCAATGCGCGCACTTCGTCGATCTCGTCCTCGACCTCGTGGCTCGCGACAAGACGGTCGGTCTCTCCGCGCCAGATTTGAAGCGCGACCTGGAAGAACCGGAACACGAGAAGCGCCATGGAAACGGGCAGGACGAGATAAGGCACCACCTTGGGCATCTTCTCGTACTCTTCGCCGTAATTGATAAGGTCTTCGAGAAAGCTGAGCGCGCCGACCATCGGCACGTCCTGCACCTCGTAGAACGATTGCGAGCGGAACCTGTCCTCAAACCCGGTCGGGAACCAGCGCCCCGACGTCGGCGGCAAGTCCGCAAACACGGCCCAGTAGTCATAGGCCCCTTTCAAAAGAAGGAGCGAGAACACAATGCAAACCGTGACCGAGATCAGCCCGAGAATACGCGCCACAGGGGCGGGCACCATGTTGATGATCGCGTCGACGCCAAGATGGCTGTGCTTCTTCACGGCGTAAGAGGCGCCAAGCAGGACAAGCCAGCCGAACAGGAACACCGTCAGTTCCAGCGCCCAGAGAATATTTGAGTTGAATCCGAAACGGGCGATGACATTGGCAAAGGTGATGACCGTCATGAGCCCAAGCAGGAGCGCGATCAGCGTCTCCTCGATCCGGTCCACAAAGCTATGCTTATGCTGCATAAGGCCTGTCCCCGTCTTGCTAGGTGGGTTGTTTGAAAAAGGCGGCCCAGCGCATGGGCCGCCCCAAGATCTTGCGCCCGAAAGCGCAGCGATCAGATTACATGGAGGCGTTGATCGCCTGAGCCGCGTCGATGTTGTCTTGGCCCACGTCGTCCGAGAACTGGTCCCAAACCGGCTTCATCGTGTCGACCCAGTCCTGGCGCTGTTCTGCCGAGAGCTGACGGATGGTGCCGCCTGCGTCGACGATCGCCTGTTTCGCGGCTTCGTTCACCGAGGTCGACTCCGAGTTCCGGGTCGCGGTCACTTCGCCAAGGATGGTGAGGAACTGGTCACGCACATCCGCGTCGAGGCTGTCGAGCCAGTCCACCGAGGTCACGACAAGATAGTCGATCACACCGTGGTTGGTTTCGGTCACGCCGTCCTGCACTTCGAAGAACTTCTTGCCGTAGATGTTCGACCAGGTGTTTTCCTGACCGTCCACAACGCCCTGCTGAAGCGCGCCATAGACTTCCGAGAAGGCCATTTTCTGCGGGCTGCCGCCGATGGCTTCCATCTGTGCCACGAGCACGTCTGAGGACTGCACGCGGAACTTGAGGCCGTTGGCATCCGACGGCGAGACGAGCGGCTTGTTGGCCGACATCTGCTTCATGCCATTGTGCCAGTAGGCGAGACCCTGCAGGCCGCGGCGCTGCATGGAGTCGAGAAGGGCCTGACCGGAGTCCGACGCTTGGAACGCGTCCACGGCGTTGATGTCTTTGAACATGAACGGCAGGTCGAAGATGCGGAATTTCTTGGTGAACTTCTCGAACTTCGAAAGGCTCGGCGCGGCAAGCTGCACGTCGCCCTGAAGCATGGCTTCAAGAACTTTGTTGTCGTTGTAGAGGGTCGAGTTCGGGAAGACTTCCATGCAAGCCTTGCCGTTCATCTCGTCATTGACGCGCTGCTCGAGAAGCGAGGCGGCAATGCCTTTCGGGTGTTTGTCGGTGTTGGTCACGTGGCTGAACTTGATGACGATTTCGCCATCGTCACAAGCGGCCATTGCGGTGGTGCCGGCAGTCACGGTAAGCGCGAGAGCGGTCGCTGCGGTGGTCAGGAATTTCATGTGGTCTCCTCCCAGAGGTCAAGAATTCGATATGTCCGATGCCCGAAAACCGGGCGATCCGCGCAAAACACTGACGGTCAGGCAAAAACCGCTCAAGGGTTTGTTACCAAGCTATGACATTTTTGCATTTCCCGTTTGTTTTCAGGGCAATATTGCGCCCTCGCACACCGAACACCCAAGCGCGCGGCACGGACTGTGCGATTTCCCGCACGGGCCAAGCCGCCTTTGTGCGAAAATCCGCACAGTGAATCGCCCTCCCCGAATAGGCCTTTTGTCCCCTCCACGGCCATGGCGCGTCACCTCTGCACATTGACCCGGCCCGCGCCCGCGCCCTACTCTGCCCAAGCCTTACTTCGCAGGAATGCCATGCCCGACTCTGCCGCCCCCCGCGCCACCGGAACCATCTCGCCGCAATCGCGCCGCCACAACGATATGCGCCGCGCCGCGCTCAAGGCCCATCCCGAGTTGGCCGATCTTTCTGGTCCCGAGCCGCGCACCGCGCTCGCCCTGCCAATCCTCTTCGCGATCCAATGGGGGATCGCCTGGGCCGTCTCCGATGGCGGGCTGCTGCTGGTCGGCCTCACGGCCTTTCTCATCGGGCAGATCGTCTACCACTCCGCCGCCTCGCTCATCCACGAGACCTGTCACAAGCTGGTCTTTCGCGGCGACCGGGCCAAACTGGCCTTCGACCTTGGCCTCGAGGCGATCCTGACCTCCTATGGCAAGCAACTCACCTATCAGCATCAGCACGTCACAAGCCACCACCCCTTTGTCGGTGACTATGAGCGCGACTACGAACACGAGGACATCTGCGCTCTGCAAGCGCGCCAGCACGTGCGCCGCACTCATCCCGTGACCCAGCGCCTCCTGACCCTCCTGACGCTGTTCCTTCACGCGCTGCCGCTCGGATTCATGCTCGGCGATGCGATCCTGCCCCGACTCTACGCCTGGGCCTCGGGCCGTCCCGTCGCGGATCCCGTCGACCGTTTTACCGGAACCCGCCCCGATGGCCGCGACATGCGCCCCTTCATCGCGGTGTCCCTGATCTCAAACCTCGCAATGCTCGCCCTCCTCGGGCCTTGGGCGCTGCTTTATCACCTTTGGTCGCTGTCCTTCTTCCTCGGCAAGCTGGGGATTTCCAACCTTGGCCAATCGCTCTCTGAACATCCCGGCACCGATGACGAGAACCCGACCCGCTCGACCTATGGCCCGATCAACCTGATCCTGTTCAACACCGGCTATCACAACGAACACCATAGCTTTCCCAATGTCCCTTGGACCCGCCTGCCCGACTTGCATCGCATCGCGCCGGAAGTGTTCCATGCCACGTCCGAGAAAACCTATCTCGGTCATTGGTGGGATCATGTGCGCGCTGATTTCTCGCCCTCTCGCGATCTGAAACTCCACGAGACAGACCAACTCCCCCGCTGCGAAGGCAAGACCACCCCGGCAGAATAGGCGCGCAAGGATTTTCGGAAATCCTTGTCCAAGCCCTTTCCAAAGGGCTTGCCCCTAGCGGAACTCTTCCGGCTTCAGCCCATGCTTGGCGAGCTTGTCATAAAGCGTCTTGCGTGGCAGCTTGAGCGCCTCCGCCGCCGCGCTCGCCCGGCCTCCTGCACGCCGAAGCGCCTCGGTCAAAAGCGAGCGCTCCACTTGCGCCATCTGCTCGGCAAGCCCAAGCCCGCCGTGATCCTGCGCCTCGTCGCCGTCCTGAAGCCCGAGCACAAAGCGCATCGCCACGCTCATCAGCGCCCGCGCATTGCCCGGCCAGTCCCGCGCCATCAGGTCTGCAAGGAGGTCCGGCGTGATCTCCGGCGCGCTAAGCCCCGCCTGCTCAGCGGCCTGCGCGACATAGTGACGAAACAGAACCGGTATATCTTCGGGCCGCTCGGCTAACGTTGGAATCCGTACCTGCATCGCATCAAGCCGGTAATAGAGATCGGCATGAAGCTGCCCGGCCTCCACCGCCCGGCCCAATTCCTGCGTGCTCCCGAATAAGAGCCGCGGATGCCCGCCCTGCTCCATCATCGTCATCAACGCGAATTGCGTCTCCATCGGCAGGACCGCCACCTCGTCGAGAAACAGGCTCCCGCCCGCCGCATCCTTGACCGCGCGGGCAAATCGCTCTGCATCCATGCCGCTCGCGGCGTATTTCCCGAAAGGCCCCTTCGAGAGCGGCGAACACAGATGCACCACCTCGGCCACCTTGGAAACCCCACTGCCCGGCGCGCCGCTGACAAGCACTTCCGCTTGCGTTCGCGCCACGCTGCGCACCCGCTGGCGCAACCCCTCGGCAAGGTCAGAATTGCCAAATAGCATCCGCGCCGCTGGATCGCCTGTCTCAAGCTGCGCCTTCAGACGCCGGTTCTCAAGCACAAGCGCCCGCGTCCGCAACGCACGTTCGATCACGGCAAGCAAATCTTTGGGCGCACAGGGTTTTTCCAGGAAATCAAACGCCCCCTGACCCATCGCCGAAACCGCCATCGGGATATCGCCCTCTCCGGTCAAAAGGATCACCGGCAATTCCGCATCAACGCCGCGCGTATAAGACAAGAGGTGAAACCCATCCCGCCCCGGCATGCGGATATCCGACAGAATGACGCCCTCGAACCCCGGCGCGATATGATCCTTGGCCTCGATGAAGCTCCCCGCCGGGATGGCCTCGAGATCGGCCAGCTCGAGCGTCTGCGCCAGCGCCGCACGCACCGCCGCATCGTCATCGACAAGAAGCACTTTCCGCGTCATGCCGCCGCCTCCTCGCTCCACGGATCAAGCTCGACGGTGAACACCGCACCGCGCGCGGAATTGCTCCCCCGGATCGCGCCGCCGAAACTCTGCACAAGCCCGTAAGAAATCGACAGACCAAGCCCCATACCGTCCGAACTGCCCACCGCCTTGGTGGAATAGAACGGCTCAAAAATCCGATCCGGGTCTTCGATGCCCGGCCCGGTATCGGCCACATCGACCGCAAGCCGCGCGTCGTGGCGCAGGGAGATGGTGATCTCCTTATCGGCGACACCCGCCATCGCGTCCGCCGCATTGTTGATCAGGTTGACGAAGACCTGCACAAGCCGCACCTCTCCGCCCCAGGCAAGCACCGCCCCCTCCGGCATGTCCCAGGTCAGCCGCACATCTTCGGCCCGAAGCCGCGCCGACGTCAACTCGACCGCCGTCTCGATCACCTGCACGAGGTCCACCTTCCCCATCGGCTCGCTCTCATTGCGGGCGAAGGCGCGCAGGTTCTTGATGATCCGTGCCATGCGCGCCGCCATGGCGCTGATCCGGCCAAGGTTGTCGCCCGCGACCTCCGGCTTTTCCCGCTCAAGGAAAAGCGCCGCATTGTCCGCATATTGCCGGATCGCCATCAGGGGCTGGTTCAACTCGTGACTGATCCCCGCAGACATCTGGCCCAGCGCCGATAGTTTGCCCGCCTGAACAAGATCGGCCTGCGCCTTCTTGAGCGCAGCTTCGGCCTCTTGGCGTTCGGTGATCTCCCGGCGCAACTGCGTGTTGCTGAGCGAAAGCGCCTCGGTCCGCGCCGCGACCCGCTCCTCAAGAACTGCGTTCGCCTGCGCAAGCACTTGCCGCCGTCGCATCGCCTGATCGAGGAAAATACCAAACGCAAGGATGAGCGCCGCCACCACCGCCGCCTGCAATCCCGCAAGCTGTCGTGCCGGGGCCGCGTCGATCACGGCTTCGGCGGTCATCCCAATGACCGGCAAGGGCTTCACAAGGTGCAAGCCAAGGTTCGGCACATACGGCCCCCAGTCCAGCCGCCAGAGCGCATAGCCCGCCCGCGTGATCTCGCGGAATGCGGGCCGCGCTCCCACAGGCGGGACAAGCCCCGCCATGTCGCCGCGCCGCTCCCAGAAAAGAAGCTCAGAGCGATTGGTGATAAACACCCGTTTGTTGTCATCCACGAAAAATACAGGAGGCCCATCTCCGCGCCAGTTTTCCTCCACCGAGGTCACATCGACGCTGACCACAAGCACCCCCTGCACCCGGCCATCGCTGGCAAAACTTGGGGCGGCGAAATGAAACGCCCGTCGCCCGCTCGCCGGGTCGACATCGTGATAAACCCCAAGCGCCCCGTGCAAGGCGCGCTCGAAATAGGGTCGGCCGCGCAGAATTTCCCCCGCATCGCCAAAGGCCGACGCAAGAACATGCCCCTCGCTATCGGCATAGACCACCGCCCGCGCTGTCGTCTTGTCTGCCGCATCAAGCAATAGCGCCTTCGCCGCACCCTCGCCGCCGCGCCCGCCTGACAGGGCCACAAGCGTCGGATGCGGTGCCATCAGAACTGCAAGCTCTTGATACCGCTGTAACTGCGCCGTGAGCCAATCCGCCGCCAACGCAAGGTCCGACTTGCCGCGTTCCTCGATCTGCGCCAGCGCCTGACCATAGCCGAACCACCACACCCCGCCCGACACGGTGGCAAGCAAGAGCGCGAAGGCAAGGCGGATCGCGTATCTATGGCGAATAATGGCTCTCATGCTGTCGATCTTACCAACGCCCGCGCCCAGATGGCCATATCTCAGGCCCCATCTCCCGCCACAAGCGGCAGGCGCGTGGTCGATTTGATCTCTTCCATCGACAATAGCGCGGTCACGTTATGCACCCGCACCTCCGAGATCAGCGCCTGATAGAACGCATCATAAGCGCGCGCATTGGCGACCCGCACTTTCAGGATATAGTCGATATCCCCCGCCAACCTGTGCGCCTCAAGCACCTCCGGGCGATCCCGAAGCGCCTTGAGGAACGCCGCCTGCCAGTCAGCCTCATGCTCGCTGGTGCGGATGAGAACAAAGAAACACGCCTCAAACCCAAGCGCCTCGGGGTCGAGGATCACCGTTTGCTGCCGGATCACCCCGGCCTCACGAAGCTTGCGAATCCGGTTCCAGACCGGGGTCTTGGACGATCCCACGATCTTGGCAATTTCGTCGAGCGAGCGGCCGGAATCCTCTTGCAGGCACTCAAGGATCTTCCGATCCAGCTCATCGATCTTCACAGCCATGCATGCCTCCTCGACAGGCCGGTTTCATGGCAAGAGATTCGGAACAGATGTTCTGGATTCTCCGCCTTCATGGCTTCGATACGGGAGACTCTCCCACTTCTCAAGGCTGCTCAGCCTGTATTCGCCGGTTCAGAGGGCCAAATTTTCGGGATTTCAGTCCGTTTTTGCGCCCTTCCCCGGCATGCTGTTCCGCACAGGCCACGGCAGATGAAAAACTTGCGCCAGATCAAAGCAATCTTTCAGATACATTTTTAAAACCCCAATCAACCTGTTAGGCAAAGCCCAGCTTTCTGCCACCTCTCATTGCAACCAAACGAACGAGCGACCCGACGTGACCGACGCCCAAGCGACCGCTATTCCCAAAGTTCCGACCCTGCCTGACGCCCAGACCGTCACCGAGGTCAAACACTATACCGACCGGCTCTTTGCCTTCAAATGCACCCGTCCGGCCTCGCTCCGCTTCCGCTCGGGCGAGTTCGTGATGATCGGCCTCATGGGCGATCCTGATCCCAAGACCGGCAAGCAGAAACCGCTCCTGCGCGCCTATTCCATCGCGTCGCCCTCTTGGGATGAAGAGCTCGAGTTTTACTCGATCAAGGTGCAAGACGGCCCGCTGACGTCGAAGCTTCAGCATATCAAGCCCGGCGACGAGATCATCCTGCGCCCCAAACCCGTCGGCACCTTGGTGCATGACGCGCTCCTGCCCGGCAAACGCATCTGGTTCTTCGCGACCGGCACCGGCTTTGCCCCCTTTGCCTCGCTTCTCCGCGAGCCGCAGACCTATCAGGACTATGACGAAGTCATCATCACCCACACCTGCCGCGAAGCAGGCGAGCTGACCTATGGCCGCGAGATCATCGAAAGCCTCAAGACAGATGAGCTCCTGAACGAGGTGATCGGCGAAGGGTTCTGGAAAAAGATCAAATATTACCCGACCACCACCCGCGAAGAGAGCGCCAAGATGGGCCGCATCACCGACCTGATGCGCTCGGGCGAGGCCTTTGCCGATCTCGGCGTCGAGCCGCTCTGCCCACAGAACGACCGCGCCATGGTCTGTGGCAACCTTGCCTTCAACCTCGAGATCAAAGAGATGCTCGAAGGCTATGGCCTCGTCGAAGGTGCCAATTCCGACCCGCAAACCTATGTGGTCGAAAAAGCCTTCCTCGACTGATCCGCGCCGCCGCGATCTGCGGACCGCACGCCAGACTCTTTCGAGGCCCCGGTTCCAAGCCGATCCGCCAACAAGCGGGTCGGCTTTTTCGTCCCGAGACCAAATCGCGCAGGTGACAAACCGGGCCTCCCCGTCCTAAAGTTGCATCAAGCAACCAAGGGATCTTCATGACCAAAGCGCTCGTCGCCCCGATCCGCCACCATTCCCGCCATCTGATGCGCGAGTTGGGCGTGCTCAACAGCGCCCTGCCGGGGATTGGCCTGTCGTCTTCCGCCGTGCACGCGATTGTCGAACTCGGGTTCGAAGACGGGCTGACCGCGCGCGATCTCTCGGCCCGGCTCCTGCTCGAGAAATCGACCATCTCGCGGCTGGTGAAATCGCTCAGCACCAAAGGCTTGGTAAGCGAAACGCCCGACCCTGATGACCGCCGCGCCAAACACCTGTCCCTCACCCAAGAGGGCCGCGCCAGCCTTGATCAGATCAACCGCCTTGCCGTGACCCGCGTCAGCGCCGCCCTCGACCGCGTAACCCCGCGCGATGGCGAAGCGATCCGCGACGGCCTGCGCCTCTATGCCGGGGCGCTTGCCGCTGCACGCACCGACACGACGCCCCCTGCGCCAAACATCCGCACCGGCTATACTCCCGGCCTACTTGGTCGCATCGTCACGCTACACGCCCGATACTATAGCGCCCTTGTCGGCTTCGGGCAGGCGTTTGAAACCACCGTCGCGGCAGGCATGGCCGACTTCCTGCCCCGCCTCTCCAACCCCGCGAATGGCACCTGGTGGATCGACCGGGACGGAGACATTGTCGGCGGCATCTCCATCGACGGAGAAGACCTCGGCGACGGCGTGGCGCATCTGCGCTGGTTCATCCTCGACCCCGACCTGCAAGGATCGGGCCTTGGCAATACGCTCTTGGAAACCGCGCTCGCCCATTGCCGCACGCAGGGCTTTAAACAGGTCGACCTCTGGACATTCTCTGGCCTCAATGCCGCCCGCGCGCTCTATGAAAAACACGGGTTTGCCCTCGTCGAGCAAAAGACCGGCGATCAATGGGGCAAGGCGATGCAAGAGCAAAAGTTCTCGCTTACCTTGTCGACATAGCCCTGATCGTCACGCCTCTGGACGCGGCTCAAGAAGCTCGATCTCGACAAAGGCGCATTCGAAATCATTGGCGCTCTTGACGTTGTGCTTGACCCCAAGGTCGCGATAATACGGCACGCCTGATTGCATCTCGGCAATCACCGTCTCGCCGTTCTCAAGGTCGATTTCCAACGCCCCGTCGAACTGCGGCACCACGACATAGTCGAAACCATGACGATGCCAGCCCGTGTCGTCTCCACGCGCCTTGAATCGCCATTCCGTCACCCGCACACGCGCGTTCTCGACCATAACCGTCGCAATCGCGCTTCCTTGTTCACTGCACATTGTTTTCCCTCGCTGACATATGTCGCAAGAGTGTTCCCGGCCCTGCCTTCCGCCCTAGGCCCAGTGGCCAGCCGCCGATGACGCCAGATCTGCGGAAAGTCTAAGCGCCCGAAACGAAAACACCCCCACAGAGACCTGCGGGGGTGTTGGTATTCCACGTGGTCGCGGGGATCAGAACCCAAGCGCCTCACGCACTTTTTCCAAAGCGGTTTCAAGAAGTTCGGGGCTTTCCTCGGCCTTCTCAATGGCGGCTTTGAGCGTCATCTTCGTCATCTCGCCAAGCGACGAGTTGTCGATCTGCTCTTTCGCCTTCTCAAGGTCGAACCCGTCCAGCGTCAGCGAGTCCGGCGTCTCCGAAGAGGCCTCGGGTGCTGCATCGCTGGCGCTTTCCATCGCTTCGGCCGCTGCTTCGCCAGTGGCCTCTGCCGCGTCGCTTGCCATATCCATGGCGTCATCCGCGGCTTCGCTGGTCGCTTCGGCGGCATCGCTCGCGCTGTCCATCGCCGTATCGGCAGCGTCGCTGGCGGCATCGCTCATGCTTTCGACCGCATCGCTCGCGGCATCGCCCGCCGCTTCAGCAGCCTCGCTGGCGCTCTCGACAGCGCCCGACACCGCGTCGCTGACGGCCTCTTCGGCTTGGTCCATCGCGGCGGCGGCATCATCCATCGCCTCGTTGACCGCGTCCTCGACCGTCTCTTGCATCGGCTCCGGCGCTTCAACCTCGGCCGGGGCCGACTCTTCGGTGGCCGCATCGTCGTTCATGTCCGACATGATCGGCGCCGCGCCATCATCCTTCATCAACAAGTACCCAAGGGCCACAACCACGACCGCGAGCACCACCCAGATCAGATTACGCATATCTTTCTCTCCTTTCGCGCAGGGAAGCTTCCCGTGCTTATTTCTCTCCCACAGATGGTCTCCTTCCCCTTGAGAGGCAAGGGGGAAACATGTTGCAGGCGTCCCATGCACGGGCCGATTTCCGCCGACTCCCCGCCCCGCGCGCGGCCCGCAACGGCCCTTAGATTTGCCGCTTGAAGTGCGCGGCAACGCCCGATAATTTACGCCGCATCAGATGTATCGATAAAAGGAACGAACCCATAGCCCGCAGACCTCATAACGCGCCCCCGACGCGCGACACCGGCCCCCGCGTCAACGATCGCATCCGTGCGCCCGAAATCCGCCTGATTGGTGCGGATGGCGACAACGTAGGCGTCGTGACCCCGCGCGAGGCCCTTTCCATGGCAGAGGAAGCCGGCCTCGATCTCGTCGAGATTTCGCCCAACGCCAATCCGCCTGTCTGCAAGATCATGGATTACGGCAAGTTCAAGTACGAACAGCAAAAACGCGAATCCGAGGCGCGTAAGAAACAGACCACGATTCAGGTCAAAGAGGTCAAGTTCCGCCCCAACACCGATACGCACGACTATGAGGTCAAGATGCGTAACGTGTTGAAATTCCTCGAGAAGGGCGACAAGGTCAAAGTGACCCTGCGCTTCCGGGGCCGCGAGATGGCGCACCAAAACCTTGGTCGCGAACTGCTCCTGCGTGTTGCCGAAGACACCAAGGAAATCGGCAAGGTCGAGAACATGCCGAAGATGGAAGGCCGCCAGATGATCATGATGATCGGCCCGCTGTCGAAGTAAGTCTTCGCTGAACCCGTTATACCAAGGCGCCCCCGGTTGAGACATCACCGGGGGCGCTTTTCTTTTGTGGATCACCGCCGGAACCGAACGGGTCGGTTCCCGCGCCCCATCCAGAGCCCGCGATTACTCGGCGGGCATCTCGACCGCATCCTCTCCAACAAGGCTGTTGGGAAGCACGAAGGCCACGAGGATGAAGATCAGGCCAAGCACGATCCCGAGAATATCGCCCGGCAGCGCCGTGATCCCCTCGTATTTCGCCCCCGGCACCGTGCCGAGCGTGACCTTGCCGCCTGCGATCCCGTCAAGAAGCCCCGACGCTTTCCAGCCATCATATGTGACCATATACGCCGCCGCGCCAAGCAAGCCGCCTGCGATGAAAAAGAACGCATCCTTGCGCCCCGACGCTGCCGCGCAAACGCCGGTGCCCGGGCAATAACCCGACGCAGCCCAGCCGCCACCAAGCAGCAGCCCGCCAAGGAACACCCCGACATAGGCGGATTTGACCGACATGTGCAGCACATCCACAACGCCAATCACCTGCCCGCCAAACATCAGGACCGAGCCGACCCCGATGGCAAGAAGGATGGTCTTCATCAAATGCAGGTTGCGCAAAGACAACATGCGGATAATCCAGTTCGGATTGGTTGCGCCAATCCGGTCAAGCGTGGCACCGAAAAGCGCGCCGATCACGAGTGCGAGTATGATTTGCATGGGCCTAGGCTCCCTTATTGTAGACCATCATCGCAACCGGAATGGCTGCGAGGAACGCACCGGCGGCAAAGATGTAGCCCGAAAGCGCGGTCTGCATCATCCCCGACATCATGTGCCCCGAGGTGCACCCGCCCGCGAGCCGCGCGCCATAAAGCACGATGAACCCGCCAACAAAGGCCAGCGCGTACCGCTTGACCGGCGTGTCGCCGTAATTGGCGTACCAGATCGCTGGAAGCCGCGCTTCATCCTTGCCAATCCCGCCACGCGCCTTGGCCGACACAAACGCCCCGATCATCATCGCAATGACGAAGACAAAGCTATAGTTGAGCGGGTTTGACGCGTTCTTTGCGTATTTTCCGCCCGATTTCGCGAGATACGCGTTGGTCGATGTGTAGGCCCCGTCATCGGTCTGGGTGATCACCTCCGGGTTCACCGCATCCGCGACAATGGCATCTAGTATGACGAACTGCGTCGAAACCCCGATCGGCTTCACAAGCAGCACCGCCAGAAAAAACACGAAGCCAAGAAGCACTCCGCCTGTTTTCCAGTTGAGAACCATGTCCCCTCTTCCCCTCTTTCCAAATCAATCGCGTGATGCTTTTCGCAATCACATGCAGCTTTTGTTATATTTTATGTTTGGAATTTATGCAAGATTTCCGCCGTCGGAGCACAGCGATGCAATGCCCGCTATCGGGCTGAATTGCCTTATTTTCTTCACGTGGCCCGCCACATTCTTCTAACTTTCGCCGCATTGGCGCACTACATATCCAAGGCGAGAACAGGTAGAGACGCCCGCAACGGCGGCAAGAGGATGTAGGTATGCAGGATTCGCCCAACGGTTTTGAGACGCCCATGCTTGGGCTGGAAACCCCAGAGTGGCTTGCGAAACTCGAGGAGATCGCAGGCGAGGATGGCTATTATCAGCCCCTCGGCCCCCGTCACCACGCGGTGATGGTCGAGGAAAAGCCGATCCTTCTGGTGACCTTCGAATCCATCGACACGATCCAGGCGCGGGGCGACACCGGGCAGCCGCTCGGCTTTGAGCTGGTGCGCGAGTTCGGCTGGTCGCATCTCTGCCTTCTGTGCGAAGAAGACACCTGGTTCCGCGACCCCCATGTCTATGCCTATTTCGATCGTATGATCGACGATGGCTTTTTCGAGGATTTCCAACAGGTTGTCTTCTACGGCGCGGGTCCGGGCTGCGCCTATGCCGCGGCGGCCTTTTCCGTCTCTGCCCCCGGTGCAACGGTCATCACCGTGCAGCCGCAAGCGACCCTTGCCCCCCGCCTCGCCGGCTGGGACAAGCGCTTTGCCCAAATGCGCCGCGTCTCCTTTGTGGACCGCTACGGCTATGCGCCTGATATGATCGACGCCGCCGACCGCGCCTTCGTGATCTACGACCCGCGACAGGAAAAAGACGCGATCCACGCCGCCCTCTTCGCCCGCGACAACGTGAGCCTCCTCCCCATGCCGCTCATGGGCAACGATATCGAGGCCGCGCTGCTTAAGATGCAAATTCTCTTCCCGCTTCTGGCCAAGGCCGGGACCGGCAACCTGACAGCGGCGGATTTCTACCGTCTTGCCCGCGCCCGGCGCACCTATCTGCCCTATCTCGATGCGCGCCTGCGCTTCATCGAAAGCCAGAAACGCCCCTTCCTCAAGGCGCTTCTGTGCGCCAACGTCGCACGCCGCCTGAAGGCGCCGCGCTACATGCGCAAGCTCGACCTCCTCGAGAAAGCCGCACGCCAGGGCAAACTGGCAAGCTGAGCCCCCGTCACGGCATCGGAATCACTGGCGCGGCGCGCGCGATTTGTCTAAACCCGCTCGCATGAGCACCTCCCTGACCATCACCCGCCCCGACGATTGGCACCTGCACCTGCGCGATGGCGCGGTGCTGCGCGCCGTCCTGCCCGAAACGGCCCGCGATTTCTCCCGCGCCATTATCATGCCGAACCTCGTGCCCCCGGTTGTGACCGGCGCCGAAGCCGCCTCCTATCGCGACCGCATTCTCTCGGCCCTGCCCGAAGGCATGACGTTCGAACCGCTGATGACGCTCTACCTCACCGAAGACACCGATCCCGCCGATGTGGCGCTCGCCGCCGAAAGCGGACTGGTCAAGGCGGTGAAGCTCTATCCCGCAGGCGCGACCACCAACTCCGCCTCCGGTGTGCGCGATTTCGACCGCGTGCGCCCCGTGCTCGAAAAGATGGCCGAAATTGGCCTGCCCCTTTGCGTCCATGGCGAGGTGACCGACGCCGAGATCGACATTTTCGACCGCGAAGCCGTGTTCATCGACCGCGTTCTTGATCCCGTGCGCCGCGCCACCCCAGGCCTGCGCGTGGTGATGGAACACATCACAACGAAAGATGGCATCGACTACGTGAAATCGAACGACGCCGACCTCGGCGGCACGATCACCACGCACCACCTGATCATCAACCGCAACCACATCCTCGTGGGCGGGATCAAGCCGCATTACTACTGCCTGCCCGTGGCCAAGCGCGAAGAGCACCGCCTCGCCCTGCGCGCCGCCGCAACCTCGGGGGATGCGCGTTTCTTCCTCGGCACGGATAGTGCGCCGCATACGGATGAAAACAAAGAAAGCTGCTGCGGCTGTGCTGGCTGTTTCACGGCAACCAACACCATGGCGCTTCTGGCACAGGTCTTTGAAGAGGATGAGGCCCTCGACAAGCTCGAGGCCTTCGCCTCCAAGAACGGCCCCGCCTTCTATCGCCTGCCCGAGAACGATGGCACGATCACCCTCGTCAAATCCGACACCCCGACCGACTTCCCCGAGAAAATCGAGACCGGCGAAGGCCCGGTGACCGTGTTCGATCCGGGCTACCCGGTCTATTGGTCCGTTGCCTGACCCTCTGCCGCATATTCCAAGGATATTCTCATGATCCCGACCACCTACCCCGCACAGGACGAAATCGCCCGCCTCACCGCCCGTATGCTGCTTGAGATCGGCGCGGTGAACTTCAACACGGACGAGCCCTATACCCTCGCCTCCGGCCTGCCCTCACCCTCGTATATCGACTGCCGCAAGCTGATCTCCTTCCCGCGCATCCGCTCGACGCTCATGGATTTCCTTTGTGTGACGGTGATGCGCAACGCAGGTCTTGAGGCGTTTGACAATATCGCCGGTGGCGAGACCGCGGGCATCCCCTTTGCCGCGCTGGTCGCTGAACGCATGGCCCTGCCGATGACCTATGTGCGTAAGAAACCCAAAGGCTACGGCCGCAACGCCCGGATCGAAGGCGCGATGAGCGAGGGCGAACGCGTCCTCCTCGTCGAAGACCTGACAACCGATGGCGGCTCCAAGCTCTCCTTCGTCGATGCCATCCGCGACACCGGCGCAACCTGCGGCCACACGGCGGTGATCTTCTACTACGACATCTTCCCCGAGACGACGAAAACGCTCGGCGATCACGGCGTTGACCTGCACTATCTCTGCACCTGGTGGGACGTGCTCGCCGAGGCCCGTGCGCAAGAGGCCTTCTCCGAAGAGACCCTCTCGGAGGTCGAATCCTTCCTTAAGGCACCCCGCGCCTGGCAAGAAGCACGCATGAAGGGCTAAGGCCCGGCGATCGGACAAGCGTAAAAACTTGTGGATAAAACAAGGGGGTGCTTTGTGGATAAGCCCCCTCGAGAATCGCCCGTAGCGGGCCGATTTGGACATTTCGCACGGCTGTGACACACTATCTAGGGGTCAAGCCGTCCGAGACCACCAGTCGGCCCCCGCTGCGCGCAGGATATCCCGCAGATATCCACAGACATATGCAGATAGGTCTTGGCAGGGACTCTCTGTATCACCAAGTAGAGCGGAAAACGGGGACAGGTATGAACGAGATTTCGACGATCAATCCGACCGGAGAAAACGGTGACGGCGATCCAATGCCGCATTCGATCGAAGCCGAGCAACAGCTCCTCGGCGCGATCCTGACCAACAACGACATCTTCGACCGTATCGCATCGATCATCAAACCCGAGCATTTCTACGATCCGGTGCACGCCCGCATCTTCGAGATCGCCGCCGCCCGCATCGCCAAGAACGCGCTCGCCTCGCCGGTGACGCTCAAGGCCTTCCTCGAGGATGACGAGGGCCTGAAGGAACTCGGCGGCCCCGCCTATCTCGCCCGCCTCGCCGGGGCTGCGATCTCGGCCTTCGCGGCGCGCGACTATGCCCAGATGATTTATGACATGGCGATCCGCCGGGAACTCATTGGCCTCGGCACGGACATTTCAACCAAGGCCAAGAAGGTCGATGTCGCGCTTGAACCCCGCGAACAGATCGTCGAGGCCGAACAGGCGCTCTACAAGCTCTCCGAACAGGGCCAGACCGAGCGTGGCTTCGTCTCCTTCCTCAAGGCCGTGACCGAGGCCGTGAACTCTGCCAACGCCGCCTATCAACGCGAAGGCGGCCTCGCCGGGATTTCCACTGGCCTCATCGACATGGACAAGAAACTCGGCGGGCTGCACCCTTCGGACCTTCTGATCCTTGCCGGGCGCCCCTCGATGGGCAAGACCTCGCTCGCCACCAACATCGCCTTCAACGTCGCCAAGGCCTACAAGAAAGGCACCCGCCCCGACGGCAGCGAAGGCGCGGTCGAAGGTGGCGTCGTGGGGTTCTACTCCCTCGAGATGAGCGCCGAACAGCTTGCCGCGCGGATTCTCTCCGAGGCCGCCGAGGTGCCCTCGGAACAGATCCGCAAAGGTGACATGACCGAGGCCGAGTTCCGCCGCTTCGTCGATGCCGCCAAATCGCTCGAGGCCTGCCCGCTCTATATCGACGACACGCCCGCGCTTCCCATTGCCCAGCTCGCCGCCCGCGCCCGCCGCCTCAAACGGACCCATGGGCTTGATCTCTTGATCATCGACTACCTGCAACTCTGCCGTGGCACCGCCGAGAACCGCGTCAACGAGATTGCTGAGATTTCCATGGGCATGAAGGCCATCGCCAAGGAACTCAACATCCCCGTGATCGCCCTCTCCCAGCTGTCGCGCCAAGTCGAAAGCCGCGATGACAAACGCCCGCAGCTTTCGGACCTGCGTGAATCCGGCTCGATCGAACAGGACGCCGACGTGGTCATGTTCGTGTTCCGCGAGGAATACTACGTCGAGCGCGAGAAACCCTCCGATGACCGGCTCGACGAAATGGCCTCGTGGCAAGAACGCATGGAACGCCTGCACGGCAAGGCCGAGGTCATCATCGGCAAACAGCGCCACGGCCCCATCGGCACCGTAGAGCTTTCTTTCGAGGGCCGCTTTACCCGCTTCGGCAACCTCGTCAAAGCATGGCAACAGGGCGAAGATCAGGGCTTCTGATGACGCGCCCCCGGCTGATCCTGCATATCGGCTCGCAGAAAACCGGCTCAACGGCGATCCAGTCCGCCCTCGACAATCACCCCGAGAGCCTCGCCGCCTCGGGGCTGCGCTTTTCCCGCGCCGGGCGCAAACATATCGCCCACCAACGGCTCTATCAGGCGATCCTCTCGGGCCGACCGCGCCCCGCGTTTCTCGAACTGCGCCGCGAGCTGAAGGCCCATCCTGACGCGACCCTGATCCTCTCCTGCGAGATGTTCCTCGCCCCCGGCATCGCCCCGGTCTTCGCGCGCTTCCTCGGCCCCGACCTCTGCGCCCGCACCCAAGTGATCGCTTACCTGCGCCGACAGGATCACTTCCTCGAGGCTCTCTACAAGCAACACCTGAAGAACGGCCGCGTCACCGGCACTATTCAGTCCTATCTCAAGGGCCGCATCGACCGCCTCCTCTATAGCCCGACCCTCGCGCAATATGACGCCGCCTTCGGCCACAAGAACCTCTGCGTGATCCCCTACGAGCGCGCGGATTTCCCAGACGCCAACGGCGTCGCCGATTTTGCCGCCCGCATCGGCTGGCAGGACGTGCCGCCAGAGGCGCTCGGCTCGGGCGAGGTCAATGCCTCGCTCTCCCTGCCCTACTGCCATGCGCTTGGCGCGCGCGCGGATCTCCCGGCCCCGACGCGTCGCGCCCTGATCCGCGCCCTGATCGCCGACCCCACCGGGCACAGCACCGCCAACAACGATGTGCTCTCGGACCGCCCTCGCGCCGATATCCTGCGGCTCTTGGCCCGCGAAAACACCTTGATCCGCGACCGCTGGTGCCCTGACCGCACGGCGCTTTTCGCCCCGATGACCCCCGCCACGACACCGCCCCTCCCCGAAAGCGCGCTCCCCGAGGCCATTGCAGATGCCGCGGCGCACATCGCTCTGCTGCTGGAAAAGATCGAACCGCCCCCGAAGCCCCCCGCGCGGCCCCTTTCCTCTTGACCTTGCCCCCGACTGCGACAACAACAGGCCCATGGCTACCGCGACCCTGACAATCGACCTCGACGCGCTCGTCTCCAATTGGCAGGCGCTGGATGCCCTCTCCGCCTGCGAAACCGCAGCCGTGGTCAAGGCCAATGGCTATGGGCTCGGCGCTGATCGCGTCGCCAAGGCCCTACAGGCCGCTGGCGTCCGCCGTTTCTTCGTCGCCGTCGCCGTGGAAGGTGCCGCCCTGCGCGCCGCGCTCGGTCCGGGACCAGAGATCAGCGTCTTTTCCGGCCATATGGACGGCGACACCGAAATCCTCGCCGAGATGCAGCTCACCCCGATGCTGAACTCCCTCGACCAGATGCTGCGCCATTTCGAGACCCTGCCCGGCGCGCCTTTCGGGGTACAGCTCGATACCGGCATGAACCGCCTCGGCATGGAACCCGCCGAATGGGACGCCGTGCGCGACATCGCGCTCGAACAGGGGCCTGCCTTGCTCATGTCGCACCTCGCCTGCGCCGATGACCCCGAACACCCGATGAACCCGCACCAACTCGCCACCTTCCGCGAGATGACGGATGGGCTCGACGTGCCGCGTTCGCTCTCTGCGACGGGCGGGATTCTGCTCGGCCCCGACTATCACTTCGACCTCACGCGCCCCGGCGTCGGCCTCTATGGCGGCATGCCCTTCATCGACGCCGCCCCCGTGGCCGGTGTCCATATCCCGGTCATCCAGATCCGCGACGTCGCCCCCGGCGAAACCGTCGGCTATGGCAACACCTGGACCGCCGAGCGCCCCTCACGCATCGCCACCATCGCGGGCGGCTATGCCGACGGCATCCTGCGCGCCATCGGTCCCAAGGCGCATGTCTACGCCGGCGAACACCGCTGCAAGATCGTCGGCCGCGTCTCGATGGACCTGATCGGCATCGACATCACCGATGCCCCCGACATTCCCGAGACCGTGGAACTGCTCGGGCAGCACCAATCCGTCGACACCATCGCCGACGCCGCTGGCACCATCGGCTATGAAGTCCTGACCTCTCTGGGCGGTCGCTACGCGCGCCGCTACCTGCCGTCATGATCCTGACCGCCCCCCTTGCCGCTTTGGGCCGCGCCACGCTCGCCCTTCTGGCCATGATCGGCCAGGTCGCGCTCTTTGCGCTCTCTGCGCTGTCGCATATCCTGCGCCCGCCCTTCTATGGCCGCGAGTTCGCCTCAGCCCTCCTCAACGTCGGCTGGCTCTCGCTCCCTGTTGTCGGCCTCACCGCGATCTTCACAGGTGCCGCGCTGGCGCTTCAGATCTATGACGGCGGCTCGCGCTTCTCGGCCGAGGCCGTGGTGCCCCAGATCGTCGCCATCGGCATGGTGCGCGAACTTGGCCCCGTCCTCGTCGGCCTCATGGTCGCCGCCCGCGTGACCTCTTCGATTGCCGCCGAAATCGCAACGATGAAAGTCACCGAACAGATCGACGCATTGGTGACGCTCTCCACCCACCCGATGAAATACCTGACCGCCCCGCGCGTCCTCGCAGCCCTGCTCGTGGTGCCACTCCTCGTTGGCGTCGGCGATATCATCGGCGTCTATGGCGGCTTCCTCGTCGCCACAGGCACGCTCGGTTTCAACCCGGCGACCTACATCACCAACACTTGGAACTTCCTCGAGAATTCCGACATCATCTCTTCGCTCATCAAGGGCTCGGTCTTCGGCTTTATCGCCGCCACCATGGGCTGCTACTACGGCATGAACTCGGGCCGCGGGGCGCAAGGCGTGGGCCGCGCCACGAAATCCTCCGTTCAGGCCGCCGCCGTCCTTATCCTCGCCGCCAACTTCGCCCTCACATCGCTGTTCTTCGCCTCATGATCACCTTCGACAACGTCCATAAATCCTTTGGCCCCAAGAAGGTCTTGCGCGGAGTGAACCTCGAGATTCCCAAGGGCGAGTCGATGGTCATCATCGGCGGCTCCGGGACCGGCAAGTCCGTGGCGCTGAAATGCGTCCTCGGCCTGATCACCCCCGATAGCGGCACGATCAATGTCGACGGCAAGGACGCCACCCTCGGCGACCGCGACGCCTTCCTCGCCCGCTTCGGCATGCTGTTTCAGGGCGGTGCCCTCTTCGATAGCCTCTCGGTCTGGCAAAATGTTGCCTTCCGCTTGCTGCGCGGCTCGCTCAAACGCCCCAAGGACGAGGCCCGCGAGATCGCCATCGAGAAACTGCGCCGCGTCGGCCTAACCCCAGACGTGGCCGATCTCTTCCCGTCCGAGCTTTCGGGCGGTATGCAAAAGCGCGTCGGCCTTGCCCGCGCCATCGCTGCCGAGCCGGAGATTATCTTCTTCGACGAGCCCACCACCGGCCTCGACCCGATCATGTCCGGCGTCATCAACGACCTGATCCGCGAGATCGTCGTCGAGATGGGCGCCACCGCCATGACCATCACCCACGACATGACAAGCGTGCGCGCCATCGCCGACAAGGTCGCCATGCTGCACGACGGCGTCATCCAATGGACAGGCCCGGTCTCCGAGATGGACAATTCCGGCGACCCCTACCTGACCCAGTTCATCTCCGGCAGCGCCGAAGGCCCTATTGAGGCGGTGCGCTAGCCCGTCCCCCACCACGCCCCCGGCTTCTTCTCTGTCCAAATACCTCCCGCCGGAGGCCTCAAATCTCTTTGCGGAATTTTCCAAGAAGTCCGTCGCCCCACCTCCGCGATACAGACGCAATACCGACGTGATACCGACGTTGCATTTCCGCCCCTGACGCGCCGCGCCAAAACCTCCCCCTTGCGCGGCTCCCGCGCGCGCCGTAGCTCTATTCCCATGCTCCTACGCCTCGCCAATCTCTCGCTGCTCCTACTCTTTCCCGTGGCATGGTTCGCCCCGCTCCTCCACGCGGGCCTCCTGCCGATCTTCGGCCTGAGCGAGATCTCGATCATCTCCGGCCTGCAAAGCCTCTGGGAGACCGATCCGGCCCTTGCCCTCCTCGTCACCTTCTTGGCGATCTTCGCGCCCTACCTGAAAACCATCGGCCTCGCCCTGATCCAATTCGGCTACCTGCGCCGCAAGACGCTTCCGGCCCTTGAAATCCTTGGCAAACTGGCGATGGCCGACGTCTTCCTCATCGCGCTCTACGTGGTCATCGTCAAAGGCGCGGGCCATGTGACGGTGCAAACCGGCTGGGGCCTCTACCTCTTTACCGCCTGCGTTCTGGCCTCCATCGCGATTAGCCATTTGACCCGCCGCCGTTAGTGGTCCAAAACAAGAACATGGCCAAATCGAAACCCCAGTTCACCTGCTCCGCCTGCGGCAACACCACGACCAAATGGTCCGGCCGCTGCGAAGCCTGCGGCGAATGGAACACCATCGTCGAAGAAACGCCCCTCTCTGCCGGACCCTCCGCCGCCGGTCTCGGCACCGCCAAGGGCCGCACCATCCCCCTGACGGATTTGCGCACCGAGGAAACGCCGCCCCCCCGCACCCTGTCGGGACTGGGCGAGTTGGACCGCGTGCTGGGCGGCGGCCTCGTGCCCGCCTCGGCGATCCTCGTCGGCGGCGACCCCGGCATCGGCAAATCGACACTCCTTTTACAGGCCGCTGCTCAATTCGCCGCCAAGGGCATGAAAACGCTCTATATTTCCGGCGAAGAAGCCTCCGCACAAGTGCGCATGCGCGCCCAGCGCCTTGGGTTGACGAACGCCCCGGTACAGCTTGCGGCAGAAACCAACCTGCGCGATATCCTGACCACGCTCGACGCCGAGCGCCCCGCGCTCGCCATTATCGACTCGATTCAAACCATGTGGTCCGACAGTGTCGGCTCCGCCCCCGGCTCCGTGAGCCAGGTGCGCGCCGCGGCGCATGAATTGACCGCCTTCGCCAAACGGCGCGGCATGGCCGTGGTGCTTGTCGGCCACGTCACCAAAGAGGGCCAGATCGCCGGCCCCCGCGTCGTCGAACACATGGTCGACACCGTGCTCTATTTCGAAGGCGAGCGCGGCCATCAATTCCGCATCCTGCGCGCCGTGAAGAACCGCTTTGGCCCGGCGGATGAAATCGGCGTCTTCGAGATGACGGGCGGCGGCCTCGCCGAAGTCCTTAACCCTTCCGCGCTGTTCCTGTCGGATCGCGGTGAACCCTCGCCCGGCTCGGTGGTCTTTGCCGGGATCGAAGGCACCCGCCCGGTGCTGATCGAACTCCAAGCCCTCGTCGCCCCCTCGCCGCATTCGCAACCCCGGCGCACGGTGGTCGGCTGGGATGGCGGGCGGCTGGCGATGATCCTCGCCGTGCTCGAGGCCCGCTGCGGCATCCCCTTTGCCGGTCTCGATGTCTATCTCAACGTCGCGGGCGGCATGAAGATCAATGAACCCGCCGCCGACCTCGCCGTCGCCGCCGCCCTCCTATCGGCCCGCGAGGACGCCGCATTGCCCGCCGATACCGTGGTTTTCGGGGAAATCTCTCTCTCAGGAGCCCTAAGACCCGTCGGTCAGGCCGAAAACAGGTTGAAAGAAGCGCAAAAACTTGGTTTCTCATCCGCAATCGCCCCGAAAGGCGGGAAGGCCCCGAAGGTGGACGGCATGACGCTGAACGGCATCGGGGATCTCGCCAGCTTCGTCGGAGAAGTGTTCGGGGCCGGATGATCGCCGCGTGCGGCCTATTGAAAGACGGATTTGAGCATGGACGGATTCACCATCATCGACGGCGTGGTCGCAGGCGTCATCATCATCTCGGCGCTTCTCGCCTATAGCCGCGGGCTGGTGCGCGAAGGCATGGCCATCGTTGGCTGGGTCGCTGCTGCGGTGCTCGCCTTCATGTTCGCCCCGCAGGTCGAGCCGCTGGTGACGGAAATCCCTGTGGTGGGCGAATACCTCGCCGATAGCTGCGAATTGTCGATTATCGCCGCCTTCGCCGCCGTCTTTGCCACCGCGCTCGTCGTGGTGTCGCTCTTTACCCCACTGTTTTCTTCGCTGGTCCAACGCTCCGCGCTCGGCGGCATCGACCAAGGCCTCGGCTTCCTCTTCGGCGTGCTGCGCGGCATCCTTCTCGTCGCGATCGCCTTCTTCGTCTATGAGACCATCGCCGCGACGCAATCCATTCCGATGGTCGACGAAAGCCGCTCCGCCTCGGTCTTCTCGCGCATGACGCAACAAATCGAAGAGCGCGACCCGGCACAGGCGCTCGGCTGGATCACCCGCCAATACGAAGAACTCGTCGGCGTCTGCGACAAGTAACGTCCCCACCGACCTGAAAAGCAAAGCCCCCGCGCCTCTGGCCGGGGGCTTTTTCATGTCTCAAAGAAGGGCACGGCTCAGAGCTTGCAGCGCTTCTTCTTGGCCAGATCGACAAGCACTTTCTGGCGCGCGTTCGCCGCCTCGATCGCCTCGGACGCATTGGCGTAATTGCCGATCGCCGCAGGCCAGAACAAAAGCACCGCCGCCACGTTCTTGCCCGAGGCCGTCTTGCCCTTGCGCGCTTCCTCGCGGATCTCATCGAGCTGGGCGCGCTGCGTGCGGATTTCTTCGCAGGTCATGCTCTCATCAGACACATCCGTCGAGGCAACAACTTCCGGCGACACACAGCCCGCAACGAGCGAGAGGCCAACCAACAGGGCTGGCACGGTTTTTTGAAACATCATGTATTGGAACTCCAGTATTCAGGTAATCGCCCGACCGCGGCCGGGCGTGCCGCTTCTTTGCAAGCGCCCGCGATTCCCACAAGCCCAAAGCCGCCCAATCGACGCTCTTTCGCATCACACGGGTCCACCCCCCCAAAGCCCTGTGCCCCATAAAGAACACTGCGTCATAGCGCCTTGCCTGAACTGTGATCCTTTCGTGACATACCGCGCGGGACGGCTTAAGAGAGGCCAAGAAGCGCGCCCTAATGGATTCGGAGCCCCATCTTGTCCCGTGCCCTGATGTCTGCCCCCGTTCGCACCGCCCCCGTGGCGGTGACCGGCCCCGGCACATGTAGCGATACGGCTCAAGCTGTCAAAACACGGCTCCCGATCCATCCGACTGCGCATCCGACAGCCTTTCATCGACAGACCTAACGGGATACGGGAGCCACCTCATGTGCGGGATTTTGGGGATCGCCAACCGGAACGACGACGTTTTCGCCGAGATTTATGATGGCCTCCTGATGCTACAGCATCGCGGACAGGACGCCTCAGGTATGGTGACCTACACCGGAGAGTTCTTCCGCGAACGCAAGGAAAACGGCCTCGTGAAGGACGTGTTCCATCCCGAAGACGCAGAGAAACTCACCGGTCGCATCGGCATGGGCCATGTCCGCTACCCGACCGCCGGGTCGCTTTCGGCCTCCGAGGCCCAGCCGTTCTTCGTCAACGCGCCCTATGGCATCTACCTCGTCCATAACGGCAACATCACCAACACCGAAGAACAGCGCCAGAAGGTCACCGCCAAGTATTCCCGCCACCTGCGCACGACCTCCGATTCCGAAATCCTCTTGAACGTGCTGGCTGACAAGGTCTCCGATGCGATCAAGGTCAACGGCACCGCCGATCCGATCCGCAACATCTTTGCTGGCGTGAAGATGACAATGGAACGGGTGCAGGGCGCCTATTCGGTGATCTGCCTCATCGCCGGGGTCGGCATGCTCGCCTTCCGCGATCCCAACGGCATCCGCCCCCTCTCTGTCGCCAAACGCAACGAGCGCGGCGACGGCGACGATTACGCCTTTGCTTCCGAAGATGTGGCTTTTGGCATCAACGGGTTTAAGAAGCTGCGCGACCTGCACCCCGGTGAGGCGATCCTGATCGACCTTGACGGCAACATGCACGAGTTTCAGGCCGTCGAAGGCAAGCTCACGCCCTGTATCTTCGAATATGTCTACCTCGCCCGCCCCGATTCCATGCTCGACGGTATCTCCGTCTATAAGACCCAGATGCGTATGGGCACGACCCTTGCCGAGCAGATCAAGGAAAGCGGGCTCGAGATCGACCGCATCATCCCCGTCCCCGATAGCGCCCGCCCTGTCGCCCTCGAAGTCGCGAAATCGACGGGCATCTCCTATCGCGAGGGCCTCGTGAAGAACCGCTATGTGGGCCGGACTTTCATCATGCCGGGCCAGGGCGAGCGCAAGAAATCCGTCCGCCGCAAGCTCAACGCCATCCCGCTCGAGTTCAAGGGTCTGAACGTCCTTCTGATCGACGACTCCATCGTGCGCGGCAACACCATCAAGAAGATCGTCGAGATGTGCCGCGAGGCCGGGGCCAAGAAGGTCTATATCGCCTCCGCCTCGCCGCCGGTGAAATACCCCAATGTCTACGGCATCGACATGCCGACCAAGCACGAATTGATCGCCAACGGCCTCTCGATCGAGGAAATCCGCGAGGAGCTTGGCGCCGACGCCCTGTTCTACCAGAAGCTCGAAGACCTGATTTGGGCCGCGCAGGAAGGCAACCCTGACATCGCACAGTTCGATTGCTCCTGCTTCGATGGCAACTACGTCACCGGCTCCATTTCCGATGATTATCTCGGCGCGCTGGAGAACTCCTCCCGCGTGAGCCAGAAGATCAAGGACATGCCCGAGCCGGGTTCATCCTGGAACGCCGATCAATCCGCGGCAAGCTAGGTGTCCCTTCTCGCCCTCGACGCGCGCTGGCGCCGCCTTCATGACGAAGCGCGCGCCTGCCCCTGTTGCGGGCGGCAGTTCTCCGGATTGATCGACTTCGCCTTCGCGCAGCCCGATGCCTGGCCCCACGCCGAGCCGACGCCCGGGATGCCCGAGATCGTCGCGGGCGAGGATCGCCTTTCGCCCGACCTCTGCCGCATTGGCGAAGACCGTTTTCTTTCCGCCCTCCTGTCGCTAAACGTGCGCGGCAGCGACGAAGAGGTGCATTTCGCCCTCTGGGTCGCTGTCGCGCCCAAGACGTTCTACGCCTATCTCGACGCGGCAACCGGCGATGGCCCGGCGTTTGAAGGCGGCGCAGGATGGCTGATGAACGATCTCCCCGGCTTTGAGAGCGACGAGCCCCTGCCCTGCACCCTCCTGCCCGGTGCCGAGGGCGAGCGCCCCCGCATCCGCCTCGCCGACGGCCCGCTCGCCGCGCTTCAGGCGGACGGCATCGGCTTCGATCCGCTCCTCGATCTCTACGCCGCGCTTGGTGACGACATCCGCCCCCACCTCGCCGCCGACTGATCACTGGTGTCTCGGCGGCCTTTTGCTGCGATGCAGCGAAAACCCGCCGATCCGCGCCATATCCCCTCTTTTCTTTGCCTCTCGCCCCTGTTAGAGGCCCGCGCTTGGCCCATATCAGGCCGAGACGCGAACAGAAGAGATGGCCAGATGAGCACTCAACAGATGGAAACCACGCCCGACAACGTCGCCGAGATCGCGACGGAACGCGGCACGCTCGGGCAGCGCGGCGTGTTCACGCTGCTCGGCATCATGGGAAGCGAGGACGCCCTGCGCGCGCTGATCCTGCTGCCTTCGGGCAAGACGGTGATGACCGAGGCAGACGGCACCTCCGCGCTTGGCCCGGTACGTGCCATCGACGCCACCTCTGTAACCCTTCTGCGCGGCGGGCGCCTGATGCGGCTCGACCTGCCCGCCTGATCCCGCGCGCGCCCGGTCTTCTTCTCTGGAAAAATACTCGGGGTGAATTGCCTGCCCTGGCAGGCAAGAGGGGCAAAGCCCCTGACCTAAAGCGTCACGCCTTAAACCTGAGCTATCAGGTTGAAGGTGAGGCGCGCGCCACAGTCATATGGTGCGCGGCGCTCTGCCAAAAGCTGTGTCTCAGGTGTTTGGCGGAACGCTTTATCCCGCACCGACGCAATACCGACGTGATACCGACGTGTTACAGATGTGCCGTTTCGCCCCTTGACCTCTCGGCCCCGAGGGCGCACATCCCTCCCATGACCGATAGCACTTCTCCCAAGATCGCGCTTGTGACCGGCGCGTCCCGAGGCCTCGGCGCCGCCTTTGCCGAGGCGCTCGCCGACCAGTATCACATCGTCGCCGTCGCCCGCACCACCGGTGCGCTTGAAGAACTCGACGACCGCATTCAAGCCAAGGGCGGCGCAGCCACGCTCGCCCCGATGGACATCACCAACACCGATGCCATGGCCCAGCTCTGCCGCTCGATCCATGATCGCTGGGGCAAGGTCGACCTCTGGGTCCACGCCGCGATCCATGCCGCGCCGCTGACGCCAGCGGGCCATATCGACCAGAAAGACTGGGACAAATCCATCGCCACCAACCTGACCGCGACAGGTCAGCTGATCCCCTTCCTAAGCCCGCTTCTCGGCCAGGACGGTCAAGCGGTGTTCTTCGACGATCCGCATGGCGGCGACAAGTTTTTTGGTGCCTACGGCGCAACCAAGACCGGTCAGATCGCGCTGGCCCAAAGCTGGCAAGCCGAGAGCGTGCGCACCGGTCCCCGCGTCTCGATCCTCGCCCCGAAAGCGATGGCAACCGCGACCCGCGCCCGCTTCTTTCCCGGCGAAGACCGCGCGCCGCTGCACGACATCCGCGAAGAGGCCGCCCGCCTGATCGCCGAACTGTCGCTCTAGGCCGCAAACCCCTCCGCGTGGGGCCGCTCCGGCCCCCGCAAGCGCCTTCTGGACAAGGCGCCACTTGCCCCACGCCTGCCCCTCCTCTAGACAGTGGACAACAGGCAGATCACGGGCAAAAGGCGGCACTCCATGCGCATTCTCATCACCAATGACGACGGTATCAATGCGCCGGGCCTCGAAGTCCTGCTCGAGATCGCGACAGAGCTTGCCGGCCCCAAGGGCGAGGTCTGGACCGTGGCGCCCGCCTTTGAACAATCCGGCGTCGCCCACTGCATCAGCTATACCCACCCCACGATGATCGCCAAGATGGGCGCGCGCCGCTTCGCCGCCGAAGGCAGCCCTGCCGACTGTGTTCTTGCGGGTGTGCATGACGTGATGGAAGGCAACCTGCCCGATCTCGTCCTTTCCGGCGTCAACCGAGGCAACAACTCGGCCGAGAACGCGCTCTATTCCGGCACGCTCGGCGGCGCCATGGAAGCCGCGCTTCAGGGCATCCCGGCGATTGCCCTCTCGCAATACCTCGGCCCCGAGAATTACGACATCGACACCCCCTTTGAGGCGGCGGCCCAGCATGGCGTCTCGGTCATTCGCAAAATCCTCGACGCCACCCCCGAGGAAACCCACGACTACCGCCTGTTCTATAACGTCAATTTCCCGCCCGTGCGCGCCGAGAACGTCAAGGGCATCCGCGTCACCGAACAGGGCTTCCGTCAGGGAACGAGCTTTTCCGTCGCGCCGCACAATTCGCCTTCGGGACGGCGCTTCCTCTGGGTGCGCGGCGGCAACCAGCAAATCCCGACCGCCCCCGGCTCGGACGCGGCGGCCAATCTCGACGGCTACATTTCCGTCACCCCAATGCGCGCCGACCTGACCGCACATGAAGTGCTCGACACGCTGAAAGTGCTCGAAAAATGAGTGACGCCCCCGTCTCCGACGCCGAACGCAAGATGCAGTTCCTCTTCGCCCTGCGCTCCAAGGGCGTGACGGATGCGCGCGTTTTGTCGGCGATGGAACGGATCGACCGCGCGCGGTTTCTACGCGGGCTGTTCGCCGGGCGCGCCTACGAGGACACCCCCCTCCCCATCGCCTGCGGCCAGACCATCTCGCAGCCCTCCGTGGTCGGCCTGATGACCCAAGCGCTTGGGGTGCAACCGCGCGACAAGGTCTTGGAGGTCGGCACCGGTTCGGGCTATCAAGCGGCGATCCTGAGCCTGCTGGCGCGGCGCGTCTACACCACTGATCGCCACAAACGTCTCGTGCAGGAAGCGCGCGGCGTCTTCGATGCGCTCGACCTTACCAATATCACTGCCCTGACCGGCGATGGCAGCTTCGGCCTGCCCGATCAGGCCCCCTTTGACCGCATCATCGTCACCGCCGCCGCCGAAGACCCGCCCGGCCCCCTCTTGGCGCAATTGAAACCCGGCGGTATCATGGTCCTGCCCGTGGGCCAGTCCGACACGGTCCAGAGCCTCATCCGCGTGCGCCGCACCGAAGAGGGGTTCGACTATGACGAATTGCGGCCCGTGCGTTTCGTCCCCCTCGTGGAAGGGGTTGCCCCCGAGAACTGATCTGGGGCAGAAGCGAAGAAAGACCCAAGACCAACAAGGCGTGGTAAAGCGCCGGGTATGACTGATCATTGAGCACCGCCCGCCGCGTTTCTTGCGCGGTTTCAGGGGCAAATTGAGGACCAGAGCAGAGATGACACGCCACAGCAAAGCCCCGCCCGCACGGCTCATGATGATGGGCCTGACCCTTGTTCTCGTCGGCGCCTGCAATGACGGGTTCGACTTCGACCTACGTGGCGGGATCGGGGCCGGTCTCGACACCACCACCGCCGCCAAGGCCGCGACCGCTGATCGTCCGCGCCCGGACAAGCGCGGCATCATTTCCTATCCGAATTATCAGGTCGCCGTGGCGCGCCGGGGCGACTCGCTCGACGATGTGGCCACCCGCATCGACATGCCCGCCGCCGACCTTGCCCGCTACAATGGCCTGCGCCCCGAAGACCAACTGCGCGCCGGCGAGATCATCGCCCTGCCCTACCGCGTCGCCGAGCCGTCGCCTGCAACTGGCGGGCGCGGTGTCGTGACGCCGCCCTCTGGCGTCGACATCACCGCCATGGCCGACAGCGCCCTGAGCGACGCCGAAACGCGCCGCGTTGCCACCGAGCCGCTGCAACCGGCTCCGAGCAACGCGCCCAAAGGCGAAACCGGTCTTGAACCGATCCGCCACAAGGTTCGCCGTGGCGAGACCGCCTTCACGATCGCGCGTCTCTATGACGTGACGCCCCGCGCTTTGGCCGAATGGAACGGGCTTGGGAGCGACTTCATGATCCGCGAAAACCAAATCCTGCTGATTCCGCCCGCAGCCATTGGTGCGCCGGACCGTAGCACGGCCCAAGAGGCCGCAGCAGCCCCGGCGGTGACGGCCCCCGGCGGCAACACCCCGACGCCGACCCCGCCGAGCGCGCGACAACCGCTGCCCGACCCCGACAAGGCCGTGGAAGCGCCCGAAGCGCCGGACCTCGGCAAGACCCAGACCGCGCGCAGCTCGCGCATGGGCTACCCGGTCGATGGCAAGATCATTCGCCCCTACGCACGCGGCAAGAACAACGGTATCGACATCGCCGCCGCCGCAGGCACCCCGGTGCAGGCGGCGCGCGACGGCAAGGTCGCGGCGATCACCACGGACGCCGACAATGTCCGCATCGTCGTGCTGCGCCATGACAGCAACCTGATGACCGTCTATTACAACGTCGATGACGTGACGGTCTCCAAGGGGGCGAACGTCAAGCGCGGCCAGTCCATCGCGGCGATCCCTGCCAAGGACAGCTTCGTGCATTTCGAAGTGCGCAAGGGGTTCGATTCCGTCGACCCGATGCCCTACCTGAAATAATGAGAGTCAGGGGCTTTGCCCCTCTTGCCCGCGGCGCGGCATGTCGCTCAAAAGTGGGAACCGGTTTTGAGCTCCTCGGACATGCGCTTGAATACGGGCAATTCACCCCAGGATATTTCTCGCAAGAGGAAGAACAGGCCCGCGCTTAGCTGATCGCCACGCCACGGCGCCCGGCAAGGTCGGTGAAATACTGCCACGCCACGCGCCCCGAACGTGCGCCCCGCGTCGCCTGCCATTCGATGGCCTCGGCGCGCAGCGTCTCGTCATCAATCTCGACCCCGTGGGCATCACAATAGCCCCGGATCATCGCGAGGTAGTCATCCTGACTACAGGGATGGAAGCCGAGCCAGAGCCCGAAACGATCCGAGAGAGAGACTTTCTCCTCGACCGCTTCCGCCGGGTTGATGGCGCTTGATCGCTCGTTCTCGATCATGTCGCGCGGCATCAGGTGGCGACGATTGGACGTGGCATAGAAAATCACGTTGTCGGGCCGCCCCTCGATCCCACCATCAAGCACCGCCTTGAGGCTCTTGTAATGTTGGTCATCATGGCTGAACGACAGGTCATCGCAAAAGAGCAGGAACCGCGCGTCGCTCTCGCGCAGAAGGTTTAGAAGCCGCGAAACGCTCGGCAGGTCCTCGCGCTGCAACTCCACGATCTTGAGCGGCAACCCCTGCCCAAGCACCTCCGCGTGGATCGCCTTCACCAGCGAGGATTTCCCCATCCCCCGCGCGCCCCAAAGAAGCGCGTTGTTGGCCGGAAGGCCCTTGGCAAACTGTAGCGTGTTCTCAAGCAGCGTGTCCCGCGTCCGCCCAAGCCCGATCAAGAGCGAAAGATCGACCCGGTTCACCTTCTGCACCGGCTCGAGACGGTCCGGCGCCACATGCCACACGAAAGCCTCCGCCGCATCGAAATCCGGCGCCGCCACGGGTGCAGGCGCCATTCGCTCAAGCGCCTCGGCAATACGGGTCAGGGTGTCTTGGTCCATCGGGGTCTCCATCTCGGCTCCCCGGTTTGAACCACGAAGCCGCGCCCCCGACAAGAGGCGCGAGAAACGAAAAAGGCGCGCCCAAGCAGGACGCGCCTTTTCCAGATCTTATGCGGAGGATCAGCTGGTCTTGTCGACCATCCCGTCATCCTCGTCGTCCTCGTCCTCGTCGAACTCCTTCAGGAGCGGATCGTCTTCGGGATCTTCCTCATCCTCAAAGGGGCGCTTTGCAGCGGGTGCCTCGTCGGCGGGTTCGTCCTCGTCGTCGTAATACCCCTCGGCCCGAAGCTGCGCCTCGCGCTTGGCCTCAACCCGGCGCACAAGGAAGATCGACACCTCGTAAAGCCCGTAGACCACCGTGAACAGGATCAACTGCGTGACGACATCCGGCGGCGTAACCAGCGCGGCGAGCACCAGAATGCCCACCATTGCGTATTTGCGCACCGAGCCAAGCCCGTCCGCCGACACAAGCCCGGCCTTGCCCATCAGGGTCAAAAGCACCGGAAGCTGGAAGCAGAGGCCAAAGGCGATGATGAATTTCAGCGTGATATCAAGGCTTTCGTTAACCTTCCCGAAGAAGGTGACCTTGATCCCCTCCTGCGTCTCCGGCACCACAACGGCATCCGCAGGCAATTCCGGCGTATTGCCAAGCAGGTTGGCAAAGATCGAACTCACATCGGCAAAGCCAAGGAAAAACGACATGGCAAGCGGCGTCACGACGAAATGCGCGAATGTCGCCCCGAGCAGGAACATGAAGGGCGAGGCGACCATGAACGGCAGGAACGCGCCCTTCTCGTTCTTGTAGAGCCCCGGCGCCACGAAACGCCACATCTGGAAGGCGATGACCGGAAAGGCCATGGCAAAGCCGAACACCATCGAGATACGGAACAGCGTGAACAGGTATTCCTGCGGCGAGGTATATTGCAACGTCGGCGACGGATCCCCAAGCGCGCGCAGCGACGCCTCGATCGGTGACAAGAGGAAGTTGAGGATATGCACCGCAATGAAATCCCCACCAATGGGGATAAAGCAGATCGAAATCCCCACAAGCAAGGCAAGCACCGACCGGATCAATCGCGTGCGCAGCTCCGCCAGATGCTCGATCAGCGGCGCGGCGCTTTCCTCCATCTCATCGGTGCGGCTCATGCTTTGTCGTCCTTCTCGGCGCCTGCATCAGAGGGCGCATCGCCTGCCTCTGCGGCCTTGGCCGCGGCAGCGGCCTCTTCGGCGGCCTTCTTCTCCTTGGCGATGCGGGCTTCGGCCTTGGCCGCGCTCGCTTCGCGGATCTTCTTCGCCGCCTCGGCGCGTTCCGCCGAAAGCTTGCCGGTCTCGCTCTCGGGGTCGAAATCCGTCATCGACTTGGCCTGATCCCGGATCGCGTCCGACGCCGTTTTCATCGGGTTGGACACTTTGCCGATCCCGTCCGTCGCGCTCCGAAGAGAGTCGCTCACGTCCTTCACGCCTGCCTGGTCCGCGGCCTGGTTCATCGCGCTCGAGAACTCCCGCGCCATGCCCTTCGCCTTGCCGACAAACTGGCCCACCTTGCGGAACAGAACCGGCAGGTCTTTTGGCCCCACGACGATCAGCGCAACAACGCCGATCACCAGTAGTTCGGGCATTCCAAGATCAAACATGGCTTACAAGCCCCCGTATCAGACTTTGTCTTTTTCGTCTTCGGGGGTGACGTCCTTGGCGGCGTCCGCCTTCTCGTCTTCAAGCTCTGCCTGGCCCTCGTTGATACCCTTCTTGAACGAGGTGATGCCTTTGCCCACTTCGCCCATCAGGCCCGAGATCTTGCCACGCCCGAACAGGACCAGCACGACAATCGCGATCAGAAGGATGCCCGGAAGGCCGATGTTACCAATACCCATAGTCTTTCTCCTATGTCTCGACGGCTCACCCGCAAGCCGTTCAAAAATCCAGACCTACAAATAAGCAGTCTGACGGATCAGGAAAAGCGACAATCACGATCAGATTGGCCCTTTTTGAGCAGATTCTCGCGCCGCATTTGTCAGCAGCTTGTCAGTTGACAGGTTTTTGTCAGTATACCCCCGAACAGCACGAGAGAATCACCTGCGATGAAACGTTCTGACAGGCTCTATAGCTTGATCGAAATCCTCAAAGACGGTGCCCAACACCGGGCCGAGGATCTGGCCCTGAAGCTCGGTGTATCGATGCGCACGATCTACCGCGACATGGACACGCTCGCCGCTTCTGGTGTTCCGGTAGAAGGAGAGCGTGGCATCGGTTATTCCGCCCGCGCCGCGATTACCCTGCCGCCCCTGAACCTGACCGAGATCGAGCTGGAGGCGCTGCACCTTGGCCTTGCAGCGGTTGGCAATGGCCTAGACGGTGAATTGCGTGACGCGGCCCAAAGCCTTTCCGCCAAGATCGACGCCGTGCTGCCCGAAGACCGCCACGGAGCGCCAAAGTCCTTTGGCTTCGCCGTCTACCCCTTTGCCGATGCCGCCGAGGGCTTCCGCCACCTCACGACGCTCCGCGCCGCGATCCGGGGTCGTCAAAAGCTTCGCCTCGCCATGCAGGACGGCACCACGCGCGAGGTGCGCCCGCTGAAACTCGACTATTGGGGCCGCGTCTGGACCTGTCTCGTCTGGTGCGACACCACTGGCGATTTCGCCAACCTGCGCGCCGATCAGATCACTCAGGCGACCGTATTGCCCGGCCTCTTTGTCGATGAACCCGGAAAACGCCTTGAGGACTATCGCAAGGCGCTCGAATAGCCCCGCGCCCCTTGAGCGCAGCGCGCCCGCCCTGTACCAAGCGGTCCAAGCAAGACAGGACCGATACCGCCATGTCATCCGCCCTCAAACTCGCCACGACAAGCCTATTCGTTGGCGCGCTTGTCCTCGGCCTCAAGATGTTGGCGTGGTGGTTGACCGGTTCCGTCGCGTTGCTCTCAGATGCCCTCGAGAGCATCGTCAATCTCGCTACCGCTCTGGCCGCTCTGATCGCCATCCGCGTTGCCGCCCGCCCCGCCGACGACACCCATCCCTTCGGCCACCACAAAGCCGAGTTCTTCAGCGCCACACTCGAAGGGCTGCTGATCGTCCTCGCCGCCCTCCTGATCCTACGCGAAGCGTTCTACGGATTCCTCGCGCCCCATGCCCTCACGACTCCGCTCAAAGGGCTTCTGGTCAATGGCGGCGCAACCGTTCTCAACGGGGTCTGGGCCTGGGTTCTGATCCGACAGGGGCGCAGGCTGAAATCCCCGGCGCTGGTGGCGGATGGCCAACACCTGTGGACCGACGTGCTTACGTCTTTTGGTGTCGCCATTGGCCTGATCCTGACGGTGCTGACCGGCTGGTGGGCGCTTGATCCGCTGATGGCGTCTCTGGTCGCGCTCCATATTCTGTGGACTGGCGGCAAGATCGTACTTTCCTCCCTGAGTAGCCTGATGGACGAGGCCGTGCCCGACGAGACCCTCGCCCTGATCCGCACTGTGATCGCTGCCGAGTCGCAAGGCGCGGTCGAAGCGCACGATCTCAAGACACGCCACGCCGGGCGCGCCACATTTGTAGAGTTTCACCTTGTCGTGCCGGGTGAGATGAACGTGTTCGATGCCCATGAAATCTGTGACCGGCTCGAGGCCGCACTGCACAAGGCCGTGCCGGGCGCACAGGTGACGATCCACCTCGAACCGGATCACAAGAGCGAAGAAACCGGGATCATCCTGCCGGACTAGACGCGCCGCCTAGACTTCGGCGCGGAACACGAAACAGCGATCTCGCCGCAGCATGAGCCAAAGCGGCGTGCCGGGTTTGGGAAGAAACACATTCGGCACCGTCGCCTTGAGGACCGATCCGTCGTGCTCCATGCGAAACTCGACAAGGCTCTCCGTCCCCATGAACCGCGCCCGCTCCACAACGCCCCGCGCCGCAACCCCGTCTCCCGGAGTCGGCAGCGGCCCCTTGCCGCCTCGGTCGAAATCAAGCTTGAGATGCTGAGGCCGGATCACGACCTCCACATCCTCGCCATCCCTGAACCCAGGTGTCAGGAACTGACCAAAGGGCGTCTCCGTGAGCGCGCCTTTGCTTTTGCTCCGTATCACGTTGATATCACTAAAGAACGCGACCGCCGCCTTATCAACCGGCGCGTTATAGATATTGTAGGGCGCGCCTTGCTGCACGATCTTGCCGTCCCGCATAAGCGCGATCTCATCGGCCATGCGCAACGCCTCTTCCGGCTCATGCGTCACCAAAAGAACCGCCGTGTCCTCATCCTTGAGGATCGCCAGCGTTTCATCACGGATGCCATCCCGCAGCCGGTTGTCCAGCCCCGAGAACGGCTCATCCATGAGCATGATCCGCGGCCTCGGCGCCAAAGCGCGCGCCAGCGCGACCCGCTGCTGCTCGCCGCCCGAAAGGCTATGCGGATACTCGTCAATGGTCCACTCAAGGCCCACCTTCGCCAAAAGCGCCTCGACCCGCGCCCGCTTTTCCGCCTTGCTGCCCTTAAGGCCAAAGGCGACGTTATCGGCGACCGTCAAATGCGGGAAAAGCGCGAAGTCCTGAAACATCAGGCCGATCTGCCGCCGCTCGGGTGGCACCCGAAACACCGTGTCACAGATCAGGTTGCCGTCGACATAGATCTCGCCGGAATCCTGCATATCGACGCCCGCGATGATGCGCAGCGTCGTCGACTTGCCGCAACCCGACGGCCCAAGAAGACAGGTCACATGCCCCGGCTGAATCGTGAGCGACACGCCGTCCACGACGTTGCGATCCCCGAAACGGCGGCGCAGGTTGCGGATTTCAAGTCTGGGAGGGGGCTGCGTCACGTCCGTCTCTCATGGCGTCTGTGGTCCCGTCTGAGCGATTTGCTCGGGATTTCGTGACCCTTACCAGCCCCCTTTGCCTCTCGCAAGCCTGCCGCCCCTACATGGTCGAATTGACCGCACCCCCATCAAGCAGGACGTTCTGCCCGACGATAAAGCCCGCATGCTGCGAACACAGGAAGGCACAGGTCGCGCCGAATTCCTGCGAGGTGCCATAACGCCCGGCCGGGATCGTCGCACAGCGGTTGGCTTTGGCCTCTTCAATGCTGATCCCCTGCTGGTTGGCAACGCCCGTGTCGAGCGAGATCGCGCGATCCGTGGCGTGGATGCCGGGTTGCAGGTTGTTGATCGTGACACCGCTCCCCGCCACCTGGCGCGCCGTGCCCGCAACATAGCCCGTCAGCCCCGCGCGCGCCGAATTCGACAGCCCCAGAACCGCGATCGGTGCTTTCACCGACTGCGAGGTGATGTTGACCACCCGGCCCCAACCTTTTTCCATCATCCCCGGCAATAGCGCCTTCATGAGAGCGATGGGGGCAAGCATGTTGGCATCAAGCGCCTTGATGAAATCGTCGCGATCCCAATCGCTCCACATGCCCGGAGGCGGTCCGCCTGCATTGGTCACGAGGATATCCACGCCCTCTGCCGCTTTGAGCACCTGCGCCTGCCCCTCAGGCGTCGTGACATCCGCCGCGACGGTTTCAATCGCCACGCCAAACCGCGCGCGCAGATCCGCCGCTGCCGCCTCGAGCGCCTCTGCGCCGCGTGCGTTCATCACGAGGTCGACCCCCGCTTCGGCCAAGGCCTCGGCACAGCCAAAGCCGAGGCCCTTGGAGGATGCGCAAACCAGCGCCCTTTTGCCTTTGATTCCAAGATCCATGTCATGTCTCCCCTGTTCGTTCCGCCTCAAGTAACGCGATATTTATGGCGACTGCCAGCAAATTGCCGATAGCATGGCCACAAAGCGCCATATTCCAAAGTCACAACTTGAACACCCCGGCGCAATCGGAGAGAACCCCAAGATGTCATCGCCCCGCCCGAAATCCGCGCTCCCTGCGCAGCAGTTGCCCGTCTATCTGGCGGACGATTTCTGTGTCATCAACGGCGCGAACCTGGGCGACCCTGTGTCCTTCGCGGACGAGCTTGTGCCCGATGACATCTACGAACTGGCGACCGATGCCGATATCCATCGCCTTTCTTTTACCATTGCCGAAGACGATACCTATCGCGTCGCCGAAGAAAGCGCCTGCGGCACACCGGGCGCGCCGCTCTATGCCGATTGCGTCCTGACAATGATGCCGCCGACCGGCGAAACCGTCGAAATCGTGGTGCTCGTCGAGGTCGACGCCGATGGCCACGTGTCACAAGTCTTTGCCGCCCCCCTCGCCCCGCTTTCGGGCAAGACGCCCTATACGCTCGTGGGCATGGATCGCACTGCTGCTCGCCTGCGCATGGCCCAACTCGCCTGTGTGAGCTTCACCCGTGGCACCCGTATCACCATGGCCACCGGCGAACAGAAACCCGTTGAGGACATCCAACCGGGAGACCGCGTCCTGACCCGAGATGACGGCCCGCAAGAGGTGCGATGGATCGGCACCCTGACCATGCGTGCACATGGCGAGTTTGCCCCGATCGTCATCACCGAAGGCACGCTCAACAACGCCGCCGACCTCAAGGTCAGCCCCGACCACCGTCTCTTCATCTATCAGCGCCACGATCATATCGGCGCCGGCCGCTCGGAACTGCTCGTCCGGGCGCGCCACCTTGTGAACGGCGAAACCGTCTTCGTTCAGGAAGGCGGTTTCGTCGACTATTTCCAGATCCTTTTCGACAGCCACCAGATCATCTTTGCCGAAGGCATCAGCGCCGAAACCATGCAGGCCGATCAGCGGACCCGCCCCGTGCTGCCGAGCGAGATCGAGAAACGCCTCAAGGCCCTCTCCAATAGCGCCCCAGGAAGCGCCACCGCCCGTGCCTTCGAGCTGCAGGAAAAGCTCCTCAAGCGCCCTGACGCTGTCGACCTCTTGCGCCGCGCCTCGTCCAAGTAAACCTGTTCGCAGTCCACCTTTCGGTAATCTTTCGGTAACCGTCCTGAACCCACGCCCTGCGAAACCCGCACCGACGCAATACCGACGTTATACCGACGCGATACAGAACCCTTGTATTGCGCCGCCGCCTCGCCCCTTCTATATGCGAACGCATGCTTGACGTTTCGACCAATCGCCCCGCCCTTCCGCCGGAAATCGGCCGCCGCCGCACCTTTGCGATCATCTCGCACCCGGATGCGGGCAAGACGACTCTGACCGAGAAGTTCCTCCTCTACGGGGGTGCCATCCAAATGGCCGGTCAGGTGCGCGCCAAGGGCGAAGCACGGCGCACCCGCTCGGACTTCATGCAGATGGAAAAGGACCGTGGCATCTCTGTGTCGGCCTCGGCCATGTCCTTTGATTTTCACAAGTTCCGCTTCAATCTTGTCGACACGCCCGGCCACTCGGATTTCTCCGAAGACACCTACCGCACCCTGACCGCCGTGGACGCCGCCGTGATGGTGATCGACGGGGCCAAGGGCGTCGAGAGCCAGACCCAAAAGCTCTTTGAAGTGTGCCGCCTGCGTGACCTGCCGATCCTGACCTTCTGTAACAAGATGGACCGCGAGAGCCGGGATACCTTTGATATTATTGACGAAATTCAAGAGAACCTCGCCATCGACGTGACCCCGGCCTCTTGGCCCATCGGGGTCGGCCGTGACTTCATGGGGTGCTATGACATCCTGAATGACCGTCTTGAGCTGATGGATCGGGCCGACCGCAATGTCGTGGCAGAAAGTGTTTCCATTCAAGGGCTTGATGATCCGAAACTCGCCGAACACATCCCCGCCCACCTTCTCGAACAGCTCCGCGAAGAAGTCGAGATGGCGCGCGAACTGCTGCCCACGCTCGACCCGCAGGCCGTGCTCGAAGGGCACATGACCCCGATCTGGTTCGGCTCTGCGATCAACTCCTTCGGGGTGCAGGAACTGATGGACGGGATTGCCAAATATGGCCCCGAACCGCAGCCCCAAGCCGCAGAACCGCGCCAGATTTCGCCTGAGGAAACCAAGGTCGCAGGCTTTGTTTTCAAAGTTCAGGCCAACATGGACCCGAAGCACCGCGACCGCGTGGCTTTCGTCCGCCTCGCCTCCGGCCATTTCAAGCGCGGCATGAAACTGACCCATGTCCGCTCCAAGAAACCGATGGCGATTTCAAACCCGGTTCTCTTCCTCGCCTCCGACCGTGAGCTTGCCGAAGAGGCTTGGGCGGGTGACATCATCGGCATCCCCAACCACGGCCAGTTGCGTATCGGCGACACGCTGACCGAGGGCGAGATGATCCGCGCGACCGGCATCCCCTCCTTTGCCCCGGAACTGCTTCAGGGCATCCGCGCAGGCGATCCGATGAAGGCCAAACACCTCGAGAAGGCGCTGATGCAATTCGCCGAGGAAGGCGCGGCCAAGGTGTTCAAACCCAACATCGGTTCGGGCTTTATCGTCGGCGTCGTCGGCGCGCTTCAGTTCGAGGTTCTGGCAAGCCGCATCGAGATGGAATACGGCCTGCCCGTGCGCTTTGAACAGTCGCAATTCACCTCCGCCCGCTGGGTCTCCGGAAGCCGCGAGGCTGTCGACAAATTCGTTAACGCCAACAAGCAACATATCTCCTACGACCACGATGGCGACGTCGTCTACCTGACCCGCCTGCAATGGGACATCGACCGCGTAGACCGCGACTACCCAGACATCAAACTGACCGCGACCAAGGAAATGATGGTCTAGGTCATTGGGGAATTGCGCGGGGCTTTGCCCCATGCAATCATACGCCATGAGCAGTGAAAACATGACCTATCCCGGTGGACTGGACGCCCTACTTGGGCGCTACAACTCCCGCCGTGAACCGTTTGATTTCACTGGAGAAGATTTCCCGCCCAAGGACATAGATCTGGTGGCGCTCGCGGCCACGAAAGTGACCGAAGACGCCACCCACAAGCCCAAGGGTGCGGCCGACCCGCGCTCGGCCTGGAACAACAAACGTCGCGCCATTGCCGGCGAGTTCATTGGCCGCTCCGAACTCGCTTATCTCAACGCGTTGTTGATCTCGACCCTGCGCAAATCCTCCGCCCCCGATGGCGCTGCCGCGTTGTTCTTGCGGCTTTGGGCGGACCACCACGCCCACCTGATCGACGAACTCGACATCCGCTGGAAGGTTTCTTCCATCATGACCTTCGCCGATCACGGCGCGACCGACGTGCAGCGTCAGGTCGGTCAGGCGCTGCGGATGCTCTTCGGCATGATGAAGCTCTATGAATTCGAGCGCCTCTATAGCGGGTTTGACCCGCAAACGCCCTTTGGATTTAGCCGCAAGAAACGGGTCGCCCTACCGCTCAACATGGATCAATACTCCTTGCGCGCAGGCGGGCTCGACTCCAACCTTCTCGCTCCGGTGTGGGAACTGGCCATGACCGATCCTGGCATCGCACCTTTGGCCAATCACCTTATGGAAGAACTCAACCGCGATCCCGGCACGATCTTCCGCCGCCTCCGCCGTATGCGCGAGGTCTATACCCGTCTCAAGGAGGATCGCTGATGCGCTGGGGTATTGTTGCGACGATCAAGGCGTCCGCCCGCGAGGTGCTTGATTTTGTTGCCTACCATCTGGACCTCGGTGCGGATCATATCTTCATCTGCCTGGATGCCCCGACACCGCGCGCGCGCGTCGTGCTCGACGCACACCCCAAGGTGACCGTGCGCTTCACCAATGACGCCTATTGGCAAGAGATCAACAACGGGCGCAGACCCAAGAAGCACCAAGGCCGGCAAGTGTCCAACGCGACCCACGCTTACAAGCTCGCGGGGGAAATGGGGCTCGACTGGCTTGGCCATATCGACGTTGACGAGTTCATCTGCCCGACAGGAGATTTTGGCGCAGCTCTCGCGGCAATGCCCGCAAATGTGAACGTTGCCCGCATCGCACCGGCCGAGGCGATGGCGTCCGAAGGCCTTCCCGACCTTGATCCGAACGCGGTCTATTGCAAGGCGTGGGAGCGCAACGTGGATCGCCGCGCCGCGCTCGAGGACGAGCTTTACCCGACCTTCGGCCACTACCTCCGCGGTGGTTTCGTGAGCCACATCCGCGGCAAGTGTTTCCTGCGCACTGGCCTTGGCCCGCTAAGTTTTAAGATTCACCGCGTGATGCGCGGCGAGGAAGAGGTCGGGCCGCGCCAGTTCATGGAAGATGTCGATCTCTGTCATCGTCACATCATGAACTGGGAAAGCTGGCGCAAGAGCTTTGACTACCGCCACGACAAAGGGTCTTACCGGGCCGAGCTCAAGCCGACACGCCCACGCGAGGAAGGCGGACTTTCGGCACATGAGCTTTTTGCGGCCATCCTCGAGGAGAACGGTGAGCAGGCCCTGCGCACCTTCTTCGAGGATGTTTGCCTTGCCCGGCCCGAGCTTCTCGAGGGCCTGCGGGAACGCGGGCTTTTACGCGTGTTTCACCTTGATCTCGATGAAAAGCGCGAACGTCTCTTTCCCGACTGGCGCAAATAAGCGGCGTGAACTGGCCGAAAACCCTTTGTTTCCCGAGCTTTGATTGACCCGAAGCCGGCATTGAGCTACAACCCCGCTCGTGGGTCATATACGTGACAAACCGCGGGACCGCACGGGTCCGATCCGCATTTTCGCTACGGGCCGCAAGTGTCCGTAAACCACGGATACGCATGACAAAATTCTCTGATCTCAACCTCAACACCAAGGTTCTCAAAGCGATCGACGAGGCCGGCTACGAGTCGCCGACCCCGATCCAGGCAGGGGCGATTCCCCCCGCGCTGGAAGGCCGGGACGTTCTCGGCATCGCACAAACGGGCACCGGCAAGACGGCGAGTTTCACATTGCCGATGCTGTCGCTTCTCGCCCGAGGCCGCGCCCGCGCTCGGATGCCGCGAAGCCTCGTGCTCTGCCCGACACGGGAACTCGCGGCTCAGGTGGCTGAGAACTTCGACACCTATTCCAAGCATCTCAAACTGACCAAGGCGCTGCTGATCGGCGGCGTGTCGTTCAAAGAGCAAGACGCCCTGATCGACCGTGGCGTTGACGTGCTGATCGCAACGCCGGGCCGCCTGCTTGACCATTTCGAGCGCGGCAAGCTCCTGCTCACCGGCGTACAGATCATGGTCGTGGACGAGGCCGACCGGATGCTCGACATGGGCTTTATCCCGGATATCGAGCGCATCTTCTCGCTCACGCCCTTTACCCGCCAGACGCTTTTCTTCTCGGCCACCATGGCGCCCGAGATCGAGCGCATCACCAACACTTTCCTCTCCGCCCCCGCGCGGATCGAGGTCGCCCGCCAGGCCACCGCCTCCGAGACGATCGAACAGGGCGTCGTGATGTTCAAAGCCTCGCGCCGTGACCGCGAAGCAAGCGAGAAACGCCGCGTCCTGCGCGAGCTGATTGCCAAGGAAGGCGACGCCTGCACCAACGCGATAATCTTCTGCAACCGCAAGACGGATGTGGATATCTGCGCGAAATCGCTCAAGAAATACGGCCTCGATGCCGCGCCTATCCACGGCGACCTCGACCAGAGCCAGCGCACGCGGACCCTCGAGTCTTTCCGCAATGGTGAACTGCGCTTCCTCGTGGCCTCTGATGTCGCCGCACGCGGCCTTGACGTTCCGTCGGTGAGCCACGTGTTCAACTTCGACGTTCCGGGCCATGCCGAGGACTATGTGCACCGTATCGGCCGCACCGGCCGCGCTGGCCGCGAAGGCAAGGCCTTTACCATCTGCATCCCGCGCGACGAAAAGGCCTTTGCCGCCGTCGAAGCCCTGATCCAGAAGGAAATCCCGCGCGTCGAGGTCGAAATCAAGTCGACCCGCAAGCGCAAATCCGACGATCAGCCCAAGGCAGAAGAAAAAACCGAGGCGCCAAAGACCGAAGCCAAGGCGACCGACGCGAAACCCGAGGAAACCCCCAAGAGCGAGAAATCCTCCTCCAAGAGCCGCAGCCGCTCGCGCGGTGGTCGCTCCTCGGATCGCAATGATCGCAACAACAACGACCGCGGCGGCAAGGACAACAAGGTTGTCGGCATGGGCGACCATATGCCGAGCTTCATCGCGCTAAGCTTTGACGAGCGCCGCGCTAGCTAAGCGGCCTCACCAAGATGAAAAAAAGGGCCGGAGAGCATCTGCTCCCCGGCCCTTTTTCTGTCCGATGTCCGTGCCTTAGCTCAGACGGCTTACAATCACCGTGACTTCCGGCTTGCGGCCGATCTCGTCATTGCAGGTGTTGCGCGCGATCCGGCGCAGCTCTTCCTCGAGCTTGTCGTCATTGGCCAACGTCTTGTCCGCCGCGCGCCCAAGGAACTGCGTCAGGTCTTCCTCGAGCACGTCGAGAAGCGGCGCAAAGCTGCGGCCTTGCTCCGGCAGGCCCTTGATCTCGCACCAGGCTTCGCCGAGCGGCTCGTCGTCTTCATCGAGGATCACGTTCACCACAAGATGCCCGTTGAGCGCCATGCGGATACGATCCCGCACCACACCGTCCAGCGCGCCGATCTTCACCGCACCATCAAGATAGGTGCGTCCGGTCTCGACAAACCCCGCAACTTTCGGCGCATTGCCCGAAAGGTCCACCATCGTGCCATTTACGGCGACGATGCTCTGCCGTCCGCGTGCCTCGGATATCTTGGCGTGCTGGCGCAGGTGGCGGTGTTCGCCGTGGTTCGGAATGACCATCTGCGGATTGACGATATCCTGAAGCGCCTCGAGATCGGGGCGGTTGGCATGGCCCGAGACGTGATAGCGCCCCTCATGATCGTCGACGACCTCAACACCCATTTCCGAGAACTGGTTCATGATGCGGATCACACCGCGCTCATTGCCCGGAATGGTCTTTGAGGAGAAGAGGAACATGTCGCCCTCTTTGAGAGTCATGCCGTTATACTTGCCACGGGCCAACTGGGCCGACGCCGCGCGTCGCTCGCCCTGCGAGCCAGTCACGAGAAGCATCAGGTCCTGACGCGGGATCGCGCGGGCGTCTTCGATGCTGACGACCTTGGGAAAGCTGTCGAGCACGCCGGTTTCCACCGCCGTCTCGATCATCCGACGCATCGCACGTCCCATGAGACAGATCGACCGCCCTGCCCGTTCGCCCGCTTCCGCCAGCGTCTTGACCCGCGCCACGTTGGAGGCAAACGTCGTCGCGACGACCATATGCGGCGCCTCGCTCACAAGCGCATCGATCTCGCGCCCGACACTCGCCTCGGAGCGCCCCGGATGAAGCGAGAAGACATTGGTCGAGTCACAGACCAGCGCCTTGACGCCGTCCTTGCTCACCTCTTTCCAAAGTTCCTTGTCGAAGGGCTCGCCCACAACAGGCGTTTCGTCGAGCTTGAAGTCGCCCGAATGAATAACCCGGCCCGCCGGGCTGTCGATGACAAGCGCGGCGCTTTCGGGGATCGAGTGGCTCACCGGCAGGAAACCGACGTTGAACGGACCCGCCTTGGTCATGTCAGGCCATGCGCCCACGGTGATAACTTCCGCCTCCGGCGCGCCCCGGTCCTTCATCTTGTGCCGGGCAAGCGCCGCGGTGAACACCCGCGCATAGACCGGCACGCCAAGGTCTTCCCAGAAATGGCCGACCGCGCCGACATGGTCCTCGTGGCCATGGGTGATGAACACCGCTTCAAGGCGGTCCTTGTTCTCAACAAGCCATGTCATGTCCGGGAAGATCAGGTCGACACCGGGGCTCGTCTCCATATCCGAGAAGGTCACGCCCAGATCGACTAGGATAAGGCGCTCTTCGCCCTCCTTGCCATAGCCATAGACATAGGCATTCATGCCGATTTCACCCGCTCCACCGAGCGGGAGGTAGATTAATTTTTCGCTGCTCAAGCTGCGTTTTCCTTATTGTATTTGTGAATCACGGTCAGGCCGTGCATCGTCAGGTCGTCTTCGAAACAATCGAAAAGTTCGACCGATTGCTGGAACAGAGGCGCCAGCCCGCCCGTCGCGATAATTTGCATCGACCGATCGCGCTCGGCCTTAATTCTCTCACAGATCTCGCGCACGAGACCCACATAGCCCCAGAACACCCCCGACTGGATACAGGCGACAGTGTTGGTGCCGACAACATTCTGCGGCTTGGCAATATCCACATGCGGCAACGCGGCCGCAGAATTGTGGAGCGCCTCGAGGCTGAGGTTCACCCCCGGCGCGATGACCCCGCCGACATAGGCCCCGTCCTTAGCCACCACGTCAAAGGTCGTCGCGGTGCCGAAATCAACAACGATGATATCGCCACCATGGCGGTCAAACGCGCCCGCTGCATTTACGAGACGGTCCGGACCAACCTGTGTGCCGATATCGACACGCGGCTGGGTCGGCAAGAGGCATTCCGGCTTGCCAACCACAATCGGACGGCACCCAAAGAAGCGATCCGCGAACACCCGAAGGTTAAAGACAACGCGCGGCACGGTCGAGGAGATGATGACGTCGGTGATGTCGGCGTCAATTCCATAGTGTTTGACGAGCGTCGAATACCACGTGAAATAAGCGTCCGCCGTCCGCGCATGATGTGTCGATGTCCGGAGCGTGCAGAGAAATTTCTCCCCGTCCCAGATCGAGAAAACCGTATTGGTGTTGCCGCAATCAATGGCCAGGAGCATGATCTGCCTCCTTAGAAAAACACCTCCGCCGCCGGAATGGCCACGGACCCTTTCGCCGTCTTCAACACCAGATTACCGGCGCTGTCCACCGTTTCAAAAACGCCAACCGTCTCGTCACGTGACGTTCGGGCCGTGATCGTCTCTCCAATACGCGCCGCCCGCGCAAGCCACGCGGTCCGGATCGGCTCGAACCCGTAGGTCCGGAACTGCGTCTCATACCGCGCATAGGCAGGGGCCAAGAGGTCGAGAAACTCTTCTGGTGTGACCTCTGCACCGGTCTCTGACAAGAGGCTCTTGGGCGCGACCGCCCCCGGCTCAACCTCTCCCGCGCTCGGCGCGTGGCGTAGATTGACGCCGATCCCGATGGCGATATGGCTCACTGCGCCGCCTGCAAAGCCTGCGCTTTCAAGCAGGATTCCGGCGACCTTGCCACCATTCAAGAGTACGTCGTTCGGCCATTTGAGCGCAAAGGGCGTGGCCTGTCCCGTGGCTGCCACGAAGGCGTCGAACAAGGCGAGCGAGGCCACGAAAGACCGAAGCGCAATCCGGTCTGGTGTCTCAGCCGGCTGCATCACGAGGGTTGCGGCGAAGTTCCCGCTCGGATCGGTCCAGGGACGTCCTCGCCGGCCCCGGCCCTTGGTCTGGCGCAGCCCCAGTATCCATTCCGGGCGCACAAGCTCAGGCGCGATACGGGCCGCCTCGGCATTGGTGCTATCGACCTCTGCGAGAACCCGCTTGCCATACCCTTCGGGCCAGCCTGCCATGCCCTATCCTTCCCTCACAAACAGCAACGCGCCCCAAAAAGGGCGCGCCGCAAACCGATTGTCCTGCGTTTAACGCAGCAGGGCCTCTGCCGCGATCAGCGCCGGGGTCTCAATGCCGAAGAGGTTCACGACACCGACCAGCATGATCGCCGCCGAGCCCATCAACATGACCCAGAGCACCGGAGACTTGCCCTTGTCGAGCGCCTCACCCTCTTCTCCGAAGTACATGTAGTAGACGATGCGCAGGTAGTAGAACGCGCCGATCACCGACGCGATCACGCCAAGCACCGCGAGCCAGATCAGCCCGGCCTCATAGGCTGCGCGGAGCACATATAGCTTGCCAAAGAAGCCCACGAGCGGCGGCACACCAGCCAGCGAGAACATCAGGATCAGCACGGCAAGCGCCTTGCCCGGCTCACGCTTGGCATACATGTTGAGCGCTGTGATATCCGTGACCGGCTGGCCGTCCTTCTCCATCGTGAGGATAAAGGCAAAGCTGCCGACGCTCATCGTAACATAGATCGCCATGTAGATCAGAAGCGCCTGCACGCCAAAGGCCGTCCCGGCGGCCAGCCCCATAAGCGCATACCCCATATGCGCGATCGAGGAATAGGCCATAAGGCGTTTGATATTGGTCTGTCCAATCGCGGCCACCGCGCCAAGGAACATCGACAGCACCGACAGGAGCGCGATGATCTGCTGCCAGTCGCTGACCACACCGCCGAACGCATCATGCAGGACACGGGCAAAAAGACCCATCGCCGCCATTTTCGGAGCCGTGGCAAAGAAAGCCGTGACCGGGGTCGGCGAGCCTTCATACACATCCGGCGTCCACATGTGGAACGGCACGGCCGACACCTTGAAGGCAAGCCCAGACGCCACCAGCGTCAGACCGATCAGAAGGCCGATCGGCGCATGGCCCTCGCCTGCGGCGGCGATGATACCGCTAAAGAGCGTTGTGCCTGCGAACCCGTAGACCAGCGAAGACCCGAATAGGAGAAGGCCAGAAGACAGCGCACCAAGGACGAAATACTTGAGGCCCGCTTCGGTCGATTTGACACTGTCGCGGCGGATCGAAGCCACCACGTAGAGCGCAAGCGATTGCAGCTCGAGTCCCATGTAGAGCGCCATCAAGTCCCCCGCGGAGACCATCACCATCATCCCTACCACGGAAAGCGTGACGAGGATCGGGTATTCAAAGCGGAGCATACCGCGCCGGCTCATGTAGTCCTGCCCCATGACAAGCACCGCCGCCGCCGACAGCAGCATCGTGATCTTGGCAAAACGGGCAAAAGGATCATCGTTGAACATACCGCCGAACGCGGTCCGAGTGCCTTCACCATTGATGCCGATCCACACCGCCACAAGCACGAGCACCACCGCCGTCACCCATGTGAGCATCGGGGCAAGCTTGTCCTTGCTGGTATAGACCGCGCCAATCAGCGCCAGCATCGCAAACAGTGCCAGAACGATTTCCGGCACGATAATGTTGAGATCAGCCTGGATCATTTCTCAAGCTCTCCTTAATGCGACGCCATCTGGTGCGCCCCGTCCGCGGCGCTGCCCAGTGCGGCATGGTAGTTGGAAATCAGGGCTTCAACCGAAGGCCCGATGATATCGGTGATCAGTGCCGGATAGACACCAAGGATCAGCGTCATCGCCACGAGCGGCGCAAAGATCCATCTCTCGCGCGCGCTCATATCCGAAATCGTGCGCAGGCTCTCCTTGATGAGATCGCCAAACACGACCCGGCGATAGAGCCAAAGCGCATAAGCCGCCGAGAAGATCACGCCCGAGGTCGCCACAAGCGCGACCCAGGTGTTGACCTGGAAGATGCCCATGAGGGTCAGGAATTCACCAATGAACCCCGAGGTGCCCGGCAGGCCAACGTTGGCCATGGTGAAGAACATGAAGATCAACGCATAGGCCGGCATCCGCGTCACAAGCCCGCCATAGGCGTCGATATCGCGGGTGTGCATCCGGTCATAGATCACGCCCACACAGAGGAAGAGCGCGCCCGAGATGAACCCGTGGCTCAGCATCTGGAAGATCGCCCCGTCAATCCCCTGTTGGTTGGCAGCGAAAATACCCATCGTGACATAACCCATATGCGCGACCGAGGAATACGCGATGAGCTTTTTCATATCCTCCTGCACCAGCGCGACCAGCGAGGTATAGACAATGGCGATCGCCGACATCCAAAGCACGAGGTCGGTCATGACCTCCGCCCCCACAGGGAACATCGGCAAACTGAAGCGCAGGAAGCCATAGCCGCCCATTTTTAGCAGGATCGCTGCAAGCACGACCGAACCCGCCGTCGGCGCCTGCACGTGCGCGTCCGGAAGCCAGGTATGCACTGGCCACATCGGCATCTTCACCGCAAAGCTCGCAAAGAAGGCGAGGAACAGGAGCGTCTGCATCCCGCCAAGCACATGTATGCCAAGGACCGAAAAGCTCTCGGAGGCGAATTCATGGCTCATGAGCGTCGGGATATCCGTCGTGCCCGCATCGGTGAACATCGCCACCATCGCAACCAGCATCAGCACCGAGCCGAGGAAGGTATAGAGGAAGAACTTAAAGCTCGCATAGATGCGGTTCGCCCCGCCCCAGATGCCGATGATGAGGAACATCGGAATGAGGCCCGCCTCGAAGAAGAGGTAGAAGAGCACAAGGTCCAGCGCCATGAACACGCCAAGCATGAGCGTCTCCAGCAGGAGGAAGGCGATCATGTATTCCTTGACCCGCGTCTCGACCTGCCAGGAGGCGGCGATGACAAGCGGCATCATGAAGGTGGTGAGCATCACGAACAGAACAGAGATCCCATCGACCCCCATCTTGTATTTCATGCCCAAAAGCCATTCGCGCTCCTCGACGAACTGGAACCCGGTGTTGGAGGGGTCGAATTCGACAAGGATAAAGAGCGAGACGAGGAAGGTGATGACCGTGGCCACCATCGCAACCCATTTCGCATTGCGCTGCGCTGCGGCCTCCTCCCCACGCAGGAAGATGGCCAGAATGGCCGCCGCCAGCGCCGGGATGAAGGTAACGAGAGAGAGCAGGCTGTCGTTCATTAGTGCGCTCCTCCGCTGAGCGTCATCCAGGTGATAAGCACGACGATGCCGATCACCATGGCAAATGCGTAAGTGAAGATGTAGCCGGATTGGGCGCGACCTGCGAGGCGGGTAAAGAAGGGGATGATCCCCATCGCCACGCCGTTGATCGACCCGTCAATGACATTGCCGTCGCCACGCTTCCAGAGAAAGCGGCCAAGGGCCTGTGCCGGACGGACGAAGATCGCGTCGTAGATCTCGTCGAAATACCACTTGTTGAGCAGGAAAAGGTAGAGCGGGCGCTGCACCTCTGCGAGCCGCTTGGGCAACGCCGGGTTCAGGATATAGAACCACACTGCCGTCAGGAAACCGATCACCATGGCAACGAACGGGCTCACCTTGACCCATTTCGGGGCGTGGTGGGCCTCGTCGATGACGTGATTGTCCGGTGCCATGAAGATCGCACCCTGCGGCGCCATACCATGACCTTCGGCCATTGCGTGATCGTCGCCGTGATCGTCCGGCTTGGCATGACCATCGTCGCCATGACCTGCGTCCTCCCCGTGGCCCGCATCGGCCTCGGCCGCGTGGTGTGCCTCGATGCCGAAGAAGGCGTTGACCTTGTGGTGGTCGCCAAAGAACACCCCGTACCAGATCATCCCCGAGAACACCGCGCCAAGCGCCAGAACGCCAAGCGGCACGAGCATCACAGTCGGGCTTTCATGGGCGTGGTCGTGGGTATGCTTGTTGCCCCGCGCCTCGCCATAGAAGGTGAGGAAGATCAGGCGCCAGCTATAGAACGCCGTGAACAGCGCCGCGATGACCAGCATCCAGAAGGCATACCCACCGCCCGTTCCGGCCCATGCGCTCTCGATGATCGCATCCTTAGACAGGAACCCGGCAAAGCCGATGGTCGTCATCGGAATACCCACCCCGGTAATGGCCAGCGTGCCGATCATCATCGCCCAGAAGGTATAGGGGATTTTCTTCCGCAGCGCGCCATAGTTGCGCATGTCCTGCTCGTGATGCATCGCATGAATGACCGAGCCAGCGCCAAGGAAGAGCATCGCTTTGAAGAACGCATGCGTCAGCAGATGGAACATCGCCGCCGAGTAGACGCCAACGCCCGCCGCCACGAACATATAGCCAAGCTGCGACATGGTCGAATAGGCGATCACGCGCTTGATGTCGTTCTGCACGAGGCCGATCGTTGCCGCGACAAAGGCTGTGCTTGCGCCGAGGAAGGTCACAAAGGCCATCGCCTCGGGCGCATATTCCATCAGGGGCGACATGCGGCAGACGAGGAAGACACCCGCCGTCACCATGGTCGCCGCGTGGATCAGCGCCGACACCGGTGTCGGGCCTTCCATCGCGTCCGGAAGCCATGTGTGCAGGAAGAGCTGTGCCGACTTGCCCATCGCGCCGACGAACAGCAGGAAGGCCAGAAGGTTCGCCGCGTTCCACTCGGTCCACAGGAAATGCAACTGCGTCTCGGCCAGCGCGGGCGCGGCTGCGAACACGTCGTCGAACTTGATCGAGTCCGTTAGGTAGAACAGCCCGAAAATCCCAAGCGCAAAGCCGAAATCGCCGACCCGGTTGACCACGAAGGCCTTGATCGCCGCCGCGTTGGCGCTCGGTTTCTTGTAGTAGAACCCGATGAGCAGGTAGGACGCGACCCCCACACCTTCCCAGCCAAAGAACATCTGCACCAGGTTGTCGGCGGTCACCAGCGCCAGCATGGCAAAGGTGAAGAAGCTGAGGTAAGCAAAGAAACGCGCCTTATAGGCCTCGCCCTCTTTCCAGTTCTCATCATGCGCCATGTAGCCAAAGCTATAGAGGTGGACCAGCGCCGAAACCGTCGTCACCACGATAAGCATGATCGAGGTCAGCCGGTCGAGCCGGATCGACCACGAGGTATCGAGCGTGCCCGACTGGATGAAGTCGAGGATATGGATATGTTGGGTTTCCGGCCCATGGGTCAGGAACACGACCCAGGAAAGCACGCAAGACAGGAAAAGAAGCCCCGTCGTCACATATTGCGCGCCCTTTTCGCCGATCAACCGCCAGCCAAAGCCGCCAATGAGGCTGCCGACAAGCGGGGCGAAGAGAATGATCTTTTCCATCTGCCCTTAGCCTTTCATCACGTTGACGTCTTCGACCGCGATCGTGCCACGGTTGCGGTTGAAGGCGACGAGGATCGCGAGGCCAATCGCCGCTTCTGCCGCCGCAACGGTCAGCACGAAGAGCGTAAAGACCTGCCCGACGAGATCGCCAAGGAAGCTCGAGAAAGCCACGAGGTTGATATTGACCGAAAGCAGCATGAGTTCGATCGACATCAAAAGGATGATGACGTTCTTCCTGTTCAGGAAGAGGCCGAAGATGCCGATGACAAAAAGCGTCGCCGCCACTGTCAGGTAATGTTCAAGCCCAATCATTTTGGTCCCTCGTTCTCTTTTTTTGTTCGCCGGGTTCTGGCCCCGGCCCAGACCGCAGTTGCGACTGCAATCCCGATTGCCAACCAGCTTGCAAAGCCCATCAAAGCCCCTGCCCCGGTTTCACGTCCTTGAGTTCCATCGCCTTCGCCGGATCGCGCCACATCTGTTCGAGCACGTTCTGACGCTTGATGTCTTTGCGATGGCGCAGCGTGAGCACGATGGCCCCGATCATCGCCACAAGCAGGATCAGACCGGCAAGCTGGAACAGAAGGAAATATTTGTCATAGATGAGATGCCCAAGCGCGGCGGTGTTCTCGACCCCGTCCGGCGTCACGGCGGCACGTTGTGCCTCGGCAACGTCCGACGCTTGCCAGACGCCCACCGCCATGCCGAGCTGCATCAGGAGGATCACCCCGATCAAGAGCGCGACCGGCAGATATTGCGCCATGCCCGCTTTCAACTCGGCGAAATCCACGTCGAGCATCATCACCACGAACAGGAACAGCACCGCGACCGCGCCGACGTAGACGATGATGAGAAGCATCGCGACGAACTCCGCCCCAAGCAGGACGAAAAGCCCCGCCGACGACAGGAACGCCAGGATGAGCCAGAGCACGGAATGCACCGGGTTACGGCTGATGACGGTGAAAAGCCCGCCTGCGATCACGCAGAGCGCGAAAAGATAAAAGGCCAGTGCTGCGATACTCATGTGTCACTTTCCTCGTTTGCGTCCAGCACTTCCTGGACGAGTTCCATCGCCTTGGTCATGGCGGGAATGCCGGCGAACATCGACATCTGGCCGATGGTCTCGACGATTTCTTGTTTCGTGGCGCCCGCCTCGAGAAGGTGGCGCACAGTCATGCGGATTTGGCTCTCGGCCTGCGCGCCAAGCACGGTCAGCGCGCCAAGCGTCAGGAGAAGCCGGGTCTTGGCATCAAGCCCGTCTTTGTTGAGCGTCTTGCCAAAGAACATCTCCATCACGTCCTTGGGCATGGTCGGCCACAGGGATTCAAACCCCTTCGGGGTAAACGACTCCATCGCAGGATTGAGGGTCTTCGCCATCTCCTGATACTGCGCGATCATCGCTTCAAAGGGGTTCGTCTTGTCGTTCATCGGTACGGCGCGTCCAGTTCGATATTGCGGGCGATCTCGGCTTCCCAACGTTCACCGTTCTCCAGAAGCTTCGCCTTGTCATAGAAAAGCTCTTCGCGGGTCTCGGTGGCGAATTCGAAATTCGGCCCCTCTACAATCGCATCCACCGGGCAGGCCTCTTGGCAGAAGCCGCAATAGATGCACTTGGTCATGTCGATGTCATAGCGCGTGGTGCGGCGGCTGCCGTCTTCGCGCGGTTCTGCATCAATCGTGATCGCCTGCGCCGGACAGATCGCCTCGCAGAGTTTGCAGGCAATGCAGCGCTCTTCCCCATTGGGATAGCGGCGCAGTGCGTGCTCGCCGCGGAAACGCGGGCTGAGCGGGCCTTTTTCATGCGGGTAGTTGAGCGTCGCCTTGGGTTTGAAGAAATACTTCAGACCAAGCTTGAAGCCCCCGATGAAGTCACTGAGCAGGAAGTAGCCTGCGGCGCGTCGATAATCGATATTCGCCATGGGTTTAGCCTCCAATCGCCCAGCGGGCATAGGCACCGCCGAACGCTTCGAATTTTGCAAGGAACGCCACGATCACAACCCAGACGAGCGACATGGGCAGGAACACTTTCCAGCCAATACGCATCAGTTGGTCATAGCGATAGCGCGGCGTGATCGCCTTCACCATCGAGAAGATGAAGAAGACAAAGAGCATCTTGGAGAACATCCAAAGGATGCCATCCGGCAGCCCCGGAATGGGCGAGAGCCAGCCACCAAGGAACAGAAGCGAGGTGAGCGCACACATCAGCACGATCGCCACGTATTCGCCAATCATGAAGAGAAGGAACGGCGTCGAGGAATATTCCACCTGATAGCCTGCGACGAGTTCGGATTCCGCTTCCGGAAGGTCGAACGGCGGACGGTTCGTCTCCGCCATGGCCGAGATCAGGAACAGGAACAGCATCGGGAAATGCGGCAGCCAGTACCACGAGAAGATGCCGTAATCGCCCTTCTGCGCATTGACGATATCGCCAAAGTTCATCGACCCGGTCGAGATGATGACGCCGATGATGATGAGGCCGATGGAGACCTCGTAGGAAATCATTTGCGCGGCGGAGCGCAATGAGCCGAGGAACGGATATTTCGAGTTCGAGGCCCAACCGCCCATGATGACGCCGTAAACCTCAAGCGAGGAGACCGCGAACACATAGAGGATTGCCACGTTGATATCCGAAAGCACCCAGCCATCGTTGAACGGGATCACGGCCCATGCGATGAGCGCCATCACGAGGCTCACCAGCGGCGCCATGAGGAACACGACCTTGTCGGCCCCTGCCGGATAGACGATCTCCTTGACCGCATATTTCACGAAGTCCGCGAAACTCTGCAAAAGGCCAAAGGTGCCGACAACGTTCGGCCCCCGGCGCATCTGCACCGCGGCCCAGATCTTGCGGTCGCCATAGAGCAAGAACGCGAGCGCCACGAGAAGCGGCACAACAATCAGCAGAACCTGCCCGACAATGAGCAGGAAGATACCGAGATTGGTGGTGGTAAAGAATTCAATCATGGGTCCTCACACCGTGGGTATGCCGTTTTCCGCGCAGTTCGCGACGGTGACTTCTGCGTCAATCGTCTTGAGCCCGCGTGGAAGCGCCGGGGAAATCGTGTAGACGGCGTCGCCCTGCCACGTCCCCTTGTTTTCATTGACCTGCGTGCGCACATGGCGCGCGAAACCGAAACCGCGGATCAGCGCATATTGCGCCGCCGCACACTCCGCATATGCCTGCACGTCGGCCTCGGTCGCGAGGCCTGCCATGCGGACACGGAAATTCACCAGATCGCCCTCGAGAAGCCGCGTCTCGACTCCGAGATACTCGGCCTCGGGCAGATCCGCACCCGAGCCACACGCCCCACCGGAACAAACCGGCTGGCACGCCGAAAGCCCCAGCGCGAGCGCGGGAACAATCGGGGATATGTGGGCGTTAAGCTGCATTTTCCTCACTCGGCCGCCATCTTGGCACTGTTGCGCGCGCGGGCATTGGCCGAAAGCTCGGCCATCAATTCGCTGGCCCGTGCAATCGGGTTGGTGAGGTAGAAATCCTTGACCGCGAGACCAAACGCCCCCTTGCCAAGTTCCTTGGCTTCAAGCGGCTCCCAGCCATTGTCGATCACCTGATCGATCTTGGCGAGATGCGGCACTTCGGCCACGAGCGCCTGACGCAGCTGCGCCAGCGTATCGAACGGCAGCGTCGCGCCGAGCTCCGCAGACAGCGCCCGCAGGATGGCCCAGTTCTCCTTGGCTTCGCCCGGTGCGAAACCTGCGCGCATGGCAAGCTGCGGACGACCTTCGGTATTGACGAAAAGACCGTTTTCTTCCGTATAGGCCGCCGCCGGCAGGATCACGTCGGCACGATGCGCGCCACGGTCGCCATGGCTGCCCTGGTAGATCACGAAAGGCCCTTCGCCGACTTCGATCTCGTCCGAGCCAAGGTTAAAGACGACCTCCGCGCCTTCCATCGCCACGTCGAGACCGCCTTCGGTCACCGCGCCAAGGTCCATCGCCCCCACGCGGCTCGCCGCCGTATGCAGAACGAGCATCTTGCCACCAAGCTTTTCAGCCAGCGCCATCGCCTGACCAAGAACGGCCACGCCGTCGCCTTCGGTAATGGCGCCCTGACCAACAATGACAATCGCTCCCTCGGTCGGTTTTGCCTCGCTGACGAGACGGTTCAGCGGCAAACGCCCCGGCCCGACAGAGGTATAGTCGTAGGTGAGGTCCATATCTTTCGGCCCGACCACCGTCACATTCGCGCCCTTGATCCACGCTTTGCGGATACGGGCGTTCAGAACCGGCGCTTCGTCGCTCGGGTTCGAGCCGATGAGGTAAACCGCCTTGGCGCTATCGATATCTTCGATTGCCGCGTTGCCGACATAGGCCGACCGATTGCCCGCAGGCAGCACTGCGCCGTTGGTGCGGCATTCAATCGTGCCGCCAAGCCCATCAACGATCTGCTTGAGTGCGTAAACCGCTTCGACCGGGGCCAGATCGCCCACGAGTGCGGCAACCTTCTTGCCGCTCATCGCCTCTGCCGACTTAGCCAGCGCCTCGCCCCAGCTTGCCGGGCGCAGCTTGCCGTTTTCGCGCACATAAGGCCGGTCAAGCCGCTGACGACGCAGCCCGTCCCACACAAAGCGCGTCTTGTCGGAAATCCATTCTTCGTTCACGCCGTCATGGTTGCGCGGCAGGATACGCATGACTTCGCGCCCCTTGGTATCGACGCGGATGCTCGAACCAAGTGCGTCCATCACGTCGATGGTCTCGGTCTTGGTAAGCTCCCATGGACGCGCGGTAAACGCATAGGGCTTCGACGTGAGCGCGCCGACCGGGCACAGGTCGATGATGTTGCCCTGAAGATTGCTGTCGAGCGTCTGGTTTAGGTAGCTGGTGATCTCCGCATCCTCCCCCCGGCCCGTCTGGCCCATCTGGGTGATCCCCGCGACTTCGGTCGTGAAACGCACACAACGGGTGCACGAGATACAGCGCGTCATCGTCGTCGCGACAAGCGGGCCAAGATCAAGATCATCGACCGCACGCTTGGCTTCGCGGAACCGCGTGTCCGAGATACCATAGGCCATGGCCTGATCCTGAAGATCGCATTCGCCGCCTTGGTCGCAGATCGGGCAATCGAGCGGGTGATTGATGAGCATGAACTCCATCACCCCTTCGCGCGCCTTCTTGACCATCGGCGAGTTGGTCTTGACGACCGGCGGTTGGCCTTCCGGTCCGGGACGCAGATCACGCACCTGCATCGCGCAGGACGCCGCCGGTTTCGGCGGTCCGCCGACGACTTCGACAAGGCACATACGGCAGTTGCCCGCGATGGACAGCCGCTCATGGTAACAGAAGCGCGGAATCTCGACCCCAGCCTGCTCGCAGGCCTGGATCAGGGTCATCGCGCCCTCAACCTCGACTTCCGTGTCGTCAATGATGATCTTGCGTAGGTCAGACATGGTTATTTCGCTCTCAGCAGCACGCCGATCTGGCTTGATTTCTGAATTTCTTCGCGCCCCAGCGCGCAAAAGCTCTGCGGGTCGTCATAGGAGACGCCCTTTGCGGCGAGATAGGCCTCGCCACGTGCCCGCAACCGGGCCTTTTCCTCGTCGTTGTCGACATAGGCTTCGATCTCGGCATCCGAATACCCCATGTCCCGCGCCTTGCGTTTGAGCGACGACAGAAAGTTGAACGCCCGAAAGTACCGCGCATTGATGGTTGGGCAGTAATCCTTGATCTCGCGCGCAATCGCGACGGCGAACAACCCGTTGTTGATCTCCGTTGCCTCGCGCAGGTGTGGGCGTGCCGCCGCCGAAGACACCGGCGCCGCGAGACAGGCCGCGAACACGGCCCCCGCGAGCGCAACACGCGCCGTCGTCGTCAGGGATATGACGCCACAGGATCTCACGGCTTACAGACCCCTTCGAACATCAACCGGCCGTTGTCATAGACAAGCGCACCGTCTTCCACATCTGGGCCGCTGACCCAGTCGATCTGCGAGGTGCCGAATTCCTTGATGCAGTATTTCACCGCTTCGTAGCGCCCCGCTTCGCGCGCGGCGTCGAGCGATTGCTGCGGTTGGCGCACGAAGACTTTGAACTTCTCGCGCTCCTTGCGATCTTGCCGGTCCACCGTGGTCACGAAATAGAGCCCATCAAAGGTCACTTTCTCGTTGTTGCTCAGCTTGTCGCGCATGTTCGCGCAGCCCGCCAAAAGCGCGACCGCACCAACAAGCGCAATTGTGAACCGCACCCGGCGTGCCATATGTGTCTGCGTATCGTTCATCACGAACCCCGAACCTTTATTCCGCCGCCATCGCGCCCATGCGCCCGGTCTTGTTGGCCTTGATGCGATCTTCGATCTCTTCGCGGAAGTTGCGGATGAGGCCTTGGATCGGCCAGGCCGCCGCATCGCCAAGCGCACAGATCGTGTGCCCCTCGACTTGCTTGGTCACGTCCCAAAGCATGTCGATTTCCTCGATATCGGCCTCGCCCTTCACAAGGCGATCCATCACCCGCATCATCCAGCCGGTGCCTTCACGGCACGGCGTGCACTGGCCACAGCTCTCGTGCTTGTAGAACTTCGAAAGCCGCCAGATCGCCTTGATGATGTCGGTCGATTTGTCCATCACGATGACCGCCGCCGTGCCAAGACCCGAGCCAAGCTCACCGCGCAGGTAGTCGAAATCCATCACCGCATCGCGCATGTTCTCGCCACGCACGCAGGGCACGGACGAACCGCCCGGGATCACCGCAAGGAGGTTGTCCCAGCCGCCACGAATACCGCCACAGTGCTTTTCGATCAGTTCCTCAAAGGAGATCGACATCGCCTCTTCGACGACGCACGGGTTGTTCACATGGCCCGAGACCGCGAATAGCTTGGTGCCCGCGTTGTTGGCGCGACCAAAGCCCGCGAACCACTCCGGCCCCCGGCGCAGGATCGTCGGCACAACGGCAATCGACTCCACGTTGTTGACTGTGGTCGGACAGCCATAAAGGCCCGCCCCCGCCGGGAACGGCGGCTTCATGCGCGGCATGCCCTTCTTACCCTCAAGGCTCTCAAGAAGCGCGGTTTCCTCGCCACAGATATAAGCACCTGCGCCATGATGCAGGAACAGATCAAAGTCCCAGCCCGATCCGGCCGCATTGCGCCCCAGAAGGCCCGCTTCATAGGCTTCGTCGATTGCCGCCTGGAGCGCCTCGCGCTCGCGGATATACTCGCCGCGGATATAGATGTAGCAGGTGTTCGCATTCATCGCGAAAGATGCGATCAGGCAGCCCTCGATCAAAGTGTGCGGATCATGGCGCATGATCTCGCGGTCTTTACAGGTGCCCGGCTCGGATTCATCTGCGTTCACTACGAGATAAGCCGGACGCCCGTCGCTTTCCTTGGGCATGAAGGACCATTTGAGGCCGGTCGGGAACCCTGCCCCGCCTCGCCCGCGCAGACCGGAGGCTTTCATCTGGTCGATGATCCAATCGCGGCCGTTCTGGATGATCTTTGCCGTGCCATCCCAATGGCCACGCTGTTTCGCGCCTGCAAGGCTGCGGTCATGCATGCCGTAGAGATTGGTAAAGATACGGTCCTGGTCCTTGAGCATCCCGTTACCCTTCGTTCTTCTGGCGCTGACGCCAGATCTGATAAATCATCGCCAGTGCGAGCACGAAGCCCCCTAGCGCAATGAGGTCGAACAGCGCCCGAACCCGTTGGCTCAGGCCCATCTCGGCCCCGATAAAGGTGGCGGCGATCCAGAACAGCGCCGTGCCTGCAATCACAATGGCGACGATCCGCCCCTTGCGTGCCTGTTCGCTGTTCCGCTCGTGTTCCGCCATCCCTTGTTCCATCCTCAATACACGTCGCCGTCTTCAACGCGCTTGGCAAAGTCGGTCGAGCCGCCCGAGGCGAGCGTCTTGGCCTGCTCGACCCAGCCATCGCGTGCGATACGACCCTTGAAGGCAAGCAGATCGTCCATCTTGGCAATATCATCGGCATCCCATGCCGCGATCTGCGCAAAGCTGGTCACGCCTGCCGCATTGAGCTTCTCTTCGATCTTCGGACCCACGCCCTTGAGCTTCTTGAGGTCGTCCGGACCTGTCGACGCCGCTGCCACGGGTGTTTCCACCGGCGCTGCTGCCGGGGCCGACTCGGCGGCAGGCGCGGGCGCGGCTTCCGGTGCGGGTGCGGGCTCGGCTTTCGGCGCAGGTGCGGGCTCGGCTTTCGGCGCGGCTGGCGTGCTCGCCGGGGCTGCCTTCGGCGCGGCAGGCGCGCTCACTGCGGCGGCCTCGTCCTTGGCACAGAATGCTTTGATAAGGATAAACCCAAGGCAAACTGCCACGACCACAGCCAAAATGAGCGCCAACAACGTCGCCATCGCACCTTTCAATAGGAAAAACGCGATTACGCCGCCGATGATTCCGACGATCCAGCAGACATTTCTGCACTTCGATGTGTCATTCTGAGCCATGGTACTATCCCCTGTTAAGCTATTCTTTGTCCTTTGGTCTTCTTAGTATACGTTGCCCTTGTCGACTTTCTTGGAGAACGCGGTCTCGCCGCCTTCCGCAAGGGTTCTTGCCTGATCGATCCAGCCATCACGCTCGATACGACCCTTGAATTTCAAACGGTTATCGACCCAAGCGATTTCTGCCTCGGTCCATTTCGCGATCTGATCATAGTGATAGAAGCCAAGCGCATTGAGCGTCTCTTCGAGCTTCGGCCCCACGCCCTTGATCTTCTTGAGATCGTCCGCACCGCCGTCGCGCGCCGCGCCAAGCGTTTCCGGGGCTTTCTCTTCGACCTCTGCCACCGCAGCTGCCGGTTTGGCCGCGGGTTTTGCGGCTTTCTTCGCCGGGGCTTTCGAGGCTTTCTTGGCCTCTTCGGCCTGTTTCGCCGCCGGTTTCGGGGTGTCGGGGGCTTTCGGCGGTTGGGCCTTGCCGGGCGAGCGCCCCGCAACCGTGCCATCCGCGCCAACCCACGGCGTCGTCAAAGGCACCTCGGTGCCGTCGATCCGTTTCACCGTGTCGCCGATATCCGTCGCAAGCTGCGCCGAGGCGTTGTATTTCGTGTGGCCCGAGTCATATTCCTTAAGGCTGGTCAGCCCGGAAAGCGGCTCGGAGGCGAAACGGCCATTCATCGGACCCGGCGCAGGCACCTTGCCCGCCGCGAGATCGTCGAGAAGCTGGGCAAAACCCTCTGCCGTCATGTCCTCGTAGTAGTCCTTGCCGATCTGCGCCATCGGCGCGTTGGCACAGGCCCCAAGACATTCGACCTCTTCCCACGAAAACTTGCCATCCGCCGAAAGCGTGTGCGGCGTCGGCGCGATCTTTTCCTTGCAGACCTCCATCAGATCTTCCGCGCCACAGATCATACAGCTCAGCGTGCCGCAAATCTGAATATGGGCGACCGATCCAACCGGCTGAAGCTGGAACATGAAGTAGAAGGACGCGACCTCAAGCACACGAATATAGGCCATGTCGAGCATCTCCGCGATGGACTCGATGGCCGGTTTCGTGACCCAGCCCTCCTGCTCCTGCGCCCGCCACAAAAGCGGGATCACAGCGCTGGCTTGCCGCCCTTCGGGATACTTGGTGATCTGCGCCTCGGCCCAGGCCTGATTGGCGGGCGTAAAGGCAAAGCTCTCGGGTTGTTCAGAATGAAGACGACGAAGCATTAGCGGTCAATATCCCCAAAAACGATGTCCATCGTGCCGATGATCGCGGCCACATCGGCGAGCTGATGGCCCGTCGCGATGTAATCCATCGCCTGCAAGTGGCGATATCCGGCACAGCTGATCTTGGCGCGGTAGGGTTTGTTGGTGCCATCGGCGACAAGGTAAACGCCGAACTCGCCCTTGGGCGCTTCCACGGCGCAATAGACCTCGCCCGCGGGCACGTGGAACCCTTCGGTGTAAAGCTTGAAGTGATGGATCAGGCTCTCCATCGAAGTTTTCATCTCGGTGCGCTTCGGCGGCGTGTATTTGCCACGTGCCAGCACATCCCCGGTCGCCTCGCGCAGCTTGACGATGCACTGGCGAATGATGCTCGTGGATTGGCGCATCTCTTCCATGCGCATCAGGTAGCGATCATAGCAATCGCCGTTCTTGCCAACCGGGATCTGGAATTCGAACTCGTCGTAGCATTCATAGGGCTGCGCGCGGCGCAAGTCCCAAGCAAGCCCCGCCGAGCGCGCCATGACGCCGGTCATGCCATAGGCCTCGACCGAGTCGCGATCCACCACGCCGATATCGACGTTGCGCTGTTTGAAAATGCGGTTCTCGGTCAGAAGCCCGTCAATATCGTCGATCATCGACGGGAACTCGATCGCCCATTCCTCGATATCATCAAGAAGCTTGTCCGGCACATCCTGATGAACCCCACCGGGGCGGAAATAGTTGGCGTGCATCCGCGCACCACAGGCGCGCTCGTAGAACACCATGAGCTTCTCGCGCTCTTCAAAGCCCCAAAGCGGCGGGGTTAGCGCGCCGACGTCCATCGCCTGCGTGGTGATGTTGAGAAGGTGGCTCAGGATACGGCCAATCTCTGAGAACAGAACCCGCAAAAGCTGACCACGCCGCGGCACCTCAATGCCTGCAAGCTTCTCGATAACCAGGCACCAGGAATGTTCCTGATTCATCGGTGCCACGTAGTCGAGACGGTCGAAATACGGCAGGTTTTGCAGGTAGGTCCGGCTCTCCATGAGCTTTTCCGTCCCGCGATGCAGCAAGCCAATATGCGGATCGCAGCGTTCCACGATCTCGCCGTCAAGCTCGAGCACAAGCCGCAAAACCCCGTGCGCCGCCGGGTGTTGCGGGCCGAAGTTGAGGTTGAAGTTGCGGATTTTCTGCTCGCCCGTCAGGGCGTCTTCGAAACCTTTGGAGCCGTCCATCATTTCGCCCCCTCTTTCTCGTCGCCCGGAAGGATATATTGCGCCCCTTCCCATGGGCTCATGAAGTCGAACTGGCGGTATTCCTGCGGCAGTTTCACCGGCTCATAGACAACGCGCTTCTGCACCTCGTCATAGCGCACCTCGGTATAGCCCGTGGTCGGGAAATCCTTGCGCAGCGGATGGCCACGGAACCCGTAATCCGTCAGCAGACGGCGCAGGTCCGGGTGGTCGCTGAAGATGATGCCATACATATCGAAGGTCTCACGCTCGTACCAATCGGCCGAGGGGAAGACGCCCGTGATCGACGGCACAACCTCGTCCTCGCGCACCGAGACCCGAAGGCGGATGCGTTGGTTCTGCGCCATCGACAGCATGTGATAAACCACGTCGAACCGCTTGGCGCGTTCTGGGTAATCCACGCCCGTGATGTCGAGCATCTGGGTAAAGCGGCAGGAAGCATCGGTCTTGAGGAACTCCACGAAACCCGCAATGCCGCCCGGCACCACATCCACGTTTAGCTCGCCATGACTCACGTCCCAGCCAAGCACGCAATCCGGACGCTTCAATTCGATATGCGTCCCAAGTTCGTTCAGTGCCTCGTCGCTCATCTTTCGATCGTCCCCGTGCGGCGGATCTTGCGTTGCAACTGCATGATGCCATAAAGCAGCGCCTCCGCCGTGGGCGGACAGCCGGGCACGTAGACATCGACCGGCACAATCCGGTCACAGCCCCGCACGACGCTATAGGAATAGTGGTAATAGCCCCCGCCATTGGCACAAGAGCCCATGGACAGAACATAACGCGGCTCCGGCATCTGGTCATAAACCTTGCGCAGCGCCGGGGCCATCTTATTGGTAAGCGTCCCGGCCACGATCATCAGGTCCGACTGGCGCGGGCTGGCGCGCGGCGCGGTGCCAAAGCGCTCGAGGTCATACCGCGGCATGGAAAGCTGCATCATCTCGACCGCGCAACAGGCGAGCCCGAAGGTCATCCAGTGCAGCGAGCCGGTGCGCGCCCAATTGATGATGTCTTCGGTCGAGGTCAGGATAAAGCCCTTATCCTGCAATTCAGTGTTGAGCGCCTGCGTGGCGACCTCGCGGTCGGCCCCGGCAGTGTTGGCTCCCGTCATCACTCCCATTCCAAGGCTCCCTTCTTCCATTCATAGGCAAAGCCGATGGTCAGAACCCCGAGGAACACCATCATCGACCAGAAGCCGACCATGCTGATGTCCTTGAAGCCCACGGCCCACGGAAACAGCATCGCGATCTCGAGATCGAAAATGATGAACAGGATCGACACAAGGTAGAACCGAACGTCGAATTTCATCCGCGCGTCGTCAAAAGCGTTAAAGCCGCATTCATAGGCGCTGACCTTCTCGGGGTCGGGCCGACGAACGGCAAGAACAACAGCGGCGAGGATCAGGACGAGGCCTAGTGCGACAGCGACGGCCAGAAAGACGAGAATGGGAAGATATTCCCGCAGCATCTCTTCCAAGTGTGGCTCCTTTCATGCGCGTGCCCGAGGGTGCGCAGTCAAATGGCTGATGTGACTAAGGAAGGGTTTAATCCTGCCCCCCTTGGGGGTCAACTCGCACAGGACATATTCACATTCATGAAATCGTTGCGATTTTTCAACATATACAACGGTATGCGCAGCGTTTCGCGCGCCGCAAGAAAATGTGGCAGGAAATATTTTCTTTCCCTTTCCGGCCCTTGCCGCGCTTGCAAAGGGAAAATTCCGCAGATGCGAAAACATGCATCTGTCACCTTGGATTCGTCTCGAATCGCGTGAACTGCGCCAAAAGCGCGCTGGCGATATTGTCTGCCGATCAAAAAGAAAACCCGCCCGGCAAAAACAGCAGGGCGGGCGAAACGATGTTTGCGCTAGCAAGAATCTCAGTGCACCTGGCCTGCGCCCTAGCTGCGGACCCAAGACGCTTTGCGTTTTTCAAAGAAGGCCGAAATGCCCTCCGGCGCCTCGTCGCCTTCCCACGCATTGACCAGCGCCTGGATGGTCATGTCGATGATCTCGTCATCAATCCGCGGTCCAAGCGCACGGGTCAGCGCCTTGGCCGAAGCCACCGCACCGGGGGCACAGTTCATATAAGGGGCCACTTCCGCCTCGACCGCCGCATCGAGCTCTTCTGCCGGAACCGCCTTGGCGAGAAGGCCAAGTGTCACCGCCTCCTCCGCCTTGAAGAGACGCGCCGACATAAACACCCGCCGCGCCATCGCTTCGCCCATGCGCGAGACGACATAGGGCCCAATCGTGGCCGGGATCAGGCCCAGCTTGGTCTCGGTCAGCCCCATGAGAACCGTGTCCGCCCCAATGGTCACGTCGCAAACGCTTGCCATGCCGACACCGCCGCCAAAGGCATTGCCCTGCACCTTGCCGATCAACGGTTTGGGCAACGTGTTCAGCGCCTGAAGCATCTCAGCGAGCTTGCGCGCCTCACGGCCCCGCGTCTCTGGGTCCATATCCATCTGCGCCCGCATCCACGCAAGATCACCACCCGCACAGAAACTCTTGCCCGCACCGGTCAGGATCACCACCCGCACCGCGTCATCCGCCGCAAGCTGTTCTGCCGCGGCTTTCAGGTCGTCGAGCATCTGCCCCGACATCGCATTGTGCTTTTCCGGGCGGTTGAGCGTCAGCGTCGCGACGCCCCGCGCATCCGTCTCGATCGTCACTGTCTCAAACATTTCAGTCTCCCTTCCGCATCTCGCGCGCCATCTCCGCCGCTTCGGCAAGGACCGTCGCATCAAGGCCTGTCTCATAGCCAAGCGCCGTCAGCCGCTCATGAACCGCTTCCGTCGCCACGTTGCCCTTAGCGCCCGGCGCATAGGGGCATCCACCCAGACCGCCGACCGCCGCATCAAAGACGCGCAAGCCCTTTTCAAGCGAGGCCTCGATATTGAGGAGCGCCCGGCCGCTCGTGTCGTGATAGTGTCCGGCAAGCTTCTCGGCTGGCACCTCCGCAATCACCGCATCGAGCATCGCTCCAATGCTCTCCGGCGTGCCCTGTCCGATCGTGTCGCCAAGGGAAACCTCGTAACACCCAAGATCAAAAAGCATCTTCGCCACCCGCGCCGCGCTCTCCGGCGCAACCTTGCCGTCATAGGGACAGTCCGTGACGCAAGAGACATAGCCCCGCACCGGCAGCCCAATCGCCTTGGCAGCCTCGATCACTGGCACAAAGCGTTCGATCGATTCCGCGATGCTGGCGTTGATATTGGCCTTGGAAAACCCTTCCGAGGCCGACCCGAACACCGCGATTTCATCCGCCTTGGCCGCCACCGCGCCCTCAAAGCCGCGCATATTCGGCGTCAGCGCCGCATAAGAAACGCCCTCGGCCCGCGTGATCCCGGCAAGCACATCCGCACTATCGGCCATCTGCGGCACCCATTTCGGGCTCACGAAACTCGCAATCTCGATCCGGCGAAACCCGGCCCGGCTGAGGCAATCGACCAAGGCGATTTTTTCATCCGTCGGGATCAGCCGCTTTTCATTCTGCAGGCCATCGCGCGGCCCCATCTCGAAAATCTCAACCGTCTCAGCCATTGGGCACCTCATAGAAATCCTTGCGGTAAAAACTCTGCTCGCCATCAAGCGCGCGCGCCTCGCGATAAGCAGGCCGTGCCGCGATCCGTTCTACATAGGCCGCAACATTCGGGTATTTGTCGAACCGCACATAATAAGGCGCAGCAAAGAGATTGAACCCCATCATTGTATCCGCGGCTGAGAACCCTGACGGCAAGAGCCAGTCGCGCGCCTCAAGCACCCGGTCCATCGCCTTGATCGTCGAGGCAAGCCGCGCGGTCTCAAGCTGGATCGTCTCCGGTGCTGCGGGCGTCGGATCCCCCATGAAGAGCTGTTGCATATTGAGCGAGCCGATGATGCTCGCCTGCGTCTCGGCAAAGCCCAGCCACTCAAGATAGGGCACGCGCTCCGCATCCCCCGGCAGCCGCCCCAACCCATGTTCGGGCCGCGTCTCGGTCAGGTATTCAACAATCGCCCCGCTTTCATAGATCGTCTGCCCGTCAATCTCGAGCGCAGGCACCCGCCCCACGGGCGAGATCGCCTTGAACTCGGCGGCGCGCAACGAGCCATCGGTAATCGCATAGCTCTTGAGCTCGGCCCGAAGCCCCATCTCTTCGAGAAGCCAGAGAATCCGGAAAGAGCGTGAGAACGGGATATGATGCAGGCGGATCATGCCGCCGCGTCCTCTTCTTCCTCCACAAGCTGGATCAGCGCCGCACCTTCCTGCACCTGATCGCCGGCATGGGCCAGAACCTCGGCCACCACCCCGTCGCGCACCGCAAGAAGCGAGTGTTCCATCTTCATTGCTTCGAGGATCGCAAGGCGGTCGCCCTCTTTGACCTCTTGGCCGGCTTCCGCGAAAATCGCCTTCACAAGGCCCGGCATCGGCGCGGCGATCACATTGCCTCCCGCCCCGGCTTCCGCCGCGACCTGAAGCGGATCCACCACGTCAAACTCGATCCCGTAGTTGGCAAAAAGGCTGACCTTGCCCCCCTTGACCACGACCGGCGCCGCGCGCTTGCCGTCGAAATGCCAACCGCCACCGATCCGCTCTGCCTTGACTGTCGTCTCACCGACCAGAACCTCGGCCCGGTGCGCGCCGTCCATCATGACCTTCACGTCGAACACCTCTTCGCCATGGGACATCTTGACCGCGCGGGCGAGCGGCGCCCAAAGGGTGAACCCCCCTTCGACCGGTGCCAGCGTATCAAGCCCAAGCGCCGCCATTCCGGCCCAGGCCACCTGCGCCGCGTTCGGGGTGATATCCTGCACAAGACTGTCGAGATCACGCGCGATGAGGCCGGTATCGACCTCCCCGGCAGCAAAGCCCTCATGGCCGCAAAGCGCCCCGAGGAATGCAAGGTTCGTCACCGTGCCGCCGACCTGCGTCTCCGAAAGCGCGGTCTTCATCCGCGACAACGCCACGGCACGGGTCGGCCCGTGAGTGATGATCTTGGCGATCATCGGATCGTAGAAGGGGCTGATCGTGTCACCCGAGCGCACGCCGCTGTCCGAACGCGCCCCGTCCGGGAATTGCAGATGCGAAAGCGTCCCGGTCGCCGGAAGGAAGCCCTTCGGCACATCCTCGGCATAAAGACGGACCTCGAAACTATGGCCATAGATGGCAAGCTCATCCTGCGCCGCCGGAAGGCTCTCGCCTGCCGCCACACGGAGCTGCCACTCCACGAGATCCACGCCCGTGATCGCCTCGGTCACCGGATGCTCCACCTGTAGCCGCGTGTTCATCTCCATGAACCAGAATCCATCCGTGCGCAGCCCGTCCGAGCCGTCCACGATGAATTCAACCGTGCCCGCGCCCTTATAGCCGATGGCCTCGGCGGCACGCACACCCGCCTGTCCCATCGCCTCGCGCACCTCAAGGCTCATCCCCGGCGCAGGCGCCTCCTCGATGACCTTCTGGTGACGCCGCTGAAGCGAGCAATCGCGCTCAAAAAGATGCACCGCGTGGGTGCCATCCCCAAAGACCTGCACCTCGATATGACGCGGCTGGGTCACATATTTCTCGATGAGCACGTCCGGATTGCCAAAGGCCGTCGTCGCCTCGCCCTGTGCGCTTGCCAGTGCATCGGCAAAGTCCTTCGCGTCCTCGACAAGGCGCATCCCCTTGCCGCCGCCGCCCGCCACGGCTTTGATGAGCACCGGATAGCCAATCTTGCCCGCCTGTTCGGCAAGGAACGCCGCATCCTGATTGTCCCCGTGATAGCCCGGTACGACCGGCACACCGGCTTCTTCCATCAACGCCTTGGCCGCATCCTTGAGACCCATCTTGCGGATCGCCTCCGCCGATGGGCCGATAAAGACCAAACCGGCTTTCTCGACCGCATCCACGAAATCCGGGTTCTCCGACAGGAAGCCATAGCCCGGATGGATCGCCTCGGCCCCCGTTTCCTTGGCCGCCGCAATGATCACATCGCCCTTGAGGTAGCTTTCCGCCGGTGCCGCGCCACCGATGTGCACCGCTTCGTCCGCCATTGCCACATGCTTGGCCTCGGCATCCGCATCGGAATAAACCGCCACGGTCTTAACGCCCATGCTCCGGGCCGTTTCCATCACCCGGCAGGCGATCTCGCCCCGGTTCGCAATCAGGATCTTGTTGAACATGATTTCAACTCCCTATCTGGTTTGGCCTTGTCCGGGCCTTGAGGCGCACCGACGCAATACCGACGTGATACCGACGCGATGCAGACCCCGGTTTTACATCCGGAACACGCCGAATTTCGTCTCTTCCACCGGTGCGCAGAGCGAGGCCGACAGGCTCAGCGCAAGCACGTCGCGGGTCTTGCGCGGGTCGACAATCCCGTCATCCCAAAGCCGTGCCGAAGCATAGAGAGGATGGCTCTGATGCTCGAACATATCGAGCGTCGGCTTCTTGAAATCCGCCTCCTCCTCGGCCGACCATTCCCCGCCTTGGCGCTCGATCGCGTCGCGTTTCACGGTGGCCAAAACCCCCGCCGCCTGCTCTCCGCCCATCACCGAGATGCGGCTGTTGGGCCATGTCCACAGGAACCGCGGGCTATAGGCGCGCCCGGCCATGCCATAGTTCCCTGCCCCAAAGGAGCCGCCGACAAGCATAGTGATTTTCGGCACTTTCGTGGTCGCCACAGCGGTGACCATCTTGGCCCCATGCCGCGCGATCCCTTCCGCCTCGTATTTCTGCCCGACCATGAAGCCAGTGATATTTTGCAGAAATACCAAAGGGATACCGCGTTGCGAGCAAAGCTCGACGAAATGCGCGCCCTTTGCTGCGCTTTCGGAATAGAGCACGCCATTGTTGGCCACGATCCCCACCGGACAACCCTTCACATGGGCAAAGCCGGTGACCAGCGTCTCGCCAAAGCGCGGCTTGAATTCATCGAACCGCGACCCATCGACCACACGCGCAATCACCTCGCGAATGTCATAGGGCGTGCGCAGCCCCGCAGGCACCACGCCAAGGATTTCTTCCGGGTCATAGGCCGGCTCTTCTGGGCTCTGCCAAGTCACGGTGCTCGGCTTGGACCGGTTGAGATGCCCCACCGCACGCCGCGCCAGCGCCAGCGCATGCGCGTCGTCCTCGGCAAGGTAATCCGCCACACCCGAAAGCCGCGTATGCACATCACCGCCCCCAAGGTCTTCGGCAGAGACAACCTCCCCCGTCGCCGCCTTCACAAGCGGCGGCCCGGCAAGGAAGATAGTGCCTTGTTCTTTCACGATAATCGTCACATCCGACATCGCCGGAACATAGGCGCCACCCGCCGTACAAGACCCCATCACCACGGCAATCTGCGGAATGCCCTTGGCGCTCATATTGGCCTGATTAAAGAAGATACGGCCAAAGTGATCGCGGTCCGGAAAAACCTCATCCTGTTGCGGCAGGTTCGCCCCGCCCGAGTCCACGAGATAGATACAAGGCAATTGACACTGCTCTGCGATCTCCTGCGCGCGCAGGTGTTTCTTGACGGTCATCGGGAAATAGGTGCCGCCCTTCACGGTCGCGTCGTTGCACACCACCATGACTTCCTGACCCTGCACCCGGCCAATCCCGGCAATGACCCCTGCGCCCGGCGCAGCGTTGTCATACATATCATGCGCAGCCGTCGCCCCGATCTCGAGAAAGGGCGCACCCGGATCGAGCAGGTTCGCCACCCGTTCACGCGGCAACATTTTGCCCCGGCTCACATGGCGTTCGCGCGCACGCTCCCCGCCACCCGCCGTCGCTGCCGCAGCCGCCTCGGCCGCCACGCCCAGCGCCTCGAGATGCGCCTCCCGGTTCTGGCGCGCATCGTCGCTGGTCGGGATGAATTTGGACTCTAGTTTCATTGCCGCGTCTCCTATGTGTCCGCAAGACGCCGTCGCGCGCCCCATCGAACATGTCTCCCACGGCGCCCTAGAAAGGCGCCCATCTTGTCGATTTGGCCCGCGAGCTGCGGGCCAAACAGATCAGCTCATCTTGTTCATCATCTCGCGACCGACGAGCATGCGGCGGATTTCCGAGGTGCCTGCGCCGATCTCCATCAACTTGGCATCGCGGAAAATCCGACCCACAGGGTTGTCGCTCAAATATCCCGCACCGCCAAAGGCTTGCACCGCCTGGTGCGCCACGACCATCGCTTCCTCAGACGCGTAAAGACAGCAAGCCGCCGCGTCCTGACGCGTGATCTCGCCACGATCACAGGCCTTGGCCGCCTCGTAGACATAGGCGCGTGCCGAGTTCATCTTGGTGTACATATCGGCAATCTTGCCCTGCATGAGCTGGAAGTTCCCGATCGGCTGGCCGAACTGCTTGCGCTCGACCATGTAGGGCATGACCTCGTCAAGACAGGCCGCCATGATGCCGGTGCCGATGCCCGCAAGCACGACACGCTCATAGTCGAGCCCCGACATCAAGACGCGCACACCCTTGCCTTCTTCGCCAAGCACGTTCTCAAACGGCACTTCCACATCTTCAAAGACGAGCTCTGCCGTGTTCGACCCACGCATCCCAAGCTTGTCGAAATGGTTCGAGGTCGAGAAGCCCTTCATCTCTTTCTCAATGATGAAAGCGGTGATGCCTTTGGGCCCTGCGTCCGGATCGGTCTTGGCATAAACGACAAGCGTATCGGCATCCGGGCCATTGGTGATCCAATACTTATTCCCGTTGAGCACATAGCGGTCGTTCTTCTTCTCAGCGCGCAGCTTCATGCTGACAACATCCGATCCCGCCGAAGGCTCGGACATGGCCAGCGCACCGACCTTCTCGCCTGAGATCAGGCCGGGAAGGTATTTCTGCTTCTGCTCATGCGTCGCGTTGAGCTTGATCTGATTGACGCAAAGGTTCGAATGCGCACCATAGCTGAGCGACACCGACGCCGAAGCCCGCGCGATCTCTTCGACCGCAATCACATGCGCAAGGTAGGACATGCCCGCCCCGCCATATTCCTCTGGCGTGGTGATACCGAGAAGACCAAGATCGCCAAACTCTTTCCAAAGTTCGTTCGGAAACTCGTTCTTCTGATCAATCTCTGCCGCCATCGGCTTGATCCGCTCTTGTGCAAAACGGTGCACCATCTCGCGCATCGCGTTGACGTCTTCTCCGAGGTCGAAACTCATCGTGTGCATGAACATCGTTCAAACTCTCCCATTAAAGCGTTTCACGAAAACCCGCCGACTGGACTTGCGAAAACCGCCATCTCTCCCAAAGCGCCTTAAGGGCCTCCCGCCCGGCACTTTATTGAACACTTGTTCATATAACTACGCCGCACACCGATTCCGGTCAATAGTTTTCCACCCACACCGCATTTCTACAGGTCTGCGTACACGCGCTTGCCCCGCCGGACCCTTCATGCCAAACCTCTTGCAACGGCCCTGAGAAATGCGATGCCATGCGCCCTGAACGCCCGATTGACGCCCCACCTCTCCGCCTGACGGAACTGATCGCGATCGCCTTGGGCGGCATGGTCGGGGGCGGAATCTTCACGGTGCTTGGCCTTGGTGTGGCGACAATCGGTGTCTGGACACCCCTTGCCATCGCCCTCGGTGGCGCAGTGGCGGCACTCGCGGCCTATTCCTATGTCAAGCTGGCGCTCTATTTTCGCGACGAGGGCGCCACCTACGCGTTCTTCAAGCTGAGCTTCCCCGGACATGATTTTGCTGCCGCACTAATCGGCTGGTGGGTGGTGTTCGGCTATATCGCAACCATTGCGCTTTATGCCTTTACCTTTGCCTCCTACGCCATCGCCCCTTTTTCCGACGACGACACTCTCCGCCGCGTTGTGGCAATTGCCGTCATCGCCGCATTCGCCGGGATCAACATCTGGTCAACCCGTGGCATGGGCCGCATCGAAGATCTCATGGTTTATTCCAAGATCGTGATCCTCCTGATCGTCGCGGGCGTGCTTTGGGGCAATGCCCGCGCCTCACTCCCCGACCTCGCGGGACCGGACCCAGCCCTGCCGCTCTTCGGTATCGTCACCATCGCTGCCGTGACCTTTGTCGCCTATGAAGGGTTTCAGCTTGTGATCCACGCCATGGGCGAGATGACCGCGCCCGAGAAGAACATTCCCCGCGCGATCTATACCGCCGTGGCGCTGGCAACTCTGGTCTATGTGGTGATCGCCATCGGCGCGGTGCTCGCCATCCCCTTTGCCGACATCATCGCCAATCAGGAACACGCCCTCGCCGCAGGGGCCGGGGACATTCTCGGCCCGATCGGCACTCAGCTTGTCATCGCGGGCGCCCTTCTCGCCACCATGAGCGCCATCTCTGGCACACTCTTTGGCGCCTCACGCCTCATGTCGGTGATCGCGCGCGACGGTTTCTTTCCCGCCCGCCTTGAGAAACGGCGCTCTGGCATCCCCCGCACGGCCGTCTTGACGATGGCGGGCTTTGCCGCGCTCCTGATCCTCATTGGCGATCTGCGCCTGATCCTCGAGTTCGGCTCGATTACCTTCCTCTTGGTGTCGATCCTCATGGCCTGGGCAAACCACGTCCATCGCGGCAAGACGGGCGCACATCCCGCCATGACGCTCCTGTCGATCTTCGGCCTCTCTACAGGCGCCGTCCTGATCCTGATTTTCGAAGCCCGCCACGCCCCGGCACAGCTCGCCTTCGTACTGGCGCTCTACGCAGCCCTGAGCTTCGGCGCACGCCTCTACACGCGCCTACGCTAGGGCTTCTTCTCTGAGAAATACTCTGGGGTGAGGCCGCAGGCCGAGGGGCAACGCCCCTACCCCCCTTGATAAACCGCGCCAACCTCGGACCGAATGATCCGCGCAATCAGAGCACAATCTGCTTCCGTGAAAGTCAAAGGCAAGCGCATATCGACAATGCCCGCCAAAACACGGTCGCTCTCGGGCATCCGCTCTGCCGCCGCATAGCGCCACGAGTCATAGCGCGAGGTGAACGCCACAGGTTCGGCACCACCAAACCATTTGAGTTCCACGCCCCGCGCCGCACAGCGCCGCAAGACCTCTTCGACCTGCCCCTCGCCCCAATCCAGAAGAAGAAACTGGATAGACGAGCCGACATAGCTCTCCGCCTCGGGCCGCTCCACGACGGTCAATCCCGGCGTGCCCCGCAAGCCGTCTTCCACGACCCGGTAAAGCGCATTCCACCGTGCAACCTGCTGGTCAAGATCGCGCAATTGCGGCCGCAGGATCGCGGCGCGCAAATGATCCATCCGCCCCGAAATGTTGGGGGTGACATATTTCACCGCCTCAAAGGCCTCCACCGGAGGCCTCGCAAGGTGGCGTTCATAGAGCATATAGGACCCCGACAGCATGATCGCCCGCGCCATCAATGCATCATCATCGCTTATGAGCAGCCCGCCCTCGCCGGAATTCGCGTGCTTATAGGTCTGTGTCGAATAACACGCCATGACACCATGCCGCCCTGACCACGTGCCGCGCCACTTCGCGCCCATCGTATGCGCGCAATCCTCAATCACACGAATGCCCGCCGCGTCACAGATCTCCATAAGCCGATCCATGTCACAGATATGCCCCCGCATATGGGAAAGCATCAGCACATCCGCGCGGCCGGCCTTGGCCGCGAGATCTTCGAGGTCGATCACAAGGTCCTCGGTGACCCCAACAAAGACAGGCTCGGCCCCGACGCTGGTAATCGCCCCCGGCACAGGCGCCAGGGTGAAGGCATTGGTCAGAACTCTATCTCCCGGCCCAACCCCGAGCGCACGCAAGGCACAGGCAAGCGCATATCCCCCTGAAGCGACGGCAAGGCAATACTTCGCCCCCATTTGCGCCGCGAACTCCTGTTCAAGAAGGGAAACCTCGCCCGGCGCATCCCCGACCAGATTGTAGCGATGCAATCGCCCGCTTTGCAGCACCTCAAGCGCCGCCGCGATCCCTTCGTCGGGGATCGGCTCTTGTTGGGTGAAGTTACCAGTGAAATGTTCTGGGAAACGCTCTGTCATGGGCCGATCCTTGACCTGCCCCCGCGCGCCCGTCAACGCCGGAATGCGCCCCCCGATCCCCTAAAGGCGGCCCGGTACCCCCGCAAAATGTCGCGAACGGACGATTTACAGAGACCACGCCGTGCCACGCTAACACGCAAAGGGAGGACAAGATGCACGACCCGATCGCCTTTCTACATGACCTGACGTGGGAGACCCTGCCCGAAACCGTGCGCGCGCAAGTGCCGCTACACCTGCTTGATCTTTTCGGTATTGGTGCGGCAGGGATGCGCACCAACATGTCCCGCATCATTCGCGATCACGCGTATGAGGATTTCGGCGGTGAGATGCCCCTTCTCTATGATGGCCGCGGTGCAAGCCCCCTTGGCGCAGCCCTCGCCGCCGGGATCACCATCGACTCCATAGACGGCCATGACGGGTTCAACCCCTCCAAGGGCCATATCGGAGCGCCGATGATCCCGGCCGCGCTCTATGCCGCGCATGAGGCAGGCGCGACAGGCCGTGATTTCCTAACCGCCGTTGTCGTGGGCTACGAAATTGGCGCCCGCGCCGCCATCGCCCAACACGCCACGGCACCGGATTATCACACGTCGGGAAGCTGGGGCGCCGTGGCCGCCGCCGCCGTAGCCTCCCGGATCATGCAGCTTTCCCCGCACCAAACTCGCCACGCCCTTGGCATCGCCGAATACCACGGCCCCCGAAGCCAGATGATGCGCTGCATCGACCATCCCACCATGGTCAAAGACGGCGCGGGCTGGGGTTCCATGGCTGGCATCTCCGCCGCCCGCCTTGCCGCCAAGGGCTTTACCGGCGCACCAGCGCTCATCGTCGAAGAGGTGACTGAGCCTTGGGCCGATCTTGGCACGCGCTGGTATATGCTCGAACAGTATTTCAAACCCTATCCTGTTTGCCGCTGGGCCCAGCCGCCAATTGAAGCCGCCCTTGCCCTGCAACGCGCCCACAACATCGCTGCCGCCGACATCACGAAAATCGAGGTCGAGACGTTCCACGAATCCATCCGCCTCGCGACGTCACACCCAAAGCGCGGCGACGAAGCGCAATATTCCACGAGCTTCCCAACCGCCGTTGCCCTCGTCCATGGCGATGTGCGCCCCGAACACCTTGTTGATGCCGCGCTTTCGGATCCCGAAGTGCTCCGGCTTTCCGCCGCCATGATCATGCGCGAGAGCGACCACGCCAACGATGCCTTCCCGTTGCGCCGTTTTGCGCGCGCAACGCTGACCCTCGCCGATGGCACAACACATCAAAGCGACTGGCACGAGCCGCGCTGGGACGCGACCGCCCTGCCCTCGCCCGCCGAAATCCGCTCGAAGTTCCACGCCTACGCTGATCCCGTCCTCGGTCGGGACCGCGCCACCGCGCTCGAAACCGCCATCGACGCGCTGCCCGAAACCGGGCTCGCGCCGCTCACGGATCAGCTATTCCGCCCGATCAACTCCTGAACAAGGTCAGGCAGATCGGCATAGTCTTCAAGTAGCGCCTCCGGCTCCAACGCCGCCATATCCGCACCACTCGGCCCGAAGGTCACAAGGACAGACGGCACACCAGCGGCGCGCGCTGTGTTGCGGTCGGTGTCGCTATCCCCAATGAGGATCGTTTTGGCCGGATCTCCCCCAAGACGGCGCGCCGTTTCGCGCAGCGGTTCCGGATCAGGCTTGCGCACCGGAAGCGTGTCCGCTCCAACAAGCGCCCCGAACGCGTCTCGCGCTCCAAGCGCCTGCATGAGTTGTTCAGCCAATGCCTCAGGTTTGTTCGTACAAATCCCCACGCCATAGCCACGCGACGCCAGCACCTCGACCGCCTCAAGCGCGCCGGGATACAGCACCGTGTGATCGGCAATCGCGCGACCGTAGGCCTCAAGCAACATAGGGTAATACCGATCGACAACGACAGCATCCATGCGCCCAAGCCTCTCGAGCCCTGCGGTGAGCATCGCCCGTCCTCCGCGTAGCGCGATCGCCTCGTCTCGTCCTACCCCGAGAACATCGCCAAACCCCATGTCCCGAAAACAGGCATTCGCCGCCGCGAGCAAGTCTCCGCTCGTATCTGCCAACGTCCCATCGAGATCGAAAACCACTGTTCGCATACCGTTCCTTTCACCTTGGCAATGAATCGCCCACCGCTGTTACACCCGGTAACGCGAATTGATAGATATCGCCCTTGCACCAATACCGCGAACCGATAAAACGGCCGCAACGTCATTTCAAAGGGAAACCCGATGAATATTGCACTCGTCATCCTCGCGGCTGGCAAAGGCACCCGGATGAAGTCCGATCTTCCGAAAGTGCTACACGAGATCGCCGGTGCGCCGATGCTGGTCCATGCCATGCAATCTGGGGCCGCTCTCGATCCAGCACGCGTGGTGATCGTCGCCGGACACGGGTTTGACACTGTGAAGGCCACCGTCGCCGACCACGATCCCGACGCCACGGTTGTGCTTCAGGAAGAACAGAAAGGCACGGCCCACGCGGTCGATGCCGCCCGCGAAGCACTCGCCGATTTCGAAGGCGACGTGATCGTCCTCTTCGGAGATACGCCCTTTGTGCGCCCTGAAACACTCGCCCGCATGGCCGACGCGCGGGGCGAAAACGCAGTTGTCGTGCTCGGGTTCGAGGCCGCTGATCCGGGCAAGTATGGCCGGCTCGTGATGCAAGGAAACAGCCTCGAAGCTATCGTAGAATATGCTGATGCAACAGATGAGCAACGCGCGATAAGCTTCTGTAATAGCGGCGTAATGCTAGCAGATAGCAAATCTCTTTTCTCGATGATTGCCGAAATCGAATCCGACAACGCGCAAGAGGAATACTACCTCACCGACGTCGTCGGCATTGCCCGTGATCGTGGCCTGTCCGTGACCGCCGTTGCCTGCGACGAAGAAGAAACCCTCGGCATCAATTCTCGTCTCCACCTTGCTGACGCGGAAGAGATCTTCCAGACCCGCGCCCGTCGCGCTCTGATGGAACTCGGCGTGACCATGCAGCAACCCGCAACCGTCATGCTTTCGCATGATACGGTCATTGGGCGCGACACGATCATCGAGCCGAACGTCTATTTTGGCCCCGGCGTGACGATTGAAAGCGGCGCGCACATTCGCGCCTTCTCGCACCTTGAAGGCTGCCACGTTTCGCGCGGCGCCATCGTCGGCCCCTATGCCCGCCTGCGTCCGGGCGCGGAACTGGCCGAAGATGTGCGGATCGGGAATTTTGTCGAGATCAAGAACGCAACCCTCGATGAGGGGGCCAAGGTCAATCACCTGTCTTATATCGGTGATGCCTCCGTCGGAGCCGCGTCCAACATCGGCGCGGGCACTGTGACCTGCAACTATGATGGGGTGATGAAGCACAAGACGACCATCGGCAAGTCGGCCTTCATCGGATCCGACACAATGCTCGTCGCCCCCGTTACGGTTGGTGATGGCGCCATGACAGCAAGCGGTTCGGTGATCACACAAGACGTCCCGGCGGAAGCCTTGGCTCTGGCACGCGCGAAACAGGTCAACAAAGCCGGCATGGCGCGGAAATTGTTCGAATTGTTAAAATCCAAGAAGGTTAAACGCGATAAGGAGAGCGTATAATGTGCGGAATTGTTGGTGTACTTGGTGAACACGAGGCCGCTCCGATCCTCGTCGAGGCGCTGAAACGCCTTGAATATCGTGGGTATGACAGCGCCGGGATCGCGACAGTGAACGACGGCGCTTTGGATCGCCGTCGCGCAGTTGGCAAGCTGGTGAACCTCTCTGATCTTCTCGTCCATGAACCGCTGCGGGGCCGTGCCGGGATTGGTCATACACGCTGGGCCACCCACGGCGCCCCCTCGGTCGGCAACGCTCACCCGCACAAGGCTGGCCCTGTCGCTGTGGTGCATAACGGCATTATCGAAAATTTCCGCGACCTACGCCAAGAACTCGCCGAAGCGGGTTTTGAATGCTGCACGGAAACCGACACCGAGACCGTCGCACTTCTGACCCAGCGCTATCTCGACGAAGGCCTTCCGCCCGTCGAGGCCGCCCGCAAGACGCTCTCGCGCCTTGATGGGGCTTTCGCCCTGGCTTTCCTGTTCGAGGGCGAGGACGATCTGATCGTCGCCGCCCGCAAAGGGTCTCCCCTCGCGATTGGCCACGGTGACAACGAGATGTATGTCGGCTCGGACGCCATCGCGCTTGCACCGATGACCCATCGCATCACCTATCTCGAAGAAGGCGATAGCGCCGTTCTGACGCGCAACTCGCTTGAGATCCAAGACGTTGATGGAACCCGCGTGACCCGCGAACTGCGCGAGATCGCCATTGATCAGGCGCATGTCGACAAAGGCGGCCACAAACACTTTATGGCCAAGGAAATCGCGGAGCAGCCGAGCGTCCTTGCCAACGCGATCCGTCATTACCTCGGCGGCGGCGAAAGCGATATCGTGCTCCCCGATGCCGGCCTCGATTTTACCAAGATCGAACGTCTGACCATGGTGGCTTGCGGCACGGCCTTCTATGCCTGCCTGACGGCCAAGTACTGGTTCGAACAGATCGCGCGTATTCCGGTCGAAGTCGATATCGCCTCAGAATTTCGCTACCGCGAACCGCCGATGAGCAAAGGCACTGTCGCCCTTTTCGTAAGCCAATCCGGCGAGACCGCCGATACACTCGCGGCGCTGCGCTACTGCGCCGGCAAGGCCGACAAGATCGTCTCAGTCGTAAATGTCCCCGAGAGCTCGATCGCACGCGAAAGCGACCTTGCCCTTCCGATCTATGCCGGCGTGGAGATCGGCGTTGCCTCGACCAAGGCCTTTACCTGTCAGTTGACCGTGCTTCTCCTGCTCGCGCTCAAAGCCGGGCATGAACGCGGCACGCTGAGCATGGAAGACCTGCAAGAAAAACTCGCATCGCTGCAAACCTTGCCGGGCATCCTCAACAACGCGCTTGAGATTGAGACCAAGCTGACCCGTGCTGCCCGCAAACTTTCCGAGGCGCGCGATATCCTGTTCCTAGGCCGCGGCCTTATGTATCCACTCGCACTCGAGGGCGCGCTGAAACTCAAAGAAATCAGCTACATCCACGCCGAGGCTTATGCGTCCGGTGAACTCAAACACGGCCCCATCGCGTTGATCGACAAGCATGTGCCCGTGGTGGTGCTCGCCCCGCGCGATGCACTCTTCGACAAGACCGTGAGCAACATGCAGGAAGTCATGGCGCGCGGCGGAAAGGTGCTTCTCGTGACCGATAGCAAGGGCGCAGAAGAAGGCGGCCATGGTGTCTGGGACACCATCATCCTGCCCGAGATCGACCCGATCCTGACGCCGATCCTCTATGCCGTCCCGGCCCAGCTCCTCGCCTACCACACGGCCGAGGCCAAAGGCACTGACGTGGACCAGCCGCGCAACCTCGCGAAATCCGTGACTGTAGAGTAGCATGACGCTAGATGACGCACTGGCCGCCCTGCGCGCCCGGATCGAACCGGGCCGCGCCGAAGGGCAGGCGAAGTATCACAAACAGACGCGCGAGGTTCTGGGCATCCCAAACCCCGCGCTCAATGACCTGACCAAGGACTGGCGCCAGAGCCTAACGGTCGAGGAACGTGTCCTCCTCGCGGACGCGCTCTGGCAGACCGATATCTTCGAGGCGCGTATCGCGGCGGCCAAGCTCCTGACACAGGCGCGCATCCGCCCCGACACCGCCGCATGGGACCTTATCGTCTCATGGGTGCCCGACTTCGATAGCTGGGCCATCGCAGATCATGTCTGCATGGCTGGCCAGAAACGCCTGCTCGCCGATCCGTCCCGCCTCGACACGGTCGAAACATGGACCAACTCCGCACATATGTGGACACGTCGAGCCGCCTTGGTCATCACGTTGCCCTGGACGAAACAGAACAATCCCAAACCCGCCGACCTCGTGATCCGCGACCGCGTCCTCGGCTGGGCGGCGTCTTACATAGACGATCCTGAGTGGTTTATCCAAAAGGCCATCGCTTGGTGGCTACGCGATCTCTCCAAGCACGATCCCGCGCGCAGCCGAGCATTCCTTGACGCGTATCAGGACCGCATGAAGCCCTTCGCCGTCAAGGAAGCCTCAAAATACCTCGCCTAGCGCCTTCGCGAGACGCAGTGCCTTAGATGGATTTCGTATGACTTTAGTTTGCGGTCACCCGCACTTCGCTCAACTCAGTCAGCGGCATCTCCAAGGCACGCATCGCTGCAAGCGACATCCGCGATCCCGCCGTGGATGCACCTTCGATCGGGATCAACGTCACCGCGAGCCATAGCCCGTTATAATACACACGCCCCTTGCCCTCTCGGGTGACGAGCGGCGTCTTGAGCCACATTCCGGGTTCGCTCGCCGCACCAAGCGATACTACCGTGGTGCCAAGCTCGCCACGAAGCGGTGGCGGTGTCTCTTCGACCTCGGGAGTTATCTCTTCGACTTCGGGTGCATCAGGTGTCGGGGTGTCTGGCGCCCGCTCTGATCGGTTGAAAAGATCCCAGTCCGGCATTTTCACGCGCGGCACCTCATCGCACCCCGCCAGAAACGCCAATGCGACCGCCCCGAAGACCCATTTCCGACCTTGCAACACAAGCATCCGCCCTTGCCCCCTCTTGTTTCTAAGACTACCTAAGAGATATGACCGATGCCCCATTGATCGACCCCTTCCAACGCGCTGTCAATTACCTGCGCGTGTCCGTGACTGACCGTTGCGACTTCCGCTGTGTCTATTGCATGGCGGAAAACATGACATTTCTGCCCAAGAAAGAGCTGCTTACACTGGAAGAACTGGACCGGGTCTGCACGAATTTCGTCGAACTCGGGGTCGAGAAACTGCGCATCACCGGCGGAGAACCGCTGGTGCGGCGGGGGATCATGACCTTCTTCGATTCCATGTCCCGACACCTCGAAAGCGGCGCTCTGCGCGAATTGACGCTGACAACCAACGGGTCGCAGCTCGAGCGCTTTGCCGATGATCTCTGGGCGGCAGGTGTGCGCCGGGTCAATATCTCGCTCGACACGATCAATGAGGCCAAATTTGCCGAGGTGACCCGGTGGGGCCGTCTGCCGCAAGTGTTGCGCGGCATCGACGCGGCCCAGCGTGTTGGCATGCGCGTCAAGATCAATGCCGTCGCCCTCAAGGGGTTTAACGAGTCCGAGCTCTTTGACCTCACAGAATGGTGCGCCTCCCGCGACATGGACCTCACTTGGATCGAAGTCATGCCGATGGGTGACCTCGGCAACGAGGACCGACTGGATCAATACTGGTCGCTGAAAGACCTGCGCGCCCGCCTCGCAGAACGCTACACAGTCACCGATCTTTCCGAACGCTCCGGGGGTCCGGCCCGCTATGTCCGGCTTGAAGAAACCGGTCAAAAGATCGGCTTCATCACGCCGCTGACGCATAACTTCTGCGAAAGTTGCAACCGCGTGCGCCTGACGTGCACCGGGGAACTCTTCATGTGCCTTGGACAGGAAGACATGTATGATCTGCGTCCCGCCCTGCGCGGCAGCAGTGACGACACCGCCCTCAAGGAGGCCATCCGCGCCGCCATCGCACTCAAGCCCAAAGGGCATGATTTCGATTATTCGCGCCAACGCCCCGACGGCCAGATGACCCGCCACATGAGCCATACAGGCGGCTGATCCGGAGATGGCCGCGCCCGCGCTGACCCTGACCTACCGCCTGTATCAGGCGCTGACCGCCCTTGGCGCGCCATTGGCGATGCGCGAAGCACGCAAGCGCTTTGTCGAAACCAATGGCCCTCTCGACCGCCTGAGCGAACGCGCCGGGCGCACAAACGTGGCACGTCCAGAAGGACGTCTGGTCTGGATACACGCGGTCAGCGTCGGCGAGTTTCGCTCGATCCTCGGCCTTGTCGACCGGCTTGTCGCCGAAGGCGTCCACGTTCTCGTGACCACGACCACCGCCACCTCCGCCACCCTCGCGGCCGAACGCTTGCCCGAAGGGGCCTTGCATCAGTTCTCGCCGCTCGACACACCGCAGGCGACCCGGCGTTTCCTCGATCACTGGCGCCCCGACCTTGTCGCCTTTGTCGAAAGCGAAATCTGGCCCAACCAGATCGTCGCCGCTCACCGTCGCGGCCTGCCGCTCGTGCTCTTGAATGCCCGCCTCTCGGCGCGCTCCCTCAAACGCTGGCAGAAACTCTCTGCCACGGCTGAAAGCCTCTTTGCCCGTTTCTCCCTGATCCTGTGCCAGGTAAAGGGCACGGAACAGGCCTTGGCCCTGCTCGGCGCGGATGCCATGGTGACCTCGACAACCGGCGATCTCAAGGCCGATGCCGACGCCTTGCCTATCGACCCGGACGAGGCCGCGCGCTTATCTGCATTGATCGGGGACCGCCCGCTCTGGGTCGCCGCCTCGACCCACGAGGGTGAAGAAGAACAGGTGTCCGCCGCTCATCGCATCGTCACTGGCACCTCCCGCGAAAGCCTCCTCATTCTCGTGCCGCGCCACCCCGAGCGCGCCAATGCCATCGCGCACCAACTGGCCGAGGAAGGCTGGCAAATCGCCCGCCGCAGCGCGGGTCAGGACCCCGGCCCAGACACCCAGATCTACCTCGCCGACACGCTCGGAGAGACCGGTCTCTGGTATCACCTCGCGCCTGTGGTCTTCGTCGCAGGCTCCTTCGCCCCTGTCGGCGGCCATAACCCCTACGAGCCCGCGCATTTCGGCTGCGCGATCCTGCACGGCCCCCTCTACGCCAATTTCGCGCTGGCCTATGGCGAAATGACCCGCCGCGACGCCTGCCTCGAAGTCGAAGACGCGACAGCGCTCGGGCTCACGGTTGCGGGCCTCTTTCAGACCCCGCGCCTCGCTCCGCTACAGGACAACGCCCGCGCCTATGTCACCTCTGCCAAGAACCTTCAGGACGACATCGCCGCCCGCCTGCGCGCCCTGATCGAGGCATGAAAAAGGGCGCCCAAGAGCGCCCCTTTCTTCTTCTCTGTGACAAATACTCTGGGGTGAATTGGCCGTGTGCGGCCAAGAGGGGCAACGCCCCTCCGCCCCGTCACGCCGCGGGCATCCGCTGTTCCACGATCTCCGCCCACCAGCTACAACCCGCCGGGATGGCCTCGTCGTTAAAGTTGTACTCCGGGTGGTGCACCATCGCCGTGTCGCCATTGCCGACAAGGATATAGGCACCGGGCCGCTCTTCGAGCATGAAAGCGAAATCCTCGCCGCCCATGACAAGCGGCGCTTCTTCGCAATCGCCGCTCACAGCCTTCGCCACGTCCACGGCAAAATCGGTCTGCTCGTCCGAGTTGACCATGACCGGGTAGCCGCGGTGATAGACAACCTCAACCGTGCCGCCAAAGGTCGCCGCGATCCCGTTGCAGATCGCATTGATGCGCTCTTCCGCCAAATCGCGCATCTCAGGGCTGAGCGTGCGCACCGTGCCCTTGAGATGGACTTTCTGCGGAATAACGTTGAACGCCTTCGAGGAGGTCTCGAACGAAGTCACCGAGACAACCACCTGATCGATCGGATCGGCATTGCGGCTGGCGATGGTCTGAAGCGCGGTCACCGCCTGCGCCCCCATCACCGTCGTGTCGATGGTCTCATGCGGTTTCGCAGCATGGCCCCCCTTGCCCTCGAAATGAATGTCGAACTGGTCCGTTGCGGCAAAGAACGGCCCCGAGCGGATCGCGAAGGAGCCAACCGGTTTGCCCGGCCAATTGTGCATCCCATAGACTTCCTGAATGCCCCAGCGCTCCATCATACCATCGTCGCACATTTCCTTGCCGCCGCCGCCGCCTTCTTCGGCGGGCTGGAAAATGACAACCACGGTGCCGTCGAAATTGCGCGTCTCGGACAGGTATTTCGCCGCGCCCAAAAGCATCGCCGTATGGCCGTCATGGCCGCAGGCGTGCATCGCGCCATCGGTCTTGGAGGCATAGTCGAGCCCGGTCTGTTCATGGATCGGCAACGCGTCCATATCCGCGCGCAAGCCAATGACCTTGCCTGATCCTGTCGTCTTGCCCTTGATGACACCTACGACACCGGTACGGCCAATCCCGGTCACGACCTCATCACAGCCGAATGCTTCGAGCTTTTCCGCCACGATCGCGCTGGTGCGGTGGGTCTCAAAGAGAATCTCCGGGTTCTCATGAAGATCGCGCCGCCATGCGGTGATCTCGTCCTGCAGTTCTGCAAATCTGTTCTTAACGGGCATGTCTCTCGCTCCTGTTCTTGCACGTTGTCTCTAGTTGTTGGTCAGCGGCATCCGCCGCTCGACCAGTTCCGCGAACCAGCTACACCCAAACGGGATCGCGTCATCTTCGAAGATATAGGCCGGGTGGTGGCACATCGGCCCCTCCCCATTGCCCAGAAAGATATAGGCTCCGGGCCGCTCCTGCAGCATGAAAGAGAAATCTTCCGCCGGCATGATCGGGTCCGTCACCTCGTCCACATTGTCCGAGACCGCCCGCGCCGCATCAACCGCATAGGCGGTTTCCGCCTCGGTGTTGATGGTGACCGGATAGCCCTCATCCCACGTGACCTCGGCCTCTGCGCCATAGGCCTGTGCCGTGTGCTCTGCGATTTTCCGGATACGCATCTCGGCAAGCCCCCGCCCCTCAGGGTCAAGCGTGCGCACTGTCCCCTTCATCCGCACCCGGTGCGCAATGACGTTAGAGGCGTTGCTGTCGCTCTCGAATGTGCCCACGGTGAGCACCACACGATGGATCGGGTTGACGCTGCGCGACACGATGGATTGAAGCGCCACAACGATCTGTGCCGCGACCAAGGTCGTGTCGACTGCCTCATGCGGGGCCGCCGCATGGCCGCCCTTGCCTTTCACCACGATCCCGAACTCATCCGCCGAGGCAAGAAGCGGACCGGGCCGCGTCGCAAAAGATCCGACAGGCAGGCCCGGCATATTGTGCAGCCCATAGACCTCCTGAATCCCCCAACGCTCCATAAGCCCATCGTCACACATCGCCTTGCCACCCGCGCCGCCCTCTTCGGCGGGCTGGAAGATCAACACCACCGTGCCGTCGAAATTGCGCGTCTCCGAAAGGTATTGTGCCGTCCCGAGAAGGATCGCCGTATGCCCATCATGGCCACAGGCGTGCATCTTACCCGGCACCGTGCTGGCATAGTCCACGCCCGATGCCTCCTCGATCGGCAGCGCGTCCATATCCGCGCGCAACCCGATCACGCGGCCTTTTGTATCGCTCTTGCCCTTGATGACGGCAACAACCCCGGTCTGCCCGATCCCCGGCGTGATCTCATCCACGCCAAAGCCTTCAAGGCGCTCGACAACAAAGCTCGCCGTCTTGTGCACATCATAGAGAAGCTCTGGATGCTGGTGCAGGTGGCGCCGCCACTCCGTGATATTTTCCTGCATTTCTGCAATACGATTGCGTATCGGCATGACGCCACCCCTCTGTCTCGCAAAACTCGTCAGATATCCGGCCCAAGCTCAAGCTTCGACCCATCTGAAAACCGTGTGACCCGGAAGCGGTTCAGAGCGTGGCCAAGCTCACCGCCCGACACCAAATCCGCCATAATCCGCCCAAACGCCGGGCCAATCCCAAACCCATGCCCACACATCCCCGTGCAGATCGAAAGCCCTTCGAGCGGCGCGCGATCCACCACCGGCACGATATCGGGAAGCGAGTCGATCATCCCGGCCCAGCTCGTCCTGATCTCGACCTTGCCGAGCGCCGGGAAAAGCGCCTCGAAATCCGCTCGGATCTTCTCGACAATCGCCGTGTTCGGCAATGGGTCCAATATCCGCATCGCCTCAAACGGCGTTGGCGCATCCGCGCCGAACCGCCGTTTCGTCCCCCAACCGTCCGGGTAGCCCTTAGGCGCGCGCGGCCTGTAGGTCCGTCCGAACGGATCGCGGATCAGCTCCGGGATATAGGCCGAGAAATGGCGAAATGCATCCGGCCCGATAAAAAGTTCATGATACCCCGCCGAGGCCAGCGTATAGCCCCCGTCCTGCCGCCGCCGAAACGCAAGACCGTCGCCATTCGCGCCGCCCTGATGCACATCCGGGAGGGCATTTGTCGCCGCCACGGTTGCGCGCACCGAAAGCTGCGGGATCTTGATCCCCTCATTGCGCAGGAAAAGCGACGACCACGCGCCGCCCGCGACAATCACCTCCGGCGCGCGAATACGGCCTTTCTCGGTGACGACGCCCGCGACCTTGCCGCCCTCGCGATCCAAGACCCGCGCCGCGCAGCCCTCGAGGATCACCGCGCCCGCGCGCACCGCCGCCCGCGCCAGTGCCGGCACCGCGATGAACGGTTCGGCCCTCATGTCCGATGCCGTATGAAGCGCGCCCCGGAACGTCTTTGTCATGCCGGGAAACATCTCGCCGACGTCGGCCCCGGAGAGCATCCGGCTATCGACCCCGATCTCACGCGCCCCTTTCAGCCACGCCTCGTAGCGCGCCTCATCGGCTTCATCTTTCGCCAGATAGGTCAGCCCACAGGTTGTAAGCCCAAGATCCTCGCCAACCTCCGCCGCGAGGTCTTTCCAGAGACGGTTCGCCTCCATCATGATCGGCAATTCCGCGAGGTCGCGCCCCTGCTGCCGAATCCAGCCCCAGTTGCGCGAGGATTGCTCGCCCGCGATCCGCCCTTTCTCGAGGACGACCGGGCGAAGCCCCTTCTTGGCAAGGTAATATGCCGCCGTGATCCCGATGATCCCTCCGCCGATGATAACCACGTCCGCCTCTTTCGGAAGCGGCCCGGTATGTTCGGCGGCAAGGCCCATATGGATCACAAACGCCATATGCCTCAGCCCCGCAACATGTCGACCAATCGTCGCATAAAGGCTTCGCCAGCTTCGAACTGTGCCACGGTCAGGAACTCATCCGGCTGATGCGCCTGTTCGATATTGCCGGGGCCACAAACCACACCGGAATACCCGCCATTCTGGAAGTGCCCGGCTTCGGTGCCATAGCTGACAACACGCGGCGCATTGTCCCCGGTAAGGCTGCGCACGATCTGTTCGGCCTCGCCGTCTTTCTCAGGCACAAGGCCCGGCACGTCGAACATTTCCTCAAGCACGATATGCGCCTCTGGGCGCACCGCCTGCATCTCGGCCTCGACCTCGGCTACCTTCTCGCGGAATCGGTTGGCCCACCCCTCGGCACTTTCCCCCGGCACGACCCGGAAGGTGAGCGCGAACCGGCAGTCGAGCGCCGTGATATTATGCGCCGTGCCGCCTTCGATCTTGCCAACATGCACCGTCGTCCAGGGGGGCTCGAACATCGCATCGATCTCGCTCGGCACCTTGGCGCGGTTTTCCTCGTTCATCTCGTTGGCCCACTCGATGAGCTTGGCCCCGTACATGATCGCGTTGACGCCGGTGTGCATGATCGAGCTATGCACCTCGAAGCCGCGCACATGCACCTCGAACCCCGTGCCGCCCTTGTGGCCCGTCACCGCCTGCATCATCGACGGCTCGCCCACGATCACCGAACTGGCTTTCGGCACCTTGCCATCCATCGCCGCGATAAGCGGCGGCGCACCGGTGCAGCCGATTTCCTCGTCATAGCTCAGCGCGATCTGCAGCGGACGCTGTACCTCTGCGGAATGCGCCTCCACTAAGGCCCAGATCGCCAGCGCGTCGAAACTCTTCATGTCGCAGACACCGCGCCCGTAAAGCTTGCCATCGCGCTCGACGACTTCGAACGGGTCCGATGACCATGGCTGTCCCTCAACCGGCACGACATCCGTATGTCCCGACAACACGATCCCGCCCTCAATCTCTGGCCCGACATGGGCAAAGACCGCGGCTTTCTCGTTGGTCTCGTTGTAGTGGCGATGCACGGTGATGCCATGCCCACTGAGATAGTCATCAACCCACTCGATCAGGGGCAGGTTGCTGACATCGCTGACCGAGGGAAAGCTCACAAGCTTCTCCATGATCTCGCGTGCGGAAAGTGTCTCGCTCATCGGTTCGGCCTTTCGATACGTGTTGCCGCGCTCCTATCGCGTTCGCCCGACGAGGCCAACGCGCTCCGCTGCGGCACAACCCGCATCCCTTGTAAAATCGTCATGAGGTTCAGTATCCGCTATCCGTCGTCAGGATCTTGTGTCCCGGCGAGACCTCTCGGTATTCGCTCGGCGCGGCCTCATAGCCAACCGGATGGATGGGCGACGGGATCGGCTTGAAATTGAGATCTCTCTCGCTCTTGCGCTGACGTGGATCGGCCACTGGCACAGCCTTCATAAGCGCCCGCGTATACGGGTGTTGCGGGTCTTCGAACACGGCCCGGCGCGGTCCGATCTCCACGATCCGGCCAAGATACATCACCCCGACATAATGGCTCACCCGTTCGACCACCGCCATGTCATGGCTGATGAACAAGTAGCTCAGGCCCAGCTCCGCCTGCAATTCCATCATCAGGTTCAACACCTGCGCCTGCACAGACACATCAAGCGCCGAGACCGCTTCATCCGCCACGATCAACTTGGGGTTAAGAGCAAGCGCGCGGGCAATCGCGATTCGCTGCCGCTGCCCTCCCGAAAGCTCATGCGGGAATCGCTTCATGAAACTGCGCGGCAATTCCACCCGGTCGAACAAATGCGCGACACGATCCTGCATCTCGCTGCCCTTGTGGGTGCCGTAATTGCGCATCGGCTCCGCGACCTGCTCCATGAGCTGCATCTGCGGATTGAGCGAGGCGAACGGATCCTGAAAGATCATCTGTAGATCGCGGCGCACCTTGTGCATTTCTTTCTGCGACAGGGAAAGAACATTGCAGCAGTCAAACTCGACATGCCCCGATTCCGGTTCCACGAGCCGCATCAAGGACCGCCCCACTGTCGACTTGCCGCAGCCCGACTCGCCCACGAGCGACAGGGTCTGCCCCTTGTTCACCGTAAAGGACACGTCCTCGACGGCATGGACCCGTGCCACCGTGCGGCGCAATAGGCCGCCCTGCACCGGAAAGCGCGTCACAAGGTTTCTCACCTCAAGGATTGGGGTCTCTTCACCTGGAATCGGATCAAGCGTCTGCCCCTCCACCCCAAAAAGCTTCATCGGGCGCGGCAGGTCGGTGCCGGTCATCTCGCCAAGTTTCGGCACCGCCGCCAAAAGCGCCTTGGTGTAGTCATGCTTGGGGTTCTCGAAGATCTCCTCGACCGGACCTTCCTCGACCTTATTGCCGCGGAACATCACGACAACCCGGTCCGCCATTTGCGCCACCACTGCCATATCATGGGTGATGAACATCACCGCGGTGCCCGTCTCGCGCTTGAGGCGGTCCATCAGCGCTAGAATTTCCGCCTGAATCGTCACGTCGAGCGCCGTCGTCGGCTCATCTGCAATCAACAGGCGCGGCTCACAGGCCATGGCCATCGCGATCACCACGCGCTGCCGCATCCCGCCCGAGAGTTCATGCGGATATTGCTTGAGGCGCCGCTCCGGCTCGGGGATCCGCACCTGCTGCAACAATTCGAGTGCCCGAGCCTCGGCTTGCTCGCGTGACAGTTTTTTGTGCAGACGAAGCCCTTCTGTAAGCTGTCTGCCCACCGTGAACACCGGATTGAGCGCCGTCATCGGCTCTTGGAAGATCATCCCGATCTCATTTCCGCGAATCGTTCGCATGAGACCTTGGTCGGTTTTGGCAAGATCGACCTCGCCGCCTTCCTTGCGATCAAAAAGCAGGCGCCCGCCCGAAATCTCGCCACCGCCATACTCGATCAGCCGCATCAGAGACAGGCTCGACACCGATTTCCCAGAACCGGATTCGCCAACGATACAAACGGTTTCCCCCGGCTTCACGGCAAAGGAAACATCCTCCACCCCGACAACTCTACCGTTCTTGGTTTCGAACTCGACTCGCAGATTTTCGACCGAGGCGATCGTGTTGTCCAACATCTGGCGGCTTCCCTGCTGATTTTTCTATTTGGTCAATAGCTTGACGCTAACGACAGCTTTGCCCGCATGTCAAACACCCGCAAGAGGCGACGACACTGGCGTTGGGTAAACTTGTCGGAGAGACTTGCATTTTGCAAATCCTTAGATTGATAGTGGGACCAGTCGAGAGGGGATGTCAGGTCTGCGCCGCATGTGGGGCGTGTGCCAATTGCCGTTTTCTCAACAAGACACTCAACCGCGAACGGCAGGCAATGCCGTCGCATCGAAGCGCAAATTGCGCACCAACAAGGAGTGAGACATGAAGGTTAAAACCCTTATGCTTGGGGCTGCGGCCGCCTTTGCAATGGCCCCTGCGGCCATGGCCGAGCGCGGATCGGATGGCCACGTAAACATCATCTACTGGCAGGCGCCGTCGATCCTGAACCCGTATCTGTCGAGCGGGACCAAGGACATCGAATCGTCGTCGCTGGTGATCGAACCGCTTGCGCGCTTCGCCCCGGACGGCGCTCTGGTGCCTTACCTCGCCGAAGAGATTCCGACCGTCGCCAACGGTGGCGTGTCCGAAGACCTGACCTCGATCACTTGGAAGCTCAAAGAAGGGCTGAAGTGGTCTGACGGCACCGACGTGACCGCGCGCGACGTGCAGTTCACTGCCGAATACTGCATGCACCCGGAAGGTGGCTGTGCGCAGTTCGCCAAGTTCGAAGGCGTGGACACCGTCGAGGTCATTGACGACCTGACCGTCAAGGTGAACTTCTCTGAACCCAAGCCGAACCCCTACTCGGCCTTCATGGGTGGCCAGTCGCCGATCATCCAAGCGGCCCAGTTTGCCGATTGCCTTGGTGCCAAGGCTCCGGAATGTACCTCGGCAAACTTCATGCCGATCGGCACCGGCCCCTTCAAGGTGGATGAATTCAAGCCGAACGACGTGATTTCCATGTCGGCCAACCCGAACTACCGCGACCCGGCCAAACCGGCCTTCGCCACGCTGACCTTCAAAGGCGGCGGTGACGCGACTGCAGCAGGCCGCGCGGTTCTCGAGACCGGCGAATTTGACTACGCTTGGAACCTCCAGCTCGCCCCCGACGTCCTCGCCAAGATGGCAGAAGGCGGCAAGGGCAAGACCGTGGCAGCCTTCGGTTCGCTCGTGGAACGTCTCGAAATGAACATGACTGACCCGAGCCCTGACCTCGCGCCTGACGTGCGCGCAACACGCAAGGCCCCGCACCCGTTCCTGACCGACCTCAACGTGCGTAAGGCTCTGTCGATGGCGATCGACCGTGAACTCCTCGTCGAGATCGGCTACGGCCAGGCAGGTCGCCCGACCTGTAACCTCGTGCCGGGTCCGGCAGTCTATGCCTCCGACAACACCGAATGCTTCACGCAGGACATCGAAGGCGCCAAAGCGCTTCTCGACGAAGCCGGTTGGGTGGATAGCGATGGCAACGGCATCCGCGACAAGGACGGCGTTGAACTCTCGATCCTCTACCAGACCTCGACCAACGCCGTGCGTCAGGACTTCCAGGCCCTCATCAAACAGTGGTGGTCGGAAATCGGTGTTGAAACCGAACTGCGCAACCTGAACGCTTCGGTGTTCTTCGGTGGCGACCCGGGCTCGCCGGACACGTTCCAGAAGTTCTACGCAGACGTAGAAATGTATGCCAACAACTTCGACGGCACCGATCCGCAGGCCTACCTTGCGATGTATCGCTGTGGCAACGAGCCGAAGCCGGAATCGCAGTGGCAGGGTGAGAACATCAACCGCTTCTGTGACCCCGAGTATGACAAACTCGTCGCCGAACTGTCCAAAACCTCGGAACTTGAAAAGCGCTATGAGCTTGCCAAGAAGATGAACGAGATTCTGACCAAGGAAACCTACACCATCGTTCCGCTGGTGGACCGTGGTCGCGTGTCGGCCCACTCCAATACCCTTGGCGGTGTGGTTCTGAACACTTGGGACTCCGAGCTTTGGAACGCAGCTGACTGGTATCGCATCAAGTAACCGCTGCACCATCAACCCGTCCCGAGGCTTGACCCGGGGCCTCCCGCCCGTCACGGTGGAAGGCCCCGGTGATCGCACTGGGGCGGGTTGCACCAATAATAAGCCCTCATAAAGGCGACGCCCATGCTGACATTCACGATCCGCAGGCTGATCCTCGCAGTGCCGACACTGCTGTTCATCAGCCTTGTGATCTTCCTGCTGCTCGAACTCGCCCCCGGCGACCCGATGGCGCAGGTCCCCCTCACCGTCCCCCCTGACGTCAAGATGAAGATGCGCGAGGCGCTTGGTCTCGGGGAACCCCTCCATATCCGCTACTGGAAATGGCTGGTGCAATTCTTCTGGATTGAACCCCAAGTTCTCATCGACTCGATCTTCAACACCTCTTTCGCCGAAGGCAAACAACGCATCCTGTCCTGGCAGACCCGCTCACCGGTCATGGATATGGTCGTGCAGCGCCTGCCCCAGACCCTCTGGGTTGTCGGCATGTCCTATATCGTCGGTATCCTGATCGCGCTGCCGATCGGCATCTACTCGGCCTACCGCCAGTATTCGATGTTCGATCAGGCCGGGACATTCGTGACGATGATCGGCTTCTCGATCCCGCCCTTCTTCACCGGCCCACTTCTGGTGATGATCTTTGCGGTGCAACTCGGCTGGTTCCCATCGGTCTATGACACCACCCACGTGGTCAACGACTGGGATAGCTTCATGGTGCAACTGCGCCAGATGATCATGCCGGTCATGGTACTCGCCCTGCAAACCACGGCGCAGATCAGCCGCTTCATGCGCGCCTCAATGCTCGACAACCTCAATCAGGACTACGTGCGTACCGCGCGCGCCAAGGGCCTGCCGGAAAAGATCGTTGTGCTTGTCCACGTGCTGCGCAACTCCATGATTCCGGTGATCACCGCGATTGCACTTGGCATCCCCGGCATCTTTGGTGGCGCGATCATTACCGAGGTGGTGTTCAAGGTGAACGGCATCGGCGATCAGCTCCTCAACGCGCTCTTTGCCAATGACCTGCCATCGGTGCAGACACTCGCCTTCATGATTGCGGTGCTCATCGTCCTCTTCAACCTCATCGCCGATGTGCTCTACGGCGTGCTCGACCCGAGGATTCGTTATGACTGAGACGCTTGAAAAGAAAATCGAGCCGCTTCAGGATCTCGAACCCTCCGAGCCGCCCCATTCGCAATGGAAGGACGTCTGGGACCAGTTCAAAAAACACAAGGGCGCCCTCATGGGTGGGTCGTTCCTCCTCCTGATTACCCTTGGTGTGCTGTTTGGAGAATATATCTGGACCCTCGATCCGCAAAAGCTCGACATCCGGAACAAGGACATCCGACCGATCTACACGATCCTCTGGGATAGCGGTGCCAAGGTCCAATGGGGCCACCCGCTCGGCACCGACAACCTTGGGCGCGATGCACTCGCCAACATGATCGTCGGCGGACGCACCTCCATGGCTGTCGGCTGGGTAGCGATGCTTCTGGCGCTGTCCATCGGAACAACCATCGGCGTGCTCGCGGGCTTCTTCCGCAAGCTCGATGGCCCACTGATGCGCTTCACGGATCTCGTCCTGTCGCTTCCGATCCTGCCCCTGCTGCTTGTCGCCGTGACCCTGTTCCGCGATGCACTCAGGGCTCAGCTCGGCCCGGAGACCGGTATGTTCCTCCTGATCGTCGGCGTGGTCGGCGTGACCTCTTGGATGCAGACCGCGCGCATCGTGCGCTCCGAGGTGCTCGCCCTCAAGGAACGCGAGTTCATCCTCGCCGCCCGCTCCATCGGCACCACGCCCGGAGCGATCATCCGTCGGCACCTACTCCCCAACGTGATCTCGCCGATCATGGTCTCGGCCACACTTGGCCTTGCCACGGCGATCATCACCGAAAGCGCCCTGTCCTTCCTCGGGGTCGGCTTCCCGCCGGACTTCCCGACATGGGGCAAGATGCTTGCAGACGCCGTGCCGCGCATGGATCAATTCCCCGAGCGCGTCATGTTGCCCGGTCTCGCGATCTCGCTGACTGTGCTCTCGGTGAACTACCTCGGTGACGGTCTGCGCGACGCGCTCGACCCGCGCATCCGCGGACGCTGAAACACACCCGCCAAGGGCCTGCTCAAAGGCCCTTGGCAGCTCGCGCCTATGCGAAAATAAGAACATCCCCCACCGCCATCACCGGTCTCCACACCGCTCGTTTCCCGCATCAACTCAAATCGGGACAAGCGTTCTGCCAGAACAGAACAGCAGGGAAAATGTCCCGCAAAGCACCGCATTCCTCAAGGAAACCTCTCTTGATTCTGCGCCTCCCCTGCGCCATCTGGAACGATGTTCTAATCCCGCGCGAGGAAGACCCATGTTTGAATCCCTTGGCTTTGAAAATTACACCGCCCCGCAGGTCGCTGTTGGCTTTGCCCTCCTAATCGGCCTTGTCTATGGCGTGCTCGCTGAACGCACGGGCTTCTGCCTGCGTCGCTCGCTGATTGGTGAAGATCGTCGCGCTGCTGCTGGTGTCTGGCTCTCGGCGCTCGTCGTCGCCCTTCTTGGCACCCAAGCCATTGCCCAAGCCGGGCTGATTGACTTTGGCGAACACCGCTTCTTTGCCGCCGATCTGCCGCTCCTCGCCATCGTGGTGGGCGGGTTGCTGTTCGGGGCCGGCATGGTGCTCGCGCGTGGCTGCGCCTCGCGTCTGACCGTCCTGACCGGGACGGGCAACCTGCGCGCTCTGACCGTGATCCTCGTTTTCGCGCTGACCGCACATGCCACCCTCAAAGGCGTGCTCTCGTCGCTGCGCACCGGCCTCGGCTCGGTCACGTTGCCACTCGAGTCCGCGACCCTGCCGGGCACCCCGCTGCTGTGGACCGCGCTCATCGCCGTGGCCGCCATCGCCGTGATCCTGCGTTCGGGCAACCGCCCCCGCGCATTGCTCGGCGGCGCCCTCATCGGCGCGCTCGTGCCGCTCGCATGGGTTGGCACCGGCTATGTCCTCTATGATGATTTCGACCCGATCGCGCTACAGGGCCTGTCGTTCACTGCGCCTGCCGCAGACACGCTCTTCTTCACCGCGGCCTCGACCGCCGTCTCCGCCAACTTCGGTATCGGCCTCATCGGTGGTGTGGTCGTAGGGTCGCTCATCGCCTCCCTCGCCTTCGGCTCCTTCCGCTGGCAGAGCTTCACCGCCCCCGCCGAGACCGGCCGCTACCTCTTCGGTGCCGTGCTGATGGGCTTCGGGGGTGTGCTGGCCGGTGGCTGCACCGTCGGCGCGGGTCTCTCGGGTATCCCGACACTCTCGCTCTCCGCGCTTGCCGCCATTGCGTCGATCGTCGTCGGCACGCTGGCAACCCAGCGCCTGCTCAACGCCGCCCCTCGTGGCGCAGCCGTCCCGGCGGAATAATCCCACCGCGCGGCGTTTGCCGCCATAGACGTCGCGCACGCGCCGGATCGTCCCCACGGTCCGGCGCATTTCTTTTCAGCGCCTCAATGCATCTTCTTCTTGATCCGGCGCACCATCGCCCACACGGCAAGCACCACCGGAAGCACAAGGATCGCCGTTAGCTCTCCCTTGCTGATCCCGATCCACCCTGCCACCGGATAGGCCAGATAGGCCGCCAGCGAGAGCGCGTAGTAGCTGATCGCCACGACCGAAAGACCCTCGACTGTCTCTTGCAAGCGAAGCGCAAGATCGGCCCGCCGATCCATGCTCTCAAGAAGCGCCTGGTTCTGCGCCGAGCGCGCCACATCGACCTTGGTCCGGAGCAAATCGCCCGCCCGCGCCGCGCGTTCCGACAACTCGTGCAACCGTTTTTGCGTCGAGGTCACGGTGCGCATTGCCGGATCATAGCGCCGCATCATGAACTCGCGGAAGGTCTGCCGCCCGTCCACGCGCTCCTCGCGCAATACCTCAATCCGTTGGTGCACAATCGCCTCATAGGCCCCCGTCGCACCAAACCGGAACGCGCTCTCCGCAATCATATTCTCAAGCTCTGCAGAGACCTGTAGAAGCCTGTCCAGAGTTCTTTCCGGCGCTTCATCTTCCTTGCGAATATTGCCCATGAGCTGCGTTAGGCTGGTGTCCTGCGCTCCAAGGCTCGCAGAAAGGCCACGCGCCCGGCTAAAGCCGAGCATCGACATGCTCTTGTAGGTTTCGATCTCACAAAGCCGCTGCACGATCCGTCCGACACGCCGCGCCCCCGTGCCCGGCTGCACGAAACATGCCATACGCATATGCCCTGCCGGGTTGATGCGGAAATCAGTCGCAATGACCGCCGCCCCATCAAGGACCGCCGAGGCCGCAAGGCTCTCCGGCACGAACCAGTCCCTGAGGTTCTCGCGCAGAACCTCCTTGGCCGGTGTCTCACCAATCCGGATAAGCGCCGAGGTGATCCGCACGCCCGGCACTTCGGCAAGCCAGTCTTCAGGAAAGACTTCGAACTCCGCCGGATCAAACGCCCGTGCCCCAAGCCCATGGGTGAACACCGTATAGGTGACGAACTCGGTATGCTGTTCCCATTTGAGAAGATGCCGCCCGATTTTGCCCGAGTAATGCGTTGCCCCCGGTTGCGGATGCGTCCCCCCGTGCCGGTCGAGCAGCTTGCACAGATGCGCCAAATCCTGCGACCGGTCCCGCGCCACGGCATCATGCGGCTGCTTGATAGCAAGAAACACCGCGGTGCAAGGCACTTCAAGCGAGGGAAACGGACGGGCATGAAGCTCATTGGTGAGCTTATAGCGCAGCGGATGGTCTTCGATTGGCGGCATGGCGCGGCTCCTGAACTTCAGGCCAACCTACGCCTTTTTCCTCAAAAGTAAAGAAGTGAGTTATTTCAATGTGTTAGCGGAATACAATGGTATACAAACCCCTCTAGCCCCGCGTCTCCACCGTCAGGATCGTGCCCTGCGCCGCTGCACAGAGAAGCTCCTCCCCCTCTCGCAATGCAAAGACATCACAACGGCACACCGCTTGGCGTTTCCCGTAGGAAACGACCTCGGCCCGCGCAATCAACACCTCGCCAATCGCCGGGCGGGTGTAATTGATCTTCATCTCCTGCGTGAGCACATTGCCAAGCACCGATCCCCCCGCATAGGTGATCGCATTGTCCGCAAGGTAGCTCAGCACGCCGCCATGCGCGAAACCGTGCTGCTGTTTGTGGTCCTCGCTCAGCACAAGGCGCAATCCCGCCCGCCCCGGCTCGAACTCTGTGAGCTCTGCGCCCAACAACGCACTGAAAGGTTGTGCGGCCAGAACCGCCTTTCCCATTTCCATCATATCGGTCATGCGCTTTCCTCCTGCGCCGATCCGACCACGCCGCGCGCGGCCCTGTCAAAACCGACGTGACGGCAAGGCGTGCATGAAAAAAGGCGCCCCGAAGGGCGCCTTTCAAACTCTCACATGACTGGGATCAGTTGACCATCGTCAGAAGGGTGTCGAGCGACTGTTTCGCATCGCCATAGAACATGCGCGTGTTCTCCTTGAAGAACAGCGGATTCTCGATCCCCGAGTAACCGGTGCCTTGGCCCCGCTTGGAGACGAAGACCTGCTTCGCCTTCCAGCACTCAAGAACCGGCATCCCCGCGATGGGCGAGTTCGGGTCTTCCTGTGCGGCCGGGTTCACGATGTCGTTGGAGCCGATCACGATGGCCACGTCCGTTTCCGGGAAGTCGTCGTTGATCTCGTCCATCTCCATCACGATGTCATAGGGCACCTTGGCTTCGGCCAGAAGCACGTTCATGTGCCCCGGCAGACGGCCCGCGACCGGGTGGATCGCAAAACGCACGGTCTTACCCTTGGCGCGTAGACGCTTGGTCAGCTCGGCCACGTTCTGCTGCGCCTGTGCCACAGCCATACCATAGCCCGGGATGATGATGACCGAGTCGGCCTCGTCGAGCGCCTGGGCCACGCCCTCGGCGTCGATCGCGACCTGTTCGCCCTCGACTTCCATCGCCGGACCCGTCGTGCCGCCAAAGCCGCCGAGGATCACGCTGATGAACGAGCGGTTCATCGCCTTACACATGATGTAAGACAGGATCGCACCCGAGGAACCGACAAGCGCGCCGACCACGATCAGGAGGTCGTTGCCAAGCGAGAAACCAATCGCCGCCGCGGCCCAACCCGAGTAGGAGTTGAGCATCGAGACAACCACGGGCATGTCCGCGCCACCGATCCCCATGATGAGGTGATAGCCAATGAACAGCGCCGCGATGGTGAGGATCGCAAGCGGCAGCATCGCGCTCGTGTTGAGGTACCAGATCAGACAGACCAGTGACAGGAGCGCCGCGCCCGCGTTGAGCGCATGACCACCCGGCAGTTTCGTCGCCGCCGAAGTGACCTTGCCCGACAGCTTGCCATAGGCAATGACCGAGCCGGTAAAGGTCACGGCACCGATCCAGACGCCAAGCGACAGTTCGACCAGAAGGATATTGATCTCGATCGGCTCTTTCTTCGCGATCAGCTTGCCAAAGGCGCCAAGCTCTTTCACCGCGTCACCGCCCGCCACAAGGGCCGCTGCGGCGTTGCCGATCTCGAAATGCGCGTTAAAGCCGACGAATACCGCCGCCAGACCGACAAGCGCGTGCATCCCCGCGACAAGCTCGGGCATCTGCGTCATCTCGACCTTGGAGGCGAGTTGATAGCCAATGAGACCCCCCGCAAGGATAAGCGGGATCGAGAGCCACCAAAGCCCAACGCCGGGGCCGATCAGGGTCGCGAAGACCGCCAGCGCCATACCGACGATGCCGTACCATACGGCGCGCTTTGCGCTTTCCTGGCCCGAAAGCCCGCCGAGCGACAGGATGAAGAGGACAGCCGCAACCACATAGGCTGCCGTAGTAAATCCGTATTCCATTTGCCTCTACTCCTTACGATTTCTGGAACATGGCGAGCATGCGCCGTGTTACGAGGAAGCCGCCGAAGATGTTGATCCCGGCCATAAAGACCGAGGCGGCAGCGAGGAGGATCACCAGGAAGGAGCCCGATCCGATTTGCATCAGGGCGCCAAGAATGATGATCGACGAGATGGCGTTGGTCACGGCCATGAGCGGCGTGTGCAGCGAGTGCGACACATTCCAGATCACCTGGAAACCGACGAACACGGCGAGGACGAACACGATAAAGTGCTGCATGAAGCTCGCAGGCGCCACAAGACCGACACCAAGAAGAATAGCAGCCCCAACCGCAAGCAGGGTCACCTGCTGTTTGGTCTGTGCCTTGAACGCGGCCACTTCCTGCGCGCGCTTCTCTTCCGCGGTAAGCTCTTTGGGCTCTTCCTTCTTCGGCTGCGCCGCGATGGCCTGAACCTTCGGCGGCGGCGGCGGGAAGGTGATCTCGCCCTGATGGGTCACGGTCGCGCCGCGGATCACGTCGTCTTCCATGTCATGCACGATCTGACCGTCTTTTTCGGGGGTCAGGTCGGTCATCATGTGACGGATGTTCGTCGCGTAAAGCGTCGAGGCCTGCGTCGCCATGCGGCTCGGGAAATCGGTGTAGCCGATGATGGTCACGCCATTGTCGGTCACGATCTTCTCGTCTGCCACGGTCAGCTTACAGTTGCCGCCCTTCTCCGCCGCGAGGTCAACAATGACCGAGCCCGGCTTCATCGCTTCGACCATGTCCTTGGTCCAAAGCTCGGGCGCTTCGCGGTTGGGGATGAGGGCCGTGGTGATCACGATGTCGACTTCCGGCGCCAACTCACGGAACTTGGCAAGCTGGGCATTGCGGAATTCTTCCGACTGCACCGAGGCATAGCCGCCCGTCGCTGCACCGTCCTGCGTTTCCTCTTCAAAGTCGAGATAGACGAACTCGGCACCCATCGATTCGACCTGTTCGGCCACTTCCGGACGCACATCAAAGGCGAGCGTGATCGCGCCAAGGCTGGTCGAGGTGCCGATCGCCGCAAGACCGGCCACACCGGCGCCCACGACAAGAACCTTCGCCGGCGGAACCTTGCCCGCGGCGGTGATCTGACCCGTGAAGAAGCGACCAAAGTTGTTGCCTGCCTCAATCACGGCACGGTAGCCCGCGATATTGGCCATGGACGACAGCGCGTCCATTTTCTGCGCGCGGCTGATACGTGGCACCATTTCCATGGCGATCACATTGCCGCCCTTGGACTTGGCAAGCTCGAGGCCTTCCTCGTTGCCGCCCGGATTAAAGAACGAAATCAAGGTCTTGTTCTTATTCAGACGCTTGAGTTCCGTCTCGTTGGGCTGACGCACCTTGGCGATAATGTCGGCGTCTTTCCAGAGCGCCGCCGCCGTTTTGACGATCTCTACGCCCGCAGCCTCATAATCTGCGTCCGAGAAACCAGCCTTCTCGCCCGCGCCGCTTTCGATGGCGCAGTCATAGCCCAGTTTTTGAAGTTGCTTGGCGGAATCCGGCGTCATCGCGACACGGTTCTCTCCGTCAAACACCTCTTTTGGTGTTCCGATCTTCACGTTTTCAGTCCCCCTTCGTTCAAAGAGCTCGAAATTTTATTTCGCGCAAACCCTGTTGCGGTTGCGGAAAGTTCTAACGTCACCGCGAATGCTGCACAAGCAAAGTAAGCCATTCGGGGCGTCTTTGTTCGTAACGTCATCAGACCCAGCGCCTCGTTTTCTGCGTGTAGCGGAAAAAGTCGGCGCGGAATTTGCGCCGAAGCCGGTTCTCCTCCGGGATGACGAAACGCCGCTCGATGATCCAGACGAAGATCGGCACGAGCGGCAGCGAAAGAACCGCGTCCATGTTCAGGATAAGCCCCGCAAGGAAAAGCGTGTCCCCGACGTAGATCGGGTTGCGGGTGCGGCTATAGATCCCGCTCGTGACAAGCCGTTCAGCGTCGCGGTGCGGGATAAGCGTCGTTTTCATCCGACGCATCTCGTAAAAGGCCAGAAGCATGAGGACGACACCGCCCCCGGCAAGGATGCCCCCAAGGAAATCCGCCCAAACCCCGCCAAAGCTGAGGCCGAGAGGGTAATAGGTCGCCTGCGCCCAGGCGATGCCGAGCGCCGCCAGAAGCCACATGGGCGGAATATCAATCCAGGTCTTCATTCCGGTTTATACGCCGCTGTTTCCTGCCACCCGATGATCCCGGACTGGAGCACCACCACGTTCTCGCGCCCCATCAGGCGCGCCGCAAAGGCGGCCTGCGCCGAAAGCGATCCCGTGTTGCAATATAGGATGACAAGGCCGCTCTCAGGCAATTCATCAATCCGCCGCGGCACCTCGCGCCATTCGATATGCGTCGCACCCGGAATATGCCCGGCCTCGAACTGGTCCGCGCTGCGTGTATCGACAAAGGTCGCCGCCTCGAACACGTCCCTATCGAGTTGCTGCGGCAGAATGATCCCCGCCTCGTAGGTTGCGAAATCCATGTAGTCGGTGATCGCTTCGGCCACGGCCTCTTCATCCGCGAAGGCGGGCAAGGCAAGCGTCGCCGCAACCAACATGGCAATAAGTTGTTTCATGGACATTTCTTTACAGTAGCCGATCCCGTTCGCAACGCGTCATGTCGCAAAAGGCCGAAAAAAGGACGATTTGTCACAAACTCCCGGCCCCTTGGAACAATCACCTAGGCGATTATTCCCATTCCATCTCTTCGAACACGCGCCCGGCGTTCTTTGTTGCCAGTTCTTCAAATGTATCGAGGTATTTCCATTTCTCCTGATCGACGTAGTAGGCTCCGGCAAGGTCGCCGCCCTCGTCGATATGCGCGCCAATCTTCTCGCGCAGGTCGCTGAGATAGCCAGTGGTCTCCTCACGCACCATTGCCATGTTCGTGGGATGCCCATGGCCCGGTATGACATAAGTCGCGCCAAGATCCGTGAACGGTCCCTCGAAGGTCTCGATCCAACAAGAGGTGCAGATCCCCTCAAAAATCGGCGGCATCCGTTCATGGAAGGCAATATCGCCCGCGATCACGATGTCCCATTCGGGAATCCAGACCTGCACGTCGCCCGGATCATGCGCAGGGCCAAGATGCAGCGCCTCGATTTTGACGCCGCCCATCTCGATCTCATACGTGTCCTCAAAGCTGAGGTTCGGGGTGACGGTGCGCGTGCCTTCCGCCTTGTCGCGGTTGTAGCGCTGCATGCCCTGAAGGATGAAATCCGCCTCTTCGGTGAACGCGTCAATCGCGTCCACATGGGCAAGGACATCCACCCCCTGATCGACCCAATAGGAATTGCCAAGCATGGCATGGCCCTGCCCGTTCTCGTTGATGACGAGTTTCACAGGCTGATCCGTGACCGCCTTGATCTCATCATGAAGCGCCTTGGCAAGGCGCGCCGACGCACCGCCATTGACGACCACGACGCCATCGCCGGTGACGATAAAGCTTAGGTTGTTGTTATGGCCCGAGTTCTCATAGGTCGGCGGCGCGGTCGCTCCAATCGCTGAATAGACCCCCGGAATGACCTCGTAAGGCTTCGCATAAAGCTCCGACTGCGGGTACTGGTCTGCAATGTCCTCAAAGCCCATCGCGGCTCCGGCCCCAAGCACCAGCGCGGCGGCAGAGGCAATACTGATAAAACGAGTCATGAACGCTCCTCCCTGCGGTTCAACACATCTGCCCAACAGCCATACAGAACAAATTCATAAATGTGAATTGTTTTAGATGTCCTCCCTGATCCCAAAGTGACGGTACGACCTTCTTGCCCCATGGCCATGCCTTGATACGGTCGGGGCAAAGGGAGGAATGAACATGGATCATCTCAAAGGAAAACACGCGCTCATCACGGGCGGCGGAACGGGAATCGGTCTCGCCATTGCCCGCGCGCTTGCCGCCGAAGGCGCCAACGTGACCATTACGGGCCGCCGCCGCGACGTGCTCGAGGAACAGGCCGGCGACGGTCTTTTTGCCGTGCAAATGGACGTGGCTGACGAGGAGTCGGTGGTGAACGGTGTCGCCGCCGCCGTCGAGGCCCGTGGCCCGGTGCAGATCTGCGTCGCCAATGCCGGGGTGGCCGAAGGCCGCGCCCTGCACAAGTCGTCCCTCGCCGAATGGCGGCACATGATGTCGATCAACGTTGACGGCGCCTTCCTGACCATCCGCGAAAGCCTCAAGTCTATGGTCACGACGGATTGGGGCCGCGTCATCGGCATCTCCTCCATCGCGGGCCTGCGTGGCCTCAAAGGCGCGCCTTGCTATTCGACCTCGAAACACGCGCTCAACGGCATGATCAAGGCGCTCTCTGCCGACTACGCGACCAAACCCTATACCTTCAATTCGCTCTGCCCGGCCTATGTCGACACCGACATCATCGCCCGCAACGTCGAAAGCATCTCTGCCCGCGCCGGCGTGAGCAAGGAAGAGGCCCGGCACATGATGGTTGGCGTGAACCCCCATGGCCGCCTGATCACTGCCGAAGAAGTGGCCGAGGCGGCGATGTTCCTCTGCGGCGCCCACTCCGGCAGCATGAACGGCCAGACCATCCAAATCTCCGGCGGCGAGATGTAGGCCCTCACCACCGATAAGAAATCAAACGCCCGCCCGACCCCGGCGGGCGTTCTTTTTTGCTGAAATCACAAAACTTGATGGCTGAAATCACAAGAATTGCTGGTGCGCGGAAAAATTCGATCCGCTAAAGCGTTTTGAAACACCTGCCCCACAGGAGACGCGCCATGACCGATTTCACCGCCACCAAAGCCATGTTCGACCTGCCCGAGGGCGTCATTTACCTCGATGGCAACTCTCTCGGCCCCCTGCCCTCCGCCGCACCTGCCGCAATGGAGCAGGTCATGCGCAGCGAATGGGGCGAGATGCTCATCACAGGCTGGAACAAGGCCGGCTGGATGGCCCAGCCCGCCCGCGTCGGCAACCGCATCGCCCGCCTGATCGGGGCCGAGCCGGGCCATGTCGTCATGGGTGACACGCTCTCGATCAAGGTCTATCAGGCCCTCGCCTCCGCCCTCGAGATGTGCCCCGACCGCCGCGTGGTCCTGTCGGATTCTGGCAACTTCCCCTCCGATCTCTACATGGCCCAGGGGCTCCTGAAATCCCTCGGTGACGACTACGAACTCCGCGTCGTCGCCCCTGAAGATGTGGCCGACAACATTACCGACGAGATCGCCGTTCTGATGATTACCGAGGTCGACTATCGCACCGGTCGCCTGCACGACATGAAGGCGCTCACTGAAAAGGCCCATGCCCACGGCGCGCTGACGGTCTGGGATCTCGCCCATACCGCGGGCGCAACAGATGTGCGCCTCGCCGAGTGCAACGCCGATTTCGCCGTCGGTTGCACCTACAAATACCTCAATGGCGGCCCCGGCTCCCCTGCCTTCATCTATGTCGCCCCCCGCCACGCCGACGCAGCGCGCCCCGCGCTCTCCGGCTGGCTCGGCCACGAGGCGCCCTTCGCCTTCGACCTCGACTACCGCCCCGGTGCAGGCATCGAACGTATGCGCGTTGGCACGCCCCCGGTTCTCGCCCTCGCCGCGCTCGAACAGGCGCTCGATATCTGGGACATGACGACGATGGCCGAAATCCGCGCCGCCTCGCAGGATCTGACCACTCTCTTCATTGAAGAGGTCGAGCGCCGTTGCCCCGATCTCGCGCTCGCAACACCCCGCGACCCCGCCCAGCGCGGCTCGCAGGTCTCTTTCCGTTTCGAACACGGCTACGCCGCCATGCAGGCCCTGATCGCGCGCGGCGTGATCGGCGATTTCCGCGCCTCCGATATCATGCGCTTCGGTTTCACGCCGCTCTATATCGACGCCGACGACGTGCGCGCCGCCGCCGAAATCCTCGAAGACGTGATGACAAACCGCCTCTGGGACGATCCCGCCTACCAGACCCGCGCCGCCGTCACCTGATGCACCCGCGCACCCCGCATATCCCTCTTTGTCGCCCCGCCGGCTGGGTCGCCCTTTGGCGGCGGCTGGCGGCGTTCGGCACGCTCAACCACCGGAGTCTCCTTGTCCCTGTGATACGCTCATCCCAAGACAAAGGAGACCTCCATGACCACCCCCACTTCCGCAAACCCCGAAGACCACGGCGCCCAGATGTCCTTTGACGGGCGCATGTCCTATGGCGACTACCTGTCGCTCGACAAGATCCTGTCCGCACAAGCCCCACTCTCCGATGCCCATGACGAGATGCTCTTCATCGTCCAGCATCAGACCTCTGAACTCTGGATGCGTCTCGCCATTCACGAACTAACCGCCGCCCGCACCCTTCTGGCCAAAGGCGAAACCCGCCCCGCCTTCAAGATGCTCGCCCGCGTCGCCCGCATCTTCGAGCAACTGAACTCGGCTTGGGACGTGCTGCGCACCATGACACCCTCGGACTACACGCGCTTCCGCGACGCGCTCGGGCAAAGCTCGGGCTTTCAATCGCATCAATACCGCCTGATCGAATTCATCCTCGGCAACCGCAACCGCGCCATGCTCAAACCCCATGCCCACCGCGCCGATCTCGTCGCGCTACTGGAGGAAGAACTGACCCAGCCCTCGCTCTACGATGTGGCGCTCACGGCCCTGAACGAGAGCATCGCCCTTCCACCCGAGGTTCTGAACCGCCCGCGCGACAAAGCGCACGCCGCCACCCCCGCCGTCGCCGCAGCATGGGCGCAGGTCTACCGCGACCCGGAACAACATTGGGAGCTCTACGAGTTGGCCGAGAAATTGGTCGATTTCGAGGATTACTTCCGCCGCTGGCGCTTCAACCACGTGACCACGGTGGAACGGGTGATCGGCTTCAAGCGCGGCACCGGTGGCACTGGCGGCATCTCCTATCTGAAGCGCATGCTCGAGGTCGAACTGTTCCCCGAACTCTGGCACCTGCGCACCGATCTCTAATCCCGGCGTGGATCAGGCCGTCTTTAACGCCGCGCCCTGCCGCCCCTCGGCCCAGGCGCGCACCGCATCGCCAAAGGCCTCGAATAGAGGACGCGAGACCGGATCATTGGCCGCGTCCCATTCCGGGTGCCACTGCACCGACAGGGTAAAGCCCGGCGCGTCCTTGATATAGATCGCCTCGGGCGTGCCATCGGGGGCATAGCCGTCGATGACCACCCGTGCGCCCGCGCGCTTGATGCCTTGACCGTGAAGCGTGTTGGTCATGACCTTCTCTGACCCCATCAGCCGGTGGAACACCCCACCCTCGCTGAAGGTCACGCAATGGCGCAGGGCGAATTTCTCTTCCAACGTGCCATCCGGCGGCATCCGGTGATTGTCGCGCCCCGGTAGGTCGCGGATCTCCGGGTAGAGCGAGCCCCCCATCGCCACATTGACCTCTTGAAAGCCGCGGCAAATGCCAAGGAATGGCTGCCCCCGCTCGACACATTCCCGCACCAGCGGCAGCGCGATCGCATCGCGCGCCCGGTCGAAATCGCCATGCGCCGCTGTGGCCTCCTCGCCATAATGCTCGGGATGCACGTTGGGGCGGCCACCGGTGAGAAGGAAGCCATCACACCGCTCCATCAATTCCGCGACTGAGACGAATCTCGGATCCGCCGGCACCAGAAGCGGCATACAGCCCGACACCGACGCCACCGCCTCGGAATTCATCGTGCCCCCGGCATGGGCCGGGTATTGATCGTTGATGAGATACTGGTTGCCGATAATGCCAACGACGGGCCGTGCCATGCTGTCCTCGCGCTTGTCCTTGGCGGTAACATAGGCGCGCACCCGACGAATGGCAAAGGGTTCCCTTAGGGACGTGACGCCCCCTCTTCTTCTCTGTGAAAATACTTCTCGGGGGAGTGTGAGGGGGCAGACAGCCCCCTCACCCCTGCCACTTATTTCAGCGCTTTCAATTCAAGGCGCCGCGCGTGCAACACAGGCTCGGTATAGCCCGAGGGTTGCACCCGCCCCTTAAAGACAAGATCACAGGCCGCCTGAAACGCGACGCCCGCGAAATCCGGCGCCATCGGGCGATAGTCCGGATCGCCTGCGTTCTGACGGTCGACCACGGCGGCCATCTTTTGCATCGCGGCCATGACCTGCGCCTCACTCACAACGCCATGATGGAGCCAGTTCGCCAACGCCTGGCTCGAAATCCGGCAGGTCGCCCGATCTTCCATAAGCCCCACGTCATGAATATCCGGCACCTTGGAACAGCCCACGCCCTGATCGACCCAACGCACCACATAGCCAAGGATGCCCTGCGCGTTGTTCTCGATCTCCTGCTGGATGGCCTCGTCCGACAAGTTCTCGCCCGCCATCACCGGAATGGTGAGCAGATCGTCCAGCGTGCCGCGTGCCCCGCCCGCCTTGATCTCGCCCTGTCGCGCCAGAACGTCGACCTTGTGATAATGCGTCGCGTGCAGCGTCGCCGCCGTCGGGCTCGGCACCCAGGCACAGTTCGCGCCCGACATGGGATGGCCGATCTTCTGGTCGAGCATATCCGCCATCCGGTCCGGCATGGCCCACATCCCCTTGCCGATCTGCGCCTTGCCCTGAAGGCCACAAGCCAGACCGATATCGACATTGCGATCCTCATAAGAGGCAATCCACGGCGTCGCCTTCATCTCGCCCTTGCGCAGGAACGGCCCCGCCTCCATCGAGGTGTGAATTTCGTCGCCCGTGCGATCAAGGAACCCGGTGTTGATAAAGGCCACACGATGCTTGGCGGCGCGGATACATGCCTTGAGGTTCGCGCTGGTACGCCGTTCCTCATCCATAATCCCGATTTTCACCGTATGGCGTGGCAGGCCGAGGATATCCTCCACCGTGTCAAAAATCCGGTCGGTGAACTGGACCTCCTCCGGCCCGTGCATCTTCGGCTTCACCACATAGACCGATCCATGAAGCGAATTGCCGCCCTCGGCCTGCAGGTCATGCATCGCGATCATCACGGTGACGAGCGCATCCATCAGCCCCTCGCCGATCTCGGCGCCGTCGCGATCAAGGATCGCAGGGTTGGTCATCAGATGACCCACATTGCGCACAAGCATGAGCGACCGCCCCTTGAGCACCGCCGCACTGCCGTCCGGCGCGCAGTAGGAGATGTCCGCGTTGAGGGTCCGGGTGAAACGCTTGCCGCCCTTGCTGACCGCCTCAGCCAAATCGCGCCGCATCAGGCCGAGCCAGTTGCCATAGGCGACAACCTTGTCCTCGGCATCCACGCAAGCGACCGAATCCTCACAATCCATGATCGTTGAAAGCGCACTTTCGAGCGTCACATCGTTGATCCCCGCCGGATCGGAGGCACCGATCTGGCCCTCCGTGTCGATCTCAAGGATCACGTGCAGACCGTTGTGCTTGAGGAGGACACGCGACGGCGCATCTTCTGCGCCCACATAGCCTGCAAACTGCGCCGGATTTGCCAGCGCGGGCACAAGGTCCCCGCCCGTCACGGAAAGCGCGCCTGCCTCGGCCCAAGACCCGCCCGCAAGCGGCACCGCCTCATCCAGGAACCCCTTGGCCCAGGCAATCACCCGTGCGCCGCGCGCAACGTCATACCCCTTGCCCTCTGGCAGGTCGCCCAAGGCATCCGTGCCATAGAGCGCATCATACAAAGACCCCCACCGCGCATTCGCTGCGTTGAGCGCAAAACGCGCATTGGTGATCGGCACGACAAGCTGCGGCCCCGGCACGTTTGCAATCTCGGGATCGACATTGGCGGTCTCAACCTCGAAATCCGCGCCTTCCGGCAAGAGATAGCCGATCTCGCGCAGGAACGCGGTATAGGCCTCCGCATCATGCGCCTGCCCCTTGCGCGCCATGTGCCAGCCGTCGATCTTCTGCTGCATCTCCTCGCGCACGGCAAGCAGGCGGCGGTTCTCCGGCCCCAACTCATGTGCAAGCTGGCTCATCCCCTCCCAGAACGCCGCGGCGGGCACGCCGGTGCCGGGCAACGCCTGCGCCTCGATGAACTCCACGAGTCGCGCATCGACCTGCAACCCCGATTTTTCGATCCGTTCCGCCATTTGCCGTTCCCCGCTTTGCGTTTTGTATACCAAGGCACACCAACGAATTAGAACGGAAGTTTCCTATAGGCAACAAGCCCGCGCCCCCGCCCGGACAAAAACACTTGCACGGAAAGCCGAATAATCACCTGCCTGCTTTCTTGTTCCGCCTGCAACGCTCAGAACAGAACCGCACCTCGTCCCACACCGCACGCCACTTGCGCCGCCATGTGAACGGCCGCCCACAGGTCGCACAGGTTTTTTGCGGCAAGCTTGGTTTCTTATGCGCCATGCTCTGGGTCTCCCGTCTCTCCTTTCCCAAGAGCTAGCAAGCCCCCCCTGAAAGGAAAGCCTGCTTGCAGCGCCGCCACGATTGGCTACATCTGTTCAGAACGACAATGCAGGAGACTTCCATGCGCGACGCCGCCCCGACCACGATCTACCTCAAGGATTACACCCCCTTCGCCTACCTGATCGACGAGGTGTCGCTGACCTTCCGGCTCGATCCTGAGAAAACCCGCGTCCTCTCCCGCATCGCCTTCCGCCCCAACCCGGACGCCACGGACCGCCGCTTCTTCCTGCATGGCGAAGACCTGACCCTGATCTCGGCCAAAATTGACGGCAAAGATATCGAGACCCGCACCGTAGACGGCGGCATCGAGGCCGACGCGCCCGACGCCCCCTTCATCTGGGAGGCCGAGGTCGAAATCGCCCCCGCCTCGAATACCGCGCTTGAGGGCCTCTATATGTCGAACGGCATGTATTGCACCCAATGCGAGGCCGAGGGTTTTCGCAAGATCACCTACTACCCCGACCGCCCCGATGTCATGGCGCCCTTCCATGTGCGTATCGAAGGCACCGAGCCGGTCCTCTTGTCCAACGGCAACCCCGGCACCTCCGGCGCAGGCTTTGCCGAATGGCATGATCCGTGGAAGAAACCCGCCTATCTCTTTGCCCTCGTCGCGGGCGATCTCGTCAATCACCCCGACACATTCACCACCAAATCGGGTCGCAAAGTCGATCTTAACATCTGGGTCCGCCCCGGCGACGAGGGCAAATGCGCTTTCGGGATGCAGGCGCTCAAGGACTCGATGAAATGGGACGAAGACGTCTATGGCCGTGAATATGACCTCGACCTCTTCAACATCGTCGCCGTGGACGATTTCAATATGGGCGCGATGGAGAACAAAGGCCTCAACATCTTCAACTCCTCCTGCGTGCTGGCCAGCCCCGAAACCTCGACCGACGCCAATTTCGAACGTGTCGAGGCGATCATCGCGCATGAGTATTTTCACAACTGGACCGGCAACCGCATCACCTGCCGCGACTGGTTCCAACTGTGCCTCAAGGAAGGCCTGACCGTCTTCCGCGACAGCCAGTTCACCGCCGACATACGCTCGGCCGAGGTCAAGCGCATCACCGACGTGATCGACCTGCGCGCCCGCCAGTTCCCCGAGGACCAAGGCCCGCTCTCGCACCCGGTCCGCCCCGAGAGCTTTCAGGAAATCAACAACTTCTATACCGCAACGGTCTATGAGAAAGGGGCCGAGCTGATCCGCATGCTCAAGACCCTCGTGGGCGATGACGCCTACAAACGCGCGCTCGACCTCTATTTCGACCGCCATGATGGCGACGCCGCCACCATCGAAGACTGGCTCAAAGTGTTCGAGGACGCGACGGGCCGCGATCTGACGCAATTCGCGCGCTGGTATTCGCAATCCGGCACGCCTCGCGTCACGGTGCGCGAGGCATTCGAGGGCGACACGCTGACCCTGCACATCTCGCAAATGACCCCGCCCACCCCGGGTCAGGACGAGAAAGACCCGCGCGTCATCCCGATCGCCGTCGGTCTCCTCAACCCCAATGGCGACGAGGTGATGGAGACACAAATCTTGGAGCTGACAGAGGCGGAACAGAGCTTTTCCTTCCCCGGCCATGCCACGCGCCCGATCCCCTCGGTCCTGCGCGGCTTCTCGGCTCCCGTGGTCCTTGAACAGGACATCGACAACGCCCGCCGCGCCTTCCTCCTCGCCCATGACACCGACGCCTTCAACCGCTGGGAATCCGGCCGGATGCTGGCGCGTGATGCGCTCCTACGCATGATCCTCGAAGATGCCGCGCCGGATGCGGCCTATCTCGAGGCGCTCACCACGCTCATGCGCGACGAAACGCTCGATCCCGCCTACCGCGCCCTGATGCTCGGCCAGCCGACGCAATCGGAACTCGTCGGCCTGCTGCACGAACAAGGCCATACCCCCGATCCGCAAGCGATCCACGACGCCTCGGAAGCCTTGCGCGATGCCAAGGCACAGGCGCTCGCCGACCTCCTGCCCGGCCTTTACGCCAACAATCAGGTCGACGGCCCCTTCTCGCCCGATGCCGACGCTGCGGGAAAGCGCACGCTCGCCAATGCCGCGCTCTCGCTCCTGACACGTCTCGATGGCGGCACGGCGGCGGCGAACCAATACGCCATGGCCGACAACATGACCCTGCAACTCGCCGCGCTCTCGGCGCTATTGGATGCGGGCAAAGGCGAAGAGCAATTGGCGGCATTTGAAAAACAATGGTCCCATGATCGCCTCGTCATGGACAAATGGTTCGGCCTTCAGATCATGCAGGCTGCGCCCAAGGACACCGCCGCCACCGCCGCGCGCCTGACGGACCATCCCGATTTCAGCATGAAGAACCCCAACCGCTTCCGCGCCGTCTTTGGCGCGCTCGCCATGAGCCACGCGGGCTTCCATCATGAAAGCGGCGCGGCGTATACCCTTCTCGCCGATTGGCTTATCCGCCTCGATCCGCTCAACCCGCAAACCACGGCACGTATGTGCTCCGCGTTCCAGACATGGCGGCGCTACGATGCAGACCGGCAGGCCGCGATCAAGACGGAACTTGAACGCATCCTCGCCACCCCGAACCTGAGCCGCGACACCAATGAAATGGTCTCGCGCATCCTCGGCGCATGAGCCTGCCGTTCCGCCATCAAACCCGGGGGCGGTCTCTGCGCACCGCCCTCGCCGTTGCTGCCGCGCTTGTGGTGCTGATCGGGCTATACCTCGTCGGCACGCTCCTGTGGCTTCTGGCGGTGTTCTCGCTCTTCTTGCTCCCGGCGCTGCTTGACCTCCTGCGCGATCCAAAAGGGCATTTCGAACTGACCGAGACGGACCTCAAATGGGACACCCCGCGCCTCTCCGCAGCCCTGCCGGTCGCACGCATTGCCAAGGCGCGCTTCGACACGCGCTGGGATTTCTCGGTCCGCGTGACCTTGATCCTCCATGACGGCAAGAAACTGCGCATCCCCCAAGATGTCCTGCCGCAGCATCAAGCCCTTGAAAACGCTTTTAAATCCCTCAACATCCCCGTCGAACGGCACCACTTCAGGGTGATCTGACCCGGCACCTTTCTGCCGCTTCGCAAAACCGTCCGCTTCTTTCCCAAAGGGTGCCTTCTTTCGGCCCGAATGCCTCTGCACATTTGCTCTCAATCAAGGAGTGAATGTCGCGAATGTCTGTTTTCCCGCCCAAGCCACCGTCTTTCAAGAGCATGATTCCCCCGTCCTTGAAGGCGCTGACAAAATCTTTCGAAACCAAGCGCCGCCCCCCCGAGGTTCAGCGTCTGGGCGGCGAAACCTATCGCAATTTGCTCGACCGTCTGCACATCGCCGTCAATGTCATGCCCCCTGACCAGACCGAGGCCGATGACGCGCGTGAACACGGCACCTTTCTCGCTCGTCAGGATCGCTGGGACGAACTTGCCGATCTCATCCGCGAGGCGGACCGCGCCCGTCGCACCACCGACGCAGGCCAACCCATCGCCGACCTCCTGTCCTACGGTGGCCGAGCCGACGTGGTGCAGGCCGCCGAGCACGCCCTCTTGCATGGACGCGCGGCAAAAGGGTCGAACTTCTTCTCCGGCGTCGAGGCACTCGAATTCGTGCTCGACGAAGCGCCCGACAACTATCCGCTCGCGCTGATCGTCGCCAATATGCATATCGACATCGGCTGGGCCTGGCGCGGGGCGTCCGCCACCGAGGAGCTGCGGGCGACCAACCGCGAGGCCTTCCACGCCCATTTCGACCGCGCCAGCGATATTCTCGACGCCTTTTGCCCGGTTGACCTCGACTCGCCTGCGCTTGCGGCAGCGCGCTGTGCCCTGCTGCCCGGTCGCCATAGCCCCGAACTGCACATCATCCGCGAGTTCGAGCAACTCGTTTCCCTCGACCCGATGAACCCGCGCCATATGCGGGCGCTCGGCAACTACCTCCTGCCGCGCTGGTATGGCGACTTTCAGGCCCTCGACCTCGAAGCCCGCCGCACCGCCGCCCGCACCTACGAGGACTGGGGCGCCGCGGGCTATACTTGGGTCTGGTTCGATGCGCTGCTCGTCGATCCCGAAGGCCTCTCCATCTTCGAGCCCGAGTATTTCCTCGAAGGCATCTACGACATCCTCGACGCATGCCGAGATCAACACACAGCCAACCTCACCGCCGCGCATCTCTACCAATGCTGGCAGACCGCGCGCGAACGCTACAACGAGACAGGCTATCGCCCCGACCTGCCCCCGGCCCTGCGGCGCGGCTTTGAAACCGTGGTCGAACACCACCTCCGCGAGGTTCACCCAATGATCTGGGGCCATGCCGAGATCGGCTTTGAAAACACCGCCCGCATCATCTCCCACTCCCGCCTAGCCGAAAAGGGCCGCGAGACCGCGCTCTCCGCCATCGCCATGCCGTTCCTCAAACGCCTGCAAGATGGCCAGACCGTGACCTTCGGCCCCGACGGCATCCATCACGGGCCCTCCTGACTCCCTGCCCCCTTGCTCCTTTTCGGCCTCTGGCCTAGAACGCGTCCCAATACGCGTTCAAAGGAGTCCGGCAGATGCTCGACCTGACATATGATGCCCCCAAGCCCAAGGTGATCGCGGGCGCCAAGCATGACTGGGAACTGGTCATCGGCATGGAGGTCCATGCCCAGGTTGCGACCCGTGCCAAGCTCTTCTCCGGCGCCTCGACGCAATTCGGTGCCGAGCCGAACTCCAACGTCGCCTTCGTCGATGCGGGCATGCCCGGCATGCTGCCGGTGATCAACGAGGAATGCATCGCTCAGGCCGTGCGCACCGGCCTTGGCCTCAAGGCCGATATCAATCTGTTCTCGGCCTTCGACCGCAAGAACTACTTCTATCCCGACCTGCCGCAAGGCTACCAGATTTCCCAGCTCTACCACCCGATCGTCGGTGAAGGCGAAGTGCTGGTGGAAATGGGCGACGGCACCGCGCGCAACGTGCGCATCGAACGCATCCACCTTGAACAGGACGCCGGGAAATCCATCCACGACATGGACCCGCACATGTCTTTCGTGGACCTCAACCGCACGGGTGTCGCGCTGATGGAAATCGTCTCGCGCCCCGATATCCGTGGCCCCGAAGAGGCCGCCGCCTATATCGCCAAGCTGCGCCAGATCATGCGCTATCTCGGGACATGCGACGGCAACATGCAAAACGGCAACCTGCGTGCCGACGTCAACGTCTCGATCTGCCGCCCCGGCGCCTACGAGAAATACATGGAAACGCAGGACTTCTCGCATCTCGGCACCCGCTGCGAGATCAAGAACATGAACTCCATGCGCTTTATCCAAGCCGCGATCATGATCGAGGCCGAACGCCAGATCAAAATCGTCGAGGCCGGCGGCTCCGTCGATCAGGAAACCCGCCTCTACGATCCGGACAAGAACGAAACCCGGTCCATGCGCTCCAAGGAAGAAGCCCACGATTACCGCTACTTCCCCGACCCCGACCTCCTGCCGCTCGAGATCGAACAGGACTGGGTGGATGACATCGCCAAAGGCTTGCCGGAACTCCCGGATCAGAAAAAGGCCCGTTTCATCGGCGATTTCGGCCTGTCGGACTATGACGCCTCCGTCCTGACCGCCGAATCCGAGAACGCCGCCTTCTTCGAAGAAGTGGCCGCCGAAGCAGGTGACGGCAAGCTTGCCGCGAACTGGGTCATCAACGAGCTGTTCGGCCGTCTCAACAAGGACGACCTTGGCATCAAATCCTCGCCCGTCTCGCCTGCGCAACTCGCGGGCATCATCAAGCTCATCAAGTCCGACGCCATCTCCGGCAAGATCGCCAAGGACCTGTTCGAGATCGTCTACACCGAAGGCGGCGACCCCGAGGCGATCGTCGAGGAACGCGGCATGAAACAGGTGACCGACACCGGCGCCATCGAGACCGCGCTAGACGAAATCATCGCCGCAAACCCGGCCCAGGTCGAAAAAGCCAAGGTGAACCCCAAACTCGCGGGCTGGTTCGTCGGTCAGGTGATGAAAGCCACCGGCGGCAAGGCCAACCCCAAGGCCGTCAACGAGCTTGTTCAGAAAAAACTCGGCTGATCCAACCAGCCCTTGCCTTTCCGCCCCAGTATCTGGGCGGAAAGGCAAGGGCCTCAGGTTCAGTCTACTGACCGTATAACTTCGGATAAAGCGCGATCGCCTCATCAATGGCTGTCTGATTAGGGCGATATCCTCCCATCTCATTGACCGAGTTCCGAAGCGCGATCTTGATCATAAGCGCGTTGGGAAACCCATCGTCATCCACCAGAGGCAGTGGATCAGATACCGCGTAAGGCGTGTCTGAGACCCATTCCCTGGCAAGAACACTTGGGCAGTTACAAGATTTGCATTGCGCCGCACTCGGCTTCCCGGATGCTGGCTTGCGACAGTATTTTCTACCGGGCTTCATATCTGACGGGTCAAGCTTGCAAGAGCGATAGTAGGATCCCTTTTTGGGCTTGCTGCCAAGCGTGTCACACCAAGGCAGATAGGATTCGGCATGGGCAATCGCAGATTTGCTGCCCCGACGCGCAAACCAGTTGAACTTCGCCGCAAGAGACGCTGGCGCAGAGCGAAATACAGAATGCCCATTTCGCCCGCCACGCCCATCATGGGCACCATCATTGCCCGCCTTCATATCCGTCCCCGGCCACGAACCGCTCCTTTGCCACATGCACCCATAGTTGTTGAGCCGGACACAAAGCCTCTTTATCCCGGTACGCATGTCGCCGTTGGAGTCACAGGTAAACGCGGGGCGTCCGCCCACCGGTTCAAGGTATTTGGCAGCCTGCGCACACCAATCTGTCCCGTTCCCGGACCATTTGTAGAGATCAGCCGAGGCCGGACCGCTGCAAAGCGAGAGCGCCACCACGGTGAAAGACCAGAAATATTTCTTTAAAATTGATTGCATCAAAGCTCCTCCATAAGAACGCCGAGGCAGACGGGCTCAGCTTGGCGGCGTCTCAATAGATGGCTATCGAGACTAACAATTGGCGGCGCGTCGCGACGGAATGGGCGCAATCCTACACCGTTTGGCGAAATTTCAAAACGTGCCCGGCCTGACCTCGCCATCGGTAAAAGCGCCCACCACCGCGCGGAATTTTCAAAAAATTCCGCCCCGATTTCTTCAAAAGAAATCGTGACCCGCCCATTAACCCGTGCGCTCCGTTCATCATGCGATCTGCGCGATCCAGACCGACGCAATACCGACGTCATACCGACGTGATACAGATCGCCCTTTTGCCGCGTTAATTCTTCGCGCCACGATCTGGCACATCCCCTTTTTCGGCGCTAGGCTGCGGCCAAATCGAACCGCGAAAGGATCCCTCATGGATTGGGTCAAGATCATCCATCTTCTCTGCGTCATGGGCTGGATGACCTCCGTCTTCGCCGTCCCCCGCGCCATCATCTACTGGAAGAAAGAGCATGACCGCCTTGGCGAGTTCGGCCCCACCGGCGACCTCACCGTGCGCCTCTATCGTTTCTCCGCCATGCTCGCCGTCATCGGCGTCATCACCGGCCTCTGGCTCGCTTGGTCCGTGTGGGATTTCGCCACATGGACTCACGTGAAGATCACTGCCGTCGCAATCCTCGCCGCACACTACATCTGGACCGGCCGCATCGTGCTGCGCGCCCGCCGTGGCGAATTCCGCGAGAGCGAGGTTTTCCTGCGTATTTTCAACGAAGTATCCGTTTTCATCACCATCGCGATCCTGTGGGTCGTGGTCGTCAAACCGTTCTGAGGCACCCCCAATGACCGGACCTTTTCTCTCTGCCCCTATGGAGCTTGATCCGTCCTGGATCGACTATAACGGCCATCTCAACATGGCCTTCTACAACGTGCTTTTTGACCGTGGCGTCGATGAGATCTGGACCGCGCTTGGCTTTGGCCCGGAGTACCGCGAGGCGCGCAACCTTTCGACCTTCTCGGCCGAGTTCCATCTCTGTTACCTGCGAGAATTGCATCTCGGCGCCAAGGTGCGGGTGTCGTTTCAGCTTCTGGCCCATGACGAGAAGCGCTTTCACTTCTATCAGGAACTGATCCACGAGGACGGCTGGATCTCGGCGACAGGCGAAGGTCTGGCGCTGCATATCGACATGTCCGGACCCCGAGTCGCCCCCATGCCCCCCGACATCCTCGCCAACGTCGACAAACTCGCCGCCGCCCACGCCACCCTGCCGCTTCCCGAACGGGTCGGGCGCAAGATGGGGATACCCGGCAAATCCCCTTGAAAATATGGCAAAATCCAATGCTGACGCAGCGCAGATTGCCTGCTAATGTCAGAGTATTGGAAACAAAGCTGTATTAGTTTGATGGTCGAGTATGAATACAAGGTCGTGCCGGCCCCAAGCCGGGGAAAACGGGCGCGTGGCGTCAAGGGGCCGGATGGGCGTTTCGCACATGCCTTGCAAGAGGTGATGAACGCGCTCGCCGCCGAGGGCTGGGAATACCTGCGCTCTGACACCCTGCCCAATGACGAGCGCACCGGCCTGACATCGGTGCAGACAACTTTTCGCTCCATCCTCGTATTCCGCCGCCCGACCGCGACCGCCGAGGCCAAGCCCGCGCCACCAGTGCAGCAATTGCCGCCCCCCGGCGAGACACCCTTCATGCCGCAAGTGGTCGCCACCGCCGACCAGGCCGCTGACGAGATCGACGAGCCGGAATTGGACAACGTGCTGCCGATGGCTCTTTTGCAACGCGCCCGTCAGATCGCGGACGATAAACCCGAAGACGACAAGAAATCGGACGTGGCGGCAGAATAGCGCTTAGTTACCGAACCGGAGCTCAAGCGCGTGAATGCGTGCCAAGAGCGGCTTGCCAATCGCATCATGCACAGCGCGGTGGCGCGCGATCCGGCTCATCCCATCGAATTTATCCGATTGGATTTCCACGATAAAATGGCTTTCCCCGCCTTCTTGATAGCCCGCATGCCCGCGGTGGCGTTCGCTGTCGTCGATCACCTGCAAGGTTGCTGGCTGAAACGCCGCTTCGATCTGATCATGAATTTCCTGTGTCACGGACATTTTTTTCTCTGAGCCTCTTCAATCTGCCGATGGTTAGACTAAACTCTCCGCCTCGAGTCGAAAAGGTGAGTTCATGCGCAAACCAGATCCCTTCGGTTTTGATATGTCAGTATCGACCGCGAAGAAGAAAAACCCGCGTGGCCGTCGTGGCATGTCCGGGGCAAGCGAAACCTCGACCCGCGAATGCGAGCATCCGGGCTGTACAGAGGCGGGCAAATACCGCGCACCGCGTGCCCCCGACGTCCTTGATGAGTTCAAATGGTTCTGCAAGGAACACGTGCGGGAGTATAATCTTAAGTGGAATTTCTTCGACGGTCAGACCGAAGCAGAAATGAACGCCCAGAAATCCAAGGACAAGGTCTGGGAGCGGGAAACCAAGTCCTTCTCCGATCCCGAGGCCCGCGCCTGGGCACGACTTGGCATCGAAGATCCGCATCAGGTCTTGGGCGCCAACGCGACCCAGAACCCCGGCAAAGGCGCCGCCGCCGGACGACGCCTCCCCCCCACAGAACGCCGTGCCATCGAGATTCTCGAGGCGAAGGACAGCTGGAGCAAGGCCGAGGTGCGCAAGGCCTATAAGAAGCTCATCAAGGTTCTGCACCCGGACATGAATGGCGGCGATCGGAGCCAGGAAGAACAATTGCAAGAGGTGGTCTGGGCCTGGGATCAGATCAAGGAAAGCCGCAACTTCAAATAACCAAAAAGAAAAGGCCCCTTCCGGGGCCTTTTGCTTTCTCTATCCTCGCTGTGGGCGAAACCGTCAGGCGGCTCGGAACACGAGGCTCACGCCGTTCAGGCAATGGCGTTTGCCGGTAGGCTTCGGTCCGTCATCAAAGATATGCCCAAGGTGGCTCCCGCAACGGCGGCAATGGCATTCGGTGCGCACTGCAAAGAGTTTGCGGTCGGGCTTCGTTTCAATCGCATTGGGCAACGCCTTCCAGAAGCTCGGCCAGCCTGTGCCGCTGTCATACTTGTGGCGCGACGAATAAAGTCGCAGATCACACCCGCGGCAATGATACGTGCCCTTGTCATAAAGCTTGTCGAGCGGCGATGTCCCGGCCCGTTCGGTGCCTTCGTTGCGCATCACCTCATATTGCAACGGCGTCAGCATTTCGCGCCATTCCGCCTCGGTGCGCGTAACCTCGAAAACCTCGTCCGAGGCCGCCGCCGGGCTCAGGCCAAACATCGCAGCCCCGAGCGCGGTGCCTCCTGTCAAAAGAACCTGTCGTCTTAGCATGGTCGTCCTCCTTTTCTTCTTCATTTTGGAGGGAATCCCCCCGCGTCTCAAATCAAACCTACCCACAGTGTTGCGAGCTTTGTGTCGAAACGCATGAGGCCGCCCCGATGGGACGGCCTCTGTTCGCGCGTCTCACACGGGCTTACATGGCCGGCAGGAGCACCGTGTCGATCACGTGGATCACACCGTTCGACTGTTTCACGTCAGCGATGGTCACGGTCGCATCACGGCCGCGCTCGTCGGTGAGGGTGATCTCGCCGTTGTCATAGCTTGCCTTGAGGGTACAGCCACCGACGGTCGGCACATCATGCACGCCGCCATCGTCGTCGATCATGCCCATGATCGCATCCGACATCGCGTTGGCCGACACAACGTGACAGGTCAGAACCTTGGTGAGTGCGTCTTTGTTCTCGGGCTTGAGAAGCGTTTCAACTGTGCCAGGCTTCAGCATGGCAAAGGCATCATCGGTCGGCGCAAAGACGGTGAACGGACCTTCGCTCTGCAGGGTCTCGACGAGACCAGCGGCCTGGACGGCAGCAACCAGCGTCTCGTGGTCAGCCGAATTCACGGCGTTCTCAACGATGTTCTTGTTTTCATACATCGGAGCACCACCAACCATCGGGTTCGCAGCAAGTGCTGCACCGGCGGTCAGGGTCAGGGCGGCGATGATATTCAGCTTCGAGAGTTTCATGTTATCCTCCATGTTCAGGTTTTCAGGACCGGCCTGATCGCCGGAACTGTGGGGGTTACGCCCCGTTTCCCGCCGCGGATCACGGTTCGTCGATCACAAGCGTTCACCTCATCGTCAGACTTCCTGACTTGCCGCCGAGCAGGGGCGCGCTACGCGCCCGCGCGCAGCGGTGCCAACGAAACCGTCAACAAACCGAAGCACACCTGTCACAAAAAATCTGTAGCCGAGGCCAAGCACATCGCTGGAGTTGCCGTTATGATCCTCACGCTCGCCTCGCTACACGCTCTTTCCTTTGCGCTGACCGGCCTTTCCGGCCTTGCGCTGGCTGCGCATCTTGCGCTGAGCCTCGCGCGTCCGGATCTCGGTCTCTGGCCCGCCTCCTCCGGCTGGCGGCACCATCTGGCCTTTGGGCTGTTTCGATTGTTTTGTGGTGGCACTGTGGTTTTTGCGCTTTGCGCGCTGGTGGTGCATGGAGTGACGCATTGGGGCCAGTTCGCCCTTGGCCTGCCGATCATGATCTTCGCCTTCGGCCTGACCCTGCGCGGCTATCGCTTCCTCGGCCTCGACAATACCTATTGCGAAAGCGGGGGCCTCGTGACGGGCGGCATGTATGCCTATTCCCGCAACCCGCAATATGTCACCTCGGTCATCGCCACGATCGGCCTCGCCATCACCTGCGGCTCTCCCCTGACCGGCCTCTTCGCACTGGCGCTCTTTGCGCTCTACTTCCTGTTCGTCCTCAACGAAGAACGCTGGCTCATCTCCGGCTATGGCCAAGCCTTCCGCGACTACATGAAGAGCACACCGCGCTTTGTCGACGCCCGTAGCCTCCTGCGCGCGAAGGCCACACTGCGCGAAGCCTTCTGATCCCGAACGCCTGTTCGACATGCAAGCCGAGGCCGGTTCAACCCTTGTCGTTGTGACGGGGCGATAATCCGGCCAGAGCCTCTTGCCCTTGCGCGCAAGATAAGGCACCAAGTGCGGGTTTGGTGCCCGGCGGGGCGCAGAGAAGAAGGACGAATTCCATGGACGATGGCTTGCTCGACATCAACGCGAAACCAACCGAAGCGATTTCGGTGCGTGACGTCTTTGGGATCGACACCGATATGGTGGTCCACGGCTTCGAAGAAAAAAGCGCCCGCGTCCCCGAGATCGATCCCACCTACAAATTCGATCCCGACACCACCATGGCCATTCTCGCGGGTTTTGCCCGCAACCGCCGCGTCATGATCCAAGGCTATCACGGCACCGGCAAGTCGACCCACATCGAACAAGTCGCTGCACGCCTCAATTGGCCCGCTGTGCGCGTCAATCTCGACAGCCACATCTCCCGGATCGACCTGATCGGCAAGGACGCGATCAAGCTGCGCGATGGCAAGCAGGTCACCGAGTTCCATGAAGGCATCCTGCCTTGGGCACTGCGCAACCCCGTCGCGATCGTTTTTGACGAATATGACGCAGGCCGCGCCGACGTGATGTTCGTGATCCAGCGTGTTCTGGAAACTGACGGCAAGCTGACGCTGCTCGACCAGAACGAGATCATCACCCCGCACAAGCACTTCCGCCTCTTCGCAACTGCCAACACGGTTGGCCTTGGTGACACCACGGGCCTCTACCACGGCGTGCAACAGATCAACCAAGCACAGATGGACCGCTGGTCCCTCGTCGCGACGCTGAACTATCTCTCGATCGACGCCGAGACCAATATCGTGCTCGCCAAGAACCCGCATTTCAACACCGAGGCAGGCCGCAAGACGGTCAAGCAAATGGTGACCGTCGCCGACCTCACCCGCACCGCCTTTATGAATGGTGATCTCTCGACCGTGATGTCGCCGCGCACGGTGATTACATGGGCCGAGAACGCCGAGGTGTTCCGCGACGTGGGCTATGCCTTCCGCCTGACCTTCCTCAACAAATGCGACGAGCTCGAACGCCAGACCGTGGCCGAGTTCTACCAACGCCTGTTTGACGAGGAACTTCCGGAAAGCGCCGCAAGCGTGAGCCTTGGTTAAACCGCTTCATATCGGGCTGATCGGCGGGATCGGCGTTGCCGCGACCGTCGTCTACTATCAACGTTTGACCAAGGCGGTCGAGGCGCGTGGCGGCAAGCTCGAGCTGACGATTGTTCATGCCGATGTGCAGGACCTGATCCGCAACAACCTCGCCGACAATCGCACCGCACAGGCCGCTCTCTATGCGCCGCTGATCGACCGCCTCAAGGCCGCGGGCTGTGACTGCGCGGCCATTACCTCGCTGGGCGGGCATTTCTGTTTCGAGGAAACTAAGGCCATTTCCGCCCTGCCGCTCATTTCCGCCGTGACACCGCTTGATTCCTATTTCGCCGCCGAAGGGCTCGGCACGGTCGGTCTATTGGGCACACGGGTTGTGATGCGGACCGGCCTCTACGGGCAGCTGACGAAGACACGCGCCGTCGCGCTTGAGGACGACATCGAAACACTCGGCCAAAGCTATCAGGACATGGCCGTTGCCGGGATGTGTAGCGAAGCGCAACGCGCCCTCTTCCTTGATGCCGGGGCGCGGATGGTGCGAGACAAGGGCGCAGATGCGGTCGTCCTAGCCGGAACAGACCTCAACCTTGCCTTTGATGGTCAATCCCCCGGCTACCGTGTCATCGACGCACTCGACGTGCATGTCGCGCTCCTCGCCGACATCGCCACAGGCCAGTGCAGCCTGTCGGATATCACGTCCTAGACAGCAAACACCCGAGAAAGTTTTCAAATCGCACACTTGATATGCGATTATTTCTGCTCAAAGATGATTTCATGAGCGGTTTGAGAACATATTTTCGCCGACTACCCCTCTCCTTGGCGCTATGCGCGGCACCGATCTGCGCACAGGGCGAAACCATGCCTCCCTCCGATCCCCTACGCACCTTTGCAACCTGCGCAGGCCGCCTTTCGGCACAGATGGAATTCGAATGGATGTTCGATGGCGCCGCTTCCGAGGTCACACAAGATCGGCGTGGCGAGGTGCTCGACATCCTCGACGCAATGACGCCGCCGACGCAGGCCCGCGACGTGCTCAACTGGCGGATCGAGGCCAAGATGGCTCATAGCTCTCTGCTCCAGCGCACGACCTTCTCCGACGATTCCCGCATTCAGATGCAAGCCCGTCGCCTCTCCGTGCAGAAGCTCAAAAGCTGCACCGCATTGCTCTTGGGCTAAAGCCTGATCCTTGGGTGCGCGACGCGCCGTTCCGACACATTCCCACCTTGCCTTTTCCGGCTGATGCGTGATTTATCGTTGCCATGACCAAGAAGTCCGACAACCCCGCCGATCCGTTCAAAAAGGCTCTTGCCGAGGCCACCAAGGTAATGGCCCATGATCCGGAGCTATCGGTCAGCTATAGCGCTGATCCATCCGGCGTGTCGGGCGAACAAATGCGCCTACCGCAAGTTAGCCGCCGGATGAGCCGCGACGAAGTGCTCTTGGCGCGCGGCACGGCGGATGCGCTCGCCATGAAACGTCGCTACCATGACGATGGCACCCACGCGAAATACGCCCCGGCCCAAGGCATCGCCCGCGATCTCTACGAAGCCATGGAGACCGCCCGCTGCGAGGCGATGGGCGCCCGCGACATGCCCGGCACCGCAACAAATATCGACGCAAAGATCGAGAACGAAGCCCTGAGCCGCGGCTACGACCAGATCACCAACTCCGCCGAGGCGCCGCTCGCAACCGCGGCGGGCTATCTCGTGCGCCACCTTGCCACCGGTCGTGATCTTCCCCCGGCCGCGCGCAACGTGATGAATCTCTGGCAGGGCTACATCGAACAACAAGCCGCCGACACGCTTGGCGATATCAACGCGCTGCTGTCCGACCAACAGAGCTTTGCCAAACTTGCCCGCAAGGTCATCGAAGACCTTGGCTATGGCGATCAGCTTGGCGAAGACCCCGATGCCGAGGACGACGACCAAGAAGACGAAGCCGAAGAGCAGGAAGACAACGAAGATCCCGACAGCTCCGGCCAAGACGACAGCCAGGACGACGAGAACGAGGCCAGCCCCGAACAGTCCCAAGAAGAACAACAGGACATGTCCGAGGCCCAGGTCTCGATGGACGAGATGGCCGAGGACGAGATGGGCGATGACGTGGAAATGCCCGACGGCGAAGCGCCGCTCGAGCCGCCCGCCCCACAGCCGATCTCGGATGCCGACCCGAATTACTCGGTCTTCGCGACTGATTTCGACGAGGAAATCGCCGCTGAAGATCTCGCAGAACATGTAGAGCTTGAACGCCTGCGCGCCTATCTCGACCAGCAGCTCGAACCGCTCAAGGGCGCGGTGGGCCGTCTTGCCAACAAGCTCCAGCGCCGCCTTCAGGCGCAACAAAACCGCTCGTGGGAGTTCGACCTCGAGGAAGGCATCCTCGATGCGGGCCGTCTTGCCCGCGTGGTCGCCAACCCGACGACACCGCTTTCTTTCAAGGTCGAGAAAGACACCGAGTTCCGTGACACGGTGGTGACACTGCTGCTCGACAACTCCGGTTCCATGCGCGGCCGCCCGATCTCCATCGCGGCCATCTGCGCAGATGTTCTGGCCCGCACGCTTGAACGCTGCAACGTCAAGGTCGAGATCCTCGGCTTCACCACCCGCGCGTGGAAAGGCGGCCAGAGCCGTGAGAAATGGCTTAACGAAGGCCGTCCGCAACAACCGGGCCGCCTCAACGACCTGCGCCACATCATCTACAAATCCGCCGACGCCCCTTGGCGGCGCAGCCATGTGAACCTCGGTCTGATGATGAAAGAGGGGCTTCTTAAGGAAAACATCGACGGCGAGGCGCTTGAATGGGCGCACCGCCGCATGGTCGCCCGCCGCGAGGCGCGTAAGATCCTCATGGTGATCTCGGACGGGGCGCCGGTCGACGACTCGACGCTTTCGGTCAACCCGGCCAACTACCTCGAAAAACACCTGCGCGATGTCATCGCCATGGTTGAGAAACGCAAGGCGGTTGAGCTTCTCGCCATCGGCATCGGACATGACGTGACGCGCTATTATGAACGCGCGGTCACCATCACGGATGTCGAACAGCTTGCCGGGGCGATGACCGAACAGCTTGCCAGCCTGTTTGACAGCGATCCGCGCAAACGCGCCCGCGTGCTCGGGATGCGCAAGGCGGGGTAGAAGGGGCCAGCCCCTCTGGCCGCAAAAGCGGCCATTCACCCCGGGATATTTTGGGCAAGAGGAAGAGCAAACCGGCTCTGGAGAAAGACAGATGTTCCAGGATTTCACCGCAACCACTCGCCCGGACCAAGGCCCGCCCCGTCTCGCCCGCCTGCGCGAGACGCTGACCCAAGAAGGGCTTGACGGGTTCATCGTACCACGCGCCGACGCCCATCAGGGGGAATACGTCGCCGCCCATGACGAACGCCTTGCCTGGCTCACCGGGTTTACCGGCTCAGCGGGCTTTGCCGCGATCCTCGCCGACAAGGCCGGTGTCTTTGTCGATGGGCGCTACCGAGAACAGGTCAAGCTACAGGTCGCCGACTGCTTTACGCCGCTCGACTGGCCGGATGTAACCTTGGGCGACTGGCTCCTGGGCGAGATCACGGGCAGTGCGCGGATCGGCTTTGACCCATGGCTACATACCGTGGGCCAGATCGAGTCTCTCGAAAAAACGCTCCGAGATAGCGGAATCGCGCTCGTTGGCAGCGCCAACATGGTCGACCGTATCTGGGTGGACCAGCCTGATCCGCCCACCGCCCCTGCCACCGCGCAACCGCTCGAGTTCGCAGGCGAGCCGCATTCCGAAAAGCGCGCCCGCCTCGCGGCGCAGTTGGCCGACGCCGGGCAGGCCTGCACCCTCCTGACCCAGCCGGATTCCATCGCCTGGCTTCTTAACATTCGCGGCCAGGATATTCCCCGCAACCCGATCGCGCATGGATTCGCGCTCCTGCACAGCGACAGCTCAGTCGACCTATTTATGGACCCGGTCAAGCTCGAGGCGCTCGAGGATCATCTCGGCGACGCGGTACGCGTGCACGCACCCGACGTGCTACGCCCGACACTGCGAAGCCTCGACGGGCCTGTCCGCCTCGACAAGGTGACAACACCCGTGCTGCTGGCCGAAACATTGGTTGAGGCCGGGATCACGCTCCAGTGGGGCAGCGATCTTTGCGCCCTGCCCAAGGCGCGCAAGAACGCCACCGAGATCGCCGGCACAACCGAGGCGCATCTGCGCGACGGTGCGGCCATGTGCGATTTCCTCGCTTGGTTTGAGGACGCGGCCGAAACCGGCATCACCGAGATCGACGTGGTGCGCAAACTTGAAGAGAGCCGCCGCGCCACCAATGCGCTACTCGACATCAGTTTTGACACCATCGCCGGAACTGGCCCGCATGGCGCCGTCATCCACTACCGCGTAACGGAAGAAACCAACCGCGCCCTTGCCAAGGGCGATCTTCTCGTCCTCGACAGTGGCGGACAGTATCGAGACGGCACCACCGACATTACCCGCACCCTCCCTATCGGCACGCCCGGTGACGCCGAACGCGAAGCCTTCACCCGGGTCCTCAAGGGCATGATCGGAATTTCCCGCCTGCGCTTTCCACGCGGCCTTGCGGGTCAAAACCTTGATGCGATCGGACGCATCCCGCTCTGGGAAGCCGGGCTCGATTTCGATCATGGTGTCGGCCATGGCGTCGGGGTCTATCTTTGTGTCCACGAAGGCCCGCAGCGTTTCTCGCGCCTCTCGGATGTGCCTCTTGAGCCGGGCATGATCCTATCGAATGAACCGGGCTATTATCGCCCTGGTGCGTTCGGTATCCGCATCGAAAACCTTGTCGTTGTCGAAGAGGCCCCGGCCCTTCCAGGGGGGGACGCCCATCGCAAGATGTTGCAACTGCGCACCCTGACCTATTGCCCTATCGACCGTCGCCTGATCGACCCCGGCATGCTTTCGAGCGTCGAGGTAAAATGGCTCGATTCCTACCATGAGACGTGTCGTCGCGTGCTGCGCGGCAGGGTGGCGTCTTCCACGGAAATGTGGTTGGATCGCGCGACCGCGCCGCTCTGATCCGAACCGTTGGCAATACCGCCCGGGATCATGGGCTGTGACACGTTCCTGTCACGTCGCACCGCGAAAATGGCGCTACCTTGAACCGAGGGGATAAGATGCATGGGTAAGAAGATCACGATCCGCAAAGCGGAAGGCAATTGGAGCGTTCGCGCTGGTGGCGCTGTCTTGGGCGAGAGCGCCAACGCACTCGAACTGAGCGAGGGCGATCTGGCACCCGTGATCTATTTCCCGCGCGAAGATATCGCGATGGCATTCCTCGACGAGAGCGATCATACGACCCATTGCCCCCACAAGGGCGATGCAAGCTACTTCTCCATCGTCACCAAAAGCACGACGATCCAAAACGCCGCCTGGAGCTATGAGAATCCGATCGAGGACGCCGACCGGATCAAAGGCCTTCTCGCCTTTGCCCAAAGTGACCTCGTGACCGTCGAGCGGATCTAGCCCACGACGCTAGGGCCGAAATCCGCACAGTCGCAATACCGACGTAATACCGACGTGATACAGACCCCCGATTTCGGGGGTCTTTTTGCTCTAGCTGTGTTCCTCAGCCGCCGTCGCGGCAAGGGCCCGGTTGTAGGCACGCAGGGCATCCACCTGATAGAGCGCGCCCCAAAGTTCCGGCGCTTGATCCTCTCCCGAGAGCGTCACCACAGGGATGAACAGCACCCCCGCCTTGTCGAAGATCGGCATCGCCGCCTCGAGCGTCGCGTTGCCATCGACATAGACCCCTTCGCCGATCATATCCCAGCAGGCATCTTCCGACGCTGCGCGCGGATCGTCCTTGGCCCGCATAACGCTGGCGACCCGGAACATCGACAGGAGATAGGCCTGCGGCCCGGCCGCGACATGGACATTGCGGCGCTCCAACTGGCTGAGAAAGAAGGACCGATCGACAAGCCGCGACCCAAGCGCGGTCGAGATCGACACACACACCATGACCGCAATCCCGGTCTGCCAGTCGCCGGTCAACTCGAAGACGATCAGCGTTGTCGAGATCGGCGCACCTAACACCGCCGCAGCGACGGCGCCCATACCTGCAAGGGCATAAAGTGTCACGCTTCCAGACACTTCCGGGAAAACGCTCGTCGCGATGAGGCCAAATGCAAGGCCGGTCAAAGCGCCAACCATGAGCGCCGGAGAAAAGACCCCGCCCCCCATCCGCCCGGCCATCGTGATCGATACGGCGATGACTTTGAGCACGGCAAAGATCACCGCATTGTGCAGGACAAGCTCCCCCGTGAGAGCAAGCGAGGTTGTCTCATACCCGACCCCGATAATATGCGGGAACCAGATCGCCAGCCCTCCAAGAAGCGCACCAGAGAGTGCCGGTCGAAGCCAGCGCGGCAACCCAGTCCGGTCGCGCAACTGGTTGCCGATATCCTCGGCCCAGAAGATCGTCCACATGAGCGCGACCGCCACAAAGCCACAGACCACCCCCAACAAAAGAAAGGCTGGAAGCTCTTGGTAGAACTGAAGCGTGGTCGTGTCCGGCAGGTGAAACTCGGTGACGCCACCAAATTCGATCCGGTTGATGACGGTGCCTGCGACCGAAGCAATGACAATCGGCGCAAAGGCATGCACCGCGAAATGCCGCAACACCACCTCCAACGCGAACAAGGCCCCCGCGATCGGCGCATTGAAAGACGCCGACACCGCCGCCGCAACCGCGCAGCCCAGTAGGTCGCGCCCTGTGATCCCATCTGCTGAAATGCGGTTACTCACCCAAGACGAAATGACCGCTGCCATATGCACCACTGGGCCTTCGCGTCCGGAGGATCCACCGGAACTAAGCGTTATGAGAGAGGCCAGTGCTGAGGCGATTCCTTCTTTCTTCTCGACGCGCCCCTCATTCAGCGCGGCCCCTTCGATCACGTCAGCAACGGACCGGACGCGCGCATCATCCGTGAACCTGTCAAGGATCACTCCCACCGCAAGTCCGCCACAGATCGGGATAAGTAAAAGCAGATACCACGGCAGATCTCCTGCATAGCTGTGCAAAAGATTGACGTCTTCCACTCCGTAGAGCGCGGATTGCAAGGCCTCGATCCCCTTGCGAAAGAACAGAGCTGCAAACCCGGCGGCTATTCCGATGACGAGACTGATAAGCCAGAACTGAAACTGGCTTGGCCCCTTATCGATCAGGACGCTCCAGCCGTCTCGCGCCCGCGCCACAGCCTTCTTGCCACTGTCCATCAGGAAAGATCGGATGGAATTGGACATGTCCCTGCGGCCTCGTTCTAACTCTCACCAGCTTACGGTGCTCTGCCACGAAGGCAACGTCTGTACGTCTGCTACACCAACAACGCCCGCGCTGCGGCGCGCGCTTCATCAGTGATCGTGTCACCGGCCAACATCCGCGCCACCTCATCGACCCGAGCATCCCCCTTGAGAGGCACCACGGTGGACATGGTTTGATCCGCGACTACCTGCTTCTCGACGCGCCAATGGTGTGCTCCGAGGGCCGCCACCTGCGGGGAATGGGTCACCACGAGGATTTGTCCACCTTCGGCAAGCGCGGAAAGCCGACGACCCACGGCATCCGCCGTCGCCCCACCGACGCCACGGTCGATTTCGTCAAAGATCATCGTCAGCCCGGCATCATCGCGGCTCAGACAGACCTTGAGTGCGAGGAGAAAACGGCTCAGTTCACCACCCGACGCGATCTTGCCGATCGGTCCTGCAGGCGCACCGGGGTTCGTGGCAACGGTAAAGGCCACTGCTTCCTTGCCGTCTGGGCCGGGGGTGGCCTCGCTGAAATCGGTTTGAAAGACTGCACGCTCCATCTTGAGCGGAGCAAGCTCTGTCATGACTGCCGTATCAAGCCGGTCTGCTGCACCGCGACGCGCGGCTCCAAGCGCATCCGCCGCATTGTCGTAGCGCCGCTCTGCGTCCGTCACCGCTTTGGAGAGGCTCTCTAACCGCTCCGCCCCGGCGTCCACGGCGTCGAGCCGCGTGCGCAGGTCTTCTGCAAGAGCACCAAGCTCGTCCGGCACCACATTGTGCTTGCGCGCCAAAGCTCGGATGGCAAAGAGGCGCTCTTCTGTCTCTTCCAGTTCGTGGGGATTGAATGTGAGCACATCAAGACAGCGCTCCACCTCTTCAACCGCCTCCCCAAGTTCTGTTAGGGTCCGTTCGATTGCCGCCAGGGGGGCATCAAGATGCCCTTCTGCCCCGCCTTGGGCGCCTTCGAGCCAGCGGAGCGCGTCTCCGATCGCCCCTTCGGCGCCGTCGCCGCCAAGGGCAGCATGTGCACGGGTGACGTCTTCACGCAAGCGCTCAGCACCCTGCATCATGCGCCGGCGCGAGTCGAGATCTGCCTCTTCTCCCGGTTGCGGATCGAGATCCCCCAACTCGGCCACGGCATGGCGGAGGAAATCTTCTTCGGCCTTGGCCTCGTCTATCTCGACCTGAGCTGCTGACAACGCTTTGCGCGCTTTACTTAGTGTGGCCCAAGCCTCACGCGTGGCGCGTTTCTCGGCATCAACACCGGCAAACGCATCGAGGAGTTCCCGGTGACCGCGCGGGTTCAGAAGGCCGCGATCATCATGTTGACCATGCAGTTCAACCAACGTCTCAGATAAGCGGCGCAACACCTCGCCAGAACAGCGCCGATCGTTGACCCAAGCTGTCTTGCGCCCATCGCGACTGTTCACGCGCCGCAAGATCAGGGTTTCGTTGATCGGAAGACCCGCCTCTTCAAGCACTCCATGTGCGGGATGATCCGGCGCAAGCTCGAACTCGGCGGTCACTTCTCCCTGTTCTGCTCCCTGCCGGACCAGCTCGGCACGTCCCCGCCAGCCCAGAACGAAACCGAGCGAGTCGAGCAGAATCGATTTGCCCGCACCAGTTTCACCAGTCAGAACGTTCAGGCCCGGTTGGAACAGAAGTTCCAACCGGTCGATGATGAGCATATCCCGAATATCAAGTGCGCGAAGCATGATGGTGGATCTTTCCTGGCCCTAAGTGGCTCAGAGCCAATCCCCTTTGACTGTCTGACGATAGACACGACGCAGCCAGCTATCCCCTGCCGCCTCAAGCTCGAGCCCGCGACCCGTCAGCAGCTTGTAGCTATCATCATACCATTGGGTCGACCGGTAGTTGTAGCCAAGGATCGCACCCGCGGTTTGGGCTTCATTTGTCAGGCCGAGTGAGAGATACGCTTCGACGAGTCGATGCAACGCTTCGGGCGTATGTGTCGTTGTCTGGAAATCTTCCACCACGACACGGAAGCGCGAGATCGCCGCAGCAAAGTGTTCACGGCGCAAGTAGTACCGTCCGACTTCCATTTCCTTCGAGGCGAGATGGTCAAAGGCAAGGTCAAACTTCAATTTGCCAGACCGCGCATATTCACTATCGGGATAGGTCTCGATCAGCTTGCGTAGCTCTTGAAGGGCTTCGAGGGTCAGCTTCTGGTCGCGTCCAACTTCGTCGATCTGATCATAGTAGGTCAGCGCAAGAAGATACTGCGCATAGGCCGCGTCATCATCCGCCGGGTAGAAGGCGATGAAACGCTCGGCTGCCGCGCGGCTGTTCTCGTAGTCCTTGGCTTTGTGGAAAGAGAATGCCTGCATGATCAACGCACGTTTTGCCCACTCCGAATAAGGATAGAGGCGTTCTACTTCAGAGAAATAGAACGCGGCCTCTTCCGCTTCGTTGTCGTTCAGCTCGTACTCACCGCGTTCGAAAATCTGCTCAGCAGTAAAATTCTCGATCGGGATCTTGCCATCACGCACTTTCTCCGAGGTGCTAGAACTGCAACCTGCAAGAATGGCGATAGCGAGGATCGCACCGATCACACCAAAACGCGGCCCGACACCTGTCATGCTGCACAACCTCTTGTTCGGTTTCGGCAGGATATTCCCACCCTTTCCCCAAGCTGTTAGCACAGAAAATTCCAGTGCAAAACGCATTTGGCGTTTTTTAACGGTTCAGGATCAGGCGACTGCCGGAAATTCTTCGAGATGGACACCGGCACCGGGCAGGCGAGCGGCGGTTTTCGCATCGACTTCGCGGACCCGAAACGCGCCAGGCGTGGCGAAAAGCTCGCGAAGAAGCGCGTTGGTCAAGGCGTGACCTGCCCGAATCCCAGTGTAGCGGCCAAGGATCGGCGCACCAGCCAATGCCAGATCCCCAAGGGCGTCGAGCATCTTGTGGCGTACGGCCTCATCCTCATGACGCAACCCGCCGGGGCTCAGAACGGCATCCCCGTCCACAACGACGGCGTTTTCAAGCGTGCCGCCAAGCGCAAGACCATTGGCATGCATCGTGTCCACATCCGCCTTGCGACAGAAAGTTCGGCTATCACAGAGTTCACGCACAAAACTCCCATTCGCAAGCACGAGGGATTTCTGTTGCACACCGATGGCCGCGTCATCGAACGCAATGTGGAAGTCGATCTGCATTTCATCTGCCGGAACAAGCGTCGCGGTCGCATCGCCGCGCGTTACGCTCACCGGAGCCAGCACTTCAATCACGCGTACATTCGCGGACTGCTTCATGATGCCTATCTTGAGAATTGCATGCACGAAATCGGCCGCGCTTCCGTCCAGGATCGGCACTTCCGGCCCATCGATCTCGATCAGGGCGTTGTTTACCCCCGTGCCAGCCAGCGCCGCCATCACGTGTTCGATCGTCGAGACCGAAACACCAGCCTCATTCCGAATACGCGTACAAAGCGGTGTTTGCTCGGCCACATCCCAACGCGCGGCGATCAATGCATCCCCCAAAGCAATATCGGTCCGACGGAACCAGATTCCGTAGTCGGCCGAGGCAGGATGAATCGTCATCCGCACCGTTTCCCCGGAATGGAGTCCCTTCCCGGTAAAACGAATGGGTGATTTGACCGTTTTCTGCACGTTGTTCTCCGAATGGCGCGCCACCCCCCAATGGTGACGCCCCACTGAAGTAGAGCTTTGGCCTCAAAGGCTCAATTCAAAGATTGTAACCGACTGAAACAACTTTGTAACAGATCGGCAGAACGTCGCTTAAGCACGCGTAAGCCTATGCTTTAAAAGGAAAAGGCCGCTCCATGAGCGGCCTCATCGTCACGCTTTTTCTGCGCGTTAGTTCGCCTGTCGGCGCAAGAAAGCCGGAATTTCGATCCGTTCCTGATCTTCATCAGCTTCCGGCTGAACCGCGTGCATCGTCGGCTGGGCATGCCCTGCGTGATGCACAGGACGCTCTGTCTCCTGTCCGTGGCCTGTCATGCGGCCGATCAGGGAGTTCAGGCCGAAACCACCTTTGCGAGGCTCTTCGGCACGCGGTGCAGGAGCGGTTTGCGGCTGCTCTGCGGCTTCCATCGGGCGACGCCCGGGTGCCTTGTCCGCAGCCGCACGCAGGCGCTGCAGAACTTCCGGCGACGGTGACCCAAGAGGCGGAGCTTTCGGCGCGACATACTGTGCGACATCGTCTTCCTCGTAGGCGGCTTGGGCCTGCGGGGCGAACTGTTGCTGCGGACGCGCTTGATATGCCGGTGGCGGCAGATCATCGGCAGCTGGTTCTTCGTAGGACGCGGACTCTTCGAAAATGTCTTCCATCTGCTCTTGAGCCGCGGCACGCTCAGCGTCGAAACTGCTAAAGAAAGTCGGCTCGGTGTCTGCGGAAGCCACCGCCACTTCCGGCTCGGCAATCGGGTCTTGCGCAACTTCCGGCTCAGGCTGCACAGCGTGATGCGCGGCGTCCTCAAGGACATGCGGGTTCAGTGGTTGGGCCAGCGGGCGGCGCACCGGGATATCCGAATGCACTTCCGAAGCATCAATTCCAGTTGCCACAACCGACACCCGCATCGCACCTTCGAGCGTGTCATCCAAGGTAGAGCCAACGATGATGTTCGCGTCCGGGTCCACTTCTTCGCGAATGCGGTTTGCGGCTTCATCCAGTTCGAACAGCGTCAGGTCATGTCCGCCAGTGATGTTGATCAGCACACCGCGCGCGCCACGCAGGGAAATCTCGTCAAGAAGCGGGTTGGCAATCGCTTTTTCAGCGGCTTGGATCGCGCGATCCTCGCCATCGGCTTCGCCGGTGCCCATCATCGCCTTGCCCATCTCGTCCATCACGGCGCGCACGTCGGCAAAGTCGAGGTTGATCAGACCGGGGCGCACCATCAGGTCGGTAACGCCTTTGACACCCTGATACAGAACATCGTCGGCCATCGAGAAGGCCTCGGTGAACGTGGTCTTCTCCGTGGCGAGGCGGAAGAGGTTTTGGTTCGGAATAATGATCAGCGTGTCCACGACCTTCTGGAGAGCCTCGACGCCCTCTTCGGCCTGGCGCATCCGCTTCGCGCCTTCGAACTGAAACGGCTTGGTAACAACACCAACGGTCAGGACACCAAGTTCCCGTGCCGCCTGTGCGATGATCGGCGCGGCGCCGGTGCCCGTGCCACCGCCCATACCGGCCGTGATGAAGCACATATGTGCGCCTGCGAGTTGGTCAACGATCTGTTCGATGCTTTCTTCGGCGGCAGCCGCACCAACAGTTGCACGTGCCCCGGCCCCGAGGCCCTCGGTCACTTTCACGCCGAGCTGAATTCGGCTTTTCGATTGGCTTTGCTGGAGTGCCTGCGCATCCGTATTCGCCACAACAAAATCCACGCCCTCGAGCGCCTTTTCGATCATGTTGTTCACTGCGTTGCCGCCGGCACCGCCGACACCGAAAACCGAGATACGCGGCTTGAGGTCACCCTGGTCGGGCATAGTCAGATTCAGAGTCATGGTTTTCCGCCTGTTCTATGGTCCGCATTTGCTGCGGTTTTTTACCTACTCAACACCATTATTACCCAAGACGGGAGGAATCGTCACGAGAAAAAGCGCATTTTGACCCAAAACATGGGCGCATTTTCATCACGATTCCCGATATTTCGCGTTTTTCGGCAGATATAGACGCACGACACCGGCAAGATTCCGCGCGTCAGAAGTGCCTACCAATTCTCTTTGAACCAGCGCACCGCCCTCTTGATGCTTCGCACAGGATAGCGTTCGACTGGCAGATCGAAATCCCACCACTCATCTTGAGGGTGTGTCGCAAAGAGGCACATGCCGACCGCACTCGCAAAGCTCGGCCCCGTTGCCGCCTGCGGCAAACCATGCACCCGGAGCGGCCGCCCGAGGCGTACCTGCTGGCCGAGGATCTTGGAGGCCAGACCGTCAAGCCCGGGTATCTGGCTCCCGCCGCCTGTCAGCACAATTTTCTGGCTCGGAAGATACTCAAAACCAGCGGCATCAAGAAGTGTGCGCACTTCCTCGAGGATTTCCTCTACGCGCGGCCGCATGATCCCGATCAGTTCTGCGCGGCTCACGCGGCGGCGATCATGCTCCCAATCGCCAGTATCGCTCTCGAGCTCGATCATCTCACGGTCATCCATACCCGTCGCATAGACACCGCCATAGAAGGTCTTGATCCGCTCTGCCATCGCGGTCGGCACCTGCAATCCCATCGAAATATCCGAGGTGACGTGCTCGCCGCCCATGCGCACGGCATCCGCATAGATCATATGTTTTTTCATGAAGATCGAAACACCGGTGGTGCCACCGCCGAGATCAACGCATGCCGCGCCGAGTTCTTGCTCGTCTTCCACAAGCGCCGAGAGCGCAGAGACATAAGACGAAGAGGCAATGCCCGCCAGTTCGAGATCACACCGCTTGACGCAATGCGCAAGGTTCTGCACCGCAATGGCATCCACGGTGAGCATATGCATATCGGTGGCAAGCTCTTGGCCCATCTGCCCGCGCGGATCGGAAAGCCCCGTCCGATGATCCAGTGCAAAATTGACGGGCTGAGCGTGCAGCACCTCACGCCCGTCGCCATAGTCGGGCATATCGCAAGACGCCAAGACGCGTGCAACGTCTTGTTCATTGACCACGTGGCCCTCAAGCCCGATCCGACCGGCAAGACCATACGAACGTGGGGACGCCCCCGAGAAGCAGGCAATCACGTGGTCGACGCGAATCTTCGCCATTTTCTGCGCGGCCTGAACAACGGTGCGAATGGCGCGCTCTGTCTCTTGCATGGCTGAGACCTCACCAAAACGCACGCCACGTGACCGCGTGGTTGCCGCCCCGATGACACGGAAGCCGCTCTGGCCCGCCATTGAGCCGATCCCCTCGACTTCGGCCAAACGCTCGGTGCCGTCAAAGCGCAGCACGAGACAGGCAATCTTGGAACTCCCCACATCCAGAATGGCCACGACACCTCTCTGCATGGCGGCCTTTCGCATGTTGCGCATCGCGCGCTGGGATTCATATAGCTCCATCATTCTTCTGTGTTCCCAACTTCAAGGCGCCGCAAGCGCCACCAATCTTCAACTGATCTTTCGGCAATTCGTAGCGTTGGCCGTTCAGGCAAACGCATATCCACAATGGTCAGATCGCGCGCCAGCAGGTCTTGTGCCTGGCTAAGCGCGATGACTCGCTCAAGCGCCTGAACCGCCCCTTCTTCTGGCAAGAGGATGCGCTGACCATCCTTGAGGACCATGTCCCAACGTCGCTCGCCGACGCGCACAAGCCCGCGCAACTGGGATCGCAGAGGCTCGGCAGCCACAAAAAGTGACCGCGCTTCCACGACGTGTAGCTCCGCCCCAGCCCCTGCCATGAGCGGTAGGTTCGCATGCTCTGATCTTGACCGGGCTGGCGCGACGACAAATCCTTCTTGGTCCACGAGGAAAAGCCCGTCCCGCGATCGCCAGACCATGACCGGGTCGCGCTCAGTGATGGTGATCTGCATGATCCCACCGGGACGGATACGGACAGTCGCAGAAGCCACAGCCGGTAGACCTGCGACCTGCTCTTGAATGTGGTCGAGATCGAGATCGAATGAGCTTATCGGAAAATCAATTGGCATGATTTCCCGGATATCCTCGGCAATACCTACCGAGGCGCCGTCGATCGCCATCACGTTAACCATGAACTCGGGGCGCGTTTCGATGCTGACACGCGCCTCATGTACCCAGCCAGACAACTGATCGCGCCGCATCTCGTCAGAAAGCCAGATCGCGGCCATGCCAAAGACGACCAAGAATGGCAAAATGACGCGCAAGAAGAGCCGGAAGAACGGCGTCAGCATCAACCGCTCAAAACGATAGGCCCAGCGTGAAGGGGCTGGATCGCTCTTGAGGCCTACCTGTTGCACGACGCGTCCTCCACCATCCAAGCGCAGAACTCCGAGAAAGAAATTCCGAGTTGCCCGGCTTGCTCAGGAGCGAGTGACGTGGGCGTCATGCCTGGCTGCGTATTGGTTTCAAGAAGGATCAGCCCCTCAAGGCCGCGTGCTTCGTCCCAACGGAAATCGGTTCGACTGACCCCGCGACACCCCAAGGCGTCGTGGGCGCGTAGCGCGTAGTCTAGGCAGGCATCGAAGATCTCTTGTGGCACATCCGCCGGCACCACGTGATGCGAACCACCTTCCTTGTACTTGGCGTCGTAATCATACCAGCCATCAGTCAGGATATCGGTCACAGTCAATGCGCGATCACCCATGACCGTTGTCGTAAGCTCGCGCCCCGGCGCGAAGGTTTCAACCATGACAAACTCAGGCATCTCTTCGGAAAGGTGGGGCGGACTGTTTGCCGCTTCGTTCACAAGGTAGACACCAACGGAAGACCCCTCGTTGTTGGGCTTCACAACATAGGGTGGCGCCATGACATGGCGTTTGCTGACTTCGCTTTTCGGACAGATGATGCTCTCAACGACTGGCAATCCGCACGCCCGATACACATCCTTTGACCGCTGTTTATCCATCGCGAGCGCCGAAGCCAGGACACCGGAATGGGTATAGGGAATGCCCATCCACTCAAGCATCCCTTGCACACAACCATCTTCGCCCCAGCGTCCATGCAAGGCGTTGAAAGCCACATCAGGTTTGAGATCAGCCAAGCGCGCAGATAGATCGGGGCCCGCATCGACCTCGACAACATCATACCCTGCTTCCCGCAGCGCGGCAGCGCATTCGCGCCCGGATGTCAGCGAGACTTCGCGCTCAGCCGAAGGCCCACCCATCAATACCGCCACTTTGGGGTTTGCCCTGCTCGACATACCCGTTCGTGCCCCAATGTCCCGGACCGTTTTCGGTCCCTTTTTTTAACTGCTGTCCGGTCTGATTAGCCTGCGACCGGAAGTCATTCAGCCGCTGGTTCTCCAACGCGCTTGATTTCCCATACTAGCTCTATTCCGCTGTTTTGGAAAACCCTTTTTCTGACTTCTTCGCCGAGATTCTCGAGGTCCGCGGCGGTGGCGTCCCCGGTGTTGAGCATAAAATTCGAGTGTTTCTCACTCATCTGCGCACCGCCAATGCGTGCACCGCGCATGCCTGCGTCGTCTATGAGTTTCCATGCCTTCAAGTCATGCACATCATCGTCTTTGCCTGTCGAGGAAAATCCAGCCGGGTTCCGAAAAGTGCTTCCGGCGGTGCGATCTTTGGTCGGCTGTGTTGCATCACGCTTGGCGAGTTGGTCATCCATGCGCTGCGCAAGGTCTTCTGGATCGCCCGCCGGGGCCTCAAACGTCGCCTCGGTCAAGACCCAGCCTTCGGGAAGGTCGGTCTGGCGATACTGGAAGTTGAGATCATCCGCAGTCAAGGTCACGATCTCGCCGGACCGCGTCACGGCTTTGGCCTCGACGAAGACATCTGCCACATAGGTGCCATAGCATCCGGCATTCATCCGCACCGCACCACCGATCGCGCCGGGGATGGTGCGTAGGAATGTCAGGTCAAGACCAGCCTGACCGGCCTTGCGCGCGACATGTGCATCCAGCATAGCAACGCCTGCGGTCACGCGGTTCCCATCGATCTCGACCATATTGAAACCGCGCCCCAAACGGATCACAACAGCGCGCAGACCTCCATCGCGCACGATCAGGTTCGAACCGACCCCCATCGGGAATACGGCCACGTCCTCGGGCAGGTCGCGCAAGAAAGCCGCAAGGTCTTCTACATCAGCGGGCTGAAAGAACCAATCCGCGGGTCCGCCAACGCGTAGCCAAGTCAGGTCCGCAAGGGGACGGTTCTCTGTCAGTTTGCCGCGAGGTGTGGGAATATGCGTCATGCGAGCCTCTCTAGTTTCGCGCCCTCCTTTTGGGCAATCCCCTCTTGGGAAGCAAGCCATAGGACTGGAAAAGTCACGCCTTGCGCCCAACCCTTCGGCGTAGCCAGCGCCAACCATAGATGACCGGCCAGCGCATCACCCAGCCCGCGAGAACAAGGAGCCCGACCGCGTACCAAGTCCCCTCCTGCCACCAAACAAATGCAAGGATCGGCGCACCAACTGCCATCATCATATAGGCGAAACGCCAATGATGATCCCGGCTCGGGAACATGCCTCTGACGTTCACGGCAACCAACCATGCAAGTGCGAGTATAAGGGATAGGCTCATCTGGGGATCTCCGGCTTTTCGCCGCGCAGACGCTTCCAAAGATACCGGAGCGGGTTTCGGAACATTGAAACAAACGCAAACAGCGCGGCAAACCCGAACCAGACCCCATGCTCCCAGAAGATCACGCTGATCAGGAGGGGTGCCGCAAGCAAGAGCACAACGCCGGGCGCGTATTGCCTCCGCATCGGTAGCATCGCAACGAGTGCAGCCGCCAGCACCCAAAAGCACCCAAGGATCATTGAAAGGCTCATAGCGCCCCCTGAATATTGAAAAGCAACGCTCCAGCGGACAGGCATAGCCCGATCACGGGCACAAACATGGGCACTCTGAATGGTGCCTCGGGTTCGCGCCGCTTCTCGAAGATCAATGCGAGGTTCACGAGGACAAAGACCGCAAGCAGTATGGAAGACGTCATCTCGGCCAATAGCCCGACATCGAGTGCGATTGCGCCAAGCACGACAAGGGATCCGACGAGGCATGTCGCCAAGACGGGTGTGCCGGTGCGAGGCCATACATGATGAAATAGTGCAAACACCTTCTCGCGTTTGCCAAGGCCAAAAAGCACGCGGCTCGCCATGACGATCTGGGCAAGGACACCATTCAGCGCTGCAAACACCGCTATGGTTGAAAGAAACTTGGCGTCACCGCCTTGTGCCGCTTGCCAGACCAAAGCCAGGGGACGCTCGCTCGCCCCTAACGCCTCAAGAGGCACCGCGCGCACCGCGGCGACCGATACAAGAGCATAGATCACCGTCGTGAGAACCAGCGCCGCAAGGATTGCACGCGGCATGGTACGCTCGGGCTGGGCCACTTCTTCGGCCATGTTGACGATATCCTCAAAGCCGATAAACGCGAAGAAAGCCAGAACTGCAGCCGCCGCGACCCCGGAGAAAACGATGGGCGGCGCAGCTCCCCAATCCCCGCTCGCGGGCGCGTCCCAGCCAGCCCATATGACGAGGCCGAGCCCGCATAGCTCGACCACGGTAAAGATTGCAGCAAGTGAAAGGCTCTCCATGACACCGAAGACCGCAACAGCCGCCAACCCCAGACCAAGCGCAACCATGGTCCAATTGGCCTCAAGATCGACCACAAGCATAAGATAGCCCGTTCCGCCCCGAAGCACTGCCGCCGCCGAGATCGTCCCAGCCGCAACGATGGCAAGGCCCACCACGACCGCCAGTAGCCGGCTTTGTAGCCCCTGACGAATATAGGCTGCCTCGCCCGCAGCTTCGGGAATACGTGCAGAAAACTCGGAGTAGGAAAGTGCAGTCGGGGCCGCGATCAAGCCCGCGAGAAGAAAGGAGAGCGGCGCCCAAATGCCTGCTTCCGCCGCCACCGCACCGACCAGGACATAGATCCCGGCACCAACCATGACGCCCACACCGTAGGCCGTCAGAAGCCCGAAGCCGATGCGTCGCTTGAGATGCTCTGCCATGACCTGCTCCTGTCCGGCGGTTTTCTCTCGCCGCCAGTCTTTGCCCAAGCCACGCAAGTTGCAAGCCCCAACCTAAGGGTGTGGCGCTGCCTGGCTTATCCCAATCGTTTGGCGAGGTTGTTTGCCCAGGCACTGATCGTACCAGCCCCAAGACAGACCACGATATCGCCTGATTTCGCCTCAGCGCGCACAAGGGCTTCGAGGTCGTCCTCGCTGTCAATTGCGATCGCGTGGCGATGGCCATGCGCCACGAGCCCGGCAACGAGATCATCGCGGCTCGCACCCTCGATAGGCTGTTCCCCCGCGGCGAAGACTTCGGCAATTCCGACGACATCGGCCTCATTGAAACAGGCACAGAAATCCTCAAAGAGCGAATGCAACCGTGTGAAACGATGTGGTTGATGGACAGCTATGACACGGCCCTCGCAGGCCTGGCGCGCCGCCTTAAGGACCGCTGCAATCTCGACCGGATGGTGACCATAGTCGTCAATGATCGGGATGCCCTTCCACTCACCGACCCGCGTGAAGCGCCGGTTTACGCCGCCAAACTTGGCGAGCGCTTCTCGGATTTCATCCTTCGACATACCAAGATGAAGCGCCACGGCAACGGCGGAAAGAGCATTCGAGACGTTGTGATCACCCGGCATTGGAAGGGTGCAGTTCTCAATGACCTCGCCCTCCTGCTGTAACCTGATATCGAAATGCGCGATACCGGTCTTGAAGTGGAGGTTTACGGCACGAACATCTGCTTGGGCGTTGAAACCGAAGGTCACAACACGGCGGTCGGTGATCTTGCCAACCAAGGTCTGCACATCGGGATCATCGGTACAGCAGACTGCGAGTCCATAGAAGGGGATGTTCGACACAAAATCGAGGAACCCTTTGTGCAGGTTTTCTTCAGTGCCCCAATGCTCCATATGCTCGGGGTCAATGTTCGTCACGATGGCAATCGTCGCCGGCAAGCGATTGAAGGTGCCGTCGCTTTCGTCGGCCTCGACCACCATCCATTCGCCTTCGCCAACCCGCGCGTTGGAGCCGTAAGCATGGATGATACCGCCGTTGATAACAGTGGGGTCAATCTTGCCATGATCGAGCAGTGCCGCCACCATGGTCGTCGTTGTCGTCTTGCCGTGGGTCCCCGCGACCGCGATGTTTGACTTGAGCCGCATCAACTCGGCCAGCATTTCCGCGCGCCGCACGACCGGTAGGCCGCGCTTGCGCGCTTCGTCGAGTTCTGGATTGCCCGGCTTGATCGCGGAAGAGATCACGACGACCTCTGCCCCCTCCAGGTTCTCCGCTTTTTGTCCGACAAAGACCTTGGCGCCCATGTCTGCAAGGCGCTCCGTGATCTTACTCGACTTCAGGTCAGAGCCCTGCACGACATAGCCATGGTTCAACAGAACCTCGGCAATCCCCGACATACCGATTCCGCCGATGCCGACAAAATGGATTGGGCCTACATCTCCGGGGAGCTTCGTCGCTGCATTCATGGTCTTCACTCTTCTTTACTGGCCAGCATCTCAACGAGCGCGACAAGGCTTCGTGTCGCTTCAGGCTTGCCCACAGAAAGCGCAGCCATTGCCATCTGGTTCGCACCCGACGGATTGCCGAGGATCAGAGCGATCTGCTCTGCGAGGGAGGCAACGTTGAGTTTGCTTTCGGGAATTCGGATTGCTCCGCCAACTTCGACCAACCCTTTCGCGTTCGCGGTCTGGTGATCCCCAGTGGCCGCAGCAAAGGGAATGAGGATAGACGGTCGCCCAATCACGCTGATATCGGCAACGGAGGATGCGCCGGATCTCGAAATGACAAGCTGCGCTTCACTCATTCGCGCGGGAACATCGTGAAAGAAGGGTTGCACATCCGCGGCGATCCCGTGCTCGGCATAGAACGCTGCGACGCGTTCGCCATCTTCATCACGGGCCTGATGGCTCACACGGATATTGCGCAGGAGTTCTGACGGAAGGGAGGCGATTGCGCTCGGCACCGTGTCGGACAGGATGCGCGCGCCCTGCGAGCCGCCGATCACCAAGATCGACATCGGGTAGTCGCCCGGTGCGATATAGCCAGACCCAGCGCGCTCGAGCACAGCCGCACGCACCGGATTGCCAACATGTACCCCTTCGACCCCTTCAGGTAGATCGGTCGGCCAAGTGCCGCACGCCACCGCATCCACACGGGATGCGAAGAGATGATTTACGCGGCCCAGCACACCATTTTGCTCATGGATCATGCGCGGGAGCTTCAACACCCACGCTGCGCCCATGGCCGGGATCGTCGGATAGCCGCCAAAACCCACAACAACTTCGGGGCGGTCGCGACGTAGTTTCACCACGGCAGAAAGCACCCCTCCGAGAATCCGAAATGGTACCGCAAGCTTGGCCAGCTTGCCGCCACGCGCAAAGGTCGCTGACGACACTTGCTCAATTTCCGTGGAGTGAGGGAACCCGCCAGTGTAGCGCGCACCGCGCGCATCAGTCGTCAGTTTGACCCGCCACCCCTTGCGCAGCATCACTTCGGCCAACGCTTGAGCGGGGAACATATGCCCGCCTGTGCCGCCTGCCGCGATGACAAGCAATGGTTTATTCATCATCTCACATGTCCCCGCAGGATGTCTCCGATCTCGCCCTGAGGCCGGCTGCGGGTAAACGCCAAAAGCATGCCGACTGCAATCCCCCCTGCAACGAGAGAGGAGCCTCCATAGCTTACGAACGGCAAAGTCATGCCTTTCGCGGGCAGAAGACGAACCGCGACGCCCATGTTGATGATCGCTTGCACGCCGAACATGGCCGCGAGTCCAGTGCCTGCGATACGGGTAAACGGATCACGCTCTCGCATCAGGCGCAGGAACGAGCGGAGCACGATGCTCGCATAAAGCGCGATGATCACGAGGACGAGGACCAACCCATATTCCTCTGCTGCTACCGCGATAATGAAATCTGTATGCGCATCCGGCAGGGACCATTTGACCTGCCCCTCTCCGACACCGACACCATAAAGCCCGCCTTCGCGGATGGCGTTGGTCGCATAGCCAAGCTGTGTTGTTGGATCGACGGAACGGTCAAGGAACCCATCAATGCGCCGCGCAAAATGTTCAGAGTTGGCATAGGCGAAACGGGCAACTGGATAAATTGCAACGATAATTGCAGCAATGAGCACCATCGACGCACCAGAGACGAAATACATCACGCCCCATGCAAAAAGGATCAGGCTCGCCTGACCGAAGTCCGGCTGCAACGCAAGGATCACCACCAGAGAGAGCATCAGGAAGAAAGACCAAATACGCCCGGGCGGACCATTGATCTCTTCATTGGCCGCCATGAGCCACGCTGCCACAACAACAAAAGCGGGCTTGAGGAACTCGGAGGGTTGTACGCTCGCAAAGCCCAAGGAATACCACCGCATCGCGCCTTTGCCGAAATCCGTGCCAAAGAGCGGTAGACCGAGAAGCGCGATCACGGTGACGATGAATCCGATCACGGCGAGGCGTCGCACCACGCGAGGGCTCATCATCGAAGTGACCAGCATAGCGATCAGCGACAATCCGCCAAAGATCACCTGTTTCTCGACATAGTGGAAGGCTGCAAAGCCGTTCTTCTCGGCCAATGGCGGCGAAGCAGCAAGCCCGAGAAGAACGCCGATCCCAAAAAGGATCAGAATTGCCGCCAGCGACCACTTGTCGAGCGTGCGCCACCATTTAGGGAGAACAGGCTCGCCTCCCTGTGCCGGGAGCGTGCCATACACCATCTCTGTCATCGGATACCCGCCGAATACTGCCTCGAATACGCCCGGTTTTCCGGGTCTGTGTGCAAAGCATATCACGCCTGTCTGTCCTTGCAAAGCGCGCCTCGTGCTGCAAGCCCCTTGACCCGCCTCAAAGGATCGGGCACCCGCCATTTATGCAGTTTGAGACGATCATCCTTGGCGCCGGGGCTGCCGGCATGATGTGCGCGGCCCACGCCGGGGCGGGCACGCTCGTTATTGACCACGCCAAGGCCCCAGGCGAGAAGATCAGGATCTCAGGCGGCGGCCGTTGTAATTTCACCAACCTTTACGCGGGGCCGGAGAACTTCATCTCCAAGAACCCGCATTTCTGCAAATCCGCGCTGAGCCGCTATACCCAGTGGGATTTCATCGAACTCGTCGACCGCTACGGCATCGCTTGGCATGAGAAGACCCTGGGGCAGCTTTTCTGCGACGAGACCGCCAAAGACATCGTAGCGATGCTGGTGAGCGAGCTTGAGGCGGCGGGCGCGGCTCTGCAACTCGAGACGACAATTCTTGGCGTGTCGCACGACAGGACCACGTTTCGGGTCGAGACGGAACACGCCGGGACGCGTAGAACGCTCACAGCGAAGAACCTCGTTCTGGCGACCGGTGGCAAGTCGATCCCGAAGATGGGTGCCACCGGTCTGGCCTATGATATTGCAGAGCAATTCGGTCTGCCGCTCTTGCCGACACGTGCGGGGCTCGTACCGTTCACCTTCCCGGATGGTCGGTTCAAACCACTCTCTGGCACCGCGCTGCCTGTGCGCGCCTCGGCAGATGGTCCAGCCTTTGAAGAAGCGCTTCTCCTGACCCATAGGGGGCTTTCGGGCCCATCCATGTTGCAGATCAGTTCCTACTGGCAAGAAGGTCAGCCGATCCAAATCGACCTCCTCCCCGGCACGGATGTACTCGGGCAGCTGAAGGCGCGTCGGCAGAGTGACGGACGGCGGCAACTGCGGACGGTTCTTGGCTATCTCCTACCCGCGAAACTAGCTGACTACCTTTCCGTGGAATGGGCGCTGAAAGGGAACATGGCCGACCAATCCGACAAGGCTCTCGAGGCATTGGCGGAACGGTTGACCGAGTGGGACCTACGCCCGGCAGGCACCGAGGGCTACCGCACTGCGGAAGTGACGCTGGGCGGGGTCGATACGGAGGCGCTCTCCTCCAAAACGATGGAGGCCAAGACCGTGCCCGGCCTCTATGTCATTGGTGAAGCGGTGGACGTCACCGGTTGGCTTGGCGGGTTCAATTTTCAATGGGCTTGGTCGTCGGGCTGGGCTGCGGGAACCGCAATCCGGAACAAAGTCTAGCCACCCAAACTATTGACAAGACATATGAAATCATCGCCTCGCTTCTCGAAGCTATCGTACTGATCGAAACTCGCCGCCGCCGGTGCGAGCAGCACTGTATCGCCTGCTTCTGCGTCTTCTGATGCGCGGGCCACGGCGACGTCCATCGTCGTGCATATCTCTGCGTCCACTCCTTTGAGCTGCATCGCGAAAGCCGCCGCCTCGCGGCCGATCACATAGGCTTTGACGACCTCCCCAGCGTGTTCCGCGAGATCTGCAAGCCCGCCTTCTTTCTCAAGCCCGCCACAGATCCAGCGGATTTTCTTGAACGCGCCCAGCGCCATCTTGGCGGCGTCGACGTTGGTTGCCTTGCTATCGTTCACGTAGGTCACGCCGCCAATCTCGGCAACGACCTGCGAACGGTGTGGCAAACCACCGAACGAGGCAAATCCAGCTTCGATGACACGCGGCGCAAGGCCGAGTGATCGACACACCGCATAGGCCGCTGCGGCATTCTGATGATTGTGCGCGCCGGGCAACCCCTTGATGGCGCGCAAATCAATGGATCCCGTCTGACGGCCTTTGCGATACTCTGATAGAAAACCTTTCTTAACAAATACCTGCCACCCCGGCCCAGACAGCTTTCGCTCAACAGAAATCGGGATCACGCGGTCGTCGCCCAGCCCCATGGAAAGCTGGTTGGCAAGGAACTGCCCCTCGGCCTCGTCCACTCCGATAACGGCGCGGTCCGGCCCACCCTCAGCAAAGAGCCGACGCTTGGCCGCAAAGTAGCCCCCCATTCCGCCATGACGATCAAGGTGATCCGGCGAAAGGTTTGTAAAAACAGCGATATCCGGCGTCAAAGCGCGCGCCAATTCGGTTTGATAACTCGACAATTCAAGCACCACGATATCGCCGTTCTCGGCGGGATCGAGGTCTAGGGCGCCTCGGCCTATGTTGCCGGCGAGTTGGGTGCGGTGGCCGGCGGTGTCGAGAACGTGGTGGATCAGGGCGGAGGTTGTGGATTTACCATTTGAGCCCGTGACCGCAACGACGCGGGGACTTGTGTCGAAATGATCCCAATCACGGGTTGCGAAGGATTGGAAGAACAGGCTGATATCGTTGTCGACGGGCACACCTGCGGCCCAGGCGGCGGCGATGACGGGGTTCGGCGCGGGGTAGAGATGGGGGATGCCGGGGGAGACGATCAGCGCGGCGACATCCTCGAAAGCGCCTTGTTTTGCAAGGTCTTGGCAGGCAAACCCCTCCGCTTCGGCGCGGGCGCGGGCCTCCGGGTTGTCGTCCCAGCAGAGCGGCTCGGCACCGCCTTCGACGAGCGCGCGCGCGGTGGCGAGGCCGGAGCGGCCAAGGCCCAGAACCGCGACCTGTTTGCCCTCGTATCCTTTGACTGGAATCATCGTTTTCACCCCGAAATTACGCGTGCCGCGACAATGCCCGCCCCCGCCGAGCGACGCAAGAGAGGCCCCCTTTCGGGACGAGGTTAACGCGAAAAAATCCTGTCGGTATCACGTCGGTATTACGTCGGTATCGCGTATGTGCGGGTTTTCGGTGGTCGTTTTGGCGTTAACCCCGGCGTGCGGTGGTTAAGCGGGCGCGCGGTGGGTTTGCGAGACGTGCCGCACCAGCGCAATTCCATGCGTTCGCCTGCGATTGGTTAAGGAGGAGGACGGTCGCAATCTGCCCCTCCAGCCCCAAAAGCCTACATGACCAACAGGGAATTCGATCCCATCGTGCGGCGGAAAGGGGGATTTTTTGCGTCTTAGATGATTCAAGACGCTCTGCAATCGCCATGCAGTAGTATTGAGAGCCAACAGAATGATCAGGCTGGTCTAAAGTCAATCCCGGTAAGCCCTGCATCAAGCCAAGCTTGCTTGAACTCTTCATTTACAAGAACCTGCCCCTGAGCATCTGGGTTATACATTCCCGAATAATGTGGCCGGAATGCTGTCAGGCCTTTCACCTTGTCTTTATGAAAAGCGTAGCGCTTCACGGTCTTTCCATTCGGAGATTTTTCAGACCGGGCAATATCAACGCTGTTATCGACCCAAGGCACCCACCACAGAAAGAACTTCTCATCCGCATTCATCACATCAAGTGGCAAAACGTGACCTTCCCGTTCAAGAAGCGGACGCATAAGATTGACAGAATTCCCCGATATAATCGGGCCGACCATATTGTGAAAAATTCGGTCTGCCTTGACGAGCTGCCGGCCACTCGCCTCAAAGTGTAAGCAAATCGGCTGAGGTAACCATTGCCGCCCAGCCCTCCAGCTCTCAAGATACGCCCCAATACGCCTTTGCTCGGTGAAATCCTCTTTCCCAGTCTCCGGATCAAACCTCTGTTCAGGCGTTTCACCTAAAGTGGCGACCCACCCACTGGTTCTGCTTGGGTACTTCAAGCCATAGTAGGCCATTGAAACGACCAATTGATTTCACCTCTCTCTAACCGCAGCTATTCTCAGAACAACAGCAGGCCGCTGACTTGGTGAAGCATTGCGCAATTCGATATTCACGTAGTCATAGTACCCTTGTGAGTGAACAAGGTCACCTCAATGCAGAGCCTTGTTATTCGGGCTAGGCGTCGCTCTTGTGCCTGGTAAAGGAACCGCATTCGTTGGGCTATTCAAGTCAAGGCCCGATCCTATCCTTCAAAAAGTCCGACGAACGCGCAGTTCACCATGTTGCCAACCTTGAACTGTGTATCTTGCACTCATGCTGACGATGGGGACACCAGCGGCGGCCAGCCTATTCAATGCAGCCAGAGCCCGTGGTTCGTCCACTTCCAAACAATGAGCACCAGCCCAAAGCCGCACAGAGGGGTTTTCGTCTTCAAGAAGCGATAGAACCTCAGTATCTGCGTTTGCTTGACTCAAAGCCTTCAAGGCACCTAGCAACCGATCATGCGCCTTGTTTGCAGCTACGGCATTGCCTGCCAAAGTGTGTTCCCCATGCGCTACTGCACATTTCCGATATTCTTTCAGAAGGTCTCGCATAGGGTGTCTGCCCTCTCAGTCTGCACCCAAGCGATTTCGAAATCGCTTGGGGCAAGGCTTATCGAAAATCCTATGTCCTCTAACGGACCTTGAGGGTCGCGAGGCCGATCATGGCGAGGATCAGGGAGACGATCCAGAAGCGGATCACGATCTGGGGTTCGGACCAGCCCTTCTTCTCATAGTGGTGGTGGATCGGAGCCATGAGAAAGACGCGCTTGCCGGTGCGTTTGAAGTAGAGCACCTGAATGATGACGGAGAGCGCCTCGACCACGAAAAGGCCGCCGACAATGCCGAGGACAAGCTCGTGTTTCGTGGCCACGGCGATGGCACCGAGGGCACCGCCGAGTGCGAGAGACCCAGTGTCCCCCATGAAGACGGCGGCAGGCGGCGCATTGTACCAAAGGAATCCGAGGCCACCACCAACAACACCGGCGGCAAAGATGAGGATCTCGCCGGTGCCGGGCACATAGTGCACATCGAGGTATTCGGTAAAGTCAACACGGCCCACGGCATAGGCGATGATGCCAAGCGTCCCCGCTGCGATCATCACCGGCATGATGGCAAGCCCGTCGAGACCGTCTGTGAGGTTCACGGCATTGGCCGCGCCGACGATGACGATCATCGCAAAGGGCAGGAAGAACAGCCCGAGATTGAGGAGCGTATCCTTGAAGAACGGCAGGGCGAGGCCGAATTGCAGCTCTGCCGGATGCAATGTTGTTGCCCAGTAAGAGGCAATCAGGGCGATCACAAAGCCGAGGCCGAGGCGCACCTTGCCAGAGACGCCTGCGGTGTTTTGCTTGGAGACCTTGGCGTAGTCGTCGGCAAAACCGATGAGGCCATAGGTCAAGGTCACAAACAGCACCACCCAGACAAAACCATTGTCCAGCCGGGCCCACAGAAGCGTTGAGGTCATCAAGGCGCCGACGATGAGGAGACCGCCCATCGTGGGGGTTCCGGCCTTGGCGAGGTGGGTTTCGGGACCATCTTCGCGGATCGGCTGGCCCTTGCCCTGACGTTTGCGCAGGACGTTGATAAGCGGCGGACCGAAGAGAAAGCCGAAGATCAGCGCGGTCATGAAGGCGCCGCCGGCGCGGAAGGTGATGTAGCGGAACAGGTTGAAGAAGTCCCCGCCGTCCGAAAACTCGGTCAGCCAATAGAGCATTTAATCGTCCTCATCATTGGATTGCGGGGCGGGATGGCCCAATTTGCGGATCGCGTCAACAATTTGCGCAAGACCCATCGACAATGAGCCCTTGGCGAGCAGGGAATCGCCTGCGTCGACCATGTGGCGGATGTTTTCGGCCATCTCAGCGCTGGTCTCGGTCCACTTGCCGCGTTTGTGCGGCGGCAGGGCCTCATAGAGGTGGCGCATGAGGGGGCCGATGCAATGCACGGTGTCGATATGCACGAGGCTGGGCAGATCGGCGATGGCGGCGTGCATGGCGGCCTCTTGAGGCCCGAGTTCCTTCATGTCGCCGACAAAGGCGATGCGTCGGCCCTTCCCGATGCGCCCCACGCCGTTCTGCGGCGTCGCGGCGGCAAGCACCTCGAGCGCAGCGGCAAGCGAGGTCGGGTTGGCATTATAGGCGTCGTCGATCAGGTCGAGCGTCATGTCGATCTCGACCGGATCGAGATAGATCACTTCGCGCGCACCGCGGCCCGTATAGGGCGTCCAACGGCCAAGATCGCCCACGGCGATGGCAAGGTCAGCGCCAAGCGCATCGACAGCAGCAAGCGCGCCGAGAGCATTCATCGCGAAATGGCGTCCGGCGCTGTTGATCTTGAACACCAAGGGCTCGGATTTGACAGTGGCACGGGCCACTGTGCGGTCGCCAGAGAGGCTCACGTCGCCCAAGGACCAGTCGGGGGCGGTCGCGCCGAAGGGGATGGCCGTGATGCCGAGGGCGGCGGCCTTGTCGGCGAGGATCGGCGCGGTGTCGATATCGGCGGGAAGGACGGCGATGCCGGAGGCGTCGAGCCCGTCTAGGATCGCGGCCTTTTCAGCGGCGATGGCGGCGACATTCTCAAACGCTTCGAGATGCACGGCGGCGACGGTCGTGATCAGGGCGACATGGGGCTTGGCCATGCGGGCAAGGGGCGCGATCTCGCCGGGGTGGTTCATGCCGATCTCGATCACGGCATAGTCGGTGTCGGCGGGCATCCGCGCCAGCGTCAGCGGCACGCCCCAGTGGTTGTTGTAGCTGGCGACAGAGGCGTGGGTCTTGCCCTGCCCCGCGAGCATGGCGCGCAGCATTTCCTTGGTCGAGGTTTTGCCGACGGAGCCCGTCACAGCGACGACGCGCGCCTCGGTTCGGGCGCGGGCGGCGCGGCCAAGGTCTTCGAGCGCGGCCAGCACGTCCTCGACGATGAGAAGTGGCGCATCGGGGGCGACACCTTCGGGGATATGGGTCACGAGCGCGGCGGCGGCCCCGGCCTCGAGCGCTTGGGCCACAAAGTCATGCCCGTCGCGCGCCGCCTTGAGGGCGACGAAGAGATCGCCGGGTTCAAGCGTGCGGGTGTCGATCGAGACGCCTGTGGCCTCCCATGCGGTGGTGGCCTTGCCGCCGGTGGCGGCGGCGGCTTGGGAGGCAGTCCAGAGGCTCATGCAAATCCCCCGTCGAGCGCGGCGACGGCCACGCTGGCTTGTTCGCTGTCATCGAAGGGCAGGATCGCGTCGCCGACGATCTGGCCGGTTTCATGGCCCTTGCCTGCGATCAGGAGGGCGTCACCCGGCTGAAGCGCATCGACGGCGCGCAGGATGGCCTCGGCGCGGTCGCCGACCTCTATGGCGTCGGGCGCGCCGAGCATGACGGCGGAGCGGATCACCGCCGGATCTTCGGAACGCGGATTGTCGTCAGTCACAAAGACCAGGTCGGCATTGGCCGCCGCCGCCGCGCCCATCAGCGGGCGTTTACCTGCGTCCCGGTCGCCGCCCGCGCCGACAAGGGCGACGAGACGGCCCATGACATGCGGGCGCATGGCCTTGAGCGCGGTTTCCACGGCGTCGGGCGTATGGGCGTAATCGACGAAGACCGCTGCCCCGTTCTGCCGTGTCGCGGCGAGCTGCATCCGGCCACGCACGGTCTTCAATTCTCTAAGCACCTCGAAGACGCGCTCGGGGTCAGCCCCGCAAGCGATGGCGAGACCGGCGGCGAGGAGAACGTTTTCGGCTTGGAATCCGCCAATGAGGTTCAGACGCGCCATGTAGCTTCGGCCGCGGAAGGTAAAGCGGATGTCCTGCCCCGTGGCGTCGAACCGCTGGGCGTCAAGGGTCAGATCGGCACCGTTGCGCCCCACGGTGATGACGTCCTGGCCTCTCGCCTGCGCGATGGCGGCCATGTCGACCCCGCGCGCATCGTCGGTATTGATAACCGCCGTCCCTTCGTCGGGAAGAACGCGGGCAAAGAGACCGGCCTTGGCGTCGAAATACTCCTCGAAGCTCTCGTGATAGTCGAGGTGGTCCTGAGTGAAATTGGTGAAGCCTGCCGCCTTGAGCTGCACCCCGTCGAGGCGGCGTTGGGCGAGGCCGTGCGAGGAGGCTTCCATCGCGGCGAACTCGATCCCATTGGCGCAGGCGGCGGCAAGGGTACGGTGCAGCGTGATGGGTTCCGGCGTGGTGTGGTTTAGAGGCGCGGTATAGTCGCCCTCGACGCCCGTGGTGCCAAGGTTGACCGCCTCGAGACCCAACTCCTGCCAGATCATGCGCAGGAAGGTGGCGACGGAGGTCTTGCCGTTGGTGCCGGTAACGGCGGCCATGATGCCGGGCTGTTCCCCGAACCAGAGCGCGGCGGTGAAGGCGAGTGTCTGGCGCGGATCTTCGGCCACTACGAGCGCAGCATCCGAGTCGGCCAGTTCGGTGGCGGCGATGCGCGCGCCCTCGGCGTCGGTCAGGATCGCGCTCGCACCCATACGCAGGGCATATTGGATAAACTCGCCCCCATGCACGCGGGTTCCGGGGAGTGCGGCAAAGAGAAAGCCGTCCTTGACCTCACGACTATCAACGGCAAGGCCCGTGATTTCGGGGTCGCGCCCTGCGGCGGCGGTCAGCCCCAGTTCGTGAAGTGGTCGTGACTCGCCTGCCATTTTGTCCTGCCCTTATGCCGCGGGTTAATTCGATGTCAGGGTTATATCAGCCAACGAGGCGGGTTCAATCTCGGGGCGCAGGCCAAGGAGCGGCGCGACGCGGCGGATCATCTCGGCGGCAACGGGCACAGCGGTCCATCCGGCGGTGCGACGCGGCTCGGGGCCGGAGGTCTCAACCGGCTCGTCCAGCGTCACCACGAGCACGTATTTGGGATCATGCGCGGGGAAGATCGAAGCGAAGGTCGCGATCACCTTTTCATCGTAGTAGCCACCACCCTGCTCTTTCGGCTTGTCGGCGGTGCCGGTCTTGCCGCCGACGGCATAGCCGGGCACTTCGCCAAAGGAGGCGGTGCCATCTGTCACCACCTGCCGCAGCATCTTGCGCGCGGCGCGGGAGGCGGCTTCGGACATGACGCGCGGGCCGTTCTGGGGGGCATTGCGCTTGAGGAGGGTCGGCTTGATCGCCTTGCCGCCATTGGCAATCGCCGCGTAGCCAGCGGCAAGGTGCAGTGGGCTCGACGAGAGACCGTGGCCATAAGAGATCGTCATCGCGGAGAGTTCGGACCAGTTCGGCGGCAGAAGCGGTGTGCCGCCGCTCGCCTCGACCAATTCAAGCGGCGTTGCTTCGAGGAAGCCGAGATTGCCGAGGAATTCCTGTTGCCGCGCGACGCCGATCTGTTGAGCGAGACGAGCGGTGCCGATGTTGGAGGATTTCACGATCACCTTGGTGAGCGACAGTTCGGAGCCATAGTTGTGGAAGTCGCGGATGCGAAACTTGCCCCAGCGCAGTGGCCCCTTGGTATCGATCATCGTCTCGGGATTTGCGAGGCCGAGATCCATTGCCTGCGCGGCCGTGAAAATTTTGAAGGTGGAGCCGAGTTCATACACCCCTTGCACCGCGCGGTTGAAAAGCGGGCTATCAGAGGCGTTGCCTTCGGTCGGGGGGCGCGGACGGTCGTTCGGATCGAAGTCAGGCAGGCTCACGAGCGAGATCACCTCGCCAGTATGGGCATCCATGAGAACCGCCGCCGCGCCTTTGGCGTTCATCAGCTTCATCCCACCGTAGAGCACACGCTCGGCGGCGGCTTGCACCGTGAGGTCGAGCGACAGGGTCAGAGCCTTGTCGCCATTCGCCGGATCGCGCAGCACGTCGTTGAAGTGCCGTTCAACCCCGGCAACACCTGCGAGTTCGGCAGCGCGCACGTCTTCCTTGCGGAAGCTCGCGCCGCCAAGGACATGGGCCGCAAGGTGGCCGTTGGGATAAAGGCGCATCTCGCGCGGGCCGAACATCAGACCGGGATCGCCGATATCATGCACGGCCTGTTTTTGCTCGGGGCTGAGTTTCTTCTTGATCCACATGAACTTGCGGTTGCCGGAGAAGCGTTTGAACAGCTTCTCTTCGTCGAGGTCGGGAAAGACCTTGACCAGTTCGCGGGCCACATGGGCCTTGTCGATCATGTGGTGCGGTTGCGCATATAGCGAGTAGGTCTCGAGGTTGGTCGCAAGGATGCGGCCTCGACGGTCGACGATATCAGCGCGTTGGGACGTAATCATTGAACCGGACACCGTTGCGCGCGGTTCTTGCGCCTCGGAGAAGGAGAGCATCGCCATGCGCGCGCCGACCACCGAAAAAAGCGACAGGAAGACCACGGAAAGCACCAGAAGGCGGCCCTCAGCACGCAGACGCGACGTCTGGCGCATGGCCTCGTGGCGCAGGCGAATGTTTTCACGCTCGATCGCGTCTGGGTTCTCGCCCGTCTCGCGCGCCGGGAGAATGCGGGCCAAGGGGCGCAAGGGGGTGCGGGTCATTGATCGTCTCCATCAGAAGAGACATCCACGGCACCGCTGAAGTCGAAATTGACCGGCGGATAGACGACCTGATCGACGCGGCCGAACTGATCCGGGGTCAGCGGCAGAAGTTGCAAACGATCATAGTTAATGTCCGCCAGATCGCGCAGTCGGCCAGGGCGGTTGAGATAGGCCCATTCGGCCTTTAGCACAGAGAGCCGCGCGCGGGCGGTGCCGATCTCGCGCTGCAGGCGCTCGGTCTCGTTGATCACGGCCTGGGTCTGGTAGTTCTCACGGTAGGCCCACACGGCGAGGCCGATTACGGCAAGCGCGGTCAAAAGGAAGATCATTGAGCGCATCAGGGTCGTCCTTTCGTCTGTTGGGTTTGGGGCATGCCGATTTCGCGTGCGGCGATTTCGCCAGCCGGGGCATCAGTGCGGCGCGCCACGCGCAGCTTGGCCGAACGCGAGCGCGGATTGATCGCAAGCTCGTCCTCGTCGGGGCCAACGGCCTTGCGGGTCAGCAGCTCGAAGGCGGGTTTTTCTTGTTCAATTTCAGGAGCGTAGCGATTCACGTTGCCCTTGCGCCCGGCGCGGGACTGCATGAAGCGTTTAACCATGCGGTCCTCGATCGAATGAAAGGTCACGACCGCCAGAAGGCCGCCCGGCGCAAGTGCACGCTCGGCGGCCTGCAACCCGCGATAGAGCTCGCCATATTCGTCATTCACCGCGATGCGCAGGCCTTGGAAGGTGCGGGTCGCGGGGTGGGACTGGTTCGGCTTGGGGCGCGGCAGGCAGGATTCCACGATTTCAGCAAGCGCGAGTGTCGTGGCAATCGGGGCCTCGGCGCGGGCGCGGACAATGGCGCGGGCGATGCGGCGGCTGGCGCGTTCCTCGCCGTAGTGAAAGATAATGTCGGCCAGTTCGGCCTCGTCGGCCTCGTTCACCAGATCGGCGGCGGAGGGACCATCCTGCGACATGCGCATGTCGAGCGGGCCGTCGCGCAGGAAGGAGAAGCCGCGCTCGGCGAGGTCGAGTTGCATGGAGCTCACACCGAGATCGAGGACCACACCATCAAGGCCAGTCGCATATTCATCCATGCGAGAGAACACGCCCTCAACCATCTCGATCCGGTCGCCGTAGTCACTGACCCAATCGGCGGCCATTTCGAAGGCCAGAGGGTCACGATCCACGCCGATGACCTTGGTCGCGCCGGCCTCAAGCAGGCCGCGCGTGTACCCACCGGCGCCAAACGTGCCATCGAGCCACGTGCCTTGCACAGGCGCGACGGCTTTGAGGAGAGGCGCAAGAAGAACGGGAATATGGGGTGCAGATGCGGGGGCGTCGGGCCGGTTCGACATACCTTAGATCCCCTCGTCCCCACCAAGATAGATGGACGGATCCACATCCGGATCGAAGTCGTCATCAGCTTCGAGCTGTTCCATCTGGTTGGCGTCGTATGTCTCGGGGCGCCAGATTTCAAAGGTGTCGCCCTTGCCCGCGAAAAACGCCATGCCGTCGATGTCGATTTTGTCCCGCAGATCGCGGGGCAGCACGAGGCGGCCCGTTTCGTCGACGCTCGCCTCGGCGGTCTGGGTCATGTAGAGCTGTGAGAGCGCGATGCGGCGCTTGGTGCCGCGCCCCATCTTCTTGATACGGGCATAGACATCATTCATGGCCTCGACGGTAAAACACTCGAGGTAGTCGCGGCTCGGGCCGCCGTAGACGATGTAGAGATTGGGGTTGTCGCCGTTCTTCCATTCCGGGTCACCAGCTTCGAGCACACGACGGAACTTGGCCGGGATCGAGACCCGGCCCTTCGTATCCACCTTGTTGCGGCTCTCGCCTATGAACATCAGCGCCACGGTTTGGCCTTTCCTGCCCCTCACGTTTCGCATCCCGGAAACGAAACGGCGGATAGAGCTGCTGCCACTGCCCTATCCGCCGCCCTCGTCCCGCGTTGCGGGGTGTCCGACTGCGCGCGCCACCTGGGGGGATGTCTGCTCGCCCGCGCGCCGGATCTCTTGTTTCGATGAAAGCGGGTGCCTGTATGAAACCTGACTTTGGGAGTTCTTATTCGGGGTCTTTATCGCCCCTTTGATCCCGTCCTCATCGTGTCATCAGGTATGACATGGGATTTCTTGGGAAACAACAAAAATATGCGCCAACCGAGACTATATATTGTCGAGAGACATCCTGAAAAACAACATCCTGTATCCAAATGGCTCCAATCCAACACAATATGTAGATATTTTTACCGCGACTTAAGCGACATATAGATGCAGAGCATGGAGACCCAAGCCGACCCATATTTTCCCTGATTTTTTCGACATCCCCTTACTCAGACCGACATCAATCTTGTCTTTCCGGCTGTTTTTCAGAGATTTCCCATGACCTCAAGCCCAAGTGATTCGCCATCTGACCCCCCCCTTATGCACAGCAGGCCCATGGTTTCCCATGAACCGCAGATCCGGGGACAAGAGACAATTCCTTTGGCGTTGTGGCACCGTCTGTCGTATCCTTGTCTCAGACCAAGAGTAACTTGGCCGAGCAGAACAACACGGCGGTTATGACGATTCACGTACCGAAGCAGCATCCGATCAACCTTCGAGCAGCGCGTAAGACGGATTTGCGCTCGCAGTTCGGGGCGCTTGTCTATCGCATCCGCAATGGCAAGACGCAGGTGTTGCTCATTACCTCGCGCAAGACCAAGCGCTGGATCATTCCCAAGGGCTGGCCCATGTCGGGCTTTACCGCACCGCAGGCTGCGGCGCAGGAAGCATGGGAAGAAGCCGGGGTCCGCGGCAAGGTGCATGATTTTCCGCTCGGGTTCTATTCCTACACCAAAGAGATCGAGACGCGTGGCGGCCTGATGCCGATGCCGGTTCTTGTCACTGTCTATCCGGTCAAGGCGCGGAAATGCGTGGCCGATTTTCCCGAGGCTGGACAGCGGCGCCAGAAATGGATGAGCCCGAAGAAAGCAGCCTCGCTTGTGCGCGAAAAGCACCTTGCCAAGATGCTTCGGGATTTCGACGCACGCATCCTGCGGTAGCGCGCTTTCGCTTGAACGGTGTCCTGCCGCGACCTATCTTAACCGGCACAGCCGGGACAGGATCCGGCACAGGAAACACGAGATGATCCAATACACTCTCAAATGCAGCCAGGATCACCGCTTTGATAGCTGGTTTCAGTCGGCCGACGCTTTTGACAAGCTTCGGGCGTCAGGCATGATTGTGTGTGCCGTCTGCGGCGATAGCGCGGTGGAGAAAGCCATGATGGCACCGCGCGTGCGCCCCGCGCGCAAGTCGGCAGCCCCTGAACAACCTCAGCCGACGCAAGAGAACGCCCGCCCGCTGGCCGCTCCGACAAGTGAGGCCGAGAAGGCATTGGCCGCGCTCAAGAAGACCGTCGAAGAGAACTCCGACTACGTCGGCAAGAATTTCGTCAAGGAGGCGCGCGATATGCACCTCGGGGCGAAACCCGAACGCGCGATCTATGGCGAGGCCAAGATCGAAGACGCCAAGGCGCTGATCGAAGAAGGGGTGCCGGTTGCGCCCCTGCCTTTCCGCGCGACGCGAAAATCCAACTGAATTTCGGGAGACCTCTATGCAAGTCGTGATTACGGGCGCCAATCGGGGCATTGGCCAGGCGCTCGACCAACGCTATCGCGCACGCGGCGCGGATGTGACGGGCACCTCGCGCAAGGGCGGGGAATTCGTGACCCTCGACGTGACGGACCCAGCCTCCTTCAGCGGGTTGACCCGCGCTCTCGATAGCCGCCCGGTGGATCTTTTGGTGTGCAACGCGGGGGTCTATCTTGACAAGGGAGAGAGCCTTGCAGATGGGTATCCAGCCCAGATGTGGGCGGATACGATGGCGGCGAATGTCACAGGCGTGTTCCTCACGGTGCAGAACCTTCTGGCGAACCTGCAACTTGCCGAGGCGCCGAAGATCGCCATTCTCTCGAGCATCATGGCGTCAGACGAACGCGCGCCCGGCGGCTCTTATATCTATCGCGCTTCCAAGGCGGCGACTCTCAATCTTGGGCGGAACCTTGCAGCGGATCTGCGCCACATTGGGATTGCGGTCGGAATCTATCATCCGGGTTGGGTCACCACGGATATGGGCGGCGCGGCGGCCGATATCGGCGTCGACGAGAGCGCGGATGGCCTTGTAGCGCGGTTCGACGCACTCTCACTCGAGACGACCGGATGTTTCCTCTCGTATGACGGGACGCCGATTGCCTACTGAGCATGCGACTTTTAGCGCAATCATAGGGGTTTGGCGCGCATGTGCGCTTGCCTCAGGCGCGGCTTGCGCGTAAACCCCGCGCAACTCAAGGCCAAGGAAGACCCATGCCCGTTCTCGTGATGAAATTCGGAGGCACCTCCGTCGCGAACCTCGACCGTATCCGGCGCGCCGCCAAACGTGTGGGCGTCGAAGTGGCCAAGGGCTATGACGTGATCGTCATCGTGTCGGCCATGTCGGGCAAGACCAACGAGCTTGTCGGCTGGGTCAACGAGACCTCCCCCCTGTTCGATGCGCGCGAATACGATGCGGTCGTGTCCTCGGGCGAGAACGTCACGGCGGGCCTCATGGCGCTGACGCTTCAGGAGATGGACGTTCCGGCGCGCAGCTGGCAGGGCTGGCAGGTGCCGGTCAAGACAACCTCGGCCCATAGCCAGGCGCGGATCGAGGACATCTCGCCGGACAACATCACCGCGAAATTCGACGAAGGTATGCGCGTCGCTGTGGTTGCCGGGTTCCAAGGGATCAGCCCCGAGGGACGGATCACCACGCTTGGCCGTGGTGGGTCGGACACGACCGCCGTGGCCTTTGCCGCCGCCTTTGGCGCGGAGCGCTGCGATATCTATACGGATGTGGATGGGGTCTATACCACCGATCCGCGTGTCTCGGCCAAGGCGCGCAAACTTGATAAGATCGCGTTTGAAGAGATGCTTGAACTGGCCTCTCTTGGCGCCAAGGTTCTGCAGACGCGCTCGGTCGAACTCGCCATGCGCTATAAGGTGCGCCTGCGGGTGCTCAGCTCTTTCGAGGAACAATCCGACGAGGCAGGCACGCTCGTTTGCGATGAGGAGGAAATCATGGAATCCAATGTTGTTGCCGGTGTCGCCTTTAGCCGTGACGAAGCCAAGATGACCCTCATCTCGGTCGCTGACCGTCCGGGCGTCGCCTCGATCATCTTCGGATGCCTGTCGGACGCGGGCGTCAATGTCGACATGATCGTGCAGAATATCTCGGAAGAGGGGCGCACGGATATGACCTTTTCGCTGCCGACCGATCAGGTGGGCCGCGCGGAAAAGGCACTTGGCGAGTTGAAGTCGTCGGGCGGGCTGAACTTCTCTGACCTCGACACCGAGCTTGATGTCGCCAAGGTCTCTGTGGTCGGGATCGGCATGCGCTCTCAATCGGGGGTTGCAGCCAAGATGTTCAAGGTGCTGAGCGATGAAGGCATCAACATCAAGGTCATCACCACCTCGGAAATCAAGATTTCCGTGCTGATTGATCGAAAATACATGGAACTCGCGGTCCAAGCCCTGCATGATGCGTTCGAACTTGAGAAAGCAGCCTGACGGCGCTGCATCTTTGTCATGCGCAGTCGTCAGCGGAATTTGCAACTGATGGGCGCATATGTCTGAAAGCACGGAAAGCGAGAGCCGCAAGCTCCTGGGACGTCTGCGCGAAGCACTCGCAGAGGACAGCGCCGGGCAGGAACGGCTCGACAAGATCACGCACCTGATCGCCTCGTCGATGGGGACGGAAGTGTGCTCGATCTACCTTTTCCGGGACTCTGAGACGCTCGAGCTTTGCGCCACGGAAGGCCTCAAGGCAGAATCCGTGCACCAGACACGACTGCGGGTTGGCGAAGGCCTTGTCGGGCGCGTCGCGAAATCCTCGCATATCATCAACACAGCGGATGCGCCGAAGGAAAAAGGCTTTCGCTACATGCCGGAGACGGGCGAGGAGATTTATTCCTCGTTCTGCGGCGTGCCGATCCAGCGGCTTGGCGAGAACCTTGGCGTGCTTGTCGTGCAGTCCAAAGAAGCGCGGGATTTCTCGGCGGATGAGACTTATGCGCTCGAAGTCGTGGCGATGGTCCTGGCCGAGATGACAGAACTTGGTGCCTTCGTCGGTGAGCATGATGCGATGCAGGCCCGCCACCGCCAGTCGGTTCTCATCAAGGCGGGCAGCGCGCAGGAAGGCACGGCGGAGGGGCATGTCTGGCTCCACGAGCCGCGCGTTGTTGTCACGAACCCGATCGCAGATGATCCCGAGACCGAGTTGAAGCGGCTTGACGAGGCAGTCGATACGCTGCGCGTCGGCGTCGACAAGATGCTCGAAGGCGCAGCGGGCGGAGACAAAGAACAGCTTCAGGTACTCGAAGCCTATCGCATGTTCGCCAACTCCAAGGGTTGGATGAAGCGGATGCAGAGCGACATCGCACGCGGCCTTTCGGCCGAGGCGGCGGTCGAGAAAGAACAGAGCACGGCACGGGCGCGGATGGAACAGGTCACGGATGCCTACCTGCGCGAACGTCTGCATGACCTTGATGATGTGTCGAACCGCCTGCTGCGTATCCTGACCGGACAAGGCGCACAGACGGGCGCGGAGCTTCCCGCCGACCCAATCCTTGTCGCGCGCAATATCGGCCCCGGCGAATTGCTTGAATATGGCCGGTCACTACGCGGGATCGTGCTTGAAGAAGGCTCGGTCGGCTCGCACGCGGCCATCGTGGCACGGGCGCTCGCGATTCCGCTCATCATCCATGCCGACCGGATCACCACCGAGGCGCTCAATGGCGATCATATCATGGTCGATGGCGATCAGGGGATCGTGCACCTGCGTCCGGATGAAACCGTGGTCAATGCCTTCCGCGACAAGATCGCAATGCAAGCCGAAGCGCAGGAACGCTATGCGTCGATCCGCGACAAGCCGGCGACAACGCTCGACGGGGTGACCATGTCACTTACCATGAACGCTGGCCTGATGGCGGACCTGCCGAGCCTCGAAGGGTCAGGCGCGGAGGGCGTTGGCCTTTTCCGCACCGAGCTTCAGTTCCTCGTGCGCAGCCAAATGCCCAAACGATCCGAACTGTCGGCGCTTTATGCGCGGGTGATGGACGCGGCCAAGGGCAAGCGTGTGGTGTTCCGCACGCTCGATATCGGGTCGGACAAAGTCCTTCCCTATATGACGCCTGAGGATGAACCGAACCCGGCGCTCGGCTGGCGAGCGATCCGCGTCGGTCTCGACAAGCCCGGCGTGATGCGTATGCAGCTTCAGGCGCTGTTGCGTGCGGCGAATGGGCGGCCCCTCTCTGTCATGTTCCCCTTCATCGCGCAGTATGAAGAATATACCCGCGCCGTCTGGGAGATGGAGAAAGCCAAGGAGCGCGAACGCAAGCTCGGCCACCCCCTGCCCGAGAAGCTCGATCTCGGGGCGATGCTCGAGACGCCGAGCCTTGGCTTTGCGCCGCAGAAGTTCTTTGACGAGGTTGGGTTCCTGTCGATCGGGGGCAATGACCTCAAACAGTTCTTCTTTGCCGCCGACCGCGAAAACGAACGCGTGCGCAAACGCTATGACACACTCAACGTCAGCTTCCTGACATTCCTTGAGGGGATTGTCGCGCGCTGCAATCACAATGCGACACCGCTTAGCTTTTGCGGCGAGGATGCGGGGCGCCCGCTCGAGGCGCTATGCCTTGCAGCGATGGGGCTGCGCACGCTGTCGATGCGCCCTGCGTCCATCGGGCCGGTGAAGAACCTGTTCCGCCGGGTGAACCTTGCCGAGGTGCGCCAAGTCATCATCGAGGCGCGCGACCAGGGCGAGCAATCCGTGCGCAAGCCGGTCAAAGACTATCTCGCCGCGCAGGGGATCATCGTCTAGCGCGGTCTCCGAAGACGTTTTGTCCTTCCATCCGATCCGATTGTTCGCGCGCGCCATGTCGAAGTGGTGCGGCTTGCGTGTGTTCTTGGCCGGGTTTTCTCACGTAATCCATCGCGCTTCGAGCACGCCTCTGTGAAGGCCGTGTGAAGCCCCAAGACTTGAAAAACGAAGGGCGGTTAACGCACCTGTCGATCTTCGCGATTTTCTCTCATTTCAAGCCCCCGAAGACCGGAAAAAAGGTCTCAATCTCTGACACAGTTCAGTGATTCAGCGTGTTTTGAAACTTCGCATTGCGACCCACAGATAGGGTGCAGATCACAAACGATCCCAAACACAACACACGAAAGGAAATACACTATGAAACGCACTCTTACCGCCCTCGCAGCCCTGACCGTCCTCGCAACCCAGGCCGGCGCAATGGTTTCCTCCAATGACGCCAACATCGCACGCGACTCGCTCTATGGCGCTTCGGTCGCAAGCACCACTGGCGACCGCGAAACCGTGTCGCTTGAAGGCTATGTCAGCGGCGAAGATCGCACCGCTCTGGGCCACGAAACCAAGACCGTCAGCGTCACCACCTTTGAAGGTGTCGGCTTCTCCCGCGTCCGCTAACGTCGCGAGACGCAGCCCTAAGCTGGCCCGAGGCAGCACTGCCTCGGTCACCTGCTTGTGCACAAAGACACACACATGTGCGCTGACGCGGTATTCGTCGTGCCAGCGCTCAGGAACGCGGCTCGGGACACGTCCCGGGCCGTTTCTTTTTGCCCATGCTCCAGAAAGAAATGCCATGCGGCAGCGCGCACGCCGCGCGTGCCCTGACGCACTCGAGAACACATATCAGTGAGTGAGCGTGTTTGGAAAAAATCCGAAGGTGGCACAGATCAGAGTCAGATCGGAGACGATCCGAACCGACTATGGAAAGGAGACCAGTCATGACTCGTTTTATGATCCCTATTGCAGCCCTCACCTTGCTTGCGTCGCAGGCAGGCGCAGCCAGCGCCATCGACAACGGTGGCCCCGCCTATCCGGAGACTCCGCGAGATCTGATTTTCGTGACCTCTGTTGAAGGGCAAACCGGTGATATGGAGCGTCTCGAGAAAGACGGCTATGTCAGCGGCGAAGACGGTGTCTACCTGCGGGATGGCCTCCTCATCGTCGAGACCTTTGACGAGATGTCGAAGATCGACGTGGACGCCAAACCGCGCCTCAAGTGACGCGGCCTCAGGTTTCGCCAGCGGGAAGAACACGCTGGCGGAACGCGCCGACAAGCTGGTCATGGGGCATTTCTGTCTCTATGGCCAGCTTGCGCAGACCGAAATGCACATGCGCCATATCCCGGTAGTAGCCGAGGTAGGCGCTATTGATCGCGGCCCCCGTCGCAGCCCCGAGAAGCGGGACCGCCTGGGCCGCGAGCTTCTGTCCAAGGACAGAGGCCAGACGCGGCGCGATACGCGCGATTAGCGCTTGCATAGAGCCACTGCCGAGCGCCACGCGGGCGCCCAAGAAGGAAAGGTCCGCACCATCATCCTGCGCCATCGGCCCGGCGGCTCCGAACACTTGAACACAATCGAAATGGACATTCTGCGAGGACGGGTCAAAGCCGAGCCGCGCAGCTTCGCCTTGGATTTCGCGCAGGAGCACCACGACAGTCACAGGCACTTCTGCCAAGGCCGTGGGCGCCCCTCCGAGCCCTCCTGCAACGCCAAGGGCCCCTGCCAGCACGCGATTGAACCAGTCCGGCTCCCAGGATGTCGCCCCGCGCGAGGCATGGGCGAGGCGCATCGCTTCGCTCAGGGCGCGCTCCGTCGCCCCGTCGAGCCGTCCACGCAATCGTGGTGGCAACTGCTGAAAAAGCCCTTCCGCCTGCAGGCCCAGCGCATTCAGGAGGTCAAGGCCAAAGGATCCGGCCTCGCGATAGCGCGTGCAAAGCCGGTCCAATTCGGCCTGAGGGTCCACCGCCGCGGCGGGATCGAGCAGATCAAAATGCGTTTTTGCCATGCAAGATAGATTGGGACGGCAAGGCGATCCGTCAAGCGTCCGCCATCAGTACCGAACGCACCTTGCCATGCACACCGTCCCAAGCGCCCCCCAGAAGAGCGCGCCCCAAGACGCGGTCCGGATTGGTCGGAGGTGGCATTTCGACACCTTCGAGACGGGTAAAACCGAAGCGGCTGTAGTAAGGCTCATCGCCGACAAGCATGACCCGCGCCCAGCCAAATTCCGCGGCCCGTGCAAGGCTTTCATTGATGAGAAACGCGCCGAGGCCTTCGCCTTGCCGGGTCGGGTGCACTGCCACAGGGCCTAGGAGAAGTGCATCGCTGTCGCCGACGCGCACCGGCCAAAACCGGATTGCACCACCGACAATGCCGCTCTCATCCCGCGCGACAAGGCAGAGCTCCGGCACCGGCGGCACGCCATCACGTAGCCGATAGGACGAGAGCGCCTCGCGCCCCGGCGCGAAGCACAGGTCATAGAGAGCCTCGACCTCCCACCAATCCTGCGCGCTTTCCTCTGTCAGCCGTAGCACCCGCCCTGCCCCACATTTTTTCGTGGCTCTTCGCCTAGCACGGCGCTAGGTCTTGGGCAAACCTATAGGAAAGCGCGAAACATGTTCTACAAGCCAGAAGACGGCCATGGCCTGCCACATAACCCGTTCAACGCCCTCATCACACCGCGCCCGATCGCGTGGATCTCGACGCAGGATGCGGACGGCCTGCGCAATCTTGCACCCTATTCCTTCTTCAACGGCACAGCTTATGTGCCACCGCAAGTGATGTTCGCGACGACCGGCGCCAAGCCCGATCAGGACGGCACCAAGGACACGCTCGCCAATATCCGGGCGACGGGCGTGTTCTGTATCAACGTGGTCGAAGAGACGATGCGCGATGCGATGAACATCTCAACGACGGGGTTTGACAAGGACGTGGACGAATTCGAACGTGCAGGGCTTGAAGCGGCACAATGCGAGACGATCGACTGCCCCCGCCTTGTCGGTGCGCCTGCGAGCCTTGAGTGCCGGGTGACCGAGATCATCAAGATCAAAGGCGAATTTAACCATGTGGTGCATGGCGAAGTCGTGGGCATACATCTGCGCGATGATTGCCTGAAAGACGGAATCTTCGACATCACGACCTTCCGCCCGCTGGCGCGGCTCGGCTATCGCGACTACTCGGTCGTGGACAACACGTTTACGCTCGCCCGCCCCGACGACTGACCCCTCTCTTCCTCTTGCTGGAAATATCCCCGCCGGAGGCAAACTCGCAGGCAGCGGCCCCCGAAAAGGGGCTGCTGACGAGATATCATGCGCGCCCCGCAACGCGGGGCGCACACTTCGGGATCAGTGACCGCCACCGAGGATGCCGGTTTTGACGGAGTAATCTACGGCGATCTCGTATTCGGGGTCATCGTCGCTATCGACCATGAGATGCCCTGCCTTCGCGAGAAGCTGATGGCAGTCGCGGCTCAGGTGGCGCAATTGCACGGTCTTGCCCGCCGCCTCGTATTTCGCCGCCAGCGCCTCAATCGCCTGAAGCGCGGATTGGTCGGCAACGCGGCTATCGGCAAAATCGACCACTACGGTGCCGGGATCGCCTGCGATGTCGAATAGCTCGAGAAAGCCCTCGGACGAGCCAAAGAAGAGCGGCCCTTGCACCTGATAGACCTTTGCGCCCTCAGGAGTGGTATAGCTCTTGGCGTGGATGCGGCGCGCGTTCTGCCAGGCATAGGCGAGCGCGGAGACGATCACACCGACGACGACGGCCACGGCAAGGTCTTCCATCACGGTGACGACGGTCACAAGCACGATGACGAAGGCATCGGTCAGCGGCACCCGCGCCATGATCTTGAAAGAGTTCCATGCGAAGGTGCCGATCACCACCATGAACATCACGCCGACAAGGGCTGCGAGCGGGATTTGCTCGATCAGCGGGCTCGCCGCCACGATGAACAGGAGCAGGAAAAGCGCTGCGGCGATGCCGGCGATACGCGTGCGGCCGCCGGATTTCACGTTGATCATCGACTGGCCGATCATGGCGCAGCCGCCCATGCCGCCGAAGAAGCCGGTCAGGATATTGGCCGAACCTTGCGCGATGCATTCCTGGCTCGCACCGCCGCGCTTGCCGGTCATTTCGCCAACGAGGTTCAGGGTCAGCAGGCTTTCGATGAGGCCAATCGCGGCGAGGATCACGGCATAGGGCAGGATGATCCAAAGTGTTTCGAGCGTGAGCGGCGCAAGCGGTGTGCCGTAGATGCCGACGCCCTCGCCAAAGGGGATGTGGAACATCGGGAAGCCACCTTCGATCGAGGCCATGTCACCGACGCGCGGCACATCGAGGCCAAGACCGATCACCACGAAGGCGGTGATGGCGATCCCAGCGAGCGGCGCGGGGATAACCTTGGTCAGTTTCGGCAGCAGCCAGATGATCCCCATGGTGAGCCCGACAAGCCCGAGCATGGTATAAAGCTGCAACCCCGAGAGCCATTCGCCGCCCGACATACCATGGCCATCGCTGACCATGCTGCCCGGTACTTTGAATTGGCTCATCTGGGCGAGGAAGATCACGATGGCGAGGCCATTCACGAAGCCAAGCATCACGGGATGCGGCACGAGGCGGATGAACTTGCCCCAATGCATGGCCCCGGCGATAACTTGCAAAATCCCCATCAGCACCACGGTCGCGAACAGGTATTCCACACCGTGTTCAGCCACCAGCGCCACCATCACCACCGCCAAAGCACCGGTCGCGCCGGAGATCATACCCGGTCGCCCGCCGATCAGAGCGGTCACAAGACCCACGAGAAACGCCGCATAAAGACCGACCAGCGGATGCACGCCCGCGACAAAGGCAAAGGCCACAGCTTCGGGCACCAGCGCAAGCGCCACGGTCAGCCCCGAGAGAAGCTCGGTCTTGATACGCCCGGCGGTAAAGCCCTCGTCCTGCATCAGGGAAAGGTTGGGCGGGGAGATGTTCTTGGCCAGAAGGGCCAAAGCTGCGCGTCTCATGTAAATGACCTGTCAATTTCGGGATGGGTTCGCGGCTTTGGCCCTAAAGGAACTCGGCCTGTGGCGCAAGGCGCAGAGGCATTGGCGCAGGGCGGTATGGCGACGCAGCAGGTCATCCGCTGCGGCTTTTCGGGCAATCCTGCCCGCGATGACGCGGTTTTCAGCGTCGCGACGTTGCCAAGCAGGTAAAGGCGGGCCAAGAATGGGCGCAACAGACCAACAGGAGACGAACATGGGCGAGACGATGATCGCCGTCATTGGCGGTTCGGGCATTTACGATATCGACGGGCTGGAAGATGCCAAATGGCAAGACGTCGAGACCGGCTGGGGCGCACCGTCGGATGCGATTCTGACCGGAGTTCTGGATGGGGTCCGCATGGCCTTCTTGCCCCGGCACGGGCGCGGCCATGTGCATACGCCGAGCTCTGTCCCCTATCGCGCCAACATCGCCGCGCTGAAGCAGATCGGGGTCACGGACGTGATTTCGGTCTCCGCTGTGGGCTCATTTCGTGAAGAAATGGCGCCGGGCGATTTCGTCATCGTGGATCAGTATATCGACCGCACCTTTGCGCGCGAGAAGAGCTTCTTCGGCCCCGGCCTTGTTGCACATGTAAGCGTGGCGCACCCGACCTGTCCACGGCTTGGGGCGGCTTGCGCAACCGCAGCCGAACAAGCCGGGATCACCTTTCACAAAGGCGGCACTTATCTCGTCATGGAGGGGCCGCAGTTCTCGTCACTGGCGGAGTCAAAGATGTATCGCGAGAGCTGGGGCTGCGATGTGATCGGCATGACCAACATGCCCGAGGCGAAGCTCGCCCGCGAAGCCGAGCTTTGCTACACCTCGGTCGCGATGGTCACCGACTACGACAGTTGGCATCCCGAACATGGCGAGGTCGATGTCATGGAGATCATCAAGACACTGACCGGAAACGCCGAAAAAGGCCGTGAGCTCGTGCGTCGCCTGCCTGCGATCTTGGGCGCGGAACGGGCGCCGTGTCCGCATGGATGTGATCGGGCGCTGGAATATGCAATCCTAACCGCCCCCGAGGCCCGCGACCCGCAAGTTGTCGAGCGCCTTAAGCCGATCGCCGGGAGGGTTCTTGCATGAGTTTCGAAATCTGGTTGGCTTTCGTGGCCGCATCGACGGTGCTTCTCATCATTCCCGGGCCAACGATCCTCTTGGTGCTGTCCTATGCCCTGAGCCAAGGGCGCAAGGTGGCGCTCGCGACGGCGGCGGGGGTTGCGCTTGGCGACTTGATCGCGATGACGGCCTCTCTTCTGGGATTGGGTGCGATCGTGCTCGCCTCGGCCACGGCCTTTACAGTGCTGAAATGGGTCGGTGCGCTTTATCTCCTCTGGCTCGGCTACAAGATGCTGCGCAGCGCGGGCCATGCAGACGCGCCGGATCTTCTTGCCACACCGGAACGCGCCTCGCCCCGCATCTTTGGACATGCGGCGGCCGTCACTGCGCTCAACCCCAAGAGCATCGGCTTCTTCATTGCTTTTGTACCGCAATTCCTTGATCCCACACGCGCCATCACGCCGCAATTCGCGGTCATGATTGCGACTTTCGTCGGATTGGCGGCGCTCAATGCGCTCGCCTATGCGCTTCTTGCCGATAAGCTCCGCACCCGGATCGCCCGGCCTTCGGTCATTCGTGGCCTGACGCGGGCGGGGGGTATAACGCTGATGGGGATGGGGGTTCTCACGGCAACGCTCAAGCGGGCGGCCTGAAAGAGAGAACGGCGGGATCAATCCCCGCCGTTTTCCTTCATGAAATCACGGATAAACCGGCGAATTTCGCGCGCCGCGCTGGTGTCCATGTCCTTGCACAAATCCACGAACGCATCACGCTCGGCCTTGTCGAGGCGTAGGACCAGTTGGCTGTCCTTTTTTGCGGCTTTCTTGCCGTCTTTCTTGCCCATTTTATCTTTTCGCGCCTGAGTGATTGACGTTTTTGTAAAGCGAATGTATATACATGCCATATACAAGAGCTACACGTTCTTACCGAGGCAGTATTGGAAAGGAAAGAGAAAATGACCCTGTTGACCGCAAAAACCATTCTCGTGCGTGATCGGATGGACTGGCACAAGCCGCATCTGAACTGGATGTCGAACTCTGTCTACCGCTTCCTGCGTCGTCGCAGCCAGTAACCGATCGCCCAGCCCTCTTGCGTAGAGGCGCGGCATCAGTAAAAGCTGAGGCCGACCAGCAAGGGGACCAACATGGGCAAGAAAAGCAACGACGTCAGGGACTACATCCGCACTATCGTGGATTTTCCGCATGAAGGCATCATGTTCCGCGATGTGACGACGCTCTTTGCCGACCCGCGCGGCTTTCGCATGGCCATTGACCAGATGTTGCACCCGTTCGCGGGCGAGCGGATCGACAAAGTGGTCGGGCTTGAAGCGCGAGGCTTTATCCTTGGCGGCGCAATCGCGCATCAGCTTTCGCTCGGCTTTGTGCCCATTCGCAAGAAGGGCAAACTCCCCGGCACCACTATCTCGCAGGACTATAAGCTCGAATATGGCGAGGCGATCGTCGAAATCCACGATGACGCCATTGAGCCTGGCGAGAAGATCCTCGTCGTCGACGACCTGCTTGCAACGGGCGGCACTGCCGAGGCCGGGATCAAGCTTATCGAGCGGCTTGGCGGCGAGATCGTTGCCTGTTCCTTCATCATCGACCTGCCCGAACTTGGCGGACGTAAGAAACTCGAAGACATGGGCGTCAATGTCTCGGTTCTGTGCGAATTCGAGGGTCTGTAAAGACTTCTGAAAGGTTTTGCGTGCCAGATGTGCCTGTCGGTCGGGAGCCGACACTCGCTTGCACGATCATGGTGATCGCGCCCCGTCCTCATTTCAGGGCGGGGCGTTTCCCTTTTCAGGGTAGAACGACGCCCGGATTCATGATGCCGTTGGGATCGAGCGCCGTCTTGATCGCCCGCATCGCCGCGAGCTTGGCAGGATCGCCGTAGTGTTGCAGATCGCCGGTCTTGAAGCGACCGACACCGTGTTCCGCACTAAATGAGCCGTCATACGCGGCGACGAGATCATGAACGAGGGATTTGACCGCCGCGCGCTGGTTCTCATAGTCGGCGCGGTCGCGGCCCTTGGCGGGAAAGACGTTATAGTGCAGGTTGCCGTCGCCCAAATGCCCGAAACAGTTGATCCGAAAATCTCCCAGAGCGGCGAGCTTCTCTCCGGCCTCGGCGACAAACTCCGGCAGCGCAGAGAGCGGCAGGGAAATGTCGTGGCTGCTGATCGAGCCGATGCGTTTGTTGGCGACGGGGATATGCTCGCGCAGGGACCAGAAATCGCCGCGTTGCCCTTCGCTTTGAGCAATCAACCCGTCCTCCACCAGCCCGGCGTCAAGTGCGGCGGCAAATATCGCTTCGAGCGCGTGCTCTGCGCCTTGCGACATGCCGAGTTCGACCAGCACCATCCATTCGGGCGTCTCCGAGAAAGGCTGGCGGATATCCGGGAGGGTGTCGCGCACGAACTCCGGCCCCTGACGGTGCATGATCTCAAAGGCGGAGACCGCTTCACCCACGTGATCGCGGGCCAATTCCAAAAGGCGCAGGGCGGCGGTGGGATCCCTCACCACCATGAGCGCGGTGCCACGCGAGGCGGGGCGCGGCGAAAGCTTGAGGGCGGCGGCGGTGATGATGCCGAGCGAGCCTTCGGAGCCAACGAGGAGACCGCGCAGGTCATAGCCGGTATTGTCCTTGCGCAGCCGGGTCAGACCGTTCCAGATGTCGCCCGTCGGAAGGACGGCCTCAAGCCCAAGACAGAGGTCGCGCGTATTGCCGTAGCGTAGGACGTTCACGCCGCCTGCATTGGTTGCGAGATTGCCTCCGATACGCGCCGTGCCCTCGGCAGCAAGCGAGAGCGGAAAGAGACGGTCGGCCGCCTCGGCGGCGGCCTGCACATCGGCAAGAATTGCACCGGCCTCGGCGACAAGTACATTTTCGAGCGGATGTACGGCACGAATACGGTTCATTCGTTCCAGCGACAGGATAAGCGGCGCAGGGCCTTCCGGCATGATCTGTCCGCCGACAAGCCCTGTGCCGCCGCCATAGGGCACGACGGCCACGCGGGCGGCGTTACAGGCGGTGACGAGGATCGAGACCTCCTCGACGCTGCGCGGCAGGGCAAGGGCGGCCCCCGCCTGCCCCTGATATCGGCCACGCGGTTCCTCAAGGTAGCGCGGCTCAGGCCTGCGCAACGTATCAGCAGGAAGCTGCTTGGCGAGGGTGTCGAGAAACGGGAGGGAAACGGGCGTAAGACTCATGTCCGCATCTCTAGCATGCGCGCCCTTCAGGGGTCACGTAGGAAGCGCGGCCGAAGCACGTGGATCGTCGGGCGCTCTGGGAGGGTGCGCAGAGAAACCGTGATCTCGCTCGCGCCATTGCGGACGATCTCATAGTCGCGTGACATGCCTTCGAGAAAGGCATCGAGCGTCCAGCCTTGAAACCAGTGCATCGGGATCACGATGCGCGCCTTCATCTTTTGCAGAACGCGGATCATCGACGGCAGGTCGAGCGTCAGCGTGCCATCCACGGCTGCCATCACCACATCCATACGGCCAAGAGCAGCATATTGGGCCGGGGTTGGTTCGTGATGCAGGTGACCAAGGTGCGCGATGCAGAGGCCTGCGGCCTCGAAGACAAAGATCGAATTGCCATGCGCCTCGACCGCGTCGCCGCCGCGGCGGATATCGGTCGGCACGTTGCGCACGAGGAGCGAGCCGAGGTCAAGGTGGTGATCGGCTGGGCCTCTCCCCTGCCCCCAGCCTTCGAGCACATGCCGGATCGCGGGGTCTGGGGCGTCGGTGTAGTGGGTCTCATGAGCGTGGTTCATGGTCACCACGTCGGGGATCAGGTCGGTATTGCCGATGAAGCCCGTGTAGTCCGTCACCGCTGACACCCCGTCATCGGTCTGAATCAGGAATGAGGCGTGCGCGATATAACTTAGCCGGACATGGTTTGCCTCAAGCGGGTCGCGGAAACTCGCCTTGTGGAGATAGGCAAGTCCCCCGGCATCAGCGAGCGCGATACAATGGCTCGGGCGACGGTCCTCAGCGCGGGCCATACCGGCAACCAAGAGGAACAGAAGGATCAGGCGGATCATGTCAGGCTCCTTTCGGGCGAAAGGATAGCATGGGGACACGTGTTGGCGGATCAAATTTGTGTAAGGCTAGGCCTGTCCGACGAGTGTCCGGCCACGGCGATCGCCGCGCAGTGCCGCATAAAGGACATGAGTCCGCCAGCGGCCATTGATCTGCAGATAACTCTGGGCGACACCTTCGTACTTGAAACCCGATTTCTCGAGCACCCCGCGCGACGCGGTATTCTCGGGCAGACAGGCGGCTTCGATCCGGCTGAGGTCCAACTGCGTGAAGGCGTGGTGCACGACGGCTTCGATGGTCTCGCGCATGTAGCCTTGGCGGGTATGCCGCTCGCCGATCCAATACCCAAGTGTCCCTGCCTGCGACGGGCCGCGGCGGATATTGTCGAGGGTAATCGCCCCAAGGAGCATTTCGTCAGAGCGGCGCACGAGGAACAGGGGCATGGCGGTGCCGCCACTGATTGCGCGCTGAGCCCAATAGACCCTGTTGGTAAAGCTCTTGCGGCTCAGATGATCGGCCGACCAGGACGGCTCCCACGGAATCAGGAAATCCGCGCTTTCGCTCCGCAGGCAGGTCCAAGCCCGAAAATCTCCGTGCAGAGGGGGGCGCAGGGTCAGGCGCTCCGTCTCGATGCGGACCTTCCGCCGCCCCAAGAGCATCAGGCGGCGCACCGCAGGTCTTGCAGCGTCGCCAGATCGGGCGCGGCAGAGACAGGACCATAGAGCGCAAGCGCAGGGCGGGCCTCGACGGCCATATGTTCGGCAAAGCGGCGCACATCGGCATCGGAAATCCCGTCGATCCGTTCGACCGTTTCCTGAAGCGTGGGCACATAGCCCCATATCGCCAGAAGCCGCGCAAGACGTTCGGCACGGCTCGACGGGCTTTCGAGCCCCATGAGAAGACCGGCTTTCATCTGGATTCGTGCGCGCGCGATTTCCTTGGCGCTCATACCTTCGGCAGCGCGCTTAAGCTCTTCGATGGTCACCCGGCACAGATCGGCGATTTGAGATCCGGAAGTGCCCGCATAGATCGTCATCATACCGGTATCGGCATAGGCCCCGGCCTGCGAATAGATCGTGTAGCAGAGACCGCGGCGCTCACGGATTTCTTGAAACAAGCGCGAGGACATGCCGCCACCGAGGGCTGTGGCATAGATCTGTGCGGTGTAGATATCCGGGTCGCAGTAGTCGGGGCTTTCAAAGCCAAGCGCGAGATGGGCTTGCTCGAGGGTCTTTTCGGTGCGGTATTCGCCGCCAACGAAGCGCGCGGGATCAAGCGGCATGGCCCGCCCGCCCTTGAGATGGCCAAACATCTCTTCGGACAGGCGCACGATCATGTCGTGATCGACTGCACCCGTCGCTGCGAGCACCATGTTCTCGGGGCGGTAATGCTCGGAAACGAACCCTGCCAGATCCTCGCGGCCAAAGGCACGCACGCGTTCTTCGGCGCCGAGAATGGTGCGGCCAATCGGTTGATCCGGGTAGGCACGCTCCTGAAGCCAGTCAAAGATTACATCGTCCGGCGTATCAAGTGCCTGACCGATTTCCTGAAGGATCACACCGCGTTCAACCTCAATCTCGTTCTGGTCGAACACCGGGTTGAGAACGATATCGCCAATCACGTCGAGCGCCAGCGCCACATCGTTCTTCAGGACGCGCGCGTAGTAGGCGGTCACTTCGCGGCTCGTATAGGCGTTGATATAGCCGCCCACGTCCTCGATCGCCTCGGCGATATCAAGCGCACTGCGCCGCTTGGTGCCCTTGAACGCCATATGCTCGAGGAAATGCGCAATGCCGTTCTGCGCGCGCCGTTCGTGGCGTCCGCCGGCATTGACCCAAATGCCAATCGAGGCCGACTCGAGGCCGGGCATATGCTCGGTCACGATGCGAAAGCCATTGGCGAGGGTATGAAGCTGTGTGGTCAACGTGAAGCGATCCGGTCTTTGATAAAGGTGGTCAGGTGGGCGAGATCGTTGGGCACCCGTGTCACGCGCTCGGGCTTGTCCATCATGTCCGCCATGTGCGGCGGCAGAGCGGGACGTGCGCCCATCGCCTCTTCCACCGCGTCGGGGAATTTGGCCGGGTGCGCCGTGGCAAGCGTGATCATCGGGGTCTCCCCGAGATTCTCGTTTGCGACCTTTACCCCAACTGCGGAATGGGGGCAAAGCACTTCCTCGCAATGGGCATAGGCCCAAGTGATCGTCGCGCGGGTCTCATCCTCGGAGGCGCGTCCCGATGAGAAATGCTCGCGTAGGGTTTCCATCGCGCCTTGGCTTACGGTGAAGGCCCCGGATTTCAGCTCGTCCATGAGCTGAGACACGGCGTTGCCATCACGACCATAGGCGTCGAACAAGGCGCGCTCGAAGTTTGACGAGACCTGAATGTCCATCGAGGGAGACATCGAGGGCGTCACACCTTCCTTGGTATAGGCCGAGGTCTCCATCGTGCGATGTAGAATGTCGTTCTGGTTCGTCGCGATCACCAGGCGATCAATCGGAAGGCCCATCTTCTTGGCGATGTAGCCCGCGAAAATGTCCCCGAAATTGCCGGTCGGCACCGTGAACGAGACCTTACGATACGGCGCACCGAGGGCGGTCGCGGTGGTAAAGTAATAGACGACCTGCGCCAGAACGCGCGCCCAGTTGATCGAGTTCACCCCGGCGAGGCGCACGCCATCGCGGAAGTCAAAATCGTTAAACATGTCCTTGAGACGGGCTTGGCAATCGTCGAAATCCCCATCGAGCGCGAGGGCGTGCACATTGGCATCCTCGGGTGTCGTCATCTGCTTGCGCTGGATGTCGGAGACGCGGCCATGCGGGAAAAGGATGAAGACGTCGACATTGTCGAGGCCGCGGAAGGCCTCGATCGCAGCCGAGCCGGTATCGCCGGAGGTGGCGCCGACAATGGTCACGCGTTCATTGCGGCGTGCCAGCGAGAACTGAAATAGCTGCCCTATGAGCTGCATTGCGAAGTCTTTGAACGCCAACGTTGGGCCGTGGAACAGTTCCATCAGGAAATGGTTGGGGCCAAGCTGCACCAGCGGTGCGCGGGCGTCGTGGCGGAACCCTTCGTATGCGCGTTCGATGATGCCCTTGAATTCGTCGTCGGTGAAGCTGCCGCCGATGAAGGGTTTCATCACGCGAAAGGCGGCCTCTTCGTAAGGCAGGCCCGCGAGCGCCGCAATCTCGCCCTTGGTCATGGTCGGGATGGTTTCGGGCACGTAAAGGCCGCCATCGCGCGCGAGGCCGGTCAGCATCGCCTCTTCGAAGGTCAGTTCGGGCGCGTTGCCGCGGGTAGAGATGTATTTCACGGGACTCAGGCCTTTTTCGTTTTGCGCATGCGCAGGAGGTAATAAAGCGTCATGAACACCCAGACAATCGCCAGTCCATACCAAGTGACAATATATTCGAGGTGATCGTTGGGGATTCCGGAGGTATCGACCGGCAAGGGCGTCAGTGTCGGCGTTTCAACCGAGGACTGACGCAGGATGACGAGGATCGGTTCGGCGTTGAGAGCGGCGGCCATTGTCGGCACATCGCGCGAGAACCAGATATTGCCCGCCACGTCATTCTCGGGCGTGAAACTATCGATTTCCTCAGGCCAATGGAGATTGCCACCAATGGTCATCGGGCCGGTGACGCGGGAGGTCTCCTTGTCCTCAATGGCGACAAAACCCCGGTCGATCATCAAGCGACGGCCAGTCTCAGTCTCGAAGGCAGAGATGATACGATAGCCCGCGCCGAGCTCTTTCGTGGAGACGAGCACGTGCAATTCATCGTTCGTCATTGTGCCTGTCGTAGTGACGGGCAGGAAGCGGTCGGCTTCGGGATCGGGCATCGCGGGAACAGCCACGGGCGCGTCGTTGATCCGTGCCTCGATCGCCGCAAGATAGGCCTCTTTCTCGGCCAGACGGCGCACCTGCCAATTGCCCAGAGACACGAGGATCGCGGTGCCAACAATACCGAAGACGAGAGGCAGGATAAGGCGGGACACGGGGGCGGGATTCCTTGCAAAGAAAAAGTCGCGGGCTGCTTGGCAACCCGCGACCTGACTTACGTGTTTTGGGGGCAGTGTTTCAACCGCAAACCCCGAACCAGCCCTTAGCCGCCCCAGATGTAGACTGCGGCGAAGAGGAAGAGCCAGACAACGTCAACAAAGTGCCAGTACCAGGCTGCGGCCTCGAAACCGACGTGGTTTTCGGGGGTGAAGTGACCACGCATCAGGCGGATCAGGCAGACAAACAGGAAGATCGTGCCGACGACCACGTGGAAACCGTGGAAGCCCGTCGCCATGAAGAAGTTCGCGCCGTAGATGTTGCCGGAGAAGCCAAAGGCCGCGTGGCTATATTCATAGGCCTGGAAGATGGTGAAGATGATGCCGAGACCGATGGCGATCACGAGGCCCCATTTCATGTCCTGGCGGTTGTTCTCATGCGCAAGAGCGTGGTGCGCCCAAGTCGCCGCCATACCCGAGCAAAGCAGGATCAGCGTGTTGATGAGCGGCAGGTGCCAAGGGTCGAAGGTCTCGATACCAGCGGGCGGCCAAACGCCATCGACGCCGGGGCTGATCCCATCGGGGTGCATCGGGTAGATCGCGTGCTTGAAGAAGCTCCAGAACCATGCGGCGAAGAACATGACTTCGGACATGATGAAGAGGATAAAGCCGTAGCGCAGGCCGATCTGGACGACCGGAGTGTGATCGACGCCGTTGTTGCCCTCGGCGACAACGTCCGACCACCAGCCGAACATGGTATAGAGAACAACCACCAGCCCGATCAGGAACATCCAGGGCATGTCATTGGCCATCCAGAGCACCGCCCCGAAGAGCATGATGAAGGCCCCGACCGATCCCAGAAGGGGCCAGGCCGACGGCGGCAGAATATGATAGTCGTGGTTCTTAGCGTGCGCCATTTTCGTTATTCCCTCGTTGGAAGGCTTCTTAGTTTACTTCAGTTTCGGTTTCCTGCGCGAGCGCCGCTGTGGTCTCGGGCAGGTCGATTTCGTGGAACGTGTAGGACAGGGTGATGTGGGTCACGTATTGCGCGTCCCGGTCCTCGACGATCTCGGGGTCGATGTAGAAAGAGACGGGCATAGAGATTCGCTCGCCCGGTTGCAGCACCTGCTCTTCAAAGCAGAAGCAGTCGATCTTGGTAAAGTAGCCACCTGCCTCGTAGGGGAAGACGTTGTAGCTTGCCGATCCGGCGATGGGGCGGTCCGTCGGGTTGTAGGCCTCGTAGAAGGCGAGCCCGGTTTCCCCGATACGGATTTCCATCGTGCGCTGAACGGGTTTGAACTCCCACGGGAAGTCGCGTTCTTTGCTGCCATCAAAACGGACCTTGATGGTCTGTTCGAGAATTTCGCCCGACCCATCCTCGGCCACACCCGTGGTGCCACCAAAGCCTGTCACCCGGCAGAACCAATCGTAGAAGGGCACAGAGGCCCATGCCAGCGCACCCATGGTCACGACGACGCCGAGGGTCTGGGCCAATGTCTTGATCTTGGGGTCCATCGCCATCAGTTCTGAATCCTTGCGTTTTCAGGTTCGTAGTCGCCGCGCGTGACCTTGACCACGGTCAGGCCGAACACGATGGCGATAAAGCCGACAAGCACCAGCGCGAGGCCGATATTGCGGCCAAGGCGGCGTTTGTGGAGTTCATGTTCCTCACGAAAGCTCATGGTCTTACCAGCCCCCCATGCCATAGCGCGCCAGCGTCGCCTCGACGAGGATCGCACCGAAGTGCAGGAACAGGTAAAGCAGCGACAGGCCGAAGAAGCTCTTTTCGCGCTTGTAGGAATCGGCTTCGGCGGTCGCTTCGTCGCGACGCCAGATCGAGATCGCCCCAATGAGGAACAGACCGTTCAGGAGAAGCGCGGTCGCCAGGTAGATCGGGCCACCGACGCCGGTAAAGGCCATGCCGATGGCCACGATGGCGAGGAGGATCGTATAGACGAGGATATGATTGCGGGTCACGCGGCGCCCGTGGGTCACGTGCAGCATCGGCACCCCCGCATCCTTGTAGTCCGATTTCATAAACAGGCAGAGCGCCCAGAAATGCGGCGGGGTCCACATGAAGGTCAGGGTGAACATGAGGACGGATTCGATCGAGACACCGCCCGTCGCCACGGCCCAACCGATCATCGGGGGAAAGGCGCCCGCAGCACCACCGATGACGATGTTCTGCGGGGTCCAACGCTTGAGCCACATGGTGTAGATCACCACGTAGAAGAAGATAGTGAAGGCGAGAAGCAGCCCGGCAAAGACATTTGCAGCCAGCGCCAGCATGATGCAGGCAAAGGCCGAAAGCGTGATGCCGATGGCAAAGGCCTCATCGCGGGTCACCTTACCGGCGGGGATCGGACGACCCTGGGTGCGTTTCATCACCGCGTCGATATCTGCGTCCCACCACATATTGAGCGCTCCGGAGGCGCCGCCGCCGACCGCGATGAACAGGATCGAAGCGAAGGCAATGAACGGGTGCACGTCCACAGGGGCCGCGAGCAGGCCGACAAGCGCAGTGAACACGACAAGCGACATCACGCGCGGCTTCAGCAGGGCGAAGTAATCGCCAAAGCTGGCCTCGTTGAAATCTGCTTGGCTGTTAACGCTTGCGTCGCTCATGCTCGCTTCCTTCCTGGAAGGGATGCACGATCACGCGCATCCCGGGTCTGGGTCAGATCGACCGGATCACTCTGCCGAGGCGAGTTGAACGCGGCTCGGAAGGGTCGAGGGATCGCCAGCATATTCGTCGATCGCGCCCTCGAGCCATGCGTCATAGGCCTCTTGCGATACGACCTTGACGGTGATCGGCATGTAGGCGTGGTCCTTGCCGCAAAGCTCGGAACATTGGCCGAAGTAGATGCCCTCACGCTCGGCCTTGAACCAAAGCTCTGCGAGGCGACCCGGCACAGCGTCCTGTTTCACGCCAAAGGCAGGAATGGTCCAGGAGTGGATCACGTCGGCGCCAGTAACTTGCATGACGATGGTCTTGCCTACGGGCACGACGACCTGTGTATCGGTGGCGAGAAGGTATTCGTCATCGTTATAGCCATATTCGGCAAGGTCTTCGCGCGGCAGCAGGAAGCTGTCAAAGCCGAACTCGTGGTCGACATACTCATACCCCCAGTACCATTGGTAACCGGTCACCTTGATGGTGATGTCGCCTTCGGGGATCTCTTGCTGTTTGAACAGCACCGGAAGCGAGAAGGCACCGATGAAGACCAGAATGATGATCGGACCGATGGTCCAAGCGATCTCAACCGGGGTGTTGTGGGTAAAGCTTGCCGGGGTTGGGTTGGTACGCCGATTGTAGCGCACGAAGATGTAGAGCATCAGCCCCGCCACCAAGGCGACGATCCCGGTAATGATGACCAGAATCATATGGTCCAGAGACTGGAGGTCACGAGCCAGTTCGGTCGCCGCCGGCTGGAAGCCGAGGCCACGCTCGATCGGCTTACCGACCGTTTCGACGTCTTGTGCAAGCGCCGAAGACGCGGTGAGAGCTGCCATCAGGCTCAGGATTTTCGTTTGAATTCGCATAGTTCACCCTGATCGGTTGCGTTCTTGTTCGTTTCTGTTCCGATGCAAAACACCGCCGTATACGACGGCATCCCGCGCTTGTGTTGACGATAGAAACCATATTCTATCCGCCAAATATAGAAGCAGGTCCGCGACAAACGGACGCTTTTCTTGATATAGATCAAATTCCGAAGGGAAAATCCATATGACTCAGATCAAATTCTTGCCGTTCGAGACACTTATCGACCAAGATTTTGCTCTTGCAGAGTTGCAGGCCGCGACGGAAGGGGCCGATGACGGTGAATTGTTCCTTGAACGGCGCCGCGGAGAGGTTCTGGTCTTCGATGACGGTCGGCTTCGCAATGCTTCGTATGATGCTTCCGAGGGATTCGGCCTGCGCGCGGTGCGCGGCGAGGTTTCAGGCTATGCGCATAGCTCGGAAATCTCCGAATCAGCGCTTAAGCGCGCGGTGCAGACGGCGCGGCTTGCCGTTGGTGACGGTGGCGGAGCGCTCGCCGCTGGACCGAAGCGCACCAACCGACAGCTTTACATGGATCGCGATCCAATCGCCGACGCGGCCTTTCCCGTCAAGATCGAGACATTGCGCGAGATCGACGCCTTTGCCCGCGGTCTTGACCCGCGTGTGGTGCAGGTGACCGCCTCGGTCGCAGCCTCGCATCAGGAGGTTGTGATCCTGCGCCCGGACGGCTCTCTCTTGAGCGACAGCCGTCCGATGACCCGCGTGGATGTCTCGGTCATCGTTGAGAAAGAAGGCCGCCGCGAAAGCGGGAGCGCCTCGGGCGGTGGGCGCATCGGGCTCGACGGATTGCTCGAGCCGGTAGATTGGCAACGTAAGGCACGCGAGGCGCTTCGCATCGCGTTGGTGAACCTCGAAGCGGTTCCTGCCCCGGCAGGCGCGATGGATGTGGTGCTTGGTCCCGGCTGGCCGGGTATTCTCTTGCATGAGGCGGTGGGTCACGGCCTAGAAGGAGATTTCAACCGCAAGGGCTCGTCCCGGTTCTCGGGCCGGATCGGGGATCAGGTCGCAGCAAAGGGAGTCACGGTTGTCGATGACGGCACCCTCCCCGACCGGCGCGGCTCGATCACTGTCGATGACGAAGGCACCCCCTCGGGGCGCAATGTGTTGATCGAGGACGGGGTGCTTGTCGGCTATATGCAGGACCGGCAGAACGCACGTCTGATGGGGGTCGAGACAACGGGGAACGGGCGGCGCGAAAGCTATGCGCACCCACCGATGCCGCGCATGACCAATACCTATATGGAAGGCGGCGACGCCGATCCGGCGGATCTTGTCGCGTCGCTCAAGGATGGCATCTATGCGGTCGGCTTTGGTGGCGGGCAGGTCGATATCACCAATGGCAAGTTCGTTTTCTCCTGCACCGAGGCCTACCGCGTGCAAGACGGCAAGATTGGTGCGCCGGTCAAGGGCGCGACGCTGATCGGGGATGGGCCAACCGCGATGGGCCAGATCCGAGGATTGGGCAACGACATGGCGCTTGATCCGGGCATGGGCAATTGCGGCAAGGCGGGGCAATGGGTTCCTGTCGGTGTCGGCCAACCCACGGTTCTCATGGGCGGATTGACGGTCGGCGGCGCCGCGACCTGAGCGAGAGATATTATATACGGAGTGGCTCCGGTCCTGCGGTGGTTTACGCGCTGTTAACCAGACGTGCGTTAGACATGATTCTGCAAGCAGGCGGAGCCACGGATGACCGGAACTATCTCTTCTTCCACTCACCCCCAACTCCCACCCACCACGGAAGAACAGCGGGTTTCGTGGCTCCGTCTTTTGCGCTCGCGCCGCGTTGGCGTGACGACTTTTCATCGCCTACTCAAGGAATACGGCTCGGCCGAGGCCGCGCTCGATGCGCTCCCTGCCATCGCGCAGGAGGCGGGCGAAGACAGCTATCGCACCTGTGACCGCGGCCACGCCGAACGCGAGCTTGAAGCCGGTGACAAGGCGGGCGCAACCCTTCTCCTTTGGGGCAGCGCCCCCTACCCGCACACCCTTGCCGAAATCCCAGATGCGCCACCGCTCCTATGGACGATGGGTCGTGGGGATCTTCTGCAACGCCCCTTGGTCGCCATCGTCGGAGCGCGCAACGCATCGTCACTTGGCACGCGCATGGCCCGCGCCCTTGCCCGCGACCTCGGCGAAGCAGGGTTCACCGTCGTCTCGGGACTTGCCAGAGGCATCGACACGGCGGCGCATCTGGCCACGTTGGAGACGGGGACAATCGCGGTTCTCGGCGGCGGGGTCGATGTGATCTACCCGGCGGAGAATGCCAAGCTTGCCGAGGATATTGCCTCCCGCGGCCTGCGCCTATCCGAGCAACCGATGGGAATGCAGCCGCAAGCGCGCCATTTCCCGGCCCGCAACCGGATTATCTCTGGCCTCGCCCGCGCCGTCATCGTTGTCGAGGCCGCGTCCCGCTCCGGAAGCCTGCTGACAGCACATGGCGCGCTGGATCAGGGGCGCGACGTACTGGCTGTGCCGGGACACCCGTTTGATGCCCGTGCCTCCGGCTGCAATATTCTACTGCGCGACGGTGCGACCCTCGTGCGCGGCGCGCAGGACGTGATCGAGGCCATCGGCCCGGCCACGGCCCCCGCCAGACCCGTCGAACAGATCGAGATGCCGCTTGCCGAAACCCCACGTGAGGCGCGCACGCTGCGTGAAACGGCGAAGCTGCACAAACAGATCCTCGACCGTCTCGGCCCCGCCCCGCTCGCTGAGGATCAACTCATCCGCGATCTCGCCAAGCCTGCGGCGGATGTCGCGCCGGTCCTGATCGACCTCGAGATGGAGGGGCAGATCCGGCGGCAGGCGGGCGGCTTCCTGTCGCGCGCCTAGAAGCCTTCGCGCGCGCCCTCTCCCTGCCCAGAGCCCGGGCAGAAAGGGGTGCTCACCGTGGTTCAAACAGGTCAATTTTCCCTGCGACGCAAAGGGCGCATTGACATTCCCCCCCTCAAGACCACATTTTCCGCCGCCAGAGCATTTCCAAAAGTCGGTAGAAAAAACATGCCCGTTGTTGTCGTCGAATCCCCGGCCAAAGCCAAAACAATCAATAAATATCTGGGGTCCGACTATACCGTTCTCGCCTCTTACGGCCATGTGCGAGACCTGCCGCCAAAGGATGGCAGCGTCGATACCGACCAAGATTTCGAGATGACGTGGGAGGTCGGCACCGATTCGCGCAAACATGTGAAAGCGATTGCCGACGCGCTCAAGGAAGACAACGCATTGATCCTCGCGACCGACCCCGATCGCGAAGGCGAGGCGATCAGCTGGCACCTTGAGGAAGCCCTGCGCAAACGCCGCGCGATCAAAAAGGACACCCCCGTAAGCCGCGTGGTGTTCAACGCGATCACCAAATCCGCCGTCACCGAGGCGATGCAGAACCCGCGCGATATCGACCAACCGCTTGTCGATGCCTATCTCGCACGCCGGGCGCTTGACTACCTCGTAGGGTTCAACCTTTCGCCCGTCCTTTGGCGCAAACTGCCGGGCGCGCGCTCGGCGGGGCGCGTGCAATCGGTCTGCCTGCGTCTCATCGTAGAGCGCGAGATGGAGATCGAAGCGTTCAATCCACGCGAATATTGGTCCGTGAAAGCGCTTCTCGCAACACCGCGCGGTCAGGAATTCGAGGCCCGCCTGACGGTCCTCGGCGGGCAGAAGCTCGACAAATTCGACATCGCGACCGACACCGCCGCGGAACTTGCCGTGCAGGCGATCTCGTCGCGCGACCTCGTGGTCAAGAGTGTCGAGGCCAAACCGGCGAGCCGCAACCCTTCGCCGCCTTTCATGACCTCGACCCTGCAACAGGAAGCGAGCCGCAAATTCGGCATGGGCGCGCGCCAATGCATGAGCGCGGCCCAGCGTCTCTACGAGGCCGGCTACATCACCTATATGCGGACCGATGGCATCGACATGGCCCCCGAGGCCGTGGCGGCGGCGCGCGATGCAATCAAGGATCGCTATGGCGCGGAGTATGTCCCGTCCTCCCCGCGCATCTACAAGAACAAGGCCAAGAACGCGCAGGAAGCGCACGAATGTATCCGCCCAACCGAGATGACCCGCACGGTGGACGACCTCAAGGCGGCCGAGCCGGATCAACGCAAGCTCTATGATCTGATCTGGAAACGCACGCTCGCGTGCCAGATGGAAGGCGCACGGCTTGAGCGCACCACCGTCGACATCGCGAGCGGCGATGGCGAAGTGGGCCTGCGCGCGACCGGGCAGGTTGTGCAGTTCGACGGTTTTATGCGCGTCTATGAAGAGGGCCGCGACGATCAGGTCGTGGATGACGACGACAAGCGCCTGCCTCAGATCATGGAAGGGGAAGCCACCGACAAGCGCTCGATCAGCCCAGAACAGCATTTCACCCAACCCCCGCCCCGCTATACCGAAGCGACACTGGTCAAAAAGATGGAAGAGCTCGGCATTGGCCGTCCCTCGACCTATGCAAGCGTCATCACGACGATTCAGGACCGCGAATATGTTCGCAAGGACAAGAACCGCCTCTTCCCAGAGGACAAGGGCCGGATCGTGACGATCTTCCTGCTCAACTTCTTCCGTAAATATGTCGGCTATGAGTTTACCGCCGATCTCGAGGAAGAACTTGATGATGTCTCGGCGGGCAATCGCAATTACAAGAATGTGCTGAACCGGTTCTGGAAGGATTTCTCGGCGGCGATTGCTGAGACCTCGGAACTGCGCATCACCGAAGTGCTCGACGTGCTCGACGAGGCGCTCGCACCGCAGCTTTACCCGCCGCGCGAGGATGGCTCCGATCCGAGAATCTGCCCCAAATGCGGCAATGGGAAATTGCACCTCAAGACCTCGCGCACCGGCGGGTTTGTGGGCTGTGGCAACTACCCCGAATGCACCTACACGCGTCCCATCGCAGGCGAAGGTGCCGATGGCGACGAACGCGTACTCGGCGAGGATCAGGGCGACGAGATCTGGCTCAAGTCGGGCCGCTTCGGGCCTTACGTGCAACGCGGTGAGCCGACGCCGGAGAACAAAAAACCGCCGCGCGCCTCGCTGCCGAAAGGGTGGAACAAGGACGAGATGACCCTCGAAAAGGCGCTGGTGCTGCTGAGCCTGCCGCGCGAGATCGGGGAACACCCGGAAGGGGGCATGATCTCGTCGAACTTTGGCCGTTTCGGACCCTATGTTATGCACAAGCTGCCGGATGATGCGAAACCGGTCTACGCCAACCTCAAAGATCCCGAGGATGTCTTCGAGATCGGCATGAACCGGGCTGTGGAACTTCTGACGGAGAAGCGCAACAACCCACGCGGACGCGGGCGGACGGCAGCCAAGCCTTTGAACGAGCTTGGAGATCATCCCGAGGACGGTGGCGCAGTCAATGTCATGGAGGGGCGCTATGGGCCCTATGTCAAATGGGAGAAGGTCAACGCGACGATCCCCAAGGACGTGAAGCCCGAAGACGTCACCATGGAGATGGCGGTTGCGCTTATTGCTGAGAAGGCAGCCAAGAAAGGCACCAAACGCAAACCGGCGGCGAAGAAGAAGACTGCCGCGAAGAAATAGGACGGACGCGCGCGCAAACAGGCGGCGCTTTGCCCAGAGTGGTGGGTGCGCGCGACGTCACATGCGATGTCACCGATATGTGATTTGCCTCTTTGCTAGCCGCAGCGCAGCGTGCAGCCCAATCGAGCACGCGAACAGGAAATCACATGTCCAAGACGGATCTTACGCGGCGCGGTCTGATCGCCGCCCTTCCCGCCCTCACCCTCGCCCCTGGCGCAGCTTTGGCCGAGCTTGGCCGCGGTGACCAAGAACCGGTCAACCGCATCATTTCGAGCTTTCGAGAGCAGGATTGGCGCGATCATTTCGACGATCTCGGCAAGGCGAGCATCGTGGCTGACACCGTGTCTCGGGCGCTGCATTTCTGGAGCGGCGATGGAGAGACCTACCGGGTGTTCCCGACCTCCGTGCCCGCCTCGGATGAGTTGACAAAACGCGGCTATACGGAGGTTGTGCGCAAAAAGATCGGCCCGGACTGGACGCCGACGCCTTCGATGATCGAGCGCAACCCCGAGCTCAAATACATGCCGCCGGGACCGGATAACCCCTTGGGAACGCATGCGATGTATCTTGGCTGGCCCGCTTATCTCATCCATGGGACGCATGACACGCGCAAGATCGGGCGCAAGAGCTCGGACGGGTGTATCGGGCTTTATAACGAGGCGATTGCGCAGTTGTTCGAGATCACCCCGGTCGGCACACAGGTCCGCATCATCTGATCCGGACGCGGGGCGGACAGTAGAAATACGTACTCTGTCCCGTATTCGTTGACTCTCTCGTGACGCGCCGTCACAACACGGGCAATTCCGGATCATAGGGAGAGTTCCATGAAGAAGGTCTATGCAAACGCAAAGGAAGCCCTCGACGGTATCCTGCGCGATGACATGCTTATTGCGGCAGGTGGCTTTGGCCTCTGCGGCATCCCCGAGCTTCTGCTCGAGGCGATCAAGGAGTCGGGCGTCAAAGACCTGACTTTTGCGTCCAACAACGCGGGCGTCGATGATTTCGGCATCGGCATCCTCCTGCAGACCAAGCAGGTCAAGAAGATGATCTCGTCCTACGTCGGCGAGAACGCAGAATTCATGCGCCAGTATCTTTCGGGCGAACTCGAGCTTGAGTTCAACCCACAAGGCACGCTCGCCGAACGTATGCGCTCTGCAGGTTGCGGCATTCCCGGTTTCTATACCAAAACCGGCGTAGGCACGCAGATCGCCGAGGGCAAAGAAGTCAAGGTTTTCAACGGGGAAGAGTATATCCTTGAAGAGGGTATCTTTGCCGACCTGTCGATCGTCAAGGCATGGAAAGCCGACACCACGGGCAACCTCGTCTTCCGCAAGACCGCGCGCAACTTCAACCCGCCGGCGGCAATGTGTGGCAAGATCTGTGTCGTGGAGGTCGAGGAAATCGTCGAACCCGGCGAGCTTGACCCCGACAACATCCACCTGCCGGGCGTCTACGTGCATCGCATCATTCAGGGCGAGCACGAGAAGCGCATCGAAAAAGTGACCACCCGTCCGCGTGAGGAGGCTTGATCCATGGCTTGGGACCGTAACCAGATGGCCGCACGCGCGGCACAGGAACTCGAAGATGGCATGTATGTGAACCTCGGCATCGGTATTCCGACGCTCGTGGCGAACTATGTCGGCGACAAGGATATCACGCTCCAGTCCGAGAACGGGATGCTGGGGATGGGGCCTTTCCCGTATGAGGGTGAGGAAGATCCAGACCTAATCAATGCGGGTAAACAGACGATTACCGAGCTGCGCCGCACCTCCTATTTCGACAGCGCCACCTCCTTTGGCATGATCCGGGGCGGCAAGATCGCTGCGGCGATCCTTGGGGCGATGGAAGTCGACGAGAAGGGCGACCTCGCGAACTGGATGATCCCCGGCAAGCTCGTGAAGGGTATGGGCGGCGCGATGGACCTCGTGGCCGGTGTTGGTCGCGTCATCGTCGTCATGGATCACACCAATAAACACGGTGATTCCAAGGTGTTGAAAGAATGCACCCTGCCGCTCACCGGTAAGGGCGTGGTCGATCGCATCATCACCAACCTCGGCGTTCTCGACGTGGTCGAGGGCGGGCTGAAGATCGTCGAATGCGCCGATGGCGTGAGCGAGGATGAAATCCGCGCCGCAACGCAGGCGACCATCGTCGGCTGATTTTGATGTCGGTGTAAATACAAGGGCCCGCGCGATTCGTGCGGGCCTTTTTCGTTGTGCGACCGATGGTTAAGGCGCAAAACCTGCTGCTGTATCACGTCGGTATTCCGTCGGTATTGCGTCTGTCTGGACCTCAGGAATCGTGGTGTTAATGCAGCGTGCGGCGAGGGTCAGTCGCATGGCACCGGGTAGATCAGAGCGAACCGCTCCCCGGCGCGATATTGGTCAAGGCAGGTGACCCGCCCTGCCCCGCCCGCCCAAAGCAGGTTCGGATCAATGGCGCGACGTCCGGCTGGGGTCTGTGCCCAGAGTTCGAAATGCAGATGCGGGAAGCCGCCCGAAAGCACCCCCGTTGCGCCGAGCGCGCCAATCCCTGCGCCGCGGCTCACGGTTGCCCCGGCCGAGACCTCACGCCGCTGCATATGAGCATAGCGGGTCCAGTGGCCGCCGCCGTGGTCGATCATCACGACATTGCCATAGGCCGGGTCGAAATGGGATTGCACCACGCGGCCCGGCGCGGCGGCAAGGACGGGTGTACCGATAGGGGCGTGCACATCGAGACCGTTGTGATCGCTCCATTCCCGCCCCTCACCAAGCGCGCTCGCCGGGGCGCGGAATTGCTGGGTGATCGAGGGGGCCGTCGCGGGCATCGTGACGGCGATGGGATCGGGGTAGCGCGGCACATAGGGCGCAGAGGCCCCTTTGGGCGGCAGCCCGCCGCTACAGGCGGCGAGGAGAAGCCCGAAGGCGGGGAACAGGGCCCGACGCACCGCCCCCGCCCCTATTGCGCGGTCCAGCCGCCATCAACGGGAATCGAGGTTCCCGTGACGTTATGGGCGACCGGATTGCAGAGCCAGAGCGCGAGTGCGCCGATCTCCGAAGGGTCCGAGGTACGTTGCGAGGGCTGTTTCTCGGAGAGGAGTTCTGCGATCCCGGCATCCCGGTCGCCGCCGTGCGCGGCGGCGCGGGCTTCGATCTGGGGTTCGATGATCGCGGTTTCGGTCCAGCCGGGGCAGATGCAGTTGACGGTCACACCGCCCGCCGCTTTGGTCCCTTGGTTGGCATACTCGAGCGCGGCGACGCGGCTTAGACCGACGAGGCCAAACTTGGCGGCGCAATAGGGGGCTTTTTCCTTGGAGGCGACAAGACCATGCACCGAGGCGATATTGATCACCCGGCCAAAGCCGCGTTCGGCCATGCCGGGCATGGCGGCCTGCATGGTGTGGAACGCCGCCGAAAGGTTGATCGCAAGGATCGCGTCCCATTTCTCGGCAGGCATGTCGGCGAGGGCGGCGGTATGCTGGATACCGGCGTTGTTGACGAGGATGTCGGCCCCGCCCCATGCGGCGATGTCGTCCATCATGCCGGAGATCGCGGCCGGGTCACGCATATCGGCGTCAAAGAAGCGGGTCTCGGGCGCGCCCTTGGCGTCGAGCACGCGGCAGGTGGCGGCGCCCTCTTCGGCGGTGGCAAGGCCATGCACGGCGATCCGCGCGCCCGCACCTGCCAGAGCTTCTGCGATGGCGAGGCCGATGCCTTGGACCGAGCCGGTCACGAGGGCGGTTTTTCCTTTGAGGTCGGTCATTCCTGGTCCTCCAGTTTGCTGCGCAGCTCGGTCTTCAAGACCTTACCGTAGTTGTTCTTGGGCAGTTCCTCCAAGGCGAAATAGGCCTTGGGGCGTTTGAAGCGGGCGATCTGGTCGAGGCAATGGGCGTCAAGCGCGGCGGCGTCCATCTCGCCGTTGCAGACCACGAAGGCGACCACATCCTCGCCCCATTCGGGATGGGGACGGCCAATGACCGAAACCTCGCGCACAGATGGGTGCAGCAGAAGCGCCTCTTCGACTTCGCGGGGGTAGATATTGGTGCCGCCGGAGATGATGACGTCCTTGGAGCGGTCCTTGAGCGTCAGGTAGCCGCCTGCGTCGAGCGTTCCCATGTCGCCGGTCATCAGCCAGCCATCGACCACCGTCTTGGCCGTGGCTTCGGGGTTTTGCCAATAGCCCGCCATGATCGCATCGCCGCGCACCATGATCTCGCCGACCTCACCCGCCGGGAGCGGAGTGCCGTCCGTGTCGCCAATCGCAACCTCGACCACGGATTGCGCGCGGCCCACGGAGGCAAGGCGCGCTTGCCAGTCGGGATGGGTGCGGTCGGCCACTTCTTCGCGCGTGAGCGCAGTGATGCACATGGGGCATTCGCCCTGACCGTAAATCTGTACGAAGATCGGGCCGAAATGGTCGACCGCCTCGACGATATCGGCGACATACATCGGCCCGCCGCCATAAACGATGGTGCGCAGGCCCTCGCCGCTTTCGCCTGTGGCTTTGGCGGTGTCGGTCATGCGTTTGACCATGGTGGGGGCGGCGAACATGTGGACGCGGGCGTGATGGCGCGCGAGGTCGAAAATCTCGGCCTCGTCAAAGCCGCCAGAAACGGGCGTCACATGGCGCGCGCCCTTGAGGACATGCATCAGGTTGTAGATACCCGCACCATGGCTCATCGGGGCGGCGTAGAGGGCGGTGTCCTCGCCCGTGACCTCGTCCACATCCGCGAAATAGCTCAGCGCCATGGCGTGCAGCATGCGGTTGGTGATGGTGACGCCCTTGGGGCGCCCCGTGGTGCCGGAGGTGTAGAAGAGCCAAGAGAGGTCTTCGGGGCCGCGCGGCACGATGGTGTCGAGCGGGGCATGGGCAAGCGCGGCTTCGAAGTCGGTGCCGGTTACGTCATGACAGGGAATGTCGCTCACCGTGATTAGCCCCTCGTGCAGGCCCGGCGAAGTAAAACAGCGCGCTGCGCCCGCATTGTCGAGAATCCATGCGGCTTCGCGCGCGTGAAGTTTGGCATTGATCGGAACGACGGCGGCCCCTGCGGCCCAGACCCCGTATTGCGCGACGAGGTATTGCGGCAGGTTCTTCAGGAATAGACCGACCCGGTCGCCGGGCCCGACGCCCGCAGCCTTGAGCCAGCCCGCGACGGCCATTGCGCGGGCGTAGAACTCGCCATAGGTCGCATCAAGATCGCGTCCGTGGAAAAGCGCCGGGCGTTCGGGCGCAGCTTTGGCCACCCGCTCCAGCCATTGTGCCAGGTTCATGTTGTCCCCTCCTCCTGTGTGGGCCGAGAGTTACCCTTGGGCGGTGCGCGGGGGCAATTCGTAGAAATACTCGGCCCTTGGCCTCCCCCGCGCTTCGGTGCATGGTGCGTGGATGGAGCTTGATGCGATTGCCTTTGATTTCGCGCCCGTGGGGCTTGCCGTGCTGGAGAACCGGATCATCCGGCGCTGTAACACGGCCTTTGGCGAGATGTTCCGGCAAGACCCGAAGGATTGCGAGGGCGTGTCGCTTGGCGAGTTCTATGCCAGCGAGGAGGATTTCCAGACCATTGGTGAACGCGGCCTTGCCGTCATGCGCGAGACCGGGCGCTATCATGACGAGCGCGTCATGCGGCGGCGTGACGGGGCGTTGTTCTGGTGCCGGGTGCGGGGGCAGTCGCTCACGCCGGAGAACCCATTTCAGCGCGGCATCTGGTCCTTTGCGGACCTGTCGGAAGAGCGGCCCATTGTCGAGCTGACCCAGCGCGAGCGGGAAGTGGCGATCCTGACCTGCCGGGGCCTCACGAGCAAGGAGGTCGGGCTTGAGCTTGGCCTCAGCTATCGCACTGTCGAGGAATACCGCGCGCGTCTGTTGCGCAAGTTCGGGGCGCGCAAGCTTGCAGAGCTTGTGGCCAAACTCTCGGGTATGCCGCTCTAGCAAAAACAGGCTTGGACATGAGGCCGAAAAGACCCATGTTAACGTGAACTCCTGCGCTTTTCACCTGCGCGGTTCTGCCATATAAGGCCGACCCAGGGGAAACCAAAAAGACTCAACACGCGCGCATCGAAGCGCTGCAGAGGATCGACACAGATGAGCAAAAAGAACCACGACACCGACGTTGCCTTTATTCAGGCCCTTGCAGAGCTTCTGCGGGAGAACGATCTCACGGAACTCGAAGTGATGCGCGAATATGGCCAGGACGACAGCCTGAACGTGCGCGTGAGCCGTCAGACCCAAGTCGCCGCGAGCGTCGTGGCACAGGCACCCGTGGCCGCCGCACCGGCGGCAGCCCCCGTCGCGGCCCCGGCCGCCGCGCCCGCCGCAGCCGCCCCGGCAGAGGACGACCCGGCCAACCACCCCGGCGCCGTGATCTCGCCGATGGTTGGCACGGTCTACCTTCAGGGCGAGCCGGGCGCGCCGGCCTTCGTCAGCGTCGGTGACAAGGTCTCCGAAGGCGACACGCTTCTGATCGTTGAAGCCATGAAGACCATGAACCACATTCCCGCTCCCAAGGCTGGCACCGTCAAGCGCATCCTCGTGGGCGACGGCGACTCGGTCGAATACGGCGCGCCGCTGGTCATCCTCGAATAAGGGCGTGGCCATGTTTGACAAAATCCTGATCGCCAACCGCGGAGAGATCGCCCTGCGCGTCATCCGTGCGTGCCGCGAAATGGGCATCCAGAGCGTTGCCGTGCACTCGACCGCCGATTCCGACGCCATGCACGTGCGCATGGCCGACGAGAGCGTCTGTATCGGCCCGCCTTCGAGCACCGAGAGCTATCTCAACATGGCATCGGTGATTGCCGCCTGTGAGGTCACCGGCGCGCAAGCGATCCACCCCGGCTATGGCTTTCTGTCGGAGAACGCCAATTTCGTGCAGATCATCGAGGATCACGGCCTGACCTTTATCGGCCCGACCGCGGAACACATCCGCGTCATGGGCGACAAGATCACCGCCAAGGATACGATGAAAGCGCTTGGCGTGCCCTGTGTGCCCGGCTCCGAAGGCGGCGTGCCCGACCTCGATGCGGCGCTTAAGATCGGCGAAGAGTTCGGCTATCCGGTCATCATCAAGGCCACCGCCGGCGGCGGCGGCAAGGGGATGAAGGTCGCCCACACCGCAGAAGAGATGAAATCCGCGTTCCAGACCGCACGTGCGGAAGGCAAGGCGAATTTCGGCAACGACGAAGTCTATATCGAGAAATACCTCACCACGCCGCGCCATATCGAGATTCAGGTCTTTGGGGACGGCAAGGGCAACGCGGTGCATCTTGGCGAGCGGGACTGTTCGCTCCAGCGCCGTCACCAGAAGGTTTTCGAAGAGGCTCCCGGCCCTTGTATCTCGGAAGAGGAACGCGCGCGGATCGGTAAGATCTGTGCCGACGCTGTCGCCAAGATCAACTATATCGGCGCGGGCACAATCGAGTTCCTTTACGAGAATGGCGAGTTCTATTTCATCGAGATGAACACCCGCCTTCAGGTCGAACACCCGGTGACCGAAGCGATCTTTGGCGTCGACCTCGTGCGCGAGCAAATTCGCGTCGCCGAGGGCCTGCCGATGTCGTTCACACAGGACGATCTTGCGATCAATGGCCATGCCATCGAGGTGCGTATCAACGCCGAGCGCCTGCCGAATTTCGCCCCCTGCCCCGGCAGGATCACGCAGTACCACGCCCCAGGCGGGCTTGGCGTGCGCATGGATTCGGCGCTTTATGATGGCTATTCGATCCCGCCCTACTATGACTCGCTCATTGGCAAGCTCATCGTACATGGGCGCGACCGGGCCGAAGCGCTGGCGCGGCTCAACCGGGCGCTTGGCGAGATCATCATCGACGGGATCGATACCACGCTGCCGTTGTTTGCCGCCCTGCTTCAGGAAGACTCGATCCATAGCGGCGAGTACAACATCCATTGGCTCGAACATTGGCTCGAGTCGAACATGGCCGATGGCTGATGAGCGACGGCGCGCCTGAGACGGAGATCACACCGTCTCTTCTCATGCGCGCCTACGCCAGCGGCGTCTTTCCCATGTCCGAACACCGCGACGACCCAGAGATTTTCTGGGTCGATCCGGTGATGCGCGGGGTGATTCCGCTCGACGGCTTCCATATCTCCCGTTCGCTTGCCAAGGCGATCCGTCGCGCCGACTATGAGGTCACGCTCGATGCGGATTTCGAAGGGGTGCTCAGCGCCTGTGCCGACCGGGCAGACACTTGGATCAACGCCCCGATCCACGCCCTCTACACAGAGCTGCATCTCCGCCAACAGGCCCATTCCATCGAGGTGTGGCGCGAAGGACGCCTGATCGGTGGGGTTTATGGTGTCGTGCTTGGGCGCGCCTTTTTCGGGGAAAGCATGTTCTCGCGCGCCCGCGACGCCTCAAAGATCGCGCTGGCCTGGCTTGTCGATCACCTGCGTCGCTGTGGCTATGTGCTTTTCGATACGCAATTCATCACGCCGCATCTCGCCTCGCTTGGGGCGATCGAGATTCCCCGCGCCGCGTATCGCGCGGCACTGGCCGAGGCGCTCGAGGTGGATGCGGATTTCTACTCGGTCTCGCCGGATTCGGCGGCGGGTGTGTTGCAGCGCAGCACCCAAACGTCATAACGCGCGTGGTCCAGCGCCGAGAGCGCCGGGGATGAGGCAATCATCCAGCCTTGGAAGACTGGCGGCTCGGAGGCTTCCTCGCCGCTATAGATCGTCAGAAACGCAAAGGCCTCACCGGCGGCGTTGTCCTCGGGGTGGCGACATTCGGCAAGGTCAACGCGCAGGTCGCCGAACATCACGCTATAGCCGTTGTCCAAGGTGAAATCGACGGTCTTGCCGTTGAGCTTATCAAGGCCGCGCAGCTGGGCGCCGGTGCCGGTCACCACAGGCGTGACCAGTTCCGAAGTCACGCGCCCGAGGTCTTCTTCCAGCGGTGAGAGGGAAAAGACCTCGCGGTCGGGCTGTTCGATGATGACGGGCGGCTCTGTCGGATCGAGCGATTCGACAGTGATCGACTGCGCCGCGAGCGGCGTCGCGAGGACCAGCGGCAAAAGTGACAGGGCGGTCCGGCGGATCACTCGTCGTCCCCGCCAGTCACGAATTTCATCAGCAGGCCGACCAGACTCACCGCGCTTTGCGTGTCCTCGATCTCGGCGCCTTCCTCGAAATTGAAGGGCGACCCCCCCGGCAGGATCTCGACGAAGTTGCCGCCAAGGAGGCCCTCGGAAGAGATCACCACGGCGCTGTCGTCAGGCAGGATGATGCCGTCCTTGATGGTGAATTCGGTATCGGCGCGGAAGGTCTGGGGGTTGAGCGAGATGCCCGTGACCGAGCCGATCTTGACCCCCGCAAGGCGCACATCCGTGCCGACCGTCACCCCCTCGAGCGAGCGGAAGGAGGCCGAGAGCGGATAGCCCGCATTGCCCGACGAGACGCCGGTAAACTGGCTCGCGTAGATGAGAAACCCTGCAGCGACCGCCACAACGGCGGCCCCAACGGTCACTTCTGTGCGGTGGGCAGACATATCGCGCGTGTTCCCTTGGTTATTCCGGCACCCAGGCTTCGTAGTCCCGGCGGTCGGCCGGAGCGCCCTTGCGGATCGACCCGGCGGGCGCATAGGCCATCGCCGTCCCGGTCAGGTTCTCCACATGCGGTTTTTCCCAAGCCTTGTGCGGCAGCGGTTTTTCCGACGGGATCTCGTCAAAGGTGCGGTGCAGCCAGCCATGCCAATCGGCACTGATGCGGCTTGCCTCGGCCTCGCCGTTGAAGATCACCCAGCGCTTGGAATCATCCTTGGTGTGGTAATAGACGTTGCCCTGATCATCTTCGCCGACCTTGATCCCCTTGCGACGGGTAAAAAGACGGGTGTTGAGGGTCGCCCCGTTCCACCAGGTGAAGATGCCGTTGATCGTGCTCAGAATGCCCATGTTCGTCTCCGATGGTCTGCACCCGATATGCCGCAAATTGGATCGGAGGTCCAGTCAGTAGACCACCCGGACAGCACCTTCCCGCCTTGCACCGCGCGACATCAGCCCGCGGTGGCGGATTCCTTGTCGGCCTCGGCATGGATCATCAGCGGCGCGGCCTCCGAGGTCACGGCCTCTTCGTTCACAACCACTTCCTTGACGCTCTCCATCGCGGGCAGTTCGAACATGGTGTCGAGAAGGATATCCTCGAGGATCGACCGCAGGCCACGGGCGCCTGTCTTGCGCTGAATGGCGCGCTTGGCGATCGCCTTGAGCGCATCATCGGTAAAGGTCAGGGCCGCATCTTCAAGCTCGAACAGGCGTTGATACTGCTTCACAAGCGCGTTCTTCGGCTCGGTCAGGATCGTCACAAGCGCATCCTCGTCGAGATCCTCGAGCGTCGCCAGAACCGGCAGACGACCGACAAATTCCGGGATCAGGCCGAATTTCAAAAGATCTTCCGGCTCGAGCTCTTTGAAGAGTTCGCCCACACCGCGATCGTCATTGTCGCGCACATCGGCGCCAAAGCCCATGGCCGAGCCCTTGCCACGCTGCGCGATGATCTTGTCGAGACCGGCAAAGGCCCCGCCACAGATGAAGAGGATGTTGGTGGTGTCGACCTGAAGGAATTCCTGCTGCGGATGCTTGCGTCCGCCCTGCGGCGGCACGGAGGCGACGGTGCCCTCCATGAGCTTCAAGAGCGCCTGCTGCACCCCCTCGCCCGAGACATCGCGGGTGATCGAGGGGTTTTCTGACTTCCGGGTGATCTTGTCGACCTCGTCGATATAGACGATGCCGCGCTGTGCGCGCTCGACGTTATATTCCGACGCCTGCAACAGCTTGAGAATGATGTTCTCCACATCCTCGCCGACATAGCCCGCCTCGGTGAGCGTCGTGGCGTCGGCCATGGTAAAGGGCACATCGAGGATGCGCGCCAGCGTCTGCGCCAGCAGCGTCTTACCACAGCCCGTCGGACCGATCAGAAGGATGTTCGATTTCGAAAGCTCGATATCGCCACTCTTTTGCGCGTGGTTGAGACGCTTGTAATGGTTGTGCACCGCGACCGAGAGCACACGCTTGGCCATCGCCTGACCGATCACGTAATCGTCGAGCACATCGCAGATCTCCTGCGGCGTCGGCACGCCTTCAGAGGCCTTGAGGCCGCTCGACTTGGTCTCTTCGCGGATAATGTCCATGCAAAGTTCAACGCATTCATCACAGATGAACACAGTCGGCCCGGCAATCAGTTTGCGTACCTCGTGCTGGCTCTTGCCGCAGAAGCTGCAATAGAGGGTGTTCTTGCTGTCACCGGAGTTGTTCGACATGTCCTACCTTTCGGTCCCCCGCGAAAAATGCCGGGGGCAATCTGCGTCGCGTCTTCGTCTCACCCAAGTCTAAGGCAGCTTGAAACGGGCCACAATGGGCGAATTTAGCGCCCCTCGAACGGCTGTCCAAGGGGCGCAAACCCTTACGCCTCGTCGTCGCCCTTGGCGCGCGACTCGACGATTTCGTCAATAAGACCCCAATCTTTGGCGTCTTCGGGGCTCATGAAGTTGTCCCGTTCGAGCGCGGCTTCCACGGCCTTGAGCTTCTGGCCCGTGTGGCGCACGTAAATCTCGTTCAGGCGTTTCTTGAGCTTCAGGGTTTCCTCGGCGTGGATCATGATATCCGTCGCCTGACCCTGATAGCCGCCCGAGGGCTGGTGCACCATGATCCGGCTATTGGGGAGCGAAAAGCGCATCCCCGGCGCGCCTGCCGTCAGCAGAAGCGAGCCCATCGACGCCGCCTGCCCGATCACAAGGGTCGAGACCTTGGGGCGGATATACTGCATCGTGTCATAGATCGAGAGACCAGACGTCACCACACCACCGGGCGAGTTGATATACATCGAAATTTCTTTCGACGGGTTCTCGGCCTCGAGGTGCAGAAGCTGCGCCACGATCAGGCTCGACATGCCGTCATGGACGGGGCCGTTGACGAAGATGATCCGCTCCTTGAGCAGGCGCGAGAAAATGTCATACGCGCGCTCGCCGCGGCTTGTTTGCTCGACCACCATGGGCACGAGGGTGTTCATATATGTCTCGAAAGGGTCTGTCATATCCGCCTGCCTGTTGTTCGCGTGCATCGCTTCGGCCAAAGCCTAATACAAGAGTCTTAGTGCTGCCCCGAGGGGGCTGCAAGAGCACCCCGTAAAATTCGCCGCATCCCCCGGCTTCCCCTTTGTGAAAATACTCCGGGGGTGAGCGATGGTTTTGCCTCGCAAAAGCATCGCGAGGGGGCCGCGCCCCCTGCTCCGCGCCTGACAAGGCGCTCCCCCTGCGCGCGCCCTGCGGGCGCGCTCCACCCAGCAACAGGAAGGGCCAGCAACAAGAAGGGCGCCACAAAGGGCGCCCTTCCGGTGTGAGGTGTCGGCCGTGAGATCAGCCGAACATGTCGGTGGTGATACCCGCATACCAGCCGACGCTCTCCTCGAAGGTGCGCTGGCGCAGGTCCGCGTCCTCACCCACCTTGGAGATGAAGCCATCGACCTTGGCGATCTTCTCGTCGGTCGCCTGATAGGAGGCCCCGACCTTCACGCCATCGTTGGAGTCGATGAGCGACCAGCATGTGTTGGTGAACTTCGCCGGGAAGACCTTGGACCCGGTGAGCGCACCGCGCACCGCCATCGCCGCAACCTTGGCTTGGCTGTTGGCCGAGAAACCCGACTTTGGCATGTCGCCCTGGTTGGTGGCGTCGCCGAGCACGTGGATGTTCTCGTCAACGCGGCTCTGCATGGTGTGGCCGCTCACAGGCGCCCAGTTGCCTTCGGTGATGCCCGCCATTTCGCAAATCCGGCCCGCTTTCATCGCCGGGATGACGTTGCAAACATCGACCTTGGTCACTTCGCCATCGATCGAGAGCGTCATCTCGTCGGCGTTGACCTCGACATTGCCGCCGCCGAAATCCGGGCCGAGCCATTCGATCATGCCATCGTAGTGCCTGCTCCAGCCATCCTGGAACAGCGCCATCTTGGAGAATTTCGGCTTGGGGTCGGCGATGATGATCTTCGCGGTCGGGTTCTTCTCTTTCAGCACATGCGCCACCATCGAAATCCGCTCATACGGCCCCGGCGGGCAACGGAACGGGTTCGGCGGGGCGACCATGGCATAGGTGCCGCCCTGCGGCATGGATTCGATCTGCCGCTTGAGCAGTTCGGATTGCGACCCGGCCTTATAGGCATGGGGCATCTTGTTCTGCTTGCTCACGTCCCAGCCCGGCACGGCACCATCGACGAAATCAATACCCGGCGACAGGATCAGCCGATCATACGGCAGCTTGGCCCCACCTGCGAGGCTCACCGTCTTGGCATCGCGATCGACGCCCACGGCCCAGTCATGCACAACGTTGATGCCATATTCGGCCGCCAGCGTGCCATAGGTATGGGCAATCGACTCCAGCGAACGGAAACCGCCCATGTAGAGGTTGGAGAAGAAACAGGTGTAATAGGTGCGGGTCGGCTCGACGAGGGTCACGTCGATCTCGCCCTTGCTATCCTTCGCGATATAGCGTGCCGCGGTGGCCCCGCCTGCCCCGCCGCCGATCACGACGACGCGCGGCTTGCCGGACGACATGCCCCAGACCTGCGGCGCGGAGAGCGATGCGGCGGTCGTGGCTGCGGCCACACCAAGGAATTTCCGTCTGTTCAAAGTCATTCTGGTCTCCTCCCTATGGAACGCCCGGGTTATTCGAGCGTTTCGAAATATGCAGCGAGCGCCGCAATCTCTTCGTCCGAAAGCCGGCTGGCCATCATCTGCATGACCGGGTGCGGACGTAATTTCTGTTTGTAGGCGTGCATGGCGATGACGAAATCTTCCTGCGGCCATTGAATAATCGAGGGAATCCCCTGGTCCGAGCCGTCGCGCTGGTGACAGGTCGTGCATTCGCTCGACAGATACTCACCATAGGCCGGATCGCCCTCCATCGCGAGCACTTCGGGATCGAGGTGGGGATAGTTCGGCTCGGCGGTCGGTTCGGCCTCGGGAATGTTGGCCGGGTTGTCCGACTTCGAGCGCAGAAAGGCGAGAAGATCGGCCCGGTCGCCATCGTCCTTGAGGCCGCGGTAGCTCATCCGCGTGCCAGAAACGAGCGCCTTGGGGTTGTGAATATATGCGTCGAGCGTCTCGAGCCGCCAGACAAGGCCATCCTTGCCCGCCCGCGCCATCGACTTGGAATACCGAAAATCCTCGACCGAGGCGGCGCGGCGGCCGAAAATGCCATTCAACTGCGGGCCGATGCGGTTTTCCGCACCGGCGCCAATCTGGTGGCAGCCTTTGCATTGGTTCCAGAGCTTGGCCCCTTTGTCAGGGTCGCCGATCTCTTCGGCACGGGCCGAAAGGGCCAATCCCAGCGCGCAAATCGCAGAAAGTAAAATTGTCTTTTTCATAGCTTCCAAGCCTGCGCCATTTCCCCGACTCGATCAACATATTTTGCACGGATTTCGGGCAAAAAATGCGGAAATTCGCATACTTTCTGCGCGCCGTGAAAACTCTTTTTTACCAATAGGTTAATCTTTTCTCCCAGATGCGAAATCACGCCCATGTGATGCTGCGGCGCGGCGCGGCGGCGGTGGGTCCAAAACGCAAAAAGCAGCCCCCGCAGAGGCTGCTTTTCAAAGCTGTCTTCCGGCCCGTTTTCGGGCCAAGGCGAAGATTACTCTTCGTCCTCCGGCGTCACGTCGAGCACGGCGGCGCGCATGGTGATTTCGACCTTGTCCTTGCAGTTCTCCATGCAGGGTTCGTCGGTCCAGAAATGCGCTTCCGAAGTTTCGCGATCGTCAACGATAAAGCCACCAGCGTTCGGCATCTCCACGTCGAGGAAGGTCTCTTTCGAGAGCTCGAACTCATCATCGATGAGGTCGTTCGAGTAGAGGATGTAGGCCACGATCGCATAGACCTCGTCATTGGTCAGCGTCTGGGCCGAGCCGAAGGGCATCGAGCGGCGCACATAGTCGAAGGTCGTCGAGAGATACGGCCAGTAGGAGCCCACGGTCTTCAGCGGGTCATCATGGTTCAGCGTATCCATACCACCGGCCAGCTTCGGCCAGTTGTCGACACCCTCGGCAAAGTCGCCGTGGCAGGCGGCGCAATAGTCGGCGAAGATTTCCTCGCCGTCATAGGCATTGCCCGACCCTTCGGGAAGGCCGGTGCCGTCGGGTGCCACGTCGAGATCCCACGCGGCGATCTCTTCCTCGAGCGCCGGGCGGCCAAGGCCGTATTCCCCTGCGATCACGGGCGCGGCGATCAGGCTCGATGCCAGTGCTGTTCCGGCTACGAGATTAAGAAACTTCGACATTCTCTGCCTCCCCGTTCGATTTGACCCACCAGGTCTGGATACAGTTGTTGTGATAGATCGAGTTCAGGCCACGCACTTCGCGAAGCTGGGCCTTGGTCGGCTGGATATAGCCGCTCGAGTCCCGCGCACGCGACTGGAGGAACATCTCTTCACCGTTCCAGTTGATGTCGAGATAGAAGCGGGTCAGGGCCTTGTCGGTCCCCGGTGCGCCGAGGCGTGCTTCTTGCCAGGTCATGCCACCGTCAAGCGACACGTCCACGCCGGTGATCGCGCCACGGCCCGACCATGCGAGGCCGGTGACGACCAGCGGGCCTTTGCCGTGCTTGATCGGCGATTGCGGGCTGGGCGAAGTGACGACCGATTTGGCGTCCATGACCCAAGTCCATTTGCGCGAGGTGCCGTCTTCGAGCGTGTCGGTGTATTTCGACGTCTCTTCGCGGCTCTCGATGGGCATGTCGGTGACTTCGATGCGACGCAGCCACTTGACCCACATGTTGCCTTCCCAACCCGGCACCACGAGGCGCACCGGATAGCCATGCTCCATGCGCAGCGCTTCGCCGTTGGCCTTGAACGCGACGAGCACGTCATCGAGCGCCTTTTCCATCGGGATCGAGCGACCGTTCGAGGAGGCGTCCGCGCCTTCGACATAGACCCATTTGTCCTTGAGCTCGCCCGCGGCATCGAGGCCTGCTTCTTCGAGCAGGGTGCGCAGGGACACGCCGGAATATTCCATGTTGTGGATCATGCCGTGGGTGAACTGGGCACCGTTAAGCTGTGCACCCGCCCATTCCATGCCGGTGTTGGCGGCACATTCACAGAAATACACGTGGTTCTCGCGCGGGAAGCGTTCGAGATCTTCGTAGGTGAAGACCAGCGGCGTATCGACAAGGCCGTTGATCATCAGGCGGTAGTCTTCCTTGCGCAGCTCAATCGCGCCCGAGTGGTGGCGTTCAAACGCACAGCCCTGCGGGGTGATCGTGCCGTCCAGCGCGTGGATCGGGGTAAAGTTGATCGACGAGATCGTGTCTGCGGTCAGCCATTCCACGTTCCGGCGCACCACGTCCGATTCGAACTCGATCGGAAGACCGTAGGGGGTCGCATCCACACCGTCGCCGGTATAGGACGCCCAATCCTGGACCTCGGTGATCAGCGGATCGGCCTCGGCCTTGGCCACGCTGGCGCTGGCAAGGGTGCCACCGGCCGCGACAGCGCCCTTGAGGAACGCGCGGCGCGAGGGCTTGCCTTTGAAGCTCATTGTCATCTGGCTATGCCTCCTTTTCATCCAATTGCCCGGCTGACGAAATAGTCAGCCGGATGTGTCAATCTGTGGTGCCGGATCAGACCCCGGTCACCTTCACGTTTTCATGCGGTTCGACGTGAACCGTGCCCTTCTTGCGGATGTGGCTCTCCACCACATCCCAGATCTGCGGTCCTTCGGTGCCTTCGTTGACCGAGGCCCAGCCCGCGACCTGATATGTTTTCGAGGGGTCGATCGCCTCGCCGGTCTTGAGCAGCGTCATCTCGGAGATGCGCGAGCCCTGCGGCTTGGAAACGTCGATCTTGTAGCCCATGCCACCGATCCGAACCATGTCGCCGCCCTGCTGGTAATAGGGGTCGACGTTGAACAGGTTGTCGGCCACGTCTTCCATGATCACGTGAATGAATTCACCTGTCATTTCAGTGCGATAGGCCTCGCCATAGGTCATCGAGGTCACGTTCCAGATATCCTCGCGGGTGATGTCCTGACCCGGCAGGATCGACGGCCCCCAGCGCACGCCGGGCGACATGGAGATGTCGGCCTCGCGCTCTTCGATGAGCGCCTGGCAAATCAGGTCGTCCCAGGTGCCGTTGAAGTTGCCGCGACGATAGAGAAGCGAGTCGGTTTGGCCGATCACTTCGGTCAGTTGATCGAGATAGGGCGCGCGCTGTTCCTCGATGACCTTGGTGACAACCGGGTCTGGCGTGATCACGTCCGAGAAGATCGGGATCAGCTTGTGACGGAAGCCCATCATCTTGCCATTCTGGATGTCGAGGTCGACGCGGGAGACGAACTTGCCGTTCGAGCCGGAGGCGACAACGATGGTTTCACCAACGAGGACCGGTTCCGGCAGGGCGTCGTGGGTGTGCCCGGAGAGGATCACGTCGATGCCCTTGACGCGGCCCGCCATCTTCTTGTCCACGTCGAACCCGTTATGCGACAGCACGACGACGCATTCTGCGCCCTTGGCGCGAACTTCGTCGACCATCTGCTGCATATGCTCGTCGCGAATCCCGAAGGAGTATTCCGGGAACATCCAGCCGGGGTTGGCGATCGGCATATAGGGGAAGGCCTGACCGATGACGGCGATGTTGACGCCACCGCGCTCGAAGAACTTGTAGGGAGGGAACAGTTCTGCGGGCTCGTCCCATTCGGCGTCAAAGATGTTCTGGCCGAGGGCTGCGAAAGGCAGACCTTCGACGATCTCGTTCACACGCTCGGAGCCGAGGGTGAATTCCCAGTGGAAGGTCATCGCGTCAGGCTTCAGCGCGTTCATCACGTTGACCATGTCCTGCCCCTGCGTCTGATAGCAGGTGTAGGAGCCGTGCCACGTATCGCCACCGTCGAGCAGGAGCGCATCGGGGCGGTCCGCGCGGATCGCGTTGATCACAGTCGACACCCGATCCATGCCACCGACGCGGCCATAGGCCTGCGCCAGCGAGGTGAAGTCGTTATAGGTCAGGGCGTAATGCGACATCGAACCATCTTCGATGCCATACATCTTGCGGAAATCTGCACCGGTCACGTGCGGCACCTGCCCGCGGGCATCGCCAACGCCAAGGTTGATCTCGGGCTCGCGGAAATAGATCGGCATCAGCTGGGCGTGGATGTCGGTCACGTGGATGAGCGAGACATTCCCGTAGGTGTCAAACTGAAGCAGGTCATCCTGAGTGAGCGTTTGCTGCGCTGCAAGACGGGCCCAGTTGCCAAAGCCGGACGCACCGACCATGGCCGAAGCCGCCATAGAGACCTGAAGAAAATCGCGACGAGAGATCATAGACGAGGCGCCTTTCAATCTGTTGCTCACACAGCTTATATTCGCATGTGTGAATTCATTACATGTAACAAAGGCCCGCCCCGTTTTACGCTCGGGAGCGGGCCTTTGCGGTGTTAGTTGCGGACCGAGGGCCCTTCGACCGAGAGGCCGTTGCCGCGCGAGGCGACATAAAGCTCAAGCGCGACGAACTCGTCCGAACCCGGCTTGTAGGTCTCGGCGCGGGTATCGCGCACGCAGCCCTTGAAGCGACCGTGGGCCGTGGTGAGTTTCGCGTTCTTCAGACGATACACCGGGAAGCCGTTGATCTGGCCCTGGCTGAGATGGTCCGAGCGAATGTGGTTGCCATAGTTTTCTTCGTGGCAGGACGCGCAGGACAGGTCGAGCTGACCAGTGCGGGTATAGTAGAGCTCTTTGCCCCACTCCCAGGTCGCTTCGGCCGGGCCGTCGATCGCCACGTTGACCGGCATGCCGCGCGACTGCACGGAGATCAGAGCCTCCATACGGGCCATTTGTGCGCCGGATTTCTTCCAGGCTTCTGCGCCCATACCGTCGGTGAGGCAGTCGTTGATCTGCATCTCCATGGTGTAGACTTTCTCCTTGCTGTCATTCCATTTCGGATAGACAGCGCGGACGCCTTTCATGCTTTCTTCGACGTCACCGTGGCAGGACGCGCAGGACTTGCCCTTGGTGCCCATCTCGGTGTTCCAGTCATCCATCGCCTGTTCGACGAAGATCATGCCGGGGTTGTCGAAATCATCTGCCTGCATCACCTGGGTCTCATCCGAGCGGAAGTGCCAGCCCGACATGATGGTGTCCAGTGCGTCCGACAGGTGTGCCGGCGCGGCGGTCTTGGTGACCATTTCTGTCTCGCCATTGAGGACGAGCGTGTCGTCGTCCGGATCCGCCAGCGCCAACGCCGGCAGCGAGATCACAAGTGCGGCAATCGCAGTTGTTGCCTTGAATTTCATCGCATTTCCTCCCTTGGAACCGCCCTGCCCCTCTCGTGGGGGCAGGACAGATGTGCCTTGGTCTAGCGGCCAGATTTAGCCGATAGCGACAGCTTTGGTTTCGTCGTACACGTCGCCATCGTCGTCATACCACGTGAACTTGAGCTCACCCGCTTCCGGGATCGTCGCTTCAAATTCGAAATACGGGTTGGTCGAGATCGCGGGCTCAAGGGTCACGTCGATCACGTTCTTACCGTTAAAATCGCAGGTAAAACGGTTGATGATCGAACGCGGGATGAGGTTGCCCTCTTTGTCCTTGCGCTGACCCGATTCCATCTTGTGAGAGATGAGGGTCTTGATGGTCACAACTTCGCCGGCTTCTGCCTTCTTCGGAGCTTTGACGCGGGGTTTCACACCAGATGCCATGTTCCTATTCTCCTCTGATTAGCCGCCGCAGCCGCCGATGGTGACTTTGACGGTCGACGATGCCTTTGCGAACGAGCCGTCCGCCATCTTGGCAATGGCAACCACGTCCTGGGTGCCGGCAAGACGGATACGGGTCGATGCCATCTGCGAGCCAGCCAGCTCGCCGAAGTTGAAGGTCGCAACGCCCGGGGTCGGGTTGCCCGTTGCGAGCAGCAGGATCGACACGGCGCCCTCTGCGTCGACGCTGATCGGAACGGTGTTGCCGTTCTCAGCGATTTCCGGGGCGGTCAGGTCGACGCCGCCATCGGCCACGTCCGCACCGCCGGTGAATGCTGCGATCGCCTCGTCAGCGGCAGCGTGCACGCGGAAGGGAAGAACGGTCAGCGCCGCCGCCCCTGCACCGAGTGCCAGAGTTTCACGTCTCGTGAAGTCCATCTGATTCTCCTTGGGATTAAGGTTGTTTGTCTCTCGTCACTCGTCTTTGAGCGTCGAGAGGAATGCGATTACATCTTCGATCTGCTGGGCGCTCAGGAGCGGATCCAGCGGACCTTCCGCTGCTTTGCCGGTATAGGCGTTGCCCGGACGGGTGAACCCGTCGACAACATAATAGGCCGGCATCACGGTGCCCTCGTAGGTCTTCTTGGCGTTGCTGAGGATGCCGCGCAGTTCGGCAAGGTTCCAGCGATCACCAACCCCGTCCAGCGACGGACCGACGTTCCCGTGGAACGGCGCTTCGCTCAACGCGGTGACCTGGTGGCAAGCAATACAGTTGCCCAGCGATTTCGTGGTCATCACCTTGGCACCGTTCGCGGGATCGCCCGCAGTGCCCGACAGCGATGTTTCCACGGCGCCATATTCCGTATAGGCCACATCGGCAGGGGCCACCGGGCCGGCGATTGCGGTGCCGGCGGCAAGCGAGGCCACCAGTGTCAATGTCGAAAGCTTCATGTTTCCTCCCTTTGGCTACCTTACTCTGGCTAGGTAAGCTCGGTATACCGTAGGCTACCGGTCCCCCTTAACGCAACAACAAATTCACGTTAGTGAATAATTGCACACGAAATCGCGGGCCAGAGCGGCTTTTCATTTGTTTTCAATAGACCCCGGCGCGCGCAATAATCATGTCCGCGCACCGCATGTTTTGGATTCAATCGCCCTGCTCGGCGCGACGCTCCCGAATCATCCGCGCATGGTAGCGCTGGAAATCCTCTTCGGACTGGTCGAGATAGCGCTCTTCGAGCACCCATGTCAGCAGGTCATATGTCGTGCCCGGCTTGAACGCGCCCGGCATGACGGCAACGGCCTGGCGGATCGCGGAGGTTTCTTCGTCCAGGTCCGGCGGCATGAAGATCATGGTGGGCGTGAACATCACCCCCCATTTGCGCGCCGCCGCGCGTTCCTCCATCGCTTCGCCATCGGTGTCGACCATCTCGGTCGCGCCGTGCAGGTTGATGCGGATCGGGTAGTAATCCTCGGTCAGGCGCGCCCGCACCTTCTCATCCTTGAACGATGTCTCGTGCATCTCGCGGCAATAGATGCAGCCGCGCTGCTCTACGATGATGAGAAGGCGTTTGCCCTCTTCCTTGGCCGTGGCAAAGTCTTCTTGCAGGTCTTTCCAGGTGTCCTGATACCAATCGACCTTGTGCAGGCCGTCCGCATCCACATCCGCGGCCCAAACCGGCACGGCAAAGAGAACGGCGAGAAAAGCTGTGAAAAGGCGTGTCATATATGGTCCCTCCCCTGGCACTGATGACATTGCGATCAGCCGATCCCCGAAAGCCAGGACGGCCCGTATTCGATCATAAAGTTGGCGATGTGATTCACGCTATTGGTCGCGATGAGTATAGCGAAGATGAGCAGCATCACCCCCATCACTTTTTCCACGTAAGGCAGATAGCGGCGGTTGCGGTGCATCCACTTCAGGAACGGCTGGGCAAACAGCGCGGCGATGATGAAGGGGGCGGTCATGGCAAGGCCATAGACGAAGAGCAAAAGCGCGCCGCGCCACAGATCACCCATGCCTGAGGCCACCATCAGGATAGAGGCCAGCGCCGGGCCAACGCAGGGCGTCCAGCCAAAGCCGAAGGCCAAGCCCATGACATAGGCGCCAAGGATGGTCTTGGGTTCGGCGGTGCTTTCGATCTTGGCCTCGCGGTAAAACAGGCCGATCTTGAGGATGCCAAGGAAATGCAGACCAAACAGCGCCAGAAGCGCCGCCGCCGCATAGGACAAGGGCTGTTTCCATTGGGCGAAGGCCTGACCGAGCGCGGTTGCCCCCATGCCGAGCAGCACGAAGATCGTGGTCACCCCAAGCGCAAAGAAGATCGCAGAGATCACCAGGCGGCGTTGCGCCCCCTTGGCGATTCCGCCGTCGCCTTGCAGTTCCGACATGGAGATCCCGGCCATGTAGCACAGGTAAAACGGCACCATGGGTAGAACACAGGGTGTGAAAAACGATAGAAGCCCGGCAACGGCCGCTCCCACGAAGGATATTTCAAGCATCCTCCCCTCCTCCTTGCCTTATGCATATATTCAAATTATATTTTGCGTAATGCGCTCGTCTACCGGATTTTTCATGACGCTACGTTCTGTGCTCTTGTCTGTCGCCCTTCTGTTTGGCTCTCTCCTGCCCGCCTGGGCCGTGGAGCTTGTCATCGTCGAGCAGAAAGGCTGTTATACCTGTCGCCTCTGGAACGAGGAGATTGCCCCGATCTACCCCAAGACCGAGGCCGGGCAGTTTGCGCCGTTGCGCCGCGAGGACCTTCGCAAGGCACCGGACGATCTTCGCTATGCGCGCGCGATCAACTACACGCCAACCTTCCTTCTGATCGACGAAGGCCGGGAGGTTGCCCGCCTCGAAGGCTATCCGGGTGAGGATTTCTTCTGGTGGCATATCGAAAAGATGCTGGCCGACAACACTGCATTCGAAGGCAGCACCCGTTAAGACACAGGCGCCGGACCGCCCAACGCGACGCAGCGTTCCGGATAGACGCCCCCCGAAACAGCGTTGCATGAGGGATAGAAACGACGGCCCGGGTCCGAAACAGGCACCCGCGAAGGCACAAAGAGGCCCGGCCTCCCCAAGACGGGGACCCGACAGGAGCGAGGACAGATCCCATGGCACTTCCGGTGTTCAACGACGACATCAGTGACGAAGAAATGGACGCCATGGTCGCCAATGCGACCAAGGCCTCGAACTTCATGAAAGCAATCAGCCACGAAGGCCGATTGATGATCCTCTGTCACCTCGTCAATGGCGAGAAATCAGTGACCGAACTCGAAGACCTCCTCTCGGCTCGGCAGGCCGCCGTCTCGCAGCAACTCTCCCGCCTGCGCCTCGAAGGGCTCGTCATTCCGCGCCGCGAAGGCAAGACGATCTATTATAGATTGGCGGATCACCGTCCAAGGCGTATACTCGAAGTGGTCTACGATCTCTTCTGCAACGGTAACGACTGACCGCGCCTCGGGGATCGGGACACGCACACCGGTACCTGAGGAGAGCAACCGGACATGCTGGCACTTTTGGAATATCTGGGCGGCGCCAATATGGTCGCCCTATTGGGCTGTCTCGGGGGCGTGGTCCTCGGACTTGCGGCGCGACTTGGACGGTTCTGCACCCTCGGCGCGATTGAAGACCTTCTCTACGGTGGCTCCGACCTGCGCATGCGCATGTGGGGCATTGCCATCGGCACCGCGGTGCTTGGCTCCTTCACGCTCATTGCATCGGGGTATCTCGAACCGGAAGCCTCCTTCTACTACTCGATCCGCTGGATGCCGCTGGCCTCGGTGCTCGGGGGGCTGATGTTCGGCTATGGCATGGCGCTTTCAGGGAACTGCGGTTATGGCGCGATTGCGCGGCTTGGCGGCGGCGACCTGCGCAGCTTTGTGATCGTCCTTGTGATGGGGGTTTCGACCTACGTTGTCCTCGCCGGGCCGCTTGCGCCCCTGCGCAACTGGGCCTTTCCACAAATCGAAGTCACAAGTGCCGTTCCGCCCAGCATCGCGCATCAGCTTGGCGCATGGACCGGGGTTGCCCCGGCCTTTGTCGGACTTGCCATCGGGGCGCTGATCCTCATCGGCGCGCTGGCCTCGCGTGAGATGCTACGCGAGCCGAAATCGATCTTCTGGGCCGTTGCCGTGGGCCTTGCCGTGGTCTCGGGCTGGGCCGGAAGCCAATGGGTCTCCAGCAATAGCTTCAGCGCCACGCCGCTCGTGTCGCATAGTTTCTCCGCCCCGGTGGGCGAAAGCATCCTCTGGGCCATGAATGGCTCGGTGCGCCCGCTCTCCTTTGCGGTGGGATCGGTCGCGGGAGTCTGGCTCGGGGCCTTCATCGGGTCGATGATCCGGGGGCATTTCCGTTGGGAAGCCTGCGAAGACCCGCGCGAACTCCGCCGTCAGATCGTCGGCGCGATGATCATGGGCGCGGGCGCGATCCTCGCCATCGGCTGCACCGTGGGGCAAGGCATCACCGCCTTTTCGCTTCTGGCGATTTCCGCGCCGGTCACCTTCCTCGCGATCTTTGCCGGGGCGGCCATTGGTCTGCGCCAGTTGATCGAAGGCTTCCAGCCCGCGGAATAGTCGCGGGCGGACGCCTTCCTTACCGCTGCACCGTCTCGAGATAGGCCAGAAGCGCCGCAAGCGGGCGCGGTGTGGGCGTGAGGGTGCCGTCATCGGTCTCGACCGGGACGAGATCACCCTCGAGCAACTCGCCAAACTCCGGCATGTCATCCCCGCCCTCGCCCTTGAGATAGCCATCCACCTGGCTCAGCACGCGGTTGACCGGGAAGGCGCCGCCATTGCCGCGCGCCAAGGTAGTCAGGTCCGCAGGCGCCGGCATCATGCCCGCCGCGACATCCCCCTGCCCGCGCCCATCCGCGCCATGACACATGGCGCAATGCGCGTCATAGATCGCCCGGCCTTCGCGGTTCTCGGGCATTTCATATGCCGTACACGCCAGAAGCACCGCCACGGCTCCGCCCGTGGCCAAGATCGTCAGCGCCGTTTTCATTTCTGCACCCCTTCAAGGTAGACCGTAAGATCGGCCACCGGTTGGCTTGTCATGATCGGTTGGCCCGTCTCGGTCTTCAGCGCGAGATCGCGCCCCTCAAAGAGCGTGCCATAGACCGGCATCGGGCTCCCGTGCGAGACCAGCGGGTCGCGCCCGTCGATCCGCTTGATGACCCGAACAAGCGGAAAGACCCCGTCGTTTCCGGCACTGAGCGCCGTCAGGTCGGAGGGTTTGATGATCATCACCCCCGCCATCGGCCCCTTGCCCTCAAGATCGACGCCGTGACAGGCGACACAATGCTCAAGATAAAGCGCCTCGCCCCGTTCCGGATCGCCTTCGGCGGCCCCAAGACAAGCGCCAAGCACGCTCAACACGGCCGAAGCTGTCAATGCAGGTAAGTATTTCATCTCGCTCTCCTCCCCCGAATAGGGGTCTATTGCTGGATGCTCTCAAGATAGGCGACCACTGCCTCAAGCTGACTATCCGGTGCGATCCCCGACACATCCAGATCCGAGAAATCAGGCATCGCCCCGCTAAAGTGCGCATCCCGGCCCTCGCCTGTGATCGAAAGCGCCACCCGTGTCGCCGGAAACGTCCCGCCATTCTCGCGCGCAAGACGCGTCAGATCGGGCGGCAGGCTCAGAAGCTGGTCGGCAAAATATCCATCACCGCGCCCGCTCTCTCCATGACACATCACGCAATGCAGATCATAGACCGTGCGGCCACGTGACTCGACCGACGCACATCCAATCACAACGCCCGCAAGGGCCAGTGCCGCTATTCCCCATGCTCGCCGCATCCGTCGCTTTCTCCTGTCGTCCTGTGGCCCCATGATCGAGCCCATCACAAGGGCGCGCCTTGATCCCGATCATATGCAGGTGACATTTCTCGGAACAACCGCCATTCTCGCCTACGACAGGACATTCGCGGGGGGAGACGCGCACCATGAGCATGACACCGGCACAGGCCCAGACGATTCTGGGCGAGTATTTCGCGCCGTGGGTTCGGGCGCTCGACCTGACGATCGACGAGATCTCGCCCTCCGGCGCCACGCTCTCGATGCCGATCACCCCCGAGCTGGCCCGCTTTGGCGGAATCGTCTCAGGCCAAGCGCTCGCCGCCATGGCGGATACGGCGATGGTCTTTGCCGCGATTGGCCATTTTCAAGCCCCCGCCCCCGTCGCCACCACGAATCTCGACCTCCAGTTCCTGCGCCCCGGAAAAGGCGAGCGTATCCGCTGCGATGCGGAGATCGTGCGCGCGGGCAAGGCGCTTCTGTTCACCCGCGCGACGATGGTCGCGCTTCCCGATGACAAGCCCGTGGCCACGGCCACCGCCACCTTCTACAACCCTTGATCGATCACACGAGGACGCGCCCATGCCGCCGACCAGCATCTACGCCACCACTATGCTCGCCGCAGGAATCGGCATCCCTGTGCTTGCCGCGCTCAACGCCGCCCTCGGCCAACGCCTCGGCGCGCCCGTGGCGGCGGGGGTGATCCTGTTTCTCGTGGCGCTCTCGGCGGCGGTCGTCACGCTTGTCCTGACCGGCAGCGCACCGGCACTCGCCAAGGCCTCTGGCGCACCGAAACACCTCTTTCTCGCGGGGCTGCTCGTGGCCTTCTACGTGCTGTCGATCACCTATGTCGCGCCGCATTTCGGCGTCGGTAACGCGGTGTTCTTCGTGCTTCTGGGGCAATTGATCTCGGCCGCCGCGATTGACCATTTCGGACTTTTCGGTGCGCAAGTCTCTCCGCTCTCGCTCACACGGTCCGGCGGCATCGCCTTGATGGCGGCAGGCGTCTGGCTCACGCAACAGGCCTGATAGTCAGGCGGGTGTGAGCCCGCCTGCATCGAGCCGCAGAACCCTGTCCATCCGACGCGCCAGATCAAGGTTATGCGTCGCGATCAGCGCCGCGAGACCGGTCTCGCGCACCAATCCCATGAGCGTGTCAAAGACCTGATCCGAGGTCGTCGGATCAAGGTTTCCTGTCGGCTCGTCCGCGAGCAAAAGACGCGGCGCATTGGCGAGCGCACGGCAGAAAGCAACCCGCTGTTGTTCACCGCCCGAGAGCGCTGCCGGACGATGATCTGCGCGCTCAGCAACACCCACCCGCGCGAGCAAATCCTGCGCCCGTGCGTCAGCCTCCTTGCGGGAAATACCATTCGCCAGTTGCGGCAGAGACACATTCTCCATCGCATTAAATTCGGGCAATAAGTGATGGAATTGATAGATAAATCCGATATCGCGCCGACGCGCAGAAGTGCGCTTGCGATCCGAGCGCCCGGTGAGCACTTCGCCAGCGATGGCGACCTCTCCCGCATCCGGTGTGTCGAGCAATCCAGCGATGTGCAGCAGCGTTGATTTCCCGGCGCCGGAGGGCGCGACAAGGGCAACGATTTCGCCCGCCGCGATCTCAAGGTCGATACCGCCAAGCACGTTGACTTCGCTCTCCAACCCTTTGTTATAGCTCTTCTCGACGCCGCTCAGGCGCAGGATCGGATCACTCATAGCGCAACGCCTCCACCGGGTTCATCCGCGCCGCCCGGCGCGCCGGGAAGATCGTCACCCCAAATGATAGCCCAAGCGACAGGCCAACCGCGCTCATCACATCCGCGAATTCAAGCTTTGCAGGGAGCTGATAAATGCCGCGAATGGACGGATCCCAGACGCCGCCGCCCATCATCATGTTTACAAAAGCGAACACTGGATCAATATAGATCGCAAAAAGACATCCGAGCAGCACGCCAAAAAAGGTTCCAATAAGGCCCGTAAACGCCCCGCAGATAAAGAAGACTCTGAGAACCGATCCCTCGGAGAGCCCCATGGTGCGCAGAATACCGATATCGCGCCCCTTGTTCTTTACCAACATAATGAGACCTGAGACGATATTCATCGCCGCGATCAACACGAGGATCGACAAAATGATGAACATCACGTTGTCCTCGACCTCGAGCGCTCGCAGGAACCCGCCCGAAGCGTCTTTCCATGTCCAGAGCAGCGTGCGATCTCCGCCCGCCCGCAACAGGGCCACGGACATGTCGGCGACCTTTTCCGGCGCCTCAACCATCACTTCAATTTCGTCCGCCACACCGTCGCGGTCAAAGAAGTTCTGCGCCTCGGCAAAGGGGAGGTAGACGCGCGTGCGGTCAATGTCATAGCGCCCCGCCGAGAAGATATAGACCACCTCGTAGGCACTCACGCGCGGCGAAGTGCCAAAGGCCGTTTTAACGCCATTGGGCGAGATGAGCTTGATCCGGTCGCCGACGATGGCGCCCAGTTCCTGCGCCACACCCGAGCCGATGGCGATGCCCTCCTCGAAGCGCGCGATGTCGCCCCGCCCGGTTTCCGGGTCCGCGATCCGAGGCAACTCGGCAAGGTTTTCCTGCCGGATTCCAAAAACTTCCACGCCGGCGTTACGGTTGCGCAGGTTGGACATGACCTGCCCCTTGACGAGTGGCGCCGCGCGCACCACGCCCGGCACCTCGCGCAGGCGCTCGGCCACGGCTTCGAAGTCCTGGATCGTGCGATCAATGCGGCCGTTCTCGGCAACTTCGCCCGAGCGGTAGACCGTCACATGTGCGTTAGAGCCAAGGATCGTGTCGACGAATTCTGCCCGAAATCCCGAGCGCACCGCCAGCGTCGCAATCAGTGCGAACACCGCCAGCGTGATCCCGACAAGGCTGATCCAAGTCATCACGCTCACGCCGCCCTCGGCGCGCCGCGCACGAAGGTAACGCCACGCGATCATCCACTCGAACGCGGCAAAAGGAGGGGGTGTGCCTGCCATGTCTGCTCCGGCTCTCTAGTCGGCCTTTTTCTTGCGCTGAACCCTAGGCCGCGACACAGGGCGCGTCAAGAAAGCCCCAACCGCCCCGCCACCACATTGCGCAGGGCGAGACCAAGGGCCCGGCTGTCCGCCGCCTCGAGATGATAGCCATCCGCCGTGCTTGCCCGCGCGACGCTGGCCGCATCGAAGAACCCCACATCCATCGCCTCGGCCAGCGGCGCAATCGCCGCGGCGAGCGCTTCGGACCGAGAGACTTTCTGCGCCGTCACATCCGCATCCCAACAGGGCGTCATCGGCGGTGGCGAGACGAGCAGGATATCGGGCACATCGGTCTCTGGCAGACGCCAGGGATGGTGCCGCACGATCTCGACCAAGCGCATCAACCCGTCACGCACATGCGACACATCCCATCCTTCGCAAAGATCATTGATCCCGAGCATGATCACCACGAGGTCCACAGGCGCGTGGCTATGGAGCAGCACAGGCAGGATGCGCCCACCATTCATATCCGCCGGTGCCGTGGGGCGGTCATAAACCGTGCTGCGCCCGCGCAAGCCCTCGGCGATGATCTCCACCCCGACAAGCGTCTCGCCAAGCGCCACAGGCCAACGATCCGCATGTCCGTGCCGCCCGCCGGTCTGTGGGCAAGACCCCCAGGTCAGGCTATCACCGAAACAAAGAACCGTTTTCATATCTGCCTCCCGAACTGATGTGCGCGCCCCTGTCTTCACCTTTGCACAAATACTCCCGCCGGAGGCAAGACTGCGCAGGCAGCGCCCCCGATCAGGGGGTGCTGACGAGAAAACCTGTGCGCCTGCAAGGCGCGCCGATCAGAACCGCAGATCAGAGACCGCGCACCATGTGGGATTCGTAAATCCCGGCAAGCTTCGCAACCGCCTGTTCGGGCGGCAGTTCTTCGCTCTCACCAGTGCGCCGGCAGGTGAGCTCGACCACACCGTTCTTGAGGCCGCGCGGCCCGACAGTGATCCGCCACGGCAGGCCGATCAGGTCCATGGTGGCGAATTTCGCCCCGGCCCGTTCCTTGCGGTCATCATAAAGCGGCTCGAGGCCCAGCGCGGTCAGCGACTTGTAAAGCGCGTCACAGGCCGCATCGGCCTCGTCATCGCCTTGCTTGAGGTTGACGATACCGCAATGGAACGGCGTCACGCCCTCAGGCCAGATGATGCCCTTGTCGTCATGGCTGGCCTCGATGATCGCGCCGAGGAGACGCGACACGCCAATACCGTGGCTGCCCATGTGGACCGGAACCTTGTTGCCGTCCTTGTCCTGCACGGTGGCGCCCATGGCTTCGGAATACTTGGTGCCGAAATAGAAAATCTGACCGACCTCGATACCGCGCGCCACGCGGCGGCGCTCTTCGGGCACTTGGTTGAACAGGGCTTCGTCATGGGTTTCGTCGGTGCGGGCGTATTTCGAGGTGAACTCTTCAAGAACGCCCTGACACTGCGCCACGTCGTCATAGTCGATCTCGCGGTCGCCAAATGTCAGGTCGGTCACGGCGCTGTCATAGAACACTTCCGACTCGCCGGTTTCGGCCAGAACGAGGAACTCATGCGTATCGTCGCCACCGATCGGGCCACTATCGGCGCGCATCGGGATCGCCTGAAGGCCCATGCGCTCGTAGGTGCGCAGGTAGCTCACGAGGTGACGGTTATAGGCGTGCAGCGCGTCTTCCTTGGAAAGGTCAAAGTTATAGCCGTCCTTCATGTAGAACTCGCGGCCCCGCATGACGCCGAAACGCGGGCGGATCTCGTCGCGGAATTTCCACTGGATCTGATAGAGGGTCAGCGGCAGATCCTTGTAGGAGGAGACATGCGCGCGGAAGATATCCGTCACCATCTCTTCGGCGGTCGGCGTATAGAGCATGTCGCGGCCGTGCCGGTCCTGCATCCGCAGCATTTCCTGTCCATAGTCGTCATAGCGCCCGGATTCGCGCCACAGGTCCGCGCCCTGAAGGATCGGCATCTGGATCGGAATATGGCCCGCACGGATTTGTTCCTCGTGGACGATATTCTCGATCTTGCGCAGCACCTTGAAGCCGAGCGGCAGCCAGGAATAAATCCCGGCGGATTGCTGTTTGATCATGCCCGCGCGCAGCATGTAGCGGTGGCTCACGATCTGCGCCTCGGAAGGCGTCTCTTTCAGAACGGGCAGGAAGTAGCGGGAGAGGCGCATGTCGGCTCCATCGGCGTTAAACTTGGGTTTCGTCCTCCGTTTATGGCTTTGCACGCGCCCGCACAAGGGTGCAGAGCCGCAACGCGGGGGTGCGCGCATCTTCGCCGGGGGACGATATAATTTCCCTGCCCTCTTGAACTGGCGCGCGCGGTGGGCAATGTGGAAGAACAAGCGACAAAGAGGGGGCCATGGCGCTACCGATCCGCGACCAGATGAAATACTGGGGTGTTGCACTGGCCGTCTTCGGCCTCGCACTCTGGTATCTTGGCGACATCATGCTGCCGTTTATCCTTGGCGGCGCGATTGCCTATTTCCTCGACCCGGTGGCCGACCGTCTCGAGACGATGGGGCTTAGCCGGGTGATGGCAACCGTGGTGATCACGCTTGTCGCGCTGGTGATCTTTGTCGTCCTTGCCCTGGCTGTCATTCCGACCCTGATCCAACAGCTTGTGACCCTGTTCAATATCGCCCCCGATATTGCCCGCGACCTCCAGAGCTTCCTCAATGAACGCTTCCCGGATCTCCTGCGTGAAGGCTCGGCAGCGCGTGAGACGCTGATGAAGGTCGGCCAAGCGGTGCAGGAACGCGGCGGCGCACTTCTGCAAGGCGTGCTGAGCTCGGCGCTATCGCTTCTGAATATCGTGTTGCTCTTGGTGATCGTCCCGGTTGTGGCCTTTTACCTCTTGATGGACTGGGACAACATGGTGGCGCAGGTCGACAACCTCCTGCCCCGCGATCATGCCCCGACCATCCGCAAGCTTGCGGGGGAGATCGACACCACGCTCGCCTCTTTCATTCGCGGCATGGGCACGGTCTGCCTTGTGCTTGGCACCTATTACGCCATCGCGCTGATGCTGGTGGGGCTGCAATTCGGCCTCGTCGTCGGGGCCTTTGCGGGGCTGATTACCTTTATTCCCTACGTCGGCGCGATCCTTGGTGGCGCACTGGCCATCGGCCTCGGCCTGTTTCAGTTCTGGGGCGATTGGGTCTCGCTTGGCCTTGTCGCGGGGATCTTCATCCTTGGGCAGGTGGTCGAGGGCAATATCCTGACCCCGAACCTCGTTGGATCGTCCGTGGGGTTGCACCCGGTCTGGCTCATCCTTGCGCTTTCGGTCTTCGGGGCGCTTTTCGGCTTTGTCGGGATGCTCGTCGCGGTGCCTGTGGCGGCCTCGATGGGTGTGCTCGCACGCTTTGCCATTGGTCACTACAAGGGGTCTCGCCTCTATACCGGCCTTTCCGGCAGGGCGGAGTCTGAGGACTGAACATGCCCGAGCAGTTAAACCTCACCCTTCCAGTGCGCACCGCGCTGGGGCGCGACGACTTCTTTGTCAGCCCCGCCAACGCCATGGCGCTTGGTCTTGTCGAAAGCTGGCCGAACTGGCCAGGAGGCAAATTGCTCCTGTCCGGCCCCGCCGGAGCAGGCAAAACGCATCTGACCCATGTCTGGGCAGCGCGGTCCGGCGCGACGATCCTTGCCGCGCAGGCTCTGGCAGAGGCCGATATCCCGGCCCTTGCTGGCGGGCCTGTCGCCGTCGAGGACGTGCCGGAAATCGCCGATGACCCGGAGGCGCAGACCGCGCTGTTTCACCTGCACAACCTCGTGCTTGCCGAGGGCCATAGCCTTCTGCTTAGCGGGCATGGCGACCCGGCGCATTGGGGGCTGACGCTGCCTGATCTCAAGAGCCGGATGCAGGGCACCACAGTGGCCACCCTTGAAGAACCGGATGATACGCTTCTGGCCGTGGTCCTCGCCAAGCTTTTCAGCGACCGACAGTTGACGCCGCACACGGATGTGATCCCCTATCTTGTCGGGCGCATGGACCGCTCTTTTGACGCCGCGCGCCAGATCGTCGAGCGCCTTGATGCGCTCTCTCTCAGCGAACAACGCCCGCTCACCCGCGCCCTCGCCCGGCGGGTCTTCGAGCACTCCGAGAACCCGCCCCTGCCCGGCTGGACTTCCTGAAAAAACAGGCAGATAGTGTCATTTCTCCGTTACCTGACGATGCGATATCAACGCCATGACACAAGCTGACTTTCTGAAATCCGACTTCCCCGCCGCTGTTGATATCCCCGAGATTGATCCCGAGGGCCCAAGCCGCTTCTACAATCGCGAGCTGAGCTGGCTTGGTTTCAACTGGCGTGTGTTGGAGGAATCGGAGCATATGCGCGTGCCGCTTCTGGAACGGCTGCGCTTCCTCTCCATCTCGGCCACCAACCTTGACGAGTTCTATACCGTCCGCGTCGCCGGCCTGCGCGAGCTTGTGCGCGAGAACAACACCACCCCGGCGCAGGACGGATTGACGCCCGCCGAGCAACTTATCCTCATCAACGAGGACGCCCGCAACCTCCTGCAATCGCAGCAGCGCATGTTCCGGTCCCTGCGCGCCGAGATGGAAGCGGAGAATATCCATATCCTCGATCACAAGGCGATTGAGCCGGAGGACCGGGAGTTCCTTGCCGATACCTTCCTCAACAAGGTGTTTCCGGTGCTGTCGCCGCTGGCCATCGACCCGGCGCACCCGTTCCCCTTTATCCCCAACACCGGCTATTCCCTTGCGCTGCAGCTTGAGCGGAACAAGGACAAGGGCACACTCAAGGCGCTCTTGCCGATCCCGCATCAGATTGATCGCTTCATCTTTTTGCCCTCGCCCGATGGGGTGACGCGGGCGTTGCCGCTTGAAGAACTGCTGCTTCTGCATCTCGATAGCCTGTTCCCCGGCTACAAGGCCAAGGGGCATTGTTCGTTCCGCGTGCTGCGCGATAGCGATCTCGAGGTTGAGGATGAGGCCGAAGACCTCGTGCGCGAATTCGAGGTGGCACTCAAACGTCGCCGTCGCGGCGAAGTGGTGCGGATGAAAATCTCGACCGATGCACCGGACGCCCTCAAATCGCTCATCATGGAAGAGCTGCACGTGACCGAGGACGAGGTCGTCGAGATCGACGGCATGATCGGCCTTGCAGACCTCAAGGAACTTGTCGTGGACGAGCGCCCGGACCTTTTGTGGCCGTCCTTCATCCCGCGTGTGCCCGAGCGGGTGCAGGATTTCGACGGCGACATGTTCGCCGCGATCCGCCAGAAGGACATGCTCCTGCATCATCCCTATGAGACCTTCGACATGGTGGTGCGCTTCCTGCAACAGGCAGCGCGCGATCCCAACGTGGTGGCGATCAAGCAGACGCTTTATCGCACGTCGAAGAATTCTCCCATCGTCGAGGCGCTTTGCGAGGCGGCGGAAGACGGCAAATCCGTGACCGCGCTTGTGGAACTCAAGGCCCGCTTCGACGAGGCCGCCAACATTCGCCAGTCCCGCCGCCTTGAACGCGCCGGCGCGCATGTGGTCTATGGGTTCACCGACTGGAAGACCCACGCCAAGATATCAACCGTGGTGCGCCGCGAGGGCGACAACCTCGTGACCTATACCCATTACGGCACCGGCAACTATCACCCGATCACCGCGAAGATTTACACGGACCTCAGCCTCTTTACCTGTGATCCCGAACTCGGCCGCGACGCAACCAAGGTGTTCAACTATCTCTCTGGCTACGTAAAACCCGAGAAGCTTGAAAACCTTGCGATTTCGCCCCATTCGCTCAAACCGCGCCTGATCGAGATGATCGACCGCGAGATCGAACACGCAAAGGCGGGCAAACCTGCGGAAGTCTGGGCCAAGATGAACGCCCTGATCGACGCCGAAGTCATCGACGCGCTTTATCGGGCAAGCCAGGCGGGGGTGAAAATCTCTTTGGTGATCCGCGGCATCTGCGGATTGCGTCCCGGTGTCAAAGGGCTGTCCGAGAACATCCGGGTCAAATCCGTGGTCGGCCGGTTCCTCGAACATTCGCGCATCGTCTGTTTCGGCAATGGCGCCGGGCTGCCGTCCAAGAAAGCACGGGTGTTCATCTCGTCAGCCGACTGGATGGGGCGCAACCTCAACCGCCGGGTGGAGACACTTGTCGAAATCAACAACGCCACCGTGAAGGCCCAGATCGTGAGCCAGATCATGGCCGCGAACCTTGCCGACGTGGCACAGAGCTGGGTCATGAAACCGGATGGACATTTCCAGCGCGCCGAGATCCCCGAGGGCGAGTTCGCCTTTTCCTGCCACCGCTTCTTTATGGAGTATCCGTCGCTTTCGGGCCGCGGTTCGGCAGGCGCGTCGGACGTGCCGAAACTGACGCATACCGAGGACTAAGAGCGTTTTCTTTCGAGAAAACGCTGCCTTGCATGGTTGACCTGCACCGGGCCGGGACGGATAAACTGGCCCGAGACGAACCGGGGGAATCATGGACGGCGATATCGACGCAGCACAGGATTGGGGCGTCTTCGGTCGGCCCCTGTTCAAGGATCCCTCCTCCCGCGCCCTGAGCCGGGTCGGGGTTGTCGATGTCGGGTCAAACTCTGTCCGCCTCGTGGTGTTTGATGGTGCCGCACGAAGCCCGGCCTATTTCTACAACGAAAAGATCATGTGCGCCCTGGGTGCGGGGCTGTCGGAGACCGGACGGCTCAACCCCGAAGGCCGCGCGCGCGCCCTCTCGGCGATCCGACGGTTTCAGGCCCTTGCAAGCCAGATTTGTCATGGTGAGCTGACTGCCGTCGCAACCGCCGCCGTGCGCGAAGCCGAGGATGGGCAGGATTTTTGCGCCGAAGTGCTGCGCGAGACCGGCCTCAAGATTCACGTAATCGACGGTCAGGAAGAAGCCCGCCTCTCGGCGCAGGGGGTGCTTCTCGGCTGGCCCGGCTCCTATGGGCTTGTCTGTGATATTGGCGGCTCGTCCATGGAGCTTGCAGAGATCAACGATGGCGAGGTCGGCAAGCGCGTCACCTCGCCCCTTGGCCCCCTCAAGCTCAAGGAAATCAAAGGCGGCAAAAAGGGGCGCAAGGCCTTTATCAAAGAGACGCTCGCCCAGCTCGAGGACACGATGGGCAGCCAGCGCAACCGCCTGTTCCTCGTCGGCGGGTCATGGCGCGCCATCGCGCGCATCGACATGGAGCGGCGCGGCTATCCTCTGCACGTGCTGCACGAATATCGGATGAGCGCCAAGGCGATCAACGCCACCGCGAAATACATCGCCGCGCATGATCCCGAAGAGCTTCGCACGCGCTGTGGCGTGTCGTCGAACCGCATGGCCCTCGTGCCCTATGCGATCGACGTGCTCAAAGCCGTGGTGCGCCAGTTCAAGCCACATGACATTGCGGTCAGTTCCTACGGCATCCGCGAAGGCATGCTCTACGAACAGATGCCCGACCCGCTGCGCGCCCGCGATCCGCTGATCGAGGCCTGCCGCTTTGCCGAGGACAAGGACGCGCGCCTGCCCGGTTTCGGACGGCAGCTCTACTACTTCATCCGCCCGCTCTTTAACTCGGCCCGCCACGATACGCTGCGCCTCGTGCGGGCGGCGTGCCTGTTGCATGACGTAAGCTGGCGGGCGCATCCCGATTACCGCGCCGAGGTCTGTTTCGACAACGCCACCCGCGCCAATCTCGGCGGTCTGCGCCATTCCGAACGCGTCTTCCTTGGTCTCGCCCTGCTGCACCGCTACCGCAACAAGCGCGAGGGGACACGGTTCGAGGGCCTCTATGACCTGATCGACGAGAAGACCCAGAAGAAGGCCGAAGTCCTTGGCAAGGCGATGCGCTTTGGCGCGATGCTCTGGATGGACCCCTCCGCCGACCTTGGCAATCTCAAGTGGCGTCCGAAAAAGGGCGAGTTGGAGTTGCACCTGCCACAAGGCTCGGAAGCACTCTTCGGAGAGGTTGCCGAGGCGCGATTTGCCTCGCTCGCCGCCGCGCTCGAGGCGACGCCGATCGTCAAGATCAAGCGCTAAAGCTCTGTCGACCCGTCTTCGTCAAGTTCGATCTCTGGCGTCTCTTCCGGCGTGATCTCCGGCTTGCGGCGCAGAATGATATCGCCATTGGGCAACATCTCCGGCGCCTCATAGACGCTCCAATCCTCGACCTTGCCAGCCATCTCCGAAAGCGCGGGCCCCATTTCCTTCAGGAAAGAGCCGAACGCCGGGCCAAACTTTGAGGCGAAATCCTCGACCCCATCAAGGGCTGGTTCCATCTGGCTCTGAAGCCCCTTGAGGAAGAGCTTTGCCCCCTCTTCCATGAGCGAAAACCCCTCGCTTGGGGCCTCGGCTTCGGGCGCGGCGTCCTCCTGCGCAGCGACGGGCAACGCAGTCAGAGCAAGGGAAAAGGCGATCACGATGGGTTTCATGGCATATATTTGGGGGCGCGATGCCCCTGTTTTCAAGGGTCAGATATCAATATCAAGCGTCACGGGGAAATGATCCGACGCCGCAAGCAGGGCTGCGCGCAAGTCTGGCACGGACCAGCAATCGACATCGTTGAACGGGTGCCAGATACGCCATTGCGGATCGTGACCGCGCAAGTCCTGCGAAATCATCACATAGTCCAGCAACGCCTGAAGATAGCGTTTCTCGTTGGCAAGGTAGAAGCGCGAGGTGGTCGCCGCCGCGCCGATCCGGCTCCCAAGGGCTTCGCGGGCATGTGGGTCGTAAAGGCAAGGTTCAGACCCATTGCCCATGATGATCTCGACCGAGGAACGCCCGAAGAGATGCTCGTATTCATCCAATCCCGGACCATCGTTGAGATCGCCCAGAACGATCAACGCATCCCCTGCCGCCAAATGCCCCTCGACCCGACGCCGAAGCCAGATCGCCTGCGCCAATTGCTTGCGCCGGTTGGCGATCGACATGCGCATGACCTCGTCGCGCCCGCGCGCACCATGCGGCGCCTTGGACTTGAGATGCGCGCCGATGAGGCGCAGCTCCGTGCCTTTCGCAGTCTTGAGCGCGACCTCCAAAGGCGGCTTGGAGAACCGCACCATGTCCTCGGTCGCGTCGATATCAAGGTCGATCCGAAACACCCCGTCAAAGCGCGGCGCATCCTCGGCGCCCTTCTTGCCAGTCTCGGGCCCGAGCGGGTCATGCCGCGCCGTGACGGCCTCGGGATCGTAAAGAAGCGCGATCTCCTGCTGGGTGTCGTTGCGAAACCCAAGAAGCGCTTTCTTCGCTCGCAAGCCAAAGGCGGCGGCAAAGGTCTCGAGCGCTGCCACAGTCGAACGTTTGCCGTTCTCATCCGGCGCCTCGATGACCATGATCGCATCGGCGTCAAGCGCCGTGAACACAATACCAAGCGCCTCGATCTGCTGCGCCCGCGTGACGTCTTGGCGCCCTGACCACCCATCGTCCATCAATAGATGACCTTGCTCGTCAAAGAGGTTGGTGAACCATTCAACGTTGTAGGTCGCGATCCGCATCAGGCCTCGGCCTTTTCGTTGATCGCCTCCCAGGCGCGGTTGAGCGCGATGAGCCGGGTTTCGGCCATCTGCACCGCCTCTTCCGGCACGCCGCGCGCGATCATGCGGTCGGGATGGGTCTCGCGCACCTGCGCGCGCCAGGCCTTGCGAATCTCCGGGATCGGCGTCGTCGGAGTCACGCCAAGGATCGTGTAGGGGTCCGGCTCTGCATCCGGCACGAGCCGCGCCCGCATCGAGGCGAATTCCGCCTCGCTCATGCCGAAAATCTCGGCCACCCGCCACAGGAACCGATCCTCGTTCTCGTGATATTCGCCATCCGCCATCGCGATATGGAAAAGCCCTTCCATGAGATCGCAGTAGCTCTCGTTCTCCTGCCCGAAGAGGCCCTTGATACGCATGGCGTATTCCTCGAATCCCGCCACGTCCTGACGGGCGAGATTGAAGACACGCGCCGCGCCGGCCTCATCCTCGGGCGCGATGCGGAACACCTCGCGAAAGGCCGTCACCTCATCCCGCGTCACAAGGCCGTCCGCCTTGGCCATCTTCGCCCCAAGCGCCACCACCGCAATGGCAAACGCGACCGAGCGTTCCGGCGGCGCTTTCAGTCGGTCAAAAACAGCCGTCAGCCCCTCGCCCTTGGTCAGGGCGGCCAGCGCGTCGGATATGCGTGTCCAGATCGACATGGGCCAAGCCTATCGTGGCAAAGCAGGAAAGTCAGGCGCGAAATGCTGCACTGGCAAAATGGCGCATCAGAGGATTTTCTGCATCAAGACAAGCGCCATCCAACGGTCGAACTTCTGCCCGACCTCCGGCATCCGCCCGACCTCTGCAAAGCCAAGGGCCGCGTGAAAGGCGACTGCGCCGGGGTTCTCGGCGCTGATCCCGGCGACAAGCACGTGGATGCCCGCATCGCGCGCCTCAGCCTCCAGCGCCCGCATGAGTGCGCGCCCAACCCCGCGCCCGCGCGCGCCCTCACCAAGGAGGATGGTATGTTCGCGCGCATGGGCATAGCCCGGCCCACCGCGAAACGCGCCATAGCCCGCGAAACCAAGAACGACACCGTCCTCCTCTGCAACGAGCCATCGGCCCTCGGGCGCGGCAATCATCGCCTCAAGCCCGGCAGCGGTCTTTTCCTCCGTTGTGAAGGTGATGGCCGTATCGCGGATGATCGGGTTCCAGATCGCCGCCATTGCCGCCACATCGCCCGCCCGCGCGCTCCGAACCATCATCTGAGCACCCGTTCGCCATGCGGGGTCTCAAACGTTGCGCGCATCTCTGCTGCGCCTTCCGTGAAGATCACCCGCGCATCCGCAAGCGGCACCACATCGCGCAGCCAACGCGCTTCGGGATGGGCGATCTCGAACCGCGTAAGGCGGATGCCCTTGCCCGGCAGGGTATCGCCCGGAAGCGTCTCGACCTGCCACTGGATCAGCGCCGGAAACGCCCCGCCGCAAGGCAAGCGTCCGTCCGGCGGCACCGCCATGCGCCAGCGCAGGTCGCCGCGCGCAAGGTCCACGGGCCTGCCCGCCCCCTCCGGTAGGCTCTTGAGGCTGGCCTCAAGGTCGTCCACGCGACAGATCCAATTGCCGATCCGCGGCGCGCCGTGAAAATCGTCCAGCGCGAACCAACGCCGATAGGAGAGCGGACTTGCCGAGGGATCAATGGCGATCGCCTCAAGATACAGCCCCGCCTCAAGACCGATCAGACGGTTGTGCGTACCGAAATGCGCATGCTTCCCACCCGGCCCCATTTCCACGCCAAGCGCCTCTTCCACATGTGCAACCGCCGCCTCGAGCGTCTCGCCAGCGACGGCCAAATGATCCAATAACATGCGCGTTTCCCCACTTTTTGGTATTGTCCTGACGCCAAATCACCCCATCTGTCATAGAACGACAATTTGACTCAGGGATACAGATGATCATCGCCGCTATAGACCGCTTTTTCAAACATGAAGCTGCCGGGGGCATCATGCTGATGCTGGCTACGGTGGCCGCCATGCTGATCGCCAACTCCGGCTTTGCGCCTGCCTACAATTTTATCCTCGAAACCATCGGCGAAGTGTCGATGAACGGCAAGGGGATCGAGAAGCCGATGATCCTTTGGATCAATGACGGGCTTATGGCGGTGTTCTTCTTCCTGATCGGCCTTGAACTCAAACGCGAACTTCTGGAAGGCAAGCTCAAGAACCCGCGCGATGTGCTCCTGCCCGGCGCCGCCGCCGTGGGCGGCATGGCCTTTCCCGCCATCATCTTTGCCGCGCTCAACTGGAACAGCCCCGAGACCCTCTCAGGCTGGGCCATTCCGGCGGCAACGGACATCGCCTTTGCCCTTGGTATCCTTGCTCTCGTGGGGGCCCGCGCCCCGACCTCTCTCAAGGTCTTCCTGCTGACGCTGGCGATCCTCGACGATATCGGCGCGATCCTCATCATCGCCCTGTTCTATACCGCCAACCTCAAAGTGCATTTCCTCGTCATGGCGCTGGCGCCGCTGGCGGCGCTCTTCGTGTTGAACCAGATGAAGATCCACCGCATCGCGCCCTTCATCCTGCTTGGCACGGTGCTTTGGGTCTTGGTCCTGAAATCCGGTGTCCACGCGACGCTCGCCGGTGTGGTCACCGCCTTCTTCATCCCGCTCTATGACCGTTGGGGCAAATCCCCGCTGCACTCGATCGAGCACGGCCTGACGCCCTATGTCTATTTCTTCATCGTACCGGTCTTTGCCTTTGCCAACGCCGGCGTGGTGCTTTCGGATCTGTCGCTCTCGGCCTTCACCGACCCGCTCACGCTCGGCATCATCCTCGGTCTCGTGATCGGCAAACAGGTCGGCGTCTTCGGCTTTACATGGCTCTTGGTGAAGATGGGCCTTGCGCGCCTGCCGCACGGGGCAACGTGGCGCCATATTTATGCCATCGCCTGCCTTGCCGGGATCGGCTTTACCATGTCGCTCTTTATCGGCGGGCTGAGTTATGCCGATCCCGCCCTGATGAACGAGACCCGCCTCGGCGTCCTGACCGGCTCGCTGATCTCGGGGCTGCTGGGCTATTTCCTGCTCGTCACCGCACCGCAGGAAGAACCGGTGGCTGCCGAATAAGAAAAACGGCCCCCACTCGGGGGCCGCCTCTTCTTCTCTGTAAAATACTCGCGGGGGGATCGTCGCTTTTGGTACAAAAGCGACGTGGGGGGCAGCCAGCCCCCCCGCCCTTTTGCGTCAGGCGCGGGCTTCGCGGATCAGGCGCAGAATGTCCTGAGCCGCTTCCGGGATATTGGTGCCGGGGCCAAAGATCGCCTTCACACCCGCCTTCATCAGGAAGTCGTAATCCTGCTGCGGGATCACGCCACCACAGATCACAAGGATATCCTCAGCCTCACGCTCCTTGAGCGCTTGGATAAGCTGGGGGGCGAGGGTCTTGTGGCCCGCCGCCTGCGAGGAAATGCCGATCACGTGCACGTCGTTGTCAACCGCGTCCTGCGCCGCTTCATCCGGCGTCTGGAACAGCGGGCCCACGTCCACGTCAAAGCCGATATCGGCAAAGGCCGTGGCGATGACCTTGGCGCCGCGGTCATGGCCGTCCTGCCCCATTTTCACCACGAGCATCCGCGGACGACGGCCTTCGGCCTCGGCAAAATCTTCAACCGATTTCTGGATCGCGGCAAAGCCCTCGTCGCCCTCATAGGCGGCGCCATAGACCCCGGCCAGCGTCTTGACCTCGGCGCGGTGACGGCCGAATTCCTTTTCCATAGCCATGCTGATTTCCCCAACAGAAGCCCGTGCACGCGCCGCCTCCACGGCCGCCTCGAGCAGGTTGCCCCCCTCTTTCGCCCGGCGGGTCAGCTCGTTCAGAGCCGCCTCGCAGGCATCGGTGTCGCGTGTCGCACGCATCTTCTCGAGGCGGGCGATCTGGCTTTCGCGCACGGCCACGTTGTCCACGTCGAGAATGTCGATCGGGTCTTCCTTGTCCTTGCGGTACTTGTTGACCCCGACGATCACCTCGTCGCCCTTGTCGATCATCGCCTGGCGGGTCGCGGCGGATTCCTCAATCCGCAGCTTCGGCATGCCAGAGGCCACGGCCTTGGTCATGCCACCCATCTCCTCGACCTCTTGCATCAACTCCCACGCCTTCTCGATCAGCTCGTTGGTGAGGCTCTCGACATAGTAAGACCCCGCGAGCGGATCGACGACATTGGTCACGCCGGTCTCTTCCTGAAGGACAAGCTGGGTGTTGCGCGCGATGCGGGCCGAGAAGTCGGTCGGCAGCGCGATGGCTTCGTCAAGCGCGTTGGTATGCAGCGACTGGGTGCCACCAAGCACCGCCGAAAGCGCCTCATAGGCGGTGCGGATCACGTTGTTATAGGGGTCTTGCTCCTGCAGGCTCACGCCCGAGGTCTGACAGTGGGTGCGCAGCATCTTGGAGCGTTCGCTCTTGGCGCCGAACTCAGTCATCACGCGATGCCAGAGCGTGCGCGCCGCGCGCAGCTTGGCCGCTTCCATGAAGAAGTTCATACCGATGGCAAAGAAGAACGACAGACGGCCAGCGAACTTGTCGACATCCATGCCCGCATCCATCGCCGCGCGCACGTATTCGCGCCCATCGGCCAGCGTATAGGCCAGCTCCTGCACGAGGTTCGCGCCCGCTTCCTGCATGTGATAGCCGGAGATCGAGATCGAGTTGAATTTCGGCATCTCGTTCGAGGTATACTCGATGATGTCCGAGATGATCTTCATCGACGGTTCCGGCGGGTAGATATAGGTGTTGCGGACCATGAACTCCTTCAGGATGTCGTTCTGAATGGTCCCTGCCAGAAGCGATTTGTCATGCCCCTGCTCTTCGCCGGTGACGATAAAGTTCGCGAGGATCGGGATCACCGCGCCGTTCATCGTCATCGAGACCGACACCTTGTCGAGCGGGATACCGTCAAACAGGACTTTCATATCCTCGACCGAGTCGATGGCCACACCGGCCTTGCCCACGTCGCCGACAACGCGCGGATGGTCCGAGTCATAGCCCCGGTGCGTTGCAAGGTCGAAGGCGACCGAGACGCCCTGCTGTCCTGCCGCGAGGTTGCGGCGGTAGAACGCGTTGGATTCCTCCGCGGTGGAGAAGCCCGCGTATTGGCGGATGGTCCAGGGACGACCCGCATACATCGTCGCCTTGGGGCCACGGGTGAAGGGACCGAACCCCGGCAGGCTGCCCATATGCGGCAGATCCTTGGTATCCTCTTCGGTGTAAAGCGGCTTGACCGTGATACCTTCGAGCGTGTTCCAGTTCAGGTCTTCAAGCGGGCGCCCGCGAAGCTCCTTCTCCGCCAGTGCCGACCACTCGTCTTTCTTGGTCATGTTCCAGTCCTCTTTGCTTGTCAGACCGCAATCTGCGTTCCGACCATGTTAGCTCTATGAATTGCCTTGCTGCGACCTATATTGAACCCGACAGGAGGGTTCCAGATGCGCCGCTTGGCACTTGTTTTGATTGCGTTTCTCACCGGCCCCGCCCTTGCGGCGGAAGAGGCGGGCGAGCCCGAGGCTGATCCGCTCTTCGTGGACGGCACAGAGATCGAGATTGATGCGTTCCATTGGTTGAAACGCACCGTCGTCGTCTTTGCCGACAGCCCCAACGACCCCCGGTACATCCAGCAGATCGATCTTCTTGAAGAGCGACCCGAAGCGCTGCGCGAACGCGATGTGATCGTCTTGACCGATACCGACCCCAAGTCCGAGTCCGCCCTGCGCGAACGGCTGCGCCCGCGTGGATTCATGATGGTGCTGATCGGCAAGGACGGCACGATCTACCTGCGCAAACCCTTTCCTTGGGACGTGCGCGAGATCTCTCGTTCCATCGACAAGATGCCGTTGCGCCAGCAGGAAATCAAAGACCGCCGCGCCGATCCGATCCGCTAGGTGCGAAAGGCGCCCCACCGTGATCTGGGCGCAGCCCGGCCACGTCGCGCGGGGCATGGCCCCGAGCGAAAGCAGTCCGTGGTATGGCTGCGCCATCGTCATGGTTTATTCGAACTCCATGATCACGTCGTCCACCGCGAGACTATCGCCAGCGCCCGCATTGATCTTGGTGACAACGGCCTTCTTCTCGGCGCGCAGGATGTTCTCCATCTTCATCGCCTCGATGGTGCAAAGGGCCTGGCCTTCCTGCACTTCATCACCCACCTCAACGTCGAGTTTCACGACGAGGCCCGGCATCGGGCAGAGCAACATCTTGGACGTATCCGGCGGCAGTTTCTCCGGCATCAGCTCGGCCAGCTCGGCCTGACGCGGGGTGCGCACATGCACCTTGAGGTCCGCGCCCCGTGTGCGCAGGCGGAAGCCGCCCGAAACCTTACCAACCTTGAGCACCAGCGGCGTGCCATCGAGATCAATCTCGGCAAGTTGGTCGCCCGGCGTCCAATCCGACGCAACACGCATCACCGCGCCATCATCAAACGTCACGGTCGATCCATCATGGTCCGCCGCGATGGTGACCGGGAAGGAATGATCCTGCAGCGTCACGACCCAATCAGTGCCGACGCGGCGCTCGTGGTTGTCCATGCGGCCCGACACGCGGGTGCGACGGATCTCCGCCACACGGTGCATTGCCGCCGCCGCCGCCGCCACGCGACGCAGGTCCTTCTCGCCAAGCGCGACGCCCTGGAAACCGTCCGGATACTGCTCTTCGATAAAGGCGGTGGTCATGTCGCCGGAAATGAAAATCGGGTGATCCATCACCGCGCTCAGGAACGGCAGGTTGTGACCGATGCCTTCGACCTCGAAACTGTCGAGCGCGATACGCATCGCCTCGATCGCCTCTTCACGAGTCGGAGCCCATGTGCAGAGCTTGGCGATCATCGGGTCGTAATACATCGAGATCTCGCCGCCCTCGTAGACGCCGGTATCGTTGCGCACGGCCACGTCGCCCTTCGGCGCGTCGCCCTGCCACTTGTCATTGACGAGCATCGGGCCAGCCGCGATTTCCGCCGGCGGACGATAGCGCGTCAGGCGACCAATCGAGGGCAGGAAGTTGCGATACGGGTCTTCGGCATAAAGACGGTTTTCAATCGCCCAACCGGTCAGCTTTACATCGTCTTGCGTGATGGTGAGCGGCTCGCCCGCGGCGACGCGGATCATCTGCTCCACAAGGTCGACCCCGGTGATGAGTTCGGTCACGGGGTGTTCCACCTGAAGGCGGGTGTTCATCTCGAGGAAGTAGAAGTTCTTGTTGCCATCAACAATGAACTCCACGGTGCCCGCGCTGGCATAGCCTACGGCCTTGGCAAGCGCCACGGCCTGTTCGCCCATGGCCTTGCGGGTTGCCTCGTCAAGGAACGGCGACGGCGCCTCTTCGACGACTTTCTGGTTGCGGCGCTGGATCGAGCATTCGCGCTCGCCAAGATAGACGCCGTTGCCATGCGCGTCGCAGAGCACCTGAATTTCGATGTGGCGCGGTTGCGTCACGAACTTTTCGATAAAGATCCGATCATCCCCAAAGGAATTCGCGGCCTCGTTCTTGGACGATTGGAATCCCTCGCGTGCCTCGTCATCGTTCCATGCGATGCGCATGCCCTTGCCGCCGCCGCCAGCCGAGGCCTTGATCATCACCGGATAGCCGATCTCGTTAGAGATCTTCACCGCTTCCTCGGCATCCTCAATCAGGCCCATATAGCCCGGCACGGTCGACACGTCGGCGTCCTGTGCGATCTTCTTCGAGGTGATCTTGTCGCCCATCGCCTCAATCGCGCCTTTCGGCGGGCCGACAAAGGCCACGCCTGCAGCCTCGAGCGCCTCGGCGAATTTCGAATTCTCCGACAGGAAGCCATAGCCCGGATGCACCGCCTGCGCGCCGGTTTCCTTGATCGCTGCCATGACATTGTCGATCACGATGTAGGACTGGTTCGCCGGGGGCGGGCCGATATGCACCGCCTCGTCCGCCATCTGCACATGCAACGCCTGCTTGTCGGCATCGGAGTAGATCGCGACGGTCTTGATGCCCATCTTGCGGGCGGTCTTGATCACACGGCAGGCGATTTCGCCCCGGTTGGCAATCAGGATCTTGTCGAACATGTCATGTCCCTTCTGGTTCTTGGCCTGCCGGGATCGCGGCAGGCATCTGGCAACAAAAAAGCCACCGGCGGCCCAAAGGCGCCGATGGCTTGGTCTCGGTGGTCAGCGCGCCGAAACGCGCCGAGGAATTCAGATTAGTCGCACTTGCTCGGGTTTTCGCGGCAATAAAGCACGTTTGCCCCAGCCCCGATGACAGCGCCGGTGACAAGGTTCCCGTCAAGAATGGCCGAAGCGGCCGCGCCGGTGCCTGCACCATAGAGGGCCTGTTCGCCCATCGTGTCCCCGCATGCCGCGAGCGAGAGCGCCGCGAAGCCTGCAAGGACCGCAATCGAAGTTCTACGCATTGGTCTTTTCCTCTCGAATGTACTGCTACATTCGGATTTAGAACCCTCCGACGCGGGAAAGAAAGGCCTTTCGCAAGACCCCGCCCGGTATCGGCAAGCTTTCGCTTGCGTAACGGGTTGGTCTCAAACGAAAAACACAGATCGGAAAGAAAAACGGGTGATCCGCAGGGAACGCGAGCGGACCACCCGGAAGGGGAAGGGTAACGAATACTGTTACAAGCAGAGGCCCTGGTCAGCCCGACTGCCATGACACCAACTTGGGTGGCCGAATGCGTTCCCGCAACCACCCCCTGTGACAAATCCCGGAAATAGGCCGCTTTCTGCGCAGCAGGACGGGTCATCGGCGAATTCATGCCCAATCCTCCCCGTCAAACACCTCGGGGAAAGACGCGCGCGCAACACCCACGTCAATCTGCAAAAGTGCGTCGTAACTGGCCGGATCAAAAGGCTCTTCCGCCGCCACAACTTCGCGCTCGAAAAGCCAACTGATGCGCCCGGCATCCAGGTTGCCGCGCTCGAAAGGCGCATCGCCGAACTGTTCCCAAAGCGCCTTGAGAAAGCCGACATCGGCGCGCTTGTCGGCGGGACGGCGGTCGCGATAGCGTTCTCGGCGCACGATCTCCGTCACACCACGCGGGTTGGCGCGGCGGATGGTGAATTGAAAATCCGTGCCCGGAAGTCTGCTGGGAAAGCCACGATGTTTTAGCATACCGCACCCTTTCGTGACGGAAGGGAACGGGAATCGGCGGGCCGAACGGCCCGCCAAGAGGTCAGTGTGGGATTATTTCCACTTGCCGGTGTAGACCGGCTCTTCCGAGATGGGCTCGGGATCGACCACGACGTATTCTTCGACCGGCGCGGTGTCCGCGCAGGCTGCGACAAAGGCCACGAGGCCAAGCGCGAGGAGTGCTTTGAAGCTGTTCGACATGTCTTACTCCAGTTTTCTGTCTTTGTTTGAACAAGGTCTTTTGACCCTGCCTGCCCCAGTTTCTTATACGAGGTCACTTGGGTGTAACCGAGGCGCAGAATAGCGGATTCAGACGTAAAAATATAGAGATAGACGTCACCGTTGAAGTGTTGTGGCCGGAAAGACGCATTTGCCGCGCCCCCATCGGCACAGGCCGCAAGATATAGTGGTGCCATCAGAAACCCTCCCAGATACAGGCCCCGTCTTCGACGCGAAACGCCTCGAAATACTGGGTTGCTTCGGGGGCGGGCTCGCCGAAAGGCGTCTCCTGATCGGCCAGAGAGATGATCACCTGCACGACAGTTTCGTCATTCGCAGACAGCACCGGAACCGCCACGGACGCACAGAGATAAGGGAAATCCGCCTCTACCGCGCCATACCCAAGCGGCACCTCGGCGATCGCGGGCATCACATAGCGCAGGCGCAGCACGCGGCTCTGGTCAGTGCGGGTCTCAAAGAAGCTCTGTTGCAGGTAGAGGTGATAGCCGGAGGGCACGGCCGGGGTCTCCTCAGCCCCGGCCATGGCCGCGCCCGCAAGGGTCCCTCCAAACGCGGCAATGTTCAAAATCTGCAAGAGCCTACCCATGGCGCACCTCGCGATGCGCCGCATGGGCGCTCCAGCGGGCACGGGTCTTGGGCTCGGCCAAAAGATCGGCAATCTCGGCCTCCAGACGCGCCTTGGCAAAGCGCCCCTCGATCCGCCCCCCAGCCCGCACGTGGCAGCGATCTCCCTCGCGGGTGACCTCAATCACCGGCGAAAAGCCGCGCTGCCCCTGCAAGCGGCGCCAGAGATCCTGACGCACTTGCCGCGCGATCGCCAGACGGCTGCCGTCGGGCAGCACCGTCTCGGCGCTCACGTCAAAGCGCACAGGAACCTGACGCGCCAACGTCAGGCGCGTGTCGTCACGCAAGATATGCCAGTCATTTCGGGCCAAGCCGGTCTCCTTACGTCCCGCCGGGAGCAGATTTCATGCCTCCGGCGGGAGTATTTGTTACAGAGAAGAAGCGATCAGAGCGGGATGTTGTCGTGTTTCTTCCACGGGTTGGTGAGCTTCTTGTTGCGCAGGCTCGCAAAGGCGCGCGACACGCGGCGGCGGGTCGAACGCGGCTGGATCACCTCGTCGATAAAGCCCCGCTCGGCGGCCACGAAAGGATTGGCAAAGCGATCTTCGTAATCCTTGGTATGCGCCGCGATCTTCTCTTCGTCGCCAAGGTCGGCACGGTGGATGATCTCGGTTGCGCCCTTGGCGCCCATCACGGCGATTTCGGCGGTCGGCCAGGCATAGTTGAAGTCGCCTCGCAGATGCTTCGACGCCATCACGTCATAGGCACCACCATAGGCCTTACGGGTGATGACGGTCACTTTCGGCACGGTCGCTTCGCCATAGGCAAAGAGCAGTTTCGCGCCGTGCTTGATGACGCCGCCATATTCCTGGCTCGTCCCCGGCAGGAAGCCCGGCACGTCCACGAGGGTGAGGATCGGGATTTCGAAACAGTCGCAGAAACGCACGAAACGCGCCGCCTTGCGGCTCGAGTCGATGTCGAGACAGCCCGCAAGCACCATCGGCTGGTTGGCGACGACGCCCACGGTCTGACCCTCGAGGCGGATGAAGCCGGTGATGATGTTCTTGGCGTAGTCTTCCTGAATCTCGTAGAAATCGCCCTCGTCCGCCACTTTGGTGATGAGCTCTTTCATGTCATAGGGCGTGTTCGGGTTTTCCGGGATCAGCGTATCAAGGCTGTCCTCGATGCGGCCCGGCTCATCGAAGAAGGGGCGCACCGGCGGCTTTTCGCGGTTGTTGAGCGGCAGGAAGTCAACAAGGCGGCGCACTTCGGCGAGGGCTTCGACATCATTGTCGAACGCACCATCCGCGACCGAGGATTTCTTGGTGTGGGTCGAGGCTCCGCCAAGCTCTTCTGCGGTCACCTGTTCGTTGGTCACGGTTTTCACAACGTCAGGGCCGGTCACGAACATATAGGACGTGTCTTTCACCATGAAGATGAAGTCGGTCATCGCCGGGGAATAGACCGCGCCGCCCGCACAGGGGCCCATGATCACAGAGATCTGCGGCACGACACCAGAGGCCATGATGTTGCGCTGGAACACATCGGCATAGCCAGCAAGCGAGGCCACGCCCTCTTGGATACGTGCACCGCCCGAGTCGTTGATGCCGATGACCGGCGCGCCATTCTGCACTGCCATATCCATGATCTTACAGATCTTCTCGGCGTGGGTTTCCGAGAGCGAGCCGCCAAACACGGTAAAGTCCTGGCTGAAGACATAGACCATACGGCCATTGATCGTGCCCCAACCGGTCACGACACCATCGCCATAGGGTTGCTGTTTTTCCATGCCGAAATCGGTGCAGCGATGGGTCTTGAACATGTCGAACTCTTCAAAGGAGTCCTCGTCGAGCAGAAGCTCGATGCGTTCGCGCGCCGTGAGCTTGCCCCGGCCATGCTGACTGTCGATCCGTTTCTGGCCACCGCCAAGACGCGCGGTGTCGCGGCGTTCTTCCAACTGCTGAAGAATATCTTTCATCATAGGTCCCCTTGAATTTGTCGCGACACTAAGAGGTCTTGGCCCAGACACAAAGAAGAATCCGGCAAATTTGCAAACCACAGAAAATACAGACGGTGAATATTGCAAACTTGCTAAGTTCACGCCGGGCATAGACGCCCAATCAATCCATGCCCCTCGGGAGGGAGAACTCGCGTCCTCGTCATAGGCAGGATGGCCACTTTCCACAATATCGCGCAGAGGACGTCCCGTCACCTTTCCGCGAGATGCTGGGAAAAGGTTGCATAAGTCAACTGTTTGACCTAGGTCAGAAGACATGACTGATCGCCCCGAGTCGCGATACCTCGACCGCGCCACACCGCCCCATATCAGCACGCTGATCCTGCTCACCGGGATTTCCGCGCTTTGCATGAACATCTTCTTGCCATCGTTGCCGGCGATGACGGAATGGTTCAACACGGACTATCACATCATGCAGCTTTCGGTGGCGCTTTACCTCGCGGTGAACGCCTTCCTGCAGATCCTCGTCGGCCCGATCGCGGACAAATTCGGGCGGCGCCCCGTGGTGCTCTGGGGGCTGTCGCTGTTCCTCGTGGCGACGATCGGCTGCATCTACGCCCCGACCGCCGAGATCTTCCTCGCCTTCCGCATGGCCCAGGCGACCGTGGTCGCCGCGATGGTGCTCGGCCGGGCCGTGGTGCGCGACATCTTTCCCCAAGACGAAGCGGCGGCGATGATCGGCTATGTCACGATGGGCATGGCCGTGGTGCCGATGTTCGGACCTGTGATTGGCGGCGTCCTCGAGGGGTTCTTTGATTGGCGCGCCAATTTCTGGCTTTTGTTTATCGTCGGCGCGCTGGTCCTGTTCCTGACATGGAAAGACCTTGGGGAAACCGGGCGCAAGAGCGGCCTCTCCCTTGGCCGCCAATTCCGCGAATACCCCGAACTCCTCAAGAGCCCGCGCTTTTGGGGCTATGCGCTCTCCTGCGGCTTCTCCTCGGGGGCGTTCTTCTCGTATCTCGGTGGTGCGCCCTTCGTCGCGACCGAGCTTTTCGGCATGAACCCCACGATGATGGGATTTTACTTCGGTGCGCCCGCGCTTGGCTATTTCTTCGGCAACTTCCTCTCAGGCCGCTATTCGGCACGGATCGGCGTCGACACCATGGTCAAATGGGGCTGCTATATCAATTTTATCGGCATTGCCTTGTCGCTCCTCCTCTTTGCCGTCGGTCTTGGCTCAGCCGAGAGCTTTTTCGGCCTGATGACGCTTGTCGGCCTCGGCAACGGCATGTCGATCCCCAACGCCACCTCTGGCGCGCTTTCGGTGCGTCCGCACCTTGCCGGGACGGCGTCGGGCCTTTCGGGCGCGATCATGCTTGGCGGCGGCGCGGGGCTTTCGGCCCTCGCTGGCGCGCTCTTGTCGCCGGAAACCGGGGCCTACCCCCTCCTCGGCCTGATGCTCATCACGGCCATCGGTGCGATCATCGCGATCCATCTCGTGATCCGCCGCTCTCGCCGCCTCCACATCTGAGGCGAAATCAGGGGGCTGACGCGCAGGGTTTGCAAAGCTATATTTGCAGTAGCAAAGCAATCCCGGACCGCTCATGGCTACCCAGAAACTCTACGCCGGCGCCAAGCTGCGTGAAATTCGCTCTCGGCTCGAACTGACGCAAAAGGAGTTTGCCGCCAAGCTCGGCGTCTCCCTGCCCTACCTGAACCAAATGGAGAACAATAACCGCCCGGTCTCGACCACGGTGGTGCTCGCGCTGGCGCAGGAGTTCGGCTTTGACGTCACCGAACTGTCGACCGGTGATAGCGAGCGGTTGGTGTCTGACATGCGCGAGGCAATGGCCGACCCGGTTCTGGCCGAGGCCACAGCCCCGCTTGCCGATCTGCGCCTGACGGCCTCCAATGCGCCCGCCTTTGCCCGAGCCTTTCTCGAATTGCACCGCGCCTACCGCCAGACCCACGAACGCCTCGCCTCGCTCGACGAGGCCCTTGGGCGCGAAGACGTGCGGATGCAGCCCTCTCCCTGGGACGAGGTGCGCGATTTCTTTCACTACTGCGACAACTATATCGACGCGGTGGACCACGCCGCCGAGAATTTTGCCAATCGCGCGCTGGCTGCTGACGGCATCCGCCCCGCAGTGATCCGAACCCTCGCCGATCTTGGCATCACGCTCGAGCTGACCGACGCCGACCGCCTGCGCCACTACGACCCTGAAACGCGGCGGCTCTATATCTCGGCCCGCGCAGCGTTCGAGACCCAGACCTTTCAGATGCTCCTGCAACTGGCGCTTTTGCAGTCGGATAAGCTTCTCGAGGCGACGCTCGACCTCGCCCGCTTCCAATCCGACGCCGCCCGCGCCATCGCCAAGATCGGCCTTGCCAACTACTTCGCCGGGGCCGCGATGATGCCCTATACGCGTTTCCTTGAGGCCGCCCGCGACACGCGCCATGATCTCGAGGTGCTTGCCAACCGGTTCGGCGCCTCCATCGAACAGGTCGCGCACCGGCTCTCGACCCTGCAACGCCCCGGCGCCAAGGGCATTCCCTTCTTCTTTGTCCGCGTCGATCAGGCCGGTACGATCACCAAACGCCACTCCGCGACCCGCCTGCAATTCGCGCGCTTCGGCGGGGCCTGTCCCTTGTGGAACGTGCACCGCGCCTTCGAGACGCCGGGCCGCTTTCTGCGCCAACTGGCCGAGACGCCGGACGGGGTCCGCTATATTTCGCTGGCCCGCGATGTCTCCAAGCCCGGCGGCCATTTCGGTGCGCCGGTGCGCCGCTACGCCATCGCTTTGGGCTGTGAGGTACGCCATGCCGACGCCCTGATCTATGCCGATCATATGGACATCACGACCCCCGAAGCCTTTGAGCCGATCGGCATTTCCTGCCGCATCTGCGAGCGCACCCATTGCCACCAACGCTCGGTCCCACCGCTCGAACGCCGCCTGACGATCCGCGAAAACGAACGCGGCGTGTTGCCTTACGAGGTCGACTGACATGCGCGGGCTGCTGCGCCTTGGCGTGGTTCTGCTGATCCTCGCCGCCGCGACGGTCGCTCTCGGAAGCATGGCCGAACGCTGGGTGCTCTATCCCTTTGACGCGACCCATGTGCCCCCTGCCGAGGCTGGTCTCCCGGGCGTCGAGGAACTCCACTTCGACAATGACGGCGAGACCCTCATCGCTTGGACCGCAGCCCCCAAGCGCGGCAAGCCAGTGATCTTCTACCTGCATGGCAATGCCGGAAACCTCGCCGCCCGCGCGGGCCGCTTCCGCCGTTTCCTTGATCGCGGCTATGGTCTCTTCGCGCCGGCCTATCGTGGTTCTTCGGGCAGCAGCGGCACCCCAAGCGAGGCCGCCCTCATCTGGGACACGGAGGTCGCGTTCCACAGGTTCTTCGCCGAGATGCCCGCCCTCACCGCGCGCCGCGTCGTCCTTTACGGCGAGAGCCTCGGCACGGCGGTCGCGCTCTGCCTCATGGCCTCCCCCGCGCTGCACCCGGAAAAAGGCCACGGCCCGCTCGCCGGTGTCATCCTAGAAGCACCTTTCACCTCGATCCCCGATCTGGCGGAACATCACTACCCCGGCACCCGCGCTCTTGCCGCGCGCCTCGACAGTGCGTGGCCAAGCCTCACCCGCGCTGCCGACCTCCAAGCGCCGCTCCTTGTCCTGCACGGCACCGAAGACGCGCTCATCCCAATAGAAATGGGGCGGCAGATCACCTCTGCCGCCCCATCCCGAAACAAGCGCTTCCTGCCCGTCAAGGGCGCAGGTCATACCGATCTCTGGCGGACCGACACGCTCCCGCGCCTCTGGGCTTTCATCGATCAGTTCGCCTTGAGATAGGCGTAGATCTCGTCCTTGAGCGCCGCGCGGCGCTTGCGCAGGTCCACTTCGGCAAGTTCCTCGCGCGGCTGGACGTTGGTTTCGGCAAGGTGGACCTTGTCGTTGAGTTCCTGATAGTCGCCGGCCAGCTTCGCAAAGTGCTTGTCGCTGACTTTCAGCTCGCTCATCTTCTCTGCGAATTCCGGGAATTCCGCGGCAAGATCGTGCGGGACGTGAGACATGTTGTGCGTTCCTTCTTCTAACGTTCGACCGACCTTAGCGATGCCCGGCCGCCACCTGCTTTGACAGGGATCAAAAAGAAACGCGCAACGCTACTTTTTATCGCTGCGCAGTCTGCCAGTCCGAATGCACCCACGCCTCGCCCGGATCGCGCGGCAAAAGAGGCCGCCCTAGGATATGATCCGCCGCCTTCTCGCCGGTCATGATCGAGGGGCCGTTGAGGTTGCCATTGGGAATACGCGGAAAGATCGAGCTATCCGCAACGCGAAGCCCCTCAACCCCGATCACCCGGCACTCCGGATCAACCACCGCGCCCGGATCGTCCTTCGCCCCCATCCGGCAGGTGCCGCAGGGGTGATAGGCGCTCTCGGCATGTTCTTTGAGAAAGGCGTCGATCTCGGCATCGCTCTGCGCCGCGACACCGGGCTGAATCTCGTGTTTCACGAAGGGCGCAAAAGCCTCTTGTCCGAAAATCTCCCGCGTGAGGCGCACACAGGCGCGGAAATCGGCCCAGTCCTCTTCACGACTCATATAGTTGAAAAGGATCTCCGGCGCCGCCGCCGGATCCGCACTCGCCAATGTGACCGCCCCGCGCGAGGCGGACCGCATCGGCCCGACATGGGCCTGAAACCCGTGCCCCTCCGCCGCCGCTTTGCCGTCATAGCGCACCGCGATGGGCAGGAAATGAAACTGGATATCCGGATAGTCGATCCCGGCGCGCGAGCGGATGAACCCCGCGCTCTCGAACTGGTTCGACGCCCCAAGCCCCGCCTTGGTCAAAAGCCAGCGCGCCCCGATCATCCCCTTCGAGATGAGGTTCCAATGGCGGTAGAGCGTGATCGGCTGCTTACTCGCCATCTGCATGTAGACCTCTAGGTGGTCCTGTAGGTTCTTCCCCACACCGGGGCGATCCGCAACAAGCTTGATCCCGCGCTCGACAAGGTGCCGCCCCGGCCCGATCCCCGAGAGCATCAAGAGCTTGGGCGAATTGAACGCCGAGGCCGCGAGGATCACCTCGCGCTCGGCCTGGATCACCTCTCTCTGCCCCTTGCGTGTGACCTCAACCCCCACGGCGCGGCCGTCTTCGATCACCACGCGCTCGGCAAAAGCGCGTAGGAGGGTGCAATTCTCGCGCTCGAGCGCCGGGCGCAGATAGGCATTGGCCGCCGACCAGCGTCGCCCCTTCCACACCGTCATCTCCATCGGGCCAAAGCCTTCTTGCTGCTGGCCGTTGTAATCCTCAGTGACCGGATAGCCCGCCTGCCGCCCTGCTTCGACAAAGGCGGCATGGAGCGGATTGTCCCGCGGCCCACGCGTCACATGAAGCGGTCCGTCCGCACCACGCCACGCCGGATCGCCCCCCTGCCCGCCGTCGTGCCAATGCTCCATGCGTTTGAAATAGGGAAGCACGTCGCCATATCCCCATCCCGACGCGCCAGCCTCCTGCCAATGGTCATAGTCGCGGGCATGGCCGCGCACATAGACCATGCCATTGATCGAACTGGACCCGCCCACGACCTTGCCACGCGGCGCCGCAAGCCGACGCCCGCCAAGATGCGGCTCAGGCTGCGTCTGATAGCCCCAATCATAGCGGCGCATGTTCATCGGATAGCTGAGCGCGGCGGGCATCTGGATGAACGGGCCAGCGTCGCTGCCGCCATGTTCGATCACGATCACGCGCTTTCCGGCCTCGGTCAACCGATAGGCCAGCGCACAGCCCGCGCTCCCCGCCCCGACGATCACATACTCGGCTTGCATCCTGTTCTCCGGCTCCAGATTCGCATTTCTTGTATGGTCATACAATTTTTTGACACATCAAACAATTCGCCTTGCCGCGCCCGCAAGCCCGCGCCACACTGGGCGCATGGCACGACGCAAGATCCGCGATATTCGGCATGAAGAACTGATCGCTGGCACGATCCGCGCTGTGCAGGCGCATGGCTTTGCCGCGGTGACCATGGCCGACATCGCTACCGAGGCCGGTAGCACCGCGCCCTCGATCACCTATTATTTTGGCTCCAAGGACCGGCTCATGGAAGACACCATGCGCCATCTCCTGCGCCTCTTGCGTGCCGCATTCCTTGATCGAATCCGCACAGCCCGCACCCCCGAGGACCGCCTCCTCGCCGTGGTCGAGGCGAATTTCGCAGACCGTCTCTTTACCCCGGCCCAATGCGCCCTCTGGACCCAATTCTGGGCCAACGCGCCCCATGCGCCGGGCCTAGCGCGGCTGCACCGGATCAACCGCGCGCGGGTTGCGACGCATCTCGACCACGCGCTCGCCCCCCTCGTCGCACCCGACCGCCGCGACACGGTGCGCCACGTGCTGCAAAGCTACATGGACGGGGTCTGGCTCGAAGCGGCGCAATCGCAAACACCGCCCGACGCCGCCACCGCCCGCGCCGAAGCCCGCGCCGTGGCCCGGCTCTTGCTCTCCCGCCCGCCCGAGACACAAACCCACCAAGAAAAATGACGCGACGCGGCGTGTTTCACATGTGAACTGCCTCGACATCCCGCGCCTGCCGGGTCTTAATGCCCGCATGAGCGAGAGTGTGAATGCGCGCCCCATCGTCGGGGTCTTGTGGATGTTGGTGACTGGCGTCTGTTTCGTCATGGTGACCGCGCTGGTGAAATATCTCGGCCCTAGCGTGCCTGCACCCGAAGCAGCCTTCCTGCGCTATGCGCTTGGCCTTGTCTTCCTGCTGCCCATGATCCGACCGCTCTTGCGCACCCGGCTCACCAAGCGCCAGATCGGCCTCTTTGGTCTGCGCGGCGTGGCGCATACGATCGGGGTCTCTTTCTGGTTCTTTGCCATGACCCAGATCCCAATCGCCGAGGTGACGGCGATGAACTATCTCTCGCCGATCTTTGTCACCATCGCCGCCGCTTTGTTCCTTGGCGAAACCCTCGCCGTGCGTCGCATCCTCGCCGTCATTGCCGCCTTGCTTGGGGCGCTTCTCATCCTACGGCCCGGCTTTCGCGAGCTTAGCCCTGGCCATATTGCCATGCTTGGCACTGCCGTCGTCTTTTCCGTCGGCTATCTCATCGCCAAGATCATGAGCGAAGAAGTCAGCCCCGCCATGGTGGTCGCCATGCTCTCGGTGACGGTCACCATCGGGCTTGCCCCGCTCGCGGCGCTCGTCTGGGTCACACCGACACTCTGGGAAGTGCTTATCCTGTTCGGGGTCGCCACCTTCGCAACGGCGGGTCACTACACGATGACCCTCGCCTTTGCTGCCGCCCCCATCACCGTGACCCAACCCGTCGCCTTCCTGCAATTGGTCTGGGCCGTTTTGATGGGCTGGCTGGTGTTCGACGAAGGCGTCGACATCTGGGTGTTGATCGGCGGCGGCATCATCATCTCCGCCATCACCTTCATCACGTGGCGCGAAGCGGTGCTGAAACGCCGCGCCGTGACCCCTTCTGTAAACGCCCCCAAGGTCTGATCCGGTCCAATTCGCGATTGACCCGCGCCACGCCGCGGGCCTAGCGTGGCGCGCAATTCCAACCCGTGCCGGAGACGCTCATGAGCCGCCCCAATATTCTCATCATCATGGTGGACCAACTCAACGGAACTCTGTTCCCCGATGGCCCCGCCGACTGGCTCCATGCACCGAACCTGAAGGCTCTTGCGGCACGCTCGACCCGTTTCGCCAATGCCTACACCGCCTCGCCGCTCTGCGCGCCGGGCCGGGCGAGCTTTATGTCGGGCCAACTGCCCTCTGGCACCCGCGTCTACGACAACGCGGCCGAGTTCGCCTCGTCGATCCCGACATACGCCCACCACCTGCGCCGCGCGGGCTACCAGACCTGCCTCTCGGGCAAGATGCATTTCGTCGGCGCCGACCAACTGCACGGCTTCGAGGAACGCCTGACCACCGATGTCTACCCGCCCGATTTCGGCTGGACGCCCGACTATCGCAAACCCGGCGAGCGCATCGACTGGTGGTTTCACAACATGGGCTCGGTCACCGGCGCAGGCGTCGCCGAGATCACCAACCAGCTCGAATACGACGACGAGGTCGCCTATCACGCGACCCGCAAAGTCTATGATCTCGCGCGCGGCGGCGATGACCGTCCGTGGTGCCTCACCGTCTCCTTCACCCACCCGCATGACCCCTATGTGGCACGGCGTAAATATTGGGATCTCTACGAGGATTGCGAGCACCTTTTGCCCACCGTCCCGGCGATGGACTACGAGGATCAGGACAACCATTCCAAGCGCATCTTCGACGCCAATGACTGGCGCAGCTTCAACATCACCGAAGACAATATCCGCCGCTCACGCCGCGCCTATTTCGCCAATATCTCCTATCTCGACGACAAGATCGGCGACATCCTCACCGCGCTCGAGACCACCCGACAGGACAAGGACACGGTCGTGCTCTTCGTGTCCGATCACGGCGACATGCTCGGCGAGCGCGGTCTCTGGTTCAAGATGTCCTTCTTCGAAGGCTCCGCCCGCGTCCCCGTCATGGTCTCGGCCCCCGATATGGCACCGGGCCGCGTCGACACACCGGTGAGCAATATCGACATCTGTCCGACGGTCTGTGACCTCGCAGGTGTCAGCATGGAAGAGGTCATGCCTTGGACCACCGGCGAAAGCCTCGTGCCACTCGGTCAAGGCCAGAGCCGCACAAGCCCCGTCGCCATGGAATACGCCGCCGAAGCGTCCTATGCGCCGATGGTGGCGTTGCGGGCGGGCAAATGGAAATACACCCGCTGCACCCTCGACCCGGAACAGCTTTTCGATCTAGAGGCCGATCCGCATGAGCTGACCAACCTCGCAAACGATCCGGCCCATGCCGAGACGCTGGCCGAGTTCCGAGCCGAGGCCGATGCGCGCTGGGATCTCGATCGGTTCGACGGCGACGTCCGCGAAAGTCAGGCCCGGCGCTGGGTCGTCTATGAGGCGTTGCGCAATGGCGCCTATTACCCATGGGATTACCAGCCGCTGCAGAAAGCCTCGGATCGCTACATGCGCAACCACATGGATCTCAACGTGCTGGAAGAAAACCAACGCTTCCCGCGCGGCGAATAGCGACGCCCGTCCAGATTTCATTTTCAATTGGGGGGCCAGCCCCCCAAACCCCCCGGGATATTTACGGCAAGAGGAAGACAGGGGCGCATTCCCGGCTTCTTCTCTGGTGAAATACTCCCGCCGGAGGCATGAAATCTATGCGATGCCGGATCAGGCGAGCACAAGTTTCGCCGCAATCGCCCACATGGTCAGCCCGACCAGCACGTCGAGCACCTGCCACGCCCGCGCGCTGGTGAACAGAGGCCGCAAGAGCCGCGCGCCAAACCCGAGCGAGAAGAAAAAGAAAAAGCTCGAGAGCACCGCACCCGCGCCGAAAGCAAGCGCCGGGTCATATTGCGCCGAGATACCGCCGAGGAGGACCACCGTGTCGAGATAGACATGCGGGTTGGCCCATGTGAGCGTCAGGCAGGTCAAGAGTGCCGCAGCGAGCGGCACACGTTCGCGCCCCTCAGTCGCCAATGCCTCACCACCGCGCCACGCGGCACGAAAGCTCATCACGCCATAGACCACGAGGAATGCCGCGCCACCCCAGCGCGCGATCTCGACCGCCGCTGGGAAACGCTCGACGAGGACACCGAAGCCCGCCACGCCCGCCACGATCAGCACCGCATCCGAAAGCGCACAAGTCAGCACCACGGGCAACACATGCTCGCCGCGCAACCCCTGTCGCAGAACGAAGGCGTTCTGTGCGCCGATGGCAAGGATCAGCGAAAACCCGAGCGCGAACCCGGCAATGGCAGCTTGCAACATGATGTGACCCCTCCCTGGTGCCGCGCGCGGTTTCGAGACAGACGCGATACCGACGCAATACCGACGTGATACAGACCCCCGTTTCCGAGGCCAACCCAAGAAAAAACGGCGCCCCGCAGGACGCCGCCTCAACACCTGTCAAAGATGGATCAGAGCTGATCCATGACCTCGTCGGAGGCTTCGAAATTGGTCGTGACGCGCTGCACGTCGTCGTCATCCTCAAGCGCGTCAATGAGCTTCATCAGCTTCTGCATGCTCTCAAGGTCCATCTCGGTCGTGGTGGTCGGACGCCAGACGAGCTTGGTCGACTCGGATTCGCCAAGCTCCGCCTCGAGCGCGTTCGACACTTCGTTGAGATCGGTGTCGGCGCACCAGATGACATGGCCGTCCTCGCTCGATTCCACATCTTCCGCACCGGCCTCGATCGCTGCCATCATGACAGTGTCTGCATCGCCAACAGAGGCCGGATACGACACCTCGCCCTTGCGTTCGAACATGAACCCGACCGAGCCCGTTTCGCCGAGGTTGCCGCCGTTCTTGGAGAAGGTCGAGCGCACCGTCGAGGCGGTCCGGTTGCGGTTGTCGGTCATCGCCTCAACGATCACCGCGACGCCGTTCGGGCCATAGCCCTCATAGCGGATTTCTTCGTAATCGTCGCCTTCCCCGGCGGTCGACTTCTTGATCGCGCGTTCGATCACGTCCTTGGGCACCGATTGCGTCTTGGCTTCTTTAACCGCGAGGCGCAGGCGCGGGTTCTTCTCGGGATCGGGGTCGCCCATCTTGGCGGCGACGGTGATCTCCTTGGAAAGTTTAGAGAAAAGTTTCGACCGCGCGGCGTCCTGACGTCCTTTGCGGTGCTGGATATTTGCCCATTTACTATGGCCGGCCATATCTACGCGTGCCCTGTTTGTTGCTAAATCTGGCTCCCTATAGCGCAACCGCGGGCAGGCCTGCAAGCTGAGCGGAGACACGCCTTTTTCCCCGCAAGCACCGCTTGCCATCGCGGCGTGGCTGCGTTTGGGTAGGGCAACGCGTGAAAGGCAGACCATGACCCAAGACCAGATTATCCTGTTCTCTCTCTTCGGCGCAGTGTTCGCCCTGCTTCTGTGGGGGCGTTTTCGCTATGACCTCGTGGCGTTCACGGCGCTCATGGTGGGGGTCGTGGCGGGCGTTGTGAAGGTCGATGATGCCTTTAGCGGGTTTGGCCATCCGGCAACGCTCGTGGTGGCGCTCGTGCTCGTGGTCTCGGCCGGGCTGATGCGCTCCGGAGCGGTCTTTCTCATCACCCGCACCTTGGTCGATAGCTCGCGCAAGCTTGGCAGCCACATCGCCCTCATGGGCGGGATCGGCGCGGTGCTTTCGGCCTTCATGAACAACGTGGCGGCGCTTGCCCTGCTGATGCCGGTCGATGTGCAAACCGCACGCAAGGCCGGGCGCAGCCCCGCGCTGTCGCTGATGCCGCTCTCCTTCGCAACGATCCTTGGCGGCATGGCAACGCTCATCGGCACGCCCCCCAACATCATCATCGCGACGATCCGCGAGGAATCCCTTGGCGCCCCCTACCGTATGTTCGATTTCGCCCCTGTGGGTGGCATCACGGCGCTGGCTGGCCTGATCTTCGTGGCCCTGATCGGCTGGCGCCTGATCCCTGCGCGCGAGGACGCAGGCAAGAAGGTTTCCGATCTGGATCAATACCTTGCCGAACTAACTGTGCCCGAAGAAAGCAAGCTGATCGGCAAACGCCTTGGCGAACTTCAGGGACAGGCCGACGATTCCGATGTCGCTCTGATCGGCCTCATGCGGGACGACAAGCGCCGCTATGGCGCCGCACGCAATACCGTGCTCGAGGCGGGCGATGCGATCCTGATCGAGGCAACACCGGATGCGCTCGACGAATTCCGTGCCGCGCTCGACCTCGACTTTGCAGATTCCAAACGCGAGGAACATCTCAAGGCGGCTGGCGAAGGACTTGATATGGTCGAATTGGTGGTGCCGGAAACCGCGCGCATCAATGGCAAGACCGCACAGAGCCTTGGTCTTGCCTGGCGTCAGGGCGCGGTGCTCTTGGGGATTTCCCGCGAAGGTCGCCGCATCCGAAGCCGCATCCGCAAAACGGAGGTCCGACCCGGTGATATTCTTTTGCTTCTGGTGCCCAAGTCGCGCGGTGCGGACATTACGGAATGGCTCGGCTGTCTGCCGCTCGCCAATCGCGGCTATGCGGTGACCAACAATCGCAAGGTCTGGCTCGCGATTGGCCTCTTTGGGGCGGCCGTTCTGGCGGCCTCGATCGGCCTTGTGTACCTGCCTATCGCGCTTGGCCTCGTGGTTATTGCCTATGTGCTGTCGGGCATTTTGCCGGTCACGGAAATATATGATCAGATCGAATGGCCCGTGGTGGTCCTGCTCGGGTCGATGATCCCGCTCGGCGCGGCGCTCGAAGATGCGGGCGGCACCGAGTTGATCGCCGGTTCCCTTGTGACGATCACCGAAGGCATGCCGACCTGGGCCGTGCTAACGCTTCTGATGATGGTGACGATGACGCTCTCGGATGTGCTCAACAACACCGCGACGACCATTGTCGCCGCCCCCGTGGGTATCCAAATGGCGCAATCGCTCGACGTCTCGGCCGATCCGTTCCTGATGGCTGTCGCCGTTGCTGCCTCTTCGGCCTTCCTGACCCCGATCGGGCACAAGAACAACACGCTGATCCTTGGTCCTGGCGGTTATCGCTTTGGCGATTACTGGCGCATGGGCTTGCCGCTCGAAATCCTCGTGGTCGCGGTTTCGGTGCCCGCGATCCTCGTCTTCTGGCCGCTCTAGGACACTAGATCTACGTGCCGCGCCCCGCCATTAGGCGCGCCATATCGAGCATGCGACAGGAAAACCCCCATTCGTTGTCATACCAGCCAAAGACCCGCAAAAGCCCGCCGACCGACACTGACGTCTCGCGCCCCGACAGGATGAGCGACTCGGGTCGCGCGCGCAGGTCGGTCGAGACCAGCGGTTTCTCGGTCCAGCCCAAGACACCGCCGTGCGCCACTTCGCCCTTGAGGAGCGTATTGACCCCCTCCACCGTGGTTTCGACCTCGGTCTGGATCGTGAGATCAATCGCCGAGACGGACGCCGTCGGCACCCGGATCGCCCGCGCAAGAACCCGCCCGGCAAGATCGGGCAGCACCGCGTCGATCAACCGCCCGGCGCTTGTCGTGGTCGGCACCATCGAAAGCGCTGCCGCCCGGCTTCGGGCCAATCCGCCACCGCGGGGTTTGTCAACGGTTGGCTGGCTCCCGGTATAGCAATGCACTGTGGTCATGTGGCCGCTGATGAGACCATAGGAAGCATCCAGAACCTTCAGAAGCGGCGCAAGCGCGTTGGTGGTGCAGGATGCATTGGAGACGATCCGGTGATCCCCAAGTTCCGCCTCGTTCGCGCCCATGACGAGGGTCACGTCCGCCTCATCCGACGGCCCGGAAATCAACACCGCGCCCGCCCCGGCGGCCAGCCCGCGTTCAGCCACAGCGCGCGACCCGGCCATGCCGGTGCATTCGAGCACCACATCCACGTCGCCCAAGTTCAGCTCGGACAAATCCCGCACGCCATGAAACGGGATCGCTTTGCCATCGAGGATCAACCGCCCTGCCGCGGTCTCGACCGTGCCACCGTAGGGGCCAAAAACGCTATCGTATTCAAAAAGATAGGCGCAGGTCTCGAGCGGCTCGATATCGTTGATGCCGACGATCTCGATATCGCCGTATCCGCCTTGTCCGAGGATGCGCAGAAGGGTCCGGCCAATCCGGCCAAACCCGTTGAGAAATACTGTCGTGCGATGCTCGCCCATGCGCGTCTCCCCTGATTGCCCCTGTTTCACAAGGTTTACAGCCCGAGGACAAGCGCGTTTTCGTGATGCCCACCATCACGCAGCATGGATCACAGTGGCATATGCCGGTTCACGTCCTTGTAGAGGAGGTAGCGGAACTTGCCTGGTCCCCCCGCATAGCAGGCCTGCGGGCAGAAGGCGCGCAACCACATGTAATCGCCCGCCTCGACCTCGACCCAATCCTGATTGAGCCGATAGACCGCCTTGCCCTCAAGAACATAAAGCCCGTGCTCCATGACATGAGTTTCGGCAAAGGGGATGACCGCGCCCGGCTCGAAGGTGACGATATTGACATGCATGTCGTGACGCAGGTCATCCGGCTCGACAAATCGCGTCGTCGCCCACTTGCCCTCGGTATCGGGCATGGCGTTGGGCGCGACCTCGGTCTCGTTGGTGACAAAGGCCTCCGGCGCATCAAGCCCATCGACCGCCTCATAGGCTTTGCGCACCCAATGAAAGCGCGCCGGTTCTGTGCCCTCATTGCCAAGCGTCCAGTCACTCCCGGCAGGGATGTAGGCATAGCCGCCCGGCGCCATCTCGTGACGCGTGCCCTCGATCGTGAGGACCACCTCACCCTCGACTACGAATAGCACCGCTTGCGCCTCGGGATCGGTCTCGGGCCGCGTGCTGCCCCCGCCCGGAAGCACCTCGGCGATATAGTGCGAGAACGTCTCGGCAAAACCCGACAAGGGCCGCGCCAAGACCCAGAAGCGCGAGTCGGTCCAGAACGGGAGCTGCGAGGTCACGATATCGCTCATCGTTCCGCGCGGGATGACCGCATAGGCTTCGGTGAACATGGCGCGATCGGTCAAAAGCTGGGTCTGGGGCGGCAATCCCCCTTTGGGCGCGTAATATTGGGTCATCTGTGTGGTCTCCATCGGCTTACCCCATCATGGCGCGTCGGATCGCCCCGGTCCAATCCGATCCGTGGGTTTGCACCATGAAACATTCGTTGGAATTATTTGAAAATCACGGCTCAAGCGGCTCGATAAGCTCTGGCCCGCTGGCGCGGTTGGAATTGACCGCCCGGTCCACCTGATGAAAGGACAAGAGGTCCTCGGGCGGTGCGCTCATCAAAGGCGCCGCTCCATGCCCCGCTTCACCAAGCCAAAGCGCCCAGTCCTCATGCCCGATCACCACCGGCATCCGATGGTGAATGCGGGCCATATTGCGGTTCGCCCCTGTGGTCACGATGGCGCATGTTTCCAGACGCCCATCTGGCCCGTCCCAGTCCTGCCATATCCCCGCAAGCGCCAACGGCCCTTCCGCATGGATATACCATGGCCAGCGCACGCCCTCGCCATCCTTGGTCCATTCATAGAAGCCGCTCACCGGGATCAGGCAACGCCGCGCCCGACAGGCGGCTCGGAACGCAGGTTTGGTCGCGATGGTCTCGGCCCGGGCATTGATCAGAAGCGGGCCATCGTCCACCGCCTTGTACCAGGTCGGCACAAATCCCCAGCGCATCCCCAGAAGCTGTCGCCCCCCCTCAGCCGCGCGCACCACATGAACCCGCGTCGTCGGGCAAACATTGAAATTCGGGATATCCGGCAGGTCATTGGCCGGGGCAGCGTCAAAAAGGCGCGCCATGGCATCATTGGGCAAGGTGATTGCAAATCTTCCACACATGTATACACCCTACCACCGGGCCACGCTTGGCTCATGCGGAAAATCGCCCTTCGCAAAAAGGATCAGACCCGAAAATGGCAGTCACCGTTCAACAGCACGCCCAGAAAATCATGGGTCTTATGAACAGCGGTAGTTTCAAGGCTGCGGCCAAGGCGGCCAAAGGGGCGATGAAAGCCTTCCCGCACGAAGCCAATTTCGTCAACCTCGCCGCCTCCGCCATGGCCCAGAGCGGTGATGGGCGCGCGGCGATCACGATGTTCTCCAAGGCGCTCAAGATGCGCCCCGGCGATGTCGAGATACAGAATAACCTGATCCAGGCGCTGATCCAGACCGGCCAGCACGTCAAGGCACAGGAATTGATCGCCAAGCTCTTGCCCAAACGCGCCGATCCGAGCGCGCTTTGGTTCTTCAAGGGGGCGTCACTCTCCCAGAGCGGCGACTCCAAGGGCGCGATTGCGGCGCTGACCAAGGCGATCGAGGCCAACCCGAAACATGCGATGGCCTATAACCTGCGCGGCATTGCCCATGCGACCGAGAACGATGAGCAAAGCGCCATCGCCGATTTCCGCCGCGCGCACGAGTTGAACCCGCGCGATCCCGACCCGCTTGCCAATATCGGTCTGCCTTTGGCGCGCACGGGGGATCCCGACGCCGCGCTTGCAGCGGTCGAAAAGGCGCTCGCGATCAATCCCAACCATGTCAATGCACTGCACCGTCAGGCGATCCTGCTGGCCGAGGAAGGCCGGATCGAAGACGCGATTGCCGCCTATACCTACCTGCTGACCATTGATCCGCTGCACGCCGAAGGCTACGCGGAACTCGCGGCGATGCAATCGCGCGAAGAAAACCGCGCCCTTTTGCCGGACATCCTGACAGCGCAAAAGAAGCTGCCGCCGAGATCGCCCTTTCAGGCCGACCTCAACCGCGCAGTCGGCAATATCCACTTTCAACTCGGCGACTACGGCAAGGCCGCCACGGCTCTGGCCCGGTTCAACGACTGGAACGCCAAGCTGCGCCCCTATGACAGCGGGGCTGAGGCCGCCGAATGTGACCGAATTCTCGCCGCCTTCCCGCTGGGCGCGCCGCTGCCGGCCGGTGGAGACCGCGACACGCCGACCCCCATCTTCGTGCTCGGCCAGCCTCGCTCGGGCACCACGCTGAGCGAGATGATCCTGACCGCACATCCGCAGGTGCAATCCTGTGGTGAGTTGGACATGGCACGCCGACTCGTGGCCGCGCTTGAAGAAAACGGCGAGGCCTTTGACCCCGCCGCCTTTGCCGCCGGGTTCCGGGCCGACATGCCGCCGGTTGCGGCACAGGCACGTGCCTTCGTCGACAAAATGCCGCTCAACTATCGCTATATCGGCTATCTCCTCGCCGCCTTCCCCGAGGCGCCGATCCTCCATATTGCCCGCGATCCCCGCGATGTCGCGCTCTCCATGTGGCGGAGTTACTTCCCCGCCGGAGGCATGGCCTTTACCTTTGACCAACGCGCCATGGCCAAGAGCGCCAATACCTACCGCCGCTACATGGCCCATTGGGAGGCGCTCGCGCCCGACCGCATCCTGACGCTCGACTATGGCGAGATCGTCTCCGACCTGCCTGCCGCCGCCCGGCGCATGGCCGATTTCTGCGGCCTCGACTGGCATGACGCCATGGCCGCCCCCGAAAAGAACACCGCTGCCGTGCGCACCGCCTCTGTGGTGCAGGTGCGCCAAGGCGTACACAAGCGCTCGCTCGGCGGCTGGCGCCGCATGGAAGACGCGCTTGGCCCCTTCCTGAATGAACTCGACCCGGCCCTTTGGCCGGACCTGACGTGAGAGACCCCAAATGACCCCGCAACAGATCGCAGATAAACTCGCCCAACAGCTACAGACCGGACAGTTCAACGCCGCCGCGAAGCTCGCCAAATCCGCGCATAAGCAATTCCCGCGCGAGCCGCATTTCGCCAATGTCGCGGGCACGGCACTGGCCAACTGCGACAAGGGCCGCGAGGCGCTGCCTTATTTCGTCAAGGCGGTGCAGCTCATGCCCGACCACGAAGAATACCAAAACAACCTCGTGCACGCGTATATCGTCGCCAATCAGCACGACAAAGCGCGCGAGCTTGGCGAACGCTACGCAGCACAACGCAAAAACCCGCTCAAGGTTTATGAACTGCTGTTGTTCTCTGCCAACCTGCGAAGCCAGCGAGACCGGATCATCGACATCGCAACCCGCGCCCTTGATCTGCTCGACGGGCCGGCACGGCTTGGCTTTCTCCTGCCCCGTGCCACGGCCTATGAAGAACTTGGCGCGGCGAAAGAGGCCGAGGCCGATCTCGAGGAAGCCCGCAGCCTCGATCCCGAGAACCCCGCCGTCATCGACACCACCGCGAATTTCTATCTCTCGCAATTCCGCCCGGAAGAGGCGCTCGCACTTGTCGAAACGGCCCTCGAGAAACAGAATGACCTCCCGGCGCTCTACATCACGCAGGCCGCAGCCCTGACCGCTGTCGGCCGTATCGACGATGCCCGCACCGCGCTCTACAAGACGCTGGATCTTGCGCCAAACCACCGTGGCGCCCTGACCCAGCTGGCCGAGATCGAGACCCCCGAGGCCCTTCCCGAACTGCGCGAGAAAATCCGCAAGGCGCTGCAATCGACGCCGCGCGGCTTGAACGAATGGTGCCGCCTGATGATGTCGCTTGGAGAAATCGACTTCCGGCTCAAGAATTACTCCGCCGCCGGCAAGTCCTTCGCCAAGGCCCGCGAAGAGCTGGCCTATCTGTTCAAATGGCACCCGGAAAACAGCGAAGGGAACTTCAAGCGCGTGATCGATGCGACGCCGAAAGGCCCGGCGATCCTACGTCCCGAAGCGGCGAAATCGCCGCGCCCGCTCTTCGTCGTGGGCCAACCGCGCTCGGGCACGACCCTGACCGAGATGGTGCTTGCGGCCCATCCGGACGTGGCAAGCTGTGGCGAACTTGGTGCCGCAACAAAAGCCGCTCAGACGTTCCTCAAGGACGACGCGCCAGAATTTGATCCGGCCCGTTTCGAGGAAACCTACCGCGCCAACCTGCCGCCGCATGCGGCTGGCCATGTTGCGCTCGCCGACAAGATGCCGGGCAACTACCGCTATGTCGGGATGATCCTGCACGGCATCCCCGGCGCCCGCATTATCCATCTCGAACGCGATCCGCGCGACGTGGCGCTTTCGATGTGGCGCAAAGTCTTCAAGGCCGAGGGCATGCGCTACACCAACGATCTGGCCCATATGGCGATCGAAGCGAACTTCTACCGCCGCTTCATGAACCACTGGAAGGCGGAGTTCCCCGATCAGTTCTTGACCATCACCTATGACGGTCTCGTCGGGGATATCGAAGGCACGAGCCGCGCCATGGCTGAATACTGCGGCCTTGAATGGTGCGAGGCGATGATGGAGCCGCAAAAAACCAAATCCACCGTGCGGACCGCCTCGGTCACGCAGGTCCGTGAGGGCGTGCACAAACGCTCTGTCGGCGGCTGGCGCCGCATGGAGGACGCGCTCAAACCTTTCGTCGAAGGGCTCGACCCGGCGCTTTGGCCCGAGCTTGATCTCGAACAGGACTAAACGATGAAAGGGGGCGGCACAGACCGCCCCTTAGCGTTTGTATTCCTTGCGCGCGATCTCGATGCGCGCCTCGGTCATCGACATGTCCTTGAGGATATCCTGTCGCCGCGCCCGGTCGTCGGTCTCGCGCAACTCCTCGCGCAAGCGACTCAACTCGCGCGAAAGCGAGACGAATTCCGGCACCCCACCCGCTTCTTTCACCAACCGATTCAAAAGCGCGTTCTCCGGATCATCCTCCTTCGGCAACGGCTTCCCCGCCCCTTCAAGGTTCTCGAACGCGCCATCGGCCTCCGCCTCGCGGATTTTCTGGTTGATCAGATCAATGAGCGGGTGATCCAAAACGCCGGTCCTTTCCTGCCCAAGTCTTGCTGCAAAGGCCTTAATGTCAAGCCGATGCTTGACCTCGCGCAAGCGCGGGTGCATGTCAACGCCATGCTGATTTTCAAGATTTTCCGTGAACAGGAATGGGCCGACCTGCGCGCCTCAGGCAAGACACAAGGCGCGCCTGTCGATATCGCCGACGGGTTCGTCCATTTCTCCACTGCCGAGCAGGTTGAAGAAACCGCCGCCAAGCATTTCGCAGGCGAGGACGGCCTCTTTCTCCTCGGTCTCGAGACCGACAGGCTCGGGGATGCGCTCAAATGGGAACCCTCGCGCGGTGGCGCGCTCTTTCCCCATCTCTATCGCGACCTGACGCTCGAGGACGTGGCTTGGGCCCAACCCCTGCCGCTCGAGAACGGCACGCATCAATTCCCAGCGGGGCTTGGCACATGACCTTCCTTGAGAAACTGGGCCTGCGCGCCCTGCACTGCATCGATCCCGAGACAGGCCATGGCCTCGCCATCAAGGCGCTTCAGACCGGCCTCGCCCCCGCGCCCGGCACGCTCACCACGCCGCGCCTCGCCACAACTTTGGCCGGAATCGACCTGCCAAACCCCATCGGTCTCGCCGCCGGGTTCGACAAGAACGCCACCGCGCTCGACGGGCTTGCAAAGTCGGGCTTCGGCTTTGTCGAAGTCGGTGCCGCGACACCCCGACCCCAGCCGGGCAACCCCAAACCGCGCCTGTTCCGTCTCTCCGAGGATCGCGGCGTCATCAATCGCTTCGGCTTTAACAATGACGGTATGGAGGCCATCGCCACCCGTCTCGCGAAGCGGCCCAAGGGCGCCGTGATCGGCCTCAACCTCGGCGCCAATAAGGACAGCGCCGACCGCGCCAGCGACTTTGCCAAGGTGCTCGCCACCTGCGGTGCCCATCTCGATTTCGCGACGGTCAACGTCTCGTCTCCCAACACCGAGAAGCTCCGCGATCTTCAGGGTAAGGCCGCCCTCTCTGCGCTCCTTGCGGGTGTCATGGAGACTCGCGACGCGCTCGCGCACCCGATCCCTGTCTTTCTGAAGATCGCCCCCGATCTCTCCGAGTCCGAGCTCGCCGAGATCGCCGAGGTCGCGCTCGAGGCCAAGCTGGACGCGGTGATCGCCACCAATACGACGCTCGACCGCACCGCGCTCGTCTCGCGCCACAAGGGAGAGACAGGTGGTCTCTCTGGCGCGCCGCTTTTCACAAAATCAACCCGCGTCCTCGCCCGCCTCTCCGCCCTGACCGAAGGCAAGCTGCCCCTCGTCGGCGTCGGCGGAATTTGCAATGCACAGGACGCCTATGACAAAATCTGCGCCGGGGCCTCTGTGGTCCAACTCTATAGCGCGCTGGTCTATCACGGCATGTCTCTCGTTGGCGAGATCGCCGAGGGCCTCGACGCACTTCTTGAACGCGATGGTTTCGCCAACGTGGCTGAGGCCGTCGGCTCCAAACGGGAGGCTTGGCTATGATCACGATCTGGCACAATCCGCGCTGCTCCAAATCGCGCGAGACCCTTGCCCTGATCGAGGACAAGGGCGATGTCTCGGTGCGCAAATACCTCGAGGAAGCGCCGAGCGAGGCGGAAATCCGCGAGGCGCTCGCCCTCCTTGGCCTGAAGCCGATCGACATGATGCGCCCGCGCGAAACCGCCTTCCGCGATATGGGACTGTCCAAGACCGATCCCGACGACATGCTCATCGCCGCCATGGTGCAAGAGCCGAAACTGATCGAACGCCCGATTGTCTTTGCAAATGGCAAGGCGGCGCTTGGCCGTCCGCCTGAGGCCGTGCTCGATCTATTCTAACTCGCTCGGCAACGGCACCAGCTTGGGATCACGGAACCGCTGCAACCGCCGCGCCGCGTCCATGGCGAATTTCTGCACGATCTTCTTGCGCCGCGCCGGGGCAAGTTTGTCCTCCGGCGCCATGCGCACGATCTCTGCATCATAGGCATCCGCCATGATAAGCCCCGTTTCCTCGGGCAAAAGATCGGTCGGAAAGTCCGTATCCACAGCCCAGAAATAGCGGTCACACCACTCAAGATACCCCTGCCACTTGCTGTCGCTCTGGAAATCCGCCCGGCTCGATTTGCACTCGACGATCCACAACTCGCCCTTCGGCCCAAGCGCCATTACGTCAACCCGCAACCCCCGCACCGGCACGAACTCCTCGACCGCGGCAAAGCCATGGCCGCGCAGGTGGCGCGAGACGCCACGCGCAAGAAGCTGTCCGGGTTGCAGGATCTCTGTCATGGCCTCACCGTGAACAATCCATGAACAAAATTCAAGTCCTTCCGCACTGCGCCCCCTTGTCGTTGCCTCAACAAAGGACTACCTGTGCCAAAGGCGGGTTCTGCCCTTCTCGTGATACGGTAGCATTCCGGTGGCCTTAAGCAATTCCGAGGGAGCTGGCTCTGTTCAGGTCCTGGCCTGATTACCTGGCGCCCACCTGTATAAACAGGTCCTCGGGAATGAGATAACCACACGGCTGCGTTTGCGGGCCCGCCGCTTTCCTCTCTTGCCCTGCTCCGCTAGGCTCGGGGCAAAGACCAAAGGAGCTATCCCATGTTTGCGCGCGACGCCCTGTCCTACGAAGCCGTCCCCCTGCCCAACCGAAGCGATATGAGCGACGCCGAGATGCTTGCCGCGGCCACTGCCTATTTCGAGGCGATGAAGACCCGCCACACCGTGCGTGACTTCACAGACCGGCCTGTGCCGCGCGACGTGATCGACACCTGCATCCGGACCGCAGGGCGCGCCCCGTCTGGCGCCAATCATCAGCCATGGCACTTCGTCGCCATTGCCAACCCGGCGCTGAAATCCCGCATCCGCGCCGAGGCCGAGGAAGAAGAACGCCGCTTTTATGATGGCGGCGCCCCCGACGAATGGATCAAGGCGCTTGAACCAATTGGGACCAATGCCGACAAACCCCACCTCGAGATCGCGCCCTGGCTCATCGTGATCTTCGCCCAGAGATATGGCACCTTCGATGACGGCACCCGCTACAAGAACTACTACGTGCCCGAAAGCGTTGGCATTGCCACGGGCTTCCTGATCTCCGCCCTGCATCAAGCCGGCCTGTCTGTCCTGACACATACGCCAAATCCGATGAAGTTCCTTAACGGCGCCCTCGCGCGTCCTGATGCCGAGAAGCCCGTGATGATCCTCGCCGTCGGACACCCTGCCGAAGACGCGGCCATCCCCTCGGTCGCCAAGATCAAGAAACCGCTCGATCAGATCCTGACAGTCTACGAATAGCGAAAAAGGCAGGTGCCCATGGCACCTGCCTTTCCTGAAAAACCTGTCACGCGCTTACTTGCGCTTTGACGACGCCTCGACCGGCACGGGGACAAGCCGCGCGGGCATCACCGGGAGGTCATCCCGCTTGCCGCCTCCGGGCGTGTCGTCTTGTGCCATGCGCATGATCGAAATCGCGAACTGCACCCCGGCAAAGACGATACCGTTGAACATAAAGAGCATCACTACGGCCACGAGACCGCCCGACGTGCCCGACACGAGATGCCAGAGGTTGCCGACGTTGAAATAGAGCAGAAGCCCGACGAAAATCGCCGAGAGGCCAAAACCGGCAAGCACCTGCGTAATATACAAACGGATCAATTTGGGCATGAGAGACTCTCCCTTCTTCTCATAGAAGCTATGCCGTTTCTCGAATATGGCAAGGAGAATCCCACCAAAGCGACATTTTGGGCCAATCTTTGCGTTGCGAGGGGCGGATTTCTTGCATCTCCCCGCACCCGCCCCCTAGGCTCTGCCCAAAAGAGGAGCAGAGACATGCCGGACGCCCGCGCCACCGCCCACCAAACCGCCAGAGACACCGTTGCCGCCCGGATGCCCGAGCTGTCACGCTGGACCCGCGATATCTGGGAGTTTGGCGAGACCGCTTGGCGCGAATACAAAAGCGCGGCCTATTACGTCGACCTCCTGCGCCGCGAGGGCTTTACCGTTGAGGAAGGCTCGGCAGGCATGCCAACCGCTTTCTGCGCCACATGGGAAAACGGCGACGGGCCGACCATCGGCGGCTACGCGGAATATGACGGCATCCCCGGCAATTGCCAGGCGGCAGAACCCCGCAAGATGCCCCGCCCCGGTCTCGGGCCCCATGCGGGCGGCCATACCGATCCCCATTCCGCCCTTGGCATGGGGGCGCTTGGTGGTTTCCTCGCCACCAAGGCCGCGATGCAGGCCCATGACATCCCCGGACGGCTCAAGTTCTTTGGCGAACCCGCCGAGAAAGTGCGCGGTTCCAAGCCGATTCACGCCGCCGCCGGATATTATGATGATCTCGACGCCGCCCTGTCGTTCCATCCCTTCTACATGGCCCCGCTCTGCAACACCGTGCGCTGGGATACCCATTGCGGCGTCGGCTATGGCGTCATCTACGAATTCACCTGCGAGGAACCTGAGACATGGATGGCAGGCAGCGATGCCTCTCCCATTCCGGCAAGCCACGCCACCGCCCGCGCCCCCGGCGCAACGGACGCCATGGTGCAGATGTATCAATCCGCCAAAGCCTTGCGCGAACACATCATGGCGCCGGGGCAAAGCTGGTCGATGAACGAAACCATCCTCAGTCACGGACAGGCCACCGCCGACAATATCCCGGCCCAGATCGCCGAGATTATGTATTTCATCCGCATTTCCGAAGTCTCGGAGGCCGAGCATATCATCCGTGGCCTCGATCACTTCGCCGAGGCCGCTGCCCGGCTTTGTCATTGCTCTTGGCGTCGCCGTTGGGTCGCCAAGTCGCGTCCCGGCCTGCCCAACCACGCGCTCGCCGCCGCTACCTATGCCAATCTTGAAACGGTCGGCGCGCCGCGATGGGGCGCGGAGGCCCGCAGCTTCGCCCGCACGATCCAGACCGAGCTTGGCCTTGAGGCGATGGAGGATCCCTTTCTGCCGATGATCTCCGAGCTGATGCCCCCCAAGGAGGCCGAAGCCGCCCTGCGCGACATCCTCCCGCCCTCGCAGCGCCATTTCACCTCCGATGACTATACCGAATATTGCTGGCACGCGCCGACCGTGCGGCTCTATATCGGTCGCCCCGCCCTTTCCGCGCCTGAAGGCTACGCCTATCCCGCATGGGCGATGAACGCGATGGGGGGACATGGGCCTTGCATAGACCCGATGATGGAGATAGCGGCACAGGTGCTCGCCCTGACGGCGCTTGATTGCCTCACCAATCCGGCACTTCTCGAAGAAGCTCAGGCCGAGTTCAAAGCCCGCACCGGTGGCGGAATCGGCGGCACTGACTGGCTCGCCCCGCTCTGCGACTACGCCCCACCCCTCAACGCCCGCTGGCCGGAATACATCACGACCGCACGCGGCGAAGATTGGGTCATCCCGACCCGTGATTAGACTGTTCTAGAGCGTTCTGTATGGGCAAGGTCTTCTAGAAGACTTTGCCTTTCTCAGAAGTCTTCCGGCTTCGCTTCGCGCGCCATGTGGTCGAGGACGGCATTGACGAATTGCCGCTCCTTGCCACCGGGATAGAACGCCTCGGCAAGCGCCACATACTCCGCGATCACAACCTTGGCCGGCGCGTCCCCATGCGTGACTTCGGCCCCCGCCGCCCGAAACAACGCGCGCAGCGTCGAGTCGATCCGCGCGATCGGCCATTTCGCCACAAGCGCCCGGTCCGTCATCTGGTCGATCTGCGCCTGATAGTTCACCGCATCCTCAAGCGTGCGCGTGAACAGGTCCACATCGCCCTCGAGCATATCGTACTCATCGAACTGTTCGCCAAAGCGATGGTCCAGAAATTCAAGGCGGACCTTGTCCACGGTCTGCCCGCGAAGCTCCATCTGGTAGAGCGCCTGCACGGCATAGAGCCGGGCCGCGGATTTCATCTTGCGTTTCTGGTTGCCGGAAAGGGTCATGCGGTCGGGTTGTCCTTGAGTTCACCAGCGATCTTGAATTCCTCGGAGGCCGGCATGAATCCGACGCCCTTGCGCTGGCCGCCCCACTTACGCGTGAGCGCGATAAGATGCAAGGCCGCCGCAGCCGCCCCACCGCCCTTATTCTGATCTTTCGGATCGGCGCGCACTTCGGCCTGTGTGCGGTTCTCGACCGTGAGGATTCCATTGCCGATGCAAAGCCCCTGAAGCCCCAAAAGCTGGATCGCCCGGCTCGAATCGTTGCAGACCGTCTCGTAATGCGTCGTCTCGCCACGAATGACACAGCCAAGCGCCACGTACCCGTCGAAATTGCTCATCCGTTCGGCAATCCCGATCGCCGTCGGAATCTCAAGCGCACCGGGTACTTCGACAACCTCGTAAGTCCCGCCCGCCGCCTCGATCTCGGCCGTGGCACCTGCGAGCATGTTGTCGGCGATATCCTTGTAATAGGGAGAGATCACGATCGCGAGTTTGACTGGTTTGTCAAACTCCGGGCGGGGAAGGATATAGTGCTTTTCTGCGCCGGCCATGGGCTCACTCCTTGGAAATCGGGCGGGTGCCCACAATGGACAGCCCGTAGGCGTCGATACCGAGATATTGCGTCCGGGGCGAGTCGGTCAGAAGGACCAAATCGCTCATCCCCAGCGACGACAGGATCTGCGAGCCAAGTCCGGTGTGCTTGACGATCCGGGGGCGGTCATCCTCTTCGCCGAAATCGAGCTTGGGATGCGGTTCGCGGAACAATAGCACCGCACCGCGCCCTTCCTCGGCCACGATCTCCATCGCGCGGGAAAACTCGTCGCGCGGCTTTGCCCCGATGCCGAGCACATCCTGCAATTCATTGAGCGCATGGGTCCGCACCAAGACCGGCTCCGGCGTCGTTACATCGCCCTTGATAAGCGCAATATGTTCGATGCCGTGGATCACGTCGGTAAAGACCCGCATCTCCCAATCACCGCCAACATCCGCGGTCACTGTCTCGCGTCGCGTCTCGCGCACGAGGTTGTCGTGCTGGTGACGATAGGCGATCAGGTCTGAAATCGTGCCGATCTTGAGTCCGTGCACCTTGGCGAACGCCACGAGCTCTGGCAGGCGCGACATGGTGCCATCGTCATTCATAATCTCGCAAATGACCGCCGACGGGTTCAGCCCCGCCAGCCGCGAAATGTCGACCGACGCCTCCGTGTGCCCGGCCCGCACCAACACCCCGCCATTGCGCGCGCGCAGCGGAAAGACGTGCCCCGGTGTCGCGATCGCCGCCATGGTGTTCTGCTCGTTGATCGCGGTGGCCACGGTCAGCGCCCGGTCCCCCGCCGAAATCCCTGTGGTCACGCCCTCTCGCGCCTCGATGGAGACGGTAAAGGCGGTTTCCATCCGGCTCGAATTGTTGACCGCCATCATCGGCAGGCCAAGCCGCTCAATCCGCTCGGCCGTCATCGGCAAACAGATCAGCCCCCGCCCATGCGTCGCCATAAAGTTGATCGCATCCGCATCTGCAAACTCCGCCGGGATGATGAGATCACCCTCATTCTCGCGGTCCTCGTGGTCGACAAGGATATACATGCGGCCCTGCCGCGCATCCTCGATGATCTCCTCAATCGGGCTGATCGCATCGCGCAGCGATTCTTCCACGGGGCCGGGTGTCTCGAATGTCATGGGCTCTCTCTCGTCTACTCAAGCGCGGAAATACCGCAAGCAAGCCCCCTTGGCCAGAGGCGCAACCGGCATGGCCGGGCCGAACCCGACATTTGAGATGCACAATTGTCGCCCCTCGCCCACGGCGGAACATTCTACTTGGACCAATCCCGGCTCTGACCGCGGCCGTTCCCTACCTCAAGCGAGGTCATCCGCAATCCGCGTTACTGCGTAATCTAGGAACGCGCGGAGTTTCTGCGGCACCATCGCGCGCGGTTCATAGAGAAGATGTACCGGCCAGGGTTCCGGTTCAAAGCCTTGCAAGAGCGGCACCAACCTCCCCGCCTTGATCGCATCAGCCGCCTGATAGGAGAGAACCCGCGTGACCCCAAGACCGCGCACCGCGGCATCAATCGCCGCCTCCGCCGTATTCACCACAAGGCGGGAATGCACCGGCACGATGATCTCTTCGCGCCCCGCACCAAAACGCCAATCCTGTGGCGACATCAGGTTCTGAAATGTGATCGCGTCATGCTGTGCAAGATCGTGTGGCGTCTCGGGCGTGCCGCGTTCTGCAAGATAGGCTGGGCTTGCACAGACGATGCGGCAAATCTCGCCCACCTTGCGCGCGATCAAATCACTATCGGGCAAGGGTCCGATGCGCACCGCAAGATCAAGATGCTCTTCACGCAAGTTGACCGGACGATCCGTCAGCTCCAGACGAATATCGACCTCTCGAAACATCCGCAGGAAAGCCGTAACCGTGGGTAAGACATGCAACCTTCCAAAGACGACCGGCGCCGTCATCGTAAGCATCCCACGTGGCATCTTGAATTCACCTGACGCATTGCGCTCGGCCTCGGCCACGTCCTCAAGAATGCGTCGACAAGCGGCGAGATAGGTCTGGCCCGTATCCGTCAACGAAAGACCACGCGGCGACCGCAGCAACAGCTCCGCACCAAGCGAGGTCTCTAGCTCGGCCACCCGACGGCTGACCGTGGCGATGGGCATCCGCAGTGCCCGCGCCCCGGCTGTCAGGCTGCCTGCATCCACAACTTGCGCAAAAATCGACATGGTTTCGAGTCGGTCGGTCACTGATCTTTCCAAAAAATGAGAACTATCATCCCAAATTTACCGCCTACTCCTGCTTTTTGGAACCCTCTAAGTCTCGTCTCATCGCAAGCAAAAGGAGCTTCCACATGTCCCGCATCACCTACCCTGCGACGATCACCGCCGCCCCCGAAGCGTCTCAGCCGCTGTTGCAGGCCGTCGAGACACAGCTTGGCTCGGTGCCCAACCTGTTCCGCCTCGCCTCTGTCAGCCCCGCCGCCCTCGAAGGCTACCTCGGCCTCTCCGGCGCTCTCGGCAAAGGCCGCCTCCCGGCCGCCACCCGCGAACGGGTTGCCCTCGCCGTGGCTCAGGAAAACGGCTGCAACTACTGCCTCTCGGCGCATACCTACCTCGGAAAGAACCTCGCCAAGCTCGACGACGCCGAAATCGCCGCAAACCGTCTTGGCCGTTCGAACGACGCCAAAGCCGACGCTGCCGTGCGCTTTGCCGTAAGCGTGCTGAACGCACGCGGCCGTATCGCTGACGAAGACCTGAAGGCAGTGCGCGCGGCGGGCTATGACGATGGCCAGGTGATCGAGATCGTGCAGCATGTCGCACTGAACATCTGGACCAACTACCTCAACGAACTGGCCCAGACCGAGATCGACTTCCCCGCGGTCCAAGCTGGCGATCTCGCCGCTTGACCTTGGTGTGGTGGCCGGGCTCGTCCCCCGTCCGGCCGCCCGCCTGAACGCCCCACGCCCTTGAAAGGACCACCCCATGTCCCGCCCGCCGTTGCCGCCCTTCACCGAAGACACCGCCCGCGAAAAGGTACGTCTTGCCGAGGACGGCTGGAACGCCCGCGATCCGGCCAAAGTCACGCTCGCCTATTCCGTCGACAGCCGCTGGCGGAACCGTGCCGAATTTCCCGTCGGCCGTGCCGAGATCGAAGCCTTCCTGACCCGCAAATGGACACGCGAGCTGGACTACCGCCTGATCAAGGAGCTCTGGGCCTTCTCCGACAATCGCATCGCCGTGCGCTATGCCTATGAATACCACGACGACAGCGGCCAATGGTTCCGCGCCTATGGCAACGAGAACTGGGCCTTTGCCTCCGACGGTTTGATGACCGAGCGTCATGCAAGCATCAACGAACGCCCCATTTCCGAAGACGAACGCCTGTTCCACTGGCCCCTCGGGCGTCGGCCCGACACCCATCCAGGCCTGAGCGAGCTCGGGCTCTAACAAAGGAAGGACCGTCCCATGAACCCGCATTTTCCCTGCAATGCCGAACCGATCCGGCTCTATCGCAATCCCAAGTCCGGGCATTGCCACCGGGTCGAGCTGATGATGTCACTGCTTGGCGTGCCCTATGAGACCTATGATCTCGATATGGCCAACGGTGCCCACAAGTCGCCCGCCTTCCTCCGTTTCAGCCCCTTCGGCCAAGTGCCCGCAATCAATGACAACGGCACCATTTTGGCAGATTCAAACGCCATTCTCGTGTATCTGGTGCGCAACTACCCGGACGGGCACCGCTGGCTTCCGGATACGGCGCAGCACGGCGCCGAGGTGCAACGCTGGCTTTCGGTCGCCGCAGGCGAGATCGCTTCCGGCCCGGCAATCGCCCGACTGGTGTCCGTCTTTGGTGCCAAGTTGGATCAGGAGGCAGCCCAAGCCAAGGCCCATCGCCTGCTTCGCGTCATGGAGGACACCCTCAAGACCCGTAGTTTCCTCACCGGCCGCGCCATCACCATCGCCGATATCGCCTGCTATAGCTACATCGCACACGCCCCCGAGGGCGGTGTGAGCCTGCGAGCCTACCTCGCGGTGCGCGCATGGCTCTCGCGTATCGAAGCCTTGCCGGGGTTCGTTGCCATGGAACCCTCGCGCGTCCCTGAAGACGTCGCCTGAACAAGGCCCATCACCATGACTGAGACCCCGTATGTGTTTCACGCCGGTGAGCGCGCCGTGCAGGACCGCGCAGGCATCAGCGCAGAGTGGCGCAGCCGCGCCGCCCGCGCCATCCGCCCCGAGATGCTGCCACAACACCAAGCGTTCTTTGAAAACCTGCCTCTGGTCTTTCTCGGACTGAAGGACGGGTTCGGGCGGCCTTGGGCGACGGTGCATCTCCTCCCCACCCGTGCGCGTGCCTCCGAAACAACCCTCACGCTCCCCGGCCTTCCGGTTCTCGCCGAGCAACTGGGCCTCGATCTGTGCCCCGGTGCCAAGGTGGCCACCCTTGGGCTAGAGTTCGAGACCCGACGCCGCAACCGCATGAACGGTGCCATCGCAAGCGCCACGAAAAGCGGCCTGACGGTTGCCGTCGAGCAGAGCTTTGGCAATTGCCCCAAATACATTCACCCGCGCGCGATCAACCTCCCCGCAAGATCAGGCCCAAGCGCGCTGGGAGAGCGTGTCACGCTCGACGACCCGACCACCCACGCCATCATCTCCGCCGCAGATACATTCTTCATCGCCACGAGCGGTGACGGCGGCGCCGATGTGTCCCATCGCGGCGGCACGCCCGGCGTGTTGCAGATTGGCAAAGACGGCACGCTGTCATTCCCCGACTTCGCGGGCAACCGGTTCTTCAATACGCTTGGCAATATCGAAACCACGGGCCGCGCCGGGCTCTTCATCCCCGATTTCACAACCGGAGATGCGGTGCTTCTGACCGGCCACGCCCGCATCGACTGGACGCCCGAGCGGGCCGCCCGGATCGACGGTGCCGAACGGGTCATCGATCTCCACCCCGCCGCGATCTGGCGGGTGAGCGGCGTCCTCTAGAAGGTCGCCCTCAACGCCTAAAAAATGGACATTAGTCGTAAAAGCGCGCCAAATTGCGCAGGCCGCTCGCTGCAACGCCGCATCGGCCCTTGCCGAACACATACTGGCGCGCCATTCGACCTATGATGGATACGAAACTCACAGTCGTTGTAGTCGAAGAAAACCGCGATCGCGCGATCGCGGTGGTCGATGCCTTGAAAGACAGTGTCGACTGCGACGTCTTTGTGATCTCCGAAGCCAGCGGCCTCGGGCGCAGGATCGCGGCGCACGCTCCGGATATCGTCCTGATCGACATCGACAACCCAACGCGCGATATGCTCGAGGAATTGACCCTCGCCTCTGGCCCGCTCGAGCGCCCAGTGGCGATGTTCGTTTCGGGTGCGGCTGGCGGCTTGGCACAAACCGCAATCGAGGCGGGCGTTTCGGCCTATGTCGTCGATGGTCTTTCACCGGAACGCATCAAACCCGTCATGGATACCGCAATTGCGCGGTTCCGCATGGTGCGCCAGATGCGCAGCGAACTCGCCGAGACACGGCGCGCCCTTGAAGAGCGCAAGGTGATCGACCGCGCCAAGGGCCTCCTGATGAAAGCCAAGGGCATTGACGAAGACGCCGCCTACGCGCTCTTGCGCAAGACGGCGATGGATCAAGGCCGCCGCGTGCCCGACGTAGCCGAAGCGCTGGTGACTGCATCGGGGCTTCTGGGATGAAGACGGTCAATATCTCCGTGGCCTTCATGCCCCTCGTGGATGCGGCCCCCCTGATCGTCGCACAGGAGATGGGATTCGCCGAATCCGAAGGCATATCGCTGGACCTGATCGCCGCGCCCTCCTGGTCTTCTGTGCGCGATATGCTGGCCTTCGGGCGCGTCGACGCGGCGCATTTGCTCTCGCCTGTCCCGGTGGCCATGGCTCTGGGGCTTGGCGGCGTCTCGACGCCGATCTCGGCGGTGTCGATCCTGTCGGCCAATGGCAATGTGCTCGGTGTCGGACGCGCGCTGGAAGACACGCTCCGCGCATCCGGGTACGATTTTGACTTCAAGGATCCGGTCAAGGCCGCCGCCGCTCTGGCCGCCGCACATGACGGACCGATTACCTTTGGCGTGCCTTTCCCCTTTTCCATGCATGTCGAACTCCTGCGCTATTGGGGGGCCCGCACCGCGCTTGGCGAAGATGGCATCGAGATCCGGACCGTACCGCCACCACTTATGGCCGAAGCTCTGGCCGCGGGCGATATTGACGCCTTATGCGTTGGCGAACCCTGGGGTTCGGTCGCTGTCGACCGGGGGCTTGGCGCGCTTTTGCTTCCGGGCAAGGCGATCTGGGAATTTGCGCCCGAAAAGGTGCTCGCCGTGCGTACCGATTGGGCCGAGACCGAGCCCGACCTTCTGGGACGCCTGATGCGGGCGGTCTGGCGCGCGGGCCGCTGGCTCAGCAGTCCCGAAAGCCGCAGCACCGCCGGGGAAATTCTCTCGCGCAAAGCCTATCTGGATGTGCCTGCCGAACTCATTGACCGGGCTCTGTCCGGCGAGCTCACGGTGACAAGCAGCGGCGCCCAGCGCACAGTCGACCACTTTGTCGAATTCCATACCGGCGCCGCTACCTTCCCCTGGCGTAGTCAGGCCAAGTGGATCGCCCAGCAATTGCAACAGCGCCACGGCACCAATGGCGCGGTCTCCACCTCCCAAGCTGCACATGTCTTCCGCAGCGACCTGCACCGCAGTCATCTCGCCTCGACCGGAGCCGATCTGCCCGGCGCATCCGAGAAACTCGAAGGCGCGATTCGTCATGCAACCGCTGTTGCGTCGATGAAAGGGGGCATCAGTCTCCTGCCAGACGCCTTCTTTGACGGCCAGATTTTCGACCCCAGCGAAGGCAACTGATGCTTTTTTAGGCATTTCTCGCGATCCCCCGCTCCAAAAGACCCGTTTTCCCACACGTTTCACGATCTTTGCTTTGTGAGATTGCTGCACTGCGGAATGATGATCTCATCAGCCCACAACGGGGTGAGCTGATCAGAATTCTCCCATCGACAGGGATTTCATGAGCAAGGCCGCTCGCGCACCGCTGTTTCTCAGCGGCATGTGCAGTGGCCTTTTTTGCATTTGCCCGGCCCTCCTCCCTTCCGGGCGCATCGAAAGGAAAGACGATGAAAAAGCTTCTCCTTGGGCTTGCCGCCTCAACCGCATTGGTAAGCCCCGCATTCGCCGAAATGCTGGAACTCGAAAAAGACGAGCTGACATTTGGCTTCATCAAATTGACCGATATGGCGCCGCTGGCCGTCGCCTATGAACAAGGCTATTTCCTCGACGAAGGTCTTTTCGTCACGCTGGAAGCACAGGCCAACTGGAAAGTGCTTCTCGATGGCGTCATCGACGGACAGCTCGACGGCGCACATATGCTCGCCGGTCAGCCGCTCGCCGCCACCATCGGCTTCGGCACCGAGGCGCATATCATCACGCCCTTCTCCATGGACCTGAACGGCAACGGGATCACCGTCTCCAATGCGGTCTGGGAAAAAATGCTGCCACACATCCCCAAGATGGATGACGGTCGCCCACAACACCCGATTAGCGCATCGGCGCTTGCCCCGGTCGTGGAAGAGTACAAGGCCGAAGGCAAACCCTTCAACATGGGCATGGTGTTCCCGGTCTCGACCCACAACTACGAACTGCGCTATTGGCTCGCCGCCGGTGGTCTGCACCCGGGCTATTACAGCGAACAGAACATCTCCGGCCAGATCGACGCCGATGTGTTCCTCTCCGTCACCCCGCCGCCGCAAATGCCCGCCACGCTCGAGGCCGGTACGATTCACGGCTATTGCGTGGGTGAGCCTTGGAACCAACAGGCGGTGTTCAAAGGCATCGGCGTTCCGGTCATCACCGACTACCAACTCTGGAAGAACAACCCCGAGAAGGTCTTCGGCATCACCGCCGAGTTCGCCGAGCAGAACCCGAACACCACGCTGGCTCTGACCAAGGCATTGATCCGCGCCGCCCAATGGCTCGACGAGAATGACAACGCCAACCGCCCCGAGGCCGTCCGAATTCTCTCCCGCCCGGAATATGTCGGCGCAGATTACGAAGTTATCGCCAACTCCATGACCGGGTTCTTCGAATTCGAGAAAGGCGACAAGCGTGACATCCCCGATTTCAACGTCTTCTTCCGCCACAACGCGACCTATCCTTTCTATTCGGATGCTGTCTGGTACCTGACGCAGATGCGCCGCTGGGGGCAGATCTCCGAGCCCAAACCCGATAGCTGGTATGACGAGGTCGCCAAGTCGGTCTACAAGCCCGAGATCTATCTCGAAGCGGCCCGGATGCTGGTCGACGAAGGTCTCGCCAACGAGGCAGACTTCCCTTGGGAAAGCGATGGCTACAAGGCGCCGACACCTGCCGCGGACATCATTGACGCCATCCCCTACGACGGCCGCACCCCTAACGCCTATCTCGAAAGCCTGCCGATCGGCCTCAAGGGCGAACAGCGCGTCGTTGGCACCGCTGTCAAAGGCTGACCAAAGCGGGGCGCCCGCGCGCAACTCTCAAAGCGCAGGGCGTCCCGACATCAGAAATCAAGGAACCTCCCCATGACAACCGTCGACCCAGATTTCGCAAGTTCCGAGGCAAAAGAGGCCCGCCGGGCCCGCCTCTTTACCCGCATCAACGCCGCCGACAAATGGTTTCAGGTGCTCGGCCTGAGCTGGATGACCCCTGTCCTCAAGGCCATCGCCGGTGACAACCCCCAGGCCCAGGCCAAGGAAATCTGGCGTCTCCTCGCCGTGCCGCTTCTGGCGATCGCCGCCTTCCTGCTGCTTTGGGGCACTCTGGCGCCCAAAGTGCAAACATCGCTCGGGGCCGTGCCCGGACCTACGCAAGTCTGGCAGGAAGCCGTCACCTTGCATGAGGACTCGCGTGCCAAGGCCGAGAAACGCGCCGCATTTCAGGCCAAGGTCGATCAACTCAACGAACGCCTGATCGCAAGCGGTCGCGAACCCAAAGAACGCGCCTATACCGGCGCCCCAAGCTACTATCAGCAGATCTGGACCTCGATCCAGACGGTGTTCTTTGGCTTCCTGCTGGCCACAGTCGTGGCGGTTCCGCTCGGCATCTTGGCAGGCCTCTCCCCCACGGCGAACGCAGGCCTCAATCCGCTGATCCAGATCTTCAAACCAGTGTCGCCGCTGGCTTGGCTGCCCATCGTGACCATGATCGTCTCGGCCCTTGCCGCCACAGAAGGCGGTCTCTTCGCCAAGAGCTTCATCATCTCTGCCGTCACCGTAACTCTTTGCTCGCTCTGGCCGACCCTGATCAATACCGCTCTGGGCGTGGCGAGCATCGACAAGGATTTGGTGAACGTCTCCAAAGTTTTGAAAATGAACACATGGACCAAGATTACCAAGCTTGTCCTGCCCTCTGCCCTGCCCCTGATCTTTACCGGTCTGCGTCTCTCTCTGGGCGTCGGCTGGATGGTCCTGATCGCGGCGGAAATGCTCGCGCAGAACCCCGGTCTTGGAAAATTCGTCTGGGATGAATTCCAGAACGGCTCGAGCTCCAGCCTCGCCAAGATCATGGTCGCCGTCTTCACCATCGGCATCATCGGCTTCCTGCTGGATCGGGTGATGTACGCGCTGCAATCCCTCTTCACTTTCTCGAACAATCGGTGAGCGCTATGAGCATTCTGACCTTCGACAACGTCAGCAAGTCCTTCGGTGAAGGCACGCACAAGACCGACGTGCTCAAAGGGATCGACCTCGAGGTGAAAGAGGGCGAATTCCTGGTGATCCTCGGCTTCTCCGGGACGGGCAAGACGACGCTGATCAACCTGATGGCCGGGCTTGAGACGCCCACCAAGGGCACTGTCTCTTTCAAGGGCGCACCGATTACCGGCCCTGGCCCCGAACGTGGCGTGATCTTTCAGAACTATTCTCTCATGCCGTGGCTCACGGTCGGCGGGAACGTCAGCCTTGCGCTCGATACGGTCTTCCCCGGCCTCAGCAAGGCCGAGAAAGCCGAGAAGGTGGCCCACTATGTCGATATGGTCGGCCTGAGCCACGCCATGAGCCGCCGCCCGGCAGAACTTTCGGGCGGCATGCGTCAGCGGGTGAACGTCGCCCGCGCCCTCGCCATGAGCCCGGAAATGCTGCTTCTGGATGAACCTCTCTCGGCGCTCGACGCACTGACGCGGGCCAATCTCGCCGACGAGATCGAACATATCTGGGAGGCGGACAAGAAAACCTGCGTGCTGATCACCAACGATGTGGACGAGGCGATCATTCTCGCCGACCGGATCATCGCGCTAAACCCCGACGGAAGCTTGGGGGCTGAGTTCAAGGTCACCATCCCGCGCCCGCGGGACCGCAGCGCCATGAACCACGACGAGAGCTTTAAACGTCTGCGCGCCCAGGTGACGACCTACCTGATGGATGTGGGGGTCGAGGCCAAGGTCGAAGGCAGCCGCGAGTTGCCCGACGTGACCCCGATCCACGGCGTCCCAACCGCCGTGCAAGATGCGCAAAAGGGTCTGATCGACTCGCGCTTCCTCGATTTCTCGCAACTCTACAAAGTCTATCCGACCCCTAAGGGCCCCCTGACCGTGGTCGAGGATTTCGACCTCAAGATCGACCGGGGCGAATTCATCTCGCTGATCGGGCATTCGGGCTGCGGCAAGTCCACGGTGCTGACCATGGCGGCGGGGCTGAACGACATCTCCAAAGGCGCGATCAAGCTGGACGGGCGTCACGTCGAAGGCGCCGATCCCGAGCGCGCCGTGGTGTTCCAGTCGCCGAACCTGTTTCCATGGCTCACAGCACGGGAGAACGTGGCGATCGGGGTGGACAAGGTCTATCCCAAGGCCTCACAGGCCGAACGACAAGACGTGGTGGAATACTACCTCGAACGCGTCGGTCTGGCCGATGCGATGCACAAGCCCGCCACCGACCTCTCGAACGGCATGAAACAACGGGTCGGCATCGCCCGCGCCTTTGCCTTGTCACCCAAGCTCTTGCTTCTCGATGAACCCTTCGGAATGCTCGATAGCCTGACCCGCTGGGAGCTTCAGGAAGTCCTGATGGAAGTCTGGAGCCGCACCAAAGTGACCGCGATCTGCGTCACCCATGACGTGGACGAAGCGATCCTCCTCGCTGATCGCGTGGTGATGATGACCAACGGACCACAGGCCACCATCGGCAAGATCACCAAGGTCGATCTACCGCGCCCACGCACTCGCAAGGCCCTCCTCGAGCACCCGGACTACTACGCCTACCGGCAAGAGGTGCTCGATTTCCTTGAAGAATACGAGCACGGCGCAAAGCCCAAATCCCCGGCCCCAAAGGCCATAGCGGCGGAGTGAACCCATGACACAGAAACTGGTAATCATCGGGGCCGGAATGGCCTCTGGCCGACTGATCGAACAACTGGTCGAGACCAGCCCGGACACCTACGACATCACCCTCTTCAATGCCGAGCCACGTGGCAATTACAACCGGATCATGCTTTCGCCAGTCCTGTCCGGCGAGACGACCTACGAAGACATCATCACCCATGACGCCGCGTGGTACGAAGCGCATGGCGTGACCTGCCGCTTTGGCGAACACGTGGTCCGCATCGACCGCGACATGAAAGTGGTCGAAGGCCAAAAGGGCCATGTCCCCTATGACAAACTCATCATCGCGACCGGCTCGGCCCCCTTCATCATTCCGGTGCAAGGCAAAGACCTCCCCGGCGTCGTCACCTACCGCGACCTCGACGATACCAACGCCATGATCGACGCCGCCAAGGCGGGCGGCAAGGCGGTCGTGATCGGCGGTGGCCTTCTCGGCCTCGAAGCCGCCGCAGGGCTCGCCGGGCGCGGCATGGACGTGACCGTGTTGCACCTGATGGGCCACCTGATGGAGCGGCAACTGGACGAAGCGGCGGGCTATCTCCTGCGCCGCGATCTGGAAAAGCGTGGCATCACCATCAAGACCCAAGCCTCCACCGCCGCGATCCTTGGGGATCACAAGGTGGAAGGCGTGCTGCTCGAGGACAACACCGGGCTGGAAGCGGATCTTGTCGTCATGGCCGTTGGCATTCGGCCCGAAACACGGCTCGCGACGGACGCGGGCATCGCCGTGGCACGCGGCATCGAGGTCAACGCCCAGATGCAAACCTCCGACCCGGACATCTACGCGGTTGGCGAATGCGTCGAATTCAATGGACACCTCTTCGGGCTCGTGGCGCCGCTCTACGATCAAGCCAAAGTTCTGGCCAAGACCCTGCTCGAGGAACCGGATGCCTTTGTCGTCAAGGACATCGCGACCAAGCTCAAAGTCACCGGCTGCGACCTATTTAGCGCCGGCGATTTTGCCGAAGGCGAAGGGCGCGAGGATATCGTGTTCCGCGATCCTGCCCGCGGCATTTACAAGCGCCTCGTGATCGAAGGCGACCGCCTCGTCGGCGCGGTGATGTATGGCGACACCACCGACGGAAACTGGTTCTTCGGGCTGATCAAGGACGGCACCGAGATCGACGACATGCGCGACACGCTGATTTTTGGCCCCGCCTATCAAGGAGGCGACCAAGCGGACCCTCTATCAGCCGTTGCAGCCTTGCCGCGTGATGCGGAAATCTGTGGCTGTAACGGCATTTGCAAAGGCCAGATCGTCGACGCCATCGAAGGCAGCGCCACCGACCTTGGCGCGGTAAAAGCCCAGACCAAGGCAAGCGCCTCCTGCGGGACATGCACCGGTCTTGTGGAGCAATTGCTTCAGGTGACCTTGGGCGACGGGTTCGAAATGCCAACGGCGCAACCCATTTGTAGCTGCTGCGACCTCACCCACGAGGACGTGCGCCGCCTGATCAAGTCGCAAGAGCTGAAATCGCAACCTGCGGTTTGGCAGGAACTCGGCTGGAAAACACCCAATGGCTGCCATGTCTGTCGCCCGGCGGTGAACTTCTATCTTCTGGCCGACTGGCCGCTCGAATATCAGGACGATCCGCAAAGCCGCTTCGTCAACGAACGCAAACACGCCAACATTCAAAAAGACGGGACGTTCTCCGTCGTGCCGCGCATGTGGGGCGGCATCACCAACCCCGATGAGTTGCGCGCCATTGCCGATGCGGCAGACAAATACAACGTACCGACCGTTAAGGTGACTGGCGGGCAGCGGATCGACCTGCTTGGCGTCAAGGGCGAGGATCTCCCCGCCATATGGGCCGATCTGAACCGCGCAGGTCTTGTCTCGGGACATGCGTATTCCAAGGGGCTGCGCACCGTCAAAACCTGCGTCGGCACCGATCACTGCCGCTTCGGCACGCAAGACAGCACCGGCCTTGGCATCAAGCTGGAGCAGGCGCTCTGGGGGTCTTGGACACCGCACAAGGTCAAGCTGGCGGTCTCCGGCTGCCCGCGCAACTGCGCCGAGGCCACATGCAAGGACATCGGCATCGTCTGTGTCGACAGCGGCTACCAGATCGGCGTCGGCGGCGCGGCAGGTATGGACGTCAAGGAAACCGAACGGCTGATCGACGTGCCCACCGAGGAAGAAGCCCTCGAGGTCAGCACCGCTTTCGTGCAGCTCTACCGCGAGAACGCCAAGTATCTCGACCGACCCTACAAATGGCTCGCCAAGGTTGGGCTGGACTGGGTGAAAGAACGGATCGCGGATCCCGAAGAACGCGCGCGCTTGGTTGCCGCTTTCGAACTCTCGCAATCCATTTATCGCAAAGACCCTTGGGCCGAACACGCGCAGGAACGCGCGGCAAGCTACGCGCCCTTGGCGGATCTGACACTGGAGGCCGCAGAATGAGCTGGATCGACATTGGACATATCGACGACATCCCCCTACGCGGGGCGCGTGTGGTGAAAACACCGGTGGGCTGCGTGGCCCTGTTTCGCACCGCTGAAGCCGAGATCTTTGCCGTCTCCGATACCTGCCCGCACAAGGGCGGCCCGCTCTCTGATGGGATCGTGCATGGGCGCTCCGTCACCTGCCCGCTGCACAATTGGGTGTTCGATCTCAACTCGGGTGCCGCACAGGGCGAAGAGGGTCAACTCGCCACCTATCCGGTGCGCCTCGAAGGGGCGCGCATTCTTCTGGACGGCGAGGCGGTCGGCAAACGGAGTGCCGCATGATGGATGGGGGCGGCCTTCCTGAAATCCGCTCGACGTGCCCCTATTGTGGCGTCGGCTGTGGCGTGCTCTTGCGCCCTGACGGACAAGGCGGGCTGGCGGTGCGGGGCGATCCGGAACATCCGGCGAGCTTCGGTCGGCTGTGCTCCAAGGGATCCGCTCTGGCCGAAACAACCGGCCTCCAGCACCGGCTGCGCGCTCCACAGGTCAACGGTCAGGACGCCGGTTGGGATGAGACCCTGCAACTGGTCGCAGACCGGTTCTCCGATACCATCGCCACACATGGCCCCGACAGCGTCGCCTTCTACGTCTCGGGGCAATTGCTGACCGAAGATTACTACGTCGCCAACAAGCTGATGAAAGGCTTCATCGGTTCGGCCAATATCGACACCAATTCCCGGCTCTGCATGGCCTCGAGCGTGGCAGGCCACAAACGCGCCTTTGGCACCGATACCGTGCCCGGCACCTATGAGGATCTCGACGAGGCCGATCTCGTGGTGCTCGTTGGCTCAAATCTCGCTTGGTGCCACCCGGTGCTCTACCAACGCCTTCTCGCCGCCCGCAAGACACGCGGCACCAAGATCGTCGTGATCGATCCGCGCCGCACGGCAAGCTGCGACGGCGCCGATATGCACCTCGCCCTGCAACCGGGAAGCGACGTGGCACTTTTCAATCGCCTTCTGGTCACGCTTGCCGATGCCGGAAAGCTCGACGAGGCCTATGGCGCCCATACCCAAGGGCTCGCCTCCGCCCTGACGGCGGCGCGGCGCGATGATCCCGCCGTCACCGGCCTCTGCCCCGAAGAGATCGCCACTTTCTGCGCGCTTTGGATGCAGACCGAGAAGGTCGTGACGATCTACTCGCAAGGCGTCAACCAATCGACCTCCGGCGCCGACAAGGTCAACGCCATCCTCAACTGTCACCTTGCCACGGGCCGCATCGGCAAACCGGGCATGGGGCCTTTCTCGGTCACGGGTCAGCCCAACGCCATGGGCGGGCGCGAAGTCGGTGGGCTGGCCAATATGCTCGCCTGTCACCTCGATCTGGAAAACGCCGACCACCGGGCGGCGGTGCAGGACTTCTGGCAAGCACCCGCCATGCCCAAAGCCGCCGGCCTCAAGGCGGTGGACATGTTTCGCGCCGTCGAGAACGGACAGATCAAGGCGCTCTGGATCATCCACACCAACCCGGCCGTCTCGATGCCCGAAGCCGACCGTGTGCGCGCAGCGATTGCCAACTGCGCCTTCACCGTCGTGAGCGATATCACCGGCCAAACCGATACCGCGCGACTGGCCGATGTGCTTTTGCCTGCCACGGCCTGGGCCGAAAAAGACGGCACCGTGACCAATTCCGATCGCACCATCAGCCGCCAGCGCAGCGTTCTGGCCGCTCCGGGACAGGCGCGCCCGGATTGGGACATCCTTGCCGAGGTCGGACGGCGCATGGGGCATGACCGGGCGTTCTCCTATACCCACCCCGCCGAGATCTTCCGCGAGTATGCGGCGCTTTCCGGCCTCGCGGGGCGCTTTGGCCGCGATTTCGACATCTCCGCCTTCGCTGATCTGGACGCCGCCGCCTATGCGGCACTGGCGCCAACCCGTTGGCCCGTCACCAAGACCCGCCAAGGCGGGCGGTTCTTCGCGGACGGCCACTTTTTCCATGACGATGCAAAGGCGCGCATCCTGCCCGTGACCTACCGCCCGCCCGCGGCCAAGACCGGTCCACGCTACCCGTTTCGCCTCAACACCGGGCGCTTGCGTGATCAATGGCATACCATGACCCGCACCGCGCTAAGCCCGCGTCTCTCGGCGCATCTGCCCGAACCCTTTGTCGACATTCATCCCGACGATGCCGCACGGCTGACCCTGGCCGCCGCAGATCTCGTCACCCTGTCGAGCCCCACCGGACGCGCCATTCTGCGCGCCCGTATCACAGAGACGGTGCAGCCCGGTCAGGTCTTTGCCTCGATGCACTGGACCGGGGAAACCGCCCCCTGCGCGCGGATCGACACGCTTGTGGCCGCGGCAACTGATCCGGTCTCCGGTCAGCCTGAAAGCAAGGCCAGCGTCGTCGCCCTCGCCCGGTTTGACGCCGCCTGGTATGGCTTTGCAGTGTCCGCCCGGCCCATGTCTCTAAGCTCTGACTATTGGGCACAGGCCCGAAGCGCACGCGGCTACCGCGCCGAACTCGCCGGCACGACCCCGGTCACCGATTGGGAGACCGAGGCCCGCAAACTGTTCTCGGCCCCCGAGGCAGAAGCCATCTCGATCATCGACGCCGGTCGGGCAAGCGCGCGCATCCTGTTGCACGATAAAGGCGTCGTACTGGGCGCACTTTTCGTGGCGCCATCCCCGGTCGCCCTCAAGCGCGACTACCTCGCCACCGTCCCCGGCACCGACCGCATCGACGCGCTGAGCGGCCGCCCGCCTGCCGATATGCCTGATCCCGGCCCCGTGCTCTGTTCCTGCCTCGGGATCGGCATCAATACGATCCGCGAAGCCGCAAGCACTGGAACGGCGCTGACGGTGGACGCCATTGGCGAGGCGCTCGGCGCCGGGACCAATTGTGGCTCCTGCCGTCCCGAGATCGCCGCGCTTCTACAAACGATCCCCCGCAAGGAGGCCGCCGAATGACCCTCTCCAACGACCTGCCCATCCCTTACCGCGCACGCGACATCGCGCCCCGTCCCGCCACAAACCTCCCGCGCCCCTCTCTCGGCGCTTGGGTCTCGCGCCTCTATCATAGTGCCCTATCGCCTCTCTCGCGCCCAAGTCTGCAAAGGGCTTGGTCTTACCTGTTCCGGGACACAGCAATTGACCTTTGGCCCCGCACCGTTTCCCCCACGAGCAAAGCGGCGCGCGACACGAACCAGACGCCCCAAGCCCCTGCACGCGGTGCGATCTCTCTTGTCGGCGCCGGGCCGGGCGCGCGCGACCTGATGACCCTGCGCGCAGTGGCCCGCCTGCAAGCCGCGGATGTGGTGTTCTATGATCGCCTCGTCGAGGAAGACGTCCTCGATCTCGCCCACCCCAAAGCCGAGCGCGTCTTCGTCGGCAAACATGTCGGTGCGCATAGCTGGCCGCAGGACAGGATCAACCAAAAGATCGTCGCCGAAGCCCTCAAGGGCCGCCGCGTGGTGCGGCTCAAATCCGGAGACCCGGCAATCTTCGGACGCGCCGTCGAAGAGATGGACGCCGCGCATGCCGCAGGCATCCCGGTCGAGATCGTCCCCGGCGTCACAGCCGCCTCCGCCGCCGCCTCTGCCTTGGGCCAAAGCCTGACCGAGCGCGGGGTCGCCGACACGTTGGTGTTGGCCACCGGAACCGGCCATGACCAAGACCCGTTCCCCGATTGCACCCGCCTTTGCGGGCCGGGCACAACCACCGCCTTCTACATGTCGGTGCGCCAAGCTGGACGCATCTCGGCGGCCCTGATCGACAAAGGCCTGCCCCCACACGCTCCGGTCGAGATCGCCGTCGATGTGTCGAAGCCGGGCCAAAGGCTGCTCTCGTCAGAGATTGCACACCTCACCGAGACACTCTCGACAGAGGCCATCAAAGGCTGCGCGATCCTGCTTGTGACATGGCCCAAACCCCACAAGGCCCAGGCCCCAGTCGCCACCGCCAAGCGCTCGTTGGCGGCGCAGATCTGAGAACCAAGGACGCTCGTCAGGGGACCGGATTACTCTTCGCAGCCCTCGGGCAGGTCAAAGTCCGGATCGTTCTTCTTCGCCACAGCATAGAGCGCATCAATTGACGAGGCGCGCCAGAACGCCGCCTACCGGCACTGCGAAACCCTGCACCACCGCGATACAGACGCAATACCGACGTGATACCGACGTTGGATTCTAGCGCATTTCGGCAAGCCGCGCGACATAGCGCGCAAGCGTGTCGATCTCAAGATTGACCCGGTCTCCGACCTTCGCATCGCCCCATGTGGTGGCGTCCTTGGTGTGCGGGATAAAGTTGATCCCAAAGTCGCAGCCCTCAACCTCGTTGACCGTCAGCGAGGTGCCGTTGAGCGCCACCGACCCTTTCGGCGCAATGAACTTCGCAAGGGCTTCCGGCGCCCGGAGCGTCACGCGGGTGGAATCCCCTTCGTCGTTCATCGCCACAATATCTGCCACACCATCCACATGGCCCGACACGATATGCCCCCCAAGCTCGTCGCCGACCTTGAGCGCACGTTCAAGATTGACTCGTTTGCCAACCTGCCAATCCCCTAGGTTGGTCTTGGAGACGGTCTCGGCACTGATCTCGACATCATACCAATCGGGGCCGATCTCGATCACCGTGAGACATACCCCATCGCTCGCAATCGACGCGCCAAGATCAATCGTAGCCGTGTCATATCCGGTGCCGATCCGCGCCTTGAGATCGCCGCGCTTCTCCAGCGCCCGCACCTCACCAATATCCGTAATGATCCCTGTGAACATTCCCTGCTCTCCCTGGACAACCTGCCCCAGACCTACCCCGCGTCCCCCGCCTCCGCAAGACGCCTTACTTTTGCCATTCGAACACGCTAACCTGTTGGCAAGAATTTGTAGATAAGCAGATCAACATGGCAATTTCGAGTGGCAGCGACAGGGTCTTCCTGTTCCTCCAAGGCCCGCACGGTCCTTTTTTTCATAAGCTGGGCAAGATGTTGCGCCGGTCTGGCGCCTCTGTCTGGCGCGTCGGATTTAATGCCGGGGACCGTGTCTTCTGGCCCGAACGCAAGACCTACATCCCCTACACCGATCCGCAAGAGGATTGGGCCGATCGGTTCGATGCCATCGTTGCCGACAAAGGCGTGACCGATATCGTGCTCTACGGGGATGTGCGTAGCATCCATGCGACGGCCATCGAACGCGCCCGCACCGCCGGGCTGACGGTGCATGTGTTTGAGGAAGGCTACCTGCGCCCCTACTGGATCACCTATGAACGCGACGGTTCCAACGGCCATTCGCGCCTGATGGAGATGTCCATCGACGACATGCGCACGGCACTCGAAGGCTCCGACACGGACATTCCCCTGCCGCCCGGCCATTGGGGCGATATGCGCCATCATGTCTTCTATGGTGCGCTCTACCATTGGTTCGTCATGTTTACGAACCATGCCTACCGCAACTTCCGCCCTCACCGCGCCCTCTCGGTCGCGCGTGAGTTTCAACTCTACCTCCGCCGCCTTCTGCTGATGCCGTTCCATGCGATCGAACGCCGCATCGCGACACTTCGGATCAAGTATGGCGGCGCACCCTATCACCTCGTCCTCCTGCAGCTCGAGCATGACAGCAGCTTTCAAGAGCACTCCCCTTTCAACTCCATGACCGAGTTCCTCGAACTGGTGATGACCGCCTTCGCCCAAAGTGCCCCGGCCCATCATCACCTCGTCTTCAAGGCCCATCCTCTCGAAGATGGCCGCGCCCCGGTCCGGCGCGAGTTGAAACGCCTCTGCCGCCTGCACGATCTTTGCGACCGCGTGCACTATGTGCGGGGCGGCAAACTCGCACAGCTTCTCAACGAAACCCGGAGTGCGATCACCGTCAACTCCACCTCCGCGCAACAGGTGCTCTGGCGTGGCATCCCGATCCGGCTTTTCGGCAAGGCGGTCTTTGACAAGCCGGAATTCGTCAGCGATCAGCCCCTGCCCGAGTTCTTCGCCGCCGCGGTGCGCCCGAACTCCCGCGCCTACAAGACCTATCGCCGCTTCCTGCTCGAGACGAGCCAGATCGCGGGCGGGTTCTACTCTGCGCGCGGACGCCGTTTGTTGATGCGCCACTTGGTCGACATGATGCTATCGTCAGAGGATCCCTATGACGCGTTGAAGTCTGGCAAGGCCGCCCCAAGGCAATTGTTGCGTTTGGTAAAGTGACGCACACTAGGTCTAGCGCTGGATTTTCATTTCGGATTCCGGTAGTTTAGAGAAAAAGCCTAAGGCAGAATAATAATAGGTCGAGGAGACCGAGCAGTGAAAATCTTGGCAAAACGCTGGGCGAAAGCCGTGGCGATCATGGCGGCTATGTCCATGGTCTCGTCGTGTGACCTTCTGCCGAGGGCAGGTCCGAACAAACGGGAAATCTACGCGGGGTCTGTGCAACGCGAAGGCGACGCCTTTATCGTGGCAGTCAATGACCGTGTGACGCGCACCACGGCAGTGGTCCCGGCGCTTGGCTTTTCCGAAAACTTCAAACGCGCCAGCCAGCTTGGCTCCGATACGATCCGACCCGGTGACATCCTCTCGCTCACCATCTGGGAAAACGTCGACAAGCCGCTGCTTGGCCCCGAGGGGCAGGTCGCGGCCGTGCTGAACGAAGTGCAGGTCGATGGCGCAGGATTTATTTTCGTACCTTACGCGGGCCGCATCCGCGCCGCGGGCAACACCCCGGAATCGATCCGTCGCGTCATCAGCGGCAAGCTCGAAGAACAAACCCCCGATCCACAGGTCGAAGTCCGCCGTGTCGCGGGCGACGGGGCGACCGTGTCGCTTGTCGGCTCCATCGGCGGCCAGGGCGTCTATCCCATCGAACGGCCGACCCGCACGCTCTCGGCGATGCTCGCCAAGGCCGGCGGTGTGACCATCGCGCCCGAAATTGCCCGTGTGACCGTGTTGCGCGGCAACACACGGGGCCAGATCTGGCTTCAGGATCTCTATGAAAACCCCGAACTCGACATCGCGCTGCGCGGCGGCGACCGTATCCTGATCGAGGAAGACACCCGCGCCTTTACCTCGCTTGGTGCCACCGGCGCCCAGAGCCGTGTGAATTTCGAAACCAAGAACATGTCCGCCATCGAAGCCATCGCCCAGGTTGGCGGCATCCAGGCCGCGGTCGGCGATCCGACAGGCGTCTTCATCTTCCGCAACGAGGCCGAGGACATCTCTAACCAAGTGCTTGGCCGAAACGATCTCGTCGGGGCACAGCGCATGGTCTACGTGCTCGACCTCACCCGCCCGAACGGCATGTTCGTGGCGCGTGACTTCGTGGTGCGCGACGGTGATACGCTCTATGTGACCGAAGCGCCGATCACCACGTGGAACAAAACCATTGCAGCCTTCACCGGTACACTCACTTCGGCCGATACCATCGGTTCGTTCGGTGGCCTCAACTAATGACACCGGCGCCCACCGCGCCGCACGCCGCCGACGCAGAGATGCGCCGGCGGCTTTTCGCATTCAACGGCGGCTTCTTCTTACAGAGGCGCTTGCGTCGGATGCTCTCTCTTGCCGGGTATGACCTTCGCATAGGGCGGCCCGGCGAGGACGATCTCGTTGCGATCTGGGGCCAAAGCCCGACCGCATGGCGCGGTCTTGCCATGGCCGAGAAACACGGCACCGGGCGCCTTTTCGTCGAAGACGCCTTCCTGCGTTCACTCTTTCCCGGACGTGCGGGCAAGCAGCCCCCCATGGGGCTCTTCCTCGACAGCACCGCGCCGCATTTCGACCCCAGCGAGCCGACCGATCTCGAGACGCTTCTCGCGACCGCTCCACTTGACGATACCGCGCTCCTCAACCGCGCCCGCGCCGCCATCGCTCGCATCCGCGAAGCGCACCTGACCAAGTATTGCGCCGTCGATCCGACCCTGCCACATCCCGAACCGGGCTATGTCCTCGTGATCGACCAGACGCGCGGCGACGCCTCCGTCACGGCGAGCGGTGCCGACGACGCCGCCTTCCGCGAGATGCTCGTCTTCGCGCAGGAGGAACACCCCGGCTGCCGCGTCCTCATCAAGACCCACCCCGAGACCGCGCAGGGCCATCGCCCCGGATATTTCAATGCCGAGGACGAGACCGACCGCGTGACTCTCATCGATGCGCCCTATTCCCCTTGGGCGCTCTTCGAAGGCGCGGTCGGGGTCTATACCGTCTCCTCACAAATCGGCTTCGAGGCGATCTTTGCCGGGCACAAACCGCGCGTCTTTGGCCAGCCCTTCTACGCGGGCTGGGGCCTGACGACTGACGAACGCCCCGTCCCTCGCCGCCAGCGCAGCCTGACACGCGCACAGCTCTTTGCCGCCGCGATGATCCTCTACCCGCTCTGGTATGACCCGAGCCGGGATGCACTCTGCGAGATCGAAACGGTGATCGACCAGCTCGAGGCAGAGGCGCGCGCCTGGCGTGAGGATCACAAGGGATGGAACGCGCATGGTATGCGGCTCTGGAAGCGCCGCCAGCTTCAGCGTTTCTTTGGCCGCCACACCCCCGTCACGTTCGACAAGCCCGCCAGCGCGCGACGCGAGATGGTCTGGGGCCTGAAGGACGGGCCGGAAGGCGCGGTGCGGGTCGAAGATGGATTTCTGCGCTCGCGCGGACTTGGCGCGGAATTGGTGCCGCCGCTCTCTCTCGCGCTGGACGACCTCGGCATCTACTATGATCCCACAGGCCCAAGCCGCCTTGAGGCGCTCATCGCCGAGCGCGCCGAATTGCGCCCTGACCAATCCCTGCGCGCCGAACGCCTTATCGACGCCGTGGGTCGCCTCGGTCTGAGCAAGTATAATATCGGCACCGATCTCCCCGATCTGCCCGAGGGCCATCGCATCCTTGTGCCCGGACAGGTCGAGGACGACGCCTCAATCCTTCTTGGCGCAGGTGCGATCCGCACCAATTCTGCCCTCCTTGCCGAAGTGCGCGCCGCCAACCCAGACGCCGTAATCCTCTACAAGCCGCACCCGGACGTGAGCGCAGGTCTCCGCGTCGGGGCCGTACCTGACGCAGATGCCTTTGCGGATCAGATCGTCGAGAACGTCGATATGGCGCGCCTGCTCGACGCCGTGGACGAGGTCTGGACCATGACCTCCGGCACCGGATTCGAAGCGCTCATGCGCGGGCGACGGGTGGTCACCTTTGGCGCACCGTTCTATGCCGGTTGGGGCCTCACAGAGGATCGCGGTCCGGTTCCGGCCCGGCGTGGGGTCGATGTGCCGCTTCTCTGTCTCGTCCATGCCGCGCTGATCGACTATCCGCGCTATCTCGACCCGATGACTGGCCGTCCCTGCCCCGTCGAGACGATCCTCGACCGTCTCGCCACGGGCGCTATCCCGCATCCGGGCCTTGCCAATCGTCTTGTGTCAAAACTTCAGGGCGTGTTTGCCTCAAAAGCCGCCCTCTGGCGCCGCTAAGGCCGCCAAATAGCCATCAGGTCCGCGCCACAACGCCGCTGCTCGACAAGGCGCATGCGCGGCGCCGCGCCCAACCGCTCCACGCCCATCGCGCCAATCGCCGGATAGCCTTCGGCGCCAAGCGCCATCCCGGCGTTGAAGGTCACAAGCTCATCCACGACCCCCGCACCAAGAAGCGACGCCGCCAAGGCCCCGCCGCCTTCGCAGAACACCCGCGTCAGGCCCTTTTCCCCTAGCGCCCGCAACACGCCCGCAGGCGCTAGATGCCCCGCTTCACGTTCACAAACCAAGAGCTCAGCCCCAAGATCTTCCCAAGTCCGAAGCAGCGTCGGGTCCGCGTCCTCGCCATGCACGATCCAAACCGGCACATCCTTGGCCGTCTTGGCGAGATTGCTCATAAGCGGCACGTCGAGCCGCCGTGACACCACAATGCGCACCGGCTGATGCGAAACGCCAAGATCGCGCACCGTGAGCGAAGGATCATCCGCCCGCGCCGTGCCCGCGCCGACCATCACCCCATCATGGCGCGCGCGCATGGCGTGCACCATGCGTCGCGCCTCTGGCCCGGTGATCCACTGGCTCTCGCCTGTCGCCGTGGCGATCCGCCCATCGAGCGACGCCGCGAGTTTCAATGTCAGGAAGGGGCGCCCCTCGTCAACGCGTAGGAAGAACCCCTTGAGATCGCGCGCGGCCTCTTCGGCGCAGACACCCGTCTCAACAACGATCCCCGCCGCGCGTAGCATTTCGAACCCTTTGCCGGACACCCTGTCGTCGCGATCCTCAAGCGCCACGACAACGCGCGCCACCCCTGCCGCGATGAGCGCTTCGGCGCAGGGCGGTGTCTTGCCATGGTGAGCGCAGGGTTCGAGCGTGACATAGGCCGTCGCCCCTTTCGCCGCGGCACCGGCCTGCGCCAGCGCCACAGGCTCCGCATGCGGCCGGCCGCCCGGCTGGGTCCAGCCGCGCCCGACGATCCGCCCCTCTTTCACAAGGACACAGCCCACCGCCGGGTTGGGCCAGGTGCGCCCCTGACCCCGCCGCCCCAGTTCAAGAGCGAGCGCCATATAGCGACGGTCGGACAGTTTATCCCTCCACCGGCGGCTCGGGCCGCAGTTCCGAGACGAACTTGTCGAAATCGTCTGCTGCCTGGAAATTCTTGTAGACGCTGGCAAAGCGCACGTAGGCGACGGTATCAATCCGCGCCAAGGCTTCCATCACGATCTCGCCGATCGTCTTCGAAGGAATATCCGTCTCGCCCATGCTCTCAAGCCGGCGCACGATGCCGGAAATCATCTGGTCGATACGCTCCGGCTCGACCGGGCGTTTCTGCATCGAGATGCGGATCGACCGCTCGAGCTTGTCTCTGTCGAAATCTTCGCGGCGACCATTGGTCTTGACGACCACCAGATCGCGCAGCTGCACCCGCTCATAAGTCGTGAACCGTCCGCCGCAGGCCGGACAGAACCGGCGCCGCCGGATGGAGACATGGTCCTCGGCTGGCCGCGAGTCCTTTACCTGTGTGTCGATATTTCCGCAAAACGGGCAGCGCATGGCCTTCCCCTTCTCTCGTCTTTTCCGCCTCATTGGGTGTTGGGTATGCTCCCAACTTATCCACAGGCACTATAGGCGAGCCGCTAGGGTTTGGGTAGAGGGGAAATAGACCCCCAAGATAAGCGACAGAGGGAAAAATCTTTGCCTTTCCCCCTGTAACTCTGCCGCGTCAGAGCTATCTCTAAATGTAAGACAGGGGTTTCCCGCCCCGAATTCCAATTCAACGTCCCAAGTGCGCCGCTACGCTTCGCGTATGCGGCGCATTTCTATGTTCGAAAAGGTAAATGCCCTGCCATGTGCCAAGGACAGGCCGCCCTCCACTGACCGGGATGGAGAGGGAGACCGGCATCATCGCCGCCTTTATATGGGCCGGCATGTCATCAGGGCCTTCATAGGTGTGCGTCAGATAGGCCATCGACGGATCGGTCGTCGGTGGCACGAGCCGATGAAAGAAATTCCGCAGGTCTGTTTGCACTTCGGGGTCCGCGTTCTCTTGGATCAACAGAGAACAAGAGGTGTGGCGCACGAAAAGCGTCAAAACACCATCCACCTGTCCCGCCTCGCGCACCCAAGTGGTGACATCGCCGGTGAACTCGTAGAGGCCCTGCCCCCGCGTTGAAATCTGAAACACAGTCTGCATGGCGCAACCCTGCCAGAGCGTCCGCCCCTTGCCCAGCGATTTTGCCCGACTGCGGCCTACCAATCCATTTCGTAAGTGCAAAGCCCGCGCGCATTGCCAACCGAGATGTTGAACCCGGCGAAATCAAACCGTAACGAGTAGTTGCCGCCGTCCCCCGGCCGCGCCGCATTGGCAAGAAGACCAGCACTCGGCGCAAGGGTAAACCCAACCCCATAGCCGCGCTCTGTCTTGGCCACTGCGCGCGGGGTCTCAACATAGAGACGATCCGTGGCGCCAGCCCCAAGCTCCCGCAACGCATAGCGCCCTGCTTCGCACCAGATCCGAAGATCGCCACCTTGCAAGCCTTCAACCACTTCGAAACGCGCATCTCCCGGCAGCGGGTTGATTTTCCACGTCGGATCCGGACGCATCGTCTGGGCTGTCCCTGTGCTGGCGACAAGGCAGAACGCAACCGCGGCCTTCAACGGGTTCCACATTGTAACGGCCCTCTCTTTCCAATGCCTTTTCATTACCTAGTGCCACAGCCCGCGAACGCCAACCCTTCGGCACTGGACGGAAAAGGCCCGCCCTTTTGGGGCAGGCCAGCGTTGTTTAATCGGCGGCGTCAGCGGCCGCTGTCTCAACCGGTGAGTAGCTTAGGCTATAGCCTTTTTTCGCCAGCACCCTGACAAGCCGGGCGCCGCGCTTGGTCGCCGCTTTGCGAGCGTCCTTCCACGCGGCATCACGCTCCTGCTTGGAGGCTGTGGGATGCTGCGCCCTGAATTCCTGGAACCAGGCGGTGCGCCCGATCAGGCGGGCAACCCGGCGCCGCATTTTTTGCTCTTCGGTGAGCGGGGTCTTGGTTTTTTCCATGTCTGATTTTCCTTGTGAAAACATGGCGGCGGCCCCTTGGAACAAGGGCCGCAGACGGCAACCGCGCCGCCATAGCTCGGAATACACCAACCTCCTGATCCTGTATCGAAAATTCGGATCGGTCCGTGCCGCATATCGGCGCTTTTCCGCTCTTTCCCGGCAACGAAAAAGGCGCCCCGCGGGGCGCCTTGTTTCCTATTGGTCGAGGAAGCTGCGAAGCTTCCGGCTGCGGCTCGGGTGTTTGAGCTTGCGCAGCGCCTTGGCTTCGATCTGACGGATCCGTTCGCGTGTCACGCTGAACTGCTGCCCCACCTCTTCAAGCGTGTGGTCGGTGTTCATGCCGATGCCAAACCGCATCCGCAACACCCGCTCCTCACGCGGCGTGAGCGAGGCGAGCACCCGTGTCGTCGTTTCCTTCAGGTTCTCCTGAATCGCCGAATCCAGCGGCAGAACCGCGTTCTTGTCTTCGATGAAATCGCCAAGTTGGCTGTCTTCCTCATCGCCAATCGGCGTCTCGAGAGAGATCGGCTCTTTGGCGATCTTCATCACCTTGCGCACTTTCTCGAGCGGCATCTGAAGCTTCTCGGCAAGCTCTTCCGGCGTCGGTTCGCGACCGATCTCGTGCAGCATCTGGCGCCCGGTGCGGACAAGCTTGTTGATCGTCTCGATCATGTGGACCGGAATACGGATCGTGCGCGCCTGGTCGGCAATCGAGCGGGTGATCGCCTGACGGATCCACCACGTCGCGTAGGTTGAGAACTTGTAGCCCCGGCGATACTCGAACTTGTCGACGGCCTTCATCAGGCCGATGTTGCCTTCCTGAATAAGGTCAAGGAACTGCAAGCCGCGGTTGGTGTATTTCTTGGCAATCGAGATCACCAGTCGCAGGTTCGCCTCGACCATCTCTTTCTTGGCCTGACGCGCCTCTTTCTCGCCCTTCTGGACCTGCTGCACAATGCGGCGGAATTCCGAGATGTCGAGACCGACATACTGACCCACCTGCGCCATGTCGGCGCGCAGCTCTTCGACCTTATCGGTCGAGCGCTCCATAAACATCTGCCAGCCGCGGCCCGGCTTTTGCGCCATTTCGTCGAGCCATGTGGGATCAAGCTCACGGCCACGATAGGCTTCGATGAACTCGCGACGGTTGATGCGCGCCTGGTCGGCAAGCTTGACCATGGACGAGTCGATCTGCATCACGCGGCGGTTGATCCCGTAAAGCTGGTCGATCAGCGCCTCGATGCGGTTGTTATGCAGGTGAAGCTCATTCACCAGAAGCACAATCTCCGAACGCAGTTTCTGGTACTTCTTCTCTTCGCCTTCCGAGAAGCTGTCATCCTCGTTAAGCGTCGCGGAAATCCGCACATCCTGCATGTCCGACAGAAGCGCATAATCCTGCGCGATCTGGTCCAAAGTTTCGAGGACGCGGGGCTTCAACGCGGCCTCCATCGCGGCAAGCGACATGTTCGCCTGCTCGTCCTCGTCATCGTCATCATCCTTGGCAATCGGGTTGCCATCGGCATCAAGCTCTGGGCCCTGCTCTTCTTTCTTCGGGGCGCTGTCGACATTGGCGGTCTCGACGACGGGCTCTTCCTCATCTTCGCCCATCTGATTGCCAAACGTCGCCTCGAGGTCGATCACGTCGCGTAGAAGAATCTCCTCGGACAGAAGTTCGTCGCGCCAGATGGTGATCGCCTGGAAGGTCAGCGGGCTTTCGCAAAGCCCCGCAATCATCGTGTTGCGGCCGGCTTCGATCCGCTTGGCAATCGCGATCTCGCCTTCACGGCTCAAAAGCTCGACCGACCCCATCTCGCGCAGGTACATGCGCACCGGGTCATCGGTACGGTCAAGTTTCTCAGTGGTGCCCGAACCGAGCGCAACTTCGCGGTTGGACGACGAAGTATCGACCACGGCGGTGGATTTCTGCTCCTCCTCCTCGGCCTCTTCGTCCTCGATGATGTTGATGCCCATCTCCGACAGCATCGACATCACGTCTTCGATCTGCTCGGAACTGACCTGCTCGGGGGGCAAGACCTGGTTGAGCTGGTCGTAGGTGATGTACCCCTTCTCCCGCGCCTCGGCGATCATCTTCTTGACGGCGGCCTGGCTCATATCGAGCGAGATCTCCGCTTCCTGATCGGCGGGCTTCTGGTCGTCGGTGTCTTTTGCGGCCATGCGGTGCTCCTGCGGAAAGGGCGTGGGTGATTCGGTTTAACCCGAATCAATAGCGCGATCTGGTGATTCGCACACCCGTTTACCCTGTTTTCTTTACCTGTTCCTCACCAAAGTGACTCATCGGCCTCGTCCGCGTCCGCCCTTGGTGAAATCGATTCCCTTGGTCAACGCGTCGAGCGCCTCGCGCTCCTCGCGATCTACTGCCACGCCATTGGGGGCTTGTTCATACTCGGCGGCGTCCTCCTGACGCACCCGAAGCGCGTTATTGCGCGCCTCCGCCGCTTGACCAAGACGCCATGTCACGGCCTCATCTGCAACCCCCATAAGGTCTTCGGCGGCTTCCGCGACCTCGGCCAGAAGACCACTTGTCGTCTTCATCTTGGCCAATTCCTCGACCAACGTCTGCCGCGCCAGATCGGCATCGCCCGGATGACGTACCGCAGGGGTAATCGCCACATGGGGATGCCCCAAGAGCGTTTCAACCGCCTCCGGTCCAAGCGCACCTTCAATCGCAGCTTTCGGATCGGCTGTGTTGGCAAAGCGCAACAGAGCGTCGCGCAACCGCGCATTTTCCGAGTGGCGGCACTCCATGCGTTCGATCTCATAGTCGAAATCGTCAAGCACCTCCGGCGTCGAAAGCACCACCGCCAAGACCACCGCCTCGCGCAATTGCTGTTCGACCGCGCCCTGCGCGGCGGCCAACATGGAGGCCTTGGTATGGCTTTGCACGACGGGTTTCGGCGTCCATCCTTTGAATGGTCCCTTCGACGTGACCGACCGCTGCGGCCGGAACAGAGACCAGCGTAGCTCCTTGATCGCCTCGCCATAATGGCCCCGGATCGACGGATCGCGGATCAGCTTGAGCTTGTCACGCAATGTCTTGTCGAGTGCGGCTTTGCGCTCGGGGCTGTCAAAGACCTTCCCCTCGATCTCGCGCTGCCAAAGAAGATCGACCATCGGCTTTGCCTGATCGAGCACGGCCTGAACCGCCGCGGGCCCCTTGGCGCGCAAGAGATCGTCCGGATCCTGCCCCTCTGGCATCAGGGCGAACCGCAGGGATTTCCCCGCCTCAAGAAGCGGCAGCGCAAGATCGATCACCCGCATCGCCGCCCGAAGCCCCGCCGTATCACCATCAAGCGCGATGATTGGCTCGGGCGAAATCCGCCACAACAGTTCCAACTGATTTTCCGTCACCGCCGTGCCAAGCGGCGCCACGGACGCGCCGAACCCCGCCTCGGCAAGCGCGATCACATCCATATAGCCCTCGGCCACGATAAGCGGCTGGCCCTTGCCCGCCGCTTCTCGCGCAGGCCCGTGATTGTAAAGGCTGCGCCCCTTGTCGAACAATTCGGTCTCAGGGCTGTTGAGGTACTTGGCGTTGTCATTGGGGTCCATCGCCCGCCCGCCAAAGGCGATACAGCGCCCCCGCGCGTCGCGGATCGGGAACATGATCCGGTTGCGGAACGTATCATAGGGCCGCTTGCCCTTGTTCGAAGGCTTGGCAAGACCACAGCCAAGGATCAAATCCTCCGCCACACCCTTACCGGTCAGATGGTCCCAGAGCCCCTGCCAGCCATCCGGTGCAAAGCCGATTTCCCACCGATCCCGCGCCGCCTCGGACAATCCTCGCCCATCGAGGTAGTCGCGCGCCGCCGCGCCGCCGCCAGTCTTGAGTTGCAAGCGAAAGAACTGCACCGCCTGCTCCATGACATTGGCCAGCTCGGTGCGTCGATCGGCTTTTTCCTGCGCTTGCGGATCGCGCGCAGGCATCTGCATCCCGGCCTCCTCGGCCAAGATTCGCACCGCCTCCATAAAGTCGACATTCTCGGTCTCACGGACAAAGGAAATCGCATCGCCCTTGGCATGGCAGCCAAAGCAATAGTAATAGCCCTTCTGGTCATCTACATGAAATGACGCGGTTTTTTCGTGATGAAAGGGGCACGGCGCCCACATGTCGCCCTTGCCCTGATTGGATTTGCGCTGATCCCACATGACCTTACGACCGACCACATGGGTCAGGCTCGTACGGCTACGCAGTTCATCCAGGAATCCGGGGGGCAGGCTCATGGAGCGAATATAGGCGCGGTGCTGCGCCCCGTCCAGACGCCCTTACTGCTTGACGCAGGTCTCGTAGTAGGCCGCGCCCGGATCATTCTTGAGGTCTTTGCGCTTGAGCGTGTTGTAGACCCAATCGACGATATGCGGCACGGCGGCAACGTACTTGGCGGCCACGGCCGCATCTTCTCCCGAGCTCATCATCTCGACCGCTTTCTTTTCGCGCACACGATCTTGCCGAAGTGCCACTGCCCGGTTCACGATATCAGCCTGCATCTGACACTCGGCCTTCTGATCGGCGAGCGCGGGGGACAGGGTCGCGGCGAAAAAAGCGACGGTGACGGGAACGAGAAAACGCATATGTCTGGTACCTTTGTCATTCGGACTGCGCCGAAAATGTCAGGCTCACCGGCGCGCGGCAACCCCTTTCATCGCGGTCTCGAGATCGTGAACAAGCGTTCCGGCCATGGATCGGAAGGCAAGAATGAAAAACGCCTCGTCGCTTATCCGGGTGATCGACACGCTCATATGCTGCAACATCGTGCGCACCGAATGGCCGCGTTTGAACACCGTTTGGCGCAGATCAACCGGCACCAGCCGCGCCAGCACGTCCTCCGCCGCCGCTCCCTCAAGCCGCACCATCGCCCAGGCGTCCGACTGGTCCGTCATCGCCGCATGGGCCGCAAGACCCGTATCCGGCTCCGGCCCGACAAGCATCGCCTGCCCCTTGCCAATCCAAATCGCCCGCGCCCCCTCCTTACCCGTCGCCCGGTTTGGCGCGGGAAACACCATGCCATGCGCGGATTTGAGCGCCTGCGAAAGCGCCTTCTCCTGACCCTGCTTCGGCTGAAGAGAGGTCAGGCAGGTCATCGCGACCTCGCTCAATCGTGAGGCGCCATGCTCGACCGGCAAACGCCCGCCACAGGGGGATTTCGCAACCAACTCAACCACGCACACGCCCTCCTTCGGGATCAAGGAACACCGGATCGCAGACCTTGCAGCGTGTGGTCACGCCACGCAAATGATCGACCATCGTGATCTCTTCGCCATGCCGCGCCCGCCCATTGCGCAGGAACGCAAGCCCCAGCGACGTTTCAAGCGTCGGAGAGAAACAGACCGAAGTGACATAGCCTTGCGCATTGCTGCGCACCGGCTCGGCGCCCGGCTCAAACAAATGCGCCCCTGCCGTGATCTGTTTCACAACGCCCACCGGCATCAGCCCGACCAACTGCTCGCGCTCTTCGCCCGAAAGGCCGGGGCGTTCGCTCATCGTCTTGCCGATACAGTCCTTCTTGGCGCTGACCATCCGTCCCATGCCGATATCATACGCCGTCACCCGGCCATGGATTTCCGCATGGGTGATAAAGCCCTTCTCGATCCGAAGCACGTTGAGCGCCTCCATCCCGTAGGCCCCGCCGCCCATCACTTCGGCGCGCTCGAGCAAGAGCTTGAACAGGCTCTCGCCATAGCGCGCAGGGACCGCGATCTCGTAGGCATGTTCGCCGCTAAAGGAAATCCGAAACAACCGCCCCGCCACACCGCCAATCGTGGCCGGCCCGCAGCCCATGAAGGGAAAGCTCTCATTGTCGATTTCTTCCGCCACGATCCCATTCAGGAGTTCGCGCGATTTCGGCCCGGCAACGGCGAACTGCGCCCATTGCTCCGTCACCGAGATCATCGCCACGTCGAGATCAGGACAGAGGCACTGATGCACATATTCGAGATGGCGCATCACCTGCCCCGCCGCCGCGGTGGTCGTGGTCATCACGAAATGATCCTCCGCGATCCGCGCCGTCGTGCCGTCATCCATGACAAACCCGTCCTCGCGCAACATCAACCCATAGCGCACCTTGCCGGGCTTCAGTGTCGAGAACGTGTTGGCATAAACGAAATCGAGGAATTGGCCCGCGTCCTTGCCTTGAATGTCGATCTTGCCGAGGGTCGAGACATCGCAGACCCCGACCGTGCCACGCACCATGTTGACCTCGCGGTCACAGCTTTGCCGCCACGTGCGCTCGCCCGTCACCGGGAAATAGCTCGGACGATACCAAAGCCCTGCCTCGATCATCGGCGCTCCGCGCCGGACGCTCTCGGCGTGACTCGTCGTATGGCGTTGCGGCGCAAAGCCCGTGCCCTGCCCGCCCGCGCCAAACGCCGCGATGGCGACCGGAACAAAAGGCGGGCGGAAAGTCGTCGTGCCCGTCTCTTCGATCCCGCGCCCCGTCGCATCGGCAAGAACCGCAAGCGCTGCAACATTCGAGTTCTTGCCTTGATCCGGTGCCATGCCCTGCGTCGTGTACCGCTTCATGTGCTCGACCGAGCGGAAATTCTCCTGTGCCGCGCCCTGCACATCTTTGACCGTCACGTCATTCTGGAAATCGAGCCACGCGCGCCCCTTGCCCGCAACCGCCCAAAGCGGCTCGATCCTGTAGGGGCTATCCTCACTCTCAGGCACCACGGATTTCTTTGCCTTCACACCCAGATCGCCCAGCGCCCGAAGCGCCGCTTCGGCGCCTTCGACAAAGGCCCGATGTGTCGAAAACGCGCCGTTGCACGCGCCCACGGCCTCCAACCCCGGAATGGCTCCCGGCACAGGCACGAAAGAATGGATGCCGCCATGCCAATTCGGCCGCCCGTTCATGTGGCACGTCATATGCACCGTCGGGTTCCACCCGCCCGACATGGCAAGGCAATCGGTCTGGACCTTGTCGACGCTGCCATCGGCGCGCCGATAGCTCACCGCCTCAAGCGCCTTGCGCCCCTCGCTGCCACAAACCTCCGCGCCCTTGATAACCTCATAGCCCGCGCCCTCCGGCGCCTCCGCGCGGCTGTCGATCACGGCGGCGACATGCACGCCTGCATCGACAAGATCGCGCGCCGTGCGATGGGCATCGTCATTATTGGCAAAGATCGTGACACGCTGCCCTGGCGCCACGCCATATCGGTTGAGATAGGTGCGCACCGCGCTCGCCGTCATAATGCCGGGCCGGTCATTGTTGGGAAAGGCCACGGGCCGCTCAATCGCCCCCGCCGCAAGCACCGCGCGCTTGGCCACAATCCGCCAGAAACATTCGAGCGGCCGCCCCTCGCGCGCCGCAACATGATGCGACACCCGCTCAAGCGCGCCATAGGTGCCTTGGTCATAGGCCCCTGTGACAGAGGTGCGCGACATGACCCGCACATTGGGCAGGCTCTCGAGTTCCCGCACGGTCTCTGCCGCCCAATCGGATCCGGCCATGCCACCGACCTCGAACGTCTCACCATTGAGCCGCCCACCAAGAAGGCTGTCCTCGTCACAGAGGATCACATCCGCCCCGGCGCGCCCCGCCGTCAGCGCCGCCATAAGCCCCGCAGGCCCCGCGCCGATCACCAGCAGATCACAGAAGGCAAACGCCTTCTCGTAATACTCCGCATTCGCCTTCCCGCTCAGCGCCCCGATCCCTGCCGAGCGGCGAATGACCGGCTCATAGAGCTTTTCCCAAAACACCTTGGGCCACATGAAGGTCTTGTAGTAGAACCCCGCACCAAGGAAGGGCGCGAAAAGGTCATTCACGCTCAGGAGGTCATAGTTGAGCGACGGCCAGCAATTCTGCGAGTGCGCCGAGAGGCCATCGTAGATTTCCTGCACCGTCGCGCGCACATTCGGATCCTGCGTCGCGCCGCTCCCAATGGTGACAAGCGCGCTGGCTTCCTCGCTGCCCGCCCCCATGATGCCGCGCGGACGGTGATACTTGAACGACCGCGCGACAAGCTTCACATCATTGGCCAAAAGCGCCGAGGCCAGAGTATCGCCCTGAAATCCCTCTAGCTGCCTTCCGTCAAAGCTGAACCGCACCGGCGCGCCGTGATCGACAAGTCCTTTTCCCGCAATCCTCATGACGCGCCCTCCACGAGCTTGCGCCTGCGTTTCTCGGCAAGTTCGGTCTTCAGGATTTCATGCGTGACCGTATTGCGCGTCACGACAACCCAAGCCGCACAGCCCCCCTCGTGATACCAAAGGTCCCGCGTGACACCCGCTGGGTTGTCCCGAAGATGCAAATAAGTGTCCCAAGCATGGTCACCCGCATCCGGGTCCGGCCGCTCAAGAAGCACCGCATCGCCCACGTAGTAGAATTCCCGCCTGTCACGTTCCCCACAGAGGGGGCATTTGATCCGCATGGTGTGTCCCTCCTCAGTGCAGGTTATGCTGAGAGCCGGTGCCCTCTTCATCCATGATGTTGATCCCCGTCCGGAACCGGTCGAGGCGGAACTTCTCGGCGACCTCGTGGGGCGTGTTCGTGGCCATCAGATGCGCCATGCACCAGCCCGACGCCGGCACCGCCTTGAACCCGCCGTAGTTCCAGCCACAATCGATATAAAGCCCCTCGATCCCGTCCATCTTGTCGATGATCGGGCTGCCATCCGGGGTCATGTCCATGATCCCGCCCCAACTTCGCAGGATCTTTGCCTTGCCGATCATCGGCATGAGCGTCATCCCCGCCTCCATCACATGCTCCACCATCGGCAGGTTGCCGCGGCTCGCATAGGAGGCATAGAAATCAAGGTCGCCGCCAAACACCAGCCCGCCCTTGTCGGACTGGCTGATATAGAAATGCCCCATGCCGAAACTCACCACATGATCAATCACGGGCTTGAGCCCCTCGGTGACAAAGGCCTGCAAGATATGGCTCTCGACAGGCAGGCTCCGCCCCGCCATCGCCGCCACTTGACCAGAGCGCCCGGCGACAACGATCCCAACCTTGCCCGCCTTGATTGGCCCCTTGGTCGTCCGCACGCCTTTGACGACGCCGCCCTCAATATCAATGCCTGTGACTTCGCAGTTCTGGATCAGGTCGACGCCCCGTTCCGACGCCCCGCGCGCATACCCCCAGGCGACCGCATCATGACGCGCCGTGCCGCCGCGCGGATGATAGAGCCCGCCATAGATCGGGAACCTCGCCTGTTCAAAATCGAGATAAGGCAGATGCTTGCGCACCCCGGCCTTATCGAGAAGGATCGCGTCATCGCCTTGATTGACCATCGCATTGCCGCGCCGCGCAAAGGCATCGCGCTGCCCGTCGCTGTGAAACAGGTTGATGAGTCCCCGCTGCGAATGCATCACGTTGTAGTTCAGCTCTTCCTCAAGCCCCTCCCAGAGCTTGAGTGAATGTGAATAGAATTCCGAATTGCCCGGAAGAAAGTAGTTGGCGCGCACGATCGTCGTATTGCGCCCGACATTGCCGCCGCCAAGATAGCCCTTCTCCAGCACTGCGATATTCGTAATCCCGTGGTTACGGGCAAGGTAATAGGCCGTCGAAAGCCCATGCCCGCCGCCGCCGATAATGATCATGTCATAGGCGGGTTTGGGTTGCGCATCGCGCCAATGCGCCTGCCATCCCTTGTTACCGCTGAGGCCCTCCTTGAGAACCCGCAAGCCGGAAAACCGCATCTTGTCCTCCACACATCGTCTGACCCGACTGAACCAAGTCCCGCCGAGCTTAGCAATGGGCGACCGCCCGCCAATCCGAAGTTTTCGACAGGAACCTGTCTACCAGCGACCAACTCGCCACGAAGTCAGGCGCTAGTCCGGGCACGCCGCGTTGCGCTCTTCAAGCGTCAGGACACGCGGCGTACATGTCGCCGCACCATCCGCATCAAAGAACGGTGCCATCGTCGCCGCACGACCAAGCTTTGCCCGCAAATGCCGCCGCATGATGTTGAACCCCGTGCGCGCAAATCCGTATTTGCGCACCGGTGGCCCCTCGCCCGTCGCACCTTCGGTAAAGGTCTCGGCAGTCAGCGGCCCAAGCGGGTCGCGCGCCTCCTCCGCCACGGTATGCACAAGCACGCCCGAGAAACAAAGCTTCGGACTGGGCAGCGTGTTGAACAACGGCGTGTTGCAGCACTCGGCATACCAACGCATCAGCCCCTTGGGAGAGAGGCGCAGGCAGGCCACATGCGTCGCGCCCTCGTCGATGCGAATATGGGCGGGGGTGGTCTGGTAGATGTCCGACCCACCCCGCGCATTCAACAAGTCCGAACGCCCAAGCGCATGCGCCGCTGTCTGGCAATCCTTGCAATAACAGGTGATCCGGCTGCCCGCTTTCTTGTCAATATCCACAAGCCTGCCGTTGACGGTGCCGCACGTGCAGGAGAACGGAATGTCACCCATGTGTCAGAGCCCTTTCGCCCGATAGCTTGCGGCCACCTTGTCGATCGCCACGAGATAGGCCGCCGTGCGCAAATCGTCGACGTCGCCACGCTCGTGCCAGACATCGCGCATCGACTGGTAGGCGATCCGCATCGTATCATCGAGCCCCGAGCGCACAAGCTCAAGCTCATCCGCCCCGCGCAGGTACTTCTGCTTGAAGCTATCGGAAAGCGTATAGGTGTTGCCCATTGCCTCAGAGATCTTCTGAAGCTCGTCCACCACAAGCTGGTGGCGCGCCTCTTCCTGGCGGCGCTGCATCCGGCCAAAGCGGATATGGCTGAGGTTCTTGACCCATTCAAAATACGAGACCGTCACGCCGCCCGCGTTGGCATACATGTCCGGGATGATGACCGTGCCCTTGTCGCGCAGCACTTCATCCGCGCCCGCTGTCACCGGGCCGTTAGCCGCTTCGATGATGAGTGGCGCCTTGATCCGCGCAGCGTTGGAAAGGTTGATAACCCCCTCAAGCGCCGCCGGGATCAGGATATCGCATTCGCTCTCGAGAACCGACGCACCGTCTTCGCTATGAAGCGCATCCGGGAACCCCGTGACGCCACCATGTTTGACGATCCACGCCCGCACCGCCTCAACATCGAGACCCTTTTCGCTGAACAGGGCGCCATCATGCTCAATGATCCCGGTGATGATTGCACCATCTTCTTCGCTCAGGAACTTCGCCGCGTGAAAGCCCACGTTGCCAAGGCCCTGCACGATGATGCGCTTCCCCTCGAGCGTCCCGGTCAGACCGGCTTTCTTCATGTCGCGCGGGTCACGGAAGAACTCGCGCAGCGCATATTGCACGCCGCGCCCCGTCGCCTCGACACGTCCCGCGATGCCGCCCGCATTGAGCGGTTTGCCGGTCACACAGGCGACCGCGTTGATATCGGTCGTGTTCATCCGCGCATATTGGTCAGCGATCCACGCCATCTCGCGCTCGCCCGTTCCCATGTCCGGCGCCGGGACGTTCTGCGATGGATGGATCATGTCACGCTTGGCAAGCTCATAGGCGAACCGTCGGGTGATCCGCTCAAGCTCGTGCTCGTCATACTGGCGCGGGTCGATGCAAAGCCCGCCCTTGGAGCCGCCGAACGGCGCTTCGACCAGGGCGCACTTATAGGTCATCAGCGCCGCCAGCGCCTCGACCTCGTCTTGGTTCACCGCGCTGGCATAGCGGATGCCGCCCTTGACCGGCTCCTTATGCTCGGAATGAACCGAGCGATAGCCAGTGAACGTATGGATTTCCCCACGCAGTCGCACACCAAAGCGAACGGTATATGTCGCGTTGCAGACCCGGATTTTCTCTTCAAGCCCGGGCGACAGGTCCATCAACGCCACCGCGCGGTTGAACATGAGGTCTACGCTCTCGCGAAAACTCGGCTCTTTTGGAATTGTCATGTCTACGGCCTCCCTCAGCCACGTCATTTGCGCGACTCGATGCCGCACCCCTCCCTGCGACCCTACAAAGACCTGCGTCCGAATTGCGAGGGGGAAAAACAACAAACTGCCTGTATTTTTGGCAGAACCCCATTTCGAAACAATCACATCAGAAACCCGGCAATTGTCCTCACGCCCTTGTAAATATGAGGAAAATTTGTGCGAAAACCCCATTCCCGCGCCAGTTCAGCCCAAGTTCCGCCCCATTTGAAAGGGATATTCAGCTAGGGCCGAAGTGCGTCGAGTCGCTCGATTTACCTTCGCGTCAAGAAGCTCAGGTGAAGAAAATGCCGACCAAGACAACCAAGACCATCAACGCCGTGCGCGAACGGCTTTCCCGTTTTCGTCATGATGAAAGCGGTGTGCTCGTCGGGTTCTCAGTATTCCTTTTTCTGATCATTCTGCTCGTGGGCGGGATCGGCATCGACCTTATGCGCTCGGAAATGAACCGCACCCGGATGCAGCACACGCTTGACCGCGCCGTGCTCGCCGCCGCCGATATGGGCCAGACCCTCGACCCCAAATCCGTGGTGCGTGACTATTTCGCCAAATCCAACCTGAGCGAAACACTGACCTATCTCGACGATGACACCGGGCTGAACTACCGCGTCGTCACCGCCCGCGCCAAGCGCGACACCAAGACCAACTTCATGAAACTCGCCGGGATCGACACGTTGAGCGCTGTCGCTGCGGGTCGCGCCGAGGAACGGATCGGCGGCGTCGAGATCTCCCTCGTTCTCGACGTATCCGGCTCCATGAACAGCAACAGCCGCCTGTCGAACCTCAAGGTCGCCGCCAAGGACTTCATCGACACGATGGATGCCAATACCGAGGACGGCAAACTTTCGATCTCCATCGTCCCCTACGCGACCCAGGTGTCCGCCTCGAAAAAGCTCTTCGATACGCTCAACGCCTCGATTTCCGGCAATATGGACGTGGACACCGTCATCAATCCGAACGCGAGCGGTGTGGAAGCAGCGGCGAACCAGCAAGGCTATTCGCATTGCATCCATTTCGACGCGGCAGACTTCGACACGACCGAGCTTGACCCAGACGAGCGCTGGACCCAAGCCATGCATTTCAGCCCGTGGAGCGATTATGACGGGCGCGACAATGATCCCAAACAATTGGTTCAGACACCGGTATGCCGCACCGATAGCGGCAGCGAGATCATGGCGCTGGAGAAGAACAAGACCACGCTCAAGAACTACATCAACGGCCTCTGGGCCGGTGGCAATACGTCGATTGACGTCGGGATGAAATGGGGCGTTGCGATGCTTGACCCCTCGACCCAGGACATCATCGACTACCTGATCGACGAGGACGTGATTTCTGATGATTTCGTAGACCGCCCAACCCGCTACGAGGATGGCGATGCGCTCAAAGTGATCGTGCTCATGACCGATGGTCAGAACACGAGCCAATACTATGTGCACGATGACTTCCGCTCGGGGGCGTCCAACATCTGGTGGAACGATCAGGAAGAGATCTATTCCGTCTATGTCGGCACGGATATCTACGACAGCAACGACAACGACGACTACACCGACGAGCTCTACTACTGGCCCGGTCACAACGACCAGAATGGCGACTGGCAGGAAGGCTGGTACGATCACCCCTATGGCAACGGCGAGATCACGACGACCGAATGGATCGAGCATGTCGAAACCTATTGTAAACGCTACTACACGCGGGGCTGGCGCAAGGGCCAATGTAAGAAGTGGGGCAACCAGACCTCCTATGAGGAGATCACGACAACCGTTTCCGAGAACGGCGAAGCGATCCAGCTGCAATACCCCGATCTCTGGGCCTATACCTCTCTCGAGTGGAACGTCGAAGAGCACTACGAGCCTTGGATGAATGACAATGACGCCTGGGACGACTGGTTCTACGACGTGCGCAAATCCATCGGCAACTCGACCAAGAACGCCCGCACCAAGGCGATCTGTGACGCCGCCAAGGCCAAGAACATCGTGGTCTTCACCATCGGTTTCGAAGCCCCCTCCAACGGGCGCGCCGTGCTCAAAGACTGTGCCAGCACCGACGCGCATTATTTCGATGTGGACGGGCTTGAAATCTCCGATGCCTTCTCGGCCATCGCCTCTTCCATCGCCCAGCTGAAGTTGACCCAATGAAACGCCTGCTGACCATATTCCGCCGGGACGATCGCGGTCATGCCTCGATCGAATTCGTGATCATGTTCCCGCTCTTCTTCTGGATCATGGTTTCGGCCATCGACATCGGCATCATTACAATGCGTTCGGCACTGCTTGAGCGCGCCCTCGATGTGGTTGTGCGCGACATCCGGCTATCAACGGGCACCGCCCCCGACCATGACGAGATCCGCCGTCGGATCTGCGCCGAAAACGCCGTGGTGAAGGACTGCACCGAGAATCTCATGCTCGAAATGCAAATCGTCGACATGCGCGCCTGGAGCGACCTGCCCAGTCGCACGACCTGCACCAACCAAGCTGAGGAAACCCAGCCTCTGACAACCTTTGAGAACGGCATGGACAACGAGCTGATGATCCTGCGCGCCTGTGCCAAGATCACACCGATGTTCGGGGAACAGGGCATCGGCCCCTATCTCAACAAAGACAGCAACGGCGACGTCGCGATCTTCGCGCTCTCCGCCTTCGTGCAGGAACCGAGGTAAAACACATGTGGATCAGGCTTATATCCGCCCTCAAGCAGTTCCGCGATGACACCCGCGGCTCGGTCGCCGTCGAAGCGGCGATCATCCTGCCCATGTTGCTGTGGGCCTATATCGCGATGTTCGTCTTCTTCGACGCCTACAAGACCCGTTCCATGACCGAAAAGGCCGCTTTCACGATTTCCGACATGCTCTCGCGCGAGACCGCGGCGATTGACGATTACTACCTCGGCAGCACCCGCAAGCTCTTTGACCTGTTGGCACAGTCAGACTCGCCCTCGGGTCTTCGTGTCACGGTCGTAAGCTATAGCGGAGTGACACAGGAACATTCGCTCGAATGGTCGAAATCGATCGGCAACATGGACGAGTTGCAAGCCCCGAACCTCTCGGATTTCGTCGTCCGTCTCCCGGCGATTGCGGCCGGAGAAAGCATCATCGTGGTGGAGACCTTGTCCACTTATGAACCGGCGCTGAATGTCGGCCTCGGGGACAACACGATCGAGACCTTCATCTTCACCCGCCCGCGTTTCGCGCCCCAGCTTGTCTGGAGCGATGGCGACAACAACGTCTAGTCGTCGACAGGACGCCCGGCAATCAACGCCTCGATCATCTGCGCCATCATTTTACCCTGTGGCCCGGGCGTCACGCCGCCAATCCCGACTCGTTTGCCTGCGCGCCACCAAAGGCCCGGACGCCAACGTCCCTCGCCACGTGTCTTCAGGCTGAGAACGAACCCGTTCGATGGTTTAAAAGCAAACGTCCCCCGGCTCACCCCATCGATCTGCGCGATCTCGGCCACGGTCTCGCCCGTGCTATCGACGATCCCTTCCTCTGTCAGCGTCAGCGTTAGCTCAGTCGCCCGCCGCGTCGCCTCGGCCAGCCAGAGAGACAGCCCACCGAGCAAGAGCAAGAACCCCTGCCAAAGCACGGTCGCAGGCGGAACGGCCACCGCAATATAAATCAGCAACCCGCCAAGCGTGGCCATGATCGCCACACCGATCCACCGGCGCGGCGCCGAGGCACGCAATTCTGCAAGGACTTCCTGCGACATCTTAAGTTCCTTCGTCTGACGCCCCGCCCTATCCCAAGGCGCGGGCGCGCTCAATAGGGCATCGGATGGGCGCGATGCGCGTCATTGATGTCTTTCATCACCTCATCCGAAAGCGTCACCTCGGTGCATTTCAGGAGATGCTCCAATTGCTCGATCCGCGTTGCCCCGAAGATCGAGGAACACATGAAGGGGCGCTGAAGCGTGAAGGCCATGGCCATATGGATCGGATCAATCCCATGGGTCTGGGCAATCGCGAGATAGGCATCGACCGCATCAAAGACCCGTGCCGACTTGCGCCCGCCAAGGTTCTCGACAATCGACATGCGCGACCCTTCCGGCACCCGGCCATGCTGATACTTGCCGGTCAAAAGCCCCGCCGCAAGCGGCGAAAACGCCAAAAGCCCCACATCCTCGTTGACGCTCAACTCCGCAAGATCGGTGTCGTAGAGACGGCAGAGAAGCGAATATTCATTCTGGATCGACGCCACCCGCGGCCCGCCCTTTTCGCCCGCAATCCGCAGCCACTCCGCCGTGCCCCAGGCGCTCTCGTTCGAGAGACCAAAGGCGCGGATGTTGCCCTTCTCGACCTGCGCCTGAAGCGCCTCGAGCGCCTCTTCCATATGTGCGAGCGTCGCCGCGCGGTCCTGCTGCGACGGATCAAACGCCCAGTTCTGGCGGAACATGTAAGAGCCGCGGTTTGGCCAATGGAATTGATAAAGGTCGATCACATCCGTCTTCAGCCGCCGTAGCGAGCCTTCAATGGCCTCCGGGATCGTCTTGGCCGAAATCGGCGCCCCGTCGCGCGCATGTTTGAACCCCGCCCCGGAATGTTTCGTCGCCATCACGACCTCATCCCGCCGCCCGGTCTTTTCAAACCAGTTGCCGACGATCTCCTCGGTCAGGCCCACGGTCTCGGCGCTGATCGGATTGACCGGATACATCTCGGCCGCATCGAAAAAGTTAATCCCGTGATCGCGCGCCATCTCCATCTGCGCATGGGCCTCGGCCTCGGGTGTCTGCGTGCCAAAAGTCATCGTCCCAAGGCAAAGCTCCGAAACCTCGATTCCCGTCCGGCCAAGCGGTTTCATTTTCATTGTCGCGTTTCCTTTTTCCGTTTCATTCAGCGCTTGGCGCGCTCGTGAAAAATAAAGCCCAGCATGTTGAGCAAGACCTGTGCCGCAAGGATCGAGGTTGATCCCGTGGTGTCATAGTCCGGCGCCACCTCGACAAGGTCGATGCCCACAACCTCATGCCGCTTGGCAAGCGCCTGCAACATCTCAAGCACATCATAGTAGAGGAAACCCCCATGGCTCGGCGTGCCCGTGCCCGGCGCGATGGACGGACAGAACCCGTCGATATCAATCGTCACATAAACCCGCGCGCCTTCCGGGATACGCGCGATGACGCCCTCCGGCCCGATCTTGCGCGCCTGACGCACCGAGAGGATATCGCTCCCCATCGACCGCGCCGCGTCATAGCCTTCCTTCGCCGTGGACGACACATTCCGGATACCAACCTGCGTGAGCCCGGTGACATAGGGCTTTTCCGCCGCCCGCCGCATCGGGTTGCCATGGCCATAGCGCACCCCATGGCGCTCATCGACGAAATCGAGATGCGCGTCGATTTGCAGGATATGAATATCCCCCTCGCCATCAAAGGCATTGATGCAGGGGATATTGATTGAATGATCCCCCCCGATCACCACCGGAAGCGCGCCGGCCTGAAGGATCTTGCGCACGCCTTCCTCGATATTGGCGTGGCTCTTCATCGTGTCGGTATGGACGATATCGGCATCGCCAATATCCACGATCCGCACCTCTTCGGGGAGGTAGGTCGCATCGTCCTCGTGGTCATAGGCCCCGGCATGGCCAAAGGAAAAAAGCGTCGAGGCCTCGCGCACACCGCGCGGCCCAAACCGCGCCCCCGCCCGAAACTGCGTGCCGAAATCAAACGGTGCGCCCATCACGGCCACATCCGCCTCGATCGCGTCCCAATCGCTGACGTAAGGCCGCTTGCCAAAGGTCGAAATCCCCACGAAAGGCAGGTCAAGCCGCCCCGTCTCATAGCCATGTCCCGCCATCTGCGTATCCCCGGTCTGTCGTCTTTGCCGGTAACCTGCGCATATTTCCCGGCCCCGGCAAGGGGCGTTCGGGGAAAACGCCCGCTCTACTCGTCAAGCGGCTGGACTCTCGCCCCCCGCCATGCTCGCATGGCCCACGCGAACACCACTTCCCCAAAGGGCTCGAAAACGACGCTGGCTGTCGAATATCCACAAGACCCCGCCGCCCGCGCCACCCCAAGCTGACACACATGCGCTTCCTGATTACCTCTTCTGCCCTGTTTCTCTCGGTCATCCTGCTTCAGCTCAGTTCCGGTGGCGTTGGCCCGCTCGATGCGCTCTCCGGCCTGACCCTCGGCTTTACCACGAACCAGATCGGCCTCCTCGGCTCGGCGCATTTCCTCGGCTTCTTCATCGGTTGCTGGTGGGCGCCGCGCCTCATGGGCAGTATCGGTCATTCCCGCGCCTTCGCCGCCTTTACGGCGACCGGCGCGATCAGCCTCATTGCCCACTTCCTCGTCATCGACCCGATGGCCTGGGCGCTCATGCGGATCGCCTCGGGCCTTTGCGTCGCGGGCTGCTATACCGTGATCGAAGCTTGGCTTCAGGCGCGTGTCACCAATGCCAACCGGGGCCGCGCTATGGGGACCTACCGGATCGTCGATATGGGCGCGTCGCTTGCGGCGCAAATGGTGATTTCGGTCCTCGAACCAGCCTCCTACGTCTCCTATAACCTGCTCGCGATCCTCTGCTGCGCCGCGCTTTTGCCCATCACGCTAAGCAAGTCGGCCCAGCCCGAAACCCCCGACGCCCCGCGCCTGCGTCCAATGCTGGCCGTCGCCCGCTCGCCGCTGGCCGCCGCCGGCGTGGTGGTGGCGGCGCTAAGCTCGGCCTCCTTCCGCATGGTCGGCCCGGTCTATGGCACGCAGGTCGGCCTCGGCACGGATCAGATCGCATGGTTCCTCGCCGCCTTCGTCTTTGGCGGCGCACTGGCACAATACCCGGTCGGCTGGCTCGCAGACAAATTCGACCGCCGTTGGGTTCTGATCTGGCTTTCTGGCGCCGCGATCCTCTCCTGCGCTTCGACCGCGCTCTCGGGCGGGCTTGGCACGACGACGGTCATGGTCAATGCGGTGTTCTTCGGCCTCACCGCCTTCCCGATCTATTCCGTCGCCGCCGCCCACGCCAACGACTTCGCAAGCGCCGACGAACGGGTCGAGCTCTCCGCCGCGCTGATGTTCTTCTTCGCGCTCGGGGCCATCGCCGCACCGACCGTGGCTTCGGGCCTGATCAACTGGTTCGGCCCCGCCGCGCTCTTCGTGATGATCGCTGTCGGTCATGCCGTCCTGATCGTCTTCGGCATCGCCCGCATGCGCATCCGTCCCACGGTCGAGAACCGCACCCGCTACGTCTATGCCCCACGCACGAGCTTCACCATCGGCCGCCTCATGGGCCGTCAGCGCGACCGCAACTCCTGAGTCCCCGTTTTCCATAAAAGAAAACGGACCGAAATCCGCACATACGCAATACCGACGCAATACCGACGTGATACCGACACTGGGTTTCGACACTTTTCGAGCCAAACATCCGCTGGAAACGCGCGCCGCTTTGGTCTAGGGAAGGCCAGACTAGCGGGACAACGGAAGAGACCTCATGGCGCGCCACCTCATCACTTCGGCCATTCCATATATCAACGGCATCAAGCACCTCGGGAACCTCGTCGGCAGCCAATTGCCCGCCGACCTCTTCGCTCGGTATCAACGTGGCCGGGGCAACGAAGTGCTCTTCCTCTGCGCCACCGACGAACACGGCACGCCCGCCGAACTCGCCGCCACCAAGGCCGGTCAACCCGTCGCCGACTACTGCGCCGAAATGCACGAGGTGCAATCCAAGATCGCCGAGGGCTTCCGCCTCTCCTTTGATCATTTTGGCCGCTCCTCGAGCCCCGAGAACCACGCCCTGACACAACACTTCGCAGGCGTCCTCGCTGACCGCGGGCTGATCCGCGAAGTTGTTGAAAATCAAATGTATTCCAAGGCCGACGGTCGCTTTCTTCCGGACCGCTACATCGAGGGTACCTGCCCTAACTGCGGCTTTGACTCCGCGCGCGGCGACCAGTGCGACAACTGCACCAAACAGCTCGATCCGGTCGATCTCATCAACCCGCATTCGACGATTTCCGGCTCGACCGACCTTGAGATGCGCGAGACCAAACACCTCTATCTCTGTCAGTCGCAGATGAAGGACGAGATCGAGGCATGGATCGATTCCAAGGCCGACTGGCCCGTCCTCACCACCTCGATCGCCAAGAAGTGGCTCAACGATGGTGACGGCCTTCAAGACCGCGGCATCACGCGCGATCTCGACTGGGGTATTCCGGTCAAGAAAGGCGACGTGGACTGGCCGGGCATGGAAGGCAAGGTCTTCTACGTCTGGTTCGACGCCCCCATCGAATACATCGCCTGCGCCCAGGAATGGGTCGCAGCGAACAAAGGCACCGACTGGCAACGCTGGTGGCGCACCGACAAAGGCGCCGACGACGTGACCTACACCCAGTTCATGGGCAAGGATAACGTCCCCTTCCATACACTCACCTTCCCGGCCACCATCCTTGGCTCTGGGGAACCGTGGAAGCTCGTCGATTACATCAAGTCTTTCAACTACTTGAACTATGACGGCGGCCAGTTCTCAACCTCGCGAGGGCGCGGCGTCTTCATGGATCAGGCGCTTGAAATCCTGCCCGCCGATTACTGGCGCTGGTGGCTTCTGAGCCACGCCCCCGAAAGCTCGGATGCAGAATTCACTTGGGAGAATTTCCAGCTTTCGGTGAACAAAGACCTCGCCGACGTGCTTGGCAATTTCGTCTCTCGCGTGACCAAGTTCTGCCGCTCCAAATTCGGCGAAGAAGTCCCCGCAGGCGGCGAATTCGGCGAGACCGAGACGGCCCTGATCGAAGAACTCACCACCCGCACCCGCGCCTACGAGGCCCATATGGAGGCGATGGAGGTGCGCAAATCGGCGCAAGAACTGCGTGCAATCTGGGTTGCGGGCAACGAGTACCTGCAAACCGCCGCGCCGTGGTCAACCTTCAAGGAAGACCCGGAAAAGGCCGCCGCGCAGATTCGGCTCGCGCTGAACCTGATCCGCTTCTACGCCGTTCTGTCGGCCCCCTTCATCCCGGACGCCAAGGACACACTCCTCGCCGCGATGCAGACCGAGAACGCCAATTGGCCCGATGACGTGCCCGCCGCGCTTACCGCGCTGGCCCCCGGCCATGCCTTCACCGTGCCGGATGTGACTTTCCGCAAGATCACAGACACCGAGCGTGAGGACTGGCAGGAGCGTTTTGCCGGAACGCGCGATTGATCCGATGACGGACCACCCGGCCCAAAGCAACGCCCTCCCTGCCCTGACGGACGCGGACATCACCGCGCTGACCGCGCTCCGCCATGATCTGCACCGCCACCCCGAGCTTTCGGGCGAAGAGGCAGAGACCGCCGCACGGATCAAGTCCGTGCTTGCCGAAACCGGCCCTGATGACATTCTGACCGGTCTTGGCGGACATGGCATCGCCGCGCTCTATTCTGGGGCCGTGGCCGGGCCGACCGTCCTTTTGCGCTGTGAACTCGACGCGCTCCCGATCGAGGAGAAGTCCGACGCCGATCACCGCTCGACAGTGCCGGGCAAAGGCCATCTCTGCGGCCATGACGGCCATATGACGATGCTTATGGGGGTCGCGCACCATCTCTCCCGCCTCCGCCCCTCGAAGGGTCGCGTCATCCTCCTTTTCCAACCCGCCGAAGAGGATGGGTCCGGTGCGCAAAAAGTGCTCGAGTCGCCGGATTTCACGGCACTTTCAATTGATTACGCCCTGTCGCTCCACAACATGCCGGGAATGCCCCTCGGCCATGTCTCGCTTCAGGAAGGCCCCGCCAACTGTGCCTCCTGCGGCCTCGAAATCCGCCTTTCGGGGCGCACCGCCCACGCCTCTCAGCCCGAAACCGGCGTGCCGCCGACCCCGGCCATCGCCGCGCTTGTCCCGACCCTGCAAGCCCTGAGCAACCCGGCCCCTGAAAACCCCGCTGATTTCGCGCTCGCAACCATCACGCATATCCGCGTCGGGGAGCCCGCCTTTGGGGTCGCCCCCGGCGACGGCACCCTCTGGGTCACGCTGCGCAGCCTCACCGATCCCGGCATGGAACACCTCTGCCGCGAAGCCGAAACCGCCGTGGCGCATCTCGCTGAAACGCACGCGCTTCAGGCCTCGCTCGCCTACCACGACTATTTCCGCGCCTGCACCAACGACCCCGACGCCACCGCCGTCCTTGACCGGGCGATTCGGCGGCTTGGACTGGTGCGCGAAGAGGGCCACCTGCCCATGCGCGCCTCCGAAGATTTCGGACGTTTCGCGGATGTGTCGAAATCGGCGATGTTCCTACTTGGCAGCGGCCTCGACAGCCCTGCGCTCCACAACCCGGATTACGATTTCCCGGATAGCCTGATCCCCACCGGCACAGCCGTCTTCATGGCCGCGCTCGACGATCTCTTGGGCCTGCCAACGCCCTGATACTCTTTGAAAATTGGTACCCGCGGCCGGACTCGAACCGGCACGGCCTCTCGGCCTAGGGATTTTAAGTCCCCTGTGTCTACCATTCCACCACGCGGGCACTCACACTCCCCAAGCATTTGGATTGGACGCGAAAATACTGGCTGTGACGTCCGTGTAAAGACCTGCCAAGACCCGCGGTCCGCTTCTTTTCCGGGCTTACCCGATTTCCGCCCAAGGCGTTTCCTTGACTGCCTCCATCCCGACATAGGTCGAGGTGCTCGACACATAGGGTAGGGCCGAAATTTTTTCCCCAAGAACAACGCGGTAGGCGGCCATGTCCCGTGTGCGCACCTTCAGGAGGTAGTCGAAATGCGAGGCGATCATATGTGCTTGCTCGATCTCCGGTACAAGGAGAACCGCCGCGTTGAACGCCCTCAACGCCGCCTCCCGCGTGTCGGTCAGCTTTACCTCAACAAAGGCGACGTGATCGAGGCCAAGCCGGATCGGGTTGATCTGCGCCGAATAGCCGGTAATGACCCCCTCCGCCTCAAGACGGCGCAGCCGCGCCTGCGTTGGTGTCTTGGTCAGGCCGATCCTCTTGGCAAGGTCCGTGACCGCGATCCTCCCCTCCCCCGACAACACATCGAGAATCGCGCGATCAAATCGATCGAGCCCCACCTCTCCATCCTGCATCAAAATCCCCTCCTTTGAAGATCATATTGCCTACATTGTTAATATGATTTGGGCAACCTGCCTATATCTGAGCTGCTATTCTCTCCCAAACAGATGGAGAGCCCCATGTCCAACCGCGCCCTGATCGACACCACGACCTACCGCGACGAGAAAGCCCTCGTGGCCGAGCTTATCGCCGAATCCGGCCTCTCGCCCGAGGATCGCCGCCAGATCTCGGCGCGCGCCGCGACGCTTGTCACTGCAATCCGCAACACGACGCAGCCGGGCATGATGGAGGTCTTTCTCGCCGAATACGGTCTTTCGACCGACGAAGGCATCGCGCTCATGTGCCTCGCCGAAGCGCTCTTGCGGGTGCCGGACGCAGAAACAATCGACGCCCTCATCGAAGACAAGATCGCGCCTTCGGACTGGGGCAAGCATCTGGGCCATTCGACCTCATCGCTCGTCAACGCTTCGACATGGGCACTGATGCTGACGGGCAAGGTTCTTGAGGACAAGGAACCGGGTATCGTCGGCACGCTGCGCGGCGCTGTGAAACGCCTTGGCGAACCGGTGATCCGCACCGCCGTGGGCCGCGCAATGAAAGAGATGGGACGCCAGTTCGTCCTCGGCGAAACCATTGAGAACGCGATGAAACGCGCTGCCGGAATGGAGGCGAAGGGCTATACCTATTCCTACGACATGCTCGGCGAAGCCGCCAAGACCGACGCCGACGCCATGCGCTACCACCTCGCCTATTCCCGCGCCATCTCGGCCATCGCCGCCGCCTGCACCCATGACGATATCCGCGATAACCCCGGTATCTCGGTCAAACTCTCGGCGCTGCACCCACGCTACGAGGTCGCCCAGCGCGCCCGCGTCATGGACGAATTGGTCCCGCGCCTACGCTCGCTCGCGCTTCTGGCGAAATCGGCCAACATGGGCCTCAATATCGACGCGGAAGAGGCCGACCGCCTGTCGCTTTCCATTGACGTGATCGAAACCGTCCTCTCCGAACCGGCGCTGGCGGGCTGGGACGGCTTTGGCATCGTCGTGCAGGCCTATGGCAAACGCGCAGGCGCGACGCTCGACTACCTCAACGACCTCGCCAGCCGCTTGGACCGCAAGATTATGGTCCGCCTTGTGAAGGGCGCCTATTGGGATACCGAAATCAAGGCATCACAAGTGCTTGGCGTCGATGGCTTCCCAGTCTTCACCTCGAAGCCAGCCACCGACATTTCCTACATCGCCAACGCGCGCAAGCTCCTGTCGATGACGGATCGTATCTATCCGCAATTCGCGACGCACAACGCCCACACTGTCGCCGCCATCCTCGAGATGGCCGACGACATGAGTGCTTTTGAGTTCCAGCGCCTGCATGGCATGGGTGAGGCGTTGCATGATATCGTGCTCAAATCCGACAAGGCGCGCTGCCGCATCTACGCGCCGGTCGGGGCGCATCGTGACCTCCTCGCCTATCTTGTGCGCCGCCTCCTCGAGAACGGCGCCAACTCCTCCTTCGTGAACCAGATCGTGGACGAGGACGTGCCGCCCGAAACCGTCGCCCGCGATCCGTTCGACGCCTATGAGGAGGCACAAACAACCCTGCCGACCGGACCAGACCTGTTCCAGCCCGAGCGTATTAACTCCAAAGGCTTCGACCTGCGCGACATCCCCACGATCGAAGCGATTGAGGAAGCCCGCGCACCATTTCGCGAGGCCGAGTGGCACGCCGCTCCGCGACTTGCGGCCAAGGCTGCACCCAACGCGCCAGAGCCGGTGAGCAACCCGGCTCTCCCCGGCGACCGCCCCGGCACTGTCGCGACCGCCAGCGCCCAAGACGTCAAAACCGCGCTCAAATCCGCCCGCCCATGGCAAGCCAGCCCGGCAGACCGCAGCGCCGCCCTCAACAAAGCGGCAGACCTCTACGAGGCGCATTTCGGCGAGATCTTCGCCCTCCTCGCCCGCGAAGCCGGCAAGACGCCGCTCGACGCCGTGGCCGAACTACGCGAAGCGGTGGATTTCCTGCGCTACTACGCGGCCAACGCGCCGACCGACGCCCCTGTGGGGACGTTTACCTGCATTTCGCCTTGGAACTTCCCGCTGGCGATCTTCACTGGCCAGATTTCCGCCGCCCTCGCGGCCGGGAATGCTGTCCTCGCCAAACCGGCCGAGCAGACCCCGCTGATCGCGCATTTCGCCGTGAAACTCCTGCACGAAGCGGGCGTTCCGGCAAGCGCGCTGCAACTCCTGCCAGGTGCGGGCGATGTGGGCGCGGCACTGACATCCGATCCGCGCGTCGGCGGCGTTGCTTTCACCGGCTCGACTGAAACAGCGTTGCTGATCCGGCGCAGCATGGCCGAGAACCTCGCTCCCGGCGCGCCGCTCATCGCTGAAACCGGCGGTCTCAACGCCATGATCGTCGACTCAACCGCCCTTCCCGAGCAGGCCGTCACCGCCATCGTCGAGAGCGCCTTCCAATCCGCGGGCCAGCGCTGCTCCGCTCTGCGCTGCCTCTATGTGCAGGAAGACATCGCCGCAGAATTTTCCAAGATGCTGATCGGCGCGATGAAAGAACTCTCGGTCGACAACCCGTGGCACCTCTCAACCGATAGCGGCCCGGTGATCGACGCCGAAGCTCAATCTGGTATCGCTGCGCATATCGCCGAAGCCGAAGCACAGGGCCGTGTGCTGTTCCAGATGCAGGCGCCTCAAACCGGCACCTATATCGCCCCGACCTTGATCCGCGTGACCGGCATCGCCGATCTTGAACGCGAGATCTTTGGCCCGGTCCTGCACATGGCCACCTTCAAGGCAGATGAACTCGACGCCGTGATCGACGCCATCAACGCGACGGGCTATGGCCTGACGTTCGGCCTGCAAACACGGATCGACGATCGGGTGCAGCATGTCTCGGATCGCATCCACGCAGGCAATATCTACGTCAACCGCAACCAGATCGGCGCCATTGTCGGATCTCAGCCCTTCGGTGGCGAGGGCCTTTCCGGCACAGGCCCCAAGGCGGGCGGTCCGCACTACCTCGCCCGGTTCTCGACCCCGGCTACGGCAAGCGTGGACGCAGGTACGTGGTCTGGCGAGATGTCCCACGAAGCCGCACAAACCGCCCTCAAATCCGCTCCCCCAGCGCAGGCCAGCACCACCCTGACCCTGCCGGGGCCAACCGGCGAATCCAACCGCCTGACCATGTCCGCGCGCCCGCCGGTGCTTTGTCTCGGGCCGGGCGCAGAGGTTGCGAGCGAACAGGCGCGCGTCGTCGGAAGACTTGGCGGGATCGCTGTCAAAGCCACCGGTTCCGTTCCGCCCGAGGCACTGACAACGCTCTCCGGCCTTTCTGGTGTGCTCTGGTGGGGCGATGCAGAGACGGCGCGTGCCTATGAAGGCGCCCTCGCTGCGCGCACGGGACCGATCCTGCCGCTTCTGACAGGCGTGCCTGACGCGGCGCGCGTCCTCGGCGAACGGCATGTCTGCGTCGATACCACCGCAGCGGGCGGCAACGCGGCGCTTCTTGGCGGGGTGGCTTGACGCCCCGCCCGTTTCCGCCACAGTGGGCGCATGTTTCCGATCCGTGACCACAACCCGTCCGGGCGCACGCCCTATGTCGTCTACATCCTGATGGCGCTCAATATCGGCATCTTCCTGCTCTATTGGCCGATCATGAGCGAACCCTACAGGATCGCCGCCTTCTTTCAGGATTGGGCCCTGATCCCCGCCGAGGTCAGCATGGGGAGCAAACCCCTCGGCCTCGTGACGTCGATGTTCCTGCATGGCGGTTTCCTGCACCTCGCGGGCAACATGCTTTTCCTGTGGATCTTCGGTGACAATCTCGAAGACGAGATGGGCCACGGCGGTTTCCTCTTCTTCTACCTCCTGAGCGGCATCGCCGCAGGGCTGGCGCAAGTGATCTCCGATCCCGGCTCCCAAATCCCGACCGTCGGCGCCTCCGGGGCCATCGCTGGGGTGATGGGCGGCTATCTCCTGCTCTTCCCCAAGGCGCGAGTGGATGTGCTCCTGATCATCATCATTTTCTTCAAGGTCTTCACGGTGCCCGCTTGGGTCATGCTCGGCCTCTGGTTCGCGCTACAGCTCTTTAACGGGGCAACCAGCACCGCTGGTGCGGGCGGCGTCGCCTATTGGGCCCATGCCGGCGGCTTTGTCGCGGGCCTGCTTCTGACGCTGCCGCTCTGGCAACGGCGCGGCGGTCCGCAGTTCTGGCAAAAGACCGATGGCAAGCCACCCCACCCCGACGCGGTCTATTCTCGTAGCACCGTGCCCAAAGTCCGGAGACGCAGATGAGCCATAAACTGACATGCCACTGTGGCGCGGTCGAACTCGCCGTTGACTTGTCCGACGGCCTCGCAACTGCCCGGCGCTGCGATTGTTCCTTCTGCCGCCGCCGCGGTGCCGCCGCCGTGAGCGTGCCCCTCAACGGTCTGCGCATTGTGCAGGGCGAAGAGAACCTGACGCTCTACCAGTGGGGTACAGGGACTGCGCGTCACTACTTTTGCAAGACTTGCGGCATCTACACCCATCATCGCCGCCGCTCGAATCCGAATGAATACGGCGTCAATCTCGGCGCACTCGAAGGTGTCAACCCGCGCGACCTTGGCGATATTGGCTGGGTGGACGGGGTCAATCACCCCTCCGACCAGACATGAAAAAAGCGCCACGAGGGCGCTCTTCTTCTCTGTCTCAATACTCGGGGTGAATTGGCCGCCTTGCGGCCAAGAGGGGCAACGCCCCTAAACCCTTACCCGTTGCGGATCGTCTTTGCGAACTGGTCGAAAATAGGCTCGTTGGCACAGATCACTTCGCCATCTTCGAGAATATCCCCGCCCGGCGTCAGCGGCTGCACGAGCCCCCCTGCTTCCTTGACGATGATGACGCCCGCCGCAAGGTCCCATGCGTTCAGACGACGTTCCCAGAAGCCCTCGTAGCGACCAGCCGCCACATACGCCAGATCGAGCGCCGCCGACCCCCAACGCCGCACGCCTGCCGTCGCCGGCAGAAGCCGCGCCAGATCCTGAAGCGTTTCCGGCAGGTCCGCGCGACCGCCGAACGGCAGCCCCGTGGCAAAAACCGATTCGATCATCCGCGACCGCCCCGAGACACGCAAACGCAGGCTGTCGTTAAGCCACGCACCCTCGCCTTTCTCGGCATAGAACATCTCGTCTTTGGCCGCGTCAAAGATCACCCCCGCAACGATCTCGCCTTTATGCTCAAGCGCGATGGAAATCGCCCAATGCGGCAGACCGTGCAGAAAGTTGGTCGTCCCGTCGAGCGGGTCCACGATCCAGCGCCGGGTCGGATCTTTGCCGTCCTCTCCGCCGCCTTCTTCCGCGAGCCAGCCATAGCTCGGGCGCGCGGTCATAAGCTCTTCCTTGAGAATTTCCTCGGCCCGCAGATCGGCCCGGCTTACAAAGTCGCCCGCGCCCTTCATCGACACCTGCAGGTTCTCGACTTCGCGGAAGTCCTTGACCAGCGACCGTCCGGCCTTGCGGGCGGCCTTCATCATGATGTTGAGATTTGCGCTGCCTGGCATGGCATGGCTCCTTTCGGGGTTTCAGGCCGCGCGTATACGCCCCCCAGTCCCGTTTGCCAAGTCAGAAGCCCGCCGCCACGTCACAATCTCCCGAAGGGTTGTCAAACCCCGCCGGTGCCCGCAGGCTCTGGTCCAAACAGGAGGACCAAGACCATGACCGATCAGATGCAGCGCATCGTACTGGCAAGCCGCCCCGAGGGCAGCCCGACAGACGAGAATTTCCGACTTGAGACCGTGGACATGCCCACGCCCGGCGAGGGCGAAGTGCTTGTCAAAGTGCTCTATCTCTCGCTCGACCCCTATATGCGCGGCCGCATGGATGACGCGAAATCCTACGCCGCGCCAGTGCCTGTTGGCGGCACGATGGAAGGCGGCGCCGTGGGCGAGGTCATCGCCTCCAACAGCGACAGCCTCAAACCCGGCGATACGGTCTTTGGCATGTTCGGCTGGGCAAGCCACGCCGTGCAACCCGCCAAACTCCTGCGCAAGCTGGATCCCGCGCAAGGTCCGGTCACGGCGGCGCTCGGTGTGCTTGGCATGCCCGGTTTCACCGGTTGGTTCGGCCTGATGGAACATGGTCGTCCCAAGAAAGGCGAAACCCTCGTGGTCGCCGCCGCAACCGGCCCCGTCGGTTCCATGGTCGGTCAGATCGCACGTCTTCATGGGCTGCGCGTCGTCGGCATTGCGGGCGGGCCAGAGAAATGCGCCATGGCCAAGGAGGTCTACGGGTTCGACGATTGCCTCGATCACCGCGCCTATGAGACCGCCTCAGACCTAAGGAAGGCGCTGAAGAGCGCCTGCCCGGATGGCATCGACATTTATTTCGAGAATGTCGGCGGCAAGGTGCTCGACGCGGTTCTGCCGATGATGAATCCGCACGGGCGCATCCCGATCTGCGGCATGATCGCATGGTACGACGCCGGCGGCCTCGGCGCAGGCGCCGCAAGCGAGAGCCTCACCGGCCCGCGCATCTGGCGCTCGATTCTCGTCAATTTCCTGTCGGTCAACGGGTTCATCATCTCAAACCATTTTGATCGCTACCCGGAGTTCCTCAAGGAGGTGGCCCCGCGCGTCGCCAAGGGCGAAGTCGCCTTTGTCGAGGATATCGCCGAAGGTCTCGAAAATGCGCCCGCCGCGTTCTTCTCGATGCTCAAGGGCGGCAACAAGGGCAAACAGATCGTCAAGATCGCCTGAACCTCAGGCTTCCTGAAGCCGCCTTGCCTCTTCTCCTGCAAGGCGGATCAGGTCGCGCATATAGGGCTTTTCAAGGTCGCTCTCCCGCGTCGCCGCAAAAAGCTGCCGCGTGATCCCGGTCTCGGTCAGGGGACGGGTCACGTAGTCCGAGGAATACTTGACCTCCCGCACGACCCAATCGGGTAGAACCGACACACCCCGGTTCGACGCCACCAACAAAAGGATCACTGCCGTCAACTCTGCCTGTCGGATCGACGCGGGTTCGACCTTGGCAGGGCTAAGGAGCTGCGAGAAGATATCGAGCCGCGCCCGCTCGACCGGATAGGTGATGAGAGTCTGGCCGCGAAAGTCCTCGGCCTCGATAAAGGGCTTCTCGGCGAGCGGATGGTTTGAGGCGGCGACAAAGACCGGCTGATAGTCGAAAAGGTGCGAGAAGGTGATCCCCGGCAGGCTTTCCGGATCCGAGGACACGACGAGATCCACATCCTCCTTCTGCAACGCGGGCATCGCCTCAAAGGCAAGGCCCGGACGGATATCGACATCCACATCCGGCCAAATCTTGCGGAACTTCTCGAGCACCGGGAAAAGCCATTCAAAACAGGCATGACATTCGATCGCGATATGAAGCCGCCCCGAACTCCCGTCGCGCAAGCCATTGAACTCCGCTTCGAGTGCCTCGATCTCCGGCAGCACCTTGTTGGCCAACCGCAAGAGCCGCATCCCCGCAGCCGAGAGCTTCATCGGTTTTGATCTGCGCACGAACAACTCGACCCCTGTCTGGGCCTCAAGGCCTTTGACCTGATGGCTAAGCGCCGATTGCGTGATGTGCAGGAGGTCCGCGGCCTTGGCGAGGCCGCCTGCTTCGTGAATGGCCCGGACGGTGCGCAGGTGGCGCAATTCGAGGTGCATCTTCATGTCGCACTCATGTTGTTCTTGAGGATTATGCAGTTGTCACCATGTTTCACACATGCGACATGAAGACAACCGCAAGATAGGATCGAAGAACATGACCGTGCCTAACATTTCCTTGGAATTCTTCCCGCCGCAGAACCTCGAAGCGTCGTTCCGCCTGTGGGACACGGTCCAGACCCTCGCGCCACTTGGCCCGCGTTTCGTTTCGGTGACCTATGGTGCTGGAGGCACGACCCGTGATCTGACCCGCGACGCCGTGGCCACGCTGCATAAATCGAGTGGCCTCAACGTCGCGGCGCATCTGACCTGTGTCAACGCCACCCGCGAAGAGACCCTCGAGATCGCCAATGGCTTTGCCAAGGCAGGCGTCTCCGAGCTTGTTGCTCTGCGTGGCGACCCGCCCAAGGGCAGCGACGGGTTCGAAGTGCATCCCGACGGGTTTGCCAACTCGGTCGAACTGATCGAGGCGCTCTCGCAGACTGGCGACTTCACGATCCGCGTCGGCGCCTATCCCGACAAACACCCCGAAGCAGCGGATTCACAGGCAGATATCGACTGGCTCAAGCGCAAGATCGACGCTGGCGCCTCCGAGGCCCTGACCCAGTTCTTCTTCGAGGCCGATACCTTCCTGCGCTTCCGGGACCGTTGTGAGAAGGCCGGGATCGACGCGCCAATCGTGCCGGGCATCCTTCCGATCGAAAACTGGAAAGGCGCACGCAACTTCGCCCTGCGCTGTGGCACCGAGATTCCCGCCTGGCTCGACGATGCCTTTACCAAGGCCGAACGCGACGGGCGCACCGACCTTCTCGCCACCGCGATCTGCACCGAGCTCTGCTCGGACCTGATCGACGAGGGCGTCGACTCGCTGCACTTCTACACGCTGAACCGCCCCGACCTGACCCGCGATGTTTGCCACGCGCTTGGCGTGACGCCGCAGGTCGTGCTCGAAAACGTGGCGTAACAAGCCCGCCGACGGGCTGGACGCCCCCGACAAATTGCGGCCTTCTGAGGAGACCCCTCAGGAGGCCTTTTTCATGTCAGATATGCTGATCGCTCAATCCCCCAAAGACCTGCCGGACCTCGACTATGTCCTGTCCCGCAGCGGGCTCGAACTCATGCAGGATATCGTCGCAGGCAAAATCCCCGGCCCGCCCATCGGCGCGACGCTTGGCTTTCGTCCGATCCTCGCCGAAGAGGGCAAGGTCGTCTTCGAAGGCACGCCGGAATTCAAGGTTCTGAACCCGCTCGGAACCGTGCATGGCGGCTGGTATGGCACGATCCTCGACAGCTGTATGGCCTGCGCCGTGCAGACCAAGCTCAAAAAGGGCCAGATTTATACCACCCTCGAATACAAGATTAACATCATTCGCCCGATTCCGACCGGCACCACCGTCCACGCCATCGGCAAGGTGCATCACGCGGGCCGCTCGACAGGGATCGCGGATGGAGAAATCGTCGGTGTGGAGGATGGCAAGCTCTACGCCACTGGCTCCACGACCTGCATCGTCATGCAGGGCCCCAAGGGCTAGAGGTTGTTTTCCTTGCCGAACTGGCGCAGATTTCGGCGACGTTGACCCCTGAGCGAGACACACGCGCCATGATCCTGTGCTGCGGCGAAGCCGTGATCGACATGTTGCCGGCGACAGCCCCCGATGACGCGCCCTCCTTTCGCCCCGTGACCGGCGGCGCGGCGCTCAATACCGCCATCGCGCTCGCACGCCTCGGACAGGCAACCGGCTTTTTCGGCGGTCTCTCACGTGATGCCTTCGGCAAAATCCTCATTGAGGCGATGCAGGCCGAAGGCGTTGATCTCTCCCGCGCACCCCTCTTCGATGCGCCGACAACACTCGCCTTCATTCATCCCGGAGACGGCACTCAGGGGTTTTCCTTCTACGATCGCGAAAGCGCGGGCCGTCAGCTCACGGCCATGTCCCTACCGCCGCTCGACGGGATCAAAGCCCTCGTCTTCGGCGGCATCAGCCTGATCCACCGCCCCGCCGCCGGAGCCTTCGAGGCCTTGATGCAGATGGCCGGAGCGGATCGCCTGATCCTTCTCGATCCCAACATCCGCCCGGCCCTGATCGAAGACGCGGAAGAAGACTACCGCAAACGCCTCGACCGCATGCTCCCGATGGCCGATATCGTGAAACTCTCTGATGAGGACGCCGCTTGGCTCGGCCCTGTCTCGCCAGAAGACCTGCTCTCAGGCCGCGCTTGCCTAGTCTTGCACACCCACGGGCGGGACGGTGTCACACTACATTCCCGCCACGGCACGCTGCATGTCCCGGCCCCCGAGGCGGAGGTGATCGACACCGTTGGCGCGGGCGATACGTTCAACGCCGCCTTTCTCGCCGCACTCGCGGAGGCGCTCCCCCTCACTCCGCGCGCCGTTGGTCTTGCCGATGCTGAAATACTCGAGCGCGCCGCCCAGTTCGCAACCCGCGCCGCAACGCTCTCGACAACACGTCCCGGCGCCAATCCCCCCACCGACAAGGAGCTTTCATGCGCGCCCTGATCCAACGTGTTTCCGAGGCCTCTGTGACAGTCGATGGCGAGATCATCGGCGAAATCGACCATGGCCTCCTCGTCCTTGTCTGTGCCATGCAGGGCGACACGGAAGCCGAGGCCGACAAGCTTGCCGCGAAGATCGCAAAGCTGCGCATTTTCGAGGATGACGCGGGCAAGATGAACCGCTCGGTCCGTGACATGGGTGGCGCGGTCCTCGTCGTGTCGCAGTTCACCCTCGCCGCCGATACCCGTAGCGGCAACCGCCCCGGCTTTTCCACCGCTGCACCGCCCGTCGAAGGCGAACGGCTCTACACCTATTTCGCCGACCGCATGGCGGGTGCCGAGGCCCTGCCAACAGAGCGCGGCCGCTTTGGCGCAGACATGAAGGTCCGGCTCCTCAATGACGGGCCAGTTACGATCTGGATGGAAGTCTGAAGAGCCTTAGGACTTCTTGACGAACTTCGTCAGGATCACGATCCGCTGGCCCTCGACGCGTCCCTCGATATGCTCGGCATTGTCCGGCACAAGAGAGATATTGCGCACAGCCGTGCCCCGTTTGGCGGTAAAGCCCGCGCCCTTCACGGGCAAGTCCTTGATCAGGACAACCGCATCGCCCGCCGCGAGCACCGCGCCATTGCTATCGCGATGTACTACGGCGTCCGGATCGGCCATTCCCGCCTCGGCCCAGTCTTTCACCTCATCCTCGAGATAGGCAATGTCGAGCAAATCCCGCGCCCAGATCGCCCCGCCAAGCCCGTTCAGCAGACGATAGGCCACAACCTGCACCGCAGGCTCTGTGCTCCAAATCGCTTCGTGCAGGCATTGCCAATGCGGCGCATCCTCGGGGCCGTTCTCCACACCTTGAAGACAGGTTTCGCACAGGGCGATCTCATCGGTCTTCGGAGCCACGGTATAGGCAGTGGCCGCACCTTCGGCGCCACAGATCGCACAGGGGACGGACATCGGCTTTCCTTTCGAGTAATGCCTCGCTTATGACGCTCGCCGTCCCTCTCGTCCAGCCCATCGCCCTGCGTTGTTTTGACTGGTCTTCCGTCGCCCGTTCGGACAGTCTGTCGCAAAGACGAAAGGACGCCCCCCGTGGACCCACAGATGCGCAAGACGGTCGAGGATATCTGGTGGCACGGTGTGCGCGCCGTGCAGGGGCGCGCATGTGTGGCGCGCGCGCTGCGCGACGAACAGGTCGCCCGCCCCGACCGCATCCTCGCCATCGGCAAGGCCGCCGCTGCGATGGTAGAAGGCGCGCATGAGGTCTTCGGGGCCGACATCCCCGCCCTTGTTGTAACGAAATACGGCCATGCGGGCGATCTTCCCCCCTCCTGCGAGGTGATCGAAGCCGCGCATCCCGTGCCTGATGAGAATACCCTGATCGCGGGGCACGCCCTGTTCCAACAGGTTCAGCACATGTCCCCCGGCACCCATCTCCTGATGCTGGTCTCTGGCGGGGCCTCGGCGCTCGCCGAATTGCCCGAACCGGGCACAACCCTCGCAAGCCTGCAGGCCGAAAACGCCCGCATGCTCGCCGAAGGGCTCGACATTCACGCCATGAACGCGCGCCGCAAGGAACTCTCGCAGATCAAAGGCGGCAAGCTTCTCGCCGGGTTCAAGGGCGAGCTTGTGACCACCTGCGCAATCTCCGATGTCGAGGGCGACGCCCTCTCTGTGATCGGCTCCGGGATCGGCAACGCGCCCGAAGATGCGGCGTTTTCCTTCGATCCCTTCATCGTCGCATCGAACCACATCGCACGCGCCGCCGCTGCAGAACGCGCCACCGCGCTTGGCCTCAACGTGATGACCGACACCGAGACGCTCTACGGAGATGTCGAAGACCTCGCCCGCTCTGTTGGCGAGATGCTGCGCCATGCGCCGCCCGGCGTGCATATTCTTGGCGGAGAGCCGACAGTCATCCTTCCGCCCGATCCGGGCCAGGGGGGCCGCAATCAGGCGCTGGCGCTGGCGCTTTCGCGTGAAATCTCGGGCATGCTGAACCTCGCGGTGCTTGTCGGCGGAACGGATGGCACGGACGGGCCGACCGAGGCCGCAGGCGGGATCGTTGGCGGCGCGACATGGCGCGAAGAAGGCGCTCGCGCCCTCAAGCGCGCCGAAAGCGGCCTCTTTCTCGAGGCGCATGACGCGCTCTTTGTCACCGGCCCCACCGGCACCAACGTCATGGATTTGCTTGTTGCGTTGAAAACCTGAGCCGCCAAGGTTTTCCGAAACGGCTTGGCCGCTTAGACCGAAAGCGTCGCCTTGATCGCACGCTGCCAGGCGCCATAGCGCGCCTCCCGCGTCGCTTCGTCCATCGCCGGCTCGAACCGCCGCTCAAGCGCCCAGGTCTCGGCAAAGCCCTCCTTGTCCGGATAAACCCCAACGGCCATCCCCGCGAGCCACGCCGCCCCGACCGCCGTGCTCTCAAGGATACGTGGGCGATCCACCGGGGCCGCAAGGATGTCAGAGAGGAACTGCATCGTCCAATCACTCGCCGTCATCCCGCCATCAACCCGCAAGACCGTCTCGCCCGGCCCGCCCATATCTGCCTGCATCGCCTCGATCAGATCGCGGGTCTGAAACCCGACACTCTCAAGCGCGGCGCGGGCGAACTCCTTTGGCCCTGAATTGCGCGTCAGCCCATAGACCGCCCCGCGACAGTCTGGCGCCCAGTACGGCGCACCAAGCCCGGTAAAGGCAGGCACGAGGATCACCTCCTGGCTTGGATCGGCCTTCTCGGCCAAACCTTGTGTGACCGAGGCCGTGTCGATGATCCCAAGACCGTCCCGCAGCCACTGCACCACGGCACCAGCAATAAAGATCGCCCCTTCGAGCGCATAAGTTGTTTGCCCATCAAGGCGATAGGCGATCGTGGTGAGGAGGCGGTTCTGCGACGCGACGGCCTCCGTGCCAGTGTTCAAGAGCGCGAAACAGCCCGTGCCATAGGTCGATTTCATCATCCCCCGCGTGAAACACGCCTGCCCGATGGTCGCGGCCTGCTGGTCGCCGGCGACGCCGCGGATGGGGATGGATGTGCCGAAGAGGGCGGGGTCGGTATCGCCGTAGTCATCGGCGCAATCGCGCACCTCGGGGAGCATCTCCATCGGCACGTCGAGCAGCGCGCAGATGTCCTCGCTCCAAGCGTTCTGGTGGATATCATAAAGCAAGGTGCGCGAGGCATTGGTGGCGTCGGTCGCATGGACCTTTCCGCCGGTGAGGCGCCAAATCAGGTAGCTGTCAATCGTGCCGAAAAGAAGCTCGCCGGTCCGCGCGCGTGCCCCTTCGACCTCGTTCAAGATCCAGCGCAGCTTGGTTCCCGAAAAATAGGGATCAAGCAGCAGACCGGTCTTGGCGCTGATCTCTGCCTCATGCCCCAAGCCTTTCAATTCGCTGCAAAAATCTGCGGTACGCCGATCTTGCCAGACGATCGCGCGATGCACGGGCCGCCCCGACTTCTTGTCCCAGACCACGGTGGTTTCACGCTGGTTGGTGATGCCGATGGCGGCGATCTCCGCTGCCGTGACCCCGGCTTTCTCAAGCGCCACGCGGCAGGTCGCCACGACCGTGTCAAAGATCTCTTCCGCGTCATGCTCGACCCATCCAGAGGCCGGGAAATGCTGGGTAAATTCCTCTTGTGCGAGTCCCGCAATCTGCATCTTGGCGTCGAACACGATGGCGCGCGAAGAGGTGGTGCCCTGATCGATGGCAAGCACGAAAGTCATGTCGGTGTCCCGTCGGTATTGCGTCTTTATCACGTCGGTGCAGATTGGACGATTTCGCCCCCCGCGCCAAGCCTCAGTCCGCGAACCACGCCTCGACCGCCGCGCGCTGAGCGGCACTCATGTGCAGCCCGAGCTTGGAGCGCCGCCAGAGCGCGTCCTCGCCCGTGCGCGCATATTCTCTGTCCCGCATCCAGCGCAGTTCCGCCTCGGTCAGGGTCGCGCCGAAATCCTTGCCAAGGTCTTCGCGCTGTGTGGCATCGCCAAGCATGTCCCATGCCTCGCGACCATAAAGCCGCACAAGCCGTCCTGCCCATCCGCCTGTAATGAACGGATAGTCGCCACAAAGCTCTTCGATCAGAGCCCCCTTGTCGCCCAGATCGAAATCTCCACCCGGAAGCGCGACGCCCGCTGTCCATTCCCCGCCCGCCGTCGGAAAATGCGGGGTGAGCTTGGCCAGCGCCGCCTCGGCCAGTCGACGATAGGTCGTGATCTTGCCGCCAAACACATTGAGCAGCGGCGCACCCTCTGCGTCGAGCGTCAGAACATAGTCCCGCGTCGCCGCACTCGCGGAACGCGCCCCATCATCATAGAGCGGCCGCACGCCGGAGTAGGTCCAGACCACATCCTCGGCGCGGATCTCCTTGGCGAAATACCGGTTGGCAAAAGCGATGAGATAATCGCGCTCCTCATCACTACAGCGGGGTGGTTCAGACGGATCCTCATGGGGCGCGTCCGTGGTGCCGATCAGGGTAAACTTACCCTCATAGGGGATGGCAAAGATGATGCGTCCATCCGACCCTTGCAGGAAATAGGCGCGGTCATGGTCATAGAGGCGTGGCACGATGATATGGCTGCCACGCACAAGGGTAACACCTTCGCGGCTTTCGGTATGCACCACGTCGCGGATCACCTCGCCAACCCACGGCCCTGCCGCGTTGACAAGGGCGCGCGCAGTGACGTCCATAGTGCCTTGTGGACCGCGCAGGGATACGCGCCAAAGATCGCCCTCGCGCCGCGCGTCCGTGACCTCAGAGCGAACCCGGATATCCGCCCCGCGCGCCGCCGCATCGCGCGCGTTCAACACGACAAGCCGCGCATCATCGACCCAGCAATCGGAATACTCGAACGCCCGCGTCATCACCGGGCGCAAAGGGTCTCCTGCCGCGTCTTTCCTCAGGTCGATGCGACGCGTCCCCGGCAGGATCTTCCGCCCCCCAAGATGGTCATAGAGGAAAAGGCCAAGCCGGATGATCCATCCCGGCCGGCGCCCGCGCAGCCACGGCATGGTGACACCAAGGAGACGCGAGATCGGTGTGCCGCCCTCGAACCGCATGTCGGGATGAAGCGGCAGGACAAAGCGCATTGGCCACGAGATATGCGGCATGGCCTTGAGAAGAACCTCGCGCTCGATGAGGCTCTCACGGACAAGGCGCACCTTGCCATATTCGAGATAGCGCAAACCGCCGTGGAAAAGTTTGGTCGAGCCGGAAGAGGTTGCCGACGCAAGATCGCCCTTCTCGGCAAGAAGCACCGAAAGCCCGCGCCCCGCCGCATCGCGCGCGATGCCTGCGCCGTTGACGCCGCCACCGATCACCAAAAGGTCCACTGTCGTCTCAGACATCTTGCCCCCGTCTCCTGCGCCGCGCCCAAGGCTTTTCGAAAAGCCATGTCACGCAAATTCGAAATGGTTTGCCCCGCTCTAGCCCCGCCCACACCGCCGGGGAAGGCCCAAACAGCAGCCAGGCGGCAGGAGACCCCACCGCCCGGCAAAATTTCATCAACCTGTCACATCTTAGGCGTCGACGTGATCTTTGGCCCATTCCCAAGGCCGGACGAAATCGCCAAGAACCTTGCCGACCTCTTCGTCGCTCGATCCGTTGCTTTCAAGCTGAGCAACAAGGCCGCGCTTCTTGTCGTCAAGAACAGACGTGACGCGTGCCGCGACGCCTGCCTCTTCCAGAGCCGCATTGTAGATACGCGTGATCGCCGCCTTGCGCAGGTCAGGTTTGAAGATCTTGCCCACCGCCGTTTTCGGCAGCTCGTCCATGATCTCCACATGTTTGGGCAGGGCCGCGCGTTCGTGGATATGCACCTTGGCGTGCTTGCGCAGCTCCTCGAGCGACACGCTCGCCCCCTCGACAAGCTCGACATAGACGCACGGCACCTCACCTGCATAGGCATCAGGTTGGCCGATCGCACCCGCGAAGGACACGTCATGATGCGCCAGCATGGCCTCTTCGATCTCGGCAGGGTCGATATTGTGACCCCCGCGGATGATGAGGTCCTTGGCCCGCCCAGTGATCCAGACATAGCCATCCGCATCAATGCGCCCAAGGTCGCCCGTGCGCAGGAACTTGTGGTGATAGAACAGGTCTTTGTTCTTCTCGGATTCGGTATAGGTATTGCCTTCGTGGACACCGGGGTTGTCGACGCAGATTTCGCCCACCTCATCGACCGCGCATTCCACTGGCCCGTCTGGCGTATCCTTGAAGATGCGCACATCCGTGTAAGGGAACGGAAGGCCAACCGAGCCGACCTTCTTGTCGCCGGTCGGCGGGTTGCAGGAGACGAGACAGGTCGCCTCGGTCAGGCCATAGCCCTCGACGATATCGACGCCACAGGTTTTCTCGAACCGTTTGAACAGTTCGAGCGGCATCGGGGCCGAGCCGGAGAACGCCGTTTTGACCGAGGAGATATCCGCATCCACCGGGCGCTGCATGAGCGCAGCCACGGCGGTCGGCACGGTGATGATAAAGCTGATCTTCCAGCGCTCGATGAGCTTCCAGAAGTTATCAAACACCCCGTCGCCGCGATAACCCGCTGGCGTCGGAAAGACCACATGCGCGCCCGAGGCAATCGCCGCCTGCACGATGACATGCACCGCGAACACATGGAAAAGCGGCAGCGGGCACATGATGTTGTCCTCTTCGGTGAAGAGAAGCTCATGCCCGATCCAGCCATTGTAGATCATGCCGGAATAGAGATGCTGCGCGACCTTGGGCATCCCCGTCGTGCCGCCAGTATGGAAATAGGCCCCGACGCGATCGCCCGCGCAATCCTCGAAATCAAGCGTGGTATTCTGTTTCGCCAGTTCCTTGTTGAAGGGTTTTACATCGGCGTGGTGGTTGCCCGGTTTCTTGGGCCGTACAAGCGGCACGATCCAGCTTTTGGGCGGGGTCAGGTAGCGGTTGAGGTCGATCTCGAGCACCGTATGCACATGCGGCGCGTGGCGAACGGCCTCGGCGACTTTCTGCGCCACGTCGGTCTTCGGAAACGCCTTGAGCGTGACGACGACCTTGGCATCGGTTTCGCGCAGGATCGAGCCGATCTGCTCCGGCTCGAGAAGCGGGTTGATGGGGCTTACGATGCCCGCGATCATACCACCCAGAAGCGTCACCAGCGTCTCGTTACAGTTCGGCAGGACATAGGCGACCGTATCATTCTCGCCGATCCCGAGATCGCGGAACATGTTCGCGGCTTGCACGGCCTTGGTGTGAAGCTCGGTCCAGGTCAGGGTTTCGGCTTTGTCCGTCGCCCCCGACAAAAGCTGATAGCTGACCGCCGGACGGTCCGGGAACCGTTCTTTCGTGCTGGTCAGAAACTTGTAGATCGTCTTTGGAAGCGGGCGCGCTTCCCACGGCATTTCTTGTTCGATCTTCTTTAGGTCTTCGCGCGTGGCAAATGACATTTTCCGGTCTCCTCCCCGTCGTCTGCCCGTTTCCCAAACCGGGCTTATATTCAAGATGCGATCTAAATCCCCAACTCGCAAGGGCTTGGCCAGAGTCGACCCTAAGTCAAGCAAGGCCAAAACGTTGCGTCAGACCACCCCTTTTTGCCCATTTCCCCTGTAAAACAGGGAAATCCGTGGCTCATCAAAGGAAAAAGGGCGCCCCGAAAGGCGCCCCGGACTGAAACCGAATTCTGGCCGCGATTAACCGTCTTGCGGAATACGCAGAACCTGACCCGGATAAATCTTGTCGGGATGGCTAAGCATCGGGCGGTTGGCCTCGAAAATCTCGTTATAGCGGTTGCCATCGCCAAGCGCCTTTTTGGAGATCGCCCAAAGCGTATCGCCCTTCTCAACCGTGTGAAATGTCGGCTCTGCGCCGCCATCATCCTCGACTGCGGCCACGCCTTCGACATTGCCGACCGCAAGGATCACCTTCTCGCGCATCTCTTGGCTGACCGCCGCGCCGGATACTTTCACCTTGTCGCCCTCGACCGTAATGTCGAGACCCTCGGCATCAAGCCCGAGTTCAGCAACTTCTTTCTTGAGCGCCTCGGCGTCCGGTGTGTCGTCCCCACCGATCAGCGATTTACCCGCTCCTTTGAGGAAATTCCAAAGACCCATCTTCATTCTCCCGTTTGACAGATGGGGAAAGCATGCCCCCATCCCCGCCAAAAGGTAAGGGGGAAATCACAGGTCCAAGGCCCCGTCCGTAAACTGAAGCCGTGCAAGGCGCGCATATAGGCCGCCTTCGGCCACCAGATCATCATGGCTCCCTTGTGCCACGATGCGCCCTTCTTCCATGACGAGGATACGATCGGCCTTTTTGACCGTGGCAAGGCGGTGCGCGACGATGATCGTCGTGCGCGAGCGCGCCATTTCATCCACGGCGTTTTGCACCGCGCGTTCGCTCTCGGCATCAAGGGCCGAGGTCGCCTCGTCCAAGAGAAGCACCGGCGCATCGCGCAGGATCGCGCGAGCGATGGCGATGCGCTGTTTCTGACCGCCCGAGAGCATCACACCGCGTTCGCCCACGTATGAGTCATACCCCTCAGGGAGCGCCATGATGAAATCATGCGCCGCCGCGGCCTTTGCTGCGGCTTCGACCTCGGCATCGTTTGCATCCGGGCGACCAAAGCGAATGTTCTCGCGCGCCGATGCGGCGAAAACCACCGGGTCTTGCGGCACGAGGGCCATTTCCTTGCGGAAGGTGGCCCGCTCCATGTCGCTCAGGGACACGCCGTCAAGACAAACCTGCCCGCTGTCGGGATCATAGAAACGCTGCATCAGCTGGATGATCGTCGACTTGCCGGCCCCCGACGGGCCGACAACGGCCACCGTTTCACCCGGCGCAATCTCAAAGCTCACCCCGTCGAGCGCCTGCACACCGGGGCGCGAAGGATAGGCAAAATGCACCGCATCAAAGCGGATCCGCCCCTCGACCGGGTTGGGCAGGGCTTTGGGCGCGGCAGGATCAATGATCGCATCCTCCACATGCAGCAACTCCACAAGCCGCTCTGTGGCGCCCGCCGCGCGCTGCAACTCGCCCCAGATCTCAGAAAGCGCCCCAACGGCCCCCGCAACCATCACCGAGTAGATCACGAATTGCACCAGCATCCCGATGCTCATGCCGCCCGCCCGCACATCGCGCGCGCCCATCCAAAGGACGCCCACCACACCCGAGAAGATCAGGAAGATCACGATCATCGTCATCACCGCACGGGTGTTGATCCGCCGCATCGCCGCATCAAGCGACAGGTCGGTCACCGACCCAAAGGTCTTGCGCGCGGCGGCCTCGCCGGTAAAGGCCTGCACCGTTTGCGCCGAGGTGAGTGCCTCGGACGCATTGCCAGAGCTCTCTGCGATCCAGTCCTGGTTCTCACGGCTCAGCTTGCGCAGGCGCCGCCCCAGAACAAGGATCGGCACAATCACCACAGGCACCACCAAAAGGACCAATCCCGTCAGCTTCGGCGAGGTCAGCAGCATGAGCGCCAGCCCACCGAAGAACAAAAGCACGTTGCGCAATGCAATCGATACCGACGAACCGACAACCGTCTGGATCACCGTCGTATCCGTGGTGATCCGGCTCAGAACCTCGCCGGTCATGATCTTTTCGTAGAACACCGGGCTCATGCCGATCATCCGATCGAACACCGCCTTGCGAATATCGGCCACAACCAATTCGCCCAGCCGCGACACGAGCAAATAGCGCAGCGCCGTGCCCACCGCGAGAAGCGCGGCAAAACCGATTGCGGCAAGGAAATACTGATCCAGAAGCGCATCGCTTTCGGTGCCGAAATTGTCGACCACCCGACGCACCGCCATGGGTAGAACCAACGATACCGTCGCCGTCAAAACAAGCGCAAGACCCGCCGCCAACGCCCAGAAACGATAGGGGATGATAAAGCGTTTCAACCCGGCCAACGCCCCGATCCGGCGCGATTTGGCGCGGTCTTCTTCGCTTGGCTGCGGCGTCGGTTGTCTGGCCATGATCTCTTCCCTGTCCGTCGTGTCAGACGGTATTGGCCGAGCCTGCGCACAGGGTCAAGGCGACAATGGGGCCCGATCAGAGGAGAAGGTTGGAGCGGGTAGCGGGAATCGAACCCGCACCTTAAGCTTGGAAGGCTCTTATGATACCATTTCACCATACCCGCCCGAGGGTTCGGCCTATCTAGTTCAGGCGCGAAAGAGGGTCAATAGGGTGCAGCGGCCAAACCGGAAATTGCCGACACGGGCCGGGCAATTTCGCCCGCCCCGTGCCTGTCTTGTCTTACCAGGGCTGGTTCGCCGGGCCGATGGTGAACTCGTTGATCGTCGTGTCCTCAGGCATCTCGAGCGCAAAGGAAACAACCCGCGCGATCCGTTCGGGCGAGATGCCGAACGCGTCATAGAGATCGGACATCCCCTGCGCCGCGCCCACGTCGGTGATCGTGTCGAGCAGCTCGGTATTGATCGCCGCGGGATAAAGCGTCGCGGTACGGATATTCGTGCCCTCCATCGCCGATTCCATCCGCAAGCATTCCATGAAATCGCGCACGAACCACTTGGTCCCGCCGTAGATCGCAGTGCCCGGATAGGCCTTGAGCCCCGCCACCGAAGACACCGCGAGGATATGGCCGGATTTCTGCTCGGTGAAGGTCGGCATGACCGCTGCAACGCCGTTCAGGACGCCGTTGATGTTCACATCGACCATCTGTTTCCACTCGCTGGTCTTAAGCGCCGAGACATTGCTCACAGGCATGATCCCCGCATTGAGAAAGATCGCATCGACCCGGCCATAGGTCTCCTTGGCCAACGCAACGAGTGCGTCGTTGTCTTCGGGCTTGGTCACGTCGAGGCTCTGATAGACCGCCTCGCCGCCGGCCGCGCGAATGTCTTCAGCGATCTGGCGGAGCTTGTCTTCGCGCCGCGCTCCAAGGACCACCTTGCCGCCCTTGGCCGCGATATCCTTTGCCGTCGCTTCGCCAATCCCCGACGATGCGCCCGTGATGATGATAACCTTGTCTTTCATGTCTCTAGTCCTTCGTGTTTGGTGTTGGATTTGAATGCACCTTCCCCCTTGAGGGACGCGAAACGCCCCCCTGACATGGCGTGTGCCACCGGGTTCAGGGATGTGATTGACGTGACCTTAGGCCGATGAAATCCGAAGCGGGAACGACCCACGCAGAAGCAGCGGTGCGATGCCGCCCTCGATGCGGCCAAGCCGGATCAAGCCGCGAGAATAGTGGTAGCCCTCATAGAAGAAGACGAGGTTGCCCCAGGGCGCGAAGTAACAGAAATCCCCCGGTGCCTCGTTTCCAAACGGCTCGGACACTGCCCCGGAAAGTTTCTGCGGCAGGTAGGCGATCTTTTCATTGCTGCCATAGTCCTCGATTGTGAGGTCAAGCGGCAGCTGCGCCATGAGAGCTTCGCCCACCGGTGTCTGCGCAAGACCGATATGAAACATCTGGTCCGCGAAACGACATGCGATCCGCATCGCACCCTCCGATTTCTCTGCAAATAGGCCGCCCGGCACGACTCCCGCCGCAAGCGACATCTTCAAGAGCCCACGCCGCCCGATCCGCGCCCTACTGCCCATCATAGGCCTCGTCCGAGACCTGCTCCATCCAGTCGACGGCTTTGCCGTCCTGCACTTCCTGAATGGCGGTGTGGGTCATGGCGCTATCGGGCGCCGCCCCGTGCCAGTGTTTTTCGCCGGGCGCGAACCAGATCACGTCGCCGGGGCCGATCTCGACGACTTCACCGCCCCAGCGCTGCACCCGCCCCTTGCCGGAAAGAATGATAAGCGTTTGACCAAGCGGGTGGGTATGCCATGCGGTGCGCGCACCGGGCTGAAACGTCACGTTCGCGCCTTGCACCCGCGCCGCATCATGCGGATTGAAAAGCATCTCGAGCGCGACCTCACCAGTAAACCAATCGGTCGGCCCCGGCATCGTCGTCAGGCTGTCTCTGCGGGTGATTTCCATCTGCGCGTCCTTTCCTATCTCTTCGGCCTTGCTGGTAATCTAGCCCAGACTGCGCTATCCGATTAGATGCTATAATTCACATGAACTACTGAATGAGATTCAATAATGGCGCGAGATGAGATGAGCGAGCTCAAGGCCTTTGTCGCTGTGGCCGAAGAGCGGAGTTTCACCCGTGCCGCGGCGCGGCTTGGCCTTTCGCCCTCTGCGCTTAGCCACACAATCCGCGCCTTGGAAGACCGGCTCGGCCTGCGCCTCCTGACCCGCACCACGCGCAGCGTCTCGACAACCGAGGCTGGAGAACGCCTGTTTCAAACGCTCGCCCCTCATTTCGAACAGATCCGCGCCGAGCTCGACGCCCTGAGCGAGTTGCGCGACAAACCCTCCGGCACCCTACGGATCAGCTCGGGCATTCACGCTGCGCAAACCATCCTACGCCCCCGGCTCGCGGATTTCCTACCGCAGTTTCCCGACATCAACGTCGAAGTGTCGATCAACGACGGCTTTGTCGACATCGTCGGCGACCATTTCGACGCTGGCGTGCGCCTTGGCGAGTCGGTGAGTAAGGACATGATCGCGGTGCGTATCGGCCCCGACTGGCGCTTTCTCGTCGTAGGGACGCCCGCCTATTTCGCGCGCCGCTCGCCCCCCGAACATCCGCGCGAGTTGACCAATCACCAATGTATCAACCTACGCCTGCCCTCGGCGGGGGGGCTCTATGCGTGGGAATTTGAACGCGACGGACGCGAAGTCGAGGTGCGCGTCAGCGGCCAACTAACCTATGACAGTATCCTGCCGATCCTGCACGCCGCACGCGACGGGCATGGCCTCGCTTTCCTGCCCGAAGACCTTGCCCGCCCCTATATCGACACAGGCGAGTTCGAGGTCGTGCTGCGCGAGTGGTGCGCGCCTGTGCAGGGATATCACCTCTACTACCCCAATCGCCGCCTCGCCTCTCCGGCCTTCACGCGGCTTGTCGAAGCCTTGCGCTACCGCGCGCCCTAAGCGTCAATCCTTGCCTTGCGCCGCAAGCGCCGCAGCGCGCATGTCGCTGAGCGTCTGGCGCGGGGTAAGCGCCTCGGGAGAGGTCACAAGGTCAAGCACCGCCCCGGTGTCCGACGCCAACGCCCGTTCGAAGGCCGCGTCGAAATCGGCCGTCGTCTCGACCCGCTCGCCATGCATGCCATAGGCCTGCGCAAGCGCCGCAAAATCCGGGCTTTGCATCGTCGTGCCAGACACCCGCGCGGGATAGGTGCGTTCTTGATGGGCGCGGATCGTGCCGTAGATCCCGTTATTGAGGATAAGGATGATCGGACACGCCCCCGCCTGCACCGCCGTCGCCAACTCGCCGCTGGTCATCTGGAAATCCCCGTCGCCCGCGAAACAGACCACGGTGCGTTCCGGATGTGCCACCTTGGCGGCAATCGCCGCTGGCACGCCATAGCCCATCGCGCCCGATTGCGGCGCAAGAAGCCGCGCCTTGGGCCCAAAGGTGTAAAACTTGTTCGGCCAGACCGCGAAATTCCCTGCCCCGTTGGTGATAATCGCGTCTTCCGGCAGGCTCTCGCGCAGGGTTTTGGTCACCACACCCATATCAACCGGCGAGGGCTGTGCAGGCGCCTCGATGCTGGCCTCAAAATCGGCCCGCGCCTGCGCCCGCCACACGCCCCAACCGCCCGACACCGGGGCAAGCGCGACGGCGAACCCGTCCGGGCCAGCGTGAATACCAAGGTCTGGCTGGTAGATCTTGCCGATCTCGCGATCCGAGCCATGAACATGGATGAGCGTCTGTGTCGGCACCGGCACCTCAAGAAGCGTATAGCCATCCGTCGTCATCTCACCAAAACGCACATTGATCGCAAGGATCACATCCGCCTCCTTGACGATGCGTTTGACATGCGGCGGCATCCCGACCCCCGCCTCACCCGCATAAACGGGCGAGGAATTGTCGAACTGATCCTGATAGCGGAACGCCGCGAGAACCGGAATATCCGAGCTTTCCGCAAAATCCTGCATCGCCTTCTGCCCCGTATCGGACCAGTTGCAGCCCCCCATGAGGATCACCGGCCGCTCCGCCCCAGAGAGCAGCGCGCGCGCCTTTTCGACCGCGCCCATGTCCGGCATCGGGGCCGCAATCTCCGCAGGCCCCGCGAGCGGCGCCTTATCCGTGAGGCTCGTCAGCATATCCTCTGGCAATGCCACAACCACAGGACCGGGCCGCCCCGTTGTCGCCGTGGTCCAGGCCCGCGCGAGCAGTTCCGGCACCCGCTCCACCTGGTCGATCTCGACCGCCCATTTCGCCACCGTGCCGAACATGGCGCGATAGTCGATCTCCTGAAACGCCTCGCGGTCGCGCATATCCGTGCCGACCTGCCCGACAAAGATGATCATCGGCGCGCTGTCCTGCATCGCCGTATGAATCCCGATCGAGGCATTGGTGACACCGGGGCCGCGCGTCACGAAGCAGATGCCGGGACTGCCGGTGAGCTTCCCCCACGCTGCCGCCATGAAAGCCGCGCCGCCCTCGTTGCGGCAGAGCACGAAATCCAGTTTGCCGCGCGTATCATGCAACGCGTCCAGCACCGCGAGATAGCTTTCTCCCGGCACGCCAAATCCCTTCGTTGCCCCAAGGGCCACGAGGCTCTCGACAAGAAGCTGTCCGCCGTTGCGCATGATGTCTCTCCCCTATTCGCTCATCGCCGCTACTCTGCCCGAAGCGGCGCGAGTTGCAAGGGCTAGCGGGCGGGAACCGCCACCTTGGCGCCAAGCGCTGCGACCACCTCACCAAGGACAAGCGCCGCGATCATCTCGGGCCGCTTGTCGCCGCTCTGCCCCGCCCCGATCGGACAGATGAGGCCCGCCGCCGAACCTCCCCGCGCGCGGGTCCAGCTTGTGAAAGAGGCGCGTTTCGTAGCCGATCCGATCATCCCGACATAGGCCCCGTCCCCGCACCCGAGCGCCTCGGCAGCGAGCAGGAAATCAAGCGCATGGTCATGGGTCAGGATGACAAAGGCGCTTCCTGCGGGCGCATCGCGCACCAAAGCTTCAGGCAAGGGCGTCAGCGCCGTCTCGACCTCTGCGTCGCATAGCCCAAGCTCCGCCGCCCGACCGTCGACAAGCACCGTGCGCAGCGGCAAATGCTGCGCCAGATCGGCCAGCGCCCGGCCCACATGCCCGGCCCCGAGAATATAAAGATGCGGCCTCGCGTCCTGCGCCGCGTCTTCGGCCTTTATCGCCTCGGCGCGCATCACGTCGTCCATCCGCACGAGCGCGATCTCGACCCGCCCGCCACAGCATTGGCCGATCTCCGGGCCAAGCGGCACATCCATCTCGCCGCACGGCGCGCCACGAATAAGAAGTGCGCGCGCCTCATCGATCGCCATATACTCCAACTGCCCGCCGCCAATCGTGCCATGCACGGCGCTTTGCGAGACGAACATCTCGGCCCCTTCATCGCGCGGCGACGATCCCCGCACGCGGACAATGCGCACACGGATCACTTCGGGCTGCACCGCGAGATATGCCGCAAGCGCGCTCATCCGCGCAACCGCTCCACCGCCATCAGGACACGCTCGGGTGTTGCGGGCGCATCTAGGCGCGGGCATTCGCGATAGTCTGCCACCGATGCAACCGCCATCGACAGCGCCTCGAACACCGAAATCCCAAGCATGAAGGGTGGCTCGCCCACTGCCTTGGAACGTTTGATCGTGCGTTCGGCATTCTCCGACCATTCGGCAAGCCGCACGTTGAAGTCTTTCGGCATATCCGAGGCGAGCGGGATCTTATAGGTCGAGGGCGCATGGGTGCGCAGCCGACCCTCATCGTCCCACCAAAGTTCCTCGGTCGTGAGCCAGCCCATACCCTGCACAAACGCGCCCTCGACCTGTCCCTTGTCGATCGCCGGGTTGAGCGAGCGCCCCACATCATGCAGCACATCCACCCGCTCGACCGTATACTCCCCGGTCAGCGTATCAATCGTGACTTCCGAGACTGCCGCGCCATAGGCAAAGTAGTAGAAAGGCCGTCCCTGCCCGGTGTCGCGGTTCCAATGGATTTTCGGGGTCTTGTAGAACCCTGCCGCCGAGAGGTGCACCCGCGCCATATAGGCCTGCTTGATGAAATCCGCAAAAGCGAAGACCTCATCGCCCACTTGCACCTGATTATTCGCAAAACGCACCGTGTCCGCCGCGACGCCCCACTTTTCAGCCGCCCACGCAACAAGCCGCGCCTTGATCTGCGCCGCCGCATCAAGCGCCGCCATCCCGTTCAGGTCAGACCCTGACGAGGCCGCCGTAGCCGAGGTATTGGGCACTTTCTCGGTCGTGGTCTTGGTGATGCGGATTTTGTCCACATCGACCTGAAACGCATCGGCCACAACCTGCGCCACCTTGGTGTTGAGCCCCTGCCCCATCTCGGTCCCGCCGTGATTGAGCATGAGCGAGCCGTCATTGTAGACATGCAAGAGCGCGCCGGCCTGATTGTACCAGGTCGCAGTAAAGCTGATCCCGAACTTGACCGGTGTGAGGGCAATGCCCTTGCGCATCATGCCGCCCTTGGCGTTATGAGCGATCACAGCCGCGCGCCGTGCTTGGTAATCGGCGCTCGCCTCAAGTTCCTCGACGATCCGAGGCATGATATTGTCCTCGACCGTCTGGTGATAGGGCGTCACATCGCCGTGCACGCCATAGAAATTCGCTTTGCGGATTTCGAGAGGATCACGGCCCAGCGCATAGGCGATTTCCTCGATCATCCGCTCCGCTGCAACAACGCCTTGCGGGCCACCAAAGCCCCGGAAGGCCGTGTTGGAGACGGTATTCGTCTTCATCGGCCGCGAGCGCAGCTCTGCCGCCGGGTAGAAATAAGCATTGTCCGCATGGAAAAGCGCCCGGTCCGTCACCGGCCCCGACAGGTCCGAGGACCAGCCACAGCGCGCCGCGAACTCGCCATCGACGGCCAAAATCCGGCCCGTCTCGTCAAAGCCCACGTCGTAATCGACAAGGAAATCATGCCGCTTGCCGGTCGCGATCATGTCCTGATCCCGGTCGGGCCGTATCTTGACCGCCACGCCCCAGCGTTTCGCCGCCATCGCCGCCACCGCGCAAAACAGGTTCATCTGGCTTTCCTTGCCACCAAACCCGCCGCCCATACGCCGCACGTTGACGACAACCGCGTTGGACGGCACGCCAAGCACATGCGCCACCATGTGCTGCGCCTCGCTCGGGTGCTGAGTCGAGGAATACACCACAACCTCTTCGTCCTCGCCCGGCAGCGCGAGCGCGATATGGCCCTCGAGATACATATGATCCTGCCCGCCGATGCGGACCTGCCCCTTGATCCGCTTCGGCGCGGCCTTGAGCGCCTTGGCCGCCTCACCAATCCGAAGCGTGAGCGGGTCCGTGACATGCGGATACCCTGCCTTGACCGCTTCGCCGACATCCGTGACGTGGCGCTCTGGCGCATAGTCGACCTTGGCCAACTCCGCCGCCTTGCGCGCCGCGTCCCGGCTCGTGGCGACCACAGCAAAGAGCGCCTGCCCATGGAACTCGACGTGGTCCTCTGCGAAAACCGGCTCGTCATGCCGCCCCGTGGGGCTAATATCATTGACGCCCGGAATGTCCTTCGCGGTCAGCACGCCGACCACGCCCGGCGCGGTCTCGACCTCCGAAAGGTCCATCGCCACGATACGCCCCGCCGCCACCGTCGAAAGGCCAAGATAGGCATGAAGCGCGCCCTCAGGCAGCGCGATATCATCGGTATAGTCCGCCCCACCCGTGACCTGTTTGATGGCCGACTCGTGCCGGAGGTCTTGCCCGGCGATCCCCTTGACGTTGCTCATGCCGCCGCCTCCCCGTCCGTGCCTTGTTCGATCCAGAAGCGGCGCAAGAGGTTCTGCGCAACCCGCATCCGGTATTCCGCGCTCGCCCGCATATCGCTCAGCGGTGTGAACTCGCCCGCGAGCGCGCGCGCCGCGGCCTCGAACGCCGCCGCGCCAAAGGGCTGTCCGACGAGCGCCGCCTCTGCCGCCATCGCCCGTTTCGGCACTGCAGCCATACCGCCATAGGCGATCCGCGCCGCCGTGATCTGACCGTCTTCGACGCGCACATAGACACCTGCCGCGACTGTGGAAATATCCTCATCCCGCCGTTTCGAGACCTTGTAGGCCGCGTGCAATCCGCCCGTCTTCGGCACCGTGATCGCCTCGACGAATTCGCCCGGCGCACGGTCCTGCTTGCCGTAATCGACAAAGAAATCCTCAAGCGCGATCTCGCGCCGCGCCGCGCTTTTGCGCAAGGTGATCGTCGCGCCCATGGCGATGAGCACCGGCGGCATGTCTCCGATGGGCGAGCCATTGGCGATATTGCCACCAATCGTGCCCATACTGCGCACCTGCCAGCCCGCGATCCGCTCGAAATACGGCGCCAGATGCGGGAAGGCTGCACCCATCGCGCCCTCGGCCTCCGCATATGTCACCCCGGAGCCGATACGCACCGCCGCATCGCTCTCCTCGATCTCTTTCAGCCCCTCGAGATGCCCGATGAACACCGCCACAGGCAGCGCCCGAAGGTGTTTTGTCACCCAAAGCCCGACATCCGTCGCCCCGGCGATCACCCGCGCCTCTGGCTCTGCCTCAAGCACCGCGGCAAGGTCATCGACGTCGCCCGGCAGGATCGCTCGGCTTCCATCGCGCGAAACCTCGACCCGCGCGCCCTCGCGCCACGCAAGAAGCTCTGCCGTCACCGCGTCGCGCTCGGCGGCAAGGAAATCCTCGCCATCCGCCTCGACCGACATGGCCGCATCAATGATCGGCCGATACCCGGTGCAGCGACACAGGTTCCCCTGAAGCGCGACCTCGACCTCGCGGCGCGTCGGATTCGGCACCCGCATCCAAAGCGCATAAAGCGCCATGACGATCCCCGGCGTGCAGAACCCGCACTGGCTCCCGTGGTGTTCGACCATCGCCTTTTGCACCGGATGCAACGCGCCATTCGCCCCCCGCAAATGCTCGATCGTCACCACGTGACAGCCATCGAGCGAGGCGAGGAACCGGATACAGGCATTGACCGGCTCATAGACGAGATCGCCGCCGACAAGCCGCCCGACCAACACCGTGCAGGCCCCGCAATCACCTTCGGCACAACCCTCCTTGCTCCCCGTGAGCCGCTTTTCGAGCCGCAGAAAATCGAGCAGCGTATCGCTTGCCGCGACCGCCTCTTCGCGGACCTCGCGGTCGTTCAGTCGAAACCGGATATGGGTGCGTGGTGTCGGTGCTGTCATGATGCCTCGCTATCGCGCGCTGGGTGCGTGTCTTTGACCTACGAAAGCCTAGCCTAAGCGCGCCGGAAACGGGTAGCGATGAATTGGTGAATGAATTTCAACGTTTCATTGATAATGAAGCGCGTCTATCCTCGAAACGCCACGAAAAGAGGCAAGAGGAGTCGCTGATGCCTTATCTTGAAAGTCTGCGGGTTTTCCTGCGTGTTGTCGAGCTTGGCTCGATCACGGCGGGGGGGCGCGATCTGCGCCTGACGCCCGCGGTTGCGAGCAAGCGGATCAAGGAGCTTGAGGCGCATCTTGGCGTGCGCCTGTTCAATCGCACCACACGCCGCCTTTCGCCAACGGAAGTGGGCCGCGAATTCTATACCCATGCCCGCCGCGTCATTGCCGCGCTCGACGAGGCAGAGGCCGTCGCGGCGGGGTTTTCCGACAATCCGCGCGGTACGATCCGGGTTGCCGCGCCGCTTGGCATCGGACGGCGGGCCATCGCGCCCCATATCCCCGATTTCACCGATCTTTACCCGGGCATCGACGTGCGCCTGCGCCTGACCGACCGGCGCATCGACATGTTCGAGGACAGTATCGACCTTGCCTTCAACCTTGGCGACTTCCCCGATAGCGACCTCAAGCTGCGGCTGATCCTCGACTGTCCCCGCGTCCTCGTCGCAAGCCCCGGCTACCTCGCGCAGCACGGCACGCCCGCGCACCCTGAGGATCTTCTCAGGGATGCGCATAATTGCCTTCTGCTCCGCTACCCGCGCTCGCCAGAGTACTTCTGGACCCTGCAAACCAAGGACGGGCCGCAGAAGCTCGACGTGCGGGGGCGGTTTGATGCCGATGATGGCGACGTGCTGACCGACTGGGCGCGCGACGGGCGCGGCATTGCCAACCGCCCGCGCTTCGACGTGGCCACCGCGCTGGCCGCAGGGGATCTCGTCGAGGTGCTGCCCGACACCCCGCCCCTGCCTGCGCGCTTTGGATGTCTCTTTGCGCATCGCACCCTGCAAGACCCCAAGATGCGCCTGTTTCTCGACTTTATCGCCGACCGCGCGCGCGCCTCACTCTCGCTCTAGAGGGCGTCGGCAAAGCGGAACTGCGCCCGTCCGGCGTGTTTCGCGGCGTAGAGCGCCTTGTCGACACGGTCAAACAGCGCCGTGTCTACCTTTTCCTTCGCGTTGGGGCCAATGGCGATTCCGACCGAGGCCGAAATGCCAAGCTTCGCCCCATCGCGCCATGCGATCGGTTCTTCGATGCGCGAGATAAGGCGCCTGGCGATACTGGCAAGCTCCTCTCGCCCCCGCACCCCGTCAAAGATGAGCACGAACTCATCGCCGCCCACCCGCGCCACGCAATCGCCGCGCCGGGTCTCATCGACAAGTATCCGCGCCACCTGTTGCAATACGTGATCGCCTGCCGGGTGACCGTAGGTGTCATTCACCGCCTTGAAGAAATCGAGGTCGATCTGCATCACGGCAAAGGCCCCGCCCCGTTCGATCTGGCGGGCCAGAACATGATCGACCGCGCGCCGGTTCTTTAGCCCGGTAAGCGTATCGGTAAAGGCCTGTTCCTCGGCCGCGATCTTGGCCCCTTGAAGCCGCTGGTTGAGCTTTCGAGAGGCCCCCATTGCGACCGATTTCGCCTCAATCAGGTAGAGCATCTCGATGGCAAGGTCCGTGGCGGCAAAATCAGACCCGCTCAGGCCGAAATCACGCACCCCGTCCATGATCGAGATGCCAAAGGACAGGTTGATCGCCGCCCCTGCTCCGACCGGAGCAAGAATCCCCTTGAAGGACGCGCGCGCATCATCGCGCAGGCGCAGGCTCATCTTTTGCCCACCAAGGCGCAGGAGGGCCTCCATGGTCTCTGCCCCGCGCGGGCGCAACACCTCGAACAGCTCGAGAAACCCGCGCCCCTCTGCCGTCGGCCCGCCCGCAAGCTTGGCAAAGGTCGCGCCCATATGCAGGATCTCGCCTCGCGGCCCAAGCATCACATGCATGGGACAGAAAAGATCGAGCACGGCCCGCATATCTTGCATGGGCACGGTCATGGCGATCCTGCCCGCGCGCCAAGGTCGAACCGTCGCCCGGCGGCAAAGGCCGCCTCAACCACTGTGACCTCGATCGTCTCGAGCGTTTCGCCCGGTCCCGCCTTTTCGACGCCGCGATGTTCAAGAAAGACCAGCGCCCCATAGTCATCCGCCAGTGTCCGAAGCACACCGATCATCACATGGCCAAACCCCGGCCAAGGAAAGCGACTCAGAAGCGCGAAACGCCCCTCTTCCAAGTCGCGCAATTCCAACGTCGGCAAGCCAAGATCATCAACCGCGAGCCGAGCACGTTCCGGCAGTTCATCCAGAGAATGCAGAAACTCGACAAAGCTCTCGCCGCCGAACCGCAGCAATCGGCGCAGGGCTTCGACATTGGGATGCGACACGAGATAGGTGCCGATATCCTCAAGCACGGCTTCGCGCAAAACCCCCAACTCCGCCGCCGTCGCGTTGAGAAGACGCCCCGTCACCGCATCCTCGTAATGCAGCATTGCCTCGAACTCGGACTCCTCAAGCCGCGCCGCACGGCAGATCGCCTGCCAGCGTTCCGCGCCGAAGCTGTCGCAGACAAACCCCTCTATCGCCTTGTTGATCAGACCGTGCATAACACTCCCCAAAACTGCGGGGCACTATGACGGTCAGGGCGTTAAGGATCCCTCTATATCTTCAATTGTCGGGATTGATTTCCATGTCCCCGATCCAGAGCGACTTGCGGCTGCTCGGCGCGATCCGGTAGCTCCCTTCGAGCACCCGCGCCACATCCTCGCGCGTCAGGCGCAGCGCCATGCCGGTTTCGGCGTCGCGCAGGTATGAGCCAAGCATGACCTGCCCCTGCACAAAGCGCAGCGCCACCGCGTCATAGCGATCACTCCGCCCCGGCAAGAAGGCGATGCCGCCCGTCTGCGGCGTACGGGTGCTGAAATCGCCAAGCACCACGACACAGCCCGGTTCCGGCTCACGGTCACAGGCCATGAGCCAGTCCTCGAGCCGGTGATTGGGCAGTTCGGCAAGCATCTGCGGCGTGATTTCGCGCCCCTCGGGCAGCACGGTGAGAAGCCCGGCAAGCCGTTCGATCCGCGCGTCTCGCCCGGTATCTGTCGTGCGCCGCTCAAAGACGTGACGATACTCCGAAGTCTCCGAAAGCTCGATGGCGCGGTGCAGATCGGCGTGATCCTCACCCTCCAGCGCCTTCAGTTCTGCAATGCCCGCGACCCCGGCCCGACCCCAGCTATGCTGCATCTCCCAGACCGCAAGCTCGGCCGCCGACACCTTGCCGTCAAGATACCGCGCGACCTGATTGCGGGTCGAAATCCGTTCCGCATTGATCAGCGGCGTGAGCCAGGCAAAGCCAAGCAAAAGCACCAAAAGCGCCATGGCAAGGTTCACCACCCGCACATGCTGCATCCATGCCCCACGCCACAGGACCGAGACCGCATAAAGCAGCCCGTAAAGCGTCACCATTCCCGACGCGAGCGCCGCCGCGATCCGCTCCGGCGTCCAGCCATATTGCGCCACGCGCAGCCACACCGCATAGGCCGCCAGCCCCGCGATAATCGGCAGCAAGAGCGCAAGCCCCTCCGTCGCCAGCCGCATAAAGCCAAGTTTCACCGCGTGGTCCTCATCCTTGTCCACCGCCACACTGACAAGCGACACCGCGCCCAGCGCTACGACAAGAAGCGTCGCCGCAGGCGAAAGCTGCCCGAAAAGCCCGTCAAACGGTCGGAACGGCAGGGCCGCGACGAAAATCCCCACCACCACAAGGACCACCGGCACCAGAAGCCGTAAGAGACGCAAAAGCATGAAGGGCGAGAGATAATCGCGCATCTCGTGCACAACGCGGATCGCAAGGCCGAGCATCGCGCCGGTCAAGATATGCGGCATCGGCTCGATATCGATCAGGTCGTCGATCACCGTGATATCGACGATCTCCAAGAGCGCATTCGACAAGAGCAGAATGCCCCAGAAGAGCCCGACGAAAAGCCACGCCGCCGCATAGCGCACCACGATCCGCCAGGAACAATCGAAAAGCTCGGGATAGCTGCGCCAATCGCCATCCTTGCGCAGCGCCACGATCAGGAACGGCGTGCCCACGAACAGGATCACGCCCCAAGCCACAAGCGCAAGACCGTTGCGGATGAAGGTCTCGAGTTCCTCGAACCCAGAACTGGCCCAGCCAAGCGCCAAGGCCGATGGCGCCGCGAGGAGCATAGCGCCAAAGGCGGCCCGACCAAGCGACAAAGGCCCCGCCATCGCCAAAAGCACCGCCGCGCCCCCGGCCACGAACGATGCCAGAATGACAAAGGCCTGTGGGTTGCTCACCACCTCGCCGGCCACCTCGAACAGGAACCACATGGCGATCCCGACAAGGGCACCGACACCCGCCATGATGGCCCGCCCGCTCAATCCGTTGCTGGTCGCTGCTGCCATGATCTCTCTCCCAGACTGTGGCCCCAGTCTAGAAAGGATTGGGCCGGGTGCAATGTAAATCCGCTCTTAGAAATCGGTCGGCGCGCCGCCCTCTTCCTTGCGTCGCGCCACGAAAGCGGCAAGCTCTTCGCGGATCGCCTCGTCCATCGGTGGCGCCTCGAACGACTCGATGATCTCCCGGAACAGACGATGCGCGCGCTCCGGGGTCCAGACCGCGCCCGCCGCGTCCCAGGCCTCGAAATTGCGCCAATCCGACACGAACGGTTGATAGAAGGCAGTGGTATAGCGGTCCTGCGTGTGCTGGATGCCAAAGAAATGGCCCGCATTGCCCACATCCTTGATCGCATCAAAGGCGATCTCGTCCGGCCCTGTGGCACAAAGCGTCGGGTCCATATAGCGCTGGATCATCTGCAGGACTTCGCAATCCATGATGAATTTCTCCGGGCTGGCGATCAGCCCTCCTTCAAGCCAGCCAGCCGCGTGATAGACCATGTTGGCCCCCGACTGCACCGCGCTCCAAAGGCTGTTGGAGGTCTCCCACATGGCCTGCCCGTCCGGCACGTTCGCCGCGCAAACACCGCTGGCTCGCATCGGCAGGCCGTAGAACCGTGCCATCTGCCCGGTCATCTGCGTGGCGCGCATGTATTCCGGCGTACCAAAGGCAGGCGCGCCGCTCTTCATGTCCACATTCGATGTAAAAGTGCCAATCGCACAAGGCGCGCCGGGCCGGATATACTGCGCCAGCGCCACCGCACAAAGCCCCTCGGCCAGTGACTGCGCCACGGCGCCCGACATGGTCACCGGCGCCATCGCACCCGCGAGCGTGAACGGCGTCACCACAAGGCCCTGCCCGCGCCGCGCAAGACGCATCCAGCCATCCATCATCGGCTCGTCATGCTTGAGTGGCGAGGTGGAGTTGATGTTGGTGTACATACGCGGGGTGGCCTCGAACTCCTCGTGGCTTAGTCCGCCCGCGATCCGCACCATCTCCATCGCATCCTCGACCCGCTCCTTGCCGAGCGAATAGGTATGCGCAACCTTGTCCGTGAGTGTGAGCTTGTCATAAAGCACGTCGAGGTGCCGGATGCTGGCATGGATATCCTGCGGCTCGACCGGGTAGCCGCCCGCGAAATGGATACAGTTGAAATACTGCGTCAGCTTCAGCAGGTTCGCACATTGCTCGCGGGTGCCCGGCATCTTGCGGCCGATCGACATGTCCCAGTAATTGGGCGGCGACGAGACATTGCCAAAGGCCATGTGATTGCCGCCCAAGGTGATCTTGCGATCCGGGTTGCGCGGGGTGAGCGTCCACTCAGACGGCGCCTTTGCGATCATCTCCATGACGAAATCGCGCCCCATGCGCACGTTGTCGCCCTCGACGATACAGCCCGCCTCCCGAAGGATATCGCGCGCCTCGGCATTGTAGAACTCAATACCGATCTCCTCGAGGATGCGCATCGCGCCCTCGTGGATCGCCTGCACACCTTCTTCGCGCAGAGGTTCCGTTGGACGGTCGATGTTGACCGGCTGGCGCCATGGCATCTGCTCGATCACACCCGCGCTCGTGCGTCGTGCGGTGTTTCCGGCCCGGCCTCCGCCGCGGCGTCTGCGTCCACCCGTTTCGGTCATTCTCTGCATCCCTCTCGTGCTCTGGCCTCCAGAAAACAGCACGAATCGCGACGCAAGTTTGCCCTCAACGACACATCTCGTCGTTTTTGGGTGATGACACGGCGGGTTTCACACATCGCGACAGGGCCAAGGCCTTTCGAAAGGCTTTGCACACAGGATTTCGAAATCCCGTCCCAAGTGGTTTGAAAACCGCTGAGCTATCTGGAAATCACTCCGCGAGCCAGCCCGCGATATGGCCGATATCGGGGAACACCACGTCGGCAAAGGGCGCGAGTTCGTCTGCGCCCGCAACCCCTGTGAGCACGGCAATGGTCTGCATCCCCGCCGCGCGCCCGGCGATCAGATCATGGGTGCTGTCGCCCACCATGGCGACACGGGCCGGATCGATCTGCACCGCATCGGCAAAGGCAAGCAGCGGCCCCGGCGCGGGTTTGGCGCCAAACCCGCTATCAAACCCGGCAATGAAGTGGAATTTCTCCGCCACGCCCGCCTCGCCAAGATGCGCCCGTGCGGCATATTCCGTGTCGTTGGTCATCACGCCGAGCCGCAGCCCCAACCCCGCAAGCCCGTCGAGAAACGGCGCCAGAGCCACAGCCGGAGCCAACGGCGCATCCGCCGCGGCATGCATCAGACGGAGCTCCATTTCCTCGACATCCTGCCCCGGCACCGCCCGCGCCACGGCCTCGGCCGCCTCGCGGTTGGTCCCGGCGATGACGACGCTTTCCGGCAGGAACTTTTCTGAAGGGAGGTCGAAATCAAGCTCTGCCGCAATCCGCGCCGCCATCTCCGCGTCCCCGTCGGCAAAGTCGCGGATCATGCCCGCCGCCCACGAGTTCCATGTCGCACCGAAATCGAACAGCGTGCCGTCCTTATCAAACAGGAGTCCGTCTACTCGCATCGCGCTCTGCCCTTTATTCCGTCGTCCTGACTACAGCACCATTGCAACAGACCCGTGTCAGGTCCAATGCCGCCCGCTTTCCCCAAGCAGCACTTGCCGCGCCATCATCGGGGTCATGTAATCCTCGCGCACACTGTCGCAAAAGGCCACAACCCAAGCGTCATCCATGGTGAGAAACTCGAGCACCGAAGCAAGAAAATCCGGATCCCCCGCCTGATCCTTGAGATCATCGACCGACGCCCCCGTCGCGCCAAGGAAAACCGGCATCAACTCGTCATTGTTGACCAGCCAGCCCAAGGCCTGAAGCGCCAACGTCTCTGCCGCATCCTTTGAAAGGTTCATTTCTTACCACTTTCGAAATCTTTTCTTAACCAATGCGAATACAAAGTGAATCAACCTCTTTGCAAGTTGCCAGGGTGCCCCATGCCCGGAAAAATTCTCATCGTCGAGTCGCTGCCCACGACGCGCATCGTTCTCAAGGTCAAGCTGTCGAGCGCGTTCTATACCGTGTCTCAGGCCGCCGCCCTGCCCGAAGCGCTCCTGCGCCTCGAAGAAGATCGCCCGGACCTGATCCTTCTCGGGGCCGATTGGAGCGAAGACGGCAAGGGCCTCGCACTCTGCCGCGCCCTGCGCAAGGCCCAGTCCGGCGCGCCGGTGCCGATCCTGATGATGAGCACCCACGCCACCCCCGAGATGCGCAAGGCTGCCTTGCGGGCTGGCGCCGACGATCTTGTCGCCAAACCCGCTGACGAGGCCGAACTGATGGCCCGCATCCGCGCCCTGATCCGCACCCGCGATAGCGTCGAGGGCCTGCACCTGCGCGAAGAAGCCACCGCCGCGCTTGGCTTTGCCGAGGCCGAAACCATCCCCTTTCGTCCCGATGCCCGCATCGTTCTCGCCGCCGCGGATCCGGCGACGGGCGTGCGCTGGAACGCACTTCTGAAGCCGGTCCTGCCCTATTCCGTCGCCACCGAGCCGATCGCCAATCTTCTGCGCGCTCTGTCGCAACAGACGCCGCCCGATGCCCTCGTCATCGCGCCCTCGCCCGACGCACCCGAGGACGGGCTGCGCCTTCTGGCCGAGTTGCGCGCCCGCGCCGCAACCCGCCGCGCGGCGGTGCTCGTCGTGCTGCCGCCCGCCTGTCGCGATCTCTTTACCGATGCGCTCGACCTTGGCGCGGGCGACGTGATGGCCGATGGCTTCGACGCCGAAGAGGTTGCCCTGCGCCTCGAACGACTTGTCGAGCGCAAGCGCCTTGCGGATCGGCTTCAGAAACGCGTGCAGGACGGGCTCGAAGCGGCGGTGACCGATCCCCTCACGGGGCTGTTCAACCGCCGCTATGCCTTGCCGCACCTCGCCCGCGTGGCCGAAATTTCCCAACGCGATCAACGTGATTTCGCGGTCATGGTTGCCGATCTCGATCATTTCAAAACGGTGAATGACCGCTATGGCCACGCCGCTGGTGATACGGTTCTGACCGAGGTCGCCCACCGTCTGCGCGACTGTCTGCGCCCCGGCGATCTTCTCGCCCGGATCGGCGGCGAGGAGTTCCTCGTCGTGATGCCTGCCACCGACCGCGCCACCGCGCGCGCCATGGCGACGCGGCTCTGTGACACGCTGCGGCGAGATCCCATCCACATCCAGTCGCGCGACCTGCGTATCCCCGTCACGGTCAGCATCGGCCTTGCCATGTCCTGCGATTTCCGCTGCGCCGTAAGCGGCGAGGACCGCGGCGACGCTATGGTGCGCACCCTGCTCGACCGCGCCGATCAGGCGCTCTACGGTGCAAAGGCAACCGGGCGGGATCAAGTCACCCTGAGCCCGCCCGCCGCTTGAATTTCGATGTCCTGCGGGATCCTCAATCCCGCTTCGGCTTGTCCTTGCGCGTCTCGGCCAGCACCGCGCGCAGCCGCGCGGCATAGGCCGCCCGATCCGTCGCACTCATGCCTTCGACCCGGTCAAGCCAGACATCCCGCGCCACCTCGTAGCGGGTCCGCTTGGCGGTTTCCATCGCATTGAGCAGCCCCGCCAGCGCCGCGCGATCAACCTCGGGCGCCGCGATCAAATCGGCAAGCGCTTGCGATTGGCTACGGGTTGAGCCGTGCTCGAACCGTCCCTCCTGATAGGCGGCCCGAATGCCCCGGCCGATGGCCCGGCGATCCGCATGATCAAGCGCGCGCACATGCGCTGGCATCCGCATGTCCCGGTGCCCTTTCGGTCCGCCCGAAAGCACCGCCCCAACCGCAAGGCCAAGGATCAACAGGTTAAAGGCCAGCGACAGGATCAACACGATCCGCACACCGCGCCGCATCCGGGGCTTTGCACCGCCCGTCTCGGGGGCTTGATTTGCCGTCTTGTCCTCGCTCATTGCGCGTCCTCCTCGAGAAAGGCATAGCTCGTGTCGAGATAGGCCAGGTAATCCGTGTTGCCACCGCTCACCAATCCGGCAAGCCCATTTGGAAGCACTGTCGGTGTCGCGCTGAACCCGATCCAGAGACCGGCCACCGTCGCCGTGGCCAACCCACCAATCGAGGGCCAACCGCCAAGCGCCGCCACGATCCCCGCCAGCATCCCGCGCCGGGGCGCAGGCTCTGCCACGATCGCCGCCGGTTGCGGCTGCATCGCCTCCGCATCCGCCAGCACCCGCGCCATGAAATCTGCCGAGGGCGCCTGCGCCGTATCTTGCGCCGCCGCCGCAAGCAGGGCGTCGAGATCGCGCTCCGTCATGCTCTTATCAGCCATGTTCATACCCCAGTTCTTCCTTGCGTCCCGCCAATCCGGCGGCCAACGCGCGCTTGCCCCGTGCCGTGAGGCTTTCCACCGCCTCGACGGTGATCTCCATGATCTCCGCAATCTCGGGATTTCCCAACCCCTCGATATGGCGCAGGATCACGGCCTGTCTCTGCCGTTCCGGCAAATCGTTGAGCGCCGCCTGCAATGCGTCGAGTCGCGCCTTGTCCTGCAACGTCTCTGCCGGCCCGACCGCATCGTCTTCCGGCTCGGGAATTTCGTCGATCCCGACCGAACGCCGCTTCCGTAGCCGGTCGGTGCAGAGATTGGCCGTGACGCGGTATAGCCATGTCGTGACCTTCGCCTCGCCCTGCCGCCACTCCGGCGCGATCTTCCAGAGCCGCATCAACGCCTCTTGTGCCACGTCCTCGGCCTCGGCCCGGTCGCCAAGCATCCGGAACGCCTGCGCAAAGACCCGCGGCGTCAACCGCAGGGTCAGAAGCCGCGCCGCACGCGCATCGCCATTGGCATAGAGCACCAATAGCGCGTCGTCTCCGACTTCGGTCTCTGCATCAAGCGGCATCGTCATCATCCCATCGGCCTAGCCTGAAACCCCCTGCCCGGCAATCCCGGCGCGACAGTCCCCTGCCGCGCCGGAAACCATTTCTTATTGGTTGGCTTTGCCGCTGCCGTCGCAATTGCCACGGTCTTTCTTGTGCCATCCCTTGTGACCGCCCTTGCCGTCCTGCATGCGCTCCTGCATGCGGGCCTGGGCTGCGTCGAACTCGTCCTGGCTGATGGCGCCGTCATCGTCAGCATCGGCCCGATCAAACATCCGGTCCATCATCTTGCCGCGCGGTCCTTTGTCCTTCATGGCCTGCATCTCGTCCATCGAGAGCTTGCCGTCCTTGTCGGCATCCATCCGCTCGAGCATCTTCGCCGAGCGCGCCTCGATGCGCGCCTTGGCCATCTCGAGGCCGCGGGCGTTCATTTCTTCAAGGCTGAGGAACCCGTCGCCATCCGCATCGGCCTTGCCGAACTGTGTCGCACCGATGGCCGCGATCTCTTCCTTGGTGATCTTGCCGTCGGCATTGGCGTCGATTTCTTCGAAATTCATCATCGGACGCGGGCCATGCATACCATGTCCCATCTTGCCTTCGGCATAGGCTGCAGCCCCGCCCATCATCAGCGCCGCTGCCAGAACACCACTCATAAGCTTTGCACGTTTCATAGGAGTATCTCCACTTGTGTTACATCTGCCGGAAACCGGCCTCTTCGTCCTGCTTCCTGACCATGAAACGCGCCGCCCCCGCCTTTCCGTCGCATTTTTTTTCATCCCTGGCCCCGCCCCGCTTTGCAGCCGTCAGAAAAAGGGTGCACTAAGCCACATCTTTTGCGACATCGGGACGCAAGGTGCTTTTGCCCCCTTTCAATGCGCGCCCACGAGGCGCATTTTCTCCGGATCAAGCGAGGACACGTCATGTCGAACACGATTGCATCTCAGCCGGAGCGCCCCCTCGGCCCGGCTCTCTACAAGGGCTGGCAACGCAAATGCCCCAACTGCGGCAACGGTCCGCTTCTCAAAGGCTATCTCAAGGTCCGCGAAAGCTGCTCTGTCTGTCGCGAAGACCTGACCCCCCAGCGCGCCGATGACGGCCCGGCCTATCTCACGATCCTGATCGTGGGCCACCTGATGGCGCCGCTCCTGCATATCGTCTTTGTTCAGTTCCGCCCCGAGCCGCTTATCATGTTTACCATTTTTGCGGTTGGCTGCGTCGCACTCTCGCTCTACCTTCTCCCCAGACTAAAAGGGGTGGTGGTCGCGTTCCAATGGGCGCGGCGCATGCACGGGTTCGACAAGAGCTAGGCCAAAGACCGGCCCCTTTGGACCGACCGAGGGGGAGAGGCATGACAATAGACAAGACCGCAATCCGCAACGCAGCCACGGTGATCGTGCTGCGCGACCGCATGAGCGACCCGCATATCCTCATGGGACAACGCGGCGCCTCGGCGGCCTTCATGCCCAACAAGTTCGTCTTTCCCGGCGGCGCGGTCGATGCCGCCGATGCTACGATTCCCCTTGCCGCGCCGATGCCGACGCTTTGCCGCGAACGCCTGACCGAGGATAGCGACCCGGCGCTCGCCCATCCGCTTGCCGTTGCCGCCGTGCGCGAGCTCTGGGAAGAAACCGGCCAGATTCTCGGCCAACCCGGCACATGGGACGGCACGCCCCCCGATGATTGGGCCACCTTCGCCGCAACCGGCCACCTGCCCGCCGCCCACGGGCTGCAATTCGTCTTTCGCGCGATCACCCCGCCGGGCCGTCCGCGCCGCTTCGATGCGCGGTTCTTCTTGCTCGACGCAGAAGAGCTTGCCAGCGACCCGGATGATTTCTCTTCTGCCTGTGACGAGCTCTCACACCTGCAATGGATCCCGCTTCAGAAAGCGCGCGATTTCGACCTGCCTTTCATCACCGAGGTGGTGCTCGCCGAGGTCGAAGCCCGCGCCCATAGCACCGAGCCGCCGCAAACCGTGCCCTTCTTCAAGAACAGTGACGAAGAAAGCCTTTTCTTGCAGCTGAAGGGCAAGATGCCCGACTGGCGCGCCGACTGAGAGGTTGGGGGCGCTGCCCCCAAACCCCCGAGGTATTTTCGCCAAAAAGAAACCATGGCGGGCGTTCAAAGCAAAAGCACAAGCCCAAGAATACTTGCGCTCAAGAGCGCCATGCCGATCCATTCCCGGCGCGTGATGCGCTCGCGGAAGAACAACACCGATCCGAGCACTGCAAAGATCAGCTCCACCTGCCCCACGGCTTTGACGTAGGCCGCATTCTGCAAGGTGAAGGCCGTGAACCAGCAGAAAGACCCCGCCATCGAGGTAAGGCCGATCCACCCTGCCCGCGTCCATGCGCCAAAAACCCGGCCGATCTCGCCCGCCTCGCGCCAGACGAGCCAGACCGCCATGGCAAGTGTCTGCATCGTCGTCACCGCCGCCAAGGTCACAAGCGCACGCAGGAACGGGTCTTCCGCCGCAACCAGAAGGCTCGCGCCGCGATAGGACACCGCAGAGACCCCGAAAAGCGCCCCCGCCGCAAGACCAAGCGCTGCCGAGGGCGTGATCAGGCGGTTAAGGATGTTGCCTTCGACCTGTGGTCCCGACAGGACAAGCACGCCCGCGACACCGATCAGGATCGCCGCAAGCCCCGGTAGGCTCACCTTGTCGCCAAGCACCACCATGCCAACAAGCGCCGTCATCACCACCTCGACCTTGATAAAGGTCACGCCGACCGCGAAATTGCGCCGCTTGAAAAGAAGGACGGTCAGGACCGTCGCCGTAATCTGCGCCGCGCCACCAATCGCGCCATAGGCCCAGAACCCCGCCGTCGGGAGCGCGACACGCGCCTCCCCCAGCCCAAGCCAAACGGCCAGCAGAGCGCACAGGATTGGCGCGGAATAGACAAACCGCGCGAAGGTCGCCCCCGCCGCCGAGAGCTGCACGAGGCTGAGCTGCTTCTGCAGCATGAAGCGCACCGTTTGGAACAATGCGGCGGCGATGGAAATGACAATCCAGAGATCCATGCGCTCTTAGAGCATAGGCTTACTCTTTCGGCCAGAGCGGATGCGGTACCGGGTCTTTCGCGCGCAGGAAGAACTTGGCGAAAATCTCGCGGTAAGAGCGGAAATAATAGGCCTCGTTGCGCGCAAGATACCGTTCGCGATGCGCCTCAAATAGCTTGGGCAGGTGATACCACGGCACTTTCGGATGCATGTGATGCACGACATGCAGGCTATTATAGAGGAAGATCCACGCCAGCGGCCCGTGATCCTCGATGATCACGGTGCGCCCCCGCGCGCGCTCATGCGCCTGATGCTCAAGGAAGGTGCGGATCTTAAGGACCGAGAAGGCCGCATAGGCCGAGATCACATAGGCCCATAGCGGCATCGCCGAGACCGCCAGCACGAACCAAAGCGCCAGCGCCAGCGCCGGGACATGCCAAACCCATGCATGCAGGACCGCCTTGTCCCCGCCCCGGATCGCACGCCAATCCGCGGCCATGAACGCCGCCTGTCCAAGCGCCGGACCAATAAGAAGCCGTCCGATCAGCAGGTTGTTGAACCGCAGAAGCGCCTTGTGCCACCCCGGCAATTTCGCCCAGATGTCCGGGTCGAGATAGTTGCTCTCGGGGTCGTCATAAGGGTCGGTCAGGATCGTGTCGTCATGATGCGCAAGATGCGTGTCACGGAACCGGTAATAGGGCACAAAGAGGCCCAGCGCCGGAAACACCATCAGATCGTTGAGCCATTGGGCGCGGAACGGATGGCCATGCAGGACTTCGTGGCTGAGCGAGGATTGCAGGGCAATGCCAAGGATCGTGATCGCCATGCCAAGCGGCAGGAACCACGCCGCCGCCCAAATCGTGCCGAGCGCGAAGAGTGCATAGCACAGCAAAAGCATCGCCACGGTCGGCCATTCCACCAAAGGGCGCGCGTGGCGCAGGGCGCGGGTATCAGACATGCCGCCGCCCCCAGCCGATCCCGGCCCAGACGCGCTCATAAAGGACGTAGCAGGCAAAACCGACCGCTGTATTCACGATTGCCAATGTCCCGCCAAGCGCTGCCGAACCTGTTGCCACCACCCCCACAAGGGTCATCGAGGCCAATCCAATCAGGTTCCAGATCACCGCTTTCACCAATGAGCGCTGCCGCGTCTCCATATCGCCTCCGTCTTCGTTCTGTTGTCTTGGGTCACGAAACCGTTACCGAACCGGGGGTGCGTGGGGAATTCGGAATGTAATTCACAAAATTCCGCAAATATGATATTTATCAACAAATGAGTATTTATATCGACAAACGCCTCCGCGCCGACCAGTTCCGGCAGCGACTCGCCGCCGCCATGCAAGAGCGTGGCGCGACGCAGAGCGGCCTTGCCCGCGATATCGGCGTGGATCGTTCAACCATTTCGCAGCTTCTAAAGGACAAGGGCGCGCGCCTGCCCAATGCGCAGGTGGTGGGGGAATGCGCCGCCGCGCTTGGGGTTTCGGCGGATTGGCTCCTGTCGCTGACCGACCGCCCGGAACAGGCCGCCGATATCCTCGCCAACTCCCTGACCCTGACCGAGGCCCCCCGCGCCCTCGTCGATGAACAGATCTTCGATTGGCACCGCGAGGCCGAGGGCTACAAGATCCGCCACGTCCCCGCCGGTCTCCCCGATATGCTCAAGACACGCGACATGCTCGAATGGGAATACTCGCCCCACCTCGGGCGCACGGCGGAACAGGCCATCGGCGCTTCGCAGGACCGGCTCAACTGGATGCGCGCAAGCCCCTCGGATTATGAGATTGCCGTGCCGCTACACGAGCTCGACGCCTTTGCCGCAGGCACAGGCTATTACGCAGGTCTCCCCAAGGCGCTCCGCAAGAGCCAGCTTGACCACCTCTCCTCCCTCACGGCCCAGCTTTACCCGCGCCTGCGTCTCTATCTCTTCGACGCGCGCCGCCTGTTTTCCTCGCCGGTGACGGTGTTCGGCCCGCTCCTCGCCGTGCTTTACCTCGGACGCAACTACCTCGCCTTCCGCGACAAGGAACGCGTCGAGAGTTTCACCGCGCATTTCGACAATCTGGTGCGGCAAAGCACGGTGACGGCCCGCGAACTCCCCGAGCACACGCAGGCGCTGCGCGACAAACTCTCCTGATCCGCGCTAGACCTTCGGGTCCGGGTTGACCGTGTGGCCATCCACGGCGACGACCTGCCCCGAGACGCCCCGCGCGCCGTCTGAGGCAAGGAACACCGCCATATCCGCGACCTCCCGCGCCTCGACAAAACGGCCAAGCGAGGTGCCCGAGGCATAGCCCGCATAAACCGCGTCCCGCGTCATGCCCTTGGCCGCCGCCTCGCGCTCCAAAACACCCTCCATGCGCGGCCCCTCGACCGCGCCGGGACAGACCACGTTACAGCGCACGCCAAACGGCCCAAGCTCCATCGCCAGCGTCTTGGCAAGGCCAATGACCGCCCATTTCGAGGCCGCATAGGGCGCGCGGTTCGGGTATCCATGCTGCCCCGCCGTCGATGAGGTGACGACAATCGCGCCCTGTGATGCCTTGAGGAGCGGCACCGCGTGTTTCGCCGTGAGGAACACCCCATCAAGCGTGACCGCCGTGCAGGCCCGCCAATCCTCAAGCCGCACCTCCTCGACCGGCGCGGTCGGCCCCGCAATCCCCGCATTGGCGCAAAGCACATCAAGACCGCCCGCCGCCGTTAGATCGGCAAAGACCGCGCGCATCGCGTCCTCATCGCTGACATCCGCCCGGACCCTGCGCCACGCGTCTGGCACCTCGGCAAGCGCGCCCTCGTCCACATCCGTGATCCAGACCTCATAGCCCGCCGCCGCGAACGCCTCGCCCATCGCCCGCCCGATGCCCGAGGCCCCGGCCGTGATGAGAACGCGTCCCCCGCTCATCGTGGCGCGCCGACGTAACGCCCGACGCCCTCCGGTGCGGGCAGGTCCGCCTGCGCCTCGGCAATCATCGCAAGGTTCGCGGCAATCTCCGGGCTGAACGGTGCGGGCCGCCGCGTCTCAAGGCTCACATGGATGAGAATATGCTCCGCCGTCGCAAGCAGGCGCTCTCCGGCATACATCTCATGCCAAAGGTGCATCTTCTTGCCCTCCGCCATGAGAACCCGCGTGCGCACCTCGATCCGCTCGCCAAGTTTCGCCTCGTCGATATGGCGAATATGGGTCTCGGCGGTAAAGAACGACCCGCCCGAGGCGATATAGTCCTGATCGCAACCCACGATCTCCATGAGCCGATCCGACGCATCCGCAAAGGCATGAAGATAGCGGCTCTCGGTCATATGCCCGTTATAGTCGAGCCAATCGACCGGCACCGCCCGCGCCTGCGTCACGATGGGCTGGGAGGCATCCGCAATATCCTCCGCGCGCCGCACCATGCCCGCCGCATCCGAGAGACGCCGATCCTGCTTGTTCAGAACCGCGCCCGAGGCCCAATCCTGCGCCTTGAGCGCCCGCATCATCGACACGAGGTTATCGTCGCGAATCCGCTCCATCTCGCGGATTGTCATATGCCCTGACTGCGCGTCCGACTGTTCCGCGATCAGGTCGACCAACTCGTCGGTGAACTCCGGCACATCCATGAGCTTGGTCCACGGCCATTCAAGCGCCGGACCGAACTGCGCCATGAAATGCCGCATCCCTGCCTCGCCGCCCGCCACGCGATAGGTATCGAAAAGCCCCATCTGCGCCCAACGAATGCCAAACCCCATGCGGATGGCCTCGTCGATCTCTTCCGTCGTCGCCACCCCGTCCTTCACGAGCCAAAGCGCCTCGCGCCAGACCGCCTCAAGGAAACGATCCGCAATATGGGCGTCGATTTCCTTGCGCACATGAAGCGGGAACATCCCCACGCTTTCGAGGATCTCCTTGGCCCGTGCCACGATCTCCGCCCCATTGGCCGCGCTCGGCACCACCTCGACAAGCGGCATGAGGTAGACCGGGTTGAACGGATGCGTGACGACGATCTGTTCCGGCCTTGCCGCGCCTTCTTGTAGTTCGCTCGGTTTGAACCCGCTGGTGGACGAGCCGATGATCGCCCCCGCGTCACAACCCGCCTGAAGCCCCGCATAAACCTTGTGCTTGAGGTCGAGCCGCTCCGGCACGCTCTCCTGAATCCATTCCGCGCCCGCGACTGCCTCGGCCATATCACTATGAAAGCTAAGCGCGCCTTCCTCTGGCATCGACGTATCCGAAAGCCCCGGCATCGCCCGACGCGCATTGGCAAGCACCTCACCGATCTTGCGTTCTGCCTCCGGGTCCGGATCGAACACCTTTACGTCCCATCCATTGAGAAGGAACCGCGCGGCCCACCCGCCGCCAATGACGCCCCCGCCGATGATTGCCGCCTTGCGTGCCATGTCTGGCCTCCCCGTGTTGTCTTCTTTGCATGAACGCTTTGCACCGCGCTCTGGGCGCAAAGCCTAAAGATGTCTGAATACCGCGCCAGGCCTCGTCCCGTTTGCGCGCACAGACGCAATACCGACGTGATACCGACGCGATACCGACCCCCGTTTTCGGGGGCCGCGCCTTACTTCGCGACCGGCGCGCGCTTCGTTAACCCAAGCGTCTCGCGCACCTCCTGCGGCCCGATCACCCGCGCGCCCATGTTCTCGACGATGCTCTGCGCGCGTTCCACAAGCTGCCAGTTCTCCGCCAGAACCCCTTTCTCAAGCCAGAGGTTATCCTCAAGCCCCACCCGCACGTTGCCGCCCGCAAGAACCGACGCCGCCACATAGGCCATCTGGTTGCGCCCAAGGCTAAACGCCGAAAAGGTCCATTCATCCGGCACGTTGTTGACCATCGCCATAAAGGTATTGAGATCATCCGGCGCGCCCCACGGCACCCCCATGCACAACTGCACAAGCGCATCCGGCGCGAGAATGCCATCCTTCACAAGCTGCTTCGCATACCAGAGATGGCCGGTATCAAACGCCTCGATCTCGGGCTTAACCCCTAGATCTGTCATCATTTTTCCCATCGCCTGCAACATGCCCGGCGTGTTGGTCATGACGTAATCGGCCTCTGCGAAATTCATCGTCCCGCAATCGAGCGTGCAAATCTCCGGCAGGCAGTCCGCCACATGAGCGACCCGCTCCGCCGCGCCGACCATGTCAGTGCCCTCAACGGGCGGAAGCGGGCTTTCAGTTCCGCCAAAAACAATGTCGCCGCCCATCCCCGCGGTGAGGTTGAGGACCATATCCGTCTCGCTCTCGCGGATGCGCTCCGTGACTTCACGGTAAAGGCCAAGGTCACGGCTCGGCGCGCCCGTCTCCGGGTCTCGCACATGGCAATGCACGACCGCCGCCCCCGCCTTCGCCGCCGCGATCGCACTGTTCGCGATTTCTTCAGGCGAGCGCGGAACATGGGGGCTGCGATCCTGCGTCCCCCCCGACCCGGTCACAGCACAGGTGATAAACACCTCACGATTCATCTCCAAAGGCATAGCATCTCCCCTTCTTCTTTTCCCGATCCTCCCCCGCCTTGCGCGTCGATATTTTCCCCAATACGAATGATATTTGATGAAATCCGAATCAAATCCACGCCTGCCCCTCGATGTCGCTGTGCTCGTCCTCGACGAGAGCAACACGCTGAGCTTCGCCGCCGCCGTCGATCCCCTGCGCGCTGCCAACCGCCGCGCGGGGCGTACCCTGTTCCGATGGCGCTTCTTTACCCCGCTCGGCACCCCCGTCACGCTCACAAGCGGCCTACCCATCTCTGGCCCACCGCTGTCAGACCTCGACCGCACCGACCTCCTCATCGTGGTGGCAAGCTTCGATCCCGACCGCCAATCTCCGCCGCGCCTCCTCGCCTCCCTGCGCCGCTTTGCCGCCAATGGCGCGCCGCTCGCCGCGCTGGATGGCGGCCCCTGGCTCTTGGCCAAGGCCGGGCTTCTCGACGGTCACGCCGCCACGATCCACTGGGAAGACATCGACACTTTCGCCGCCCGCTTCCCCGAGATCGAGACACGCCGCGACCGCTATGTCCTCTCGCCCGGGCGCGCCACATCCGGCGGCGCAGTGCCGGGGATCGACATGATGCTTGCCCTGATCTCCGAACGCTTCGGCCCGGCGCTGGCAACCCGCACCGCCGCAGCTTTGCTGCACGATCCCGCCCCCGCGGGCCGTCAAAGCCCCGCTCCCGCCCGCCAAAGCGCCCGACGCGACCGCCAAGTCGCCCGCGCCCTCGACCTGATGGAACGCCATATCGAAGACCCGCTGCCCATCTCCGAAGTCGCCGCGCGCCTGCGGATCAGCCCCCGTAGCCTCGAAATGCGCTTCCGCCGCGCCCTCGACCAAAGCCCGCGCGATCACTACCTGCAACTGCGCCTCGGCGAAGCCTTCCGCCTCGCAACCGATACCGAAGACCAGGTCAGCGCCATTGCCGCCGCCACGGGGTTCGCCTCGCAATCCAGCTTTGCCCGCGCCTTCCGCAACGCCCACGGCCAATCCGTGCGCGCCCTGCGCCGCACACGCCCCTGATCTTCCTCTTGCCGAAAATATCCCCGCCGGAGGCACCCCGAGGAGACGGGCCGAAGGGCCGGCGACGAGATATCCAGCGCGCGGCCTTGGCTGCGCCCCCTCTCCTAGCCGCCGATATCGCCCTGCGCGACAGAGACCGATTTCACGATCGCATGTATCTCATCCCCTTCGGCCAGCGCCATCGCCTCTGCCGAGCGCCGCGTGACCCGCGCCAGCACATGCTCCTCGTCACAGGCAATCCGCACCATGACCCCCGGCCCCGTGCCCGACCGGATCGACGCGATCCGCCCCTTGAGGATGTTGAGCGCTGAAAGCCCCTCGGGCGCCGCCCGTGACAGGATCACATCCTGCGCCCGGATACGCACCCGCAGGATATCTCCCACTGCGCCGCCCACACCGGGCAGGAAAAGCCGCCCGCCGCAGGTCTGCAATTCGCTAAGCCCGTCCTCGTGATGCGCCACGAGCCGACCGCGAAGGACGGCCCCTGCATGGCGCACACCAAAGGCCGGAGCAGCCTCGGGGTCCGACAAGATTTCTGCCGTCGGGCCGCTCTTGATCACTCGCCCCTCCTGCAACACGACCACAGTCGTCGCCAACCGCGCGACCTCCGACACCGCATGACTCACAAAAAGGATCGGCAGGCCCGCATCATCGCGCAGCCGTTCGAGATAGGGCAGGATGTCCGCCTTGCGCGCCTCGTCCAGCGCCGCCAGCGGCTCGTCAAGCAGTAGCAAATCCGGCGCCGCCAGAAGCGCCCGGCCAATCGCCACACGCTGCCGCTCGCCGCCCGAAAGCCCCGCCGGGCGCCGCTCGAGCAGGGCACCAAGGCCAAGCATCTCCACCACCCGCGCCTCTTCGCGCGGGTCTCTCGCCCGCCCCCGCACCCGCGCCGCATAGCGCAGGTTGCCCGAGACGCTCATATGCGGGAAAAGGCGAGCGTCCTGAAAGACATAGCCCAACCGGCGGCAATGCACCGGAAGGTCGATTCCCTGTGCGCTATCAAACAGACACCGCCCCGCAACCATGATGCGCCCCGCCTCAGGCCGGAGAAGCCCCGCAACCGCCTGCACCACACAGGTCTTGCCTGCCCCGGATTTGCCGAATAGCGCCGTGACACCGGCCGGTGCGGTAAAATCCACGTCGAGCGCAAAACCCTCGAACCGGTGGCGCAGGGACACCTCGACCGTCATTGTCCTGCCACCCGCTTGCTGACCCGGCGCGCGAGGATTTCAGACACCACGAGCGCCCCCATCGCCACGGCGATTGATACGATGACAAGTCGCATCGCCTGTGCCTCCGCGCCCGGCACCTGCAAGACGCCATAGATCGCCGAGGGAAGGGTTTGTGTGCGCCCCGGAATGGCCGAAACAAAGGTGATCGTCGCTCCGAATTCGCCCATCGCCTTGGCAAAGGCGAGGACTGCCCCCGTCAGAACCCCCGGCAGGATGAGCGGCAAGGTGACCGTCAGGAACACCCGCCAGCGCGGCGCGCCAAGCGTCGCGGCCGCCTCTTCAAGGCCGGGGTCCACGGCCTCATAGGCCAGCCGGATCGCCCGCACCATAAGTGGGAACGCCATCACCGCCGCCGCCAGCGCGGCCCCGGTCCAGCGGAAGGCAAAGACAAGGCCAAACGTCTCTTCAAGAAACGCCCCCACAGGCGCGCGCCGCCCAAGCATCAGCAGCAGGAGATAGCCGGTGACGACTGGCGGCAGGATCAACGGCAGATGCACGATCCCGTTGAGCACCTGCTTGCCCGCAAAAGACTTGCGCGCCAAGAGCCACGCCACGGCGATCCCGAAAGGCAGGCTCAACAGTGTCGCCCAGACCGAAACCTTGAGCGACAATTGAACTGCGGCCCAGCCCTCTGCCCCGAGCCAGCCGCTCATGGCAACACCTTGAAACCGTTGGCCTCGAACACGGCCCGCGCTTCTGGCCCCGCGAGGAACGCAAGGAACGCGCCCGCGTCCTCTGCCTCGCTGATCGCCGCCGCGGGATAGGTGATCGGCGCATGGCTGCCCTCGGGAAACTCGGCCACGACATGCACCCGAGGCTCGGCTACGGCGTCACTCGCATAGACAACACCCAAAGGTGCCTCGCCAAGGGCCACAAGCGCAAGTGCCGCGCGCACATTGGCCGCTTCAGCGACATCCGCCGCTACCGTCTCCCAGAGGTCCAGCGCCCCGAGTGCCTGTTTTCCGTAGATCCCTGCGGGCACCGCATCAACGAGCGCCATAGCGAGCGGCCCATCGCTCAGCCGTGCCATGATTGCCCCAGCCTCGAGCGCCACCGGCCCCGGCGCGGCACCGACCATGACGAGCCGATTGCCAAGAAGAGCGCGACGGGTCTCGGGTTGCACCAGCCCCGCCGTCTCTACCGCGTCCATCCAACCCACATTGGCCGAGATGTAAATATCCGCAGGCGCGCCCGCGAGGATCTGGCGCGCAAGCGCCGACGATCCGCCATAGGAGATCAGGACGCTTTCGGCCTGCCAAAGCGGCGCGATCTCGTCGAGCGCGGTCTTGAGGCTCGCCGCGGCAAACACCGTCAGCTCGCCCGCGCGCGCCGCCCCCGGCAGGGCCATCAGCGCCGCAAGGGCCCCGGCCCAAAACGTCCTGGTCAACCTGTTGATCATGGCGCGACTATCGGTCAACGCCGCGCGGCTCGCAACATGAACTTGCGCGTCTTATCGCGCTGCGGCCAAGAGCCCCGGCACATCGAGATGCGCTTCCATATGATCGGCAAGCCCATCAAGCACCGTCTCGACCACCGCGCCATAGCGCGCCTCGCTCGCCTCGGCCCCGAGCGCGCGGAGCCATGCCGCGCGGAAATCATCATCGCGAAACATCCCGTGCAGGTAGCTGCCGACGATGCGCCCGTCTGGGCTGGCCGCGCCTTCATCCACGCCATCAATCCGCGCGAAAGGCCGCGCCCGGTCCGGCCCTTCGCTTCGGCCAATATGAATCTCATAGCCACGAAACGCCTGCCCCGATCCGACATGGATCGCGCCCGTCTCGCATAGCCGCTTCTCGGGCGTCATCACCGTCTCGATATCGAGAAGACCAAGCCCCTCGGTCTCGCCTGCTGGCCCTTCGATCCCGTCGGGATCACGCACCACGCGCCCCAACATCTGATAGCCGCCGCAAATCCCGAGCACGCGTCCGCCCCGGCGCACATGCGCGAGAAGGTCAATATCCCAGCCCTGCATCCGCAGGAATTCGAGATCGCCCCGCGTCGATTTCGTGCCCGGAATGATGACAAGATCGGCATCGCCCGGAATCGCACGCCCGGGGCCAAGCATCGTCAGGCGCACGCCCTCTTCCTGCTCGAGCGGGTCAAGATCGTCGAAATTCGCAATCCGCGAAAGCGCGAGGCACACGATATGAAACCCGGCATCGCGCTTCTCGGCCCCGATCTCAACCGCATCCTCCGCCGGAAGCCGCCAGGCATCCCGGAAGTAAGGCAATATCCCGTATCCGCGCCAGCCCGTCGCCTCCTCGATCATGGCATAGCCATCCTCGAAAAGCCGCACATCGCCACGGAACTTGTTGACGAGAAACCCCGCGATCATGGCGTTGTCCTCGTCCGAGAGAACCGCCTGACTGCCAACGATCTGCGCAATGACGCCGCCGCGATCAATGTCGCCCGCAAGGATCACCGGCACATCGGCGCGACAGGCGAACCCCATATTGGCAATGTCGCGCGGCCGCAGGTTGATCTCGGCCGGACTACCGGCGCCCTCAACAAGCACTAGATCGTTCTCGGATTTGAGCCGCGCGAAACTCTCCATGACCTTCTCGATCAACGTCTCGCGCAGCCGCCCGTAGTCCTTGGCCTCTGCCGTGGCGAGGCGCTGTCCCTGCACCACGACCTGCGCGCCGGTGTCCGTCTCGGGCTTCAATAGAACCGGGTTCATATGCACGCTGAGCGGCTTGCCACAGGCCAGCGCCTGAAGCGCCTGCGCACGCCCGATTTCGCCGCCATCTTCCGTGACGGCGGCGTTGTTCGACATGTTCTGAGGCTTGAAGGGCGCGACATTGATCCCCCGACGCTTGGCCGCACGGCAGAGCCCCGCGACAAGCATCGACTTCCCGACATTCGAGCCGGTGCCTTGGATCATCAGCGCCCGCGCCGCCATCAGAATTCGATCCCGAGCTGCGCCTTGATCCCGTCACGGAACGGATGCTTCACATCCTTCATTTCCGTCACAAGGTCCGCCGCCGCGATGAGTTCCGGCTTGGCGTTGCGCCCGGTAAGAACGACATGGGTCATCTCCGGCTTTTCCGCGAGGAGGAAATCCACCACGTCATTCACATCGAGATAGTCATAGCGCAGCGCGATATTGATCTCATCGAGAAGCACAAAGCGGATGTTCGGATCGCGGATCATCTCTTTGGCCTGCTCCCAACCGGCCTCGGCCATGGCGATATCGCGCGCCCGGTCCTGCGTCTCCCAGGTAAAACCCTCGCCGGAGACGATGAATTTGCACTCGTCGGCAAACCGCTGGCGCAGAAAATCGCGCTCGCCCGCCTGCATGTTGCCCTTGATGAACTGCACCACACCACAGGGCATCTCGTGCGCAATACAGCGCATGATCATCCCAAACCCCGAGCTCGACTTGCCCTTGCCATCGCCGGTGTGGACCATGATGAGACCCTTTTCGCCGGTCTTATGCTTCATGAGCCGATCCCTCTGGGCCTTGATCTGCTTCATGCGTTCATTGTGCAGGCGGTTCTTTTCCGCCTCGTCGATCTGGTCGGTCATGTCGCGCGTGTCCTTCTGTTTCGTCCTATCCTGCGCCAAGTCATAGGCAAGCCCGCGTCCGAAGGCGACAGCTAAGACGTGCCTTGCGTCCAAAAACAACACGGCCCGGTCCAACGTGGGACCGGGCCGTTTTGTCTCTGTCGCTTTTCGTCCCTCTAGGGGATCAGGAAGAGCGTGATCGCCGGGAACAACACAAGAAGGATGACCCGAAGGATATCCGAGGTCACGAACCACATGACCGCCTTGTAGGTGTCGGTCATCCGCGTCTGCGGGTCCATGGCGTTGATGATGAAAAGGTTCATCCCCACAGGTGGCGTAATGAGGCCCACCTCCACCACGATCAACACGAGGATACCGAACCAGATCGCGACATGTTCCGCCGGCATACCAAAATCGAGCACGCTGATGACCGGGAAGAAGATCGGGATCGTCAAAAGGATCATCGACAGCGAATCCATGAGACAGCCAAAGATCAGGTAGAAGACGAGGATCATCACAAGGACGGTCCACGGGCTGAACCCCTGCCCCACGACCCAGTTGGAAAGCTCCTGCGGCACCTGGCTGAGCGCGAGGAAACCGTTGTAGAAGCCCGCGCCAAGCACGATGAAAAAGATCATCGCGGTCGAGGTCGCGGTGGCGATGATGCTCTCGCGGAAGATCTTCCAGGTGAGGTTACCCGTGACAAGCGCGATAAGCCCGGTCCCCGCCGCGCCCACGGCGGCGCCTTCGGTCGGGGTAAACCAGCCGAGATAGATACCGCCCACCACAAGACCAAAGACCAGCAGCACAGGCCAGACATCAATCATGGCGCGGATACGTTCATTCATCGGCACCGCCTCGCGCGTGCCTGCCGAATCCGGGTTGAGACGGACATAGATCGAGATGGTGATGATATAGCCAATCGCCGCAAGGATCCCCGGCACGAAGGCCGCAAGGAAGAGCTTGGCGATGTTCTGCTCGGTCAGGATCGCATAGATCACAAGGATCACCGACGGCGGAATAAGGATGCCGAGCGTGCCGCCCGCCGCAAGCGTCGCGGTCGAGAAGCCCCCGGAATAGCCATAGCGGCGCAGTTCCGGAAGGGCGACGCGGCTCATTGTGGCCGCGGTGGCAAGCGAGGAGCCACAGATCGCGCCAAAGCCCGCACAGGCCCCGACCGCCGCCATCGCGACACCGCCCTTGCGGTGCCCGAGCCAGCTTTCGGCCGCCTTGAAAAGCGCCTTGGACATGCCCGAAAGCGTCGCGAATTGCCCCATCAGCAGGAACATCGGGATCACTGTCAGAGAATAGCTCGAGAACGTGGTGTAGGTCTCGCTCTTGAGCTTGGCCATAAACATGGACGTGCCGCCCATCGCGAAATAAAGACCGCCCAAGCCGCAGAGCATCATGGCAAGCCCGATCGGCGCGCGCAGGAAGATCATCACAAGAAGGACAGGGAAGGACCAGAAGCCCAGTTCAAGCATGCTCAATGGACTGCCTCCTCGGAGTAGGGCATGAATCGACGGCCTGTGACCACTTCGGCCACCCGCGCCAATGCGCAATAGATACCGACAAGCGATGCCACGCAGGCCGCGAAAAAGCTCAGCGCGTAGGACCACCAGATCGGGAATTGCAGTAGGAATGTCGTATCGCCATAGGCGTATTTGCTCTCAAGCCCGGCAAAAAGGCGGACCGTGATGAGCACGATCACCACCGTCAGGATGATTTCCCAGAAGGTGATCAGGAGTTTGTTGGCCTTGCGTGGCAGGGCGTTGGTAAAGATGTCCACCGTGGCATGGCTGCCGTAAAGCTGACAGATCGGCAGGAAGGCGAAGATCGCAAAGGCCACCCCGGCTTCGAGGATTTCGAAATCGCCGTTGATCGGCCCGACGCCCGCTTCCACAAGCCTGTCAGCAAGATGCTTCATGCTGCGCATCTTCCTAGACATTCCCTCTACGGCATCCGAATGCGCGAGACTGTTCAGCCCTCGGCCCAGCACGCTGACACATGTCAGGACAACAAGCGCCGAAAGCACGAGTCCCCCGATCACAGCCATGAAGCGCGCGACGCGTTCCACGATTTTGAGCATGGTATCTCTCCAATAAAAAGCGCCCCCGGATGGCACCCATCCGGGGGCGCGCTCGGGTCTCTTAGTTGCCCGAGTGCTTTTCGATCAGTTCGGCTGCACGCTTGCGCAGGCCGGTGCCGTCGAGACCTTTTTCATCCATCTCGGCGGTCCAGGCTGCGGTGGTGGCTTCCGCCGCCGCTTTCCATTCGGCCGCCTGCTCTTCGCTGAGCGTGATGATGTTGTTGCCCGCGGCTTTCGCAGCTTCATAGGACGGCATGTCGTCGGCCTGCATCTGCTTGCCTGCGAAGCCCGAGAACTCGAGGCCGGAGTTGTTGTCGATCACAGCCTTGAGATCGTCGGGAAGCGCGTTGTAGCGGTCCTTGTTCATCGCGAAGATGAAGGTCGTGGTGTAAAGCGCCTCGTTCGGGAACATGGTGTGGTTCTCCACGAGTTCCGACACTTTCAGAGCACCAACAACTTCCCACGGGATGATGGTCGCGTCGACAACACCCTTCGAAAGCGCTTCCGGGATTGCCGGAACCGGCATGCCGACCGGGGTCGCGCCGAGGTTCTTCACCAGCATGTTGGTGACGCGGGTCGGGGCGCGAAGCTTGACACCGTTCAGGTCGTCAACCGAGGTGATCGGGTCTTTCGAGTGGATGACACCGGGACCGTGGACCCAGACGCCGATGACTTTGAAGTCTTTGAAGTCCTGGTCGAGCATCGATTCCTCGGCAAGATCCCAATAGGCTTTCGACATCGCTTCGGCGTCGGTCATGGTGAACGGAAGTTCGAACACTTCTGCGCGCGGGAAGCGGCCCGGCGTGTAGCCCGAAACAGTCCAGACAATATCCGCCACGCCGTCGATCACCTGATCGATAAGCTCAGGCGGCTTGCCGCCAAGCTGCATCGAGGGGAAGTGCTGGATCGCGATGCGACCCTCGGATTCCTCTTCGACCTTCGCTGCCCAAGGCAGAAGCACGTTTTTCGGCACGTTGGCCTGCGCCGGCAGGAACTGGTGCATGCGAAGCGTGACGTCCGCGGCCTGTGCCGAAGTGCCCGAAAGACCGAACGACAGGGCCGCAACGGCCGCCGCGCTGGCGAATTTGAGAATATTTCTGCGGTTCTTGATCATGATGTCCTCCCTGGATGATCAACGATGATGCCCGAAAGCACCGGCTTGCAATGTGTGCGCCGAAGCGCTGTCTTCTTTCTGACCGGCCCGTTCCTCCTCGAAGCGGGCAAAGTCTTGTCTATGTCCTGCGCCCTACTGGCGCTCTGCATGCGTCCTTATGCAGCGTCCCGGCACGCCGGGTATGATATGGGTGCGTCCGCCTTGCAGGGCCCCAACAACCCCGACCGACCAGTCGGTTAAATATTATCCTCCGACCGCAAACAAGGCAACTTCTTTTGCAGGTCGAACCGTCGCAGCCACTTCAAAAAACTTAACATGACAACTATCTACGCCGATTGAATGGATATGAGCTGTTTTTGTAACCATCAACCCCCGCTGTGTCGCGCGTTTCTTTCTCTTCGTGCTGCCATGCGCCAGAGGCACCCCTGCCCCGAACTTTGGCTCATGACGCAGCATGAAATACTTTTAGCGAAAGTAAACTGAAGATTTCGCGGTTTTGGTTTCCAAAAACGGCAAGTAAAGGCCAAGAGGCGGCCTTACTCTGCCGCGCCAATCGCAACCCGGACCGGAGCAAGCCCCTCGATCTCGCCCACGAGATGATCGCCAACGGCCACCGGGCCGACCCCGGCGGGCGTCCCCGTCATGATGAGATCGCCCGGTTGCAGGTGATAATAGAGCGAGAGATTCGCGATGATCGCATTGATCCCGTGAATCATGTCACTGAGGCGCGCCTCCTGCCGGGTTTCGCCATTGACCTCTAGACGGATCGCTTGCCCGCCGATCGGCCCCACCGCCTCGGCGCGGGTCAACGGGCCAAGCACAGCCATGCCCTCGCCATCCTTGCCAAGGTCCCAAGGGCGGCGCTTGTCCTTGGCCGCCTGCTGCAGGTCGCGACGCGTCATATCAAGACCGCAGCCATAGCCAAACACGGCCCCTGCTGCCTCGGCCTCATCAACCTTGAAGACCGACGCCCCAAGGGCAACGACACATTCCATCTCGTGGTGCACGTCCTGCGACCCCGGCGGATAAGGCAACACGCCGCCGCTCTCGAGCACGGCATGCTGGCTCTTGGTGAAATAGAACGGCGCTTCACGATCGACCTCGTTGCCCATCTCCGCCGCATGCGCTGCGTAGTTGCGCCCGACACAGAAAATCCGCCCCACAGGGTAGCGGGCCACCTCGCCCTCGACGGCGAGGGACGGCTGTTTCGGCGGCTCGAAAAGATACTCGGTCATGGCGGCTCCCCCTGGCATCCGGCGCGTTCTTGCAGCGGTTCAGATCTTGATAGCCGCCTAATCGCGCGTCCGAAACCTTAACCACGACCCAAACCCCTTGTTTTGCGCCTTTTGGGGCCGTGAACCGCGCCGCACACTGATGCAATACCGACGTGATACCGACGTAATACCAAAGCGCCGAAGGTCAGGGCGTGAGAATCACCTTCCCGACCACCTCACGGTTAACCAATGCCGAAAGCGCCTGCCCAGCATCGGCCAAGGGGTAGGCCTTGCTGACTTGCGGCGCCAGCTTGCCCTCCTCGAACCATTTGAAAAGCTCGGCAAAATTTGCCGCATCTTCCTTTGGTTCAATTTTTCGGAACGCCCCCCAAAATACCCCGACAATCGCACAACCCTTGAGAAGCGTCAGGTTGACCGCGACTTTCGGAATGTCTCCTGAAGCAAAGCCGACAACCAAGGCGCGACCACCCCAAGCCATTGACCTTAAACAACTTTCAAACATCCCGCCGCCCACAGGATCGTAAAAGGCATCAACGCCCCGCCCCCCCGTGATCTCCTTCACCCGCCCCCGTAAATCCTCGTCGGAATAGTTGATGAAATGGTCCGCCCCGGCCTGTTTCGCGGCCTCCAATTTCTCAGCCGAAGAGGCCGCCGCGATGACCGTTGCGCCCATCGCCTTGCCGATCTCGACAGCCGCCAAACCGACCCCGCCCCCGGCTCCAAGCACGAGCAGGACTTCGCCTTCCTGAAGCCGCGCACGCTGTTTGAGCGCGTGCATCGACGTGCCGTAAGTCATTGTAAAACCGGCTGCGATTTCGGATTTCATCGTCTCGGGGCGCGACATGATCGCGTCTTGGTCGACGATGATCTGTTCGGCATATCCACCGGTCAGCGCCATTGCCATGACCGCATCACCGCGCTTGAAGGCTGTCACGCCCTCGCCCACCGCATCGACCACACCCGCCACTTCGCCGCCAGGTGCAAAGGGAAGCTCCGCCTTGAACTGGTACTTGTTCTGAATAATGAGCGATTCCGGGAAATTCACCCCGCAGGCTTCAACTCGTACCCGAACTTGCCCCGCGCCCGGTTCAGGCGTTGCGACCTCGCGCAGTTTCAAGAGTTCTGGCGGCCCAAATTCCTCGCACAACATGGCTTTCATGGCTTTTCCTCCCCTAAGTCCTTGCGGCCAATCGCTGCGTTAACCTTATCACCATGGATCGGAATTATGATGCTGATCAGCCTTCGGGACACTGCGTCACAATAAAATAATCTCTTTTCTCCGCCGAAGGATTCGCGCCAAGGTGAGGCAAATCCGGAGGAGAGACCCGTATGAAGACTATCAAAGCCGCCGTGTGCCACGAATACGGCGCGCCGCTCGTTATTGAAGACATCCAAATCGCCCCGCCCGCCACGAACGAGGTCGAGGTGACGCTGGATGCCGTATCCATTTGCCATTCCGATATCTCCTTCTGGGAAGGGAAATTCGGCGGCACCTTGCCCGCGGTCTACGGTCACGAGGCGGCCGGGCGCGTCACCGGGGTCGGCCCCGGCGTCGTGGGTTTCGAAGAAGGCGACAGCGTGATCGTGACCCTGATCCGCGCCTGTGGCAGCTGCCCCAACTGTGGCTCCGGCAAACCGACAATCTGCACCACCCCGCATGACCAAACAGCCCATCCACTCACGACCATGGGCGGCGACAAGATCATGCAGGCGATGGATTGCGGCGCCTTTGCAGAGAAAGTCGTCGTCGACACGAGCCAGATCGTGAAGATCCCCGCCGACATGCCAAAAGATTGCGCGGCTCTGATCAGCTGCGGCGTCATTACCGGGGTCGGCGCCGTGGTGAATGCTGCGAAACTGCGCGCGGGTGAAGATGTCGTGGTGATCGGTGCGGGCGGCATCGGCCTCAACGCCATCCAAGGCGCGCGCCTTGCCGGGGCACGTCGTATCGTTGCCATCGACATGGTGCCGGAGAAGCTTGAAATCGCTAAAGAATTCGGAGCAACTGACGCCGTTCTCGCAAGCGATCCAAAGCCCTGGCGCCATGCGATCCGCTCTTTGGGCAAAAAGGCTGACGCGGTTATCGTGACCGTCGGGGCGATCCCTGCCTACAATTCCGCCCCCCGCTACCTCGCGGAAGGGGGTCGAATTGTGATGGTCGGGATGCCCGCCTTCGGCCAAAGCGCCGAATATGAACCGCTCATCATGTCCGACGCGGGCCAGAGCATCGTGGGCTCCAAGATGGGGGATACTGTCATCAAGCGGGATATCCCCTGGATGGTCGACCTCTATCAACAGGGACGACTCAAGCTCGATGAACTGATCTCCGGCCGCTGGGAACTTGGCCAAATCAACGACGCCATCGCCGACACCAAGACCGGCGCCGCCAAGCGGAACGTGATTCTCTTCTGAGGCACAGCACAAGCTGGACACCAACGCCCCGTCAAATGACGGGGCGTTTTACGTTCCGGAAATGCGGAAATTATTTCCACATACTTGACAGAATGTTTTTTAGAGCCTTCACTGCGCCGCACGCTATGCGAAATTATTTTTCGCATTGCAGAATTTAAACCGGGAGCACAGCTCCCCTAGCTATGGATGGAACTGTCATGATTGCTGTTGTTCAGGATCTCAAAGACAGCGTCGGCGTCGAAATCGGTCTCTCTTCCTGGATCACGATTGACCAGCAGATGATTGACGCCTTCGCAGCCGTCACCGGCGACTACCAATTCATTCACACCGATCCCGAGGCCGCCGGGCAAACCGCCTTTGGCGGGACAATTGCGCATGGGTTCCTGACCCTGTCTCTGTTGCCCAAGATGATCGAGGAATGCGTGACTCGTCCCGGAACGCAAAGCACCGGTGTCAACTATGGCCTCGACGATGTGCGCTTTGTGACGCCCGTCCCGGTCGGCGCGCGCATCCGTGGGCGTTTCGTGCTGAATGACTATATCGAACCGCGCCCCGGCGTGCGCAAGCTCTGCTGGGATGTGACCGTCGAGATCGACGGTCAGGATAAACCGGCACTTGTCGCGAAGTGGCGCTCTTTGCGCGTTGAGCGCAAAAGCTGATGGACGCGGGCCGCGCGAGGCCCGACACTAAACCAGATTCATAAGGGAGGAGGACCCCATGCGGGAAGCCGTTATCGTTTCAACCGCGCGCACGCCGATTGGCAAAGCCTTTCGCGGTGCATTCAACAACACTCAGGCACAGGCCCTGATTGGTCACGCCGTAAGCCACGCTGTCTCTCGGGCCGGGCTGGACGGTTCGGAGGTGCAGGACTGTGTCATTGGCAGCGCCCTGCAACAAGGGTCAACCGGCGGCAATATCGGGCGTCAGGCCGTGATCCGCGCCGGGCTTCCGGTCTCCATCGCAGGCATGTCGCTCGATCGTCAGTGTGCAAGCGGCATGATGGCAATTGCCACTGCCGCGAAACAAGTCGTGCATGACGGGATGGATGTTGCGATCGGTGGAGGCGTGGAATCGATCTCTCTCGTCCAGAACCAGAACATGCGCGCCGACCGCGCACGCGACCCGTGGATCAACGAGCATAAGCCTTCGCTCTATATGTCCATGCTCGAAACCGCCGAGATCGTGGCAGAGCGCTACGGCGTCTCGCGCGAGGATCAGGACGCCTATGCCCTGCAATCGCAACAACGCACCGCAGCCGCGCAGGACGCAGGCAAGTTTGACGATGAGATCGTGCCGCTGACGACGTCGATGGGCGTCATGGACAAGGAAACCAAGGAGATTTCCTTCCACGACGTGACGCTCGAGAAGGATGAGGGCAACCGTCCCTCGACCACGCTTGAAAGCCTCGCGGGACTGCAACCGGTATTCAAGGACGGCCAGAGCGTAAAGGAAGGCCAGAACATCACCGCGGGCAACGCATCGCAGCTCTCGGATGGTGCCTCGGCCAGTGTCATCATGGAAGCCTCGCTTGCCGAGAAACGCGGGCTGGAACCGCTTGGACGCTATGTTGGCGTCATGGCCGCCGGTCTGGAACCTGACGAGATGGGCATCGGCCCAATCTATGCGGTGCCGAAACTCCTCGAGGCCCATGGGCTCAAGATGGACGATATCGGCCTTTGGGAGCTCAATGAGGCCTTTGCCTGTCAGGTGCTGCAATCGGCGCGGGTTCTGGGCATCCCGAACGACATCCTGAACGTCAACGGCGGGGCGATCTCTGTCGGCCACCCCTATGGCATGTCCGGAGCTCGCATGGTGGGTCACGCCCTGATCGAAGGCAAACGACGCGGCGCGAAATACGTGGTCTGCACCATGTGCGTCGGCGGCGGCATGGGGGCTGCGGGGCTTTTCGAAGTCCTCTAAGCTGCCATGTTGAAAACCAAAACGCCCCCGCGAAACCGCGGGGGCGTTTCTTTGCCTAGGGCCCAGATCAGGCCGCGTAACTTTGCATGACCTCCGTCAGGCATTGGTCCGTATCGCCAAGCTGCGCGTCCAGCATGACAAGGCGCTTGCCGTAGTGCGAGGCGGCATATTCCCATGTCATCGCGATCCCGCCATGCATTTGGATGGACTCCTCGGCCACAAGACGTGCTGCACGTCCAACGAGGTTCTTGGCCATCGCGGCCTTGAGCGACGCGTCCTCATCCCCAAGGCTTGCCGCCGCGCTAATCGTGATCGAACGTGCCTGCTCGATCTCTGTCAGCAGATCCACAGTTCTGTGCTGCAGAACCTGAAAGCTCCCGATCGGGCGCCCGAACTGTTTGCGGGTCTTGAGGTACTCGAGAAGGATCTCATAGTTCGCTTCCATGGCACCGACAGCCTCGGCACAAAGCGCCAACCTTCCCGCTGCGACGGCGTCGGCCACTGCGGCTTCTGCGCCTTCGACCAACAAAGTCGCCGCGGTTTCCTCGAGCAGAACCTCGGCAGCACCGCCACCGTCAATCATGCCGTAGCCGACCACGTTGACCGCGCTGCCCTCGACCGAAAAGATCGCGGCCTTGCCATCAAGTTTGGCAAGGACAAGAAGCACATCCGCGTCCTGCCCGCCATAAACCGCGCTCTTGCGTCCGTTGAGCACATAACCATCGCCCGACGCCTTGGCTGTCGTCTCGATCAGGTCGAGATCATAGGCGGCGTCAATCTCGCCAAGCCCAACGGCATAGCGTGTTTCACCGCTGACCAGCGCCTCCATATCCGCGCCAGCAGCCCCAAGAAGGCGCGCCGCGAGAAGTGTTCCGAGGAACGGTTCCGGACAAAGCGCCCGGCCCAAAGCCTCAAACACCACGGCGATATCGAATCCCGCGCCGCCAAAGCCACCCTGCTCTTCCGGCACGAGCGCACCAGCAATGCCAAGTTCGACCATCTCGGTCCATTTCGACGGATCGTGAAACGGCGCTTCATAGGCAGCCGCATTGCGAGCTTCGATCCCATATTGGTTCGCGAGATAGCGGTTTAGTGTATCAGCCAGCATCTGCCGGTCTTCTGTCAGATCAAAATGCATCTCAAAGCTCCAACATGGTCTTGGTCAGGATATTGCGCTGAATCTCATTCGAACCACCGAAGATCGAGGTCTTGCGGTTGTTGAAATAGCGCGCCGCGTTATTGGCGGTATCCGGCGGCGAAAGCGCGAGATTGCCATCGGTGATCGCACCGGGGAACGGCGCCGCCGACGGACCAAGCGCCCGGCGGGCGAGGTCGCGCAATTCCTGATTGATGACGGTGCCCTTGATCTTAAGGATTGAGGTTTCCGGCCCCGGATAGCCCTGTTTCTGCGCTTGGTAGAGCATCCGCAGGTTGGTGATCTTCATCGCCTCGAGGTCGATCTCTGCCTGAGCGACCCGTGACGCAAAGAGAGGATCCTCGATCAGCGGGCGCCCATTCCGGCGTGTCTTGCGTGCCAAGGCCTTGACCTCTTCAAGCGCCTGCATCGAAACACCGATACCCGCGATATTGGTGCGCTCATGGGTGAGCAGGAACTTGGCGATGGTCCAGCCTTGGTTTTCTTCGCCAACGAGGTTCTCGGCCGGCACACGCACATCGGTAAAGAACACCTCGTTGACCTCATAACCGCCTTCGATCAGGCGGATCGGGCGCATCTCGATGCCCGGCGTATCAAGGTCGACGAGGATAAAGCTGATGCCTTCCTGTGGTTTGCCTTCGAACTTCGTCCGTACAAGGCAGAAGATCTTGTTGGCGAACTGACCAAGGGTCGTCCAGGTTTTCTGGCCGTTGATGACATAGTCATCGCCATCGCGCTCGGCCCGCGTCTTGAGCGAGGCAAGGTCTGACCCGGCGCCCGGCTCGGAATAGCCCTGACACCACCAATCTTCGGCAGAAAGAATGCCCGGAAGCACCTCTGCCTTTTGGCGGTCATTCCCGAATTTCTGGATCACCGGGCCAAGCATCGCGAGACCGAACGGCACGATACGCGGTGCGTGGAACCGATTGCACTCCACCTCAAAGATATGGCGCTGCACCGGCGTCCAACCGGGACCGCCGTATTTTTCGGGCCAGGTTGTCGCGAGCCAACCTTTCGCCGACAGAATGCGATGCCATTCCTGCATCATCTCGCCGGTGAGTTCGCCCCCAGAACGCACAGCTGCCGCGATGTGATCCGGCAAGTTGTTTTCGAGGAAGTCGCGCACTTCCGCTTCGAAGGCGCGCTCTTCCGATGAGTAAGACAGATCCATATCAACCTCCCTTGTTGATGTCGTCAAAGCTCTTGCCAGTCTCCGCCATTTTACGAAGGATTTCCGGCACTTGCCAATAGTGGGCGTCTTCCTTGGCGTAGGTCTCGATGCGGCGCACGAGCTCTTTGGCGCCGATGGTGTCGGCATAGTGCAGTGGACCGCCGCGGAAACGCGGGAAACCATAGCCAGACAGGAAGACCACATCCACATCCACAGGACGCAGTGCGATGCCGTCTTCGACAACGCGGGCTGCCTCGCTGATCATCGCAGTCATATACCGGTCGACGATCTCCTCGTCGGTAAAGCTGCGCGGCGTTACACCGGCCTCGGCTCGCTCCTCGTCGATGATCTTTGCAACCTCCGCGTTCGGATGCATGTCGCCCTCGTCATAGACATAGTAGCCCCGTCCGGTCTTGCGGCCATACCATCCGTTTTCACAGATGCGATCCGCGACCGCCCCGGCATAGCGTTCCTCCGCCGAACGCGTCGCCGCCTTCCGCTTGCGGGTCATCCAACCGATGTCGAGCCCCGCCAGATCGCCAACCTTGTGCGGCCCCATGGCAAACCCGAACGCCTCGAGCGCATCATCCACCTGCTGTGGCGTCGCCCCGTCGAGGACGAGATAGGAGGCCGTTTTCGAGTAGTGGCCAAGAATCCGATTGCCGATGAACCCGTCACAGACCCCGGCACGCACACCGATCTTCTTGAGCCGTTTGGCGAGGGCAAAGCCGCTCGCCACAACTTCTGGTGCCGTCTTTTCGCCAACAACGATCTCGAGAAGCTTCATGATATGGGCCGGTGAAAAGAAATGCAGACCGATCACATCCTCGGGGCGCGACGTCTGCGCGGCGATCTCGTTGATATCAAGATAGGACGTATTGGACGCAAGAATTGCGCCTTTCTTGCAGACCGCGTCGAGCTTGGTGAAGATCTCTTTCTTGATCTCCATCTGTTCGAACACGGCCTCGATCACGAGGTCCACATCGGACAAGGCGGCAAGGTCCGTTGCACCGGTCAACTGTGCCAGCATTTGATCGCGCTGGTCTGCGCTGAGTTTGCCGCGTTTTACGCCGCCCTCAAGGTTCTTGGTGATCGTCGCGATGCCACGCTCAAGCGCGTCTTCCTTCACCTCGACAAGCGTGACCGAAAGCCCCGACATGAGCGCAGAGGTCGCGATACCCGACCCCATCGTGCCGCCCCCGATCACGCCGACCGCATTGATATCGCGCGGCGTGGCCTTTTTCTCAGGGATGTTGGCGACGGCGCGTTCGCCAAAGAAAGCATGGATGAGGCCCGCGCGTTGCGGCGTGTCGAGGCAATCCATGAAGGCCTTCCGCTCGATCTTGAGACCTTCCGAAATCGGACCGGTCGACGCGGCGATGGCCTCGATGCAACGCTGCGGTGAGACAAGGTTGGGGAACTTGCGTGCCACCATCTTGCGCGCTTCTTCAAGCGCGGCGTCATCCGGTGTCGTATCGATCAGGTCAGTGCGACGCGTCTTGATCTTTCCATCAAGCGCATCTTGCCCGGCGCGGAGCGCGACATCGCGCGGCTCGCCGTCTTCGAGCGCATCCAGTAGCCCCATGCCAAGCGCTTCTTTCGCGGCAACCTGTCGACCCGAGAGGGACATGTCGAGTGCGACGGGAATTCCCGCGAGGCGTGGCACGCGTTGCGTCCCACCTGCCCCCGGCAGCAGTCCGATCAGCACCTCGGGAAGACCGATCCGAAGCCCCTTAATCCCGACGCGCGCATGGCTTGCCAACGCCACCTCAAGACCACCGCCAAGCGCAGTGCCGTGCAACACACAGACCACCGGGATCTTGCTTTGCTCCATTTCGTTGAGAAGATCCGGCAGCGCGGGCGGCATCGGCGGTTTGCCGAACTCAGTGATATCGGCCCCAGCAATGAAGGTGCGGCCAGCGGCATATAGCACGATGACCTTGGCTGATTGCGCGGCGTTGATTTCTGCCACCGCGTCCTGAATCCCGCGGCGCACATGCACGCTCAGCGCATTGACTGGCGGATTGTCCACACAGACAAGGGCGATATCTCCAACGATTTCCGTGGTGACGGATATGATGTCCTGATCCTGCATCTCTCTGGATGTCCTCTCTTACTTGTTCGTTCCATGATCCGCCTCAGCGGATCGTTTCTCCACCGTCGGCCACAATGGTCTGGCCGGTCACATATGCCGAAGCGTCGCTCGCCAGGAATAGCGCAGTACCTGCGATGTCTTCCGGCTTACCGATGCGGCGCAACGGTGTTTGCTCTTCTACCTTCGCAAGCCGCTCTGGATCCTCCCAAAGCGCGCGGGCAAAATCCGTCTTGATGAGGCCGGGCGCAAGGGCATTGACGCGAATGTTCTTTGGTCCCCACTCTACAGCGAGGTTCCGCGCAAGGGCAGCCTCTGCCGCTTTCGACATCCCGTAAGCCCCGATCACGGGGTTACCCCGGATCCCCGCGATAGACGACAGGATGACCACAGCGCCCCCGCCCTGCGCCTCCATGTGCGGCAAAGCGAAGTTGCAAAGCTGAAAGGTCGATCGCACGTTGGTCGCCATGATCTTGTCAAAGGCTTCATCCGATAGGGATGACATGGGGCCGTAGACGGGATTGATCGCGGCGTTGCAGACAAGGATATCGACACGTCCATACGCCTCGATCGTTTTGGCCACCAAAGCCTCTAGAGCCTCCCTATGTCCGATATGACACGGAATCACCGTTACCTCGCCGCCCCCGGCGCGAATGGCCTCGGCGACCGGGGCACAAGCTTCCTCCGACCTGCTCGAGACGACAACCTTAGCGCCCGCCTCGGCGAAGGTCTCTGCGATCGCGCGGCCGATCCCACGGCTCGATCCTGTGATGATTGCCACCTTGCCTTTCAAATCGAACATAGAGCCCCTCCCTTGGCGTCCATCGCGCCCGCCTCCAGACGAGCATCAAACATCTTGATTGTGTGTTTTGCAGTGTGGACAAAGCGAGTCAACTTTTGCAGAATTTTTTTTCGCAAAGCGAAATAAGGACGCGACGTCCTTTTCGCAGAGCGGAAAATTGCTGGCGAAGGAACGCGTAAACCACTAGGAAGCGCCGACAACGCGAGCCGGTGAATCGAAGTGCACAATGTAAGGAGTGCGTCCATGCGGAAAAGAACCGGAGACAGCGGCGAGTCGGATGCGGCCACGGGCGACCGTCAGTTTATCACCTCTCTGCATCGTGGTCTTGAAGTCCTGCGTGCCTTTCGCCCCGAAGATCGTGTAGGACTGAGCAATGGAGATATCGCAGATCGAACTGGCCTGCCGAACTCCACGATCTCGCGCCTGACATACACACTGCTCAAAACCGGCTACCTGCTCTACGACAAAGAAACTGGCCGGTATCGCATGGGGGTTCCGGTTCTGAGCCTTGGCTACGCCTGCCTCAGTGGCGTGCCCGTACGCGATGCCGCGCAAGGATACATGCAGGAGCTTGCCAACGAATGCGGAGAGGGGGTGCAGGTCGCGCTAGGTGGTCGTGTCGACTACACCATGACCTATATCGCCGCAGCGCGCTCCCGCTCGGTCATTTCATTGCAACTCGATGTCGGGTCGCGCATTTCCCTTGCCCGCTCAGCCATGGGGCGGGCCTATATTGCGGCGGCGCCTGAAGAGGAGAAGACAGAACTCCTTGAAGGGATTCAGAAACGCTATGACCCTGCACTCTGGCCCGCCATTCACGACGGGATCAAACGCGCAGAAGACGAGATCGCTACACGCGGATTCTATGCCAATATCGGTGAATGGCAGTCCGGCGTGAACGCCGTCGCCGTGCCGTTCCAAAGCAAACAGAGCAATGCGCCCCTGCTTTCCTTCAACCTCGGCGGACCAACGACCTATCTTGACGAGAAAGATATGCTCGACTCATTTGGTCCTATGCTGGTTGAAATGGTGGCCACACTACGCCAAAGCGCCATTTGAACACGCGGCTAAGGCTGGGCTAGGTCCGAACGGGCCTTGGCAAGGATAGTGGCGATTTCTTCAAAGAGCGCTTTTCGTGCCGAGGACGACCGCCACACAAGAACGACAGTTCGTGGGCAGGCATCCGGCAGGGGCAACAAGGCCACACCGGTATTCCGTGCAACGCCCCCATCCAACGAAAGATCCGGCAACAGCGTGATACCAAGCCCTTCCGACACCATCGCGATTAGGGTGGGCAAGCTGGTTGCGGCAAAACTCTCATCTTGCTGCAGGTCGCGATCGGGAAAGGCCGCGAGGGCATGGCGCTGAAGACAATGCCCCTTTTCCAGCAACATGAGCTTTCCACCTTCAAGTTCGTCCGACGCCGAGGCCGCGCGCTCTTCGGCCCATGACCGTGGCACCGCGAGGTGATAGCCGTCCTCGAATAGTGGTCGCACCTCCAAGGTTCCAACATCGAAGGGCAATGCGATCAACGCCAGGTCGAGGCGCCCCGAGACCACGCCTTCGATCAAACTCTCAGTCATTTCTTCGCGCAGGTAGATGTTGAGCTTTGGAAATTGGCTGCGCAGCACCGGCAGGGCCGACGGGATCAGGTAGGGGCCGATTGTCGGGATCGCCCCCATGCGTAGATCCCCTTCGTCCACATTGAGGTGCGCTTCTGCGATACGCTCAATATCCTTCGCACCTAGCAAAAGCGCCCTGCCCCGCCCAACGATCTCTTCCCCCACTGGAGTCAACATCACGCTACGGCGCGTGCGCTCCACGAGCACAACCCCGAGCCGTTCCTCAAGCTCCTTAATGCCTGCACTCAACGTCGGTTGAGTCACGAAACATAACTCCGCCGCGCGGGAGAAGTTAAGCGTGTCAGCGACGGCCACCAGAAAGCGAAGTTGTCGAAGGGTAATCATTATAGCCTTTCTCTATTATTAATATCTTTTTAATCAATTTCACCAAACGCCGACAAGCATCTATCTCTTCTTCATCGAAACGCACATAGATGGAGACACACCGATGACTGACGTTATCCAAGCACAGGGGCCGCGCCTGAATGAAGCTGCCCCGGCCTTCAACGCACCGACCACCGCGGGCCAGAAGACCCTCGAAGACTACAAGGGCAAATGGCTCATCCTGTTCTCGCATCCGGCCGACTTCACCCCGGTTTGCACCACAGAGTTCATCGCTTTCGCCAAGAAGCAGGATGATTTCAACGCCAGTAACACCGAGTTGCTTGGCCTGTCGATTGACAGTCACTACAGCCACATCGCCTGGATGCTGAATATCAAAGAAAAGTTCGGCGTTGAGATCAATTTCCCGATCATCGCCGACCTGAACATGGCGGTGGCGCAGGCCTACGGCATGATCCAGCCCGGTGCATCCGATACCGCCGCCGTGCGCGCGACCTTCATCATCGACCCTGAGGGCGTGCTGCGCGCCATGGTCTACTACCCGATGAACGCGGGCCGCTCGGTTGACGAGATCCACCGTCTTCTGGTCGCTCTGCAAACCGCGGACGAGAACAAATGCGCGATGCCGGAAAACTGGAAGCCCGGCGACGAGGTGATCGTGCCGACACCCGCGACGCCCGAGGCCGCTCTGGCCCGTGCGGACGAAGGCTATAACACGGTCGACTGGTATTTCTCGACCCGCGCACTCTGAGCCATCTGGGTGGCCTCCACGGGCCACCCACCCTTCCCCACATCTTTCGGAGACACGATCATGACCACCAAAGTTCAAAGCAATATCAACAGCCTGAAGACCATTCTTGGCGAAACCTTCCGCCTTTACGTCCAAACGCACGGCTATCACTGGAACGTGGAAGGACCGGAGTTCCGCCAGCTTCATACCCTGTTCGAAGAGCACTACACCAACCTCTGGGGCGCACTTGACGAGATCGCGGAACGCATCCGGGTTCAGGGCGCTTATGCGCCGGGGTCGGTGGCGGAGTTGATGGCGTTGGCCGGGGCTGAGGCGGAGCCCGCGCAATCGGCGGCGGACATGATCGACAAACTGATCTCGGCCCACGAGGCGATTGCAGACAGCATTCGTGCGGGCATTGAGACCGCCGGAGAGGTCGGAGACGAGGTCTCAGCCGGGCTCCTGACGGACCGCCTTGAATGGCATGAGAAAGAGCTCTGGATGATGAAGGCCAGCAGCCGCTGACACACATGCCTGAACGGCCGCAACGCCGTTCGGGCCTGCCGCTGGAAGATAAGAAAGGACACCCCATGAGTACCCCCATCGTCAAACCGTTTTGGGATCAGGCGACCGGAAGCTGGCAATATGTCTTCCATGATCCCGTCACCATGAAAGGCGCTATTATCGATCCCGTGCTGGACTTTGACCCGCTTGCCGGAGCGACCGCAACGACGAACGCTGAGCGCCTTCTTGCCTATGTCAGAAGCGAAGGGATCGAGATCGTCTGGATCCTCGACACCCACCCCCATGCCGACCATTTCTCGGCCGCGCCGTGGCTCAAGAAGAAGCTGAGCGCGCCGACGGGGATCGGTGAACGGGTCACAGGTGTTCAGAGTCTCTGGCAAGAAATTTACAATCTTCCCAAAGACTTCCCGACCAACGGCACGCAATGGGATCACCTTTTCAAGGACGGCGAGCGCTTCATGGTGGGCGAGGTGCCGGTGACGGTCATGTTTTCACCGGGCCACACGCTGGCCTCGATCACCTATGTCGCGGGGGATGCGGCCTTCGTGCATGACACGCTGATGATGCCCGATAGCGGATCGAGCCGGGCGGACTTTCCGGGCGGAGATTCCAAGGCGCTCTATAGCAGCATTCAGGCCATTCTCGCGCTACCTGAGGAAACCCGAATTTTCGTTGGCCACGACTACGCACCGAAAGGGCGGGCGGCGGCGTGCGAGGCAACCGTGGCAGAGCATAAAGCGGCGAATATCCACTTCTGTGAGGCCCCGTCAGAGGCGGCCTACCGTGCGGTGCGAGACGCGCGGGATGCAACGCTGCCTTTGCCAAAACTGATGCTTGCGGCGTTGCAGGTCAACATTCGCGGCGGGCGTGTGCCGGAACCGGAAGACAACGGGCAATCTTATCTGAAGCTGCCACTCAACTACTTCCACTCACGGAACGATTGTTGAGGCAGGGAGGGCCGGTTGTGTGGGGCAGCCGGCCCTTTCTTTTTGCCAGAAAACAGGGGTCTGTATCACGTCGGTATTACGTCGGTATTGCGGTGGTGCGGAAATCGGCCCTCCCGATCTAGCCGCGCATGACCTCACGCAGCAGTTTCGGCAAATCACGGAGGCTCGGGCGGTGTTGAAACCGGGTCAGGGCCTTGCCGATGCGGCGCTGGTTCTTGTTGGTGATGAAGAAAGGTGGGCGCGGCATGAGGCTAAGCTCGCGACTGAAAAAGCCGCGCGGGAACGGCGCCCACGGCATACGGACCACGGTGCGCTCGGTCTCTTCGAGCATGAAGGCATTGTGGACGACGCCCGTGCCGGATTGGATGTCCTCCGGCGTATGGCCGGGGAAAGCGCCCCACGGGGCGGTCGCGATGAAGAAGCCGAAGCCGCACCAGCCGTTGATGGCGATGGTCCCGTAGCGGAGCTCGGCGATGATATCTTCGAACCTCCGCTGACCGATCTGGCGCAGCGTGGTGGGGTGGATCAGGATATTCGCCCCGAGCGTGCCCCAGAGTTCGTCATTGGCATAGGCGATCGCCGCGCGAAGATAGGTTTCAGTATCCGGCGCAGGCAGTTCCTTGATCCCAAGCGCGGGGCCGAAGACCTCGGCGCGGTGGTTGTGATCGTCATCGCCGAGCGTCCCGAGGACCACCGGTGGTGCATTGCTACCTCGCTCGACCTTTTCGACAGTGTCGAGATGGGCGGCATATTGCGCGATCCTGTCCTCCGTGCCGGGATACCATGCCGGGCGGCGCGAGGTCGCGAGGACAGATTTGACCGCGTCGAGCAATGCCGCGCCCTTGTCCCAGCCTTCCGGCATTACGAGGGTCTGGCACGCAATGCAGTTATGTCCCGAATTATGGAGCTTCATCGAGGCGATGCTCTCGGCCTGATAGGCGACATCGGCGGCGGACCACGGCCCCGGCACGACGAGGGTCGGGCTGACGCAGCCAAGCTCGGAAGAAAAGCGTTTGGTGTTTTTCGGTGTGCCGGCGGCGCGGTTCTTCGCGCCCTCCTCGCCCATGCCCCAGACAATCGCATCGTGGGTCTTGTCAGAGCCAGTGATGTGCAACTCCTCGACCAAGGGGTGATCGCAGAGGTAGCGTCCGACGTCCGCCCCGCCCCGGACGATCCGCAGAGCGCCTTTGTCGATCAGGGGTTTCATCGCGGTCTCGAAGAACGGGGTCAGGTCGTCGTTGACCGGGTTCATCTTGAGGATGACGACCTGATTTTCCACGAGAAGCTTGTAGAGCACATCGAGCGGTGTGATCGAGGAGACGTTGCCAGCGCCAAGAACGAGGGCCACGGCCCCCTCGCGTTCCGTTTCAGGCGTCTCGTAGAGGCGGGCAGCTTTGGCGCGGATGGTGTCGGGCGTCTCTCCGGGGCGCATCCAGACCTCGGCACGCACCCCCGGCAGGAGCAGTTTGTCGCGGGCGGAGGTCGGCATGACCTGCACCGCCGTTTGTCCGTTCGGAAGGCCGCGCATCGTCAGGCGAGAGAAAAAGCCCTTGCCCGGCATGTCGCGCAGGGTTCGGATATAGGCGTTAAGGCCTTCCATGGTGGCATAGGGGCCTATGATCCAATCCTCGCCCGCAATTGGCGTTTCGGGATCGAGACCCTTTTCGCGCGCCGAAGTTTCGGCCCAATCAGCGGCGACACTCATGACACCGTCTTTCACCGCCCGCAGGAGGCGCAGGCGGTCAGATATCGAGCATTGCGCCCAGTCGGTCTTGGCGCGGTCGAGCTCTGCAAGCGCCGCATCCAGCGCAACGCGTGTCTTTTTGGGGAGCGGTTGAGCGGTCATCTTGGGCTCCTGAGGTGCGGGGACAGCCACAGGAAACCTCTTTCAGAGTAGATTGTCCAAGGCTCTGCGCCCTGCCGTGACGGAAGGGCGCAGAGACGGGCTTGAGATCAGGCGTCGGTCGCTTTCTTGGGCCAAAGAAGCGACTCCACCGTGTAGACGAGGATGGCCGCGCCGACCGCGCCGGCAACCGCGACGCCGAGGAGCACAATGACATCCACCGGCCCACCAATGTCGGCAAAGGAGGAATGGGTCATCGCCTGCACGAAGAGCACGGCAGCAATTGCGCCAAAGGGCATCGAAAGCTGTGCCCAGAGGAATTTGTGCCAACTCACGGAGCGGTCGCGGATCAGCACGTAGAGATAGGCCAGCGTGATGATCACGGCGGCCCCGACCATGACCCAGAACAGGCCACGGCCAAAGATTTCTTCGAAGACGGCGATCAGAGTGCCGAAGGTGAGATCTTTCATGGTTCTGTCTCCTTATGCCCGGCCACGCAGCATGGCGTTGTAGGTGGCCTTGAGCGCCACCTCTTTCATCAGCCAGCTGATCCACAGCTCTTCCAGCGGCGCGATGACGCCTGGGAAGGAGGGGGTCAGATCGTTGTTGTAGTCGAACTCGATCAGCATGGCGCGCCCGATCCGCGTAATCAGCGGGCAAGAGGTGTAGCCATTGTAGGAGGCGGTCGAGGATGTGCCCGCGATGTCGGCGACGAGATGCTCTTCGACAACCGGCACCTGCCATTTGACCGAGGCCGCGGTTTTGCCCTTGGGCACGCCCGCCACATCGCCGACGGCAAAAATATCGGGATAGCGGTTGTGACGCAGAGAGTGCTTGTCGACATCGACCCAGCCCTGATCCGCCCATTTATCGGCCCAGGCAAGGCCCGAGTTGCGCACCACATCCGGGGCGCGTTGCGGCGGGATGATATGGACATAGTCATAGTCCCGCTCCACAGGGCCGTCCAGGGTCGCAAAAGTCACGCGTTTGGCGCCTGCGTCTATGGATTGGACGACGTGGTTATAGGCGTGGTTGATGCCGCGATCGCCAAAGACCATGCGGATCTTCTCTGACACGATAGGCACACCGAAGAGTGACGCGTTATTGGCGAAATAGGTGATCTCGGCTTTGCCGCGTGCACCGTTGCGGCGCGCGATATCATCGATCAGAAAGGTGTGCTTGATCGGCGCACCGGCGCATTTCATTTCAGTGTTGGGGCGGGTGAAGAGGCCGACACCGCCTTCTTCGGCGAATTTGCCCGCTGCGGCCCATGTCTTCGCAGCATAATCAGGACCAGCGTAGAGAGAGCCGACACCGTCCTTGCCGATCATGTCCATCTCGAAGCCTTCGATGGACTCGTAGTCGAGCACGAGGCCAGTCGCGACAATGAGATAGTCGTAGCGCAGCACCTCGCCATTGCCGAGGGCGACGGTCTTGGCTTCCGGGTCGATATTGGCGGCCATCTCGGTCTTGAGTTCGACACCGCGCGGTAGCCAGTCCGTGGTTTGCGACACAGAGTAGCTCGCCGGTTTCAAACCCGCAGCAATCAGCGAGAAACCGGGCTGATACCAGTGCTCCTTGCGGCCATCAACAATGGTGATGCGGGCGCCGTCGAGGCGGCCCACAAGCCGATTTGCGAGCGCCGCCCCGGCCGCTCCTGCGCCGAGAATGACGATATGGGCCGTCGTGGCGATCTGCGCCTCGGCCTTCTGCCCGGCCCCGGCGGCGGCGAGCACGCCCGCGCCCGCAGCAAGCCCAAGAAAGCCCCGGCGCGTTGGTGTGAATTGCGTTTCCTTGGTCATGTGGTCCTCTCGAGAACAATCCAAAAGTCCCCCAGTTTAGGGAGGCATGTGCCTGAGCGCACACGCCGTACCTTTCAGGCCGTCTGGGTGTTTACGGCCTTTTCCAAGGTCGGTCGCCTCCTCCGCAGGACGGCTGACCGGATAACATACATTCAATAATCACTATTTGTATAAAATGGAAGACTTAACATGTTGACAAATTGGCACAGGGCAGCGCCTCGATGCCGCGCTGCAGCACCAAGGCGCAACACCCAAGACCCGCCTCAACCATGGCCACCGCTTCCAGTGAACCACAGGCGCAAGAAAATTACGTGACGAATCCAGTCTGCACAAAAAATGCCGTAATAAATTCAGAACCTTGAAGATGATGCGTTGTTAGCGCTCAAACTCGGCCAAACAGGTGTTTTTTTGCGCTTTGACGGTAGCCAATGGGTGTCAACTTGTCTATGCCACCCCCTGACTCGCAACGGCATCCCGCTTGCGCTCTCGCGGCCATTTCCGCATCCCCCGGACCGCCGCGCCTACGTGGCCCGGATGTCCGATATGCGATACATTGGCGTCAGCTATAGGGTCGAAGAGGCTAAAGAGAAAACTCAGGATATGCGGCAATTCAAATTGAAACGGGGTCTGGACCTGCCCGTCACGGGTGCTCCGGACCAGACCATTCACACCGGCCCCGCGATCACGCGGGTGGCGGTTCTCGGCAGAGACATCAACGGTCTCAAGCCCCGGATGAACGTGAACGAAGGCGACACCGTGCGCCGGGGTGATCCCCTCTTCGTACATAAAGACGCGGAAGACGCTCAGATCGTGGCGCCGATGAGTGGCAAAGTGGTCGAGATTAACCGCGGTGCGCGGCGCGTGTTGCAAAGCGTTGTGATCGAAATCAGCGATGCGGACGATACCGGCGTGGATTTCAGCGGTGTTGGCAATGCCGACAGCGCAGAGGGCATCACCGAGAAGCTCTGTGCCGCAGGTCTCTGGACCAGTTTCCGCACCCGCCCCTATTCCAAGCTCCCGGTTCCCGGCACCGCGCCGCAGGCGATCTTTGTCACCGCGATGGATAGCGAGCCGCTTGCAGCGGACGCCGCCGTCATCATCAACGAGGCCAAAGATGCTTTTGACGCAGGCCTTGCCGCCGTTGCCAAGCTGACCGAGGGCACGACCTATGTCTGTCAGGCGCCGGGCGCGGAGCTGACCGCGGTCCCAGGTGTCGAACTGGCCGCCTTCGAAGGGCCGCATCCGGCGGGCCTTGCGGGGACGCACATTCATTTCCTGCACCCGGTGACGGCCAACAGCATGGTCTGGACCATCGGGTATCAGGACGTGATCGCGATTGGCCGCCTGATGCTCACCGGGCACCTTGATCCGTCGCGCGTTGTCGCGCTTTGCGGCCCAGAAGCGACCAACCCGCGCCTTGTGCGCACCGTCATGGGCGCTTCGACCGAGGAACTCACCCGCGGAGAGATCGGCACCGATACACCGCGCGTCATTTCCGGCTCTATCCTTTCGGGCGACCAAGCAGAGGGGCCGTTTGCCTATCTTGGTCGTTTCGCGCGTCAGGTCACGCTCATCCGTGAGGACAAAGACAAGCACCCGCTGGGCTGGATCCGTCCGATGGGCAAGAAATACGCAGTGCAGCCGGTTCTGGCCTCGGCGTTTTCCAAGCGGCTCTTCCCGCTGACGTCGAACCTCAATGGCGGGCGCCGCGCGATGGTGCCGACCGGCACGTTCGAGACGCTCATGCCGCAGGACTTCCTGCCGACGCAGCTCCTTCGGGCGCTTCTCGTCATGGACACCGACACGGCGCAGGCACTTGGCGCGATGGAGCTCGATGAGGAAGACCTCGGGCTCGTGGGCTTTGCCTGCCCGGCCAAGTATGAATACGGGCTCGCGCTTCGCGACAGCCTGACCAAGATCGAAAAGGAGGGCTGAGCCATGGGATTGCGCAGCTTCTTTGAGCGGATCGAGCCGCATTTCGAAAAGGGGGGCAAATACGAGAAGTATTTCCCGCTCTACGAAATGGTGGAATCGCTGGTCTATACGCCAAAGAGCGTGACCACGGTCGCCCCGCACGCCCGTTCTTACGTGGATATGAAACGGATCATGACCTATGTCGTGATCGCGACCATTCCCTGTATCCTCTGGGGCATGTTCAACACCGGCCTTCAGGCCAACAGCGCCATTGCCGCGCTTGGCGAAGGCTCGGCCTCGGGCTGGCGGATCGCCATCCTGCAATTCCTCGGCATCTCGCTCGACGCAGGCAACCCGCTTGCGAATTTCGCGCATGGGCTGCTCTACTTCCTGCCGATCTACATCACGACGCTGGTCGTGGGCGGTATCTGGGAAGTGCTTTTCGCGACGGTGCGCGGGCATGAGGTCAACGAGGGCTTTCTTGTCACCTCGATGCTCTACACGCTCATCATGCCGGCCTCTGCGCCGCTCTGGCAGGTGGCGCTCGGGATTTCCTTTGGTGTCGTGATCGGCAAGGAAGTCTTTGGCGGCACGGGCAAGAACTTTCTCAACCCCGCGCTTGTGGGCCGGGCGTTCCTCTATTTCGCCTACCCCGCCAACATGTCGGGCGACTCGGTCTGGACCCCGGTGGACGGGTTCTCGGGCGCGACCGCGCTTGGCGTGACGGCGCGCGACGGTGTGGGCGCGCTGGCAGCGGAAGGGATCACATGGATGGATGCCTTCTATGGCACGATCCAGGGCTCGTTCGGGGAAACCTCGACACTGGCCTGTGCCATCGGCCTTGCCTTCCTGCTCATCACCAAGATCGCCAACTGGCGTCTGATCGTGGGCTGCCTTGGTGGGATGATCGCCTTCTCGGCCCTGCTCAACGTCATCGGGTCGGACAGCAACCCGATGTTCGCGATGCCGTGGCATTGGCATCTCGTCCTCGGCGGCTATGCCTTTGGCCTTGCCTTTATGGTCACCGAGCCGGTCTCGGCCAGCCACACCAACATGGGCCGCTTCATCTATGGCGCGCTGATCGGGGTCATGGTCGTCCTGATCCGGGTCATCAACCCGGCCTTCCCGGAAGGCATGATGCTCGCGATCCTGTTCGGCAACGTCTTTGCGCCGCTGATCGACTATTTTGTCGTGCAGGCCAACATCAAACGGAGGGCGCGTCGCCATGTCTGATACGCAAACGCCTGATACGCCGAAGGGGCCGATTGGCCGCTTTCTAGCCGCATCGCCGGATTCTGTCGGCAAGACCATCTTCGTCGCCGTCGCGATCTGTCTCGTCGCCTCGATGATCGTCTCGGTCGCCGCCGTGAGCCTGCGCCCGGTGCAGGAGGCCAACAAGCTACGCGACAAGCAACTCAACGTGTTGCAGGTTGCGGGCGTCTATGAGCCGGGGATGGATGTCGCCGCTGCCTTTGCCGACTTTGAGCCGAAAGTGCTCGAGCTGGCCTCTGGCGACTTCTCGGACCAGTTCGACGCGGCGACTTTCGATGATGCCGCCGCGGTGGATGACCCCGAGCTGAGCATCGCGCTCGAGAATGACCCGGCCGCGATTGGCCGCCAGTCGAAATTCCGCACCATCTATCTTCTCAAGGATGAGAGCGGCGCGCTCGATAAGGTGATCCTGCCGATCCGGGGCTATGGCCTGTGGTCGACGCTCTATGGCTTTATCGCCATCGAGGAGAACGGCAACGATATCTTCGGCCTGCAATTCTACCAGCACGGCGAGACCCCCGGTCTTGGTGCCGAGGTGGACAATCCGAAATGGAAGGCGCTCTGGAACGGCAAGAAGCTCTTTGACGAGAGCGGCGAGCTGCAAATCTCGGTCGCCAAGGCACAAGGGCCCGCCGGTCCCGAGCACCATATCGATGCGCTGGCCGGTGCGACCCTGACTTCGGTCGGTGTCGATAACCTCGTGAACTTCTGGATGGGCGATCAGGGATACGCCCCGTTCCTCGAGAAACTCAAAGCGGGAGAGCTCTGATGGCCCAGAAACGCAAAGAACTTCTCGTCGACCCGCTGGTCGACAACAACCCGATCACGCTTCAGGTTCTGGGGATCTGTTCGGCGCTGGCTGTGACGTCCTCGCTCAAGGTCGCCTTTGTGATGGCGCTTGCGGTGACCTTTGTGACCGCCTTCTCGTCGCTCTTCATCTCGATCCTGCGTAGCCAGATCCCGAGCTCGATCCGGATCATCGTGCAGATGGTCATCATCGCCTCGCTCGTGATCCTCGTGGACCAGATCCTCAAGGCCTATGCGTTTGAGATCTCCAAGACGCTTTCGGTCTTTGTCGGTCTTATCATCACCAACTGTATCGTGATGGGCCGCGCCGAGGCCTTTGCGATGTCGAACCCGCCGGGCGCGGCGTTCCTTGACGGGATCGGCAACGGGCTTGGCTATGGCCTTATCCTGATGCTTGTCGGTGTCATCCGCGAGCTGTTCGGGTCGGGCAGCCTTTTTGGCGTGACCATCCTTCAGACGGTGAACAATGGCGGCTGGTACGTGCCCAACGGTATGCTTCTTCTGCCGCCTTCGGCGTTCTTCGTGATCGGTCTTCTTATCTGGGGCTTCCGCACGTGGAAACCCAAACAGGTCGAAGAGCGTGAATTCAAAATTCAGACGGTGGAGGGGCACTGATGGAAGGGCTCATTTCGCTGGCCGTTAAGGCCGTCTTTGTAGAAAACCTCGCGCTTAGCTTCTTCCTCGGGATGTGTACCTTCATCGCCGTCTCCAAGAAGATTTCGACCGCGCTTGGCCTTGGTATCTCGGTCATGGTCGTGCAGGCCATCACGGTGCCGACCAACAACCTGCTTCTCACCTACCTCCTGAAACCCGGTGCGCTTGCCTGGGCCGGGTTCCCGGATGTAGACCTGACCTTCCTCGGTCTGATCTCCTATATCGGGGTGATCGCGGCGATGGTGCAGATCCTTGAGATGACACTCGATAAGTATTTCCCACCGCTCTACAACGCGCTGGGGATCTTCCTGCCGCTCATCACGGTGAACTGCGCAATCCTCGGTGGCTCGCTCTTCATGGTGGAGCGCGACTACAACTTTGCCGAAGCAGCGACTTATGGTGTCTCTTCCGGCTTTGGTTGGGCGTTGGCCATCGTGGCCATGGCAGGCGTGCGCGAGAAGCTCAAATATTCGGACGTGCCGGACGGGCTTCAGGGCCTTGGCATCACCTTCATCACTGCGGGACTGATGGCGATGGCCTTCATGTCCTTCTCTGGCGTGAAACTTTAAGGGGGCGTTGAACGATGGAAACCTTCACTCTCGGCGTTGCCCTATTTACGCTGATCGTTCTGGCGCTGGTGACGATCATCCTCGCCGCGCGCTCGCGTCTGGTCTCGTCTGGTAATGTCAACATCACCATCAATGGCGAAAAGACCATCTCGGTTCCCGCCGGTGGCAAGCTTCTGCAAACGCTCGCGGCGGAAAAGATGTTCGTCCCCTCGGCCTGTGGCGGCGGCGGCACCTGTGCCCAGTGCCGAGTCAAAGTGCATTCGGGAGGCGGGTCGATCCTGCCGACCGAGGAAAGCCACATCACCAAGCGCGAGGCGTCCTGTGGCGACCGCCTGTCCTGTCAGGTCGCGGTCAAGCAGGACATGGATATCGAAGTTCCCGAAGAGGTCTTTGGCGTCAAGAAATGGGAGTGCACCGTGCGCTCCAATGAAAACGTCGCGACTTTCATCAAGAACCTTGTTCTCGAACTGCCGGAAGGCGAAAACGTCAACTTCCGGGCCGGTGGCTATATTCAGATCGAAGCGCCGGCGCACAAGCTCTCCTACAAGGATTTCGACGTTGAGGAAGAGTATCGCCCGGACTGGGACAAGTTCAATCTCTGGCAATATGAGTCGACGGTAAGCGAACCGATCGAGCGCGCCTATTCCATGGCGAACTACCCGGAAGAAAAAGGGCTTATCATGCTCAACGTCCGCGTGGCCTCGCCGCCGCCGGGCTCGACCGGGATTCCTCCGGGGCAGATGTCGTCCTACATCTTCAACCTCAAACCCGGTGACAAGGTCACGATTTCCGGCCCGTTCGGCGAGTTCTTTGCCCGCGATACGCAAAAGGAAATGGTCTTTATCGGCGGTGGTGCGGGTATGGCGCCGATGCGCAGCCACATCTTCGACCAGCTCAAGCGTCTTGAGAACCGGGATCGCAAGATCACCTTCTGGTATGGCGCCCGCTCCAAGCGCGAGATGTTCTTTGTCGAGGACTTTGACCAACTCGCCGAGGAGTTCGACAACTTCGAATGGCACGTGGCGCTTTCGGATGCGCTGCCGGAGGATGACTGGAAAGGCTATACCGGCTTCATCCACAATGTTCTTTTCGAGGAATACCTCAAGAACCACCCGGCGCCGGAAGACTGCGAATTCTACATGTGCGGCCCGCCGATCATGAACCAATCGGTCATCAACATGCTCCTTGATTTGGGCGTGGACCGGGAAGACATCATGCTCGACGATTTCGGCGGCTAACAAAAAACAAGGGCGGGGATTTCCCCGCCCTTTTCATTTCGTAACCTTGATTGCCGGATCAGCCGACAATCATCTGTTTCATCTTAAGTGCCTCGTATTCCAATTCGTTGAGGCGGAAGTTCACCACGTCACCGATGGTGATCATGCCGCAGAGGCCGCTCTCGTCGATCACGGGAAGGTGGCGGAAGCGGCCTTCGCTCATGCGTTTGAGGATATCGGTCAAGGCTTCGTCCGGGCGGCAGGTCTGCACATCGGACGTCATCAGGTCACTGACGGATTGCGGCAGGGTCTGCCCCGGCGTGTCGGCCATGCGGCGCACGATATCCCGCTCGGAGAGGATGCCGACAAGGCCACCATTCTGGTCTGTGACGAGCACCGCGCCGATCCGCTTGTCGCGCAGCACCTCGACCACGGTGCCAATGGTATCGTTCGGGCGCACAGAGACCACATCGCCCCCCTTGGCCTCGAGAACCTTGGAAACGGTGGTCAGGGAATGGGCAAGGTTGGAGCCACTGGTTTGGCTATAGGTCGTGCTATCGGCCTTGTCGCCGCGCATGGGGGGCTGATAAGAGCTTGGTGCCATGAGTCTAGTTCCTTTCCTCCGCTAGACCTCCATTGTACCCCGGCGCCGATATGGTGCCAGTCTTGACTTTCAACATGCGAGGCCCCTACCCTTGCCAGCTTTCCTTGCCTCTCTGCACCTGACACCGCTTTCGGGCACGATCCTCGTAGTGATTGTGGTGTTGGCTGGGCATCGGTTCCGCAAGGCTTGGAAAGAGCGCGAGACGGATTCGGGCTGGAAGACCCGTGCTTGGCTCTTTGGACTCGTGGCGTTCTTCGGGTTGCTCGTGCTGGCCTTTGTGCCGTTAAAGGGCTGAGCGATGCGGCGGCTTCTGGTTCTTCTCCTGCTGCCGCTTGCGGCCTGCCTGCCGGGCGGAGAGCGCGAGGTGTTGCGCCTTTCGGGGCAGACGATGGGCACGCAATACCACATCATCGCCATTGGCGAAGATCTTGATGAGGTGGCGCTTGGGGTGCAGCTCGAGACCGTGCTGGCCGACGTGGACTCCAAGATGTCGAACTGGAATCCGGAGTCAGAGATCTCCCGTTTCTCCGCATCGCAGGACACCTCTCCACAGCCGGTTTCGCCTGAATTGGCGCATGTCATACAAGGCGCAGCGCAGGTACATACGCAAAGCGAGGGTATGTTTGACGTGACCCTTGGGCCGCTGATCGAACTTTGGGGGTTTGGGGCGCGGCAGGCGGAAGACCCGGTGCCGTCAGAGGCCGAGATTGCCAAAGCGTTGACGCGCGTTGGTCAGTCCCGGCTCCTCCGCCTCGACCCGGAATTCCCCAGCCTTGCCAAGGAGATGCCAGAGGTCGAGGTCAACGTTGCGGCGATTGCCAAGGGCTACGGGATCGACGCGGTGGCCGCGATGCTTCACGACGCCGGGATCGAGAACTACATGGTCGAAATCGGCGGCGATCTTGTCACGCGCGGGCAGAACGACAAGGGACAGCCGTGGCGGATTGGAATTGAAACACCGGAGCCGGGCAGCCAGAACAACGTACAGCGCATCATCGCGCTAAGCGGGCTCGGGATGGCGAGCTCTGGCGACTATCGCAATTTCTTTGAGCGTGATGGGCGGCGCTATTCACATCTGCTTGACCCGACCACAGGCCGTCCCGTCACCCACGCCACGACCTCAGCGACCGTCTTGGCGGAAAATGCCATGATGGCAGATGCTTGGGCGACGGCGATGCTTGTCCTTGGGCGCCAGCGGGGTCTTGCCGTTGCAGAACGGCACGGGGTTGCAGTCTTCTTCATTTCCCGCGATAGACAGGCGGACGGACAGTCCTATATCCTAGACGAGAGCAGCGCCTTTACCGCGTTGACCAAGACAGACTAAAGGCACCGCAATGGCCCTCAGCACCTTTTTCCTAGCATTCTTTTTCTTGTTGATCATTGTCGTCGGCATGAGCATTGGCGTCATTGCCAAAGGCCGGACGATCAAGGGAAGCTGCGGCGGTCTCAATGCCATTGAAGGCACGGACAAGTGCGTGGTCTGCAAGAAGGATATCGACCCCGATAGCCCTCTGCGCGACAAGCTTCAGTGCAAGCGCCAGCGCCAGATTGTTGAGCAGATGATGGCGGAGTGATCCGTCAACGGATGCGGGGCTCTTCTCAGAACCGCCCGTCTTCTGTCGGCACGAGCTTTTCTTCGAATGCATCCTCAAGACGGTAGAGGAACGACTCAAGCTGCCCACGCACGGCGTCGATCGAGGCGGCGTCATAGGGTTCCTGCACGATCTCACCAAACGCGATATCGAGCCGACCAGCTTCTTCTCCGAGTTTCGGAAAGCCGACGCTGCCAGCGATGCCACTGATCTTGTGCACAATGCCCTGCAACCCGACAATCGCCGGTAGCGCATAGTCGGGATCATCGAGGTATTTGCAGAACTCTTCCATCTGACCGATCTGGTTCACGAGATCGTTGAGAAAGCTCTCACGGATGTCCTTGAGAGCATCATAGAGTTCTTTGGTCATTGCCATCGTCATTGCTGGTCTCTTTATACTTGGTACTTGTGACTACACGCTTGGTTAGATGGCCATAAGACGTGTCGACACGCGGCTCGGCACGAAGGCATGGCGCTTCTGAACGGACTCCAGTGCCTGATCAATGATCTTAAGCGGGCTCGACCCGAAAAGGCTACCATTGATCTGTTCGCCGACAAGAACCCGGACTTCGTCCTCTGCATCGAACCCTTCTTCGGTACGGTAGTTGACGAGATGGGTGGTGATGAGGTCTTCGAGGTCTTCGCTCGAGAAATTGGGGCTGCGGGGCACGATCGCAATGAAGCAACCGCTTCCGAGGTAGGAAATCACCGGATTGACCGCGCGGGTCGCCTCGAAGATGCAGTCAGCGACATCCGTGAGTATTTCGCGGAACTCATCGCAGCCTTCGTGTGCGTAGAGACCATTCGCATTGCGGATCTGAAAGCCGATGGTCCCGAGCTTGAACATCCCGAGACGTCCAAGCTGCAGCAGGTAGTTCTCCATCGCCAGAGAATTCACCACGCGCGGCACATCTTCGATTTGGATCGCATCGCTGAAATCAAACTTCTCGCCCTCGCGCGCCGGCAGGGCGCCAACGCTCGGCTGTTGGTTGGTATTGGCCTCACAGAGAAGACGCGCCACACGCAACCGCGCCAGAAGCTCTGTCGCATCAAGCGGTTTCGTGAGGTAGTCCGTCGCCCCGTTGGCAAAGGACTCGTCAATATAAGACTTCTCCGAGAGCGCCGTCAGCATGATCACCGGCGTCGACCGGTAAGACGGAAGCTGGCGAATTTGCTTGAGGAGGTCGATACCCGACAGGTTGGGCATGCGAATGTCGAGGAGAATGCAGTCGAAAGGCTCCGGTGCTGCATTGAGGCACTTCAGAGCTTCGGCGCCGGACTCGGCAAACGTATTTTCGGAGTAGCCGAGCCCTTTCAGAGTCGTCTCCAAAAGCCGCAGGATTAGGGGCTCATCGTCAACGGCCAAAATCTTCATGTATCTACTCTCCAGCCATACGGTCTTATTCGGTCAACCGATTTCGGTTTTCTGCCTATGTGGTTCAGCCTAAAGGCGAATTAGGGCGAAAATCAGGCGAAGTTAAAAATTCCTTACGACGCGACATCTTTTCCGAAAATTCCGCAAACCATTATAATTAAACGACTTTATATAGGTAAATCGATCAAACGTCCGGTTTTTCTATGGCAACTGTGACACGCCGGAAGGTATTTAGGATTTTCGCCTTCACACGTTGCTTTGTTTCCGTCTACGATATATGCGAGCGGGCTTTCATCCTCCTATGGTTGTGATTTATGACGAATAAAAAGACACTGCGACCTGCGGGAAAACTCACGGTAGTCGCGACAAATGTTGTCTTGCTCTGTCTGATTGCAGCGTTCCTTTGGATGAAGACCCGGATCGACACGAGCGACCAGCGCGAGCAAGAACAGCTTACCGCGCATGCCGCGATTGCCGAATATGCAGAGAACGTCTCCAACGCAGTGACCAATGCGCTTTTGGTTGGCAGCGCCTTCAAAGGGGCGATCACGCTTGACCCCGATCTCACGCAAGAGAGTTTTACGCGCTTCGCAAAGGAGATCGTCAAAGGCCATGATGCGCTGGTGAATGTCGCGACGATCCGCGACTACACTGTCGAATATGTCCATCCCTTCGACGAGAATGCCCATGTCATCGGTCGCAAGCTCGACGATATTCCCGCGCAGCGCAGGCTCGCCGAAGCCGCCTTACGTGAGAACCGGAATATCCTTCAGGGGCCTGTGCCGCTCTTGCAGGGGTATCCGGGATTCATCCTTCGGGTGCCTGTGATCCTAGATTCCGCTGAGAACGCACACCCCTGGGGCCTTATTTCCATCGTGTTCTCGGCCGAAGCCCTTCTGGCCGATCTTGAGCGCGACGCCATTCCCGCACCTCTTGTCGTCGCCATGCGCAAGACGGAGGATGGCACGCCGATCCTCGGGGATCAGCGCCTGTTTGAAACAGACGGCATTCGCCGGACGATCGACGTTCCGGACGGGCGTTGGACGCTTGTCGTGCGGCCCAAGGACGGATGGACAAGCGGAACTCTTAGCGCAAAGACCGTGATTATCTTCCTCCTGCTCGCGACCGCCGCGTTGGCCACGACGAACATGCTCTTCTGGTTGCGTCAGGAAGCGTCGATCAAGGCCGAACAGCTCCGCGCGGCAATTGATGTGCTGGGGGATGGGTTCGTGCTCTATGATTCCTCGGATCGGCTCGTGATCTGCAACGAGCGGTATCGCGAAATCTACAAGGACAGCGCCCCCGCGATCAAACCCGGCGTCACGTTCCGCGAAATCCTTCAGTACGGGCTCACGAACGGCCAGTATAAGGAAGCGATCGGGCGCGAGGAGGAGTGGCTTGAGGAGCGGCTCGATGCGCACCGTCAGGCCGATTTCACGCTCGAGCAACAACTTGGTAGTGGCAAATGGCTCCGCGTGCGCGAGATGGAAACGCCGGACGGCGGGCGCGTTGGCATTCGGGTCGACATTACGGAGCAGGTCGAGAGCCGTAAGCGTGCCGAAATCGCGGAAACCCGGCTGCGCGACGCGATTGATACCGTTCCGGCGGCATTTCTTTTGTTCGACGCGGAGGGCGAGCTTGAAATCGTCAACGCCCGCGCAATGCAGTTCCTGCCGGATGCCCGAGCGCGTCTCAAGACCGGCACGCCGATCCGCAAATTGCTCGAGCGGCTTGTGTTCCTTGAGCTTCCGCATGCATCACGCGATGAGCGTGAAGCGCGGATCGAGGCTCTCCTCGTGCAACTGCGCCGCAAGGGATCGCAATTCGACCTGCACCTTGGCAATGACCGTTTCTACAAGATCTTCAGCCACCGCACCCAAGAAGGCGGTGTGGTGTGCTTCGGAGTCGATATCTCGGACCTTATGGCCCAGGAACGTTGGCTCGAGCGCACCAACGACCGTTTGCGCGCGGCGATCAAGGAACGCGACACGGCTGAGGCCCGTTTCGCCGATGTCGCCGATATCGCGACGGAATGGTTCTGGGAGCAAGATGCCGAAATGCGGATCACCTACCTCTCGCCCGGTTTCGAAAAGGCGACGGGGACTCCGCGGGAGAACGTCATCGGACACACACGCGCCGAGATCATGCATGAAGGCGCGTATATGAACTACGAAGAGCACCTGCATCAAATGCAAGCGCACGAGCCTTTCCATAATGTTGTCTACCGCAGCAACCTCAATGAGGCACAGGAGACGTGGTTCCGCACCAGCGGCAAACCTGTCTTCGACGAAGCCGGTGTGTTTACAGGCTATATCGGCACCGCCGCCAACGTGACGGAGTTCTATGTCGCGCTTCAAAAGGCGAAGCGGGCCGATGAGGCCAAGACCCAGTTCCTCAATATGGTCAGCCATGAGTTGCGGACGCCGATGACGGTCGTGCTTGGGTTCAATGCCTTCCTGCGCAATCCGGAAGCGCTTCCGGCGACGCGAGCTTTGCGGGAAGTGGTGCAGGCAACCGGCGAAACGGCGCTGGAAGATGGCTATACGGCGATGGTCGACGAAGTGAGCACCATGGCGGGCAAGATCGAGTCCGCAGGCAAGCAGCTTCAGGCGCTGATCGGGGACGTGCTCGATCTATCCCGGATTGAGGCCAACAGTTTGCATATCGACATTGCACCTGTCGATCTTCAGCCGGTTGTGGAGTCGACCATTTCGCAGATGCAGTCTCTTGCGAAGGGCAAGGATATCAAGCTCGTGGCCGAGATCGAAAACGCGACTCTGAAATGCGACGAGACCCGCCTGCGCCAAGTGCTCATCAACCTCATCAGCAATGCGATCAAGTTTACCGACAAAGGCAGCATCACCGTGCGTTCGGATATCAAGGACAGCATGATGCAAATCTCGGTCCTTGATACCGGGATCGGCATCCCCAAAAACGCGCTTGAGGATATTTTTGACCGTTTTACCCAAGCCGATGCCTCGAGCACACGCAACGAAGGCGGAGCGGGTCTAGGCCTTGCCATTTCCAAAGACATTGTCGCCCTCCACGGTGGCGAAATCAACGTTGTCAGCACCTCAAACGACGGCACAACAATCACCTTCACGATCCCCCTTTGGGAGGAGGACGTCGCCGCATAGGGCCGCAAATCCGGTACAAACAGACCCCCGAACCGCCCTCCCCTGTTCACATTTCAGCCCGAATTCCCTGTCAGTGTATCCCGCAATGCGATGACACCTGGAAGAACCGGGGATCGCGTGCCGACATTCATTTTCTTGTCGGCAGGGAGAGCAAGAAAGATATGAAATGTTTGATTTGTGGAACATATCTCTAGCGCTGAACGCGCTGCTGGTCGGGATCATTATCGTCCTCAGCGGTATTGCCTTTGCGCGCAAGAACAAGATTACAGGCCTGCAGGAACAGAAACTCCGCGACAAGGAGCTTGAACTCGCGTTTCAGAAGAAGGCTCTGTTCGAGCACGGATTGGTCAGTGTGACCGACACCGATGGCGAAATCCTCGAAGTGAACTCGAAATTCCTCGGGGCATTCGGATACTCGCGAGACGAGCTTATCGGGACATCGATTCACGAGCTTTACCCGGACGAGGAGAAGCACATCTCGGACGCCATTCGTGCGCAGACCAAAACCGGGCGCATGTGGTCTGGAGAAACCCAGCTCCTGCGCGCGGACGGAAGTCGCGCGATGACCCAGAACACTGTTGTGCCGCTCATGGATGACGACAAGAAGCACGTCAAGAACCTGTCCTTGCGCATCGACATCTCTCGCCAGAAAATCAAGGAAAACCAAAAACTTGTCACAGCCGCCTTTGACAAGATGACGGATGCGGTCGTGCTTTATGATCCGAAGAATTTCAAGATTTTCTACATGAACGCCTTTGCCCTTGCCGAGCAGGGCTGGGACGCGAACGAGATTGAGGGTAAGACCCTTTGGGACACGCGCTATGTCTCCGATCGCGACGCCATGGTCGAAACCTGTCAGAACACGGCGACGCAAGGCAAATGGACCGCACGCATGGAAAACGCGATCAGCGGCGAGATCTACGAGGCGCATTCCTACCGCGTTGTCGTCACAAGCGATGCGCCGCGTATCCTCACGATGTTCCGCGAAGTCACCCGCAACGTCGAGCTTGAGCGCGAGCGCAATCGCCTGATTTCAATCATCACCCATGAATTGCGCACCCCGCTGACGAGCATCAAAGGTGCGATGGGGCTATTGGATTCCTGCGCTATGGGACCGATGCCTTCAGAGGCTAAGAACCTTGTTGGGATTGCCCTGCGCAACAGTGACCGGATGCTCGATCTCATTGCGCAAATCCTTGAGGCCGAGAAGGCCGAGCATGAGGCCCGCCACGAAGTGCTCGTGCCGATCAACATGGCCGAGGCCGTTGCGGCGGCGATTGCGTCCAACCAGGGCTACGGCACGGAGCTCGGGATCACCTACCGCGATCCGGTCGGGACCGAGGAGGTCTGGATCAATGGCAGCGAGCGGATGCTCGAACAGATCCTTGCAAACCTGATGTCAAACGCAGCGAAGTTCTCTCCCGAAGACAGCACGGTCGATGTCTGGGCCGAGCGGAAGGGGCGTCGCGTGGTGCTCTTTGTGCGCGACCATGGCATGGGGGTTCCGAAAGACCTGCAACCCCAGTTGTTCAGCCGGTTCGTCAAGACAGACCAACAGGTGCGCAGCAACGTACATGGCTCTGGGCTTGGGCTCTCGATTGTCAAATCGCAGGTAGACCGCCTTGGTGGCACCATCGACTTTGACACGGCAGAGAACGTGGGCACCTGTTTCCGTATTTCCCTGCCACTTCTCGAAGTCGATCCCGAAGCGATGAAGCCGGGAGCAGTCGGCAACCGGATCGGTGCCTAAGGGTTGAACATGCTGGACAGCATACAGTTCAAAGGTTAGCGTTGATACAAACCTTCCCCTAGCAGAATGAAGCCAGATGCCTGATCTCAAACGCGTTGTGCATATTGACGACGAACCCGACATCCGCGAGATCGTGCGCATGTCTCTTGCGCTTGTCGGTGGTCTTGAAGTCGAACAATACCCGTCGGGAGAAGAGGCGCTCAGCCATATTGCCGACGTCAATCCCGACCTTGTCCTGCTCGACGTGATGATGCCGAATATGGACGGCGAAGAGACCTACCAACACATCCGCGAGATCGACAGTCTTAAGGATATTCCCATCGTATTCATGACGGCCAAGGCGTCGAATGCAGATCTTGCCAAGCTGCGCGATCTTGGCGCAATTGATGTCTTGATCAAGCCATTCGACCCGATGACCCTCGCCGATCAGGTCAAGGCGATTTACCGCGACGCGAAGGCGGCCTAGGCGCGGGGTGCCGCCAGCAGGGCGTTGATCCTTGACAATGTAGCCACGCTGACCGCGACTCCTTCCGAGGCCGCGCAAGCACGTTTGGCACGGCGCCCATCCCCTGGCAAATGCGCTCCCTCTTGCGCATGGATCGCAGCGGCGAGGGCTGCAAGGCGATCCCCAAAAGCGCCACCGGAGGTCACGCCGGGATCGACCGCGACAAAGAACTGTCCGGTCTTGGGCGGACCACCCATCGTTCCTGAGAAAGGCGACGCGTTGATACCAAGAGTGGCTCCCGTCATTGCGGCTGCCATCAATTCCGTCAGTAGCGCAATGCCGACGCCTTTGTAGCCTCCGGACGGCGCCATGGAGCCTTTGAGGCCGATCTCGGGGTCGGTTGTCGGGGTTCCGTCCGGCGCAAGCGCCCAGCCTTCCGGGATCGGTTTGCCTTCGCGGGCGTGCTTCATGACTTCGGACTTGGCAATGGTGCTTGCCGATTGATCGATCAGGATCGTCGGGGCACCGTTTGGACCGGGCGCCGCGATTGAGAACGGGTTGGTCCCGACCACGGGCTTGGCCCCTCCCGACGGCGCGATAGAAGCCGGTGCATTGGTGAATCCAAGTCCGAGCAACCCCGCCTGTGCAAGACGATAAGTATGATAGCCCAGCACGCCGCAGTTATAGCTGTTTCGAATGGCGAGCGCCGCGATACCTTGCTCTTTCGCGAGGGGCATGAGGCGTTCAAATCCGGCGTCGATCGCAGGGTGCGCAAAGCCCGTTGCAGCATCGACCACCACGACTCCGGGGCGCGGCACGGACACCTGCGGCATGGCCTGACCGTCTACCTTTCCACATAGGACATGTTCACAGTAGATCGGGACATACGCCAGACCATGGCTTGCAACGCCATCCGCTTCGGTGGCCGCGGTCGCGATGGCGAGGGGGCGGGCATTGGCTTCGGATGTGCCTGCGGCAACGAGGGCGCGCAAGGCGAGATCCTCGATCTCGGCGAGGGTCAGTATTTGCGTGTTGGTCATGGGCACCTCGGATCAGTCATTGTCGGAAAGCCCCGCACCAGCACCGCGCAGGCGGCTATCTTCGGTCGCAGGGGCATAGGTTCTATGGGCATAACCTGTGAGGGTCTCCCAGTCGGCCGCGTCGGGCTGAGCGCGAGACTGATGCGGGCGTGGCGCCGAGAGCACCCCATCGACACAGATCTCGACGTAAGTGGCCTTGGGCACAAAGGGTTTTGTCATCGCAAGCCCCCGCCCGTCCGTGACCGCATGGGCCCCATCACATTCGACCCAAAGCGTTTGCGATGTTTGGCGCGCGGCCATCGCGATGAACGGCAAAAGGAGAACTGGCTGGGCCACCCCTTCTAGCCGCATCGGCTCCTTGAGAAGGTGGGCCGCCCGATCTGAGAGCGCACAGCCCAGCAAGAGCGGGCAGTCTGTGTCTGGATGCGCCCGCCCGAGCACAGAGCAGAGCGCCGCTACCCCATCAATCCCCTGCACGCAGAGCCAGCGCACAGCGCGGCCCGCGTCTTCGGCCACACCCCAGTCAAACCCCGCACCGCGCGCGGCTTTGCGCGCCATGGCCTCCACCTCGTTCAAGGAAAAGCTCATTGCGAGACCTCCGGGTAGACCCAATCATCCGCATTTGCGATGCAAAGATCTGACGGATAGGGCGCGCCTGCATACATCGAAACCCGCACCCAGCGATCCGAACGGGGATCGAAATGCGTCACGCCGAAAAAAGAAAGCTTGGCGCGGAGCATGTCTATGGGCAGCAAATCCGCCCCGATCGTATTGGAGCGGATTTCGCCATAGGGGGCGAATTTGGTGATCTGGGCGCGGCGGATGGCATTGCGGTGCGCGGGATGTGTGGCAAGGACGTCGGCCACCGGCGCATCGGCGTCCCAACCACGCAGCAACGCATGGGCCGCGGCGGCATCACGCGCGGGAGCGAGAGGTTGTTCAAAGGGCGCAATCGGTTCTTCAAACCGCTCGCCAAGGCGCGGTTCAAGTTTTTCCTCGGAGACGTACCACGCCCGCGCGCAATTCTCCGGCGCGGCCCAGTCCACCTTGAGCGCCCAACCGAAACTGTCCTCTAGGCATTGCATCGCCGCTCGGACGGTCATGGCACCGTCGATGACATATGCATCTGTCGCTGCATCGGCCATGCAAGCGCCGAGGCCGTCCACAAGGGCACCATAGGGTTCAAGGATCAGCGACGCGAGCCATTCCTGCCCCTCGAGGCTCAGATGCGTCTCTGCCCAGCGCATGAGGCGGTCCCAAGGTGCAGCGCTTTGCAGGTCGGCGCTGTCGAGATGGGTGCGCAAGGATTCGACATCGCGGCGCAGGTCGGCCAGTTTGGCGATCTGGATCGGGTGCTCGGTCTTCCATGCCGCCACGGACAAAGCGGCGCGGGAAAAGAGGGCCCGGAACTGGTCACCCTCGGCGACACTGGCATCGCGAAGGCTACGGACGCGCGCAATGGCCTCTTCGCGCGCCATGATCCAGTTATTGAAAAGCACCGGATGGGTCACGAGGAAAGGCGCCATGCCAAGGCCGGTGGAATTGCCGATGCCAAGGCGTTGGGCCGATTGCGGCGCGAGCGGCACCGCGATCTTGCCGCCACGAGCGCGCGCCATGTGCTCGATCAGGTCGCGCACGAACCAACGTGTAAGGTAGACCGATAGCATCTCGGCTTGGAATGGGGCCTGCATCTCGGGGCGATCCGCGATCACTTCGCGATCCGCCGCGCCGAGTTTGCCCGATCCGTAAACAGCGGTTGTGCGCATGAGATAGCCGACCTCGGCAAGGCGCGCGGGGTCTGGCTGTTGCCCGCGCGAGAGCGCATCGACGATATGATCCCAAAGGCGCACCGACCGATTGGCGCGACTGACAGAAATCTCGCGCTCGCTCACACGGCCGGCCTCTTGCAGGGGGACGTTGCGGGACAGACGGTCGATATCGTCTTGGGTTGGGATGCCGTCGAAAAGCGCGAATGTCGCGTCCCACGCCGTCGCGATCACCCTGTCAGAGCGCATCTTAGGCGGCAGGTCATGGGCGAAGGCAACAAGGGAATAGGTGCGCGCGGGGCCGTGAGCGGTAAAGACGGCGTGGCCAACACCGGCGTCGTCAATGTCAAACACCCTGCGATCAAAGCGCCATCCTTCGTTTGCCATACGGCGGGTCAACTGACGCATGAATGACAGGCGGGACTGATGCAACGAGCCGAGACGGGCCAGTGTCATGACCGTGTCAGGTGCGCGCCGTGCCACCATTACTCTTGCCCTTTCGGTTGGAAGTTCTCGGCGAAAAAACGGTACCAGTTGCCGCCCATGATGCCTGCGACCTCATCCGCATTCATGCCCACGGCGCGCAGTCCATCTTCGAGGTTTCCAAAATCCCGGTTGTCGCGAAACCAGTCTGGCATGGCAGGAAAGCCCGGCGCGGCGGCAGAGCCTTCGCCATAGTCGATCTCCTTGCTCCAGCGTCCAACACGCATCCATTCGACAACGCTATCAGGTTGATCCTGACATAGGTCCGACCCGATCCCAAGATGGTCTACGCCATAGCGATCCGCACTGCGTGCGATCATCTCGCAGAAGCCCTGCAAGGTGCAGGCGGATTTGTCGCGAAGATGGTGCGGGTAAAGCGAGAAGCCGAGCATCCCGCCGTTTTCCGTCACCGCCCGGATCACCGCGTCGCGCTTGTTGCGCAGCGCAGGCGCCCAGTCGTGCGGGTTGGCGTGGGTGATGGCGATGGGGCGTTCGGAGACTTCGGCGGCTTCGATCGTGGAGCGATCGCCGGAATGGCTCATGTCGATGACGAGGCCGACGCGGTTCATCTCCTTGATGACCTGCCGCCCCATACGCGTGAGGCCGCCATCCTCGGCCTCGTAACAGCCCGTCGCGAGGAGCGACTGGTTGTTATAGGTGAGCTGCATAAACCGCGCGCCAAGCGTGTGCACGATCTCGACAAGGCCAATATCGTCCTCGATGGGCGACGGGTTTTGAAACCCGAAGAACACCGCCGTGCGTCCTGTCTCGCGCGCCCTGTCGATATCTGAGGCCCAAAGACCCTTCATGATGAGGTCCGGGTATTGCTCAAACCAACGGTTCCATTGCTCGAAGTTGAGAACGGTTTCGCGGAAATTCTCATGATAGGCGATGGTGACGTGGATCGCGTCCACGCCGCCTTGACGCAGTTGCCGGAAGATCTTTTCCGACCAATTGGCATATTGCAGCCCATCGATCCGCATCAGACGGGGCCTGCGCTGATATAGGCGGTCTTGACCGTGGTGTAGAACTCCGCTGCGGCCTTGCCCTGTTCGCGGGGGCCGTAGGAACTGTCACCACGCCCGCCGAAGGGGACGTGATAGTCGGTCCCGGCGGTCGGCAGGTTGACCGTCACGACACCGGTACGGGCGTTGCGGCGGAAATGGGTCGCCTTGGCGAGACTCTTGGTGACGATACCCGAGGTCAGACCGAACGCGGTATCGTTGACCACCGAGAGCGCCTCGTCATAGCCCGCGACCTTGATGACCGAAGTCAGCGGCGCGAACATCTCTTCGCGGTTGATGCGCATGTCATTGCGGGTATTCAGGAACACGCCGGGCGACATGTAGTAGCCCTCATGTGCCAGGGCCAGGCGTTCTCCACCACAGGCCAGTTCAGCCCCTTCCGATTCGCCGAGCTCGACATAGGCAAGGTTTTCGGCCAATTGCTGCGCGCTGACGACCGGGCCCATCTGCGTGCCCTCCTCGAGCGCGTGACCGACCTTCATCGCCTTGGCCCCGGCAACGAGCTTCTCGACAAAGGCATCGTGGATAGCCTCATGCACAACAAGGCGCGAGGACGCGGTGCATTTCTGTCCCGTGCCACCAAAGGCACCACCAAGCGCGAGAGTGACCGCAAGGTCGAGATCGGCATCCTCCATCACCGCCAGCGCGTTCTTGGAGCCCATCTCCATCTGCACCTTGGTGAAATTCTGGATCGCCGAGGCGGCGATGCCCTTGCCGACGGGCACCGACCCCGTGAAGGAAATCGCGTCGATCTTCGGGCTTTCGACAAGACGCTGGCCGATATTGCTACCCGATCCCATGACGAGGCTGAAGAGCCCCTTCGGGATGTCTTGCCGCGCGATGATTTCGGTCAAGGCACAAGCGGACGCGGGGGTCATGTTGGCCGGTTTCCAGACCACGGCGTTGCCGTAGCAAAGCGCGGGCGCGATCTTCCAAGAGGCGGTCGCGGTAGGGAAGTTCCAAGGGCTAATGATGGCAACGACGCCAATGGGCTCGCGGCGCACATCAACCTCGATATCGGGGCGCACGGAATCCGCATTCTCACCGATCTGGCGCAGGCATTCAGCGGCATAATAGGTAAAGAACTGCCCGGCGCGATAGACCTCGCCTTTGCCCTCTGCGAGCGGTTTGCCCTCTTCACGGCTTAGAAGCGTGCCAAGCTCTTCGGCGCGCGCCATCAGCTCGTTGCCGATACTCATCAGAACGGCCTGTTTGCGCTCAAGCCCGTAGGCGGCCCATTCGCGCTGTGCCTGGCGGGCCTGATCGAGCGTTGCCTCGAGTTGGTCGCGGGAGGCCTGCGCATAAACGCCAATCAGGTCCGAAAGGTCGGACGGGTTGCGGTTTTCGATTTCGCTTTCGCCAGCCAGCCAATCGCCGGCGATCAGGTTCATATGGAGCAAGAGAGCCCTCTTTGTCTGATAGGTGGTATTGGCTCAAGATGGACAAGGCAGACCGCATCAGTCAAACTCAAACAGTTGAAAGAAATTTCAGGAAACCTGAAGTGATGGCGATCAAGATCGAAATGCTGCGCAGTTTCTGTGCTGTGGCACAGGCGGGCAATCTCGCGGATGCGGCAGACCGGCTTGGCCGCACGCAATCCGCCGTCTCAATGACCTTGAAACAGCTTGAAATGCACCTTGGCAGCCCGCTTTTTGAGGGTGAGCGCAAGAACCGTCTCACACCACTTGGCGAACAAGTTTTGCGTCTCGGACAAAGCCAGATCAGCCAGTTCGACAGCACCGTTTCTGCCATCGAGCTTTCGGCGCGGGCACCGCAGGGTCTATTGCGGGTGTCGGCGGTGCCATCCGTCGCGTCTTTGGCCTTTCCGCACTTGGTTCGGCGCATGTCGGCACAGCACCCGGGCCTGCGCATCGAACTGCGCGACGCAGACACGAAGCAGGTTCTAGAAGCCTTGGTTCAGGGCTGGGCCGACATCGGGATTGCCTCGTCAGAACATATGCTGAACGGTGTCGCCACTTCGCTCTTGTTTCGCGATCCCTTCGGGATCGTGCTGGCGGACAGGCATCCGCTTGCAATGCGGACCACCCCCCTCACCATCGCGGATGTGTTTAGCGCGCCGTTTCTGCGCAATGCGCTATGCGACCAGATCGAGACCCCAGCCTTTCGTGCCGCGCTCGCCGGGGTCGATATCACGGTGCACAATACGCAATCCCTTCTCGCCATGGTACGCGAGGGGGATTGGATCACGGTGTTGCCGCAACTTATCACCGAGCTTGCCCCGGAGGGATTGGTGTTTCGCCCGGTCGCCGACCTGCCGGACATGCGGCAGGTCTTTCTCTACGCGCGAGAGCAAACCTCATCAGAAGAGATCCTCTCGGACGCCAAGCGCTGTCTTCATGACGCGACCAGTGCCCTAGCCCATACGCTCGCTTGAATAGCTGCCGGGCGAAGCTTGGAACACGACGGTCTTGTTGCCGTCAAGAAAGACGCGATGGTTCGCGTGCGCGTGGATCGCGCGGGCAAGGACTTGGCTTTCGACATCGCGACCAAGAGAGACATAGTCCTCGGGGCTTTGCGCATGGGTCACGCGCACGATGTCCTGTTCAATGATCGGTCCTTCGTCGAGGTCCGCCGTCACGTAGTGCGAGGTCGCCCCAATGAGTTTCACGCCGCGCGCATAGGCTTGTTTATAGGGGTTTGCGCCCTTGAAGGAGGGCAGGAAGGAGTGGTGGATGTTGATGATCCGTCCCGACATCTTCTGACACATCTCATCCGAGAGGATTTGCATATAGCGCGCAAGGACGATCAGCTCGGCCCCGGCCTCCTCCACAACTTGCATGATCGCGGATTCGGCCTGAGGTTTATTTTCCTTGGTGACGCGAATGCAATGGAATGGAATGTCGTTGTTCACCACGACCTTCTGGTAGTCCATATGGTTTGAAATCACCGCAACGATCTCAATGGGCAGCGCCCCGATGCGGACGCGATACAGAAGATCGTTGAGACAGTGGCCAAAGCGCGAGACCATGATCACGACCTTCATCTTGCTGGCAAGGTCATGGAAGGCGTAACGCATCTCGAACTCTTGCGCGATGGCGTCGAAAGCGGCGTCAAGTTGCTCCTGCGAGGCGCCCTTCTCAGAGGTAAAGCTGATCCGCATGAAGAAATTGCCGGTCTCCATGTCATCATATTGCGAAGAGTCGGTGATGTTGCAGCCGTGCTCGGCAAGGAAGGTCGCAATTGCGGCGACGATACCCCGGCGACTTGCACAGGCAACGGTCAGGCAATGTTTGGTCATGTCGGTCTCCAAGTGGTCATGGTCCCGCCGGGCGTGGCAAGGAAAAGAGAGAGGGATGTAGCATCCCGAAAGCGGGTCAGTTCGAGGATATTAGGCCGTCTGATCAATGCGCGCCGCAGCCGTCACGAGCGCATGCCAGAGCGCCGCTGCAAAGCTGCGCATCCCCATCACTGCAAGGTGTGTCTCTGACCTGCGAATAAGGTAAACACTCATGTGTTCCAAGCCCGTTCGCGCAGCGTGTCCCGGTGCTATTTGCGCGGGATCGAGATTGACCAATTTCTGCATCAACGCCTCAAGCGCCGCCGAATTTTTCGCCGTGATCTCGATGGCGGTCCAGGCATCGGTTTGCTCGGAGATGGAGCCCCCCGGAACCTCTTCTTCTAGACGTGCGGCAAAATCCTCGTTGGCACGGCCCGGCGCCTCGATCATCCATTGGCCGGGGGCGGTCCAGAACGCTGCGACCGAGCCTTTGTCTGCGCAGTGTCCGGGGTCCGGAAGGCGCAGACCGAAAGGTGATGGCGGGGTTTGATCGCGGCGCAGGGCAAGCGAGGCCAAGGCAAGCTCGGGGTTTTCGGAGAGTGTGAGCGCGTCGTAGGTTTCCTTGCGCGCGGTCTTGGCCCCGAGGGCGGTGATCGGTGTCAGGTCAGTCACGGAGACGCTCTCCTTCCGGGTCGATGAAATGGGCAGAGACGACCTTGAGTCGGGTCTCTTGTCCTTCGAGGGGGTTCGCGGCGACAAGGATTTCGCCCATGCGGGTCTCTCCATCTTCGAGAAACCCGAGGCCTATGGACGATCCCAGATGCGGCGAGAAGGCCGCGGAGGTGATCCAGCCCTGATCCGTCGCCATGGAACGCGCCGCACCTTCCGCGAAGAGATGCGCGCCGGGGGTGACGGTGGCGGCAGGGTCGACAGGAGTCAGACCGACAAGACGGCGACGGTCGGCGGCAAGGCCCTCGCGACGCGACATGATCGCGCCGATCGAGTCCTTCTTCTGCGACACCATGCGCCCAAGACCAAGCATTTGCGCCGTGGTTTGACCGTTCAACTCGGCCCCGGCGGCATGGCCCTTCTCGATCCGCAAGACGCCAAGCGCCTCGGTGCCGTAGGGGGTCACACCGAGGTCCGCGCCCGCCTCCATGAGCCGCGCCATGAGGGCTTGGCCATAGCGCGCAGGCACCGCGATCTCATAGGCAAGTTCACCCGAGAAAGAGATACGGAACAGCCGCGCACGCAGGCCCTTGCAGACGGTCATCTCGGCGCATGCCATGAAGGGGAAAGCCGCGTTCGAGAGGTCGAATTCATCGACGATACGTTCGAGCAGCGCCCGCGATTTCGGTCCGGCGACAGCGATCTGCGCCCAGGCATCCGTGGTCGAGATGACCTGCACGTCAAGGTCCGGCCAGAGGCATTGGCGCGCGAATTCCATATTGCGATAGACCGGCCCGGCATTGGCTGTCGTCGTGGTGACAACGTAGTGATCCTCGGACAGGCGCGCGCAGGTGCCATCATCATAGGCATGTCCGTCTTCGCGCAACATCAACCCATAGCGGACTTTGCCAACAGCGAGCGTGCCCATCATGTTGGAATAGAGGCGGTTGAGGAATTCTCCGGCATCCGCCCCCTGCACATCAACCTTGCCGAGCGTCGTGACATCGCAGAGCCCCACACCGGCACGCACGGCCTTGGCCTCGCGATCGACGGTTTCGCGCCAGTGGGTTTCGCCGGGGCGCGGGAAATACTGTGCCCGCATCCATGCGCCGACCTCGACGAACACCGCGCCCTGTTCCTCGGCCCAATGATGGGTCGGGGTGAGGCGTTTGGGACGGAAATGCGCACCGGTATCGCCACCGCCAAGCACCGAGAGCGACACACCGGTATAGGGCGGGCGGAAGATCGTCGTGCCGGTTTCCGGGATCGTCTTGTCGGTCAGTTCCGCCATCACGGCGAGCGCGGAGATATTGGCCGTCTTGCCCTGATCCGTCGCCATGCCAAGGGTGGTCCAACGTTTGAGATGTTCGACCGGACGCATGTTTTCCTTATGCGCCAGGGCAATGTCCTTGACGGTCACGTCATTCTGGAAATCGACCCATGCGCGACGCTTGCCTGGCACATGCCAGAAGGCAGCTTGCCGGATCGGCGCGTCCTCTGCGTCGGGCAAAGACAACGCAGTCGCGGCAATGCCGATCTCCGCGAGCGCTTTTCGTGCTGCCTCCATGCCGCTTTGCAAGGCGGCGGCGGTGCTGCCCTTACCAGCTGCGGCCCCGGCGGGGAACAGGCCGGACGGCCCGCCCGTGCCCGGCACGAAGGCAAGAAGCGTCTCTTCCCAGACTGGGCGCCCGCGATGGTGCGAGGCAAGGTGGACATTGGGGTTCCAGCCCCCGGCGACACCGAGCGCGCCACAACGGTGCCACGAGGAGCGGCCGTCCTGCGTGATGCGAATTGCGGAGAGGCCAAGCCGCCCCTTGGTGCCATCGATCACGCCGCCCGCGAAAAGGTCATAGTCTCCAAGGCGGGGCGCGTCCGGGCGCGGATCGATCACGCCGAGGACCGGCACGCCCTTGGCCATGAGGTCGAGCGCGGTGCGGTGGCCGTCATCGTTGTTCGCAAAGACCGCGACCGGATCAGCAGCGTTGCGCGTCGGGGCGGTCGCCCAGCGGTTGGCATAGGCGCGCATCGCCCCTGCAAGCATGATCCCGGGGCGGTCATTGTCGGCGAAAGGGATATGCCGCTCGGTCGCGCCCGCCGCGAGGACAGCGCGTTTCGCGGTGATCCGCCAGAGCGACTGACGCACGCGATGACCGGGGGTTGCGAGATGATCCGCGACCCGCTCCACCGCGCCATAGACGCCATGGTCGTAGACGCCGAACACCGTCGTGCGCGTCATCAGGCGCACATTCGGCAGACTGGCGAGTTCCTGCGCCACGCTTGCGGCCCAATCGGTCGCGGGCGCATCATCAAGCGTATGACTTTCTGCGAGAAGCCGCCCACCAAGGCGGAAATCTTCGTCCGCGAGGATGACCTGCGCGCCCGCACGGCCCGCCGTCAGCGCCGCAGCAAGCCCCGCCGCGCCGCCACCGATCACAAGGAGATCGCAATGCAGGAAGCCTTTGTCATAGGCATCCGGGTCGGCCTGCTTCGACAGGCGGCCAAGCCCCGCCGCGCTACGGATCATCGGCTCGTAGAGCTTTTCCCAGAAGGCGCGCGGCCACATGAAGGTCTTATAGTAAAACCCCGCCGCGAAGAAGGGCGCGAAAAAGTCGTTCATCGCGAGAAGATCACGGTTGAGCGGGCCAAGGTGGTTCTGGCTCCGGGCGATGAGGCCATCGTAGAGTTCAGTGACCGTCGCGCGGGTATTCGGCTCCTGCCGCGCGCCTTCGCGCAGTTCGACCATGGCGTTCGGTTCTTCCGATCCGGCCGAGAAAACGCCGCGCGGGCGGTGATATTTAAAGCTCCGCCCCATGAGTTGCACACCGTTGGCAAGGAGTGCGGAGGCGAGCGTATCGCCGGGGTGGCCTGCGTAGCTTTTGCCGTTGAAGGCAAACGAGAGCGTCGTGCCGCGATCGACAAGACCGCCATTGAGCCGGGTCATTGCGCGCCCTCCTCGTTAAGTTTCACATCGCGCGCCAGTTCCGCGCCGAGGATTTCATGGGTCACGGTATCGCGCGTCACGACGAGCCAGGAACGGTCGCCCTGTTCATGGAACCAAAGCTCGCGATGGACACCTGCCGGGTTGTCGCGCAGGAAGACATAGTCGGTGAACGCCGCTTCGGCATTGCCGCCTGCGGGATCGGGGCGATCCATGAGCGCGGCGTCGCCAAGGTAGGTAAACTCCTGCGCATCGCGCGGGCCGAGAAGGGGATGGGGGATCAGCATACCGTCACCTCAATGCAGGTTGGGTTGGGCGCCAACGCCCTTTTCGTCGATGACATAGCCGCGCGCGAACCGATCAAAGCGGTAGGCCTCGGCGGTTTCGTGCGGGCGGTCAGTGGCGAGGAGATGGGCAAAGGCATATCCCGAGGCCGGGGTTGCCTTGAACCCACCATAACACCAGCCGCCATTGAAATAGAGCCCGTCGATCTCGGTTCGGTCGATGATGGGAGATCCGTCCATCGACATATCCATGATGCCGCCCCAAGAGCGCAGGAGGCGCGCGCGCCCGATCATCGGCATCAGCGCCATGCCGCCCTCGACCACATCCTCGACAACCGGCAGGTTGCCGCGCTGAGCATAGGAATTGTAGCCGTCGATATCGCCACCAAAGACAAGCCCGCCTTTGTCGGACTGGCTCACGTAGAAATGGCCCGCGCCAAAGGTAATCACGCCGGGAATCGTCGGTTTGAGACCCTCGGAGACGAAAGCCTGTAGCACATGGCTCTCGATCGGCAGGCGCATGCCCGCCATCGCCATGACGCGGCTCGAATTGCCCGCGACTGCGACGCCGACTTTGCCCGCACCGATATAGCCGCGCGAGGTCTCGACGCCCTGCACCTTGCCGCCCTCGATGCGAAACCCCGTCACCTCACAATTCTGGATGATATCGACGCCTCGCATATCCGCACCGCGGGCATAGCCCCAGGCGACACCATCATGGCGCGCGGTGCCGGCGCGGGGTTGCATCAGGCCGCCTTTGATCGGGAACCGCGCATTGTCAAAGTTGAGGAAGGGCGCGATCTCGCGCACCTCGTCCTGCCCAAGAAGTCGCGCATCCGCCCCGGCCAGAAGCATCGCATTGCCGCGCCGTCGGTAGGCATCGCGCTGGCCATCGGTGTGGTAGAGGTTAATGATCCCGCGCTGCGAGACCATCGAGTTGAAATTCGTCTCCTGCTCAAGGTTCTCCCAGAGTTTCATGGAAAACTCGTAAAACGGCTCGTTGCCCGGCAAGAGATAGTTGGACCGGATGATCGTCGTGTTGCGCCCGATATTGCCCGACCCGAGCCAGCCCTTTTCGAGCACCGCAACCCGCGCCTGTTTGAAGGTCTTGGCGAGATAGAAGGCGGTGGCGAGACCATGCCCACCGCCGCCGACAATCACAATGTCATAGGCGGGTTTGGGATCGGGATTGCGCCATAGCATCCCCCAGCCCTTGTGCCCTGTCAGGGCCTCCTTGACGACCCGGAAACCGGAAAACCGCATCCATTCGCTCCTTTGTATCTAAAGACTTTTCTAGCGGGAGCATGGTCGCTATACTTATATTTACAGGACTTTTGATTTCTTTTTTGGGACAATTTTGACACCATGCCAATCCGACGTCTCGCCTTTGTTCTTGTGGACGGATTCGCCCTTCTTTCGACGGCGGCCGCGCTAGAGCCGTTGCGGGCTGCGAACCAGTTCTCGAAACAGCCGCGCTATGAGGTGACGCTTCTTTCGCTTGCGGGACATGTCGCGACATCCTCGCTCGGATCGCCCTTCGAGACCCAGCCCTTCGACGCAGTGCCGCTTGATTTCGACCTGATCTTCGTGGTCGCGGGTGGGGATCCGAAACGGCTCAACCATCCGGGGTTGATGGCGTGGTTGCGCCGCGCCGGTCATGCGGGGATCGCGCTTGGCGGGATTTCGGGTGGCTCGGTGATCCTTGCCAAGGCAGGTCTCCTCGGAGAGCATCGATTTACCGTCCATTGGCATCACTATGCGGATTTCGACGTCCTGCCCGGCACTTGGTTGCTCGAGCGGCGTCTCTTCGTGATTGACCGGGATCGCTATACCTGTGCCGGAGGATCGGCGCCGCTCGACATGATGCACGCGCTAATCGCGCGCGACCACGGCACGCCTTTTGCCCAGCGGATTTCGGATTGGTTCATCCAGACGGAAATCCGCGCCGCCGACGCGCCCCAAACCGCCCCCCTGTCACCGCGCTATGACGCCCTGCCCCGCGCGGTCACGGCGGCCATCGAGTTGATGCAGACCCATATCGCCGACCCGCTCGATCAGGATCAGATCGCTCGCCTTGCAGGCCTCTCGACGCGCCAACTTCAGCGCCAGTTTCGCGACAGCCTCGGCACCTCGATCATGCAAGAATACCGTCAAATCCGCCTTGAGACAGGCAAAGACCTGTTGTCGACAACGCATCTGCCGCTTGGCGATATCGCTGAGATGACCGGTTTTTCGAGCCAGGCGCACTTCTCGACCTGTTTTCAGGCCGCTTTTGGCGAAACGCCCTCACGCTGGCGCAAAAAAGCGGGCCCGGACATGTCCGGACCCGCCGTTTCCAAAGAAGGCTGAGCCTCAGATATCGAGCGTGTGCTGCTTTTCCCAATTCGAGAAATGCGACACGAAGGAATTCCATTCCTGGTGCTTCATCTTCACGTAGGAGGCCGAAAACCCTTCGCCAAGCATCGCCTTTAGCGCCTCATCCGCGTCATAAGCACGGATCGCATCAAGCATGTTGAGCGGGAGTCTCGGGGCGTCCGTCACGGTGTGCCCCTCGGCATACATATCGATATCATAGCGCGGCCCCGGATCAGCCTTGCTTCGGATACCCGAAAGCCCCGCCGCGATGATGACGGCCTGAAGCAGATAGGGGTTCACCGCCCCATCGGGCAGGCGCAGTTCAAACCGCCCCGGCCCCGGCACGCGGACCATATGGGTGCGGTTGTTGCCCGTCCATGTCACGGTATTGGGCGCCCAAGTCGCCCCCGACATGGTACGCGGCGCGTTGATCCGCTTGTAGGAGTTGACGGTCGGGTTGGTGATCGCTGCCAACGCCTCGGCATGTTTCATGATCCCACCAAGGAAGAAACCGCCCTGCTCTGATAGACCGACCTCACCGATCTGCCCGCCCGCATCGCCTGCAAAAGCGTTGGTCTTGCCGCTCGTATCCCAGACCGAGATATGCGCGTGACAGCCGTTGCCTGTCAGACCCTCGACGGGCTTGGGCATAAAGGTCGCGCGGAAGCCATGTTTCTCGGCCACGGATTTCACCATGAATTTGAAGAAGGAATGGCGGTCCGCCGTCATGAGCGCATCGTCGAATTCCCAGTTCATCTCGAACTGGCCGTTGGCGTCTTCGTGATCGTTCTGATACGGGCCCCATCCGAGGTCGAGCATGTAGTCGCAAATCTCGGCAACGACATCATAGCGGCGCATCACCGCCTGTTGATCGTAGCAAGGTTTCTCTGCCGTATCATAAGGATCGGAGATCTGATCGCCTTCCGGGGTCAGCAGGAAGAACTCCGCCTCGATCCCCGTCTTGACGCGAAGCCCCGCCTCGGCGGCCTCCTTCACGAGCTTCTTCAAGACCTGACGCGGCGCTTGTCCGACGGCCTCGCCTTCCATCACACAATCGGCGGGCACCCATGCGACCTCGGGCTTCCACGGAAGCTGGATGGCGGCGTCTGGGTCTGGCACGGCGAGCATATCGGGATGCGCCGGGGTCATGTCGAACCATGTCGCAAAGCCGGCAAAGCCCGCGCCGTCCTCTTCCATGTCGGCAATCGCCTGCGCGGGGACGAGCTTGGCCCGTTGTCCGCCGAAAAGGTCCGTGTAGGAGACCATGAAGTATTTCACGCCGGTTTTCTCGGCGAAGGCTGCAAGTTTGCTCATCTTCTATTCCCTTTCCCTGTGAAATGCGAAGAGCGGCCTTGGCCGCTCTCCGGTTCCTTCGTTGTTCAGAAACCCGCTTTGCCCGGGTACCAGTTGGTTCCAGCCAGCGGCACTTGCGCCATCGCAGCCGCTTCCATGGTCAGCGCGCAAAGGTCTTCGGGCTCAAGGTTGTGGACGTGGTTGTGGCCACAGGCCCGCGCGAGCGTCTGGCATTCGAGCGTCAGCACGTTGAGGTAGTTGCGCAGCTTGCGACCCGCGATCTCCGGGTCGAGCCGCGCCATAAGATCGGGGTCTTGTGTCGTGATCCCCGCCGGGTCGCGGCCTTCGTGCCAATCATCATAGGCGCCGGTCGTAGAGCCGAGCTTTTGGTATTCTGCTTCCCACTTGGGATCATTATCGCCAAGAGCGACGAGCGCCGCCGTCCCGATCGAGACCGCATCCGCCCCTAGGGCAAGTGCCTTAGCCACATCGGCGCCGGTGCGAATTCCGCCGGACACCACAAGCTGAACCTCGCGGTGCATGCCGAGATCCTGCAACGCCTGCACGGCAGGCCGGATACACGCAAGCGTCGGCTGGCCGACATGTTCGATAAAGACATCCTGTGTCGCCGCCGTGCCGCCTTGCATCCCGTCAAGGACGACCACGTCCGCCCCCGCTTTCACCGCCAGCGCGGTATCGTAGTAGGGGCGTGCGCCGCCAATCTTCACGTAGATCGGCTTTTCCCAGTTGGTGATCTCTCGCAGTTCGAGGATCTTGATCTCGAGGTCATCCGGCCCGGTCCAATCCGGGTGCCGACAGGCAGAACGTTGGTCGATCCCTTCGGGCAGATCGCGCATCCCCGCGACGCGCTCGGTGATCTTTTGGCCAAGCAACATGCCGCCCCCACCGGGCTTGGCACCCTGGCCCACCACGACCTCGATCGCATCGGCGCGACGCAGGTCATCGGGGTTCATGCCATAGCGGCTCGGCAGATATTGATAGACGAGCTTTTCGGAATGGCCGCGCTCTTCCTCGGTCATGCCGCCATCGCCGGTCGTCGTCGAAGTGCCCGCCATGGTCGCGCCGCGACCAAGCGCTTCCTTGGCCGGACCAGAGAGAGAGCCAAAGGACATGCCCGCGATGGTGATCGGAATTTTCAATTCAATCGGTTTCTTGGCAAAGCGCGTGCCAAGCGTCACTGCCGTCTCACATTTCTCGCGATACCCTTCGAGCGGGTAGCGGCTCATCGAGGCGCCGAGAAACAGAAGATCGTCAAAATGCGGTACGCGGCGTTTCGCGCCACCGCCGCGAATGTCGTAGATACCCGTCGCAGCGGCGCGACGAATTTCCGAGTTCACATCGTTGGAAAACGTCCAGCTTTGGCGCGGTTCGGTTTGGGGTGTCTTGTCCATGTCGCGCTCCTCAGTAGGCGTCTGCGTGATCGATGTTGAAATTGTAGAGCTTGCGGGCCGAGCCATAGCGTTTGAACTCTTCCGGCTTGGCGTCGGCGCCTGCCTTCTCAAGCAACTCTGACAGAAGCGCGATATGCTCCGGGCGCATCTCTTTTTCGATGCAATCTGCACCAAGGGATTTGACGTTGCCGCGCACGAAAAGCCGCGCTTCGTAAAGGGAATCCCCAAGCGCATCGCCTGCGTCGCCAAGCACGACAAGGTTGCCCTTCTGCGCCATGAAGGCGGACATGTGGCCGATGTTGCCATGCACCACGATGTCGATCCCCTTCATGGAGATGCCGCAGCGCGACGACGCATTGCCCTTGATATTGAGAAGCCCGCCGTGCCCCGTCGCACCTGCATATTGCGAGGCGTCGCCCTCGATGGTGACAACCCCGGACATCATATTCTCGGCCACGCCCGGCCCGGCCGAGCCTTCGACGGTCACTGTGGCGTCTTTGTTCATCCCGGCGCAATAATAGCCGGTCGATCCCTTCACGGTGACAGATAGCGGGCCGTCGAGGCCGCAGGCCACGGCGTGGCTGCCGCGCGGATTGGTGAGGGTGTAGGCCGCATTGGCCTTGTCCTTGGCCGCTGCTTGCAGAGTCGTGTTGACCGCGCGCAGATCCGTTTCGGCCATGTCGAGAATGGTGCTCATGTCTCAGCGCTCCCAGAAGTAAACAGTTGCAGGTTCAGGCTCCCAGACCTTCGCGGCCTCGATCCCTGGCAAGTCGGCAAAGGCGCGATATTCGCTGGCGAAAGCGACGTAGTCGTCTGTCTCGGCCATGACAGCGGGTTTGCAGGCGATGGGGTCACGCACGACGCCAAAGCCGTTCTTGGTCCCGGTGACGAAGGTGAAGAATCCGTCGAGATCGTCGATCGTACCTTCCAGCGCCTCGCCAAGGCTCGCGCCCTCGGCAATGCGCGACGAGATATAGGCCGCGCCCACTTCGGTATCGTTCTCCGAGCGAGTAAAGACACCTTTCTTGGCAAGCGTCCGGCGCATCTGGTTGTGGTTCGAAAGCGAGCCATTGTGCACGAGGCATTGGTCATCGGCTGTTGAGAACGGGTGCGCGCCCATCGTGGTCACGGCGGATTCTGTCGCCATGCGGGTGTGGCCAATGCCGTGGCTGCCGCCCATCTCGCGCAGGCCGAACCGCGCTGCGACATCCTTGGGCAGACCGACTTCCTTGTAGATTTCCATAGAGGCGCCCGAGCCCATGATCCGAAGCCCCATCCCCTCGAGGGCGGTGATGGCCGCTGCCTCTGATGCGTCTGGCACCGTCAGCACGGCGTGGGTGTCGAGCGTCTTGATCGCGACCGGCGCGTCGATTTCGGCAGAGAGCGCGGTGTCGAGTGCGTCAAACGCCGTCTCGGGCGTATCCGATTGCACGGTAATCTTGATGCTGCCCGCTGTCTCCTCACCATAGATCGCGATCCCGGCGCTATCCGGGCCACGATCCGTCATCGTGATGAGCATATCGGTCAGCATGTCGCCCAGTTGCGGGCGCAATTCATCCCGCTTCAGGAACAGGCCAACAATACCACACATGGGGTCCTCCATTCGGTTGTCCGCGGCAAAGCGCCGTGGGACTGTCCTAGCGGGAAATGAATTTTCCCCTCAAGAAACTATCTCTCTTTTGGGGAAATATTTGACCGCAGATCAGCGCCCGCCCAAATCATGGGCAGTTTTCTGGCGCATAGGTCTCGTGTGCTTGATTTTTGAGCGGTGAAAGAAATCAGAGCTGCTGGGGATAGGTGATGATCGACAAGAATCGCACCGGCAGATCGAGGATCACCTCCGGCCCATGCGGCGCATCCGCGTCGAACAGAAGCGTATCACCCGGCTCAAGGATGAAGATCTTGTCGCCATGGCGATAGCGCACCCGCCCTTCGAGGAAATAGAGCATCTCCATGCCCTCGTGCTGAAAGGTGGGGAAGCGGTCACTCTCGCTTGTCAGGGTGATGAGATAAGGCTCGACCACGACGCCCGAGTTATTCGCGCCAATATGGCCCAAGAGGCTATATTGGTGTCCCGCCCGCGTCCCCTCGCGCTCGGTCTCGACACCTTCGCCAGCTTTGACATGCATACAGCCGCGCTCTTCCTCATAGCCGGAAAAGAGCTGCACCACAGGGACTTTGAGCGCATCCGCCAATGTCGAAAGCGTATTGAGCGAGGGAGAAATCACGCCGTTCTCGATCTTCGACAGCATCCCCACCGAAAGCCCCGCCTGCGTTGCGAGATCAGAACCTGTCATCCGTTGCCGCTTGCGCAGCTCGCGCACCTGTCGACCGATTGCCACCTCGAGGTTCTTTTCGCGCACCTCCCGCAGGGCGTGCGGGTTCTGTTGCAGGGTCTTTCGTCCTTTGGGCAAAACGATCTTCTCCGGTCGGGGTGGCGCCTTTCGGGCGGCAGGGTGACAGCGTCGCCACCATATTCTTCCAAGGAAACTTAATTGACCACGGAAAAACGCGGGGCAGTTCTACCAATACGTCCGTTCTTCCGCATCCACGCGGGCCATTGCCTCATCACAGGCCGACAGGAAAGCCGATTCAGCATCCGCGAACCGGCGCGTCGGATTGGTCAGGAGATAGATATTCACCCGCGGCAAATCTTCGTAGGGGGGGAGCTGCCGCAGTCGGCCGATCTCCACGTCACGTTGCGCAACATGAAGCGGCAAGGCGCCGATACCCACATCCGCGAGGATCATGCGCCGCAGTTCATGCAGATCCGCCGACACTCCGCGCCAGCCGCTTGCGATCTTTGCCCGCGCCCGCAAATGCGCCACCGGTTCAAGTGGGCGGCCCTCCGTCTCTGTCTGGAAAGAAACAGACGCCTGTCCCTCGAGATCCGAAAGCGCGATCTCGTCTTTGTCAAAGAGCGGATTGTGCGGACCACAAAACAGACCGAAGTATTCGCGGTAAAGCACCGACGCCTTAAGACCGGCGGGGATCTTGTGCAGGAGGCAAATGCCATAGCTGATCCGGTTCTGCGCCACCCTGGCAACGATCTCTTCGCTTTCTGCCACAGTAAAAGAGAACGATACCTTGGGGTGCGCGGCGGCAAAATCATGCAGCACTTCATCGAAATGCGGCGAGATCACGTGACTTGCGATGGCGACCGACAAATGCCCGCGCAGTTCGGCCCCCCCGATCTCCATCAAAGACGGCAATTGCGAGATCGTTCCAAAGATCGAGGAGCACTCGGAATAAAGCACTTGCCCGGCGCGTGTCACCCTGAACTCATTGGGTTTTCTGATGATGAGCCTTTGGCCCACCGTGTCCTCGAGCCGCTTCAACGCAGAAGAAATGGTGGGTTGTTTCAGGCCAAGGAAATCCGCCGCGCGCGAGATGCCACGCTGTTCAATCACCACCATGAAGGTCCGTAGAAGATTCCAGTCCAACTGCCAGGGAAAGCGCTGCTCATAGGGCTTTATCATAGATTTCCTCAATTTTGAGAATTGCCATTATTTATTTGCGCAATGGTTTCGCCCATGCAAGCTTTTTCAATAAGGCGGGCAAAACCGCCATCTCGCAACTGGGCTCCGGCCCGTTCAACGCTGCCTTTAGACCCAACAGGAGACAGAAATGACAAAGCGCAGAACTTTCATGAAAGCCGCCGTCGCTGCCGGTGGACTCGCCCTCGCAGGCCTCATGACCGCCGCCCCCGTCGCCGCGGACGAACTTGAAACGCTCAAGGAAAAGGGTGTGGTGCGTATTGCCATGTCCGGCGCCTACCCTCCGTTCAACTTCGTCAATGACCAGAACGAAGTTGTCGGTTTCGACCCGGCCATCGGTGCGGAAATCATCAAGCGCATGGGCCTTGAGACCGAGATCGTCACCACCGCATGGGACGGTATCATCGGCGGCCTTCTGGCCAACAAGTATGACGCCATCGTCGGCTCGATGACCATCACCGCAGAGCGTGATGAGGTCGTCGATTTCGTTGGTCCCTACTACACCACCAAACGCGCCATCTTCACCAAGCCGGATTCCGGCATTACCTCGGTGAGCCAGCTTGGCGACGTCAAGGTCGGCGTGACCCTCGGTGAAACCCACGAGGAATGGGCCAAGGAACAGGGCTACACCGTGAAGACCTACAAGGGTCTGCCGGAACTGCTTCTCGAGCTTGAGAATGGTCGTGTCGACGTGATCGTCAACGACTCCATCGCGGCGATCCTCGCGATGACCGAAAAGGGCCAAGAATTCGCGATGATCGAAGATCTCGAGACCGATGCTTTCGGTGCCGGTATCGCAATCCGCGAAGGCAACCCGGAACTTGCGGCGGCCATGCAAGCGGCGCTCGACTCCATGATGGAAGACGGCACCTATACCATGATTGCTGAAAAATGGATCGGTGCGGACATCCGCTAAACCTATCCCCCGGGGTCGCCATCACAGAACGGCGACCCCGACACTCAAGACCCCCGAAAGACTCTCCATGACAACCGACTATGGCAAACTGACCTGGGAAGACGTGCGCGATGCGGACAAGGACCGCGTTGTGATCCTGAACGTCTCCGCAACCGAAGACCACGGCCCGCACATGCCGCTCGACACTGATACGGTGCTCGGTATGGCGGTTGCCAATGGCGTCGCCGAGGCTGCGCCCGATGAGGTCTTTGTGATGCCCCCGATTGCCTATGGTTTCAACGAACACCACAAGGATTTCCCCGGCGTGATCTGGATTCAGCCCGAGACGCTGATCGCCTTCGTGACCGACGTGACCAAATCGCTCGCGCATCATGGTTTCCGCCGAATTCTTCTGTTGAACTCGCACGGGTCCAACCACCCGATCCTCGACCTTTCCGCACGCAAGACGGTGATCGAGACCGGTATCATCTGTGTCTCCGCCTCGTATTGGAACCTCTGCGCCGACCGTATCAACGAGGTGCGCGCCTCGGAGGTGGGCGGCATTGCCCATGCGGGCGAATTCGAGGCGGCGATGTATATGCACTTGCATCCCGAACATGTCGATCTCGACAAGGCCACGAACCAGAACCTGCACGACCCGAAAACCAATTTCTTCAACCTCGATCTCGCCAAGGGTGGCGGCAAAGCCATGCTCATGCGCTGGTGGTCCTCGGTGTCGCCAGAAGGCACGATGGGCGATCCGACCGTGGCCACCGCAGAAAACGGCGAAGCCTTTCTCAAGGCCGCGATCGAAGAAACCACGGCACTGGTGCGCGAAATCCGCGCCTTGCCGATCCTTGAACGTACCGACCACCACTAGGAAGGCGGATAGATGGATATTGACCTGATGTTGCGGGTGTACCCGTATTTTCTAGAGGCCGCTTGGGTCACCATACAACTATCGGTCCTGACCATCCTGCTGGGTCTGGCCTGCGGTATACTCGGCGCTGCGGGACGATTGTCGCGCTTTGCGCTGTTCCGCTTCATCGCAGCGGCCTATGTGAGCTTCTTTCGCGGCACACCGGCCCTGATCCAGCTCTTCCTGCTGTATTTCGGTGGCCCGCAGGTCGGGATTCAGCTAGACGCCTTCGAGGCGGGCGTGATCGGTCTTGGCGTCAATATCGGCGCTTACATGACCGAAACCATGCGCGGCGCGATCATCTCGATCGACAAGGGCCAGATCGAAGCCTCCCGCACGCTTGGCCTGTCGCGGTTTGAGACCTTCCGAAAGGTGACACTGCCGCAGGCGATGCGCCTGATGGTCCGTCCCCTCGGGGTCAACATCAACGCCCAGATCAAGGGCACAGCCCTTGTCGCGGCAATCTCCGTTGTGGAACTGACCTACACTGCCCAGCGCTATATCGGGTCAACCTACAAGCCCTTCGAGATGTTCCTGATCGCCGGTATTCTTTACCTCATTATCATCACCGCGGTCGGCAAACTCGTTACTTTCATTGATCGCCGGGTGCGTCTGCCATGATCTGCGCGACACTCCTCCCCCCGTTCCTCCAATCGAAAGGTGCGTCCCATGGGTCTTGATTTCACAGTCGTCCCCTCATACGCCGACGCTCTCCTGCTTGGCGTATTGTGGACCATCGCGATCACTGTCGCGGCCGGTCTCCTGAGCTTCTTCGGCGGCATCCTGTTTGCGGTGATCGCGCTTTACGCGCCGCTCGTCATTCGCCTGCCGTTCCGCTTTGTCGCCTGGCTCTTCATGGGCACGCCGCTCCTGTTGCAACTGTTCCTGATCTATTTCGGGCTGGTGCAGATCGGGATCGACCTTCCTGCCTTCGTGGCCGGGGTGATCGGCTTGGGTCTGCACTTCGCGGTCTACAACTCCGAACTGATCCAGACCGCGATCATCGCCGTCGACAAGGGCCAGATGGAAGCCGCGCGTACCCTTGGCCTGTCGCGCAGGCAGGCGCTCATCAAGGTTGTGATCCCACAAGCCGTGCGCGATGTGATCCCGCCCATTGGCAACATGATGATCGCGCTCCTGAAGGACTCAGCGCTGGTCTCGGTGATCGGGGTCACGGAACTCACGCTCTCGGCTCAGCTCGCCATCGGGCGCACCTATCGTCCGTTTGAATTCTACGCCGCCGCCGCCGTGCTCTACTACATCATCAACCTTGGGATGGAAGCGGTGATCCGTCGGATCGAACGCCGCACCCAGCTCTCGCGCTGACCCAAAGAGGATCTGACATGACTGAGAAAACACCTTTCGTCGAAATCCGCCACGCCCAGAAGTCCTATGGCTCTCTGGAGGTGCTCAAAGACATCAGCCTCACGGTGGAGCGCGGCGAGATCGTCGCCATCATCGGTCCCTCCGGGTCTGGTAAATCCACCCTGCTGCGCGCGATCAACGACCTTGATCCCCTGACTGGCGGCGAGATCATCCTCGACGGTGTCCAGGTCAACAAGAGCCTGCCCCATCGCCAGTATGAAAAGCACATCAACGAGATGCGCCAGCAGATCGGCATGGTGTTCCAGCACTTCAATTTGTTCCCGCACCTAAGCGTGCGCGACAACGTCACCATGGCGCCGAAGCTCCTCAAGGGCATTTCCGGCAAAGAAGCGGATAAGCTCGCCGAGGAACAGCTCGCCCACGTCGGCATGCTCGAGCGGATCGACTATTATCCCTCACAGCTCTCGGGCGGTCAGAAACAGCGCGTCGCCATTGCCCGCGCCCTTGCGATGCAGCCCAAGCTTATGCTCTTTGACGAGGCCACCTCGGCGCTCGATCCTGAGCTTGTCGAAGAGGTTAACCTGGTGATGAAGAAGCTCGCTGAAGAGCACATGACCATGATCATCGTAACACATGAAATGGACTTCGCGGCCTCGGTTTGCGACCGCGTGTTGTTCATGGATCAAGGGGTCGTTGTCGAAGAAGGCCCGCCTAGCAAAGTCTTCAAGAACCCCGACAAGGACCGCACCAAAGAATTTCTCCGCAAACACCTCGAAGGCTCAAAGTGACGACCACGCCCTCCCACCTGTTTTACCAGTCCCGCACCCCCCGTCCGTTTCTCGATCGGGGTGAGGGCATCTACCTCTACGACACCACCGGTAAGCGTTATATCGACGGCACGTCCGGGGCGATGGTGTCCAATATCGGCCATTCCAACCCCAACGTCCTTGCCAAAATGAAGGCACAGATGGACAAGGCAACCTTTGGCTACCGCCTGCATTTTCGGACCGAACCGTCCGAGAACCTCGCTGCCAAGACCGCCGCGATGATGCCCGAGGGGTTAGATCGCGTGTTCTTTGTCTCCGGCGGCTCCGAGGCCGTCGAGAGCGCGATCAAGCTCGCCCGGCAATATGCCATCGTGCAGGGCCAAGAAAGCCGCTGGAAAGTCATCTCGCGTTTTCCCTCCTATCACGGCTGTACGCTCGGCGCGCTTGACCTGACGGGCTACGACCCGCTGGCGCGCCCATTCGATCCGATGATGCGCGGGATGCCCAAGGTGGCTGCCCCTGTGACCTATCTCGACCGCGACAACCTCAGCGAGGAAGAGCGCGGCCTGAAATATGCCGAGATGCTGCGCGATGAAATTATCGCCCAAGGCCCGGAAACCGTTCTCGCCTTCCTCATGGAGCCGGTGGGCGGGGCTTCGACCGGCGCGCTTGTCGCTCCGGATAGCTACTATGGACGCATCCGCGAAATCTGTGACGAGTTCGGGATCCTGCTGATCTATGATGAGGTCATGACCGGTGCGGGCCGTACCGGCAAGTTCATCGCCGCCGAGCATTGGGGCATCACCCCCGATATCGTCGCCCTCTCCAAGGGGTTCGGCGCGGGCTATGCCCCGCTTGGCGCGACCGTGGCCGGCGCGCGCATTGTCGAGCCGATCCTCGACGCAGGCGGCTTCCTGCATGGCTTCACCTATGCGGGCAACCCGCTGGCCTGTTCTGCGGGCCTCGCGGTGCTCGAGGAACTCGAGGAACAGAACCTCGTCTCCAATGCGGCTAATATGGGCGACGTGCTTTTGTCACGCCTGCATGGGCTGATGGATCGCTATCCGTTTATCGGTCATGTACGCGGCAAGGGGCTTTTGACGGCGTTCGAATTCGTCTCCGACCGCGACACGATGGACCCGCTACCGACCGCCCTCAACGCCCACTCCCGGCTTGTCGAGCTCGCCTATGAGCGCGGCCTCATCACGTATTCGCGCCGCACACGTGGCGGCACCGCCGGGGATCACTTCCTCGTCGCGCCGCCGCTCATCATCACCGAGGCACAGATCGACGAGATGATGGCGATCCTCACCGACTCCCTCGACGCCTTTGCGCGCGAGGCCGGTCTTGACGTGGAGAGCGCGGCATGAGGCTTCCTGATAAGGTCGGGGCCCTTGAAGAGGCGATCGCCCACATCGGCGACGGTGCCACCGTTATGATCGGTGGTTTCGGCGTCCCCGGCACACCGTTCACGCTCATCCGCGAGCTTGTCCGGCAGGGTCCGCGCGATCTCACGATCATCAAAAACGACGCCAACGAGACCGACATGGGGGTCGATCACCTTCTGGTTTCGGGACAGGTTGCACGCCTTGTGACGACACATATCGGCCTCAACCCGCGCGCCATCGCAATGATGAACGCGGGCGAGATTGAAGTGGAGTTCAACGCCCAAGGCATCCTCGCCGAGCGCATCCGCGCAGGTGGCGCAGGGCTTGGTGGCATCCTGACCGACATCGGCATTGATACCGAGCTTGCCGACGGCAAGGAACGCATGGAGATAGACGGCAAGGCCTATGTCGTCGAAAGCGCCCTGCGTGCCGATGTGGCGCTTGTCCATGCAGATCGCGCCGATCCGTTCGGGAACCTGTCCTTTGCCGCCACCGCGCGCAATTTCAACCCGCTCATGGCCATGGCCGCGACGCGTGTCATCGCCGAAGTCGAACGCGTCGTGCCGCTTGGGGCGCTTCATGCCGATGACGTGCACACGCCCGGCCCCTTCGTGGATGACCTCGTAGGGCTCACAGAACTCAGCGAGGAATACGCCGTTGTCCAACGCTAGGAGCAAAATGGTCGCTCGAGCGGCCCGCGAAATCGCCCCCGGCATGGTCGTGAACCTTGGGATCGGCCTGCCGACGAAAGTCGTGGATCACCTTGGACCGGATTTCCCGGTGTGCTTGCATACTGAGAACGGCCTTGCGGGGATCGGTCCGACCCATGCGTATGAGACCGCCGACCGCAACCTGATCGACGCGGGCGGGGCCTATGTCTCGACCATCCCCGGCAGTTCCTTCTTTGACAGCGCCGTGTCCTTTGCTCTGGTGCGGTCGGGGCGACTCGACCTGACCATGCTCGGGGCCTTCGAGGTTGCGCAGACAGGCGATCTTGCCAACTGGAAAATCCCCGGCAAATTCTCTCCGGGTGCAGGCGGCGGCATTGAGCTGGCGCAAAAGGCCCGTCGGGTGATCGTGTTGACCACCCACACAGACCGCGCAGGCAACCCCAAACTAAAGGACACATGTAGCCTGCCTGTGACAGCCCGTGCCTGTGTCTCACGGATCTTTACCGACATGGGGGTCATCGACGTGACCGAAACCGGCTTTGCCCTTGTTGAACTGGCCGAAGGCACAAGCCTTGCCGAGATCACCGAGGCTACAGGCGCCCCCCTCTCCCTTCCAAAGGGCGACATTCCAACTTTCTGAGGCTGACTGACATGACGACCGAGCTGACACCCCGCATCCTTGACGCGGTGGATGCCTATTTCGACGAACAGGTGGATTTTCTCGCCGCCCTGACCGCCCATCCGTCCACGCGCGGCAACGAACAGAGCGCGCAAAATTTCATGGCCGAGGAGCTGACTGACCGAGGCTACGAGGTCGACCGCTGGCAGATTGACGTGGAAGACATCCGCCACCTGCCCGGCTTCTCGCCCGTGCTCGGCCCCTACGAGGACGCGGTGAACGTCGTCGGAAGCCACCGCTCCAAAACCCAAAAGGGTCGCTCGCTGATCCTCAACGGCCATATCGACGTCGTGCCGGAAGGCCCGCTCGACATGTGGGATAGCCCACCTTACGAGCCGCGCGTCGCGGAAGGCTGGATGTATGGCCGTGGCGCGGGCGATATGAAGGCCGGGCTTGTCTCCAACCTCTACGCGCTCGACGCGCTGCGCCGGTTGAACCTCGCCCCGGCGGCGGACGTGTTCTATCAATCCGTGGTCGAAGAGGAATGCACCGGCAACGGCGCGCTGGCTTGTCTTGCGCGCGGCTACAAGGCCGACGCCGCCCTGATCCCCGAACCCTTCGCCGAACAGCTCGTGACTGCCCAGCTTGGTGTGATCTGGTTTCAGGTCCATCTCAAGGGCCTGCCGACCCACGTCGCCTATGCCGGACAGGGCGCCAATGCGATCGAGGCCGCGATCCCGCTCATCTCGGCCCTGCACGAGATGGAGGCCCGCTGGAATGGCGTCGAACACCGCCACGGCGACTACGCGCACATGGACCACGCGCTCAACCTCAACATTGGCAAGATTCAGGGCGGCGACTGGACAAGTTCCGTGCCTGCATGGTGCGTCTTTGACGTGCGTATGGGGATTTTCCCGGGCCAAAGCATCGAGGACGCCAAGAAAGAGATCGAGGCCGTCCTGATGGAAGCCGCGCGCGAAAACGCTTTCCTGCGCAACTCACTCCCCGAAATCGTCTATCACGGCTTTCACGCCGAGGGATACGCCCTCTCCGACGACAAGAGCCGCTCTGCCGCCGATGCGATTGGCGCGCTTGATAGTGCACATGGCACGGTCACCGGCGGCGCGCTCGACCGGGCCGCGATCACCGCAACCACCGACGCCCGGTTCTTCGGCCTCTACGCCGACACACCCGCCCTCGTCTATGGCCCGACCGCCGAGGCGATCCACGGCTTCAATGAACGGGTCGAGCTTGAGAGTATGCGCCGCGTGACCAAGGCCACGGCCTTGTTCATCGCCGACTGGTGCGGCGTCGAAGACATTTGAACCGGAGACAAGACATGCGCGAACCCGTCATCGTATCCACCGCCCGCACCCCCATCGGCAAAGCCTATCGCGGCGCATTCAACAACCTCGAAGGCCCGAGCCTCGCGGCCCATGCCGTGCGTGCCGCCGTCTCCCGCGCGGGGCTCGAAGGTGGCGAGATCGAAGACGCGGTTTTCGGCGCCGCCCTGACCCAAGGCTCGACGGGGGTCAACGTCGCGCGCCATATCGCGCTGGCGGCAAGCCTTCCCGATTGCGTCGCGGGTCAGACCATCGACCGCCAATGCGCCTCTGGCCTCAACGCACTCGCCATCGCGGGCCATATGGTCAAGGATGGCGCGGACGTCGCGCTGGCTGGCGGTTTGGAGAGCATCTCCCTCGTGCAGGAAAACCACTGGAACGGACACCGCTATCGCGACCCGTCCGTGCGCGACGGCTATTACCTTTCGATGCTTGAAACGGCCGAAGTCGTCGCCGAGCGCTATGGCGTCAGCCGCGAAGCTCAGGACGCCTATGCCCTCGAAAGCCAAATCCGCACCGCCCGCGCGCAGGATGCGGGCCTCTTTGCCGACGAGATCATCCCGGTCGAAGCAGTGAAACTCGTCACCGACAAGGCCACCGGTGAAACTCGTGAACAGACCGTGACGATCCACGCCGACGAATGCGGCCGCCCCGGCACCACGGAAATCGGCCTTGCCAGCCTGAAACCGGTCTTGGGGGAAGAAAAGACGGTCACCGCAGGCAATGCAAGCCAGCTTTCGGACGGCGCGGCGGCGCTTGTCGTCATGGAGGCCCGCGAAGCCGAGAAGCGTGGATTGACCCCCTTGGGCGCCCTGCGCGGCTTTGCCGTGGCCGGCGTCGCACCGGAGGAGATGGGCATCGGCCCGATCGTCGCCATCCCGCGCCTGCTAGAGCGGGCAGGCCTCAAGGCAGAGGAGATCGACCTCTGGGAAATCAACGAAGCCTTCGCGGCCCAGCTTCTGCCTTGCCGCGACACGCTCGGCATTGACCCGGACAAACTCAACGTCAATGGCGGTGCGATCTCGATCGGCCACCCCTACGGCATGTCTGGCGCACGAATGGCCGGGCATATCCTTCTCGAAGGCCAACGCCGTAAGGCGCGCTGGGGCGTGGTATCGATGTGCGTCGGTGGTGGGCAGGGCGCTGCCGGTTTGATCGAGGTTTTCTAAGCACCCGCCTGTCTGATGGGCCGCGCCACGTCTGGCGCGGCGCCATGCCTCTACAGCGATTGACAGTCTCGCCGACTGCATGGAAGATTTCTCTGACACTGGGAAGAGCAACGCGCGACCGCGCGGCTCCAGCCCCTCTGAAGAAAGGAAACCCCATGCCCGGACCTCTTACGTTCGACGACCTAAAAACACAGGTCGCCGGAGGCGAGATCGACACTGTTCTTGTCTGTTTTGTCGATATGCAGGGCCGCCTCATGGGCAAGCGCTTTCATGCCGGGCACTTCATTGAAAGCGCCTGGGAAGAGACCCATTGCTGCAACTACCTATTGGCGACCGACTTGATGATGTCGACGCCCGAGGGCTTTGCCTCGACCTCTTGGGAGAAGGGCTATGGCGACTACGTGATGAAGCCCGACCTCTCGTCGCTGCGCCCCCTGCCATGGCTAGAAGGGACGGTGATGGTGCTCTGCGATATCCTTGATCACCACACCCACGAGGAGATCTCCCATTCCCCGCGCGCCATGCTCAAGAAACAGATCGCCCGCGCCGAGGCGATGGGCCTGACCCCGATGATGGCAAGCGAGCTGGAGTTCTTCCTCTTCGAGAAGAGCTTTGACGAGATCCGCAAATCCGGCTTCCGCGATCTTGCGACGCTCTCGGGCTATAACGAGGACTACCATATCCTGCAGACAAGCCGCGAAGAGCATGTCATGCGCCCGCTGCGCAATCATCTCTGGAACGCAGGGCTTCCCATCGAGAATAGCAAGGGAGAGGCCGAGACCGGGCAGGAAGAGCTCAACATCAAATACGCCCCGGCCCTCGACACTGCCGATTTTCACACCATCGCCAAGCACGCGACCAAGGAAATCGCTTGGCAACAGGGCCACGCCGTCAGCTTCCTGTCGAAATGGCACAAGGACAAGGTCGGCTCCTCGAGCCACGTGCATCAATCGCTCTGGAAGGACGGCGCGCCGCTCTTCTATGATCCGGACGATGCGCTCGGCATGTCGAGCCTCATGAAATCCTATGTCGCGGGTCTTCTGAAATACGCCGCCGACTATACCTATTTCCTCGCCCCCTACATCAATAGCTACAAGCGCTTTCAGAAGGGCAGCTTTGCGCCGACGCGGATCATCTGGTCGATCGACAACCGCACGGCGGGCTTCCGCCTTTGCGGTGACGGCACCAAGGCGGTGCGCATCGAGTGCCGGGTTGGCGGCTCTGACATCAACCCTTACCTCGCGATGAGCGCCATGCTTGCTGCCGGTCTCAAGGGGATCGAAGACGGGCTCGTGCTTGAACCCGCCTTCTCTGGCGACGCCTACGCTGGTGAAGGCCGTTATATCCCTGAAACGCTACGCGACGCGCGCGAGGCACTTCTGGCCTCTGATCTGTTGCGCGACGCGCTTGGCGAAGATGTAGTGACCCACTATGCACGCGCCGCCGAATGGGAAATCGAAGAGTTCAACCGCGTCGTGACCGACTACGAGATCGCGCGCGGCTTTGAACTGGCCTGACCTCGAGAAAGAAAGACACTCCATGACGCTTACCGGAAACTGGTCCTACCCGACCACGATCAAATTCGGCGCGGGCCGGATCGCGGAGCTTGCCGACGCCTGCGCGGCGACCGGCATGACCCGTCCGCTCCTCGTCACGGACCGGGGCCTTGCCGACCTGCCGATCACCACTCAGGCGCTCGACATCCTCGAGACCGCGGGGCTTGGCCGTGGCCTCTTTGCTGATGTCGATCCAAACCCGAACGAAAAGAACCTCGCCTCCGGTGTCGAAGCCTACCACGCAGGCGGGCATGACGGCGTGATCGCTTTTGGCGGTGGCTCTGGTCTCGACCTTGGCAAGATGGTCGCCTTCATGGCGGGCCAGACGCGCCCCGTCTGGGATTTCGAGGATATCGGCGACTGGTGGACCCGCGCCGACGCCAAGGCCATCGCTCCGATCATCGCCGTGCCAACCACCGCGGGCACCGGGTCGGAAGTTGGCCGCGCCAGCGTCATCACCAATTCCGAGACCCACGCCAAGAAAATCATCTTTCACCCCAAGGTGTTGCCGAGCATCGTGATCTGCGATCCCGAATTGACGGTCGGCATGCCCCGTTTCATCACTGCGGGCACCGGGCTTGATGCCTTTGCCCATTGCGTTGAGGCCTATAGCTCGCCGCACTACCACCCGATGAGCCAGGGCATCGCGCTTGAAGGGATGCGCCTCGTGAAAGATTACCTGCCGCGCGCCTATGCCGATGGCACCGACCTCGAGGCACGCGCCCAGATGATGAGCGCCGCCATGATGGGCGCGACGGCGTTTCAGAAGGGCCTCGGTGCCATTCACGCCATGAGCCACCCTATCGGCGCGCATTTCAACACGCATCACGGCACGACCAATGCCGTCTGCATGCCTGCCGTGCTCGACTTCAACGCACCGGCCATCGCAGATCGCTTCCAACAAGCCTCGGCCTATCTCGGGATCGCGGGCGGCTTTGACGGGTTCCGCGCCTTCGTGCAAGACCTCAACGACAGCCTCGGCATTCCTCGCCGCCTCTCCGACCTTGGTGTGACAGCAGAGAGCATTCCAGCCCTCGTCGAAGGCGCGCTTGTCGATCCGTCCTGCGGCGGCAATCCGATTGAGTTGACCAAGGCCAACCTCACGGCGCTTTTTGAGACCGCGCTCTAAGGGAATTCAGGCCGCCCGAAACCGCGCGGCCTGTTCCTTTCGTCACTCACTTCCCGAAAGATTATCCGGCGCAAAAACGTTGCCGAACGCTCCTGTGCCCCCCTGAGGCGCTTCCGGCTCGTCCGGTGTGTCTTCGGAGAGGTTATTCGGGGCAAAGACGTTGCCGAAGGCCCCACTACCGCCCTGCGGTGCAGGTTCAGGCACCGCCTCGCTCTCTTCCTCTCCCGAGAGGTTCCCCGGCGCAAAGACATTGCCAAAGGCGCCACTATTGGACGGCGACGGAGCTGCCGGGACTGCGTCCTCGGCCTCCTCAGCGGCCTTGGCGCGTTCTTCCGCACGGGCCTTCTGAAGCGCTTCGATGCGTTTCTGAATCTCGATCTGGCGCGCTTCCTTGACCCGGATCTTGCACTGTTCCGGGCTATAGGATTGCGCCGTGCCGACCATCGCGATCACGAAGAAGGACAGAAGGACAAGGATGATCGCCGCCGGATTGCCACGCAGGAAACCCGGCAACACCCCTCTACCCGGCTTAAGCCGCCCCTGGCGCATTGCGTCCTTGCGGCTCTTGTTGCGTTGCACCGCCTCAAAGATAAGCGCGGCAAAAACCGTGAGCGTGATGATGATGAAGGCCAGCGACGAAATCGACGGGTTGATCCCAAGGCGCACCTTCTGAGCCAGCACCGTGGTCAGCGTCTTGTAGTCGATGATGGTAAACGTCGTCGTGTTGTAGTTCTCAAAAGAAGCCAGAAACGCCAGCACCGAGGCCGAGGCAATCGCCGGGCGCATGAACGGCAAGAGGATCTTGCGAAACGCCTGTGTGTGTGTCGCCCCAAGGTCGAGCGCCGCTTCCGTCAGGCCCGGATCAAACCGCTGAAGCCGCGCCACGAAAACAAGCATCGCATAGGAGGCAATAAAGGATGACTGACCAAGGATCGTGAGGAAGATCCCGTTGTGGAACAACTCGTAGAAGAACGACCCATCCTCAGCACCAAAGAACCGCCCAACCCGGTCCCAGAACACCAGCGTCGAGATACCAAGCACCACACCGGGAATGAGGATCGGCGCAATGATCATCGTGTAATAGGTCGACCGGAAACGCGGCCAGACCTGCGTGAGCACGATAGATGCCGCAAGCCCCATGGAGACCGAGAGGATCACCGTCCCGATCCCGATCAGCACACTATAGAAAAGCCCGTCGCGGATATGTTTGTCTTCAAACAGGACACCGAACCATTCGAATGTGAAACAGGCCCAGGGCGACACCGACGGGAAGGCCGATGAGTTGAACGCCGTCAGGCTCATCACCACGAGCGGCCCGAGCAGGTAGCTGAAGAAGATCAGAAGATAGGCGCCAAGGGCGATACGGATCAGGGTCGCAGAACTCATTTCCCGATATCCCCCATGTTCACCTTGAAGACCCGCATAAAGGTCAGAACGATGGCGATGGTCGAAACGAGAAGCACGATGGCATAGGCCGCGCCCTGCTGCCAATTGAGCGAGTCATTGAACCACTGATAGACAAGCTGCGTGAACCAGAGGCTGCTTGGCCCGCCAAGGATTTGTGGCGCGGCAAGCGCCCCGGCAGAGAGCATGAAGACCATGGTCGAGCCCGAGGCGATGCCCGGCTTTGCATGGGGAATGACAATGCGGCGGTGAATATGAATCCAACTCGCCCCCATGTCCCGCGCGGCCTCGATCTGGTTGCGATCAAGGCTCTCGATGACGTTATACATCGGGAAAAGCATCAGGAGGATATAGGCATAGCCGAGACCCGCATAGAGCGCGACATCCTGACGGATGAAATCAATCGGCTCGCTCGCAAGATGCAGGAACATCAAGGCCTCGTTGAGTAGCCCTGTCTCGCCAAAGATGATCCGCAAGGCAAAGGCTCGCAGGATTTCATTGATCCAGTACGGAATGATGAGCAGCACCACGAAAAGCCGCGCCACACCAGCCCCCTTTGCCTGCCCAAGAAAATAGGCCAGCGGATAGCACAGAACGATATTGAAGATCGTCACCACCATCGCGGCGAGGATCGTGCGCACGAAGACCTTGAGGTCAACCGTGTTGAAGCTCTGCTTGCTCTCATCCGACCCGTAGATCAGGTATTCGTAGTTGCTCAGCGTGTAGACGTCCTTCGGCCCGCCCACGTCCGCAGGCGGCAGGTTGAACCGGAAGGAATAATCGAGCATCGAGAGCTGCGGCAGCAGGATCAGGAAGATGAGCCAGAACGCCACCAGCCCGATCAGGATACTGCCCATGACGGGGCCGTTGTTCCGGAAGAACTCGGAGAAAGGCAAATTGCGTTTCATTGCCCTTACTCCGATGCCAACTCGCCCGCACGCATCACGACCGCGTTGGACGGCTCATAGCGCAAGGTGAGGTCATGGCCGCGTGTCGAGATACGATCTTGCCCCAGATTGGGCACCGACATCTTGATAAGCTTGCCGCCATCTCCCTCGAGGAAGACACTAAAGGAATTGCCCTCAAACTCTTCATTGACCGCCTTGGCAGACACGAGGTTCTTACCGGTGCCGCCCTGTTCTGGCGCGACCTCGAAGGCTTCGGGGCGCACGAACATCATCGCCTCATCCCCGACTGATAGCTTGCCGATCTCCGCAGGCGTGATCCGCGCCACAAGGTCGCCAGAGCGATTGGTGCTGATGATCGCCTCGCCGCCTTCGATGGATTTGATCCGGCCCCGGAAGACGTTGTTTTCGCCCACGAAAGACGCCACGAAAGGCGTTGCGGGATGGTCGTAAATCTCATGACCCGAGGCGATCTGATCGATCACCCCGGATTTCATCACCGCCACGTTGTCGGACATGGTCAGGGCCTCGCCCTGGTCGTGGGTGATGTAGATAAAGGTGATACCCACGCGCTGCTGAATCTCGCGCAGCTCGGTGCGCATATGCTGGCGCAGCTTGAGATCGAGCGCCGAAAGCGGCTCGTCAAGCAAGAGAACGTCCGGATTGGCACAGAGCGCCCGCGCAATCGCGACCCGTTGTTTCTGACCGCCCGAAAGTTCGCTCGGCAGCTTGTCGCCCTGCCCCGGCAAGGCAATCATGTCGAGAAGCTCATCCGCCCGGCGGCGTCTCTCCTTGGCGCTCGCCCCGGCGACTTCCATCGAGAACGAGATGTTCTCCCAGACGGTCATCAGTGGGAACAGCGCAAGGTTCTGAAAGATCAGCGCAGTGGGGCGTTTGTTCGGGCCGATCCCGGCCATATCGTTGCCCCCGATGAGAACCCGTCCCTCACTCGGCTCGAGAAAGCCCGAGACCGCGCGCAGGATCGTGGTCTTGCCGCATCCAGACGGGCCAAGGAACGAGAAGAAATCCCCGCCGTTGATATTCACATTCGCATCCTTCACCGCCGTGAAGTCGCCGAACCTGATCGTGATGTTCTCCAGATCAACTGCAACACCAGAGCTCATGTACCGTTCCCCGTCGTTTGTTTTTCGTATCGCGGGCTCGTTTGGGTGGCCCGTCAAGAAAACGCCCGGCCACGTCTTGGTGTGGCCGGGCGATGAAGTGCTGTGCGTCAGGCGCTCTGGAACTGGTTCACGAATTCCGTCCGGACATCCGCGTACCAAGGCGCTTCTGCCGGCCATGCGTTGAGGTTGGCCAGCGCATCGCCCGGATAGGCCTCGGCGAAGTTCTTCGCGTATGTATCTCCGGCAAGCTTGTCCGCGCCGAGAATCGGCGAGTTGTAGCCATGTTTGTCGATCGCCGGGCCTGCGTTTGCCGGGTCAAAGGCGAACTTGATAAGCTCATAGGCCGCATCAATGTTCTGTGCGCCCTTCGGCATCGAAAGACCATCGACCCATGCCATCGCCCCTTCGGCCGGGGCCTGATAGGTGACCGGCTCGCCCGCCGTCTTGAGCGCGAGCGGCGGACCATCCCAGGTCTGACCAACGAGAACGCCATCGTTGAGAAGGCCGTTCTTCTGGGTGTCGGCGTCGTTCCAGATGAGCTTGAGCGCCTGTTTGCGTGCGATGCACCAATCGGTGATCTGGGTCCAGACCTCGCGCATCTTCTCTTCCGAACCATAGGCGGCCCAGACAGAGCCCGGCTCCAACTCGCCCGCGGCTTCCATGTAGAGACCGGCGCAAAGCATGCCTGAATGGGCGCGGATCATGGTCTTGCCCGCGTTTTCTTCGGACCAGATCTCACCATAGCTCGGCACGCCCGAGGGATCTTTCGGCGCCCATTTGTCGACACGCCACGCCATGCCTTCCGTGCCCCAGATATGCGGGATCCACGTGTTGCCGTTGCCGCCGAAATCCCAGGCATCCGGGCCGATCTTGGCCATCGCCGGGTTCGCCGCCTCGATCGGAATACGGGTCATGTCGAACGGCTGAAGCAGGTCGAGCGGCCCCCACTGAAGCGACCGGTTGTTGGTCGGACCGATCAGGTCCGCGCCGCCCCCCTGCGAGGCTTTCATCTTGTTGATAAGCTCTTCGTTCGAGCCAATGCCGATATAGTTCACCTTGATACCGGTTTCAGCGGTGAACTTCTCGAGCATGTCCTCGGGCCAGTAATCCGACCAGTCCATCAGGGTCAGTTCACCCGACGAGGCAAAGGCCTTGCTGACGAGAGCCGGACTCGCGAGTGCCGCGACACCGGCGGCGGCACCCGATTTAAGAACGGCGCGACGGCCGAATGTTCTCTGGTTCTTCATAAGATACTCCCTCCTGGAGAAATGTCAGGAACGACCCAATGCCGTTCTTCCAAGGTTGGTCCTCGTGTCGCAGCGGGCGATCCTCTCGCCCGAACGACACGCGGGAATACGGCAGCCTTCATCGGCGCTCTCATTGTAAGACGTTAGGAACTCACCCCATCTATGTAACGAAATTCTGAATGGTTCGGCATCGAAGCGTAAACTTTCCTCAGCCCGCTGAAACGGGTGCCTAATTTCCGATCACTCCAAAGCTAAACGCAACTTCGCCTTTGCGTCTACCTTCTTGGAATCCCCGCCGCAGCGCAGCAGACGCCCACAGCGGCGCCACATTTCGTAGAAATCCCAGACAAGACAGCCTCTGGACCCGCGCGCCTGCGTCGGTGATACTCGGGTAAATTTTTTCCAAACAGACAAAAACAGGCGGCAAAAATGGCGAATCTGGAACGGAGAATCGCTCAGGGACGCGGGGATACGCCCGCAGATATCGTGCTGCGTGGGGGCACGGTGTTCGATGTCGTCACCGGCACGATGATCGACGGCGATGTGGCGATCTGCGACGATACGATCGTGGGGATCGGCGCAGAGTACGAGGGGACTGAGATCATTGATGTCTCGGGACTGACCCTCGTGCCCGGCTTCATCGACACGCATCTACACATCGAAAGCTCTCTCGTTACGCCGTTCGAATTCGACCGGTGCGTCGCCCCGCGCGGCATCACCACGGCGATCTGCGATCCCCATGAGATCGCCAACGTGATCGGCCTGCCCGGCATCCGCTACTTTCAAGAGGCCTCTGAGCATACGCTGATGGATATCCGCGTGCAGCTCTCCTCCTGCGTCCCCTCCACCCACATGGAGACGGCGGGCGCGACCCTTAGCGCCGAAGACCTTGCCAAGGTTATGGATCACCCCTCGGGCATCGGGCTTGCGGAGTTCATGAACTACCCCGGAGTGATCCATCGCGATCCGGGGTGCCTGGAAAAGCTCTCATTGTTCGAGGGCGGCCATATCGACGGCCACTGCCCGCAACTCGTTGGCAAAGACCTCAACGCCTATATCGCCGCCGGGATCCGAACCGAACATGAAGCGACCACCGCCGAAGAGGCGCTTGAGAAGCTGCGCAAGGGGATGCGCGTGTTGATCCGCGAAGGCTCTGTCTCCAAGGATCTCGAGGCGCTCGCCCCGGTCCTGACCGAGGCGACATCGCCCTATCTGTGCCTTTGCACCGATGATCGCAACCCGCTCGATATTGGCGAGCATGGCCACCTCGACTATATGATCCGCCGACTGATCGCCCGGGGCGCCTCGCCCCTCGCGGTCTATCGCGCGGCGTCGCTCTCGGCGGCCGAGGCCTTCGGCCTCAAGGATCGTGGTCATATCGCGCCGGGCAAACGCGCCGATATCGTCGCCCTCGACAGCCTCGAGACGTGTGACGCGCAAATGGTGTTCTGCGCCGGGAGACGTCTGACGGACAAGGCCTTTGGCGCACGCAAGACGCTGCCGCCAGTGGGGCGCAAATCGGTTCTTGCTCCGACCGTCACACCGGAAGATTTCCGCGCCCGCACCAATCGCGCCGAAACCGATGTCATCGGCATCCTCGAAGGCAAGATCATCACGGAACACCTGCACGAAGATATCCCCGTCCAAGATGGCGACAAACGTCCGGACCCGACGCGCGACCTGATCCGCATCTCCGTCATCGAACGCCACGGCAAGAACGGCAACATCGCGAGTGGCTTCGTAAAGGGCTTTGGCCTGAAATCCGGTGCCATTGCCTCGACGGTCTGCCACGACCACCACAATATCGCGGTGGTCGGGGCGACCTATGACGATATGGCGCTCGCGGCAAACCGCATGTCCGAAATCGAAGGCGGTTTCGTCGTGGCACGCGACGGCGAAATCCTCGCTGAGCTGGCGCTACCAGTTGCCGGCCTGATGAGCCTCGAGCCGTTCGAAGAGGTGCGCGACCGCCTCGTCGCACTGCGAAGCGCCGCGCGCACGCTCGGCGTCACGCTTGAGGAACCCTTCCTGCAGCTCGCCTTCCTCGCCCTTCCGGTCATTCCCGCGCTCAAGATCACCGACCGGGGCATGGTCGATGTCTTGAAATTCGAGATCCTTTAAAGGTCGATCTCAAGCTGCGGCGTGCCGTCCGACGTGCGTTCTCGTGATTGCCCCTTGGGTCCAACCGTGCCCTGCACCCGTTTGCGAAAGCTCGAAAAGCTCTCGAAAGTGACCACGTCCACGGCTTCATCAAGGTCAAGCGATAGCCGCACCCACCCGTCGCTAAGAGTCTCCACATTGCGCAGGACCGCCGTGAACGGCTGAGACAGGTAGCGCCCGCTGACACGATCCCCGACGACGAACATCGGCCTTTCGGCGATCGCCGCCCGCATGGCGTTCCAATCGCGGAACCCATGCAGGCGCGCTACTTGCTCAAGGGCTTGCCCCTGCCCCAACTTGCGCCCCACGGCCTCGGCATCCTTGCGCAGGCGCGCTGCGGCGGCCTTGGCGTCTTGCAAACTTGGCAAACGGGTCATGCGCGATCCTCCACAACCGATGAAAACAGGCCCCAGCGTAGCATCTCCCGCCGGGATCGTTGGTATAGGACAAGTGCCGCCAGCCCCAGAAGCATAAGCTCCGCCATTGGCCCGGCCCACCAGACCGCCTCGCTCCCAAAGAGAAACGGAAGGATAAACGTCATCGGCAAGGCAAAGAGATAGGGCTTCGACAGACCGAGCACCGCCGCCCTTGGCGCGTCTCCGATAGCTTGAAAATGCGCCGCCAGCATCATCAACGGCCCGGCAAGAACAAAGAGCATCGACATCACCGGCAGGATCGCAGCCGTCTCCGCGATCACCTGCGGGTCATCGACAAAGGATGCCCCGATCTGCCGCGCGAAAACCGTGACGAAAACCTGAACCGCCCCGCAATAGACAAGCGCAGAAAACACCGCGACACGCAGGCTCTGGTCCCGCCGCTGCCAGAGGCCCGCCCCGGTGTTGTTGCCGGTGATCGTCTGCATGGCCTGCGACAGGCCAAGCAGTGGCAGGAAGGCAAATGTGATGACCCGCGTGGTAATCCCATAGGCCGAGACCGTCGCCGCATAGTTCGGGCTCTGGAACATCTGAAGCGCCATGAGGATCGCCGACGAACCAAGCGCAATGCCAAGAAAATTGAGGCTCTGCGGCGCACCAAGGGCGAGGATAGGCCGCCACTCGACGGCGCTTACATGGCGCAAGACCGCGCCGGGCCGCAGGGTGGTCTGCCCGCGAAGTCGCACCGCAAGGATAATCGCAAGGGCCACGGCCTGCGCCAACACGGTGCCCACGGCCGATCCCACGACCCCGTAGGACCAGACCGCAATCAAGAGATAGTTGAACCCGATATTGCTAAGCGAGACCAAGAGGCTCATCGCCGCCATCAAGCCGACCCGCCCCTCGTTGCGCAGGGCATCGGAATTGACCGACAGAATGAAGAGCACCGGCGAAAACACCACGAGGATTTGCAGGTAGCTCTGCGCCATCTCCGCGATCTCTCCCGCACCGCCCGCCGCGATCTGCACCATCGGCGCACCGACCGCGAGATAGAGCAGGATCAACACCCCGCCAAGACAAAGCGCGAGCCAATGGGCACTTGCGAAAAGGCGCTGCGCCTCTTCGCGACGCGCGCCACCAAGATAGCGCGCAAGGATGCTCGACATGCCGCTCGCAACCAAGGTCGCCAGCGCGACGATGACCATATAGAGCGGGAAGATAAGCGTCACCGCCGAGAGCGCATCCGCGCCCACGTAGTGACCAAGAAAGAACGCATCGACCACGGTCAGGAATCCGTTCATCCCCATGATAAGGATAATCGGCAGCGCGGTTTTCACGTAGAGATGCGACAGGGGCGCATCGAGAAAGGAATTCTGGGAAGACTCGGACATCTCATTACCTCGAACGAGTCTCGCATTTGGTAGGATGGGGCTCGCATTGCCATCCGCGCGAGACGCGGAAAGGTCATCAGAGTGTCGATGAGATACAGAACTTTACCAAGATGTTGCCATCTGCGAGCGGCAGGCGTCTGTCACCTGCCGCGCTAGGTAGTGACGTCCGGACCGCCTGTCAAGCCGCCCTTTCGCACAGAATAAGGATTGGGCCGCGCGGGACGCTGCGCGGCCCAACCGGCTCAGAAGCGCGTTTCCAAGCTGATATACAACGTCCGTCCCGGTTCATTGACCTGGAACATGGTCGGGTCAAACACGTTGGTGCGGCTCAGGTGGTTGGCATAGGTCTTGTCAAAGACGTTATCCACACCTGCCACCAACGTCGTATTGGCGTTCAACGCATAGCTGCCGAATAGATCAAGCGTTGCCCAACCCGGCGTTGCGCCGGGGTCGCGGGCGGGGTCGATCTTGTCCTGCGCCGTGGCCCAGTTGACGCGACCACCGGCCCGCCACGCATCCTGACCATAGGACGCCGTAATGCTCCCGCTCAGAGGCGGGATCTGCGCAAGATCGCGCCCATCGGTCCGGTTCTTTCCACGTGTATAAGTGGCATCGGCAAGAAGCTCGAAACCGCCACGCTGCCAGCTTCCGTTGAGCTCGATCCCCGTCAGGACCGCATCAACATTGCGATAGGTGGTGACGCCCGGCACGGTGAACTGATCGCGCAGGATATAGTCGTTAACGCGGTCGGCATAGACCGAGGCGTTGAACGTGTAATTCGCCCCGGCCCGCTCATAGCCGAGGTCAAGCTGATGGTGCTTTTCCGGTGCAATATCCGGATTCCCGACCCAGTTGCTCCGCGCCATCGCACGTTCCGTCGCATCCGCCGTGCGCACCGAGCGCGACAGCCCGATGAAGACGTTGCTTTCGCTGTCGAGCGCATAGTCGATCCGGGCAAGCCCGCCAAAGTTATGCTCTTCGCGTGCCGCGTCAAAGGTCGTACCATATTGCGCGGTGTAGAACGTGTTGGGCGAAGCCGCAGAGCCTCCGGGCACCGTGCCCGCTGCGCCTGCTGTGGCCCTCACATAGTCATAGCGCGCGCCAAGCGTGAGCGTGGTGCGATCCGACAGGGTCGTGACCGTCTCGCCATAAAGCCCGGTCTGGCTGATCGTGACATCCGGCCACATCAGAAAGCGCGCAAATGCCGGATTTTCCGCGAGCACCGGCACAGCCGCCCCACCCGCGTAGAACGTCGCCATGCGGTTGTTCGACACAAGATCAAGGCCAACTTTTGCCTCGGTGGCCCCAAAGGCGAGATGCGCCTCGATCTTCCCGCCGTGGGTGTCTGAGGTGGTCGGCGTGCGGGCAAACATCGCCCCCGCCGGGCGCAGCGTGAAATTATCCATCACGTGATCGACTTCGCTCAGGAATAGGTTCCCTTCGATCCGGCGCAAAATGCCGGCGTCGAGATCGACACCCCCGCGCAACCGGTAGATTGTCGTATCCGAAAGCGGGCTGTCCATCCCGGCACCGGGAAAGAGCGCATCCTTGACCTTGTCGCGTTCGATATCGAACGCAAGGTCCACGCCGTTGCGCTCATAGCCAAAGGTCAGACCCGCGCTCTTCTGGTCATAGGAACTGCGCACCGGAGTGCCATCGCCATCCTCGTAGTTGTCGGCGGTCTTGGAACCGGCATAGCCCTCCACATAGAACCCCTTGCCAAGGTCGAGCTCGAAATCACCATTCACGTTGATCTTGCCCGAATTGCTCGACACCCCGGCACTGAGGCCAAAGCTCAGGCGCTTGTCTTCTTCGAACTCCGGCGCTTCGCGCTCAAGGATCACCGATCCGCCCGAACCGCCGGGCCCGTTGGTGACGCTCTGATAGCCACGCTCGACGACGATCTTGTCGGCGCGCGAAATCCCTGCCGTCGCTGCGGGCGGGTCCATCCGGTTGGGACAGCCACCGAAAGTGAAAGAGCCACTATCAACGATGTTGAGTTGGTTTTGGGATTGCCCCCGGATCACGATTTCAAGCCCATGACCGCCCATGCGGCCAGACGCGACGCCCGGTACTTGGCGCAGGAACTCGCCGCCATCGGCAGGCGGGGTCGACATCATCGGCTCATCGCCAAGGACGATCTTGCTCGCCCCGACAACAGTCCCGTCTTGGTCAACATAGATCGGATCAAGCGGGACAGCCTTGTCGCCCCCCTGCATCTCCGTTGCTTGCGCGACCGCCACAGAGGACAACGAGGACAGCAGGATCGCATACGCACTCAGGCGCATCATATTGGTATTGTTCATTCTTCTTACCACTGGAATTCAGCATGTCAGACAATTCCGCACGCCTTGAGACGCCCGGAGCCATTCATATCAGGAAAAGGGAAAACCCCTCAGGCGATGGCCGGTGGTGCGCGAATGCCATGCGCGCGCGCCCGGGACTCCCTCGGCGCGATGACGTCATGCTGTGCTTGGTAAGAGACATAGTGGAATGAGACCGCCCGCAGCGCCACGCCGGGGGACGCAAGTTCCAGCGCGGGACCAACGATACAGAACGGACAATGGCCGGTCGTCGAGGGCGCCCCCTCGCCTCCGGCCTCATCAATGAGATTGCCATCCGCATCTATCGTAACGGTCTGAACACCATTGGCACCGCAGATAACGATCTGGATGCCATTCTCGCCCGCCACAACGGACGCGCCACCAAAGGCCATGGTGCTCTGAAGGAATAGAAGACCGGCGAGAAAAATCCCGCAAACCTGCCGCAAGGGCGTGATCCAGCCTCTATGCATCTTCATGCTGGAATATGTGCCGCAAGAGCAGCAGCGGGGCAAGCGCAAACCCTCCCCCGCTGTAGCGCATTTTGACGCGTTGGTTATTGCATGTCGGTGAAGACCTGCGATTCAACGCCAGCTTCGGCCAATGCGTCCCGGATCGCGTCGATCGACGCGATCTCCTCCGAGCTCACGATCACCACATCATTGACCACGAGCGTGTAGAGCGTCCGATCCGGCGAGGGATCAAGGCTCGCAAGATATTCTTCTGCCGTGCGCCGGGACTTTGGCCCCCAAGACCCGTCATAGGCTGTGCCGATGGTAAACTGCACGTCCATCGTGCGTTCGCGGCTAACGGACTCGCCGTTGTTCAACCGCGAGACCGACAGGCGCAGCGCCTCGGTATCTTCGATCCGTTCCGGCACGAAAACCTTCGAGCAGGTCTCAACCTCACGATACCGCGTGACGGTCTTCTTGCCCTTCTCGTTGGCCACCGCGCCGCCAATGATCGCCCCGGCCGCAGCGCCCGCGTTCTCACCCGTCGCCACTTTGCCGATAACGCCGCCAATCAAGGCGCCGCCAACCACGTTTTCAGGCTTCGCGCCTTCCCTGACCTGATACGGAACCTGCTTGGTCTCGCATCGGGTCTCATATGTGCCTCCGAACACCGGTGTCGCCAGAAGCAAGAGGGCAGCTGTTGTCTTCAGGTACATCATCGTCAACTCCGTTCCGCGCTGTCGCGCTGGTTGGTGAAGACCTTTTATATAATGCCGAAGGCCCGGGATTCCGAATCCCGGACCTTCCTATTGGCGTCTTCCCGCCCATCGGAAACTCGTCACAATCGTGAACACGCTTATCAAATCAAGCCAGAAATGGTCTCCTCAGGCCGTCTGAGAAATACAATTGCTAAGTATCTGCGCCGAGCCGCGGCATTTAGGCGGGGAGAGTCCACAAGAGAGGCGGAAAATTTCGGAGTAGGACATGGACACCCGGATGCGGTCGAGGCTACGGTGCCGCCAAATTTACCAGTTAGAGGACCGATTTTGAAAAGAGCAATTCTGGCGGGCGCGGTGGCCCTTACTCTCAGCGGGTGCAAAACCTTCGTCGAGGCGGACATCTACACCAGTGACGTGTTGGCCGTAGCCGAGGGCGAGACCCTTTCCGTGGACATGAACCTCGGACTGGAGATGCCTGGCATGGACACTTGTAACGAACATGCCGAGGCGATCACCGCGGCCTATGCGTCTAGCTTTCAGGCCGCCGAGTTCCGCACCTGCGAGAACATCGGATTAGACACCATCCTACAGATGCGCGTGACAACTTCCCTTTACGACCTCAAAACCACTGAAGCGCAAGCGAGCGAACCGGTCTCGGTCGCAGTATTTGTACAAGAAACCGGCACGCTGACTGTGCTTTTCATACCGAATGACGCAGCCTCCCGACAGCTCTGGGATGCACTGCCGAACAACCTGACCAGCATGGCGACCTACGACCCAAAACCTTTCCTGACCGCAAATGTAATAAATGATGGGCGTACCGCAATGGAGTTCCAGGCTGAGGGCGCGTTCGTAAACGACACTCCCATCACCTTCGCCACGGTTTCCTCAATGGATCGCCGAGGTGAGTTGGAAGTGCGGCTCTCCGACGTGGCTAATGCCGCCTTTGCTGCGGACCGCGCTGTGATGATCGGTGGATTGGTTGTCACATCGAACGAGTGAACTACCCCACCAATGAAGTGGCTTGAAAGGGGCCTCCCATGATCGCCGCCGGCGGGCATTGAGCCTTCTGACGGCGATGGGGAACATTTATAACATCACACCCTCTCCGAAAAGATGGGTGCGGTCGGGATCGACAGTCCCCGGCCGCGGCTTTCTTTGATGGATCTCTCGGACCAGAGCTCCTCAATTTAAGAAATATCAGAGGCTTAGGTTCCACTGGTCATTTTACACCCAGCAAAATTCCGTTTTTTTGGCCGGAATGGCTCTCAATTGCCCGCCGAAACAACCTTCCTGCGGTGGACCCTAGCCTAGCCGCATTTGGAGTGGCCACAGCTCGCACAGGTCATGCAGCCTTCGACCATCCGCATCTCGAACTGACCACAAGACGGGCAGGCCTTGCCGCGCGGGGCTTCGCCCACGGCCATAGCTTCGGTGGTGGGGTCTGCCTTGAGGCCAAGACCCTCGCCCTCGATAAAGCCGATGGCGATCATGTGGCGCTCGATCACGCCGCCGATCGCGGCAAGGATCGACGGGATGTATTTCCCTTCCATCCACGCCCCACCGCGCGGGTCGAACACGGCCTTGAGCTCTTCCACGACAAAAGACACATCCCCGCCGCGACGGAACACCGCCGAGATCATCCGCGTCAGCGCCAGCGTCCAGGCGTAATGCTCCATGTTCTTGGAATTGATGAAGACCTCGAAGGGACGGCGATGACCATTGATGATCACATCATTCACAGTGAGGTAAATCGCGTGCTCACTATCGGGCCACTTGAGCTTATACGTGGCCCCTTCAAGCGCCTTGGGCCGCTCAAGCGGTTCCGCCATATAGATGACCTCGCCATCGGCGACGTGATCTTCGGGTTTCTCGCCCGGCGCACTTTCCGTCTTCTCCGACACGGCAAGCACCGACCCGGTGACGTCATTCGGACGATAGGTCGTGCAGCCCTTACAGCCGGTATCCCAAGCCTGCATGTAGACGTCTTTGAACGCCTCAAAGGAGATATCCTCAGGACAGTTGATGGTCTTGGAAATCGACGAGTCGATCCACGATTGCGCCGCCGCCTGCATCCGCACGTGATCGGCGGGCGACAGGGTCTGGGCGTTGACGAAATAGTCAGGAAGCGCCTTGTCCCCGAACTTGTCGCGCCACATCTGCACGGCGTAGTCGACAACCTCTTCCTCGGTGCGGCTGCCGTCCTTCTGAAGCACCTTGCGCGTATAGGCATAGGCAAAGACCGGCTCGATCCCGCTCGAGACATTGCCCGCATAAAGGCTGATTGTGCCCGTCGGCGCGATAGACGTCAAAAGCGCATTGCGAATACCATGCTCGGCAATTGCCGCCTTCACGTCTTCATCCATATGCGCGACAAGCCCACCGGAGACATATTTCTCTTTATCGAAAAGCGGGAACGCGCCCTTCTCCTTGGCAAGGTCGACCGACGCCAAATAGGACGCCCGCGCGATCGCCTTCATCCATTTTTCCGTCTGCTCTGCCGCCTCTTCGCTGCCATAGCGCAGGCCAAGCATCAAAAGCGCATCGGCAAGACCTGTCACGCCAAGCCCGATCCGGCGCTTGTTGCGCGCCTCTTCAGCCTGTTCCGGCAGCGGGAAGCGCGAGGCGTCGACCACGTTGTCCATCATCCGCACCGCCAGCGCGACAAGCTCCGAAAGCTCCGCCTCGTCAAGCGCGGCGGCGTCCTCGAACGGCTCTTTCACCAGCCGAGCAAGGTTGATCGAGCCAAGCAGACAGGCCCCATAGGGCGGCAGCGGCTGCTCGCCGCAAGGGTTCGTCGCCGCGATGGTCTCGCAATAGCTGATGTTATTCATCTGGTTGATGCGGTCGATAAAGATCACGCCGGGCTCGGCATAATCATAGGTCGACTGCATGATCTTGTTCCAAAGATCGCGCGCATCCACCGTGTGATAGACCTTGTCCCCGAACTTGAGCTCCCACGGCCCATCCGCCTTCACGGCTTCCATGAAGGCGTCGGTGACAAGCACCGACATGTTGAACATCCGAAGCCGCGCCGGATCGGATTTCGCGGTGATGAATTGTTCGATATCCGGGTGATCACAGCGCATCGTCGCCATCATCGCCCCTCGGCGCGATCCGGCGGACATGATCGTGCGGCACATCGCGTCCCACACGTCCATGAACGAAAGCGGCCCCGACGCATCCGCTGCCACGCCCATCACATCCGCGCCGCGCGGACGGATGGTCGAGAAATCATAACCGATCCCGCCCCCCTGCTGCATCGTCAGGGCGGCTTCCTTGAGCATGTCGAAGATACCCGCCATGCTGTCGGGGATCGTGCCCATCACGAAACAGTTGAAAAGCGTCACGGACCGTCCCGTTCCGGCCCCGGCGGTGATCCGTCCTGCGGGCAGGAATTTGAAATCCTCAAGCGCGCCGTAAAACTTCTCTTCCCAGCCTTTGGAATCGTCCTCGACCCGCGCCAGATCACGCGCGATTCGACGCCACGAATCCTCGACCGTCTTGTCGATTGCCGTCCCATCGGCCTCTTTGAAGCGGTATTTCATGTCCCAGATGGACTCGGCGATCGGGGCGGCAAAGCGGCTCATGCGGTGATTCCCTGTCGGTGCTGTTCGCGGAAGAGGTTCCCAGAGTAACCCGAACCACCCCCGCGACACAACGCTTTGAGGGGTGGAAAAATGCCCTGAAATGACAATTGAGGCACAACGCCTTGCCGCTGCTCGGAATTAACCTACTATATGAGGTTCATTCCACGAGAGCCGCTCCCAGTGACCAAGACCGTCAATCTCATCAAACTGTCCGTCGGCACAGAAAGCGTCGAAACCCTCGCCGCCTGGCAGGAAAGCCGCGCGGCCCAGACACCGGATGGCCTACCGCGGCACGTCACCCGCATGTGGCCCAAACGCGAGGCGGAATTGCTCAATGGCGGCTCGATCTATTGGGTGATCAAAGGGGCGATCCAGTGTCGGCAAAAAATTCGTCGCCTCGACGAGGTGATCGGCGCGGACGGTATCCGCCGCTGCGCCATTGTGCTCGAACCGGAATTGCACCGCACGGCTTCGGCCCTGCGCCGTCCGTTTCAAGGCTGGCGCTACCTCAAACCTGAGGATAGCCCGCGCGACCTGCCGCCGGGCCGGGATCAAGAAGACGCCCTCCCCGAAGATCTGAACCGCGCACTGGCCGAAATCGGCGTCCTTTAGGGCTAGAGCTCGCCTTCTGTCTCAATATGAATGACCGCGCCGCAATGCTTGCAATGCACCGCGTCCGCATCATGCAGGCTGAGCCCACAGGTCTTACAGGTCTCCTTGACCTTTGGCGGACGAAACAGCACCTGCGCCAGCCGTAGGAAAAGCGTGACCCCGAAAATCATCACCCCGACCGAGAGCATCCGCCCGCCTGTGCCGCTTAGCGTGATGTCCCCGAACCCCGTCGTGGTAAGGGTCGTCACCGTGAAATAGAGCGCGTCGGCATAGTTGCGGATGTCCGGATTGACCTCGTGCTGAAGCGCGTAGATCAGGCCGGTCATCACGAAAAGAAACACCGCGAGGTTGATCGCGGCAAGCACCACCTCTTCGTTGCGCCGGAAATAAGGGAAATCCGCCCGCAACCGATGCAGCAGCTGATAGGTATGCAGAAGGCGCAGTGTGCGCAGGATGCGCAGGAACCCAAGCCCCTCTCCCGCTATCGGCGCAATGAAGGAGACAATGGCAATGATATCGGTCCATGTCGCGACCCGCAGAAAGAACATCCCCTTCCGCCTCTCAATCGCCACCCGCACAAGGAAATCCGCAAGGATCACCACACCAAGCACGAGGTCGGTGATCTCGATGGCAGGCGTATGGGGAATGAAAGAGGTCACGATCACAAACAGGATCGTCAGGATATCAAAGATCAGAAGGGCATAGCGAAACCGATGCGATGCCGGGCCATGCCCCTCGTATAGCTCTTTGAGCCGCGCCAGCACGCCAGCCTCCTGCTTCTTTCCGCGCCAAGCCTAGCCCTGCGCTGCGGTCAACTGCAAGCCTAGCCGTCAACCCCGAGCTTCGCGACCAACGTCTCGAGCGCCGCCTTTTCCGCGTCATCGACCGGCGCCTTGCGGCTGCGCCACAGGGTCGCCTGACTGCGGAGGATAAGGCCATCCGCAAGGATCTTCAGGTGGTTCGCCCGAAGCGTATCCCCTGTCGACGTGATATCCGCCACAGCCTCGGCGGTCAGGTTCTTGACCGTGCCTTCCGTCGCGCCTTGGCTGTCGACAAGCTGATAATCCGCAACGCCATTGTCGCGCAGGAACTCCCGCACGAGGCGGTGATATTTCGTCGCGATCCGCACCCGGAACCCGTGTTCCGCCCGGAACGCCGCCGCCGCCGCGTCAAGATCGTCGAGCGTGTCCACATCCACCCAAATCTTTGGCACCGCAATGATCAGATCCGCCTGCCCGAACCCGAGCGGCTCGACCTCTTCGACCTGCTGATCCCACTGGCCAAGCTTTTCGCGCACGAGGTCCGTGCCGGTGACGCCAAAGTGGATACGTCCGGCGGCAAGTTCGCGCGGGATCTCCCCCGCCGACAACAGCACCAGTTCGACCCCCTCGACGCCTTCCACGGCCCCGGCATATTCCCGTTCCGATCCGGTCCGCGCGAGCGTCACGCCACGCGCCCCGAACCAGTCGAATGTCTTTTCCATCAACCGCCCCTTGGACGGCACGCCAAGCTTGATCGTCATAGCACGCCCTCCAGTTGCAGCATCAGGCCCGGGCGGATCACGCCGCCCACAGCCGGGATTTCGCGCCCTTGGCCAAGCACACGGGTCAGCGCATCATACCGCCCGCCCGTCGCGACAGGCGGCATGTCATGCCGTCCCTCTGCGTAGAACCCAAAGACGAACCCATCATAGTATTCCATCTGGGTGCGCCCATAGCTCGTCTCGAACTCAAGCGCATCGACATCGACGCCGCGCGCGGCAAGCGCCTCCATCCGGTCCTTGATCCGGAACACCGCCTCGGTAATCGCGGGCATATCGACCGTGATATCGCGCAGGTGCTCAAGCGCGAAGGGCAGCGTCTCGCGCACGCCCAAGAGCGCCTCGAGCATCTCGACCTGTCCCGCCGACAAGGGCGGCGTCTCGGCGTCTTCGCGCAGCGCCTCGATCCGCGCCGCAATCTCCGCTTCCGAGCGCATCCCGATCATCGGCGCGTCAATCGCCATCGGATCAGCCTTGGCCAAGAGCGCAGACCGGCTCGCAGGCACAGGTGCGCGGCCTGCAAAACGCTCGATCAACGCCCGGAACCGACGCGGCCGCCAGATATGACGCATCAGCGCAGCCTTGCGCCGCGCGCTCGTCTCAAGCCCCTGCACCGCCGCCATCAGGACACCAATATCCCCCGTCGCCGCCCGAAGCCCCAAGGGCGCCACGACCGACTGGATCAGCGCGAAAACCTCCGCATCCGCCGCCGCCGGGTTCTCGCGGTCAAAGACCTCATAGCCGACCTGCGTATACTCATTGTCCTTGCTGGCGTCGTCTTCCTGCCGCCGGAACACCTGCCCCGAATAGGTATAGCGCGCAGGCTCCGCGCCGTGCTCCATATGCATCTGCACAACAGGCACCGTGAAATCGGGCCGCAGCATCTGCTCGCCCCGAAGCGTGTCCGAGGTCACATAGGCGCGCCCCCGGATATCCTCACCATATAGGTCGAGAAGGACTTCGGCAGGCTGCAAGACATTGGTCTCGACCGGCTGCGCCCCTTCCGCCTCGAACATGGCGCGCAGCTCTGCCGCCCGCGCCCGGATTTTTCCCCGTGCCGGCATGTTAGCTGTCCTGCCCCGCAAGGATTTCGCGCACCTTCGCCACAAGGTCATCACGCGACACCTCGAACTGGCTCGGGCGCTCTTTCCATTCCTCGAGCGTCGCGCTCTCGGCAATCTTCGCACCAAGGATCAGGTCTTTGATCTGCACCTTGCCCGCATCGAACTCGTCCCCGCCCGCGATCACGGCCACGGGCGAATTGCGCTTGTCGGCATATTTAAGCTGGTTGCCAAAGTTCTTCGGATTACCAAGGTAGACCTCGGCGCGAATGCCCGCATTGCGCAGCTCTGCAACCATCGCCTGATACTCGGCCATCCGGGCGCGATCCATGACCGTGACAACCACCGGCCCCTGCACCGTGCCACCGATCCGGCCCTTCTCGTGCAGCGCGGCCAGCAGGCGATCCACCCCGATCGAGACACCCACAGCCGGCACCGCCTGCCCGGTGAACCGCGCCACGAGATCGTCATAGCGCCCCCCGCCCGCGACCGAGCCAAACTGCCGCTTGCGGCCCTTTTCGTCGAAAATCTCGAAGGTCAGCTCTGCCTCGAACACTGGGCCCGTGTAATAGCCAAGACCACGCACGACGGAAGGATCAATCTCTATCCGATCCGCACCATACCCGCCCGCCTCGAGAAGCGCTGCGATCTGCTCCAACTCTGCGATGCCGTCCGCGCCAACCTTGGACTCGCCCACCGCCTCGCGCAGGTTGGCAAAGGTCTCATCCGCGGTATCCGCTTTAGAGGTCAGAAACGCCACAACCGGCGCCGCCTGTTCATCGCTGAGGCCCACGCCGTCGATAAAGGCTCCCGACGCATCAAGACGCCCCTTTCCGAGCAACTCGCGCACACCTGCCTCGCCAACCTTGTCGAACTTGTCGATAGTGCGCAGAACCGCATCCTTGCGGTCCTGATCGTCGCCAAGGCCCATTGCCTCAAGCACCCCGTTCAAAACCTTCCGGTTGTTCACCCGCACGATGTAATCCCCGCGCGGAATCCCCACCGCCTCAAGCGTATCCGACAGCATCGCGCAAATCTCCGCATCCGCCGCCATGCTCGCCGTGCCCACGGTATCCGCATCACACTGATAGAACTGGCGGAACCGCCCCGGCCCCGGCTTCTCATTGCGCCAGACCGGGCCCATCGCATAGCGCCGATAGGGCGTCGGCAACTCATTGCGATGCTGCGCATAGACCCGCGCCAACGGCGCCGTCAGATCATAGCGCAGCGCCATCCAGTCGCCTTTGTCATTCTCGTCGAATTCCTGCCACGCAAAGACGCCCTCATTGGGCCGGTCCACATCCGGCAGGAACTTGCCAAGCGCCTCGACGGTCTCGACAGCACTCGATTCCAAAGCATCAAACCCGTAATGATGATAGACCCCCGCGATCTTCTGCAGCATCTCTGCACGTTCGGTCACCTCGGCGCCGAAATAGTCGCGGAACCCCTTGGGCGTGATCGCCTTGGGGCGGGGGGCTTTCTTCACTTTGGCCATGTCGCATGGTCCCTTCGGTTTGCAGTCGCCCCGCCTTTACCCAATGGACCGCACGGGGGCAAGCAAACCCTCTGTAACAGGGGGGCTAGATATCCCCGAAATCGCCGCCCCGACCCTTGCCCGAGGCAAACCGCGCCGCACCCGCCGCGCCCTCGGCGGCAAAGGCCGCGAACGAGGCCCACTCGCGACGGATCGCGCGCGCCAACGCCGCGCCATCCATCCGGCCCGAGGCGAAATCCGCCCGCATACAGGCTTGCGGAAACCGCACCAGCCCCTCGGCAATCTCTTTCGCCGCCGCCAGCGCCCCGCCTTCCGGCACAACCCGGTCGGCAAGCCCCATCCGGTAGGCTTCTTCCGCCCCCACGGGCCGCCCGGTGAGGATCAGGTCATTGGCCCGCCCCTGCCCGAGGATTTTCGGCAAGCGCACGGTGCCGCCGTCGATCAACGGTACGCCCCACCGGCGACAGAAAACCCCGAATGTCGCGCTCTCGCTCGCCACCCGCATATCGCACCACGCCGCCAACTCGATCCCGCCGGCAACCGCATAGCCCTCGACCGCCGCGATGACGGGCTTCGTCAGCAAAAGCCGCGATGGCCCCATTGGCCCCGGGATCGGCTCTGCCGCCGCATCCTGCCAGCCTTCCGGGATATCCACCTGCGCCAGCCAGGCCGCACCGCCCTCTCCCGCCGCCGCCTTAAGATCGTAGCCCGCACAGAAATGCCCGCCCGCCCCCGTCAGGATCGCCACATCCACGGTCTCATCTGCCTCAAAGGCACAAAACGCCTCGTAAAGCGCCCGCGCCACCTCCGGGTTGACCGCGTTGCGCGCCTCTGGCCGCTGGATCGTCACGATCCGCACCCGGCCTTCTGTCTCGACTGAAATGCTCATGATGTCTCCTCCCTCACCGACCGCAACACCCCACCCCGTTCCGGTCAAGACAGACGCCGCGTCGCTTGACCCCGACGCGCAAGCGGCCTATCGCAAGAGGCATGGAAGACCTCGAAGCCCAGATCGCCCACCTGACCCGCACCGTCGATGACCTCTCCGAGATCATCGCCCGTCAGGATGCAGAAATCGCCGTGCTGACTCGCCGGGTGCACATGCTCATGGAGCGCGAAGCCACCCGCGAATCCGAAGGCACCGGCGGCGTGGTCCTCGGCGACGAACGCCCACCGCATTACTGACGCCCAATTCTTCCTCTTGCCGGAAATATCCCGGGGGTTTGGGGGCAGCGCCCCCAATTGAAATGGGCTTGAGAACGCCCCCTCAATACTCCTCGACCGCCATCACCCCATCGAGCGACTTGAGCGCGCCCTTGATCTGCGGGTTGACCGGAAATTCCCGGCCGGTGTCGATCTCGACCTCGCCGGGCAGGTCCGCGCTCATCAGACAAAAGAGCACCGGCCCCTTCGCCCCCGCCTTCACGGTCTCCGCGGCCTGCTGCAGCACATTGGCCACCGGCCCGACGGCCTCGGCATCCTCGAGGAACACCTTCAAGCCCGCGCTGCCCGCATCGGCAACCACTGCATCAATCGGCGCAATCGAGCGTGCCAGCAATTTCAACTGCTCCGACTCAAGCGTCGCCTCCGCCGTCACAACAACCTTGGACCCCGTCTCGAGATATTCCCGGCTCTTCTCGAGCGTGTCTGAGAAGATCGTCACCTCATAGGCGCCCGTCGGATCGCTCAATTGCGCAAAGGCAAAGCGGTTGCCCTTCAACGATTTACGCTCCTGCCGCCCCGAGACGCGCCCGGCGAGCTTGACGACGCATGGCCCGCCCTTGGCCTGCTCGGCCACCTCGTCAAGCGTCAGAACCTTCTTGCGCTTGAGCGCGGGCATATAGTCCTCGAGCGGATGGCCCGACAGGAAGAAGCCAATCGCCTTCGCCTCCTCATCAAGCCGCTCCGCCGGGAGCCAATCGCCCACCGGCGAAAGCCGCGGCTCCGGCAGGTCGTCCCCCGCCTCACCAAAGAGCGAGACCTGGTTCGAGGCTTTTTGCTCATGGATCGCCGCCGAGTAATTCACCAAGGAATCGAGGCTCTCGAGAACCCGCCGCCGGTTCGCGTCCAACTCGTCAAACGCCCCCGAGCGCGCCAGCATCTCCAAGGGGCGCTTACCCACCCGCTTGAGATCGACCCGCCGCGCAAAATCATAAAGCGTCGCAAAGGGCTTCTCCACGCCCTCAACCTTGCGCCCCTCGGTCACAAGCCGCATCGCCTCGACGCCGACATTCTTCAACGCGCCCAGCGCATAAACGAGCGCCCCGTCGACAACCTTGAACATCGCATCCGAACGATTGACACAAGGCGGCACAAAAGGCAGCGCCAGCGCCTTCTTCACCTCTTCGAAATACACGGCGAGCTTATCGGTCAGATGAATATCGCAGTTCATCACGCCTGCCATGAACTCAACCGGATGGTTCGCCTTGAGCCATGCGGTCTGATAGGACACCACCGCATAGGCCGCCGCGTGCGATTTGTTGAAACCGTAGTTGGCGAATTTCTCGAGAAGGTCGAACACCTCTGAGGCCTTTGCCTTGTCGACCCCGTTCTCCGCCGCGCCGGTCTCAAACTTCGGGCGCTCGGCGTCCATCGCCTCCTTGATCTTCTTACCCATCGCACGACGCAGCAGGTCCGCACCGCCAAGCGTGTAATTCGCCATGACCTGCGCAATCTGCATCACCTGCTCCTGATAGACGATGATGCCCTGTGTCTCTTCGAGGATATGGTCGATCAAGGGATGCACCGAGGTGATCTCCTTGAGACCGTTCTTCACCTCGCAATAGGTCGGGATATTCTCCATCGGACCCGGACGATAAAGCGCCACAAGCGCGACAATATCCTCGATACAGGTCGGCTTCATCCGCTTCAGGGCATCCATCATGCCCGAGCTTTCAACCTGGAACACAGCGACGGTCTTGGCCGAGGCATAAAGCTTGTAAGTCGCCTCATCATCAAGCGGGATGGCGTTGATCTGGTTCTCCGCCCCGTCCGCCGGTTCATAAAGCTGCGTGCCATCCGCCGCGACATGCAAGTCACGCCCCGACGCGTGAATCTGCTCGATCGCATTCTGGATCACGGTGAGCGTCTTCAGGCCAAGGAAGTCGAACTTCACGAGCCCCGCCTGCTCGACCCATTTCATGTTGAACTGCGTCGCGGGCATGTCTGACCGCGGGTCTTGGTACAAGGGCACGAGATGATCCAAGGGCCGATCCCCGATCACAACCCCCGCCGCGTGGGTCGACGCATTGCGCAAAAGGCCCTCGACCTGCTGACCATAGGTCAAAAGGAGATCAACAACCTCTTCCTCGCGCGCCGCCTCGCGCAAACGCGGCTCTTCCTTGAGCGAATCCGCGATCGACATCGGCTTGACCCCCTCGACCGGGATCAGCTTCGAGAGGCGGTCCACCTGCCCATAGGGCATCTGCAACACCCGCCCGATATCGCGCACCGCCGCTTTCGACAAAAGCGCACCAAAGGTGATGATCTGGCCCACCTTGTCGCGGCCATATTTCTCCTGCACGTAACGGATCACCTCTTCGCGCCGGTCCATACAAAAGTCGATGTCAAAGTCCGGCATCGAAACACGTTCCGGGTTGAGGAAGCGTTCGAACAGAAGCGAATAGCGCAGCGGATCAAGGTCGGTAATCGTCAGCGCATAGGCCACGAGCGAGCCCGCGCCAGAGCCCCGCCCCGGCCCGACCGGGATATCGTGGTCCTTGGCCCATTGGATAAAGTCCGCAACGATGAGAAAGTAGCCGGGGAACCCCATCCCCTCGATAATCCCAAGCTCGAAATCGAGCCGTTCCTGGTATTTCTCGACACTGACCGCATGTGGGATCACGGCAAGCCGCGCCTGAAGTCCCTCATTCGCCATCCGCCGCAATTCCGCGACCTCGTCATCGGCGAATTTCGGCAGGATCGGATCGCGCCGATAGGCCATAAAAGCACAGCGCTTGGCGATCTCGACGGTGTTCTCGATCGCTTCCGGCAGGTCCGCAAAAAGCGTGACCATCTCTTCCTGGCTCTTGAAATAATGCTGCGGCGTGAGGCGGCGACGCCCCTCCTGCTGATCGACATAGGCCCCGTCCGCGATACAGATCAGCGCATCATGTGCCTCATACATATCGCTCTTGGGAAAATAGACGTCGTTGGTCGCCACCAGCGGGATTGCCATCTCATAGGCCATCTCGATGAACCAGCGTTCCGTGGCGCGTTCCGGCTCCGGCAACCCGCCCTCGCCCGGATGGCGCTGCAACTCGATATAGAGCCCATCGCCATAAATCTCGTGAAACCGCCGCATGAGCGCATCGGCCTCGTCCCATTTGCCCGCCTGCATCAGCCGCCCGACAGGCCCGTCCGCCCCACCGGTCAAACAGATCAGTCCCTCGCCATGCACCGCCAGCTCGTCCATGCTGACCTGCGGCAACTGCCCGCCCTTGTCCACATAGAGACAGGAGGAAAGCTTCATCAGGTTCTCATACCCGGCCTCATTCTGCGCCAATAGGACAATCGGCGCCGGCTTGGCGATCTGACCCCGCCCATTGTTCGGCACCTCGTCTTCCGGTGGCGTCACATCGACCTGACAACCGATGATCGGCTGCACCCCGGCCCCGCTCGCCGTGACGGAGAACTCCAACGCCGCGAAAAGGCTGTTGGTGTCGGTGATCGCCACCGCGGGCATGTTCATATCGGCGCACATGCCGGGAAGTTTCTTGACCCGAACCGCCCCCTCGAGAAGGGAGTATTCGGTATGCACGCGGAGATGGATGAATCGGGGATCGCTCGTCATCCCGCAAGGCTACCCGAGCGCGCCGCCCTTTGGAATGGGCCAAACGCCCTGCTCTTCCTCTTGCCGGAAATATCCCGGGGTGAATTGGCCGCCTTCAGGCGGCCAAGAGGGGCTGGCCCCTCTCCCCCCCCCTCTCAGTGACGCAGGTGGCAGGCGTTGATCTCACCGCGCCAATAGGGCTCATAGCCATCCGGATAATCATACCCGACCTCGCCCCGCGCCGGAATGCGCCGCCCCCCGATCCAACGATACTCCGAAAACCGCCCGCGCCAATCGCGCAAGCGGCTTTCGCCATCAGGGTCGCGCACCGGGCGATCCTTGGCTGTCATCTCGACAATATCGCCCGCTCCATCGAACCGGAACTCGACCGCCACCTCGCCAAGGCTGACCCGCACGCGCTGCGCCTCGATTTGGTTCCAGATCAGCGCCCCGTTCTCGAGGATCGCATCCGGCACCCACGGGAGCTCTGCGAGATAGCGCATCGCCTCGCCCCGATCGATATCCGCGCCTGTCGCCCGCACCACCGGGATCGCCCCAAGGAGATTGACCCAAAGTCGCCCTTCGCCCCACACATAGGCATCCAGCACGAGGATTTTCGCCAACGGCCCCCAAAGCTGCTGACCCGCTTTCCAGACAAAGCCCGGCTCGCGCACGCAAATCCACTGCCACGCCCAAAGCCGGGTCCAGCGCCCCCGCCGCTCAAGCCGCATGTCTACCGATTGACCAAGCTCAACCCGACGCACCCGCGGCCCCCGGCCCGCCCCGTTGCGGCGCGCGAAATCCCGCACGATACGTGGCATTGGCGCCTGCTGAACCGGGCCGTCCGCCTTGCTCATCTCGCCCGCACACCAGTTCGCGGCCCGCTCGAACAGGAAGCGCCCCAAAATCAAGCCCGCAACCACCAGAAAGAGGGCGAACACAAGCAGCCAAGCCCAGAGGTTCATTGAAACACCTTCAGGTTTTTCCAAATAATAATGTGCGCGCAACCGCCTGAAACTTAACGTTTTTATAAGACCCCAGCAATGCCGAAAATTTAGCCATTTGCCCAGCCAGGCGGCGTCCTGACCCAAGTTTCCCTTGCCAAGATCAATCCCCCCTTCCTAGTGTGGGTCGGCACAAAAAAACGGCATGCCGGGTAACGGCTCTGCCCCTTCAGGGAAAAAACATATGACAGGGACTTTGCTAAGTATCCGCGGCCTGACCAAGGCCTACCCCGGAGTGGTGGCAAATGATTCAGTCTCCTTCGATATACAGGAAGGCGAAGTCCACGCCCTCTTGGGGGAGAATGGCGCCGGGAAATCAACTCTCGTCAAGATGATCTACGGCCTTGTAAAGCCCGATAGCGGCACCATGACATGGCGTGGCGGCGAATTCGCGCCGCCCGAACCACGAGCCGCCCGCGCCACTGGCGTCGCAATGGTGTTTCAACACTTTTCCCTCTTCGACGCCTTGAATGTCGCAGAGAACGTTGCCCTCGGCATGGAGAACCCGCCTCCGATGCGTGATCTCGCCGCGCAGATCCGCTCGGTCTCCGAGAATTACGGGCTGCCGCTCGATCCCGACCGCATCGTCGGTGACCTCTCCGCCGGCGAACGCCAGCGGGTCGAGATCATCCGCTGCCTGCTGCAAGACCCGAAACTCCTGATCATGGACGAACCGACCTCGGTTCTGACCCCGCAAGAGGTCGAGATCCTGTTCAAGACCCTGAACAAGCTCAAATCCGAAGGCACCGCGATCCTCTACATCTCGCACAAGCTCGAGGAAATCCGCACCCTTTGCGATCACGCCACGATCCTGCGCCTTGGCAAGAACGTCGGCACCTGTATCCCGTCCGAAACCACAGCGCGGCAGATGGCCGAGATGATGGTGGGGGACACGCTCCACACACCGACCCGATCCGCCAAGGAAGAAGGCGCGCCGGTGCTGCGCGTCAACGATCTGTCGCTATCTTCGGCCAACCTGTTTGGCACCCGGCTCAAGAACATCTCCTTTACCGTGCACGCCGGGGAGATCCTCGGCCTTGGCGGCGTCGCGGGCAACGGGCAGGACGAACTCCTCGCCGCGCTCTCCGGCGAAGCCCCGACCGAAGCGGAAACGATTACCGTCAACGACAAGCCTGTCGGCCATTTCGGCCCCAACGAACGGCGCGAACTTGGCATCCTTGCCGCGCCCGAAGAACGGCTCGGCCATGCTGCCGCCCCGGATATGAGCCTGACCGAGAACGCCCTCCTGACCGGGGCGATCCGCGAAAAGCTGATGAACAACGGTTTTGTGGACTGGAACGCCACAACGAAATTTGCCGAACGCATCATCTCGGCCTTCGATGTGCGCACCCCCGGCCCGACAAGCGCCGCGCGCTCGCTCTCCGGCGGTAACCTGCAAAAATTCGTCATTGGCCGCGAGGTTCTGCAAAACCCGCAAGTCCTCGTCGTCAATCAACCGACATGGGGCGTCGACGCCGCCGCTGCGGCTTCGATCCGTCAAGCGCTTCTCGACCTCGCTGCCGAAGGCGCCGCCCTCGTCGTCATCTCGCAGGATCTCGACGAGCTGATGGAGATCGCAGACCATTTCGGCGCCCTCAATGAAGGCCGCCTCTCCGAAATCCGCCCCGCCTTGGGCCTGACCATCGACGAGATCGGTCTGATGATGGGCGGCGCCGACGCCTCCGAAGGAGCCGCCGCATGATTGTTCTCGAGAAACGCCCCGAACCCTCGCGCCTGCTGTCGATGAGCACGCCCGTCTTTGCCGTGATCGTGACCATGATCGCCGGGGGCCTGCTCTTTGCTGCGCTGGGCAAGAACCCGTTCGAAGCCATCCGCACCATCTTCTGGGATCCGCTCTTTGGCGAATATGCCTTCTACTACCGGCCACAACTCCTCGTGAAAGGCGCGCCGCTTGTGCTGATCGCCATCGGCCTTTCCCTCGGCTTCCGTGCCGGGATCTGGAACATCGGCGCCGAGGGCCAGTATATCATGGGCGCGATCTGCGGCGCGGCGGCGGGCCTTGCCCTCTACCCGTCCGAAAGTGTCCTGATCTTCCCGCTCATGGTTCTTGCCGGGGCGCTGGGGGGCTGGATCTGGGCGATGATCCCGGCGCTTCTCAAGGTGAAATTCGGCACCAATGAAATCCTCGTCTCGCTGATGCTCGTCTATGTCGCCGAACAGCTCCTTGCCTCGATGTCCCTCGGCCTCTTGAAGAACCCGCAAGGCTTTGGCTTTCCCGGCTCACGCAACATCGCTGAATGGGAGGCCGCAAATAGCTGGATCGCGCAAGACTACGGCATGCACTGGGGCGTGGTCGCCGCGATGATCGCCGTCATCATGGCCTATGTCCTCCTCAACAAGCACATTCTCGGCTTCAACATCCGCCTGACAGGTGAAGCCCGCCGCGCCGCGCGCTTTGCGGGCGTGAACCCGACCCGCTTGATCCTGTTCTGCCTCGGCACCTCCGGCATGCTCGCCGGTCTCGCTGGCCTCTTCGAGGTCGCAGGTCCCTCCGGTCAGGTGAGCATCGACTTCAATGTCGGCTACGGCTTCACCGCCATCATCGTCGCCTTCCTGGGCCGCCTGCACCCGGTCGGCATCCTCCTCGCCGGTCTCCTCATGGCACTCACCTATATCGGCGGTGACATCGCGGAATCCCAAATGGGCCTTCCCGCCTCCGCCATCCAGGTCTTCCAGGGCATGCTCCTGTTCTTCCTTCTGGCGCTTGACCTCTTGACCAACTACCGCGTGAAACTTGCTATGAAGGGGACTGCATAATGGATCTCTCAGCCATCAACCCCGTCCTCCTTGTCGCCTCCCTCATGGTCGCCGCGACACCGCTCCTCCTCGCCGCGATTGGCGAATTGGTGGTCGAACGCTCCGGCGTCCTCAACCTCGGCGTCGAAGGCATGATGATCACCGGCGCCATCGCGGGCTTTGCCGTCTCGGTCGAGACCGGCTCGCCCTATGTCGGCGTCCTCGCCGCCGCCGTGGCTGGTGCCGCCCTCTCGTTCCTCTTCGCCTTCCTGACCCAGTTCGCGCTGGCCAATCAGGTCGCCTCCGGCCTTGCGCTGACCCTCTTTGGCCTCGGCCTCTCGGCGCTCATGGGACAAGGCTATGTCGGCATCCGCCCCCCTGCGATGACCCGCCTCGACATCCCCGTGCTCTCTGACCTGCCCGTGGTCGGCCCGATCCTGTTCGGCCACGACCCGATCCTCTACTTCGGCCTCCTCCTCACGGCGGCAGTCTGGGCCTTCCTCAAGTTCACCCGCGGCGGTCTCATCCTGCGCGCCGTCGGTGAAAACCACGATGCCGCCCACGCGCTTGGCTATAGCGTGATCCGCGTGCGCGTCCTCGCGATCCTCTTTGGCGGTGCCTGTGCAGGCGTCGGCGGGGCCTATATCTCGCTCATCCGCGTGCCCCAATGGACCGAAGGCATGACCGCCGGCATCGGCTGGATCGCCCTCGCCCTCGTGGTATTTGCAAGCTGGAAACCCTGGCGCGTGCTGCTTGGTGCCTATCTCTTTGGCGGCATCAACGTGCTACAACTCAATCTACAGGCCGCAGGCGTTGCGATTCCCGTCGAATACTTGGCAATGTCGCCATATCTGATAACCATCCTCGTGCTGGTTATCATGTCGGCTGACAAGAGCGGCGCACCCGCCTCGCTCGGCCGCAGTTTCCACGCCTCGCAATAATGCGCGGCATCGTTTGACTACCAACAGGGGGATATCCCGAATGAAACTGACCAAACTCCTGACAAGCGCAGCTGTCGCGCTGGGCCTGGCGACCACCGCCATGGCCGAGGACAAGACCAAAGTGGGCTTTGTCTATGTCGGCCCCGTCGGCGACGGCGGCTGGACCTATGAACACAATCAGGGCCGCCTCGCGGTCGAAGAAGAATTCGGCGACAAGGTCGAAACCGTCTTCGTCGAATCCGTCCCCGAAGGCCCCGACTCCGAACGCGTGATGACCCAGATGGCTCTCAACGGCGCCGACCTGATCTTCACCACCTCGTTTGGCTACATGGACCCGACGATCAACGTCGCGAAGAAATTCCCGAACGTGAAATTCGAACACGCCACCGGCTACAAGACCGCGCCGAACGTCTCGGTCTATTCGGCCCGCTTCTACGAAGGCCGCGCCGTGCAGGGTCACATTGCAGGCAGCATGACCAAGTCGAACATCGTCGGCTATATCGGCTCCTACCCGATCCCCGAAGTGATCCGCGGCATCAACTCTGCCTTCATCCACGCCCGCAAGGTGAACCCCGACGTCCAATTCAAGATCGTCTGGGCCTATACCTGGTTTGACCCGGCAAAAGAGGCCGACGCCGCCAAGGTTCTCATCGAACAAGGCGCCGACGTGATCCTTCAGCACACCGACTCCACCGCGCCGCAAGCCGCGGCTCAGGCCGCTGGCAACGTCATCACTTTTGGTCAGGCCTCCGACATGAGCGAATACGCTCCGCTGCCGCGCGTCTCTTCGATCATCGACGACTGGGCGCCCTACTACATCGCGCGCACCAAGGCCGTGATGGACGGCACCTGGGAAAGCAAGAGCACTTGGGACGGCATCGGCGCTGGCATGGTCGGCATCGGTGAAATCTCCGACGCAGTGCCTGCCGATGTGAAGGAAGAAGCCCTCGCGCTCAAGGCATCGCTGGCCGATGGCTCCTACCACGCCTTCACCGGTCCCCTGAACAAGCAGGACGGCTCGGCATGGCTCGCCGAAGGCGAAACCGCTGACGACGGCACGCTCGCGGGCATGAACTTCTACGTCGAAGGCATCACCGGCGACATTCCGCAATAAGCGACCTGCCCTTTAAGACACAAGAAAGGCCCGCCAATCTCGGCGGGCCTTTTTCATTGAGGCTCAAAGGACGCGCTGTTAGGCTCAATCCATGATTGTTTCACGCATTCTCTTTGTCCCCTCAAAGAGAGCATTCATACAAGGTTATATTCCCGATGAACTATATCGCCGCCGCTCTCTGCGCCCTCTGCTTCGCGACCCAGTCCCACGCCGGTCAGGCCTGGAAATGCACGATGGAAAAGAAATCCCCAATGGATCTTGGTGCCGTGCAGGACACCATCTTCTTCGAGCACGATGTCAAAGCGGACGCGGTACTCGTGCTTGACGCCTTGATTCACTCCTTCGGGAAGAAATACGTCAAGGCCGCTATCACGTCGAATACAGAAGAACGTCTCAGATTCGATTGGCGCCTGAAAGATATCCCCACTTTCGCCCTGAACACGACCGAGAGAGAACTGGTCGAATGGCGCTTCAAAGCCATCTTCATCAAGAAGAACAACAATCTGGTGGTGCGCAGCATCTCTGCCGGCGAGACGAATGTCTCTCGGCGCGGCGTCTGTGAGAAATACTAAGACACAGCGCAGGAAAAAGGCCCGCTCAACGCACGGGCCTTTCTTATCCCTGCCCCCGCTTTACTTGGCCTTACAGGTGTTGATCCCGAGGATCGAATAGAGCGCGCAATTGCCCATCAGTCCGGTCGCCAGCGGAATGATCCCGATCAGGCCCCACATGCTTCCCCCGGTGATCGGAAGCAGCAAGAGCGCAATCCCAACAATGATACGCAGCGCGCGATCGATAGTGCCAACATTTCGGGTCATCACGAATCTCCTGAATTGGTAAATAATATATTCGATATATAGCACATTTCCCGCAAAAAACCCGGCATCAAATGTCACATCTTCGCGCGCCCGGTTTGCCAGCACCGCCCCCGCCCCCTATCCTGTGCATGACGCGACAGGAGACACCTCATGACAGACATCCAGCGCATTCAATCTCAGGGCGTGCACCACATCACGCTCACCGGCGCAGACCGCCAAACTTCGATTGATTTCTGGGAAGGGGTGCTCGGCATGCCCTTCATCTTCGACCAACCCAATCTCGACGACCCGGACGAAGGCCACCTCTATTTCGATCCCGGTGATGGACGGCTGATCACCATCTTCACCAACGAAACCCGCAAGCCAGATCGTAGGCGCACACCGATGGAACCGGGCTGTGTCCACCATCTCGCCTTCAACGTGAGCCGGGCCAGCTTCCTGCTCGCAGCCGAACGGCTCGAGGCGCGCGGTATCGGCCATTCCGGCGTCAAGGATCGTGGCTTTATGGATTCGATCTATTTCAAGGATCCGCTCGGCCTCCTGATCGAACTGGCCTGCTATAAATTCGAACCGCCCGTTGGCTGCACCCATGCCGACGTGATGATCCGCGCCCACCGCATCCGTGTCGCGGCCGGGGATTACAACATCGCCGAACCGCATCTCGCCGCCGCCATCGAAGAGCTGGTCCTCGCCCGACAGGACTCGCTTTCCAAAGATCGCAGCCCGCGCAATCCGTTCTGAAACCAGTCTCGCGGGAAGGTGGGCGGGGCGTCTTTGCTAAAAGAGCGCCCGCCCTCCCGCGAAAACCACACCACCGCAATACCGACGTAATACCGACGCGATACAGACCCCCGTTTTTCGCGGCTTTGCCCCCCTTTCCCTAGCCCTGAAACCATGGCAACGTCGCGCCATGACTCGCGCCGCCACCGGCCCAAGACAGACTGAAAAACGCATGAACGATTTCCTCGTGATCGGCGGCGGCATCGCCGGAACGTCCGCAGCCGCCCGTCTCGCCCAGCTTGGCAAGACCCTTCTTCTCGAACGCGAACCCGCGCTCGGCTATCACGCCTCTGGCCGGTCGGCGGCCCTGTTCGAGGCGAACTATGGCCTCGACTCCACCGTTGCCCTGTCTAAGGCGAGCGCCGATTTCCACGCCAATGCCCACGGTGGGTTCCTGTCGCCGCGCGGCTTGATGCTTGTGGGTAAATCTGAGGACGCCGCCGCCTTTGAGGCGGCCTGCATTGACCTCAACATGGACCCGATCCCGCTTGCCCGTGCCTATGATTTGGTGCCAATCCTGAACCCCGATGTGATCGGCTTTGCCGCCTATCACGACGAAGCCTATGACATTGACACAGATCGAGAAATTCAGGTCTTTGCCTCAATCGTGCGCGACAACGGCGGTGCGGTCATCACGGGCCAGGACGTCACCGCCATCCGCCGCACCCAAAGCGGCTGGAGCGTGACCTCGAACGGCACCGACCACGAGGCCCGCACCCTCATCAACGCCGCCGGAGCATGGGTCGACGAGATCGCCCGCATGGCCGGGATCAAACCCCTCGGTTTTACCCCGTTGCGCCGCTCCATGGCGCGCTTGCCCGCGCCAGGTGGCCATGATGTGAGCAAATGGCCGATGATTATCGGCGCGCACGAAGATTGGTACGCCAAACCCGACGCCGGGAAATTCCTTGTCTCGCCTGCCGACGAAGACCTGCAAGACCCCTATGACGCTTGGGCCGATGACATGGTGCTGGCCGAGGGTCTTGCCCGCTACGAAGAATACGTCACCGAACCCGTGACCCGCCTCGAAGGCAGTTGGGCCGGGCTTCGCACCTTTGCGCCGGACCGCAACCTCGTGATCGGCCCGGCTTCTGACGATCCCGCGTTCCTTTGGTTCGCCGGGCAAGGCGGCTACGGGTTCCAAACGGCCCCCGCCGCATCGCAGCTTCTGGCCGATATCGTCTCTGGTGCGCCGTCCGAACTCGACGAGACAACCCGCGCTGCCCTTGATCCGCATAGGTTTGCCTGATGCCCAAACGCCTGAACCTGCCCGATAGCGCCTCAGTCGCCACGCCCGATGCCGAAGGCCGCCTCTTTGCCCCCTCCGCCGCGCGCAACGCCGAAGCCATCGTCTCGCTTATAGGGGATGTCGCAGGCGAAATGACGGGCGTCGCGCTCGAGATCGCCTCCGGCACGGGCCAGCATATCGCCGCACTGGCAGCTGCCCTCCCCGGCCTCCACTGGCAACCAAGCGATATCGACGCCGAGCGCCGCAAAAGCATTGACGCCTACGCGGCATCGGCCAACCTTCCGAACCTCTCCCCCGCCATCGCGCTCGATGCGACAAGCCCCGGTTGGGGCGCGGAACATGGCGGCAAGTCCTTCATCTGCCTTGCCAATCTCCTGCATCTCATCTCCACGAAAGAGGCCCGCATCTTGATCTCCGAAGCCGCCGAAGCCCTTGCTCCGGGTGGCCGCCTGATGATCTACGGCCCCTTCATGCGCGATGAAGAACTGACAAGTGCGGGCGACGAAGCCTTCCACGCAAGCCTCGTCTCACAAGACCCCGAGATTGGGTACAAGAGCGATTTCGACGTCGTCGAATGGGGGCTGTCTTCTTGGCTCGACTACGAGGATATGGTGGAAATGCCGGCGAATAATCTCGCGATCTTCTGGCGCAAACCGGGCTGACGCGAGGAACGCCAGCTTTTCAAAGGTCTATCTGATCTTAATCAAAGAACACACAGGCGAAGCGTGGTCTCCAACCGATGCACACAATCATTGGAGACGCCCATGTCCTGGAATGACACGCTCGACAAGACTCGCAACCAACTGCGCGCCCTGAACAAGACCATCCCCGATACGACCCGCGCTTTCGGTGCCCTCGGCAAGGCGGTTAAGGAAGGTGGCGTTCTCGAGTTCAAGCAGAAGGAATTCGTTGCTCTCGGCATCGCGGTCGCGGTCAAATGCGAGGCTTGCATCGCCCTGCATATCGAGGCGCTGGTGCGTGCCGGTGCGTCCCGCGAAGAGGTCGGCGACGTGCTCGCCATGACGATCCAGATGGGGGGTGGCCCGGCCATGATGTATGCCGCCAAGGCGCTCGAGTGCTACGACGCGCTGACCAAAGAATGAGCATGAAAGGGCCGCTTCACGCGGCCCTCGAGACGCCTGCGGCAAGGCGCCTGATTTTCCCCTGAAATGGATCGACATTCCCTGATCTAATCGTCGCGACGATACAAAGAAGTGGAATTTCAGAATGTCGATTCTCTCTCTCCTGCAACAAGCCCAGAACGGTCAGGGCCTCGCCAATGTCGCATCCCAGTTCGGGATCGGCACCGACAAGGCCGCCGAAATTGCCGAGATGCTCGCCCCCGCGATTAGCGGCGCGGCCAAGCAAAAAGCCGCCTCGGGCGGACTGGATGCGCTGCTGGGCAATTTCCAAGGCGAAACGCAAGGCGCGCTATTCGAAGATGCTTCAGCCGCCGCATCCGCCGAAGGTCAGGCCCAAGGCGCCGCATTCCTCGACTCGCTCCTCGGAGGTCAGGAAGGCCGCGCTGCGCTCGAAGGTGTCGCCGCCGAGAAATCCGGGCTCGACTTCTCCATGGTGCAGCAGATCCTACCCGCCCTCGCCGCAATGGCCCAAGGCGGCATGCAAAAGTCGCTTCCCGATGACTCGATCTCCTCGATGCTCGGCGGAGCGTCCTCTGGTGGTGGTGGTCTGCTCGGCATGGCGGCAGGTCTCTTGGGCGGCGGCGCTAAAGGCGGGCCCGATCTTTCTATGCTGACCAATATGCTCGACGATGACGGAGACGGCTCGGTCGTCGATGATCTGCTCGGCAAGTTCCTCAAGTAAGACGCGGGTTCGGCCCCGGCCTAGGCGCCGGGGTCAGGCCGCGCGCGGCTTTGCCCACATCCGAACCACAAGGACGAACCCGCCCAAAAGCATCATCGGCAGGATCAGGATTCGGAACACAAAGACCGACAGGATCGTCACATAGCTCGCGATCAACGCGTCCGCCCGATCGACAAGCGCCGAGGCCAACCGGGAATACTCCTTGGCATCCTCCCATACGCCCCAGCCCCGCGCATCTTCCTCCACGACGACGGGCGCAATAGAGCCGGTGATCTCTTCGAGAATGGCCTCGTTCTCGGCCCAGACGTCGCGCGTCATGGCATCGGCGAAAAGGCTCGCCAAGACAAAGGCAAGCGGCACCGCCACGCCCAGTATCGCCCCATACCAGCCAAGGCTACGCGTGATCTCCGTCACCCGCCGCCCGGCCCCCATACGCTTTTCAAGAAGCCAAACGATCAACGCCACCCCCACAAGCGCCGCCCCAACCGCACTCGCCGGGCCAAGCGTAACCGAGAGAATGCCGGTCACCACCATCACGTAAAAAACGATATCCGAGATGCGCTCGACCGTGTCGTCGATGGGTTCGAGCACCTTGAAGGGCTGCGCCGTGCCCTGCACGACAAGCGATCCGCCGACCTCGATCTCCTGCGCAGCCGAAAGAAAAGCATTCACACCGCGCAGCGAGACATAAAGAACCGCGCTCGAGGTGGCGATATCCTCGGCATAGGCCTCGGCCTGCCGGACAAGGGGGTTGCGATCGAAAAACGCCATGGCAACAAGAGCTGCCATGGCGATCACGAAGAGGATTATCTGGCGCGAAGCGCGCATCTAGCCATCCTTGCGGATCGTTTCGTTCTTCGGGTCATAGGGGCTGTCGCAGGTCACGACCGCATCCCAGAGCTTATCAAGCATCTTAACCTTCAGCTTCGTCCCTTCAACCGCGAGTTCCGGGCGCACATAACCCATGCCGATGCTCTTCTCGAACGCGACCGAGTAGCCGCCCGAGGTCAAGCGTCCCACGCGGGTGCCATCTTCAGCATAGAGAACCTCACGGCCCCAGGGGTCCGCATCCTCCGGACCATCGATGAGCACGGTGACACATTTCGAGCGAATGCCCTTGGCGACCATCTCATCCTTGCCGTTGAAATCCTTCTCGAGGTCGATGAACCGCGGCAGGTCGGCTTCCGCCGGGGTCGCATCACGGCCAAGCTCGTTGCCGAACGCACGATAGGATTTCTCCTGACGCAACCAGTTCTGAGCCCGCGCACCGACGAGTTTCAGACCATGCTTTTCGCCCGCCGTGTTGAGCAGATCCCAAAGGTAGTTCTGCATTTCGATCGGGTGGTGAAGTTCCCAGCCAAGCTCGCCGGTATAGGCCACGCGGATCGCACGCACCGGGCACATGCCAAGCTCGATATCGCGCGCCGAAAGCCACGGGAATCGTTTGTTGGAAAGCGCGGTCTCCGGGTCTGCGTCGCTGATGATTTCCTTAAGAACATCGCGCGATTTCGGGCCCGCGATGGCAAAGACGCCCCATTGCGTGGTCACATCCTGGATCTCGATATAGCCGAACTCTTCGGCCTTCTCGGCGGCTGCCTTGCGCAGGTAATCGGCGTCGTATTCGGTCCATGCACCGGCTGAGACGAGATAATAGTCATCCTCGCCGCGCCGCACGATGGTGTATTCCGTGCGCGTCGTGCCTGCCGACGTCAGCGCATACGTCAGGTTGATGCGTCCCACCTTCGGAAGCTTGTTGCAGGTGAACCAGTCGAGGAACTGCGTCGCGCCGGGGCCTTTGACCACGTGCTTGGTAAAGGCGGTGGCGTCGATCAGGCCAACGCCTTCACGGATCGCCTTGGCCTCGTCCACGGCATATTGCCACCAGCCACCTCGGCGGAAGCTACGCGCATCGTGATCGAAGTTTTCCGGTGCATCGAGCGGCCCGTAATAGTTCGGACGCTCCCAACCGTTGACCCAACCAAACTGCGCGCCTTTCGCCTTCTGGCGGTCAAACGCCGGCGCGGTGCGCAGCGGACGACATGCCGGGCGCTCTTCGTCCGGGTGGTGCAGGATGTAGACGTGCTCGTAGCATTCTTCGTTCTTGCGTGCCGCAAACTCGGTGGTCATCCAGTTCTGCGAATACCGTTTCGGGTCGAGGCTCGCCATGTCGATCTCGGCTTCGCCGTCGACCATCATCTGTGCGAGGTAGTAGCCCGTGCCGCCTGCTGCGGTGATCCCGAAGGAGAAGCCTTCGGCAAGCCACATGTTTTGCAGCCCCGGTGCCGGGCCAACCAGCGGGTTGCCGTCCGGCGTATAACAGATCGGACCGTTGAAATCGTCCTTGAGACCGGATTCGGCACAGGACGGCACGCGTTCGGCCATCGCCATGTATTGCTCGGCAATCCGGTCAAGGTCGAGCGGGAAAAGGTCGGCGCGGAAGCTATCCGGCACACCATGTTCGAAGCGCGCAGGCGCACCGCGTTCGTAGATGCCGAGGATCCAGCCGCCGCGCTCTTCGCGGGCATAGGATTCATTGTCCGCGTCGCGCACGACGGGGTGCTCGGGATTGCCCGCTTCGCGCCATTTGACGAGTTCCGGATCCTTGTCCATGACGATGAACGTATGCTCAACCGGGATCGCGGGCATCTTGATGCCAAGCATCTTGGCGGTGCGCTGCGCGTGGTTGCCCGATGCCGTCACGACATGCTCGGCAGTGATGACAACCTGCTCGTCGGATTCAACGAGGTTGCCGCCCTTCTCGACCATCTTGGTGCAGGTGACTTCCCAATGGGTGCCGGTCCAGTGGAAGGCATCGGCCTGAAGCTTCCGAACGATCTCGACGCCGCGCTGACGTGCGCCCTTGGCCATCGCCTGGGTCACATCGGCGGGGTTAATGTAGCCATCCTCGGTGTGATAGATCGCCCCCTTGAGATCGTCGGTCTGGATCAGCGGCCAACGTGCCTTGATCTCGTCCGGGGTCAGCCACTCATAGGCGACGCCACAGGTCTCTGCGGTCGACGCATAAAGCATGTATTCGTCCATACGCTCTTGCGTCTGCGCCATGCGCAGGTTGCCGACAACCGCAAAGCCGGCATTGAGGCCCGTTTCCTCTTCGAGGGTCTTGTAGAAGTCGACCGAGTACTGGTGAATATGCGTGGTCGCATAGGACATGTTGAACAACGGCAAAAGGCCGGCTGCGTGCCATGTGCTGCCACTGGTGAGTTCATCGCGTTCAATGAGCATCACGTCGTCCCAGCCAGCCTTGGCCAGGTGATAGGCAATGGAGGTGCCGACGGCACCGCCGCCGACGATCAGAGCTTTGACTTGGGTTTTCATGTCCTACCGACTCCCGAGGAATTATCTTGCCACACCCTGACAAAACAATGATCCTCGCGGCGGTTTCAGCCGACCGAAAATCGCCGAAAACCGACCCATCGGCGCGGAATGACATTTTTTCGCCGCGCGCCCAGCCGTTATTGGAGCGTCTCGACCTCGATCTTGCCCGGCTTGAAGGCATAGCCCGCCATCTCCTGAGGCGGTTCAACTTGGGCTTGGTAGGCCGCCATGGCAAAGAGGAACCCGGCGCTTAGCACGAAGAGAAAGGGTTTGCGCATTGTCTCAATCCTCACATCGTTGCCCCCATGACGAAGAGTCTCGCACGGCAACACGGCGCTCTCACGGAGGAATTGCGGCATCGTTCAGGCAATGACGCTGCGCCCGTAGTATCACGGCTTCCCGCTATAGCGCTTGCCGCAGCGCAGCGCCCCCTGCTAAGAAAACACGCAGAAAGACCGGAGACTGCGCACCTTATGAAAACCTGCCGCACCATCGCCGATTGCCGCGCTGCCGTGGCCGAATTCCGCCGCGCCGGGGAAAGCGTTGGCCTCGTGCCGACCATGGGTTTCCTGCACGAAGGCCATATGGCGCTGGTCGCCGCCGCCAAATCCGCGGCCGATCGCGTCGTCGTCACGATTTTCGTCAATCCGACACAGTTCGGCGAGGCCGCGGACCTCGACGCCTACCCTCGCGACGAGGCGCGCGACCTCGCCATGCTCAAAGCGGCGGGCGTCGATCTCGTGCTGATCCCATCGGTCGAAGAGGTCTACCCCGAGGGGGATGAAACCATTGTCGAGACCACCCGCATGGCCAATATGCTGCATGGTCTCGTGCGCCCCGGCCATTTCCGCGGCGTGACCACCGTTGTCGCGCGTCTCTTCAACTTCGTGCAGCCCGACATCGCCTGTTTCGGCGAAAAGGACTATCAACAACTTCAGGTCATCAAGCGCATGACCCGAGATCTCGCCTTCCCGATCGAGATTCGCGGCGTGCCAACAGTGCGCGAACCGGATGGCCTCGCCATGTCCTCGCGCAACGTCCGCCTCAGCGCCGAGGACCGGAAGGCCGGCCTCGTGCTCTCCAGCGCGCTCGATGCTGCAGAACAGGCAGCACGCCAGGGCACCACCATCGAAGCCCTGCACAGCCTCATCTCCGACACCATACATGCCGAACCCCGCGCAACCCTGCGCGGGCTCGACATCGTGGGCGCCGAAGATCTCTCCGATCTCTCCGGCCCCCTCACCACCCCCGCCGCCATCATGCTTTCGGCTGAATTCGGCGGCATTCTTCTGATTGATCAAAGGGTCGTCACACCATGAGCACTCAAGCCAAAATCCGCCGCAACACCGTTCCCCAGATCGCTGCGCGCAAAGGGGGCGAGCCCATCGTGTCGCTGACCTCCTACCACGCCCACACCGCCGCCATCGTCGACAAATACGCCGACTTCATCCTCGTCGGCGATAGCCTCGGCATGGTGATGCACGGCATGGAAAGCACCGTCGGCGTGCCCCTCGACTTGATGATTATGCACGGCAAGGCCGTGGTGCGCGGCACGCAAAAGGCGCTGATTGTCGTAGACATGCCCTTTGGCACCTATGAGGAAAGCCCCGGCGTTGCCTTCCGCAACGCCGCCAAGATCATGAAGGAAACCGGCTGCGGCGCGGTGAAGCTCGAAGGCGGCAAGCGTATGGCCGAAACCATCCGCTTCCTCGTCGAGCGCGGCATCCCCGTCATGGCCCATATCGGCCTCACCCCGCAGTCGAGCCATGTGATGGGCGGCTTCAAGACGCAAGGCCGCGATGAAGAGAGCTGGGCCGAACACGAAGAAGACGCCAAGGCCGTCGCCGAGGCGGGTGCCTTCTCGATCGTGCTCGAAGGCATGGTCGAACCGCTCGCCGCGCGCATCACCAAACAGATCGACATTCCCACCATCGGCATCGGTGCGTCGGCTGAATGCGACGGGCAAATCCTCGTCCTTGAAGATATGCTCGGCCTGAACGAATGGACCCCAAAATTCGTCAAGGTCTATGGCGATCTCGGCCCCGCCATCGAACGCGCCGTCGAGCAATACGCAGAAGAGGTCAAGGACCGCTCCTTCCCCGGCGAAGATCAGGTCTATCGCTAAACCACGAAGGGCGCCCTAACCGGCGCCCTTTCTTCTTCTCTGGTAAAGTACTCCCGCCGGAGGCCTCGACTCTCAATCACACCCGTTATGCTTGCGCCACATATCCGGGTCATGCCCTTCCGGCACCGCGTCACATGGATCGCTCGCGTAACCGCGCAGGCGGTTATAGGCCGCGATCTGCTCTGGTTCGAGAATCTCCACCGTCGCCAAATGCTGGCGCAGATGCACGAACCGCAGATCGGCCCGCGCCTTGCCTGACGCCTCAAGCAGCCCGCGCAACGTCGCCTCATCTAGGCTATCGCCCGCAAACGCATCGCTGAGCGCCGCTTCGGCGTCGATAAACCGGTCGCCCGCTGCGACCGCCTCGCTCTGCATCTCGGCAAAAAGCGCCTCAATGGCGCGAACCTGTTCCTTCGAAAGACCGATTTCCGCCTGCAATTCAAGAAGATGCGCCGGACCGGGCTTGCCGTTCAACTCCGCTGCAAGTGCAAGCCCCCAGCCCTTTCCGGCCCGCAACTGCGCAAGATCTTCCTCCGAAAGACTCTTGATCGCGCGCCCCTCGAACCCGGCATAAGGCTGATGGGCGCCATGCCCATGCGACTGCGCCGAGACCGCCCCGGCGGTCATCGCCATGAAAGCCGAAAGTAAACCGAGTGTCTTCATCGCCACCCTCATGCGTCCGGAAGGATCTTGCCGGGGTTCATGATGTTATCGGGGTCAATCGCCCGCTTGATCGCGGCCATCATATCGACCGCCCCGCCAAGTTCCTTGACGAGATAAGGCCGTTTGCCCTGTCCGATCCCATGCTCACCGGTGCACGTGCCGCCCATTTCAATCGCCAGATCGTTGAGCCAACCGATGAAGTCATCCGCCTTGGCAAGTTCTTCTGGGTTCTCCACATCGACAAGCGGCAGGCAATGGAAATTCCCATCCCCCACATGGCCCACGATGGGCGCAATGAACCCAAGCTCATCAAGCCGCGCCTGTGCCGCAGAAACGCATTCCGCAAGCCGCGAGATCGGCACACAGACATCGGTCGAAATCCCCTTCGCACCGGGGCGCAGCGCGACCCCCGCCCAATAGGCATCGTGGCGCGCCTGCCAGAGCTTGTTGCGCTCTTCCGCGCTGGTGGTCCATTCGAACCCCGTACCGCCAAATTCCTCGGCAATGCCGCCAAACAATTCCGCCTGCTCCGCCACGCTGCTCTCGGAGCCATGGAACTCCAAGAGGAGCAACGGCGCCTCGGGCAGCGAAAGCTTCGAATAGGCATTCACCGCCTGAACCGATAGCGTATCGAGAAGCTCGATCCGCGCCACGGGGATGCCGTATTGGATCGTCATCATCACCGCCTGACAGGCCGCATCGAGGCTCTCGAAGGACACCCGCGCCGAGGACATTGCCTCGGGAATACCCTGCAATTTGAGCGTGATCTCAGTGATGAGGCCCAATGTCCCCTCCGAGCCCACCATAAGCCGCGTCAGGTCATAGCCTGCGCTCGACTTCTTGGCCCGCGTCCCGGTGCGGATGATCTCGCCCTGCGGCGTGACCACCTCAAGACACACCACATTGTCCTTCATCGTGCCATAGCGCACCGCGTTGGTGCCGCTCGCCCGCGTCGCCGTCATCCCACCAAGCGAGGCATTCGCACCGGGATCAATCGGAAAGAACAGCCCCTGATCGCGCAGGTAGGTATTGAGCTGTTCCCGCGTCACACCCGGCTGCACCACGCAATCGAGGTCTTCGGCATTGACCGCGAGAATCTCGTTCATCTCCATCAAATCAATGGAAATCCCGCCTGCTGGCGCATTCACATGCCCCTCAAGCGAGGTGCCCGTGCCGAACCCGATAACCGGCACTTTATGCGCGGCACAGGTCTTTACGATCTCGGCCACTTCCTCGGTGCTTTTCGGAAAGACAACCGCATCCGGCAACTGGTTCTTGATCCAAGTGGTCGTATGCCCATGCTGTTCGCGCATCGACTCCCCGGTCTGACATTTCTCGCCAAATCGCTGCTTCAAGACGCCAAGAACGGCGGCGATGCCCGTCTCGTTTCGTGGCAGATCGGTTGCTTGGACCATGGATGTTTCCCCTCACTTTGCGCCGCGCACTATCTGCTTTCCCTGCTGGGCCTGCAAGGGCTACTCGCCAAAGGCAAGCCCCTCGCGACGCGGGTCCGCCCCGCCGCGCAATCCGCCTTCAAGGGAAATCGCGTGCAACCCAGAGTTCAGCGCCCTCTCGCGGGTCTCAAACCCCATCTCGGCAAGCGCCGACACCATCGCCTCCGGCACTCGCCCCTCCTCAAGGTCATAGGTGCCAAACCGGTTGACCATATGCGGCAACGAGACCGCCTGCTGCACATCCATTTGCCAATCGATATAGGCAATGATCGTGGTCAGAACGTAGGGAATGATCCGGCTGCCACCCGGCGATCCCACGGCCAGCACCGGGTCGCCCTTCCACAAGACGATGGTCGGGGACATGGACGAACGCGGCCGTTTGCCCGGTGCGACCGCATTGGCCACAGGCACGCCCCCCCGATGCGACCGGAACGAAAAGTCCGTCAGCTCGTTGTTAAGCAGGTAGCCATTCGCCATGACCCGACTGCCAAAGCCGTTCTCGATTGTGGTCGTCATCGACAACACGTTGCCATAAGCATCCACGATAGAGATATGCGAGGTCGATGGCGCCGCGCGTTCCTCGTCATCGGCCCAGTGGAGCGCGTGATCGAACGCTGGCTGGCCCGGCTCTGCGCGCTCAAGCGCCCGCTGGGGTCGCAGCAATTCCGCCCGATCCGTCAGGTATCTCTGCGCGAGCATCCCCTCAACAGGCACCGGAACATAATCGCTATCGGCCACGTATCGCCCCCGGTCCGCAAAGGCGAGCCGCGTCGCATCCCCGATCAACCGCCAAGTCTGTGGGTTTTCCGGGCCAAGCCCCGTCATGTCATAAGGCGACAGAATGCCAAGCGCCTGCCCAACGGCCAACGCTCCCGAGGACGGTGGTCCCATGCCGCAGACATCGAACCCGCGATAGGGCGCACAGACCGCCGTCCGCTCCTTCACCTCGTAAAGCGCAAGGTCCACAGGCGTGAGCTTGCCCGGCTTGGCCGCGCCCTGCACCGCCTCGACAATGCCTGTCGCAAACCGTCCGGTATAGAACGGCGCGCTCCCCTCTTGCGCCAAAGCGCGCAGGCTTTCCCCATAAGCGGGATTGCGCAGCACATCCCCCGCCGCAACCGGCGCACCACCGGGTAGGAAATAGGCCGCCGTCTCTGGATGCACCGCCAGTCGCTCCGCATCCCGCGCGACCGATTCCGCCATGCGCGGCGAAACGGTAAAACCCTCCTCCGCGAGCCGGACCGCATCATCGAATAACCCGGCCCACTCCTGCCGCCCCCAGCGCGCCTGCGCCGCTTCCATGAGCTTCGGCGTCCCCGGCACGCCGACGGACAACCCACCGACCACAGCCTCAAAGAACCCAAGCGGTTCGCCCGTCGCATCCTGCAAGAGCTGCGGCGTCGCTGCCAAGGGCGCGGTTTCGCGCCCGTCCAAAGTCGTGACCGTGCCGCTTGCGGCATCATACCAGACAAGGAACGCGCCGCCGCCAAGGCCCGAGCTTTGCGGCTCGACAAGGCCAAGCACGGCCTGCACCGCGACCATCGCATCCGCCGCCGTGCCACCTGTGCGCAGGATTTTCGCTCCGGCAGCCACGGCCTCTGGATGCGCCGCAACCACCATCCAGTCCTCGGCCTCAACCGGGCGACCGGCGTCTTTTTCCGCTTGCGACGCCACCAGGCCCGGCAGAACCGCTGCCCCAACCACCGTGCGCCCCTCCGGCGCGACCGTATCGGCCTGTTCCTGTGCAAACACCGGCCAAGCGACCAGAGCCATCGCCGCCACAGCGGCCCGCAAACTGCGATGTGTCATGAAATCCCTCCGTTTCGCGCATCCTGACTGTATCATGGGCGCGCGAAACCGCAGGTCAATTTTGTGCGCGCTGGCTCAGAGCATCGCCGGCACGACAAGGTCCGGCGGACGGTGCCCGTCGTCGAAGGTCTTGATATTGATAAGAACCTTCTCGCCCATCTCGAGCCGTCCTTCGATCGTCGCCGATCCCATATGCGGCAGCAGCACCACATTCTCAAGCGCGACAAGGTCGGGGTTGATATCGGTGCCCCGCTCATACACATCAAGCGCCGCCCCTGCGATGTCGCCCGCCTTGAGCGACCGCACCAGCGCGTTCTCGTCGATCACCTCACCGCGCGAGGTGTTCACAAGATAGGCCTCCGGCTTCATGAGCCGCAGCCGACGGGAATTCATAAGGTGGAACGTCCCCGGCGTATGCGGGCAATGCACGGTCAGCACATCCATCCGCGCCACCATCTGATCAAGGCTCTCCCAATAGGTCGCCTCGAACTGTTCCTCGATCTCCGGGCGCAAGCGGCGACGGTTATGATAGTGGACTTGCATCCCAAAGGCCTGCGCCCGTTTGGCGACGGCCTGCCCGATCCGGCCCATCCCGAGAATCCCGAGGCGCTTGCCGCTGATCCGCCGACCAAGAAGCGCGTTCGGCGCCCAGCCCGTCCACTCGCCCTTGGCCAGAAGGCGCATCCCTTCGGGGATGCGACGCGTCGCACCAATGATCATCGCCATGGTCATATCCGCTGTATCATCGGCCACGACGCCCGGCGTATTCGACACAAGAATACCACGGCTGCGCGCGGTTTCGACGTCGATATGGTCAACGCCTGCGCCATAATTCGCGATCAACTTGAGCCGATCCCCGGCCTGAGCCAAGAGCGATTGGTCAATCGTGTCGGACAAGGTCGAGACAAGCACATCCGCCTCGCGCACCGCATCCACAAGCTCTCCCCGGCTCATCGGGGCATCGTCGTCGCGCAACTTCACATTGAACAGTTCGGACAACCGGGTCTCGACCGCTTCTGGCAAGCGTCGCGTCACGACAACACTCAGACGTTCCTTGGGCATACGGGACCTCCCAATCCTTTTCAAAACAGCGCTTTGGTGACACAGTGCAACACACATCGGCGGGCTACAAGAACCCGCTGACCGATAGAGCAGAAAAAAACGAAAAACAAATGTCGGGGCAAACAGGATGATCTTGCGGATAAGCTTGGCACTTGGGCTGTGTCTTGGCCTTCTTGCGGGCATGGTCGCCGCCGAAGGCGCGCGTGGGCCGGTCACCAACCTGCCATTGCCGCGCTACGTCTCTCTCAAGGCAAGCAAAGCCAACGTGCGGCGCGGCCCTTCGCTCACGCACCGGATCGACTGGGTCTTTACCCGCCGCTCCATGCCCCTCGAAGTCACCGCGGAATACGGTCATTGGCGCCGGGTGCGTGATGTCGAGGGTGCGGGCGGCTGGGTGCACTATTCGCTTTTGTCCGGCGCACGCACCGTGATCGTCGAAGAGGACATGCTGCCGCTCACGGTTCAACCGACCTCGGAAGCACAGGAAAAGGCCTATCTCGAAATCGGCGTCATCGCGCGCCTTGGCGAATGCAATCCCGATTGGTGCCGCCTGAGTTCCGGTGGCTACGAAGGTTGGGCGCCCAAAGCCGCGCTTTGGGGAGTCAAACCGGGCGAACTGCGCGAGTAGCGCCCTACCCCGCCTTTGCCGCTGCCTCGCGCAAGGCACGGATGTTCGCGCCGTAGACCTCGGGCGTGTCGACCGTGCCGCCCTTGAACACTGCCGAGCCCGCGACAAAGCAATCCGCGCCCGCCTCGACCAAAGCGCCAATCGTCGTTGGATCGACCCCGCCATCGACCTGAATATGGATCTCCCGGTCGCCGATCATCTCGCGGATCTGGCGCACTTTCTCGACGCTTGAGGGGATGAATTTCTGCCCGCCAAAGCCGGGGTTCACGCTCATCACAAGCACCATGTCACACAGGTCGAGCAGATACTCGACCGCCGAAGCTGGCGTGCCGGGATTGAGGCTGATCCCCGCCTTCGCCCCCGTCGCCTTGATCGCCTGCAACGTGCGATGCGGATGCGGCCCGGCCTCATAATGCGCCACGATCATATCGGCGCCCGCATCGGCATAGGCCTGAATATACGGGTCCACCGGCGCGATCATCAGATGCACGTCCATAAAGGTCTTCACGTGCGGGCGAAACGCCTTCACTGCCGGCGGGCCAAAGGTCAGGTTGGGCACGAAATGGCCGTCCATCACGTCCACATGCACCCAATCCGCCCCCTGTTCCTCAATCGCCCGAATCTCCGCCCCGAAATTGGCGAAATCAGCAGAAAGGATCGACGGCGCGATCTTGATGTTGCGGTTGAAGGTCATGGCGACGGTCCTTTGAAGTTTCACCGCGCCCTCTCTGGCCCGGTCGATTCGACGATGCCGCGAAGATGATCCGCCCGGCCCAAAAGTGCAAACCCCGGCGGCCAAGATTTCTCTGCGCCGCAGCATCCGCGCTGCCTATTTTTTGGGCAGATCAACTTTGTCGCGCCCGCAGAAACGCCAATTCCCTTGGATCAGCCCAATTCTTCGGCACACTTGTCTCCATTCTGACATGCTGCACTGCCAAAATGCAGCCAATGGCTGGAGGCCCCCATCAACGCGTTTGCGCAAATATCGTCGCTCGACGCCAACACCGCCCCCCCGCGGGCGCGCGGTTCGGTCCACCTCGCCGCCAAGGCGCGCGACGGCCAGAGCCATATTGCCGATCTGCGCCTGTCCGGGTCGAGCCGGGCGCTCTTTCCGCGCAATCGCGACGCCGCGCTTGAGGCCGTCCTTCTCAATACATCCGGGGGCATCACCGGTGGCGATCATTTCGACATCAACGCCACGGCCCTCCCCCACAGCCACCTGACTTTGACCACACAGGCCGCCGAACGCGCCTATCGCGCCCTCTCTGGGACCCCCGGCATTCTCGACACCACCCTCACGGTCAGCGACCACGCCGCGCTCGACTGGGTGCCACAGGAAACGATCCTCTTCGAAGGCTCCTCTCTGCGTCGCCGCCTTCGTGTCGACATGGCGACCACCGCCCGCTTGCTCCTCGTCGAACCGATGATCTTCGGACGCACCGCGATGGGCGAAACATTGCATGACGCGCGCCTGAATGATCGGATCGAAATCCGCCGCGCGGGTCGTCTCCTCTTTGCCGACGCCATCGCCCTTGAGGGCGACATGCAGGCCCAACTCGACCGTTCGGCCATTGCCGGCGGCGCACGTGCCATGGCCTCGCTCATCCTCGTCGCCCCTGAAGCCGAAGCGGCGCGCGACACGTTGCGCGCCCTCCTGCCGCACGGTTGCGGCGTGAGCCTAATCGGCCCCGACCTCTTGTTCGCACGCCTCCTCGCCGAGGATGGTCATATGCTCCGCAAGGCCCTGATCCCCGCGCTCGAAACCCTGCGCGCCCGTCCCCTCCCAAGAACATGGATGCTCTGACATGCAACTCACCCCGCGAGAAAAGGACAAACTCCTGATCGCCATGGCCGCCGAAGTGGCCCGCAAGCGCCTCGCCCGCGGCGTCAAGCTCAACCACCCCGAGGCCATCGCCCTCATCACCGACGCCGTCGTCGAAGGCGCGCGCGATGGGCGCTCTGTGGCCGACATGATGCAGGCGGGCGCCGAGATCATCACCCGCGAAGACTGCATGGAAGGCGTGCCCGATATGATCCACGAAGTGCAGGTCGAAGCGACCTTTCCCGACGGCACCAAGCTCGTCACCGTCCACAACCCGATCCGCTAAGACCCTGAAGGAATTAGACTAATGAAACGTCTCGCTCTTGCCCTCCTGCCCGCGCTCGTCGTCGCAAACCCCGCCCTCGCCCATCTCAATCCGGGCGAACACGGCTCTTTCGCCGCCGGGTTCAGCCATCCGATCTTTGGCACAGACCACGTGCTTGCCATGCTTGGCGTTGGCCTCTGGGCCGCGCTGCTCGGCAAGGGCGCGACGCTGCGCCTGCCGCTGGCTTTTGTCGGCGCGATGACCGCAGGCTTTCTCCTCGCACTGCTAGGGATGCCGCTGCCCTTCGTGGAACCGGCGATCCTTGCCTCGGTGCTGATCCTTGGCGTGTTGGTCGCCCTCGCCGTGCACCTGCCCGCATCCGGGGCGGCGCTGACAGTGGCCGCCTTTGGCCTTTTCCACGGCCACGCCCACGGCGCAGAGATCGGCGCGGCCTCGCCGTGGGGCTATCTCGCCGGGTTCGCCATCGCGTCCATGGCACTGCACCTCGCCGGGATCGGCATCGGCCTTGCCCTATCACGCCTGCAGGCCCTTTCGCTCACCCGCGGCTTTGGCGGCCTGATCGCGCTCATGGGCGCATGGCTCGTCGTGAACTAAGGAGATCCGCACATGATTCCCGGAGAATTGCTACCTGCCGACGGCACCCTGACCCTCAATGGGGACCGCACCGCTCTGACGCTCATGGTCGCGAATACGGGCGACCGCCCTGTCCAAGTCGGCAGCCATTTCCATTTCGCGGAAACCAATCCCGCACTGGACTTCGACCGCGACGCCGCCCACGGCATGCGCCTCGACATTGCCGCCGGAACCGCCGTCCGGTTTGAACCCGGCCAACGCCGCGAAGTGGCGCTGATCCCGATCACCGGGGCGCGCACGATCTACGGGTTCAACCAAAAAGTCATGGGGCCGCTCGGGTCCTGATATCTCATGGAGGAATGACCAATGCAGACGATCCTGACGACACAGTATACCGGCGCCCTGACGGGCATGCTTGCCTTTGGCCGCGTCGTGGAACAGCAGATGCGCATCCAATCCGCCATCGGCAAGGCTGTGCTCGAAGCGCACCCGTTCTTCACCGCCAAAGCCGCCCCGATGCTTGGCGATGCGGGCCTCGTGGCCAAACCAGCCGCCAAGGTGAAACCGACCGCCAAGGCCAAGCCCGCTGCGAAACCGAAACCTGTCGCGAAGGCAGAAACCCCGGCCAAGCCAGCCCCAGCGCCCAAAGCCGAAGCAAAACCGGCTCCTGCACCAAAGGCAGAGGTAAAGCCCGCCCCGGCCCCCAAACCCGCACCGAAGCCCGCACCCAAGGCCGAAGCAAAACCAGCCCCGGCCAAGGCCAAGCCCGCTGCCAAGGCCAAACCGACCAAGAAAGCAAAGTCCAAACCGGCCCCGACCAAGGCGGCCAAGGCCCCCGAGGCCAAAGCCGAAGCCCCCGCCGCACGCAAACGCCCGCGCGCGCCCTCAAAACCGCCCGCGATGCCCGAAACGGCTGCGCCCAAGACGGCGCCCAAGACCGCTCCAAAGAAAGACGGCTGACGCAGATCGCGCCCGCCACGCCCTGACCTCCCGGCGCCCTCTGGCGCCGGACCTGCCAAAGAGACGCCCCATGCCTGCAACGATCTCCCGCTCCGACTATGCCGCCATGTTCGGCCCCACCACCGGCGACCGCCTGCGCCTCGCCGATACAGAGCTCGTGATCGAAGTCGAACGCGACCTGACCGCAGAACGCGCCGGGGCTGCGGCCACGGGCGGCAGCGGCGACAACGCGCTCCTCTATGGCGAAGAGGTCAAATTCGGCGGCGGCAAGGTGATCCGCGACGGCATGGGCCAATCGCAGGTGACACGCGCCGACGGGGCCGTCGATACGGTCATCACCAATGCGCTCATCGTCGACCATACCGGCATCTACAAGGCCGATGTGGGCCTGCGCGACGGGCGCATCGCCAAGATCGGCAAAGCGGGCAACCCCGATACGCAACCAGGCGTCGACATCATCGTTGGCCCCGGCACCGAGGCCATCGCCGGCGAGGGCAAGATCCTGACCGCCGGCGGCTTCGATAGCCATATCCACTTCATCTGCCCACAACAGATCGAAGACGCGCTGCATTCTGGCCTGACGACGATGCTCGGCGGCGGCACCGGCCCGGCCCATGGCACGCTCGCAACAACCTGCACACCGGGCTCTTGGCATCTTGGCCGGATGCTGCAGTCCGCTGACGCCTTCCCGATGAACCTCGCCTTCGCGGGCAAAGGCAACGCCTCGCTGCCCGCCGCACTCGAGGAACAGATCCTCGGCGGCGCCTGCGCGCTGAAGCTGCACGAGGATTGGGGCACCACGCCTGCCGCCATCGATTGTTGCCTGTCGGTCGCCGATGCCTGGGACGTGCAGGTGATGATCCACACCGATACGCTCAATGAGTCCGGCTTTGTCGAAAACACCGTTGCCGCCATGAAGGGCCGCACGATCCACGCCTTCCATACCGAGGGTGCGGGCGGTGGGCACGCCCCCGACATCATCAAGATCTGCGGCGAGGAACACGTCCTGCCCTCCTCGACCAACCCGACCCGCCCGTTTACCGTGAACACGGTCGACGAACATCTCGATATGCTCATGGTCTGCCACCACCTCGACAAGTCCATCCCCGAGGATGTCGCCTTTGCCGAGAGCCGCATCCGCCGCGAAACCATCGCCGCCGAGGATATCCTGCACGACATGGGTGCGTTCTCGATCATCGCCTCAGATAGTCAGGCCATGGGACGGGTGGGCGAAGTGTTGATCCGCACCTGGCAGACCGCCGACAAGATGAAGAAACAACGCGGTCGCCTAGCCGAAGAAACCGGCGACAATGACAATTTCCGCGTCCGCCGCTACATCGCGAAATATACGATCAACCCCGCCATCGCGCATGGCATCGGCCACGAGATCGGCTCTATCGAGGAAGGCAAACGCGCCGACCTCGTGCTCTGGAACCCAGCCTTCTTTGGCGTGAAGCCAGAGATGGTCCTGATCGGCGGCTCCATCGTCGCGGCGCAGATGGGCGATCCCAACGCCTCGATCCCGACACCCCAGCCCGTCTACTCCCGCCCCATGTTCGGCGCCTATGGCCGCTCGGTCGAGAACTCCGCCGTAACCTTCGTCTCCGAGGCCGCCCATGCCGACCGGATCGGTGATGCGCTTGGCCTCGCCAAGACGACAATCCCGGTCAAGAACACCCGCAATATCGGCAAGTCCGCGCTCAAGCTCAACGACGCCACACCCGAGATCGAGGTGCACCCCGAAACCTATGAAGTGCGTGCAGATGGCGAGTTGCTCACCTGCCAACCCGCCGAAGTCTTGCCCATGGCGCAGCGCTACTTCCTGTTCTGAAACTGCCCGAAATTCATGCTGCAATGCAGCACACGCAAGGCGGCCATGAGAGATCAACACTAGTAAAGTCAACAATGATGACCCATTATCAAAGCCAAGGGAGGACCAACTTGAGACATATCGAGGGTCCAAATGGCACATACAGCACTTCACATCGGCGACAGCAGCGCGCTTCTTCACAAATTCGCTGCCCCGTTCAACGCGATCGGCAAAGCGATGATCCGCCTCGCAGAATCGAACTCGCGCATGCAGGAAGTCAACTATCTCAACGGCTTGACCGACGCCGAGCTCAACAAGCGCGGCATCAAGCGCAGCGAGATTGCGCATCACGTCTTCAAGGACGTCTACTACGTGTGATCCGCACGGGAGGTGCCGCATGAGCACCTCCCTGCTGACCGCCCGCGCCTATCATGGCCATAGCCATGGCACAGTGACCGGACAGGTCGCGCTGACCTACGAAGACCGTTTCCTGCGCCGCAAGGTGCTTCAGACGACAGATGGCCGGTCGCTTCTCGTCGACCTGCCCAAGACAACCTCGCTCGATCAAAGCGGGGTGCTCGTTCTCGAAGAAGGTGGCGAAATCGAAGTCATCGCCGCGCCCGAGCCGCTTCTCTCCATCACTTCGGACACCCTGACCCGCATCGCATGGCATGTCGGCAATCGCCATACCCCTTGCCAGATCGAACCGGGCCGTCTCTTGATACAACCCGATCACGTCATCCGCGAGATGCTGCGCCATCTCGGGGCCGAGGTCACGGACGTGACCGAGCCCTTCACGCCCGAGGGCGGCGCCTATGGTCACGGACGCACCCATGCGCATGAACACGGCCATACCCATCACCATGGCCAAGATCACGATCACGCCCACCCCCATGAGCACTGATCCGATCCTGACCCTGACGCAATGGCTGTCGCCCGCCTACCCGGTGGGCGCCTTCAGCTATAGCCACGGATTGGAAGCCATGGTGCAGGACGGCACGGTGCAGGACGCCGCTTCTTTTCGCGGCTGGCTCTCGGATGTCCTGACCCACGGCGCGGGACGCAATGATGCGATCCTCCTCGCGGCCGCATGGCACAGCCGCGACACTGAAACCCTGCAAGAGATTGACGATTGGGCCCGTGCCCTTGCGCCGTCTTCGGAACGTCTTCTCGAAACGGATCAACAAGGCGGTGCCTTTAGCCGCACCACGGCAGAGGTCTATTCCCATGACCTACCTGCCCTCGCCTACCCGGTCGCCGTTGGCCGCGCCGCCGCGCTCGAGGAGCTGCCCCTGGCCGAGACCGCACGTCTTTTCCTGCATGCGTTCGCCGCGAACCTGACCTCCGCCGCGATCCGCCTCGTGCCCTTGGGCCAGACTGAGGGTCAACAGGTGCTGCATAGCCTGACCCCACTCTGCCGCGAGATCGCCGACTGCGCCATCACCCAAACCCTCGACGATCTCGGCAGCGCCTGTTTCGCCGCCGACATCGCGTCGATGACCCACGAAACTCAATATTCGAGGCTTTTCCGCTCATGACCTCTCCCAATGGACCTCTTCGCATCGGCATCGGCGGCCCTGTTGGCGCTGGCAAGACGACCCTGACCGCCAATCTCTGCCGCGTCCTGCGCGACCGGCTTTCTATCGCCGTGGTCACCAATGATATCTACACCCGCGAAGACGCAGAGGCGCTCATGCGCGCCCAAGCCCTGCCGCTCGATCGGATCAAGGGCGTGGAAACCGGCGGCTGCCCGCATACCGCGATCCGCGAAGACGCCTCGATCAACCTCGCAGCCATCGCCGAGTTGAACGCCGATTTTCCCGACCTCGACATCGTTCTCGTCGAATCCGGTGGCGACAACCTCTCGGCAACCTTCTCGCCCGAGCTGGCCGACTTGACGCTCTACGTAATCGACGTCGCAGCCGGAGAGGAAATCCCCCGCAAGGGCGGCCCGGCGATCACCAAGTCAGACATCCTCATCATCAACAAAACCGACCTCGCGCCCTATGTCGGGGCCTCTCTCGAGGTGATGGACCGTGACGCCGCAAAGATGCGCGGCGACCGTCCCTATGTCTTCACCAACCTCAAGACGGGCGCCGGGCTCGACGCGATCTTGCCTCTGATCGGCGCCATTGGCGGCATCCCGGAACTGCTCGAAAACAAAGAGCAATCCCAACCGCTCGACGCCTAAGACCATGCCAGCAGGGCTTTTTTTGCCCGAGCCTTCCTCTGCGACCAAATACCGAAAAATACGGACTATTCAGAAAGCGCCAGCTTGGCTAGGCTACCTCTCGATACGGAAAAGAAACCAATCCGTGCAATGGGAGGAAATTATGATGAACCTTATGGGTAAGGCCGCAGTCGCGGCCCTTGCATTCGGCTTTGCAAGTGAAGCCGTGGCGACGGAATGGAATGCCTCGGTCTGGGGCAAGCGCCGCGCCTTTACCGAACACGTTGAGAAACTGGCCGAACTGGTCGCCGAGAAAACCGGTGGTGAGTTCACCATCAACATCAGCTACGGCGGCCTATCCAAGCCAAAAGAGAACCTCGACGGTATCTCCATCGGGGCCTTTGAAATGGCTCAGTTCTGCGCCGGCTATCACCGCGACAAGAACCGTGTTGTGACCGTGCTTGAACTGCCCTTCCTTGGCGTGAATACCCTCGCCGAAGAAGTCGCCGTTTCCGGCGCCGTCTACGCCCACCCGGCCGCTGCCGAAGAAATGGCCCAGTGGAACGCCAAGCTTCTGATGACCTCGCCCATGCCGCAGTATAACCTTGTCGGCACAGGCGATCCGCGCGACACGCTGGCCAAGATGGACGGCATGCGTGTCCGCGCCACCGGCGGTATCGGCCAAGCGTTTGAGGCCGTGGGCGGTGTCCCGACCTCTGTGCCTGCCCCCGAAGCCTATCAGGCGATGGAATCCGGCGTTGTCGATACTGTCGCCTTCGCCCAACACGCGCACCTGAGCTTTGGTACCATCAATCAGGCCGACTGGTGGACCGCGAACCTCAACCCCGGCACCGTGAACTGCCCTGTGGTCGTCAACACCGACGCCTATGAGGCCCTCTCGGACGCCGAGCGCGAAGCCCTCGATAGCTCGATCCCCGAAGCCCTCGACCACTACCTCGCCAACTACGGCAAACTGCTCGAGAAATGGGATACGGTCCTGGCCGAGAAGGGCGTCGAAAAAGTGACGCTCTCCGAAGAGGAGCTTTCCAAGTTCCGCGCCACGGCCGCCGATCCGATCCGCGAAAAGTGGATTGCCGATATGACGGCACAGGGCCTTCCGGGCCAGGAGCTCTATGATCTGGTCATGAGCACCCTCGAAGAAACCCGCGCAGGCAACTGATCTGCGCGCTGCGCGCCCTCCTTCCCCGTGAAGGAGGGCGCTTTTTTGTCCCTACCTGACATGATTGGGGGTATGCATGGCAGGCGCCTCACCCGTCCTCGAAGATGGCTCGATCCTAAGCCGCATCGACCGGTCCCTACTGACACTTGAACGCTTCTTTGCTCTGATCGCTGGAATCGCGGTCTTCTCGCTGATGCTCTTCGCAGTGCGCTCCGTCGGTGGGCGCATCTTCTTCGAAGCGCCGCTTTCGGGCTATGTCGACTGGATCGAGCAACTCATGCCCTTTGTCGCCATTCTCGCCGTCTCCTACGCCCAGCGCGACGGCACCCATATCCGCATGGATCTCCTCGTCGAAAACCTGCGCGGCCGTGCGCTCTGGTTCTTCGAACTGGTGACCGTGACCGCGATTTTCCTGCTGATCCTGCTCCTGATCTGGGGAAGCTGGTCGCATTTCGACCGCTCCTTCGATTTCTCGCGCCCTTTGTGGAGCCGCGATAGCTCGACCGACATCGCCCTGCCGCTCTGGCCTGCGAAACTCGTGGTACCACTGGCATTTTCCGTGCTCGGCCTGCGCCTGTTGATCCAGATTTACGGCTATGGCCGCGCCCTCATCCTCGGGTTGGAAAAGCCCGTCGCCGTGCCCATGGTGCTCGACGCCGCAGCACAGGCCGCCGCCGAGGCCGAAAGCCTCGAAGAGCAGGAGAATTAAGACATGGACTCGATCGAAATCGGTCTCTGGGTCACCGCTGGCCTGCTCGTCATGGTCGTCATCGGCATGCGCGTCGCCTTTGCCGCTGCGCTTGCAGGCATGGTCGGTCTGATCCTCATCTTCTGGTCCAAGAAGAACTTCGCCATGGACCAATTCGACTGGGCCCTCACCGTCGCCGCAAAACAGGCCGGCACCGTGCCCCACTCCAAGGTCGCCTCGCATACGCTGAGCCTGATCCCGACCTTCATCCTGATCGGCTACCTCGCCTATTACGCAGGCCTCACCAAGGCCCTGTTCGAGGCCGCCAAACGCTGGCTTGCATGGCTTCCGGGCGGCCTCGCCGTCTCGACCGTCTTCGCCACCGCGGGCTTTGCCGCCGTCTCTGGCGCCTCCGTCGCGACCGCTGCGGTCTTTGCCCGTATCGCCATCCCCGAGATGCTGAAGATCGGCTATAACAAGCAATTCGCCGCCGGGGTCGTCGCGGCGGGTGGCACGCTCGCCTCGCTGATCCCGCCTTCGGCCATCCTCGTGATCTATGCCATCATCGTCGAACAGGACGTCGGCAAGCTCCTGCTCGCGGGCTTCGTACCCGGCGCCTTTTCCGCCGTGGTCTACGGCACGTTAATCGTTGGCATCGCCCTGATCTTTAAGAATGTCGGCCCTCCGGTCACGGGCTTTACATGGCGCGAACGCTTCGCCGCCCTTCCGCCCGCCCTGCCGATCCTCGCCGTGGTGATCATCATCATCTTCTTCGTCTACAACCCCTTCGGCGAAAAGGCCTGGGGCACGCCCACTGAGGGCGGCGCGATCGGCGCCTTCATCGTCTTCTGCATGGCGCTCTGGCGTGGTATGCGCTGGCCACAACTCAAGATGGCCCTGCTGGAAACCGCCAAGCTCACCGTGATGATCTTCACGATCATCTGGGGCGTGCTGATCTATGTGCGGTTCCTCGGGTTTGCAGACCTGCCAGGCGCGTTTTCCGACTGGATCACCTCGCTGCACTATTCGCCGATGACGATCCTGATCTGCATCCTCTTGGGCTATGCGGTGCTCGGCATGTTCATGGACGCGATCGGCATGCTGCTGCTGACCCTGCCCGTCGTCTATCCGGCGGTGATGGCGCTCAATGGCGGCGAATACGTGACAGCCGCCGAAAGCGCCTTCGGCATGAACGGCACCATGTGCGCGATCTGGTTCGGTATCCTCGTGGTCAAAATGGCCGAGTTCTGCCTCATCACGCCCCCCATCGGCCTCAACTGCTTCGTGGTCGCAGGCGTGCGCGATGACCTTTCGGTACAGGACGTCTTCAAAGGCGTGACCCCTTTCTTCGTCGCCGACGCCCTCACCATCGCAGGCCTCATCGCCTTCCCGCAAATCGTGCTCTGGCTGCCATCCTTGGCGTCTTGAACAAGCACCCCCCGTCACCCTGACAAGAGCCGCGGCCTCTCGTGCTGCGGCTCTTTTCGTCAAAAGGCACCCTCGCGCCCCACTCTCGCCAAATTCCCCTGCTTCAGTTGCCGGGTATCAAGAATGTTAGAGAGTAGTCATGAGTGAACCAGTGGCCGTGCTTGTCGATGGTGATAATCTGAATGCGAAATACGCGGGCGCGATCCTCGCCATCGCCCGCAAGCATGGAACCCCGACCGTCATCCGCACCTATCTCGACGCCCAGCGCAACGACGCCTGGCACGAGGCCCCCGCGTTCCGCGTGATCCATGCTGGCACCGGTAAGAACGCGGCAGACCTCTTGCTCGCGCTCGACGCGATGGAGATACTCCTCACCCAGCACATCATGAACTTCGTCATCGCGTCATCCGATGGCGACTTCGCTCACCTCGCCCAACGCCTGCGCGAACATCAGGCCAAGGTGATCACGGCCGGAGAGGCCAAGGCCCCCGCCCCCTTCCGGGCAAGCGGACATCACTTCGTCGAACTTGGCCCGCGCCCAACGGTCCAACTTGTCGAACCTGGCACCAAGTCCCACACTGATCTCGACCTTAAAATCCGCTCGATGATCGCCGCCCATAGCACCGGCGGCAAGGGAATGCGCATGACCGACCTCGCTCGCGAAATGCACCGCAAGCACGGTATCAAGATCAGCTCCTCCCCAGAAAAGACATGGCGTGCCTATCTTCTAGCACGCCCCGCCCTCTTCGAACTCGATCCGCGCGGCCCCGAGGCCATGGCCCGTTTCCGCCCCGAAGGATTCGCCGCCGTCGCCTGACATCCTGCTGCCCCCCTTCTTCTCTGCCAAATACTCCCGCCGGAGGCGTCGGACGTGTCAGCCGGGCAGGCCCTTTTCGATTTCCACGACTGGACTCTCGACGGACCGAGCCTCTAACGTCCGCGCATGAAGCCCAAGATCCTGACGACACTGACCACCTATTCATGGTCTCTCCTGCTGCGAGACACGCTCGCGGGGATCACTGTCGCTATGGTCGCCCTCCCCCTGTCCCTCGCCATCGCCATTGCCTCCGGTGCAGGCCCGGAAAAAGGGCTGGTCACGGCCATCGTCGCCGGCTTCCTGATTTCCCTCCTCGGCGGGAGCCGGGTGCAGATCGGCGGCCCCACAGGGGCGTTCATCGTCGTCGTCTTTGGCGTCATCATGGAACACGGCTATGACGGCCTTGTCCTTGCCACGCTCATGGCCGGGCTGATCCTGCTCGTCGCCGCCTATTTCCGCGCCGGGAACCTGATCCGCCTGATCCCCGAGCCGGTCATCAACGGTTTTACCATCGGCATCGCCGTCATCATCGCCACCAGCCAGATCAAAGACCTCGGGGGCTTGCAACTCGCCCATGTCCCCGCCGAATTCCTTGAGAAAACAACCGCGCTCTGGGCCGCTCGCGACACGCTCTCCCCCGCGGCAACCGCGATCGGGCTGGCCAGCATGGTTTTGATCGTTGTTTTTCGCCGCCTCGCCCCGCGCCTTCCCGGCCTCATCGTCGCCGTCGCATTGACCTCTGCCATCGTCGCCGTCGCGGGCCTTCCCGTGGAGACGATCCACTCCCGCTTCGGTGCCCTGCCCAATACCTTACCGGTCCCACAAGTGCCCGACATCTCCTTTGCCCGCATTGTGGAACTCCTGCCCTCGGCGCTCATCATCGCCTTCCTCGCCGGGGTGGAATCGCTGCTCTCGGCCATGGTCGCCGACCGCATGATCGCGGGCCAGCACCGCCCCAACGCCGAGCTCCTGGCACAAGGCGCGGCCAATATCGGCTCGTCGCTCTTTGGCGGCCTGCCCGCCACCGGCGCCATCGCCCGCACCGCGACCAATATCCGCGCGGGCGGCAAAACGCCGGTCTCTGGCCTGATCCATGCCGTGACAATCCTCCTTGTGATGCGGCTCGCCGCGCCATTGGTCGGCTACCTCGCCATGCCCGCCCTCGCTGGCCTTCTCCTGCTGACCGCCTGGAACATGAGCGAGCCGCATAAATGGCGTGGCTACCTCTCGGAACCACGCGCGCATCAACTCCTCCTGCTTCTGACCCTCGTCCTGACCGTTCTCGCCGACCTCACCGTCGCCATCGGCGTTGGCGTGGCCCTCGGCCTTGCCTTGCGCATGCAGACCCGCCATGTCCCCGCCTCCGACTGGTCCGACCCGGAACGCTAACCCCATACGCCCCCCCGCCCTTCTTCTCTGTCCAAATACTCCCGCCGGAGGCGTCCGACGCTTCAACCGCCGCCGCCCTTGGTGTATGAGCGCCTCAACGAAGCATCTGGACCCGCACCATGATCGAGATCGAAACCGTCCGCCTCGCCTATGGCGATCGCACCGTGCTGCACGATATCTCGCTGTCTCTGGCCGAACGCCGCATCGGCATCATCGGCGCCAACGGCTCGGGAAAATCCTCCTTCGCGCGGCTCCTGAATGGCCTCGTCCTGCCGAGTTCCGGCAGCGTCCGTATCGACGGTCTCGACACGCGCGCCAAGGGCAAAGAGGTGCGCCGCAAGGTCGGCTTCGTGTTTCAAAACCCTGACAACCAGATCGTTTTTCCAACCGTCGCCGAAGACCTCGCCTTCGGAATGAAGAACCTGCGGCTGCCCAAGGACGAGATCGCCCGCAAGACCGACGCCATCCTCGCGCGCTACGACCTGAGCGACCTGCGCGACCACCCCGCCCATCTCCTCTCTGGCGGCCAGAAACAGCTTCTGGCGATCTCTGGCGTCCTCGTCATGGACCCGGCCTATCTCGTGCTGGACGAACCCACGACGCTGCTTGACCTGCGCAACACCCGCCGCATCGCCGCGGCGCTCGAGGCACTTGCACAAACGGTGATCCTCGCCACCCATGATCTCGACCTGCTCGAAGGCTTTGACCGCGTGCTTGTCTTTGACGAGGGGCGCATCGTCGCCGACGACACCCCCGCCGCCGCTCTGCCGTTCTATGTGGAGCGCATGGCCTGATGCTCGACCTCTACCGCCCCGGCACATCCCCCCTACACCGTCTCTCTCCGGGGCCAAAGATCCTCGTGATGATGGCGGCAGGAACGGCGCTTTTCTTGGTCGAGAGCCTGCCTCTCGTCCTAGGCGCATTGCTACTGACCCTCGCGCTCTATCGTCTCGCCGGGCTGACGCTGGGCGACGCGCTGGCGCAACTGCGCCCGCTGGCGCTCATCTTCGTCATCTTCCTCGCGCTGCAATACTGGCTCTCCGGCCCGGTGCTCGCGGCCTTCGTCGTGCTGCGCCTCGCGGCCCTGATCCTCTTGGCAAGCCTCGTGACGCTGACCACCCGCGCCTCAGACATGATCGACACGATCACCCGCGCGCTTGCGCTCTTGCGCCCGCTCGGCGTCAACCCGGCCAAGGTCGGGCTCGCGATCTCTCTTGCCCTGCGTTTCATCCCCGTGCTCGGCCAAATTACGACCGACGTGCGCGAGGCACAAAAGACCCGTGGACTCGAACGCTCGGTGATCGCCACGGCCCTGCCGGTCGCCATCCGCACCCTGAAAATGGCCGACGATATCGCCGACGCGATCGAAGCGCGCGGCTACGATCCCCGCGCCTGATCTCCAACGCAGGCTTGCGATCTTGTCGCCCGCCACGTATCCCTGCCTGAAAAATACGCACAGGACACACCCATGGACACTCGCAGCATCGTCTACATCGCCCTCTTCGCGGCTCTGACCGCCGCCCTCGGCCTTGTTCCGCCCATTAGTTTCGCAGGCCTCGCGCTGCCTCCGATCACCGCCCAAAGCCTCGGCGTCATGCTCGCAGGCGCGATCGCCGGTGCGCGCCGCGGTGGCCTCGCGATGCTTCTCTTTGTGGCCCTCGTCGCCATTGGCCTGCCGCTTCTCTCCGGCGGGCGCGGCGGCTTTGGCATCTTCGCCGGGGCGTCCGGCGGCTTCGTTGTGGCTTGGCCGATCTGTGCCGCCGTCATCGGCTGGCTCGTTGGACGCGCCGAGACCTCCCCGCTGCGCCTCGCCGTGGCCATTGCCATCGGCGGCATCCTCGTCATGTATGCCATCGGTATCCCGTGGATGGCCGTGGTCGCGAAGCTGCCGCTGTCCAAGGCGGTGATGATCATGCTGGCCTACGTACCCGGCGACCTCGTGAAGGTGGCGATCGCCGTGATCGTGACGCGTGGTATCCGCCGCGCCTATCCCGCGCTCTGAGGTCGGCGTGCCTCTCGGCACCGCCCTTGAAACCCACGCCCGCCAGCGCCCTGACGCGCTGGCGGCCTGCATTGGCGACACGGCGCTCTCCTATGCCGCCCTGCGTGATCAAACCGCCCGGCTTGATGCAGCCCTGCGTGCCCTGCCCGCCCGCGAACACCCCGGCCTGACACTCTCAGCCCCGGCCCGTCTTTTCGCGCTAACCACAGGCAACCACGCCGCCGCGCTTCCCCTCTTGGCGACAGCCTTCTCGACACCCCACGCAGTGCAGCTCCTCGATCCCCAATGGCCCGAGGCGCTCTTGATTGCGGCGCTCGAAGCGCAGCGCCCCGACGCGCTCTTCTGCCTTACCGATCAAACCGCCCTGCGCGCCGCCGCTGCGCGCCTCTGGATCCCCGCCTATCCCGTCGAGACTGCCCTCCCGGACCTTCTCGCGACCGCTCCCGCCGCGCCCCTGCCGCGCGCGCCGGACGAAACCTTCCTCATCGGCTACACCTCCGGCACAACCTCCCACCCCAAGGCCTTCGCCCGCTCCCGCCATTCTTGGCGCGCCTCCCTCGATGCAAGCCGCACCGCCTTTGGCCTCACCGACCAAAGCCACACGCTCGCCCCCGGCCCTCTGGCCCACGGGGTGACGCTCTATGCTCTGGCCGAAACCCTCGACAATGGCGCAACCTTCCACGCGCTGCCCCGCTTCGACGCTCCCACCGCAAGCGCCCTTCTCAAGGCCGAAGCACCCCGCCTCGTCGCCGTGCCTGCCCTCTTGCAAGCCCTCACCCGCCACGCCCCCTTGCCGACCGTAACCAACATCACCACCGCCGGGGCCAAGCTCGACCCTGCCCTCCTTGCAGCCGCACGCGCAACCTTCCCCACCGCCACGCTCTATGAATATTACGGTGCCTCGGAACTCGGCTTCCTGAGCCTCTCGCGCCACGACGCCCACGGCTCCTCCGCCCCGCCCGACACCGTGGGTCATCCCTTTCCCCATGTGGCCCTGTCGATCCGAACCGAGGGCCGCGCCCTGCCGCAAGGCGCAACCGGCACCATCTTTGCCCGTGGCGACCTCGCCATCGACGGCTACCTCACACCCAATACCCGCTCCGGCTTCCGCCGCGAGGGGGACTGGGCCACGGTCGGCGACCTTGGCCGCATCAACCCCGATGGCTCGCTCTCCCTCATGGGACGCGAAGGCGGCATGATCGTCACCGCCGGCCTCAACGTCTATCCACAAGAGGTCGAAACCGCGCTCTCCGCCTGCCCCGGTGTGACCGGCGCCGTGGTCCTCGGTCTGCCCCATCCGACCCGTGGCCAAGACCTCGTTGCGCTCCTCACCGGCGACACCACCCTTGCGGCCTTACGCGCCCATCTCGCCCCGCGCCTGCCGCGCTATAAAATCCCGCGCCGTGTGGCTATGCTGGAAGACTACCCCCTGACCAGCAGCGGCAAACCCGACCGCCGCACCCTGATGGACTGGATCGAGAAAGAGGATGCGCGCCTTGTCCCCCTTACCGCCTGAGCGCTGCCCCGTCATCGTCGCTGCCCGGCGAAGCCCCATCGGCCGCGCCGGGGGCATGTTCCGCGCCCTCGACATCGAAGACCTCGCCGCCGCGCCCCTCACCGCCGCGCTCGCCGACACACCCTTCGCACCCGCCGAGATCGACGACGTGATCCTCGGCAATGCCGCTGGCCCCGGCGGCAATGTCGCGCGCCTTTCGGCCCTGACCGCCTGGGGCAATGTCTCCGTGCCGGGCCTCACCGTAGACCGTCAATGCGGCGCAGGGTTTGAGGCCGTGATCCTTGCCTGCCGCCTTGTGCAATCCGGCGCTGGCGACCTCTACCTCGCAGGTGGCGTCGAAAGCCAAAGCCGCAAACCCTTGCGCGCCCTGCCCGCCCGCGATGGCGGCGCGCCGCTGCCCTACGACCGCGCGCGTTTCTCCCCCGAGTCCATTGGCGACCCCGAAATGGGCGCCGCCGCCGATGCCGTCGCCGCCCGTTTCTCCGTCTCGCGCGACCGACAAGACGCCTTCGCCCTGCGCTCCCACGCCCGCGCACTGGCAGCACAAGCCGAGGGCGCCTTCGACACCGAAATCGCCCCCCTCGCGGGCCACGCCCTCGACGAATGCCCCCGCCCCGACCTCACACCCGACCGCCTCGCCCGCCTGCGCCCGGCCTTTACCCCGGACGGCACGGTCACCGTCGCCAATGCCTGCCCCCTCAACGATGGCGCAGCGGCTCTCGTCGTGACCTCCCGCGCCCGTGCCCGCGCCGCCGGGCTGCCCTATGCGCTGGGTTTCGAGGACGCCGCCGCCGCCGGGGTCGATCCGAACCTCCTCGGCATCGGCCCTGTCGCTTCGACGCAAAAACTCCTCTCCCGCCGCCCCGACCTGTCGCTCGACCGGCTGACCCATCTGGAATTCAACGAAGCCTTTGCCGCGCAGGCGCTGGCGTGTCTCGACGCACTCCACCTCCCCGAGACGTTTCCCAACCCGCACGGCGGCGCCATCGCCCTCGGCCATCCCTTCGGCGCCTCCGGAGCAATCCTCGTGACCCGCCTCTTCGCGCAACTGCGCCCCGTCTCGCAAACTGCCCCCGAGGGCGCGCTCGCCATGGCCATGATCGGCATCGGCGGTGGCCAAGGGCTGACCGCTGCCTTCCGCCCTCTCACCCCCTGATCCTCTTCCTCTTGCCGAAAATATCCCGGGGTGAATTGCCTGCCTTGGCAGGCAAGAGGGGCTGGCCCCTCCCGTTTTCTTTCCAAGAAACGCCCCCCCAAATGAAAAACGGGGCCGCTCAAGGCGACCCCGCTCCAACAAAACCAAGAAACGGCCTTACACGTCGTCTTCGTCGATCTGGCGCACCGCCCCGAGTGAGGCGTTCGACACATGCGCCGCATAGACCTTGAGCGCCTTGGACACGGCCCGCGGCCGCCCTTCCGCCTTCCAGAACTTGCGATCCGCCTGCGGGTGGTTCGCACGGCGACGTTCAAGCTCCTCGTCGCTGACATCAAGATGGATCGTGCGGTTCGGCACCGAGATCTTGATCTTGTCGCCATCTTCCACAAGCCCGATCACCCCTTTCTCCGCCGCTTCCGGCGAGGCGTGACCGATCGAAAGCCCCGCGGTGCCGCCCGAGAACCGGCCATCGGTGAGCAAGGCACAGGTCGTGTCGAGCTTCTTCGACTTGAGGTAGGCGGTCGGATAGAGCATCTCCTGCATCCCCGGCCCGCCCTTCGGCCCCTCGTAGCGGATCACCACGACGGAATAGGGCTGAACCTCGTTCTGGAGGATGCCATGCATCGCGTCTTCCATGGATTCAAAGACCTTTGCGGTGCCTTCGAATTCATACATCTCCTTGATGACGCCCGCCGTCTTCAGGATACAGCCCTGCTCGGCGATATTGCCGAAAAGCACGCACAAACCGCCCTCCTCGGAATAGGCATTGCCGAAATCACGCACGCAGCCGTCCTCGATATCAAGGTCAAGCTCGGTATACATGCGCGACTGGCTGAAGGCTTCCGTGGTGCGCACACCGCCCGGCGCGGCGATGAACAGGTCGCGCGCCTCGTTGCCCGCGGTTTCGCGGCGGATATCCCACTTGTCGATGAACTCGCCCATGGTCTTTTCATGTACCGTGGCGCAATCGCGGTGGATTTTGCCCTCGCGATCCAACTCGCCCATGATCCGTGCGATCCCGCCCGCGCGGTGCACGTCTTCCATGTGATAGAGCGGTGTCGACGGCGCCACCTTGCACAGATGCGGGATCTGACGGCTCATCCGGTCCATATCGGCCATGGTGAAATCGACCTCGCCCTCATGCGCGATGGCAAGGAGGTGCAGCACCGTGTTGGTCGACCCGCCCATCGCAATGTCGAGCGCCATGGCGTTCTCGAAGGCGTCAAAGGTCGCAATCCCGCGCGGCAGGGCGGTTTCGTCGCCGTCTTTGTACCAGCGCTCGCAAAGCTCCACGATCTTGCGCCCGGCTTCCTCGAAAAGCCCCCGGCGCTTGGAATGTGTCGCCAGAAGCGAGCCGTTCCCCGGCAGCGCGAGGCCAAGCGCCTCGGCAAGACAGTTCATCGAGTTCGCCGTGAACATGCCCGAGCACGAACCACAGGTCGGACAGGCCGAGCGTTCGAGCTTGTTGACCTCGTCCTCGCTGCGATCCTCATCGGTCGCGCCGACAATGGCGGTCACGAGGTCGGCCTTATGCTCGCCATCCTTGAGAAGCACCTTGCCCGCTTCCATCGGCCCGCCCGAAACGAAGATCGCCGGGATGTTGAGCCGCATCGCCGCCATGAGCATCCCCGGCGTGATCTTGTCACAGTTCGAGATACACACGAGCGCATCGGCGCAATGGGCATTGGCCATATATTCGACGCTGTCGGCAATGACTTCGCGCGACGGCAGCGAATAAAGCATCCCGTCATGGCCCATGGCGATCCCATCATCGACGGCGATCGTGTTCATTTCCTTGGCGACACCGCCCGCTTTCTCGATCTCTTCCGCGACCAGAGACCCCATGTTCTTGAGGTGCACGTGGCCGGGCACGAACTCGGTGAACGAGTTGACGACGCAGACAATCGGCTTGCCGAAATCTTCGGTCTGCATGCCTGTCGCGCGCCAAAGCGCACGGGCTGCGGCCATACGGCGGCCAAAGGTGGATGTCTTGGAACGAAGATCAGGCATCGGGCTCTCCTCGGATATCGCGCATCCCCTCGCGGGGCTGAAAAGAGGACGTGCCACCGAGAACAACAATTTGCAAGGGAGTTTGGCAACATTGTTACCCTCCCGCACCGCTTTCGCGCCAATATTGTCCGCCCCCCACGGCGCGGAATCATCCGGCAGCTCGCAACGCGCCCGGCGCAAGACGCGCAGAAATCAGGCAGGCTGCGCACCGCACCGCGCCTCAAACCGCCTATTCCGAAGGCAATCCCCCCTCAAGACTGCCCGCAAAAAGGGCAACCACGGTCCTCCGCCCGGTTTTTCACCGCATATGTTTGCCGGATTGCCGCAACGCAGAAACTGTAAGGGCGCCCAGAGGGAACGCTCGCCAGACCCTTGGGGAGTGTGACGGCCAGACGACTTGGACCTCGAACAGGCCGCCACACGTTACGCAACACATGTTGCAGGGCACGAGCTAGGCTTTCTTGCGCATTGCGGCAAGGGGAGCGCGGCAAAAAGCCCTGCTGGGAGACACTTATGAACTTTCTTAAGAACACGCTCGCCGGCTCGCTGGTCATGGCCGGCCTCGCCTCCTCGGCGCTCGCAGCGGACGACACGATCAAGGTCGGCGTCCTGCACTCGCTCTCGGGCACCATGGCCATCTCCGAAACGACGCTGAAAGACACCATGCTGATGCTCATCGAAGAGCAGAACGCCAAGGGCGGTGTGCTCGGCAAACAGCTCGAAGCCGTGGTCGTCGATCCCGCCTCCGACTGGCCCCTCTTCGCCGAGAAAGCGCGCGAGTTGCTGACCGTCGAGGACGTGGACGTGATGTTCGGCTGCTGGACGTCCGTGTCGCGCAAATCGGTGCTGCCGGTGATCGAGGAGTTGAACGGTCTCCTCTTCTACCCGGTGCAATATGAGGGCGAAGAAAGCTCCAAGAACGTCTTCTACACCGGCGCCGCGCCCAACCAACAGGCGATCCCCGCCACCGACTATTTCCTCGAGGAACTCGGCGTCGAGAAATTCGCCCTCCTCGGCACCGACTATGTTTATCCCCGCACCACCAACAACATCCTTGAAAGCTATCTCAAGGGCAAAGGCATCGCCGAGGAAGACATCTTCGTCAACTATACCCCGTTTGGCCATTCCGACTGGTCCAAGATCGTCGCGGACGTTGTGGCGCTTGGCGCGGACGGCAAAAAGGTCGGCGTGATCTCGACAATCAACGGCGACGCCAACATCGGCTTCTATAAAGAACTCGCCGCCGCCGGCGTCTCCGCCGACGACATTCCCGTCGTCGCCTTCTCGGTCGGCGAAGAGGAACTCTCCGGTCTCGACACCACCAACCTCGTCGGCCACCTCGCCGCTTGGAACTATTTCCAGTCGGCAGAGAGCGACCTCAACGAGGAATTCATCGCCGCATGGAAAGCCAAAATGGGCGAAGAGCGCGTGACCAACGACCCGATGGAAGCGCACGTGATCGGCTTCAACATGTATATCAAAGCGCTTGAAGCGGCTGGCACGACCGACGTCGACGCCGTGCGCGAAGCGATGTATGGCCTCGAGGTTCCGAATCTGACCGGCGGCACCGCCGTGATGCTGCCGAACCATCACCTCGCCAAGCCGGTTCTCATCGGCGAGATTCAGGAAGATGGCCAGTTCGACATCATCTCCCAGACCGCCGAAGTTCCGGGCGACGCCTGGACCGACTTCCTGCCGGAATCTGCGGTTCTCAAGTCGGATTGGAAAGACCTCGGCTGCGGTATGTACAACACCGACACCAACTCCTGCGTGCAGATTCAGTCGAACTACTGATCTGATCGACCTCTCGGAAAGGGGGCTCCGGCCCCCTTTCTTTTCCTGACGCCCCTTTCTCCCAACAGGTAGGACTCATGCGGGTTTTCCTTCTGGCGCTTGCCGCCATCCTGTCCCTTGCGCCTTCGCTTCAGGCCCAGAGCGGCCCCGGCAATACCCCGGTGCAAGACCTCCTTCAGGTGCATCGCGCCCTGATCGAAAAAGGCTCGCGCAAATCCATCGCCCCGGCCATCGACGCCATTGCGACAAGTGGCCTACCCGCCGCCCAAACCGTGCTTCAAACCTGGCAGTCCAAGGACATGTGGCAGCGCGAAGAAGACGGGCATTTCTTCCGCGCCGAGGAAATCGCCAAGAAAACCTACCGCCTCTATGACTTTGATAGCGGCGATGCCGTCGGCGACTATGACAAGGACGCCCTCGACCAGCTCAAACCCAATAGCGGCGTGCGCGCCATGATCGGCACCGCGCTTGTCGTGTTCCAACTCTCCGACCCCGATCCGGCTCGCCGCCGCGATGCGCTCGACGCGCTGCAGCGCGACGCCGAGGCCAGCCACCTCGCCCCCCTGCGCGCCTCCCTCGAAGGTGAGGCCGACCCAGAAATCAAGGCCCGCAAGGAACAGCTCGCCACGCTCCTGACCCTGCGCTTCGGCGCCGATGACACAGCCCGCATCGCCGCCATCGAAAGCATCGCAACCGATATCTCCCTCGACGCCCGCGCCGCGCTGAACATGCTCCTGACCACCAGTCGCGAAATCGCCCAAGGCCCGGTGCCCCAAGGCGTGAATGTCGCCGCCATCCTGACGCCCGGCGAAGACATGCCCGAGGCCGAGGCCTATGCCATGCTCGCCGACAAGGGCCTCGCCCCGCCGCGCCTCTCGCCCGATGATATCCGCTCCACGCTCGCCGCCCATATCGACGGCGGCAAGGTCGGGGGCGTCCCTCTCGCCGCGCTCAATACGGACGCCGCCCGCGCCACGGCCTACGCCGCTCTTGTCGAGGCGGGCCTCGCCCCGGCCCAACCGACCGAAGCCGCAATCAAAGAGGCCCTCGCCGCCCATACGATCTACGACGCCTATGCCGAGCCCTCCACCGCCGTGACCGCCGCCGCCGAGGACGCGCTCGCCGCGATCAAGACCCGCGTCGGCCTGAACCAGATGCTCGATCTGGCACTCGACGGCATCTCGCTCGCCTCGATCTTCTTCCTCGCGGCCATCGGCCTCGCCATCACTTTCGGCGTCATGGGCGTCATCAACATGGCGCATGGCGAGTTCATCATGATGGGCGCCTATACCGGCTATGTGGTGCAACAGTTGATCCCCAACTACACCGTCTCAATCCTCGTGGCCCTGCCCCTCGCCTTCGCCGTGACCTTCGCCGCGGGCGTCGCGATGGAACGCCTCGTGATCCGCTGGCTCTACAACCGCCCGTTGGAAACCCTTCTGGCGACCTTTGGCATCTCTATCGCGCTCCAGCAGATCGCCAAGAACATCTTCGGCACCCAGGCCCGCCCCCTGACCTCTCCGGGCTGGCTCGATGGCGCGTGGGTGATGAACGATGTGGTCTCGATCTCCTATATCCGCATCGCGATCTTCGTCCTCGCGCTGACTTTCCTCGCGCTATTCCTCTTCATCATGAAGCGCACACGCCTCGGCCTTGAAACCCGCGCCGTTACCCAAAACCCCCGCATGGCCGCCTCCATGGGGATTAATCCCGACCGCGTGAACATGCTGACCTTCGGCCTTGGCTCCGGCATCGCCGGAATCGCCGGCGTCGCCATCGGCCTCTTTGCCAAGGTCACCTCGGAACTTGGCTCCGACTATATCGTCCAATCCTTCATGACCGTGGTTGTCGGCGGTGTCGGCAATATCTGGGGCACGCTCGCAGGGGCGGCGATGATCGGTTTCCTGCAAAAGGGCATCGAATGGATGAACCCCTCAAACACCCTCGCGGCCCAAACCTACATGATCATCTTCATCATCATCTTCATTCAGTTCCGCCCCCGAGGCATCATCGCCCTCAAGGGCCGCGCCGCAGGAGACTGATCCAATGCCGCTCTGTTTCCCCGCCCTCTTCACCTGTCTCCCCCCGTCTTCATCAAAAGAAAACGGCCCGGGATGTTCAAAGAGTTCCGCCCCCGCCACGGAGGCCACCGCATGACCCGGCAACCCTTCATCGCGCGAAACCCCTCGCTGCTGATCTTCCTCGCCTGCCTTGCTCTGTTTACCCTTCTCGTGACGGTGTTTTCCGAAGCCATGGGCACCGGCCTCATCTCGACAAGCTTCGTCAAAACGCTGGGCAAGACGCTCTGCCTCTGCCTCGTCGCCATCGCAATGGACCTCGTCTGGGGCTATGCGGGTATCCTCTCGCTTGGCCATTTCGCCTTCTTCGGGCTCGGCGGCTACATGATCGGCATGTGGCTCATGTATGCCCGCACCCGCGACATCGTCGTGACCTCCATGACCAATGCCGAGATCCCGCCAACCGACGCCGAGGTCATCTCCGGCATTGGCAACCAGATCTTCGGCGTCGTCGGAAGCTCCGACTTCCCCCTGATCTGGGCCTTCTCCCATAGCCTGACGCTGCAACTGATCCTCGTGGTCGCCGTGCCGGGCCTGCTGGCACTGGTCTTCGGCTGGCTGGCCTTCCGCTCGCGCGTCACGGGCGTTTACCTCTCGATCCTGACCCAGGCCATGACCCTCGCCCTCGCCCTCTACCTGTTCCAGAACGACAGCGGCTTGCGCGGCAATAACGGCCTTTCCGGCCTTCAAAACCTCCCCGGCGCCGACGCCATCCCGCAGGCCACGATCTCGCTCTGGTTCCTCTGGGCCTCGGCCATTGCCCTCGCGCTTGGCTATGGCTTTGCGACATGGGTCGTCTCGGGCAAGTTCGGCTCGGTCCTGCGCGGCATCCGTGATGACGAGGCGCGCGTGCGCTTCCTTGGCTACTCGGTCGAGGGCTACAAGCTCTTTATCTTTACCGTCACCGCCATCATCGCCGCCATCGCCGGCGCGCTCTATTACCCACAGGCGGGCATCATCAACCCCGCCGAAATCGCACCCATCGCCTCAATCTACCTCGCGGTCTGGGTCGCCATCGGCGGGCGTGGCCGCCTCTACGGCGCGGTCATCGGCGCGGCCTTCGTGTCGCTCGTCTCCACATGGTTCACCGGCGGCCAGGTGCCCTCGATCCCGCTCGGCTTCTACACGGTCGACTGGGTCGACTGGTGGCTCGTTCTCCTTGGCCTCTCCTTCGTCCTCGTGACGCTTTTCGCGCCCAAGGGCATCGGCGGCCTCTTCGACCTCATCACCGACCGCCACAGCCCGATGCGCCACGGCCAAGACCTCGGCCCTGACCAAGGCGCGCTTCAGGAAAAGGAGGCCGACGTATGAAAACCCTTCTCGAAGTCTCCGGCGTCTCGGTCTCTTTCGACGGCTTCAAGGCGATCAACAACCTCTCCTTCCAGATCGGCAAGGCCGAGATGCGCGCCATCATCGGCCCCAACGGCGCGGGCAAGACAACCTTCATGGACATCATCACCGGCAAAACCCGCGCCAACGAAGGCCGTGTGCTCTGGGGCGACAAATCCGTCTCGCTCCTGAAGATGAGCGAAGCCCAGATCGCTCGCGCCGGGATCGGCCGCAAATTCCAGCGCCCAACCGTCTTCGAGGATCAGACCGTCTTTGCCAACCTCCTCCTCGCGCTCAAGAAAGACCGTGGCCCTTTCGCCGTCCTGTTCTACCGCCAGAACGCTGCGGATACCGAGAAGGTCGCGGCGCTCGCCGCCGAGATCGGCCTGACGGATCACTTATCGCGCAAATCGGGCGAACTCTCCCACGGTCAGAAACAATGGCTCGAGATCGGCATGTTGCTGGCGCAAGACCCGCAACTTCTCCTTGTCGATGAACCCGCCGCTGGCATGACGCCTGAGGAACGCGAACACACAACCGCGATCCTTGTGGAGGCCGCCAAGACCCGCGCCGTGGTCGTCGTCGAACATGACATGGAATTCGTGCGCCGCCTCAACTGCAAGGTCACCGTCTTGCACGAAGGTTCGGTTCTCGCCGAAGGCGGCCTCGACCACGTGACAAGCAATCAGGACGTCATCGACGTCTATCTGGGACGCTAAGCGATGCTCAAACTCGACAATCTCACGCTCCACTACGGCAGCTCGCAAATCCTCAACGACATCTCGATGCAAGCCGACCTTGGCAAGATCACCTGCGTCATGGGCACCAATGGCGTCGGTAAGACCTCGCTCCTCAAGGCGATCTCCGGCACCCATATCCGAAGCGGCGGCGCCATGACCTTCAACGACGAGGACATCGGCAAACTCCCCGCCCACGCCATGGCCCGGCGCGGGGTCGGCTACGTGCCGCAGGGGCGCGATATCTTCCCGCTGCTGACGGTGCGCGAGAACCTCGAGACGGGCTATGCCTGCTTGCCGCCTTCCGAACACGTCATCCCGGACGAGATTTTCGAGCTGTTCCCGATCCTCAAGGACTTCCTGCACCGGCGCGGCGGCGACCTTTCGGGCGGCCAACAACAGCAGCTCGCCATCGCGCGCGCGCTCATCACCAAGCCGAAACTGCTGCTTCTGGATGAGCCAACCGAGGGCATTCAGCCCAATATCATCAAGCAAATCGGCAAGGTCATCACCTACCTGCGCGACCGGGGTGACATGGCAATTATCCTCGTCGAGCAGTTCTTTGATTTCGCCTATGACCACGCCGACGATTTCGTCATCCTGCGCCGAGGCAGCGTGGTCAAATCCGGTCCCCGCGCCACGCTCAGCCGTGATGAACTTCTCGAAGCGGTCTCTGTCTGAGACGCCTCTCAATCCACATTCCGCCTACTTCTTGGGCGCGGCTGCCTAAGAAATGGCGCAACCGCCCGGTTTTCACGTCAAGGTGATGGGAAATGAGGCATCTCATTGCCGCCATACCGGGGCGGCGTAGCGTGGTGATATGACAGAATCAAAGCCCCATTTTGACGAGATGTTCGTCTCCGAGGGTGCCCCCCGCGCCCCTTATGAACTTTATCACGATTGGTTCTCCGGAGAGGACATCAAGCACCTGCGGCGCAAGTCCGCCGAAGCCGAAGCTTTCTTTCGCCGCATCGGCATTACCTTCAATGTCTACGGTCAGGAAGACGCCGACGAACGCCTGATCCCCTTTGACATTGTGCCCCGTGTGATCTCGGCCCGCGAATGGGCCCGGCTCGAACGCGGCATCGAACAGCGCGTGCGCGCGATCAACGCCTTCCTGCACGACATCTACCACCGTCAGGAAATCCTGCGCGCAGGCCGCGTCCCGAAAGAGCTGATCGCCGGGAATGAGGCTTTCCTCCCCGAGATGATCGGCGTCTCGCCCCCCGGCGGCGTCTATACTCATATCGTCGGCGTCGATCTCGTGCGCACCGGCCCGGACGAGTTTTTCGTGCTCGAGGACAACGCCCGCACACCCTCCGGCGTCTCCTATATGCTCGAGAACCGCGAGACGATGCTCCAGATGTTCCCCGAGCTGTTCACCAACATGAAGGTGCGGCCTGTCTCCGACTATCCCCGCGCCCTGCGCCGCTCGCTCGCCGCCAGCGCCCCGCCCTGTGTGACCGGCAAACCCGAGGTCGCCGTGCTCACCCCCGGTATCCACAACTCTGCCTATTTCGAACATGCCTTCCTCGCCGACCAAATGGGCGCCGAACTTGTCGAAAGCACCGATCTGCGGATCACCGATGGCCGTGTCTCGATGCGCACGACGCAAGGCTACAAACCTGTTGACGTGCTCTATCGCCGGGTCGATGACGCCTATCTCGACCCGCTGACCTTTAACCCCGAAAGCCTGCTTGGCGTGCCGGGGATCATGGATGTCTATCGCGCGGGCAATATCACCATCGCCAATGCGCCCGGCACCGGGATCGCCGACGACAAGGCGCTCTATTCCTACATGCCCGATATCGTCGAGTTCTACACCGGCGAGCGAGCCATTCTTCAGAACGTGCCGACATGGCGCTGCTCAGAGCCGGACGCGCTCAAATACGTGCTCGACAACCTTGCCGATCTGGTCGTGAAAGAGGTGCATGGCTCGGGCGGCTACGGCATGCTCGTCGGCCCCGCCGCCTCCAAACGCGAGCTGGCCACCTTCGAGAAGAAACTCCGCGCCCGCCCCGCGAACTATATCGCCCAACCGACGCTGGCGCTGTCGACCGTGCCGATCCTGACCCAGAAGGGCCTCGCGCCGCGCCATGTCGACCTGCGCCCCTTCGTGCTCGTCTCGCCCAACGAGATCAACATCACACCCGGCGGCCTGACCCGCGTGGCGCTCAAGAAGGGCTCTCTCGTGGTGAACTCGTCACAGGGCGGCGGCACCAAGGACACATGGGTATTGGGGGAGTAACCAGATGCTAGGAAGAACCGCAGGTGGCCTGTTCTGGATGTTCCGCTACCTTGAACGCGCCGAAAACACCGCACGCCTGATCGAAACCGGCTGGCGCATCGCCCTGACCCGTTCTGAACGGGCCGAAACCGAATGGGAAAGCGTGGTGACGACCGCCGGTCTGCGCGACGCCTTCCTCGCAAAGTACGACAGCTTTGATCCCCAATCCGTCGTCAACTTCCTCCTGCGCGACCGCGATACCCCGTCCTCTGTGCTCTGCACCCTAAGCGCTGCGCGCTCCAACGCCCGCATGGTGCGCACCGCGCTCTCCTCCGAGGTCTGGGAGGCCACCAATGAATGCTGGATGGCCATCAAAGACGCGCTCTCCCGCCCGGTGACTACGCGCACCCTGCCCGAGATCCTTGCCGCGATCCGCTACCGCACCGCCGTGGTACGCGGCGCCCTGCATGGCACCATGCTGCGCAACGACATTTTCGCCTTTGCCCGCCTCGGCACGTTTATCGAACGCGCCGACAACACGGCGCGCATCCTCGATGTGAAATACTACGTCCTCTTGCCCTCCGCCGCCTTCGTCGGAAGCTCGATGGACAACACGCAATGGGAAACCATCCTGCGCTCGGTCTCTGCCGACCGCGCCTTCCGCTGGCTGCATGCTGGCGAAAGCTCGCCTCTCGCCATTGCCGACTTCCTGATCCTCGATCAACGCATGCCGCGTTCTCTCGCCTTCTGCTGCGCCGAGATCGGCGACAACCTCGCCATGCTCGAACGCGAATACGGCGAAAGAAGCCCCTGCATGGACCTCGCCCAGACCCTCTGCCAAGGCTTCATGTCGCGCAACATCGACGAGATCTTCGAAGACGGCCTGCACGAATTCCTAAGCGATACCCTATCCGCTGCCGCCTGCCTCGCCGGACAGATCGAGCAGGATTTCAGGTTCAACGGATAACATCACATGCGCCTCCGGATATCTCACAAGACCACCTACAATTACGACACACCCGTCCACTACGCGCTTCAACAGTTGCGCCTGCGCCCCCGAACCGGCCACGGCCAGACCGTCCACGACTGGACCACCGAGATTTCCGGCGCCACGCGCCAGTTGAGCTTTGAGGACCAATACACCAACCAGACCGACCTCCTCCTCGCGGATGATGGCACAACCCATATCGAGGTTCATTGCGAGGGCATCGTCGAGACCACGGATACCGCGGGCGTCATCGGACGGCACAAGGGTTTTGCCCCGCTCTGGCTCTTCGAGAACGAAACCGCGCGCACCAAACCCGGCCCCGAGCTGCGCCGCCTTGCCCGCGACGTCGCCAATGCCGACGACACGCTCGCCCAGATGCACGCCCTTTCGGCAACGATCTACGAACAGGTCACCTACGACATCGGCAAGACCGACAGCACGACACCCGCCGAAACCGCCCTCGCCGCCGGGCATGGTGTCTGTCAGGACCACGCCCATATCATGATCGCCGCCGCCCGCCTGCTCGGCCATCCCGCCCGCTACATTAGCGGCTATCTCCTGATGGAGGGCCTCGTGGAACAGGACGCCTCGCATGCCTGGTGCGAAGTCTGGACCGACTCGCTCGGTTGGGTCGGTTTCGATGTCTCCAACCGCATTTGCCCGGACGACCGCTATGTCCGCGTCGCCACGGGGCGCGACTATGGCGACGCCGCCCCGATCCTCGGAATTCGGCAAGGTATGGGACAGGAAGACCTCCATGTCGCCTTGCAAGTTCAGCAATAAAGCTGTTCTTAGGGTCAAACCTCAAAGGACGAGACGTCGATGACATATTGCGTTGGGATGATGCTGGACCGCGGGATGGTGTTCATGTCGGACACCCGGACGAATTCCGGCGTCGACAATATCTCCACCTTCCGCAAGATGGTGATCTGGGAGAAGCCCGGCACCGCCTGCATCACGGTGATGACCGCCGGAAACCTCGCCACGACGCAGGCCGTGATCTCGCTCCTCGAGGAACGCTCCAAATCGCCCTCCGAACGCGATCCCGATATTCTTAGCGCAAGCTCGATGTTTCAGGTCGCCACGATGATCGGCAACACCCTGCGCGAGGTCATCTCGACCCATGCCGACGAAGGCCAACGCGCCGACGCCGCCTTCAACGCGACGATCCTCGTCGGCGGCCAGATCGCAGGCGGCGAGCCGCGCCTCTTCCTGATCTATCCCGAGGGCAACTTCATCGAGGCCAGCGCCGACACCCCCTTCTTCCAGATCGGCGAGACCAAATATGGCCGCCCGATCCTCCTGCGCGCCTATGATCCGGCGATGAGCTATGAAGAGGCAATCAAGCTCCTGCTCGTCTCCTTTGACTCCACGATCAAGGCCAACCTATCGGTCTCCCTGCCGCTCGACGTGCATGTCTACGAGAAAGGCGCGCTCACCACCGGCCGCCGCTTCCGCATCACGGGCGATGATCCCTACTACCAGGAAATCTCCGCCGGCTGGGGCGACGCCCTCAAAGCCGCCTTCGCCCAACTGCCGGAATTCTCCTTCGACTGAGGCCGCACCACCGCGATACCGACGCAATACCGACGTGATACATATGTGAGCCTGCGCACAGATCCTAGGCCACGCGATTGCCTTTGCTCCATACCGCACGAAGCGCCGGAACGCCTTCGGTCAGGCGGAAGCGGATCAGATCGCCTTGAAGCCCCGCCTCGATCCGGCCTCGGTCATGCAGTTCCGTCATCCGCGCAGGCGTCGCCGTCACCGTCGCCATGCCTTTGGCCATATCGCCCCAATGCTGCCCCAACTGCACCGCCCCAAGGAGAAGCGAGCCGGGCACATAGTCGGACGAGATGATGTCGAGAAGATCGAGATCGGCGAGGTCAATCGCCGCGACATTGCCCGAATGCGACCCCCCCCGCACAAGGTTCGGCCCGCCCATGATCGTCGCGATTTCCTTTTGATGACAGGCCCTTGCGGCCTCTTCCGTGGTCGGGAATTCGGCCAGGTGAATCCCGTAGGAGGCCGAGGTCTCGACCTGCTCCGCGGTGGTATCGTCATGGCTCGCAAGCACCGCGCCAAACCGTTTCGCCGCCGCCACGGTCGCTTGCTCATGCTTTTCGCCAAGCCGGTCCCGCAGCCCATAGAGGAAATCGCAATATTCCTTGAACCCTTCCGCCGGAAGCGCGTATTTGCCCCGGATATAGGCTTCAAACTTGGAAATATCGGTGAATTGCCGCTGCCCCGGCGTATGGTCCATCAGGCTCACGATGCCGACCCGGTCTTCCGGCCCGAACTCCTCCAATTCCTCGATCAACGTCTCCGAACACGTCTCCGCCCTGAGGTGCAGATGGTGGCTGATCTTGAGGCCTCCATGCTCGCGCATCGACAGGATTTCATTGGCCATCTCGCGCGCATATTTGCCGTATTTCTTATTCGGATCCGATAGGATCGACCCAACCCGGATCGCGTCGAAAACCGTTGTAATCCCGACACTTGCAAGCTCGGCGTCATGGGCCACAATCGCCGCCTGATGCGGCCAGTCGACCTTGGGGCGCGGATGCAGGTGGCGCTCAAGGTTGTCGGTGTGAAGCTCGATCAGGCCCGGCGCAACAAAGTCGCCGTCGCAATCTTCTGCGCCCGCAGGCACCGCCGTGCCGCTATCAACCGCGGTGATGATGCCGTCCTTTACGACAAGGCTGCCGCGGAGCGTTTCTTTCTCAAGAACAAGGGTGGCATTGGCGAGGATCATGTCTTGTGTCATCAGGATGTTACGCTGTTTTGTCAGTGGCGTGGAAAACGAAAGGGGCCCCATGCAGTTTCGCAGATTTGGCATCTACTACACCCCCCAAAGCGGCGCCTTCGCCACGTTCGGCGCGCAGTGGTTGGGTTGGGACATCGAGAACGGCGTGCGCGTCGCGCACCCAGAGATTTCGGGCCTGCCGCGCCCGGTCGAAGAGATGACCGCCACGCCGCGCAAATACGGGCTGCACGGCACGATCAAGCCGCCCTTCCAACTTGCGGAGGGGACGACGCAGGAGGGGCTTGAAAGCGCGATGGCAAGTCTCGCGACGCGCCTCGCTCCGGTAACGCTCGACGGGCTGAGCCTGAGCCGCATCGGCAGCTTCGTGGCCCTCACCATCGCAGGCGATCAGTCGCCGCTCGCGGACCTTGCCGGAGAGGTCGTCCAAGATCTCGACGCCTTCCGCGCCCCGCCAAGCGACACTGAACTCGCCCGCCGCCGCAAATCCAACCTCACCGCGCGCCAAGAGGCGCTTCTGGCCGCGTGGGGCTACCCTTACGTGTTGGACGAGTTCCGCTTTCACATCACGCTCACAGGCCGCCTTGCGCGTGGCGAGGCCGAAGCCGTGCAAACCGCCCTCGCGCCGCATCTCGCGCCGCTCTTGCCCGTGCCCTTCGAGGTGCCGGACCTGACACTTGTCGGTGAGGATGAGGACGGAATGTTCCATGAAATTCAATGCTTTGCCCTTTCCGGAGAGAGCGCCTGAAGCACCGCCGCGACGGTCTCGTCTAGCGGTCCGTCATTGCTGATCTCGATTACATCCGCACCTTCGGGCCGCACATAGCCCGCCCTTGCAAGCCGCGCCGCGATCTCTGCCTCGCTCTCGCGCCCGCGCCCGGCAAGCCGATGTGCAAGCGTCTCTGGCGCTGCTGTGAGGGATAGAACCGCAAACCCCGGATAGCGCGCCCTCGCCTCGTCGAGCACCGCCCGCGACAGGTTCACAAGGGCGATTTCTCCATCCGGGCGGTCCTCGACCTCCGAATGTGGAATGCCATAGGCCATCCCATGCGCGCGCCACCAAAGGCCGAAATCCCCCGCTGCGACACGCGCCGCGAAGTCCGCCTCGCTCACGCCCTCGAACGTCTCGCCCCCCGCATCTGAGGGCCGCGTGATGACCCGCCGCACGAGCCGCAATCCCGGCACGCGCGCGGCAAGCGCCGCCATGACGGAATCCTTCCCGACACCGGACGGCCCCACGACCCCTATGAGCCGCGCCGACATCAGGCGGCCTTGGGCGTATAGATCGAGACGTCGATCTCGCGGTCGCAAACCCGGTCGCGCGCCGCCTCGTCATGGAAAATCCCAACGATCGCCGCCCCCCGCGCCTTGGCCTCCTCGATCAGCGACAGAACCGTCTCGCGGTTCGCCGCATCAAGGCTCGCCGTCGGCTCGTCGAGAAGCATCGCCGGATAGTCATGTGCAAAGCCCCGCGCGATGTTCACCCGCTGCTGTTCACCGCCCGAGAACGAGGTCGGGCTGAGGCTCCAAAGCCGTTCGGGAATCCGCAGCCGCGTCAGCAGATCGCGCGCCCTGTCGCGTGCCGCCTCCGTCTCCACGCCCACCGCCAAAAGCGGCTCGGCCACAACATCGAGCGTCGGCACACGCGGCACCACGCGCAGGAATTGCGACACATAGCCAAGCGTATGGCGGCGCAGCTCGAGGATCTCGCGCGGCTCCGCCTTGGTCACATCGACCCCATCGACAAGGATATGCCCTGACGCCGCAAGGTAGTTGCCATAGATCATCCGCATGAGCGTCGACTTGCCCGCCCCTGACGCGCCGGTCAGCGCAACACATTGCCCGCGCGCGACCGAAAGCTCAGCCCCCTGCATCACGGGGATCACAACGCTGCCTTGATTGTGGAGCGTGAAGGTCTTGGAAAGATTGGAAATCTCGATCATCATCCGGTCCTCAAACTTGCAGCACAGAGCTGACGAGAAGCTGCGTGTAGGCGTGTTGCGGATCGTCCAGAACCTGATCCGTGAGGCCGCTTTCGACCACATGCCCGTCCTTCATCACCATGAGCCGATCCGCCAGAAGCCGCACAACGGCAAGGTCATGGGTCACGATGATCGCGCTCAATCCCATCTCGCGCACGAGGCCGCGCAACAGGTCGAGAAGCCGCGCCTGCACCGACACATCGAGGCCCCCCGTGGGCTCGTCCATAAAGACAAGCCGTGGCCCGGTGACGAGGTTGCGCGCGATCTGCAAGCGCTGCTGCATCCCGCCGGAAAACGCCGTTGGGCGGTCATCGACACGGCTCTCGTTGATCTCGACCCGGCCGAGCCAGTCAATCGCCTCATCGCGAATACGCCCGTAATGCCGCGCGCCCACGGCCATGAGCCTTTCGCCCACATTGCCGCCCGCCGAAACATTCATCCGTAGCCCATCGCGCGCATGCTGATGCACAAAGGCCCAGTCCGTGCGCGAGAGCATCCGCCGCTCCGGTTCCGACATCGTCACCGTGTCCTTCACCGCGCCATCGCGCATCTCGAACAAGACCTCGCCGGTATCTGGAGTCAAAATACCGGCGAGGCAGTTGAGAAGAGTGGATTTTCCCGATCCACTCTCGCCAACTATCCCCATGACCTCTCCGGGATAGAGATCAAAGCTCACATCACGACACCCGATCCGGGCGCCATAGCGTTTCTCGATGCCCTGCACCTTGAGAAGCGGGGTCATGCTGCGTCCTCCTCTTGCGTGGCGACGCCTTGCGCGCCCACATGGCCCGCCGCGCGTCGTCCTGCGCAGTAATCCGTGTCCGAGCACACGAACATCCGTGTGCCTTTGTCATCCATGATGACCTCATCGAGATAGCTGTCCTCTGCCCCGCAAAGGTCGCAGGGGTGGTCCGCCTTGCTCGCCTCAAAGGGGAAGTCCTCGAAATCGAGGCTGACCACCTGTGTATAGGGCGGCACGGCGTAAATCCTCTGCTCACGCCCCGCCCCAAAGAGCTGAATCGCCGCCATCTCGAGCTTGGGATTGTCGAATTTCGGGATCGGTGACGGGTCCATCACATACCGCCCCTCAACCTTCACAGGATAGGCATAGGCCGTCGCAATCGCCCCGTGCCGCGCAATATCCTCGTAGAGCTTCACATGCATGAGGCCATACTCCTCGAGGCTGTGCATCTTGCGGGTCTCGACCTCGGAAGGCTCAAGAAACCGGAGCGGCTCGGGGATCGGCACCTGATAGACAAGGATTTGATCCTCGCGCAGCGTCTCTTCGGGGATACGGTGGCGCGTTTGGATCACGCTCGCCTCCGCCGTCGCCTCAGTCGTCGCGACGCCCGCCGTCTTCTCAAAGAACTTGCGGATCGACACCGCGTTGGTCGTATCATCCGCGCCCTGGTCAATAACCTTCATCGTATCGTCCGGCGTGAGTGTCGCCGCCGACACCTGAACGCCCCCTGTGCCCCAGCCATAGGGCATCGGCATCTCACGGCTCGCAAACGGCACCTGATAGCCCGGAATGGCCAACCCCTTGAGGATCGCCCGCCGGATCATCCGCTTGGTCTGTTCGTCGAGATAGGCAAAATTATAAGCTTGGTCAGTCATAGCGCGCGCCCTCGCTCCGCTTGTCCAGAGTTTTGAATTTTGTTCCTGTGGAATTCCCAAAGCCACCGATCCAAGTCGAAAGGGCACATTTCCGTTTGAGCGCTCAGTTCGTTGATGACCAAAGAGTAGCCTTGGTAGTGGAATGATGTGAAAGCTATTCTCTTCGATGGGACCGCATCAAAATGCCTCAACGTTTCCCATACGCGAAAGTCGATGACGGCATACCGGGAAGGTTGGCACCAAGTCAGGATCGCAGATGCAGTCGGGATACCAACGCCAGGGATTGAAGCCAATAATGCAGAGCGCTGACCATAGGTGAGGTCGTTGTCTGCCAACGCAACTCCAGTAAGGGTCCTCATTCCACATTCGTCAGCCAAAGCATCAACACGTGCTGCTCTCCTAGGACTCTTGACGCGAGCAATTTCGTAGACCTCTGCTTTGTCCAGATGTGTTTTTCCAGCCATCTTTTTCAGAAGGCATGACAGTCGCTCATTGGGGGCAATGTGCTTCAGGCAGGTATCAGCCTTGATGGCGGCGACAAGGCCGTCCGGACAAGTTGGCCTCCAATCTTCAGGTGGTCTGGGTCGTCTTGTTTCGCTCATTCCGCGGCCTCCTGTTGCACGGTCTCGCCCGCCTCCATCGCCTCGCGGCGCAGCTTACGGATGAGTTCCAGCTCGGATTGGAAATCGACGTAATGGGGCAGCTTGATATGCTCGAGGAACCCCGTCGCCTGGATATTGTCAGAGTGATAAAGAACGAACTCCTCGTCCTGCGCCGGGGCGCCAAGGTTGTCCTCGCCCAACTCCTTCCAACGTAGCGCCCGGTCCACCAGCGCCATGGAGATCGACTTGCGCTCGGATTGACCAAAGACGAGGCCATAGCCGCGCGTGAACTGCGGCGGCTCGGTCTTGGAGCCCGCAAACTGGTTCACCGTCTCGCATTCCGTGAGTTCAATCTCGCCAATGTCGATGGCAAACCCAAGCTCGGGAATGTCCATCTCGACCGCCACGCGCCCGATCCGCAATTCCCCGACAAAGGCGTGGTTGCGCGCGTATCCGCGCTGCGTCGAATAGGCCATGCCAAGGACAAAGCCCTCGTCGCCGCGTGTGAGCGATTGCAGCCGCAACGCCCGATCCGCCGGAAGCTCAAGCGGCTCGCGGGTCAGATCGCCCGGCACCTCGTCGCTCTCATCCTCGGTCTGGATAAGCCCCTCTTTGTTGAGGAACTCCGTGATATGCGGCACCGGTCCGGGCTTTGCTTCGGCCTCTGCCGCCTCGGGCACCTCACCCTCTGCCGCCAAAGCGAAATCCAAAAGACGGTGCGTATAGTCAAACGTCGGCCCCAAGACCTGTCCGCCCGGCGCGTCCTTGAACGTCGCCGAAATCCGACGGTCACAGGCCATGTCCGCCGTCTCGACCGGCTTGGAATATCCGAACCGCGGCAGGGTCGTGCGATAGGCGCGAATAAGGAAGATCGCCTCAATCATATCGCCCCGCGCCTGCTTGATCGCCAGCGCCGCAAGGTCGGGATCATAAAGCGACCCTTCCGCCATCACCCGGTTCACGGCAAGGCTCAACTGCTCGCGGATCTGCGCGACGGAGAGCTCCGCCACATCGCGGTCGCCCCGCCGTTCCTCGGCGAGCCAGGCATGCGCGTTATCAATGGCGCGCTCGCCACCCTTCACAGCCACATACATCAGAGAGCCTCCACACGTGTGGTGCGCGGCAGCGCCGCAAGGCGCGCGCCGGCACAGAAAAAGAAATCGAGCCCGAGCGGGAACAACACCGCATTGCGCTGAAACGCTTCCACCTCGGGAAGCGAAAGCGCCGCTTGTGTCTTGATCCCCGGTCCACGCAGCACCGCACCTTCTGCCGCAAGCGCGTCCATCTCGACAATCACTGTCGCCGAGCGATCCGGATATTCCGCCGTGCCGATGGCATAGGCCTCAAGCGGCTGCACCGCCTCCCATGTCCCAACCACGAACATCGCCTTCTGCGGCGCCACGACCGGCGCACCGATATGGAACGCGATCCACTCGCGCACATCCGCGCAATCATGCGCCCCGCAAAGGGCAATCGGCGTTTCCGGGTCGCAGAGCGTCAAGAGCAACACCCCCGCCGCAACAGACATCGGCGCAGGCGGCACCGCGCCCGCGACCTCTTCGATCACACCGGGCCGCGCCATGACATTCATCGCTGCGCGAAACGCATGCGCCGCATCCACAGGCGCATCCGCGAACCCACCCTTGAGAACATCCGCATTCATCAGTCTTCCCCCCGCACCATGGTAAAGAAATCGACCTTGGTCGCCGCCGCCTTGGCCGCGCGCGAGGCGCTGTCTGCCGCCATCTCGTCCTGCAACGGGATCAGAAGCTCTGCGCGCACCTGCGCCGCCGCGTCCCCTTGCATGACAGCATCGACAAGCGCCGCAATCCGCGCCTTGTCCTTGTCGCGCCCCTGCACATAGCCATGCCCAACCTCGCCCGAGACAAGCTGGAGCGAGCAGCGCGTGACCGTCATTTCCCCAAGATTGAAGGGGGCACCCGTGCCGCCCATTCGTCCGCGCACCATCGTCGCGCCGATCTCCGGCGCCCGGAGCCACGTGAACTCCGGCGCCATCTCAAGCGCCTGCCAAAGCGCCGCAAGCCGCGCCGCCGGCGCCTTGGCCAGCGTGCTCATCCAATCGCGGCGGGTCATTTCAACTGTCATCTAGACACCTTGTCGATTTGTCTATTTTCCTATACAACTAGACAAATCATTACGCATTCCCCGCGAGTCGGGCAATCCCACCCCTCATGAAACTTTTTTGACATGACCCCACCGCGCAAAAAAACGCCTGTCTGGCAATCCATCTCCCAGAGCCTCACAGCCGACATCGGCGAAGGCCGCTATCGCCCCGGCGACAAGCTCCCGACCGAGGCCGAGCTTTCGGCGCGTTTCGGGGTCAATCGCCATACCGTCCGCCACGCGCTCAAGGACATGGCAGAGCGCGGCCTCGTCCACGCCCGGCGCGGTGCAGGTGTTTTCGTGGCCCAAAGCCCGACCGATTACCCCATCGGCAAACGCGTCCGGTTTCACCGCAACCTACAAAAGGCCGGACGCCTTCCGGCCAAGGAAACCCTCTCTATCGAAACCCGCTCTGCCGACGCGCGCGAGGCCGAAGCGCTGGCGCTCTCCAAGGGGGATCGCGTGCATGTCTACGAGGGCCTGTCGCTCGCCGATGACCAGCCCATTCTCGTCTTCCGAAGCGTCTTTCCCGCCGACCGATTTCCGGCCCTCCTCGAGCATATGACCGCCTCGCAATCCGTCACCGCCGCGCTTAAGGCCTGCGGCATCGAAGACTACACCCGCGCGTCGACCCGGCTGACCGCGAAACGAGCCACCGCGACACAGGCGCTACACCTCAGAATCCAGGAAGGCGACCCGATCCTGCGCAGCGTTGGAATCAACGTCGACCCCGATGGCGTGCCAATCGAATACGGCGTCTCATGGTTCGCAGGTGATCGCGTCACGCTGACTTTTGCCGAAGGCGATGAAGGCTAATCCATTGTATTCAAATAATGAATAGCCATTTCACGCAACGCCCTCAGGCTGCTCAAAAACCGCCCCTTCATCAAAGGATGGATTTTGGCAAATCTTTCTGTACCCTGATTCGGCGCGCTCCCGGAGGAGGAAGCCGGCCGCGCATTTCGCAGGAGGATCGGCCATCACGCCGCGCAAGACACACATCGACAAGGTGCTGAGCACGGTGCAATCCGGCTCTGCCGCGGCCCGTTCGACACTGGCCGCGTCGTGGCATCGTTCGGTCAAACACTACGGCCTCGATCCCGCCGAACACCGCGCCCCCCAACGCATCAGCGCAAGCGAATTGCAATCCCGCCACGAACAGCAGGAACGCTTCATGCTCGTCGCCGCCCCAAAGCTCGATCAGCTTTTTGGCCTGGTCGGCAATTCCGGCTGTGGCGTGCTGCTCACAGACGAGACGGGCGTGGTGCTCGACCAACGCTGTTCGGACGGCGACAGCGCGATTTTTCAGGACTGGGGCCTCTGGACCGGCGCCGACTGGAGCGAGGCCGCCGAGGGCACCAACGGCATCGGCACCTGCCTGACCGAGAAACGCCAGGTCATCGTACATCGTGACGACCATTTCTTTGCTCGCAACATCGGCATGAGCTGCATGGACGCGCCGATCTTCGGCACCGATGGCAACGTGGTCGCCGCGCTCGACGTCTCCTCCGCCCGTGCGGATCAGACCGAAGCCTTCAACCGCCTCATCGGTGCCACCGTCGCCCAGACCGCGCGCCAGATCGAAGCGGATTTCTTCCGGGCCTCCTTCCCCGACGCTCGCATTGTGATTGCCGATAGCGGCGAGACCGATAGCTCCGTCCTCCTCGCGATCGATGCCGACGATATCGTCATCGGCGCGACCCGTGGCGCACGCAAGTGCTTCGGGCTTGAGGCCAACGGCGCGCTCAAACCGCGCCCCGCGACCGACCTCTTTGGCCGCGAGGACGGCCCCTCGGGGTTCGAGAAAGCCGAGCGCGCCGCCGTCATGCGTGCACTGGCTCGCGCCGACGGCAACGTCTCGCGCGCCGCCCGCGCCCTCGGAATCGGACGCGCCACGCTCTATCGCCGCATGAAACGCCTCGGCATCGGCGATTAAGCGGCGCGACCTGTCTCATTCCTGAGACACATCCCCCCTCTGACCTGCTCTGCCCCCGCTGACTTGGGACCGCCCCCGCGTCATCCTCAGTCGCATCCGGGGAGAGGAGCCCCGGCTCAAGAGGAGGACAATCCATGAATGAAATGACACAAACCGCTGGGCAATTCGCATCGCCCTTCAAATCCCGCTACGACAACTTCATCGGCGGCAAGTTCGTCGCCCCCGTAAACGGCAAGTATTTCGACAACATCACCCCGATCACCGGTGCCAAGGTTTGCGAAGTTGCGCAATCCGATGCCGCCGATGTGGAGCTTGCCCTCGACGCGGCCCACGCCGCCAAGGACGCCTGGGGCAAGACCTCAGCCGCTGAACGCTCCAACATTCTGCTGAAGATCGCCGATGTGATCGACGCCAACCTCGACCTGATCGCGATGGCCGAGACATGGGACAACGGCAAGCCGATCCGCGAAACCACCGCCGCCGATATTCCGCTCTCCGCCGACCATTTCCGCTATTTCGCTGGCGTGCTGCGCGCCCAAGAAGGCAACATGTCGGAGATCGACGCCGATACCGTCGCCTATCACTTCCATGAGCCGCTCGGCGTCGTCGGCCAGATCATCCCGTGGAACTTCTCGATCCTGATGGCCGCTTGGAAACTCGCCCCGGCGCTGGCGGCAGGCAACTGCATCGTCCTGAAACCGGCGGAACAGACCCCTGCCGCGATCATGGTGCTTGTGGAACTGATCGCCGATCTCCTGCCCGCAGGCGTGCTCAATATCGTCAACGGCATGGGCCCGGATGTCGGCGGCCCGCTCGCACGTAGCCCGCGCATCGCCAAGATCGCCTTCACCGGCTCGACTGAGACCGGCCGCAAGATCATGCAGGCCGCGACCGAGAACCTGATCCCGGTGACGCTCGAACTGGGCGGCAAGTCGCCCAACATCTTCTTCTCCGACGTCATGGCCCAAGATGACGCCTTCCTCGACAAGGCGGTCGAAGGTTTCGTGCTCTTTGCCTTCAACCAAGGCGAGGTCTGCACCTGCCCGTCCCGCGCCTTGATCCAGGAAGACATCTATGAAGAGTTCATCGCCCGCTGCATCGAGCGCGTGAAAGCGATCAAACAGGGCGACCCGCGCCTGCCCGACACGATGGTCGGCGCTCAGGCGAGCCGCGAACAACAGGACAAGATCATGTCCTACCTGACCATCGGTGTCGAAGAAGGCGCCGAGGTGCTCGTGGGCGGCGACGCTGCGCGCTTCAACGGCGATATCGCAGAGGGCTATTACATCCAGCCGACGATCCTTAAAGGCCACAACAAGATGCGCGTCTTCCAGGAAGAGATCTTTGGCCCGGTCGTCTCGGTCACCACCTTCAAGGACGAGGAAGAAGCCCTCGCCATCGCCAATGACACGATGTATGGCCTCGGCGCCGGTGTCTGGACCCGCGACGCAAACCGTTGCTACCGCTTTGGCCGCGCCATCGAGGCAGGTCGCGTCTGGGTCAACAACTACCATGCCTACCCGGCCCACGCGGCCTTTGGCGGCTACAAACAGTCGGGCATCGGGCGCGAAACTCACAAGATGATGCTGGACCACTACCAGCAGACCAAGAACATCCTGATGAGCTACAACCCCAACAAGCTCGGGTTCTTCTAGACCCTCCCCCGTTCCGCTCCCCGGAACACTCCCGAGCCAAGCAGGCGCGCGCGATCCCCATCGCGCGCGTCTATCCGTTTGGTCAAGACTTTCCCGATTGTCACGCTGGCGACACAGAACACCCCTAAAATAAGCCGAAAACGTGTTTCACACACATCAAGAGCAGGCCCATGCCACAACGTCCTCTTTCCCTGCGCCTCACCGGCGCAACGATCCTGCGCGACGGCGCGCTACAGCAACGATCCCTCGTGATCGAGGACGGGCGCATTTCCAAGGGTCCGCTGCAAGAGGTCGACCTCTCCGGCTACCTGCTCCTGCCCGGCATCATCGACATGCATGGCGACGCCTTCGAACGCCACATCGCCCCGCGCCCCTCGGCGCCCTTCCCGCTCGAAACCGGTCTGCGCGCGACGGACCGTGACGCCGCCGTCAACGGCGTGACAACCGCCTGGCTCGCCCAGAGCTGGAGCTGGGAAGGCGGCCAGCGCGGCCCCGATTTCGCCGAAGAGCTGTTCTGCGCGATGGACGATTTCCGCGACCACGCCCTAAGCGACCTGCGCATCCAGATCCGTTGTGAAACGCACACCGTCGAGACCGCAGACCGCCTGCTCGCCGCCGTGGAACGCCACAAGATCGACTACGTGGTGTTCAACAACCACCTTGATGAGGCGCTGCATGTCGCCCGCCTGCGCCCCGAGGAAATCACCCTCTGGGCCAAGAAGGCCGGCCGCACCCCGACGCAGCACATGCGCCTCGTGCATGACGCGCTTGAACAAACGCCCCGCGTGCCGCGCTATCTCTGCCGCCTCGCAGAACGTTTTGACCAACTGGGCGTGCGCTATGGCTCGCATGACGATCCCGATGGCGAGACCCGCGAACGCTTTTCCATGATCGGCGCAAAAATCTGCGAATTCCCCACCGCGCGCTCCGCGGCAGGCCTCGCCCATGCGGTCGGCGATCATGTCGTCATGGGGGCGCCCAATATCGTGCGCGGCGGTTCACAATCGGGCAATATCGCCGCCGTCGATCTCGTAAGCGCTGGCCTCTGCGACGTGTTGGTCTCCGACTACTATTACCCCGCCCTCGCCCAAGCCGCCTTCCGCCTTGCTGATGATGGCATCCTGCCGCTCGAGAAGGCCTGGAAGATGATCTCGGAAACCCCGGCTCGCATCATGGGCCTCGCGGATCGCGGCTATTTCGACTATGGCCGCCGCGCCGATGTGGTGATCGTCAACGCCGCCACCCGCGCCATCGAGGGCACGATCTCCGCAGGCCGCATCACGCATCTCGTCGGCGAGGCCGCACACCGTTTCTTCGGCGCGGCAACCCCGATGCGCATGGCCGCCGAGTAGTTATTCGTATTTCTCGAGGAAGGCTTCCGCCTCAATGGCGCGGAAATCGTCAAGCGCGGCGCGCAGGCGGTCATGGTCCCAATCCCACCACGCCAACGCCATGAGACGCTCGGCAATCGCCTCTGGAAACCGCGCCCGGATCGGCTCTGCCGGGATGCCCGCGACGATCATATAGGGCGGCACGTCCTTGGTCACGACCGCCCCCGCCGCCACAACCGATCCATGGCCAAGCGTCACCTCAGGCTTCACCATCGCGCCATGGCCGATCCATGTATCATGCCCGATATGCGCCACGCGCGATTTGCGATGGGCAAAGAACGCCGCATCCGCCTCCGCATCGTCCCAATAATCCATCGACCGATAAAGAAAATGATGCAGGCTCGCCTTTTCCATCGGGTGATCCGTCGCGCCAATCCGGGTAAAGGCGGCGATATTGGCGAACTTGCCGATCTGCGCATTGGCGATCTCGGCCATCCGGTCACAATAGCTATAGTCGTCAAGATGCGCGTTCAGCACACGGCTCCCCGCGCCGATCTCGACAAAACGCCCAAAGGTGCAGTCCTCGACGATGCTGCCGGGATGGATGAACGGGGACTCGCCCAGACGTGCCATATCGTGTCTTTCTTTAGTGTCTGCTGGTGAGCGGGCTTAATGCCCGCTCTCGCTCCCGGCGATCAGGCGACGGCGGAGCCAGCCCGAGAACCAATCCATCGCCATGACCATGAGGATCACCAGAACGATGTAATAGCTGACCTCTTCCCAATCCTTCTGCGTAATCATCGCCTGCGTCAGAAGAAGGCCGATCCCGCCCCCGGTGATCGCGCCGATGATTGTCGCGCTGCGGGTGTTGGATTCAAGGTAATAGAGGATCTGGCTGAGAAGCACCGGCGTCACCTGCGGGATCACACCAAAGCGATAGCGCTGCACCGGCTTCGCCCCGGTCGATTGCACCCCTTCGATCTGCTTCTCATCCACGTTCTCAAGCGCCTCCGAGAACATCTTGCCGAAACTGCCCGTGTCCGTGATGAGAATAGCGAGCGCCCCGGTAAGCGGCCCCGGCCCAAAGGCGCGGGCAAGAACGATGGTCCAGATGAGCGCGTCCACACCGCGGAAAAAGTCAAAGAACCGCCGCATGACCTGCCGCACAGCCATCAGCGGCGAGAAGTTCTTCGCCGCAAGGAACGCCAGCGGAAGCGCCACAATCGCCGCGCCCATCGTGCCAAGGAAGGCCATCAGGATGGTCTCGAACAAGGCCCAGACAACTTCGCTATGGCGCCACATCTTGTTGTTCCAGAAATCATTCCAGATCGCCCCGGCCTCGCCATCAAAGGCACGCCCGACAAGATTGCCAAAGCTCATCCCGTGATAGGGGCTGTCGAGGGTAAAGAAGAACAATTCCCAGCCGGTGAAATAGCGGAAAACCTCGGTCCGGTTGCGCGTCACCGTAAGACGCCCGGCCTCCGTGGTGATCGTAAGACGGTTCTTGGATTTGTTGATCCACGCCGGCAGATCGCCCTCCGGCAGGGTCGTCACGACGCCCTTGCTACGCGAGGTCTGGGCATGGATCGTGCCATAGCCCGGAATGTCATAGGTCACGACCTGCTCGGGCAGGAATGTCACGACATGCCCATCCTCAAGGTCGATCCGCGTCGTCTCGCCAAGGCTGACCCAATCGGGCGCTTCGCCTTCCGGGTAGGTGCCCTTGCGCTCGCCCTCGATCGCGACCTCGACACCGCCAGTGCGGTTGTCGCGCGCCACATGGGTCTTGTAGCTATAGCTATCCGCGACAAGCGCGCGGGCATTGTCGATCTCAAACCGCTTGATGAGGCCCGGCACGTCGAAGGAAAAGAACGTGTAGGTGAGGTAAAGCAGGATCAATAGCGGCAAACCAAAGGCCAACAGGCGCTTGCGCCGGAAAATCCCGTCCGCTTCAAGTTTGAGCGTATCCGTCGCCGTCATGGTCATGCCGTCACCTTGCGTTTGTCTTTGCGCCCATGGGTGAGCTGTTCGCGGAAATGGCTCGAAATCTGATCCACCACGACGATCGAGAAGAACAGCAGGAGGAAGATCGCCGCCGCCTCGTCATACTGCCCCTTGCCCCAGCTCATGGCGTTCTTGAGCTCATAGCCGATGCCGCCCGCACCGACAAAGCCAAGGATGGCCGAGGCGCGGATGTTGATTTCAAAGCGCAGGAGCGCATAGCTGAGATAGTTCGGGCTGACCTGCGGAATGACCCCAAGCCACATCCGCTGGGACCAGTTCGCCCCGACCGAAGAAAGCCCCTCAACCGGCTTGAGCGACACGTTCTCGTTCACCTCGGAGAACAGCTTGCCAAGCGCGCCCGCCGTGTGAAACGCGATGGCGATCATCGCAGGCACCGGCCCACCACCCATCACAAAGATCAGGACAAGCGCGATCACGATCTCGGGGATCGCGCGCATGATGTCCATCAGGCGCCGGAACACCGGGATCAGGCGCGGCCACCGGGCAAGACCCCGCGTCGCCAGAAGCGACAGGATCATCGCCCCCATCGCCCCGATCAACGTCGCGGCCCCCGCGATATTGATGGTCTCGATAAGAGAGGGGAAAAACTTGACGAAATGCGCCGGAAGCTCGGTGACTTTCTCACCCGCCTCGCTGAGCACTTCTTTGGGGAAATCAAAGAACCGGTGAATCCCGTCCCAAAAGCCGCCGGCATTGCGGTCATCCGCAATCATGAACCCCGACACCATGAGCGCGATGAACACGATCAGGAGAATCCCGTCCATAAGCCGCTTGCGCCGGACGAGCGCGAGGTAATCCGCGCGCATTTCCTCGATATTGCCGTGTATTTCCGTCATGACTGCCCCTCGTCAGAAAACAGGCCCCGCGCTGGATTGCGGGGCCTGCCAATCGTGATCGAACCTGTTTAGTTCGACTTGAGTTTGCGTGCTTCGATGATGACTTCGTAAGCGTCGTGGGTGATCGGCATAAAGCCTTTCGCGTCACCCTGAAGAACGCCATAGGCGCATTCTTCGTCCATCGACTTCAGCGATGCCATCAGGCCGGTCATCTTGAGCTTGACGTCTTCCGGAAGCGCCTTGCGCAGTACAACCGGGCCTTCCGGGATCGGCTTGGACTTCCAGATTTCGACGAGATCGTTCATGTCGACGAGACCCGCATCCACGGCTTTGCGAAGTGCGCCCGAGTTGTAGCCGTCTTCCCAGTTGCCAAGGCCATCGGCCCAGGTCACGCCGGCGTCGATGTCGCCGTTGTTGACTGCAACGATGGTCTGCTCGTGGCCGCCGGTGAATTTCACTTCACCAAAGTAGTCGCCCGACGTCATGGTCGCGCCGGTCGCGGCCGGGATTTCGATCGACGGGATCAGGTAGCCCGAGGTCGAGTTCGGGTCGCCAAAGCCAAAGACCTTGCCCTTCATCGCTTCAAGGCTGTCGATGCCAGCGTCCTTGCGGGCAAACCCGATCGAGTAGTAGCCATAGCCGCCATCGGTGTTGACCTTGACGAGGATCGGCTCAACCGCTTCCGGGTCGCTCAGGAAGGTTTTCGCATAGCCCGATGCGCCGAGCCACGCCATGTCGATGGTGCCGCCAAGGAGGCCCTGAATGACGCCGTTATAGTCGGCCGGGGCAAAAAGCTTGGTTTCGACACCGAGCAGTTCTTCGGTCTTCGCGCGCAGGCACTCGTTCGAGTTCATGCGGTCCTGGGCGTTCTCGCCGCCAAGGATGCCGATGCGGAATTCGTTGATGTCTTCGGCCAGAACCGGGGTGGTCAGGGCGGTGGTTGCCAGTGCGGCAGCGATCAGTCTTTTCATCTTCTCTCTCTCCAGTTGGTAAAAGCCCCGCGTTCGCAGAACGGGGCAGATGAAACTCAGGCAGGGACGCTGTTCAGCGTTTGAATTTCTGTCGATGTGTAGGCTTCGTTAAAGCTGTCATCGGCGCCATAGATGTCGCGTGCGACACCCGTCGTCAGTTGCTCGGGCGTGCCGTCAAAGACGATCCGCCCGTCGCGCATCCCGATCACGCGGTCGCAATAGCGCCGCGCCGTATCAAGGGTGTGCAGGTTGGCAATCACCATGCGGCCATCCTCTTCGTGGATGGCGCGCAGGGATTGCATAACGACCTGCGCGTTCATCGGGTCGAGCGAGGCAATCGGCTCGTCCGCAAGGATGATGCGCGGGTCTTGCATGAGGGCACGGGCAATTGCCACGCGCTGTTGTTGACCGCCCGAAAGCGCTTCGGCGCGCTTGGGGCCATGTTCGGCAATCCCGAGACGGTCAAGAATATCAATCGCCCGGTGAATGTCTTCTCCCGGAAACAGGTTGAAGATCGTGGCCATCGTCGAGCGACGGTTCAGTGTCCCGTGCAACACGTTCGACACCACATCCATCCGCGGCACGAGGTTGAACTGCTGAAAGATCATCGCGCATTCGGACTGCCAGCGGCGCTTGTCGGCCCCCTTGAGGCTGGTGATCTCGCGCCCGTCGAACACGATCCGGCCCGAGGTCGCATCGCTCAGACGATTGAGCATCCGAAGAAGCGTCGATTTGCCTGCGCCGGACCGGCCAATAATGCCAATCATCGCCGGTTCGCGGATTTCGATATTTGCCGAATCCACGGCGACATTCGGACCAAAGGACTTGGTCAGGTTCTCGATCGTTAGCACAGCTTACCCCCAGCGTTCTTGAGCCGGGGGATAGGCCCGCCCGAAGAAGAAGACTTGTCAGTTTGGTGAAAGTTTTGTGACGCGGGTCACTTGATCCAGATCGGATTCGACCAGGCCCGCTTGCCTGCCGCATCAATGACCGAGATGCGCACCCAGTCGCTATTGTAGAACCGCTGCAGCGGCACTTCCGTGCGCGTCATCGAATGACCATGCACTGCCGTTGCCGCCGTTCCGTTGCCCTGCGCGATCACGCTCACCACCGAGGAACTCTCGACCGTGACCGATTTCTCGTTGGCCTCAACAAGATGCAATTCCGGCCCCTGGCTCGAATAATAGTCGCCCCGCTTGAGCGCCTCGAGCAGGAGGTCCGGCTCGTTCGCCTCGGCCTTGACCATGACCCAGCCGCCGAAATGGTCCGGCTCGGTGAAATGCGCGTCATCCGTCGCCACGAGGTCAAGCTTGCGCCCCTCCGCCAGAAGAAGATCAAGCGTGTGGAACCCGTCCGGACGGTCACAGCCCGTCGCACAGCCGTGGTTATAAACCTCGACCGCATGCGCCGCCTCAAGGCTGCGCGCATCCTCAAGCGTGAGGCCTGACCACTGCGGATGCGCCACGGCGACAAACGCCCCGGCGTCACGGGCGCGCTTGGCAATCTCCGCACCGCTTTCCTGCCCCTCGACCGGAAGGAAAGCCGGCGAATGGCTGGGTTCGAAATCGGCCGGAAGACCCACCGCAAGGATATGCCACAACTCGCCATTCGCCATCGCCCCGGAATGCAACTCCGCCCCGAGGATCGTGGTGAAATTCTCGTCGCGGAACGGCACCGTGTCTGCGATGGGATACTTATAGATACCGATGAAATGATCCGTCAGGCTGATGAAATCATAGCCTTCCGCCTTGTAGCGCCGACAGACTTCCTCCGGCGTCAGGCACCCATCCGAAAGGTTTGAATGCGTGTGCAGGTTGCCGCGATAGAAACGGCCGGGGGCGGTAAAGGCGGAATGGATCATGACGGGCTCCGTTGGTGGTCTTGTGCACGGTTTTCCGCCGAGTATCGGCCCGTGACGATAGTTTTGTGACGGTTATGGCATTGCACCGGGTCGCTGGGAAAGAAAATCGGGCCAACTGCCGGAAAATCGCGCGTCAGACCGCCACCATATGATTGTCCCAGCGGATATCCTGCCGCCCTGTCTCTTCAAGGCGATCGCCCACATAGCGCGCCACCCGGCCATCGCCGGACGTGAGGACAAACCCCGCCGCGTTGGCGCCGATGCCGCAGACATCCGCCATCGCCACAGACCGCGCAACGCGCATGCCCTCAAGGTCGATCACCTGCACAACCCCGCCCCGCGGCGAGGAAATCGCAACCTCCCGCCCGTCCTGCGAAAAGGTCACGCTGCCGACATAGGCGTTGAGCGCCGCATGCTGTTCCGGCGTTGGTTGCAGCAATCGCACCTCCTCGCCCAACCGATGCGCCCCGAACAGAACCGGCGCCTGCGCCCGGTCGCCCTGCCATTGCATCCCGAACGCAACCATCCCATCGTCGCGCACCGCGATATGGCGGATCGAATTCATATGCATCTCGCGCGGCAATTCCATCACCTCAATCTCCGCACCCTCGGGCGAAAGATAAGCAAGGTTCGGCTCCATCATCGGGATATTGAGCTTTGCCCGCCCCGCATCCGGATGCGTCTCAATCCCGCCATTGGCAACAACCAAGGTCTCGCGCCCCGGCAGCCGGCAAATCTGATGCGGCCCGACCCCACCCGAGGCGAACTCTCCAATCCGACGATACCCCGCGCTCCGATCCCAAACGCCGATAACGCCCTGCCCAGCCTCGAAATCGTTCTCCGTGGTGAAAAGCGTATTGCCGTCCATCGAAAAGGCACCATGGCCATAGAAATGCCGCCCCTCAGGCGCCTCCAACCGATGCAGCACCGCCCCGCTGAGGCAATCGACGACAAAGGCGAAATTGCCCGGCCTGCGCGCGAACCCGACGGCCTCTGCCGCGCTCGGATGCGCCGCCGCCGCATGGCCCCGCGCCGGAAGCGGCACCGAAAACACCGGCGCGCCCGTCTCCGCCATCCCGATGAGGCGATAGGCCCCCTCCCGGTCCTGCGCCGCGCTAAGGAAATGCACATCCCCAAGCCCGGCCCATGTCACCGTCGATACCGACCCCGCCGCCAATGCGCCCGCGATAAATCCCCGCCGTGTGACCATGGCTCAGTCTCCGTCCAATGCGTTGAACCCGGCCACCACACCAAGGTGACTGCCAAGCTCCACCGCCGCGATCTCGCGCAGATCATCAAGCACCGCCTGGATCGTCTCGATATTAAGCCGCTTGGCCGGATCACTCACCGTCGCCAGAACCGGATCGTCAAGCGCGACGCTTGCCGCGCGCACATAGTCGAACCCTTCGTGGAACTGTGCCGCAAGGCTCGGCGAGCCTGCCGAAAGCATCCCCGCCAGCTCGTCGAGTGCCTCCGCCGACAGGATCACATGCCGCACTGACCGTCCCGAAAGCCGCGCCTCTGCCCGGTTCGGACGCGGGCGTTCAAAACTGCCCAACGGCCGCTGGAGCCGCATATCCGCCGTCACCTGAAGCCCGGTGCCAAGCGCCTTGAAAAGCTCCTGCACCCCTTCTTCCTCTGTGCGGTAAACGGCGTTGTCCTCGGCCCCCGCACGCCGCAGCGTCTCGGCATAAGAGGCGCGCCAATCGGCCTCAATCGCCCGCGTCACCGCCGCGATCTGCCCCGCCATCGCCCGCACAAGATCACAACGAAACGCCTCGCTGCCAAGGGTCGCGATCTCCGGATCATAGAGAAGGTATTCCATCGCGTAGTAGCCCTGCACTGCGATGGACTGGATCGCAAAGCCCTCGGGTGTAAGGACGCTCTCATCCCCCTTGAGGATCATCGCCCGAAGCGCCTTGGGCGTCTTTCCCCGGCTATCGGGCCAAAAGGCGAGCGCGAAGGCGCGGTTGTCGGTCTCCGACGGGCCAAACCGCAAATGGCTGACCCCGATCCACGCATCAAACGCCAGCCCCCACGCCGTGCGCAGCGCCGCATCTTCCGCCCCGCAATGCGCCTCTGCCGTCTCGGCAAGCGCCGCGCCCGTCTCGGCAAGTGCCGCGTAGCGGGGCAGGATATGCTGATCCGTAACCGACGCGATCAGCGCCCCCCGGTCCGAAACCTCCGCCCCTGCCCCGATAGGCAAAAGGCCAAGACACAAGACTGCCAAAAGACGTTTCATCGCTATCGCCCTCCTTAAAGGCTCTTCAAGAACCGGATCAGCGCCGCGCGCTCTTCCGGTGGCAAGGACACGACCCGCTCCCGCGCCGCCTTGGCCTCCCCCCCGTGCCAGAGCACCGCCTCAAGAAGGCTGCGCGCCCGGCCATCGTGCAAGTATCGCTCCTGCCCTGCAACCGCGCCCGTCTGGCCAAGCCCCCAAAGCGGCGGCGTTTTCCATTCCCGGCCCGTCGCCATGCCCTCGGGGCGGTGATCCGCAAGCCCCTCTCCCATATCGTGCAGGAGGAAATCCGAATAGGGCCAGATCAGTTGAAACGACCGCGACGGATCGTCCTTGAGGCGGTGGGTGACATAGGCGGGCCTGTGACACGCGGCACAGCCCAGCTCGTGAAACACCGCCTTGCCCCGCAAGACCTCGGGCGCATCCGCCTCTCTCCGCTCAGGCACGGCAAGATGCGCGGTATAAAGCGTCAAAAGATCGAGCCCCTTGGCGTCGATCTCAAACACGCGCACATCCTCATCCCCATGTGGGCGATCACGGCATTCGCCCTGCGCCGCGCTACAATCGCCCCATGGATCGGGATAAAGCGGGCTGGAAATGCCGATATCGTTCGAGAACGCATCCGCCGATTGCTCGCGCACCGTCGCCATCGCGCCCTTGCGTCCGAAGCGGCCAATCATCTCTGTGCCGTATTCGCGCGACATCACCCGGCGCGCGCGCCCCGAAATCCCGTCGCCATCCGCATCTTCCGGGTCTTCACCCGCAAGGATATCCTCGGCCCGGATCGCCTCGATGAGGCCAAGCCCCGGCAAGGGCGGCGCAAGCCGCGGGCTGGTCATCGCGCCCTCAGGCCACGACCCATAGCCCAGAGCGCTGACCGCATAGACCGGGTGGTGCAGCGTCACCACCTCGCCGCCCGCAAGCGTCACATTCTCGGTTTCATACTGCACGTCGAGCCGCGCTTCCGCTGCGAGACCCGAAAGGGAATTGGTCTGAAGCTGGCCACCATAGCCCGGCACACCCGAAAGCTTGAGCATCAGCGCCGCACCGCGATGCCCGCCACCGATCTGCCCCGCTTCCGGCACATGCCCGCGCCCGTTGCCCGGATGGCAGGCAAGGCACGAGCGCGCATTGTAAAGCGGCCCAAGCCCGTCCGATGCCTTGGTCGAGCTTGGCGCGCCAACCCATATTTTCTTGAAAAGCGCCCGCCCAGAAAGGAAGTCCAGCTCTTGGCGTGCTTCAAGCGTCGGCATGGCATGGCTAAAGGCTTTGTCGCCTGACGCCGCCACGCTCGCCGCCCCGGCAGAGAGATGTTCGAACCGATTGAGCGCCGCAGCACTCTCAGTCACCGCGGCGATCCGCGCCTCTTCCGCCGCACTGCGCGGCAAGGCGTCAAGATGCGGCTCGAGCGCCTCTGGCCCGGCGGCTCCGGCGCTGGCCCAACACAAGGCCCAAAGGCCCATCGCGATCGCGGCGCGTCTCATGCTTATTCGTGTCTCCCGACCCATGTCATGCCCTATGGCTACCGCAGGGCCAGACGGAACAACAGGGCGCGCAACCGCACGCCCTGCCGCATGTCATCAAATGGCGATTACCCGCCGAAGGGGATCACGAAAGCCGCACCGATCTGGGTCGAGTTCACACCCGCATCGTCGATGAAGGCCACCGCGCCGCCAAATTCCACACCGTTCTTGAACGTGTAATCCGCGCCGAACGTTGCCATCTTGGTCTCGCCCGCGCTGGTCACGTCGCGCAGGGCCAGCGAACCGGAAAGGGTGATGTCGCCAAAAGCGCGCGACGCATTGAGAAGCGCATAGGTCGCATCATCGCCTGCCGTGCCGCCATAGTTGTCGAACACGCCAACCTCACCGAAAAGCGTCACCGTGCCAATCGTGCCACCAACGCCCGCAACAAAACCGGTCTCGTCGGATTCGGTCGCGTTGCCGCTCAGGTGCCGCGCGCCGATGTTGTAGAACACGCCACCATCAAGCTCCTGCGCCCAATTGATCGCCAGGTTGTCGAACTGGCCGGTGTTGCCCGCGCCGGACCCCGCCACGCCCGAGACGTTCGGACCGACGTTAAAGCCAAGCTGCTCGCTAAAGATCGTGTCATCCGCGTAGAAGGTCGCGATCGAAAGCGTGCCGCCCGCGATCTCGATATCGGCGGCAAGCACAATCTGCTCTGTCAGCTCGTAGTCGTCGGCAAGGCCGCTGGCATAGAACCCGGCTGCCGAATCCCAGGCCGAACCGAACGCAACGCCGGTCTTACCAACGGTCAGTGTCGTGTTGCCAAGGCCAAAGGACAGGCCGATTTCGCCAAGATAGAACCCAAGATCTTCGAACGCCCGGTCATTGACTGCACCGGTCATCGACTCACCTGTGCCCGCGACGAAGAGGGTCACGTTGTCGGTGAGCGCCCATTCCGCCGCCACATCGACGATGCCATAAAGGTCGTTGACCTCGTTGCCGGCCACATCCGAGCTGACAACGCTGTCGATGCCGATCTCAAGCGATCCTTCCCAGGTCAGGCGCGGATCCGCGAGACCAGACGTTGCGGCGAGAGAGAGGGAGGCCGCCGCGACCCCCATGCTGAGGTGTTTCATTCTTCATTCCGTTTTGTGCCTCGACACAGGGGCTACTCGGTGTTGGCTGTGTATCGAAGGGTTTGTTATGTTATAACGTTAGATGCCCTTACTGGAACACAGCCGACGGATTGTCCAGACTGTCCGAGCCCTCAACGGCGATTCCGTCGAGACCAAGCACCGAAACAACGCGCTCAAAGCTCTTTGTTTGTGCAACAAGCCCGTTGACGCCGCCCATGACGAGCGCTTCGCCCTTGGCGTTGCCCGGCGCAAGCATCTGGTCATAAGACATCTCGCCCGCATCCGCCGCGGCCTTCATCTCGCCCATCGCGGCCATGGTCGCTTCAAGTTTGGCGATCACTTCGGCATTCAGCTCTGCATCCTGTGCCGCCACGAGATCGGACACCGACGCGCCCTCGACGACCGAGCCATCCACGCGGGTATAGGCACCGAGATAGACGTTCTGAATCCCTGCCGCATCGTAGTAGTGGCTATTGTGGGTGTTGTCCGAGAAGCAATCATGCTCTTCTTCCGGGTCGTTGAGCATCAGGCCAAGGCGCATCCGCTCCCCGGCAAGCTCCCCATAAGAAAGCGACCCCATGCCCGTCAGAATCGCGGTCAGGCCTGCGGTTTCGTCCTTCATGACCTCGGCCCGCGCGGCGCCGCCCTCTGCCCAGGCGCCCGCCATGTCCTCAAGATCGCTCACGAGGAGATCGGTCGCCGCCTTGAGATAGGCTGCGCGACGGTCGCAATTGCCCCCGGTACAGCCTTCTCCCGTGACAAAATCGGTATAGGGGCGGTTGCCCGCACCGGCCTCGGTGCCATTGAGGTCTTGGCCCCAAAGCAGGAATTCAATCGCGTGATAGCCGGTCGCCACATTCGCCTCGACCTCGTCCGCCTCATGCAGCGTTTCTGCGAGGAGCGCCGGGGTGATCTCGCTGGCATCCACCGTCTCACCCGAAAGCGCAAAGGTCGGATTGGCGATCACATTGGCCGCGTAAAGCGCGTTCTCTTCGTTCTCCGCGCCATAGCTGGTGTCCACATAGTCGATCAAACCTTCATCGAGCGGCCAGGCGTTCACCTTGCCTTCCCAATCATCCACGATGGCGTTGCCGAAACGGTAAACCTCGGTCTGCTGATACGGCACGCGCGACGCGAGCCAGGCCGACTTGGCCGCGGCAAGCGTCTCTTCCGAAGGGTTCGCGATCAGAGCATCCACCGCAGACCCGAGGGTGCGCGCCGTGATGAGGCTGTCTTCGTACCCGGCTGCCGCGATATCGGCATAGGTTTTGAGAACGGCCTGGTTGTCCGCTGCGAAGGCGGTGCTTGCAAAGCCAAGCGCGGCAAGCGTCACGCCAAGTTTAAGAGAGGTCATTGTGATGTCCTTCATATCCGGTGCTGTCTGATCCTTGTTGAGATCCCGCCTTCTGCGTGCGGGTATCCTGATGGGGTCTATTTGGTGAGAATGAGCTTGTTGGCGCGGGTGATCCGCAACGTGTAGACCTGACCGTCAAGAACAATGCGCGCCTGCGCCTTGCCTTGGGTCAGCTCTTTCGCATCATGAATTGGAAAATCTTCGATGGGCGGGGTCTTGTCCGTTTCCAACATATCTCAATCTCGTCCGTCAGAGGTCCTGTCGCGCCCCTTAACTGACTAAATTAATCAGAAACGTCAACCCGACTTATTTAGTCGGAAAAATCTTTCTCCGGTCCGATCACATTTTTAAGCGCCATGCGGAATATTTGCTCTTGCGGCGAAATCCCCTCGTCCGGCCGCCGCATGAGACCAACCGGTCCGCGTGTGATCCCGGTGTCAAAAGGCAAGGGCACAAGAAAGCCATCGGCGATCTCATTCGCCACAACCCCCGCCGAGATGATCCAGATCGCATCCGAGCGCCGCGTATAAACCCGCCCGAACGCGCCCGAAACGGTTTCGATCCGGTTCGGCACATTGCCCACCCCATGCGCAATCAGGAATCGCTCGATCAACGGACGGATCGCCGATCCCTGTGGCGGGTAGATGACCTGCCACTCGCCGATCCGCGCAAGGTCCGGCGCGTCAAGAAGCGGATGACCCGCGCGCACGATGAACTCGACCTTCTCTTCATAAAGCTGCGTGAACGAAAGCCCCTGCATCGTCTCCGGCCGCCCAAGCCGCCCAATCACAAGGTCCAGCCCCCCAAGCCGGAGCCGGTCGACAAGGAACCCGTGCGGGCCATCTTGCACATGCACCTCTACATCCGGGGCGATCTTCGACATCTCGGTCACCACCGCTGGCATGAGGCGCGCCGCCACCGACGGCAACGCACCGACCGCAATCCGCGCCTTGCCCGCCGTGCCGACCTGCTCTACCCCGGCAAGCCCCTGCTGAAGCGCTGCCAGCGACTGTTCCGCGAAATGCAGGAACACATCCCCCTGTGGCGTGAGCGTCACCCCCGCCCGCGACCGTTCAAGAAGCTCGGCGCCAAGGATCTCTTCAAGCTCCTTGAGCGTCTTGGAAATCGCCGGCTGCGTTAGAAAAAGCCGCTCCGCCGCGAGCTTCAAAGATCCTTCCCGGCAAATCTCCACGAAACATTGGATATGCCGGAACTTGATACGTCGATCGATCACATGCTTTCCACTTTTGGCAACTATATGGCGAATATCTTCATTTTACTTGCCAAGATCAACCATTCAATATCCCAATGTAACGGGAGGAAAAATCATGCGTACACAAGTGGCCATCATCGGTGGCGGCCCTTCGGGCCTGCTTCTGAGCCAGCTTTTGCACAAGGAAGGCATCGATAGCGTCGTGCTCGAACGCAAGACCCGCGACTACGTGCTTGGCCGTATTCGTGCCGGGATTCTCGAGCAGGGGTTCGTGGATCTGATGCATGAGGCTGGGGTCGGTGAGCGCATGGACCGCGAAAGTTTTGTGCATGACGGCACTGTGGTGTCCTATGGCGACGAAGAGTTCGGCATCAACTTCAAGGATCTGACCGGCACCTCCGTGGTCGTCTATGGCCAGACCGAAGTCACCCGCGACCTCTATGACGCCCGCGAGGCGATGGACGGCAAGATCGTCTTCAATACCGAGAACGTGCAAATCCACGAGGCCGACAGCGACGCGCCCTATGTGACCTATACGGTCGACGGCACCGAGCACCGCATCGACTGTGATTTCGTCGCCGGTTGCGATGGCTTCCACGGCGTCAGCCGCCAGACCATCCCCCTCACCGTGCGCCGCGAATACGAAAAGGTTTATCCCTTCGGCTGGCTCGGCATCCTCTCGGAAACGCCGCCCGTGCATGACGAACTGATCTACGCAGGCTCCGAGCGTGGCTTTGCCCTCTGCTCCATGCGCAACGACAACCTGAGCCGTTACTATATCCAGTGCTCCCTCTCCGACAGCCCCGAGGACTGGACCGACGCCGCCTTCTGGCAGGAACTCAAACGCCGCATCCCGGCGCATTACGCCGAGAACCTCGTCACCGGCCCCTCGATCGAGAAATCCATTGCGCCGCTGCGCTCCTTCGTGACCGAGCCGATGCGCTGGGGCCGTCTGTTCCTCTGTGGCGACGCCGCCCATATCGTGCCGCCCACCGGCGCCAAGGGCCTCAACACCGCAGCAAGCGATATCCACTATCTCTACAACGGCCTCGTCGCCCACTATCACGACGGCGACGACGAAGGCCTCGACCGCTATAGCGAAAAGGCGCTGGCCCGCATCTGGAAAGCCGAACGCTTCAGCTGGTGGTTCACCTCGCTGATGCACCGCTTCCCGGATCAATCCGATTTCGATCTCAAGATGCAGCAGGCCGACATCGCCTTCCTGCGCGACAACCGCGCCGCGCAAACGGTGATGGCCGAGAACTACGTCGGTCTGCCATACTGATCGCCATGAGGGACACGATGACCAACAAATACGATTCCGGCATGCAGGTCCGCCGCAAGATCCTCGGCGACGATCACGTGGACCGCGCCGAAGCCGCCAAGACCGATTTCGACGCCCCCTTCCAGACCCTCATCACCGAGGGCGCCTGGGGCACGGTCTGGGCCTCTGACGGCATCACTGATCGCGAACGCTCGATGTTGACGCTGGCGCTTCTGGCCGCTGCCGGGAACTTCGAGGAAATTCCCATGCACATCCGCGCCACCGCCCGCACCGGCGCGAGCAAGCAGGATGTGCTTGAGGTGTTTCAGCATGTCGCCGTCTATTGCGGCGTGCCGCGTGCCAACCACGCGCTGAAACTCGCCAAGCAGACCTACGCCGAAATGGAAAACGACGCCTAAGACGACCAACGGGAAACGCGCCCGCCCTAAGGAGACACCACCCATGAGCACACCAGGGGAATTCTACCAGCGAGATCGCTTGTGGCACCCGCCCGCCTTCGCGAAGGACTACAAGACCTCCGTGACGCGCTCGCCGCAATACGCGCTGATCTCGCTTCAGAACTCGGCGAGCGAGATCACCGGCCCGACCTTTGGCCACCGTGATATCGACCCGATCGACAACGACCTGATCTCGAACTACGCCAAAGCGGGCGAAAGCCCGATTGGCGAGCGTATCATCGTGCATGGCCGCGTTCTCGACGAGAATGGCCGTCCCGTGCCCAATACCCTCGTCGAAGTGTGGCAGGCCAACGCGGGCGGGCGCTATCGCCACAAGAAAGATACCTATCTCGCGCCCATCGATCCGAACTTCGGCGGCTGTGGCCGGACCCTCACCGACGAGAACGGCTATTACTACTTCCGCACCGTCAAACCCGGCGCCTACCCGTGGCGCAACTGGGTCAACGATTGGCGCCCGGCGCATATTCACGTCTCGGTTTTCGGCTCCGGCTTTGCCCAGCGCCTCATCACCCAGATGTATTTCGAGGGCGACCCGCTCATCGACACTTGCCCGATCGTCAACACGATCCCCGACAAGGCCGCCATCGGCCAGCTGATCGCCGCACTGGATCGCAACGCGACGATCCCGCTCGATACCATCGCCTACAAGTTCGATATCGTCCTGCGCGGTCGCCGCTCGACGCTGTTTGAAAACCGTCTGGAGGGCAACTGATGACCCAAGAGCTGAACTACCTCAAGGAATCCCCCTCCCAGACCGCCGGCCCCTACGTCCATATCGGCCTCGCTCCCGGCGCGGCAGGGTTTGACATCTACCGCCAGGAACTCGGCTGGGACATCGCTGGCCCCAACGCCAAGGGCGAACGCATCCGCGTCGAAGGCATCGTCATCGACGGCACCGGCTCGCCGATCAAGGATGTGCTGCTCGAGGCCTGGCAGGCCAATAGCGAAGGCGTCTACGCCCACCCCGAACATCCCGGCGAGGTCGAAGAGGGCTTTCGCGGCTGGGGCCGTGTCATCACCGATTTCGCCACCGGCGAATGGGGCTTTGATACGGTGAAACCGGGGGCCGTCATGGGCCGCAACGGTCATATGATGGCGCCGCATATCAACCTCTGGATCGTGGCGCGCGGCATCAATGTCGGCCTCAATACCCGCATCTATTTCGACGACGAGGCCGAGGCCAATGCCTCTGACCCGGTGCTCAACATCATTGAATGGGAACGCCGCCGCGCAACCCTGATCGCCAAACGGACCGAACGCGACGGCGAGATCGTCTACCGCTTTGACGTCAAGATGCAGGGCGAAGACGAAACCGTGTTCTTCGACATCTGATCACCGTGACAACCCGGCCCGCTCCGATATACGGTGCGGGCCAAAAAGGAATCCGCAATGAGCAACCCCTGTATTCTCTGCTGCGCCATCACGGGCAGCGTGCCGCGCAAATCTGACAACCCCGCCGTGCCAACCACGGTCGAGGAACAGATCGAAAGCAGCCACGCCGCTGTTGAGGCCGGCGCCTCCATCATCCACGCCCATGTGCGCAACGATGATGAAACCCCCTCCTCCGATCCCGAGCGCTTTGCCCGCCTCAAGGAAGGGCTTGAGAAACACTGCCCCGGCGTGATCATCCAATTCTCGACCGGCGGCCGCTCCGGCGCTGGCCACGAACGCGGCGGCATGCTGTCCCTGCGCCCTGACATGGCCTCGCTCTCGGTCGGCTCCAACAACTTCCCGACCCGCGTCTACGAGAACGCGCCGGACCTTGTCGCGTGGCTCTCCGCCGAGATGCAGACCTACGAGATCACCCCCGAGATCGAAGCCTTCGATCTGTCGCACCTGATTCAGGCGATCCGTATGCATGACGAGGGCAAGCTTTATGGCCGCCTCTACGTGCAATTCGTCATGGGCGTGAAGAACGCCATGCCCTGTGACAAGGAAGTCTTCGATTTCTACGTCCACATGATGAAGACCCGCGCGCCCAAGGCCGCGTGGTGTGCCGCCGGGATCGGCGCAAATCAGGCCGTGGTCAATGAATGGGCCATCGCCGCTGGTGGGCATACCCGTGCGGGCCTCGAGGACAACGTGCGCCTCGACCGCAACACGCTCGCACCCTCCAACGCCGCACTGATCGCGCGCGCCGCCGATCTCTGTGCGAAATACGAACGCCCCGTGGCGACTCCCGCACAAGCGCGCGAAATCCTCGGCCTGCGCTCGGCCTGAGGCGCGCAAGATTTTCGAAACTCCATGGGCCAAGCGATGCCAAAATCGCTTGGTCCCGCCCCGTTCACCGGGACGGTGCTGTAACGCTTCCCCACAGACGCAATACCGACGCGATACCGACGTTATACCGACGTCGGTTTTTCCGTTTACGATTGCCTGCATCGACCGGGGTCAGGGCCCAAAGAAAAGGCCCTGAAAGCGTCTGCTTTCAGGGCCGGAATTCTTGGTGGCGGTACAGGGACTTGAACCCCGGACACGCGGATTATGATTCCGCTGCTCTAACCAACTGAGCTATACCGCCTTAGGTGCAGAGCGATTTATGAGAACCTCCGCACGGGGTCAAGCGGAAAAACGGCCCCTCGCCAAAGTTTTCCCGCCGCTCAAGTGATGGCCACCGAGAAGGCATGCGGCGAGGTTCCGAACCGTTCCCGAAAGCGCCGCGAGAACTGCGTCGCCGAAGCGAACCCACAGGCCAACGCAACCTCTCCCACCGGCAAATCCGTCTCCGCCAAAAGCGCCCGCGCCCGCTGTAGGCGCAGGTCGATGAGATAGCGTTTCGGTGTGCGCCCGACATGATGCGCAAAGAGCCGCTCCATCTGGCGCCGCGACACGCCAACCCGCTCCGCAACTTCGTCGAGGCTAATCTCTTGGTCGATCTCGTCGTCAAAAATCCGCACGATTTCAAGGAGTCGCGCATTGCGCACCCCAAGCGTCGCCGCGCGCGACACCATCTGGCTATCCCCATCCGAGCGATGCACCGAATGCAGGCACATGTTGAGCACCGCCTGACTGAGCAGCGGGCCATACCGGTCGTCGATGAGCTTTAGGAACAAGTCCGTTGCCGCCGCCCCGCCGCCGCAGGTCATGATCCGCCCGTCTACGACATAAAGCTGTTCGCGCAGGTCTAGATCGGGATAGCTTTCACGGAATGGCACCTGATTTTCCCAATGCAGGGTCACACGACGCCCCTTGAGAATGCCCGCCCGCGCAAGCGTATAGGCCCCGGTACAGAGCCCGCCCACGGTCCGCCCCATCCGCCATTGATAACGGATCCAATCCGCCGCCTTGCGCGAGGCCGCCTTCTCCGGTTCGACCCCGGAACACACAAGCACATAGGCGCTGTTCGGGGTATCGCCCAGCGCCGCATCCACCGAGATCTCGACACCGTTCGAACACCGGACCGGCGCGCCATCCTCCGACATCGTCGTCCAGCGATAAAGCGCCCGCCCCGTCAGCTGGTTCGCAATCCGCAACGGCTCAATGGCCGAGGAAAACGCCAACATCGACAGGTTCGGCAAGAGCAGAAAAACAAAGTGCTCCGGCTCGCTCACCCCGTCGGGCCCAAGCTCTACATAGGCAACACCTTTCGGGATCAACCCGCCACTCATCTGCCAGTCCTCTCCTTTGCGACGGGACATGGTATGATCGCTGATACGACTCGGACAAGTCGGAAAACGACCCTATTTATAGCTTTTACCGCATGGAAACGCTGGCGGTGGGCGGATGCGCCCGAAGTGCCGCCCGAAACCACTGCATCGCCCGCCCCGGCCCGCTACCGGATCGCGACGCAAGCACCATCGGCAACGGCGCCCCCATATCGAAATCGATGACTTCAAACCGGCTCCGAAAGGCGTGGCTCTGCACAAAGGAATCCACCACCACGCCAAGCGCGTCTGTCCGCTCGATTATGCCCGACGCCATCGGAAAGTTCTCGATGATGTGCAAGCCGCGCACGGAATCCCCCTCGAGGTGATCGAGCACCTCGATCAACGGGCGCACATGGGGCCCCGAAAGGTCCGGTGCGATGATCGGATAGCGCGCCAGATCCTCCGCCCCGACAAGATGCCCGCTAAGCGGATGGCCCTTGCGCGCATACATCCGCGAGCGCAGCGGCGGCAGTGGCTCCATGGCAAATCCCGCCTCCCCCATAAGCCCATGTTCGGGCGCGATGAGCGTGTCGAGATCGCCCTGCCGCAGGAATTGAATCCCCGTCTCAAAAGTCACCCCGCGCAAATGCACCCGCACTTCCGAATGGCTCAGGACAAGGTGGCGCACGGCCCGGTTCATCAATCCCTCAAGCGACGGTGGCGCAATCCCGATGCGCAACACCCGGTCGCGCGTTTCTCGCCCGCTGCGGGTATCACTCACGAGTTGATCCATATCCGACAGGATACGCGCTGCCCGGTCGATGAATGTCCTGCCCGCCGCCGTCGCCACAACGCCACGGGCACGCCGCTCGAATATCGCAAATCCTAGGTCGGCCTCGATATCGGCAACCGCCTTGGTCACCGCCGACTGCGTGATATGCAGGTTGCGCGCCGCCGCAGAGATCGCCCCGGCCCGGTCCACCGCCAGAACATAGCGCAGTTTGCTTAGGTTCATTCTATGGACCCATTCCAATAATGAATATCATTGGACAATATAGAATTTGTCAGATGGATGAAAGCACCCCCATACTTCCCCCGAAACAGGGATTCGGGGAGGATACCCATGACCAAGACCATCGTTGCCGGTGTCGGCATGATCAAATTCGCCAAACCGGGCGCGTCCGACAGCTATGACAAGATGGGCGCCGATGCGATCCGCGCGGCGCTCGCGGATTCCGGCCTGTCCTATGAGGACGTGAAGCAAGCCTATGCCGGCTATGTCTACGGCGATTCCACCTGCGGCCAGAAAGCCCTCTATCAGGTCGGCATGACGGGCATCCCGGTGATCAACGTCAACAACAACTGTTCCACCGGCTCGACCGCGCTCTTTCTGGCGCGTCAAGCCATCGAGCATGGCATTGCCGATTGCGTCCTCGCGGTCGGCTTTGAACAGATGCAGCGCGGCGCGCTTCAGAGCCACTGGACCGATCGCCCAACGCCGTTCGACGATTTCGACCACGAGACCGATGTGCTCGTCGGGAACTCGCAAGTGCCGCTGGCGCTGCGTTACTTCGGTGGCGCGGGCAAAAGCCATATGGAGAAATACGGCACCGAGCTGCGCGACTTTGCCAAGATCCGTGCCAAGGCCTCGCGCCACGCGGTCAACAATCCCCTCGCCCTCTTCAACACCGAAGTGAGCGAAGACGACGTGATGAACGCCCCCTTCATGTGGGAAGGCGTAATGACCCGCCTCATGGCCTGCCCCCCGACCTGCGGCGGCGCGGCGGCCATCCTCTGCTCTGAAGAGTTTGCCAAAAAGCACAGCATCCCGACCACCGTCTCGATCGTCGGTCAGGCGATGACGACAGACTACCCCTCGACCTTCGATGCGCACGATATGATGCAGGTCGTCGGCTACGATATGACCGCCGCCGCCTCGAAACAGGTGCAGGAACAATCCGGTATCGACATCAAAGACGTGGACGTGGTCGAACTGCACGATTGCTTCGCCCATAACGAGCTCATCACCTATGAGGGCCTTGGCCTCTGCCCCGAGGGTGGTGCGCAGAAGTTCATTGCTGATGGCGACAATACCTATGGCGGCAAATACGTCACCAACCCCTCCGGCGGGCTACTCTCCAAGGGCCACCCGCTTGGCGCGACGGGCCTTGCGCAATGCTATGAGCTGACCCACCAACTGCGCGGCACTGCCGAGAACCGGCAGGTCGACGGCGCCAAGACCGCGCTTCAGCACAACCTCGGCCTCGGCGGCGCCTGCGTCGTGACGCTCTATCAGGCGGCCTGACCCATGGGGATTTTTGACCGAAGCACAGCGGGGCAGAAGACCCCGCCCATCGAGGTGACCCTTGAACGCGGCGCGATCGCCTTCTTTGCCGAAACCATTGGCGAGACAAACCCGATTCATTTCGACGTCGACGCCGCTCGCGCAGCCGGGCACCCGGACGTGGTCGCACCCGCAACCTACCCCGTGGTCGTCGGCACCTTCGCGGGCAAGGAAAGCATGCGTCGGGGATTGCCCGGCATCCATGCAATTATCAACGCTGACTTCCGCTGCCTTCTGCATGGCACCGAGAGCTACATCTATCACGGCCCAATACACGCGGGTGAAACCGTGTCGGTCGAGAACGAAGTGCTCGGCTTTGCCGATGCCAAGGGCGGCAAGCTGGAAATCGCGCAGGTCGCCACCCGCATCACCCACCCCGAGCGTGGCCTACTTGTCGAGGCCAAGCGCGACATCATTCACGTTCTGGGCTGAGGAGGCGCAACGATGACCATCACCCCCGCCACCGCCAAACCCGGCGACACGCTACCGACGCTCGTCTTTGGTCCTGTCTCGCGCACCAAGCTTGCGCTCTATGCCGGCGCGTCGGGCGATCACAACCCGATCCATATCGACCTTGATTTCGCCAAGGGCGCCGGGTTCGACGACGTCTTCGCGCACGGGATGCTGTCCATGGCGCAACTGGGCCGCCTCGTGACCGACTGGGCCGGACAGGAAAACGTCCGTACCCTCTCAACCCGCTTCACCGCCATCACCCCCGTCAACGCGACTGTGACCTGCGAAGGCAGCGTCGCTGAGATCGTCGAGAAGGATGGCGAGACGCTCTTGAAACTGACCCTGTCGGCCAAGGTCGACGACGGAACCCAAACCCTGAAAGGCGAAGCGCTCGTGCGCGCCGCCTGAAGACGGAGAGACCCCCATGCCCAACCATCTGTGGATGCAGGAAGACCACAAGGCGTTCGCCGACACGGTGCGCCGCTTCTTCGCCGAAGAAATCACCCCCAACAAGGACGCCTGGACCGAAGCCGGCACCGTGCCGAAATCGCTTTGGAAGAAGGCGGGCGAGCTTGGCATCCTCGGCGCGACCTTCCCCGAAGAACACGGCGGCCTCGGCCTCTCGCGCCATTTCGACGCCGTGACCTTCCTCGAACAAACCCGCGCCGGCGATAGCGGCTGGGGCGTCTCGGTCCACAACATCGCCGCCCACTACATCACCGCCTTCGGCACCGACGAACAAAAGGCCCGCTGGCTCCCCGGTCTCGCCTCGGGCGACAAGGTCGCCGCCATCGCGATGACCGAACCGGGCACCGGCTCCGACCTTCAGGCGGTCAAGACCACCGCCATCAAGGACGGCAATGAATACCTCATCAACGGCTCCAAGACCTTCATCACCAACGGCGGCAGCGCCGACCTGATCGTCCTCGTCGCCAAGACCGACCCCAAGGCCAAGGGCCGTGGCGTGTCACTCATCGTGGTGGAGACCGAAGGGCTCGAAGGTTTCTCTGTCGGTCGCCGCCTCAAGAAAATGGGCATGAAGCGCAACGACACCGCCGAATTGTCCTTCGAGGACGTGCGCGTGCCGCTTACCAACCTGATCGGCACCGAGGAAGGCCAGGGCTTCATCCAGCTGATGAAGCAACTGCCCTGGGAACGCCTGATCCTCGGCTTCATGGCCCTCGGCGCCTCGCAATGTGCGCTCGACATGACGCTCGACTACGTGCGCGAACGCAAGGCCTTTGGCCAACGCATCATGGACTTCCAGAACACCCGCTTCAAACTCGCCGAAGCGGCGACAAAGATCGAGCTCCTCGCCGCCTTCGTCGATCAATGCCTCGCCGAGCTGGAAACCGGCACCCTCACCCCGGAAAAGGCCGCCATGGCCAAGTGGTGGGGCACCCAGACCCAATGCGAGATCATCGACGAATGTCTCCAGCTTTTCGGCGGCTATGGCTACATGCAGGAATACCCGATCTCCGAACTCTATACCGACGCCCGCGTGCAGAAGATCTACGGCGGCACCAATGAAATCATGAAAGAACTGATCGCGCGCGATCTCGACCGCGACTGAGGGAGGACACCATGGGAAAACTTGACGGAAAGACCGCCTATATCACCGGCGCAGGCAACGGCATCGGCCGCGCGCTGGCCCTGAAACTCGCCTCCGAGGGGGCCAATGTCGTGGTCAACGACCTCGAAGCAGACCCCGCCATGGCCGTGGTCGAGGAAATCGCCGCCATGGGCGGCCATGCCATCGCCGTGCCCGGCTCCGTGACTGAACAAGGCTTTGCCGAACGCTTTATCGGGGCGGGCGTAGAGAAATGGAACGCCATCGACATCATCGTCAACAATGCGGGCTACACATGGGATAGCCTCATCGGCCACATGACCGACGAACAGTTCGACGCCATGATGGATGTGCATGTGAAGGCCCCCTTCCGCATCCTGCGCGCCGCCTCCGGCTTTATCAAAGGCGCCGCCGCGCAAGAGGCCGAAGACGGGCGCGAGGTGTTCCGCAAGGTGGTCAACATCTCCTCCATCGCGGGCACGTCAGGCAATGTCGGACAAGCCAACTACTCGACAGCGAAATCTGCCGTCCTTGGCCTCACCAAGACGCTCGCCAAGGAATGGGGCCGCCACAAGGTCAACGTCAACTGTGTCGCCTTCGGTTATATCGAAACCCGCCTGACCGAGGCCACGGACGAAAAGAAAACCATTACCGTGGACGGCAACGAGGTCGGCATCGGTATCCCGAAAAAGGTCGCTGGCGGGTTCGCCGCGATGGTGCCGCTTGGTCGCCCCGGCACTCCGGCAGAGGCCGCAGATGGCGTCTATCTCTTCTGCTGCCCGGAATCGAACTACGTCTCGGGCCAGACCCTCATCGTCGGTGGCGGCCTGACGGGATGACGCAGAAGGGCATGCTCTCCGGGGTCCGCATCGTCGAGATCGAAGGGCTTGGCCCCGGTCCCTTTGCCGCTATGACGCTGGCCGATCTTGGCGCTGATGTCATCGTGATCCATCGCAAGGGCAAAGGCGGTCAGGTCACCGCCGAGGCCTCGGTCCTCGACCGGGGCAAGCGCTCCATCGCGCTCGATCTCAAAGATCCCGACGACATCGCCACAGCCAAGGCGCTCATTGCCCGCGCCGATGGCCTTATCGAAGGGTTTCGCCCCGGTGTCATGGAACGGCTCGGCCTCGGCCCCGAGGCCTGCCACGCGGAAAATCCGGCCCTCGTCTATGGCCGCATGACCGGCTGGGGTCAGGACGGCCCACGCGCCCCCACCGCCGGGCATGATCTCAACTACATCGCGACCTCCGGCGCGCTGCACTACGCCTCGGAACCCGGAAGCCCCCCAATCACGCCCGCAACCCTCGTCGGCGACATCGGCGGCGGCGCGCTCTACCTCGTGGTCGGCATGCTCTCCGGCATTCTCAACGCCCGCGCGACCGGACAAGGCACGGTCGTCGACGCTGCCATCGTGGACGGCTCCGCCCATATGCTCGGCCTCCTCATGGCGATCCGCCAGAGCGGACAGCTTGTCGATGATCGTGGCCAGAGCCTGCTGGACGGCCCGCACTGGTCCCGTAGCTACGCCTGCGCCGATGGCGGCTTTATCTCGGTGCAATGCCTCGAGCCGCAATTCTACACGCTCTTCCTTGAAAAGCTCGGCCTTTCGGAAGACCCCGAGTTCCAGCGCCAACATGACAAGGCGCTCTGGACCAAGCTCACGGCGCGGCTCGAGGATATTTTCGCCGCCGAGCCCCGCGCTCACTGGGCCACGCTCTTTGACGGCTCTGACGCTTGCGTTGCGCCCGTGCTGTCTCCCGGCGAGGCCGCGGATGACCCGCACATGCGCGCGCGCCAAGTCTGGTCCGCACCGGACGGCGTGTTGCAAGCGGCCCCCGCCCCCCGGTTCGGTGGCGAATTGGCCCCGATCCACGCGCCCTGCACACGCGGCGCGCACAGCGCCGAGATTCTCGCGGAACTCACGCACAAAGCCTAGGCTGGGAAGATCTTTCAAAAGACCTTCCCCACGCGATTTCATAACGGTTTTCCTCGACCTCGCGGTGCCCGGCAAACGCAATCCCTCATGCCGCGACAAATAAACCCAAGATTGCACGATACGCCCCTTGAATACGCCTAAAGGATAGGTAAAACCGCAGCGACTATTCACGGTTCTGTGAGGCGGCACCCCTCGTGTTTTCTCCACGGAACGCCCCTTGCGTAATGATCAACACCGAAAGACCCCTTATGAAGAAAGCCTTTTTCATCCTGCCCGCCGCCATCGCCCTCGCGGCCTGTACCCAGAGCATGGAGATCACCCAAAAGCCCGTCGATTTCGCCCATGTCAGCACCAAGAACAAGGTCGTGCGCCTGAGCGCCGTGCCGGTGCGCACCTATGCCAAGGGCGAAGACGGCAAGAGCAAGGAAATCGGCGGTGCGGTCTGCACGATCAAGTCCGACGAGTTCAAGACCAGCTTCACCAGCCCGGCCATCGTCCGCTTCCCGACGACCGAAGGCAAATCCGCGCCGCTCGACGTGGCCTGCAAGCTGGATGAGAAAACCGCCACCGGCACGCTCGAGCCCAAGCTGCACGCGAACTACGCCTCGGTCACCTCGGGCACCCATGCGGGCGCCGCCCTCTTCGTCACGCTGGTGGCTGCCGCAGCGACCCACGCCGTCGCGACCGAGCGGGACCACTGGGCCTTCGTCAAGGATCCCGAAAGCGGCCTGCATTTCACCCTCAAGTGATCCGCGCGCGTCACGATTGCACACCACCGCGATACCGACGCAATACCGACGTGATACAGAAACAAAAAACGGGGCCCTCAGGCCCCGTTCTTTTTTGCTCTGTCGGTCGGTTTACTTGCCGCGCACCGTGTCGATCATCAACTGCACATTCTCCGGGTCCGCATCCGGTGTGATGCCGTGACCGAGGTTAAAAATATGCGGGCCGGAGCCAAGCGCCTCGACGATCTTGCGGGTTTCATCGACAAGCGCCTGCCCGCCCGTAACCATATGGGATGACTTGAGATTTCCCTGCACGCAGCCATCTTTCTGCACATGCTCGGCCACCCAGTCTGCGCTCACGGCGTCATCGACCGCAACGCAATCTGCCCCGGTCGCCTTGGCAAAGCCCTCATAGCGTTCTCCCGCACCGCGCGGAAAGGCGATGACCGGAATGCCCGGATGCCGTTCCTTGAGCGCCGCGATGATCTTCTTCGCAGGCTCAAGCGCATACTTGTCGAAATCCGCTCCCTTGAGCGACCCGGCCCAGCTATCAAAGATCTTCACGACCTCCGCGCCCGCCTCGATCTGTTTCGACAGGTAGTCAATTGTGCCCTCGGTCAGCAATTCGATCACCTGATCGAACAGCGCCGGGTTGCTATCCTTCAACGCATGCGCCGGGCCCTGATCCGGCGTGCCACGGCCCGCGATCATATAGGTCGCCACGGTCCAGGGCGCGCCCGCGAACCCGATAAGCGTCGTCTCATCCGGCAATTCGCGCGACAGGATGCGCACCGTCTCATAGATCGGGTTGAGCGTCTCGTGAATCTCGCTCGCCGGTTTGAGCTTGTCGAAATCCGCTTGGCTTTCGATCGTCGAAAGGCGCGGGCCTTCCCCGGTCACGAACCAAAGATCCGCCCCAAGCGCCTGCGGCAGCAAAAGGATATCGGCAAACAGGATCGCCGCATCGAACCCATAGCGGCGGATCGGCTGAAGCGTGACTTCCGCCGCCAGTTCCGAGTTATAGCAAAGCGACAGGAAATCCCCCGCCTCGGCCCGCGTCGCGCGATATTCCGGCAGGTAACGGCCCGCCTGACGCATCATCCAGATCGGGGGCGTGTCGAGCGTCTCGCCCGCAAGCGCGCGCAGAATTTTCTTGGTCGTAGCCATGTGCGGTCTCTCCTCTTTGCCGTCTGTAGGTCTCGCCACAGCGACGAGATGTCAAGCATGGATGACTTGAAAGGACAACCTGCCGCGACTAAGAGTTCGGGCCATGACATTGACCCTGCCCTCCCCCGACTCGCCCCTCAAGATCGGCACCCGCGGCTCCCCGCTCGCCTTGGCACAAGCGTATGAGACACGCCGCCGCCTCGCAGCGGCGTTCGACCTGCCCGAAGAGGCGTTTGAGATCGTCATCATCAAGACGACGGGCGATGATGCGGCGCTGATCGCCAAGGACAAGCCGCTCAAGGAGATCGGCGGCAAGGGTCTCTTCACCAAGGAGATCGAAGAAGACCTCCTGTCGGGCAAGATCGACATCGCCGTGCACTCCATGAAGGACATGCCGACGCTACAGCCCGAGGGTCTTTTGCTCGACACCTACCTGCCACGCGAAGACACGCGCGATGCGTTTGTCTCTTCCAAGGTCAAAACGCTCGCCGATCTGCCCAAAGGCGCCGTTGTCGGCACCTCCTCGCTGCGCCGGCGCGCCCAGCTTCTGAACTTCCGCCCCGACCTCAACGTGGTCGAATTCCGCGGCAACGTGCAGACCCGCCTCAAGAAACTCGAAGATGGCGTGGCCGAATGCACCTTCCTTGCCATGGCCGGGCTGCACCGTCTCGACATGGCCCATGTCGCAGCCTCCGCAATTGCCCCGGAAGAGATGCTGCCGGCCGTCGCCCAAGGAGCGATCGGCATTGAGCGGCGCGCGGACGATCGCCGCACGGCCGAGATGCTCGAGGCCATCCACGACACGCAAACGGGTCAGCGCCTCGCCGCCGAACGCGCTTTCCTCGCCGCGCTTGACGGGTCTTGCGAAACCCCGATTGCCGGGCTGGCCGAACTTGACGGCAATACCCTGCGCCTGCGTGGCCAAGTGCTGCGCCCTGATGGCTCCGAGAGCCTCTCCGACGACCGCACCGCCCCAATCGAGGATGGCGCCGCGCTCGGTCGCGAAATGGCCGAATCACTTCTCTCGCAGGCCGGTGCAGGCTTCTTCGACTGGCGGAGCTAGCCACCACGGCATCGCGATTCCCAAATAGGACAGGCGTCGAACTGCGCCGAAAATGCGGCGAAAACAAAGGGATCCGACCGGATTTCCCTTAACAAAGTCCTAATTTACCCAAAAGCCCTTCCACATTTGGACACTTTTTCTTGGCCTACTGCCGTTGGAAACGTGTTCGGAGGGAAGAGCATGAATGCAGCAGCTATCACCGATCTGACGGTCGGGCCGGTCAAGAAACGCAGTATCAAAACGTCGCGCCACGATCAGACATATCGCGCGCGTGAAACCGAAGGGTATTTTCGCACCACGACCCAAAGCGAAGCGGTCCTGCGCTTCATTGGTATCGTGATCGTGCTTGGTGCCTTCATTCAGTGGCTATTGCCCAACGGGGAAAGCATTGAGATGGTGATGACCAAGGTTGGCCTTGCCGTCGCGTTCTCGATCATCGGCCTTGCGCTCTACACTTTCACCATGCGGGGGAGCCGCTATGAAATCGCGCTGGACCCGACCGACCTGAGCTTGACGCTCTCGCGCCTCGATCGCCGCGACAATGTCCGCAAAGCGCGCAAATTCCCCCTCAGCGAGATCAAAAGCATCTATGTGCTCAAAGGGGATGGCGTCGGCGTGCCGTCAAAAATGCGCCTCCGCCTCCGTCACGAAAACGCCGAAATCACCGCCCTGCGCGGACGCTATGAAGACGTGGAGCTTATGCACCGCGCGCTCTGCCGAAGCATCCGTCAACTCCGCGCCTGACCGCCCCCCGGCTCAGACCCACTTCGCCATCGGCGGCAGGCTCATCAGCACGGCATTGGCGTCGTGCCCGGTCTCAAGGCCGAACTTCGTGCCCCGGTCATAGACGAGGTTGTATTCCGCATAGAGGCCGCGATGCACGAGCTGCGCGTCTTTCTCTGCCTCGCCGAACGCATCGACGCGGCGTTTCTCGACAAGCGGCACAAAGGCCGGAAGGAACGCTTTCCCGACATCTTGGATAAACGCGAAATCCGCCTCCCAGTCACCGCTGTTGTGGTCATCAAGGAAAATCCCGCCAACACCCCGCGCACGACCCCGGTGCGGCACATAGAAATACTCATCCGCCCAAGCCTTGAGGCGCGGATAATGCGCCTCGTCATGGCGGTCACAATGCGCCTTCTGCACATTGTGGAAATGTGCGGTGTCCTCGTCATACTCAAGACAGGGGTTGAGGTCCGATCCTCCCCCGAACCACCATCCATGCGGGGTCCAGAACATGCGCGTGTTCATGTGAACAGCCGGGCAATGCGGGTTTTGCATATGCGCGACAAGGCTGATCCCGCTGGCCCAGAAACGCGGGTCATCCTTCATGCCCGGAAAGCCCTTGCGCGCCGCCATCGCGGCCTGCGCACGTTCGCCGAGTTCGCCATAGACGGTCGAGACATTGACGCCGACCTTCTCAAACACGCGCCCGCCGCGCATCACCGACATCAAACCGCCGCCCGCATCCGAGCCATCGGCACTCGCGCGCGTGGTTTCGGTGACATCGAACCGCCCCGGCACCTGATCGGCAAAAGGCCCTTCGGCGTGACTATCCTCGAGCATCTCGAAGGCGGCAACGATCTGGTCCCGCAACTCCCGGAACCACGCGGACGCGCGTGCCTTTTCGCTTTCCATCTGGTCGCTCATCGCGTCCTCCCTGATCTTATTTTCTAGGCGTTCAATGCGCCGGAGCCGCCACAGGATCGACAAGCGTGCGCCCGCCATCCACCGTGATGATCTGCCCGGTCATGAACCCTGACCCTTCCGACGCCAGGTATTGCACCGCTTCCGCAAGCTCCCCCGGTCCCGCAATACGGCCAAGCGGTGTGTTGTCCTCGATGGTCTCGCGGAACTCGCTGTGATCCTTGAGCATGTTCTGGAGGCTCGTGGACATCACCGATCCGAACGCCACGGCGTTGACCCGGATCTTATGCGGCGCGAGAGCAACCGCCATCGCGCGCGTCATCTGGTCAAGGGCAGCGGTCGACACAGAATAGGCCATAAGGTCCGGATGCGACCGGCGCGAAGCGATCGAAGACAGGTTGACGATTGCACCCGCCTGTTTGCCGGGTTCGTTCCCCTCGGCCTGTTTGATCATGCGCTTGGCCACATATTGCGACAGGCGCAGCGAGGTCATGAGGTTCTGGTCGAGCATGGTTTCGACCGATTTGTCATCCGGATCGAGCGCATCCGAGCGGATCACCTGCCGACAACCGTTGACGAGGATGTCCACCGTATCAAACGCATCAATCGTCGCGGAAAGCAGGTTGGCAATCGTAAGCTTCTCGCGCAAATCGCCCGCGAAATAGCGGATATTGCCCTCTTCCTTGTTTTCGCCGACCTCTTCGACAAGCCGCTGTTCGTCCATGTCGGCGAACATCACATTGGCACCATGGTCTGCAAAGTGACGCGCCACGGCAAGGCCGATCCCATTCGCCGCACCGGTCACGATGGCGGTCTTGCCTGCAATCGAGAAAGACATGTCTTAACTCCTGTGATTCTCTTGAGCAGCTTACGCGCTAACCCCGTCTCACGCGAGACGGGCGCGCAGCGTGAAGCACCTTGAACCGGCCGTCGCCAGCGACTTCCTCCACTGCGCCAAACCGCTCTCTGAGCGCCGCCTCGTAAGGCAAGTGGCGGTTCGCGACAAGCCAAAGCTGCCCGGTCGGGGCAAGCATGCGTGCCGCCGCCGCGATAAAGGCTTCTCCAAGTGCGGGCTCTGCACTGCGTCCGGTATGAAACGGCGGGTTCATCACCACCGCATCCATCCGCGCCCGCGCTTCCCAAGTCGTCGCATCGGCCCAGTGAAACTCCGCCCGCGGATCCGTCACATTCTCGCGCGCGCAGTCGAGCGCGACGTGATCGGCCTCTACAAGGTACAGCGTTTCAACCGTCTCCCGCGCAAGAATTTCCCGCGCGAGATAGCCCCACCCTGCGCCAAGATCGGCAACATTCCGTCCGAGTTTCGCCGGCAACGTCTTCGCCAGAAGCCTTGAAGCCGGGTCGATCCCGTCCGCCGAAAACACGCCCGCGCGCGTCACGAACCCATCGACCTGCGTGGGCACCGCGCGCCAATCGTTGAAATCGCCGCCCTTGAACCAAAAGAGCTTGCCATGTGCCTTCGACAGCACGCCGCCAATCTCTGCCCGTTTCTTGCACTCTTTCAGTAGGCTATCCGCGCCTTCGGTCTTTTGCCCATCCACGATCACCAGATCGGCCACCGCCACGGCCCGTGCGATCAGGTCGCGTGCAAGCTGTTTGGCGCGCGGCAAAAAGACGATGGCCGCGCCATAGCGCCCTGCCTCCACCACGTCACAGGCATAGCCCGCCCGGCGAAACGCCTCGTAATCGACGCGGTTCGGCTGGATGATCCGCACCCTTGCGCGCTCCAGCGCGCCAAGGTCGGCGCCCGCGCGCGGGGCAAAGACGGCGATCTCACCTTCGGGCAGGTCAAAACCATGCCCTTCAAGGGCGAGGGTCAAACGCGATTGGGACATGGGCTCTCAACGATCCGCAGCGGGATCATTCCTTTTCCATGGTGCATTGCAAAGGATGCTGGTGGCGACGCGCGAAATCCATCACCTGCGTCACCTTGGTCTCGGCGATCTCGTGGCTGAATACGCCAACCACGGCCACCCCCTTCTTGTGCACCGTAAGCATGATCTCGAACGCCTGCGCATGGGTCATGCCAAAGAATCGCTCAAGGATATGCACGACGAATTCCATCGGCGTGTAATCGTCATTCAGCAGAAGAACCTTGTAGAGCGGCGGGCGCTTTGTTTTGGCGCGCGTCTGCAGGGCAACACCAAGGTCGCCATCATCACCATCATCGGCGGACATATGAATCGGCTCGAAAGTCATGACCTGGCGCGTTGAGACTCCTGTTGTCGCTCTGAGCGATCTATATAACCTGTCATGCACCTGAGAAAAGAGGCAGGGCAAGGGAATTGCGAGGCTATCATGCAACAGAGCCTGACAACGATCGGTTTCGACGCGGATGACACGCTCTGGCACAACGAGCGTTTCTTCCGCATCACACAAGATCGCTTTGCCCGCCTTCTCGCCGACTATACCGAACGCGATCACCTCGAAGACCGCCTGCTCGCCGCCGAGAAACGCAACCTCGGACACTACGGCTTTGGCATCAAGGGCTTTGTGCTTTCCATGATCGAAACAGCGATCGAAGTGACCGAAGGCAAGGTGCCCACCGCCGTCATCGCCGAGTTGATGGAGGCCGGGCGCGAAATGCTCGAACACCCGATCGAGCTTTTGCCCCATGCCCGCGAAGCGATTGAGGCGCTCGCCCCCGATTATCGCATCCTCTTGATAACCAAAGGAGATCTGATCGACCAAGAGCGCAAGCTCGCGCAATCGGGCCTTGGCGATCTCTTCGATGGGGTGGAAATCGTCTCGCACAAGACCACCGAAACCTATGTCGAGATCTTCGCCCGACATTGCCAAGACGCCTCGCGCGCCATGATGGTTGGCAACTCGCTGCGCTCTGATGTGATCCCGGTGATCGAGGCTGGCGGCTGGGGTGTGCATGTCCCGCATGATCTCACATGGAGTCTCGAACACGCCGAACCACCCCGCACCGCGCCGCGGTTTGCCGAAATTTCGAGCTTGGAAGATCTTCACGATTTCGTGCTTAGCGTGCGCTGACGGAACGTCACCTTCCTAAAAAGTCGCCTCTCTTGGGGGGATGATTTCGCGACCCCCAACATCTAGGTGACCCACACCCCACACCTACCTTTGGATAGTAAACCAATACTTTATCAGGGTGCGGAGCTGTGTTAGCGTCATGTTAACAAAAAGCCGAACCGGAAAACCGGCGGCACGAGGCAGTAAGGGCAGTTAAGGTGAAGGTTCGGCAGATTCCGCCGGCTCGATTCGGGCTATTGGCATTCGCATCATGTCTCTGGATGTTGACTCTGACTCTCGCAGTCAGCGCAGCCCCTTATGCTGCGATGGTGATGGATGCCCGCAGTGGCGAAGTCCTGCATTCTCGCAACGCAGACACCCGCCTGCACCCGGCTTCCCTGACCAAGATGATGACGCTCTATATCGTCTTTGAGGCGGTCAAGAACGGCGAGATCACCCTTGATACCCAAGTGCGTATTTCCCGCAATGCCGCCAGCGAGCCGCCGTCCAAGCTCGGCCTGCGCTCGGGTCAGAAGATCAAGCTACGCTATCTGATTCGCGCTGCGGCGGTGAAATCCGCCAACGACGCTGCGACCGCGCTTGGTGAGGCCATTGAAGGCTCCGAAGCCAAGTTCGCCCGCCGCATGAACCGCACTGCCCGCGCCCTTGGCATGACCAACACGACATTCAAGAACGCGCACGGCCTGACCGAGAACGGACACATGTCCACGGCGCGGGATATGACAATCCTCGGGCGGCACCTGCTCTACGACTACCCTCAGTATTACAACCTGTTCTCGCGCCGCTCGACCCATGCCGGGATCAAGACCGTGTCCAACACCAACCGCCGCCTTCTTGCCGCCTATCGCGGCGCCGACGGGATCAAGACGGGCTATACCCGCGCTGCCGGGTTCAACCTCGTGGCGTCTGCCGAGCGCGGCAACGAACGCGTGATCGCAACAGTCTTTGGCGGCCGCTCCTCAACCTCGCGCAATGCCAAGGTCGCGGAACTGCTTGACCTCGGCTTCCGCCGCGCCCCGAGCCGTGTCGCCCTGCGCAAGCCAAGCCCGCCGCAATACAACGGCCTGCGCAAAGCCGGCAAGACGATCCGCGTCACCACAGCCGTCAAGCGCAGCTTGCGCCCGGTCCTGCGCCCTGTGCGCAGCGAACAAGAGACCGCCCCTGTCCTTGTGGCAGAGGCCGCGACACCAGAGGCAACCACGCCCGCCGCCACAGAGGCCACAGTCGTCGCCACCGCACGCACTATAGAATATGACATCCAATCCGCCTTGATCGAAGCGCGCGGCGCGGCCCCCGTGCCCGAAACCGTCGCGACAGAAGCGCTCGACACGCCACAGGTCGTTACGCGCCTTTCAACCTCTGGCGGGCGGCATTGGGGTATCAACGTGGGCCGCTACCCATCCCGCTACGCTGCCGAAAAAGTGCTGTTGAAAACCGCCCTGACCGAGATGAGCACATTGGACGGCACCCTACGCAAGGTCGTGCAGGGCAATCGGGGCTACGAGGCAAACTTCGTCGGCATGACCCGCGAAACCGCCGACCTCGCCTGCCGCCGCCTGCAAGCGCGCCAGATCGCCTGCTTCACCATCGGCCCATCCTGAACGCAAAGAAGGCCCTCGCAAGGGCCTTCGGCATTCTGCAATTCCGCGAGAGTATCAAGGCTTGGGATGATCGTCCCATTCGCCGCTCAGGATGCGGCGTGCATCGCCTTCGGGGTCGTCATACTGGTTCGACTTGACCGTGTAGACAAAGGCCAGAAGCCCCACGCCGCCAAGCAGGATCGAGATCGGGATCAGATAGGACAGGACTTGCATTCGCGGATTACCTCAGGCGCAGCGCATTGAGCGAAACTGTAATCGAAGACGACGACATGGCCAAGGCCGCGATCAATGGCGTCGCCAGCCCCGCCACCGCAAGCGGCACGGCAATGATATTGTAGACCGTCGCGATGCGGAAATTCTCGCGGATACGTTTCGTCGCCGACCGCGCCGTCGCGACCGCATCGGCAATCGGGCTCAGGTCGCCGCCAAGCAGCACGATATCCGACGCCACCCGCGCCGCATCAAGCGCCGAAGCCGGAGAGATCGACACATGCGCCGCGGCAAGCGCCGCCGTATCGTTGAGCCCGTCGCCCACCATCAATACGCGCTTGCCTTCGTCGGTCATGGCCTGCACGCGTGCCGCCTTGTCCTCGGGAAGCGCCTCAGCGATCCATTTCGTGATGCCAAGACGCACGGCAAGTGCCTCGACCGCGCCGGTGCTGTCGCCCGAGACAAGAAGCACATCCTTGCCCGAGTCCAACAATCCGCGCACCGCCTCTTCCGCACCATCGCGCAGACTATCGCTAAAGGTAAACGCACGCGCCGCGCCGTCCCCGACCGAGAGAAACGCCGATGTCTGCGCCAAGGGCTGCGTCCCGATCCAGGCCGCCCGGCCAAGCCGCACGCGCGTATCGCCAACCTTGCCTTGGGTGCCATAGCCCGGCACTTCCTCAATCTCGCTGACCTTGGCCGGTTTGATCCCCGCCTCACGCGCTGCATCGGCAAGCGCCATACTCAACGGATGCGACGATCCCATCGCCAACGCCAGCGCGATCTCGAGGTCTCGGCGCGGGAAATCGCCAAGGTTTTCAACCTGCGGCGTCCCCGCTGTGAGCGTCCCGGTCTTGTCAAAAACAACCGTGTCCACCTCGGCCAGCCGTTCAAGTGCGGTCGAATGTTTGATGAGCATCCCCTTGCGGAAAAGCCGCCCCGAGGCTGCCGTCGTCACCGCCGGCACGGCAAGGCCGAGCGCACAGGGGCAGGTGATGATAAGCACCGCCGCCGCGATATTGAGCGCCGTGCGCATATCAAACGTGTAGAGATACCAACCCACAAAGGCGAGCGCAGACAGGATATGCACCCCCGGCGCGTAGAGTTTCGCCGCCTTGTCCGCAAGCGAGGTATAACGACTACGTCCGCTCTCCGCGATGGCCACAAGGTCCGCCATCCGGTGCAGGCTCGTCTCCTCACCCACCGCCGTGGCGCGCACGACGAGCGGCCCGGTGAGGTTGACCTCGCCCGCGCTGACGCCAAAGCCCGGCTCGGCAAAGACCGGCACGGTCTCGCCGGTAAGAAGCGACCGGTCAAGCTCAGATTGCCCCTCGACGATCTCGCCATCGACGGGCATCCGCCCGCCGGGACGCACGAGGATCATATCCCCGACCGCCAGTTCGCTGACCTGAACGGTTTCTTCCTCCCCATCGCGCACCCGGATCGCCCGTGGCACCTCGAGCGCGGCAAGCTCCTCCGCCGCCGACCGCGCCACGGCGCGGGTTCGATGGTCAAGGTAGCGCCCCGCCAAAAGGAAAAACGTCAGGGTCAGGGCCGCATCGAAATAGGCATGTTCCCCCGAAAGGGTCGTCTCCCAAAGAGATGTCGCCACCGCGAGCACGATGGCAAGCACGATCGGCACATCCATGTTGAGCCGCTTATGCTTGAGCGCCGACCAAGCGTTGACGTAAAACGGCTTGCCCGAGAACACGATGGTCGGCAGGGCAATCGCCGCCGAAATCCAATGGAACATGTCCCGCGTCGCCGCTTCCGCCCCAGACCAGACCGACACCGACAAAAGCATCACGTTCATCGACGCAAACCCCGCCACGGCAAGCCGCATCAGGAGGTCGCGCCCCGCCTTGTCCGATGCCGTCGACGACAGCGTGCCGACATCAAGCTCATGCGCCTCATACCCGATCCGCTCGAGCACCCCGATCAGGTCTGCCGCGCTGACCTCCGCATCGGCTTCGACCGAGGCCCGCTTAAGCGTCAGGTTGACCCGCGCGGAATGCACGCCCGGCGTCTTGTTGAGTTCCCGCTCGACCGCGGAAATACAGGCCGCGCAATGCACCGTCGGCAGCGAAAGCGCGAGACGCGCCTCCTTGTCCTCTGCCATCTCGGCCAGCGCCTCTGCCGCCGGGGCGGCGGAACAGGCGGGACAGGCCGAAGCCTGGGGGCGCATTGCGGCGGTCATGCTTAGCTTTCCTTCTTCACGCGAAAGACGACGCGCTGGATGAACTCAGTGCCATCCGCCGACGTGGCCTTCATGCGAATGTTCCAGTTGCCCCGCCCAAGCGGCACCGCCGCGACATAGGCCGCGCCGTCAAACTGGAAATCGGGGGTCACATCGTCTTTGACATGGGTCGGACGGCCCACAACAGCCTCAAGGGTGTTCGGCTTGATCGCCCCGCCTTCCTCGTCCGTGATCGCAAGGATCAGGCGCCCGTCCACATAGTCGGCATTGACCTGCCAGCCAAGCTCGAGCTGGTCATGCAGGCGGGTGTTGAACTCCTGACTTGCGACATAGGAGTTCTTGACCTCAAGCCCGGGGAATGTCCGCACCGCCGAAACGGCAAGCGCGACATTCACCGCGATGATGATCCCGAAAGCACCGACGAAGATCATCGCCACGTGCTTTCCGGTAAGTTTCTTCTCTGCCATCAGTTGGCCTTTCCGTTGAACACGGTGTCTTTATACACGCGATCGGCGTTGGTTGTATCCTCGACCCACATGCGGAAATCCGTGCGTTCAGAATGTGCCGCGTCCGACTCTGGCGGCGCGAGGACATAGACCCGCTGAAGTTTCATCTCATCCGCTGGCACATCCACGACCGAACCTTCGACGCCTTCAAGACGCACCACGAGCGTATCATCGCCTGTCACGCTGATCTTGAAGGGACGTTCCTCGCCATGCTTGTTGCGCAGGCGCACCTCATAGGTGTTGCGGATCGTGCCATCGGATAGGGTCACGAAAGTCGGGTTGCGCACCGGCGCGACTGTCAGGTCGATATCCGAGCGCATGAAGAGCGCCACAACAAGCCCCACCCCGACAAGCGACCACAGGGTCGTGTAGAGGATCGTGCGCGGCCGGAAGATATGCTTCCAGATGTTCTTGGGCGCGCCACCGGCCCGCTCGGATGCCTCATCCGAGAGCGCCATATAGTCGATGAGACCACGCGGCTTACCAACCTTTTCCATCATCTCGTCACAGGCATCGATGCAGAGCGCGCAGGTAATGCATTCGAGCTGTTGCCCGTCGCGAATGTCGATCCCCACCGGGCAGACGTTGACGCAGGCCATGCAATCGATGCAATCGCCAAGCGCGCTATCTTCCGTGCGTTTGCCTTTCCCGCGCGGCTCCCCGCGCCATTCGCGATAGGCGACGGTGATGGTGTCCTCGTCCATCATCGCGGCCTGAATACGCGGCCAGGGGCAGGCATAGATACAGATTTGTTCGCGCGCGATGGCGCCAAAAAAGATCGTGGTGCCGGTCATCACGGCGATGGTCGTATAGGCAATCGGGTGCGCCGTGCCCATCACAAGATCAACAAGAAGTGTCGGCGCATCGGTGAAATAGAATACCCACGCCCCGCCGGTCGCGGCACCGATCAACACCCACGAGAGGTATTTCGTAATCCGAAGCCGGACCTTGCGCAGATCCCATTTCTTCTGACGATGCAGGCGCAGCCGCGCGTTGCGGTCGCCTTCGATCCATCGTTCCACAAGGATGAACAGGTCGGTCCAGACGGTCTGCGGGCAGGCATAGCCGCACCAGACCCGCCCAAAGGCCGACGTAAAGAGGAAAAGACCGAGGCCGGCCATGATCAATAGGCCCGCGACAAAGTAGAATTCGTGCGGCCAGATCTCGATCATGAAGAAAAAGAAGCGACGATTCGCAAGGTCGATCAGGACCGCCTGATCCGGCAGGCTCGGCCCGCGATCCCAACGGATCCACGGGGTCAGGTAGTAAATGCCAAGGGTAATAGCCATCAGGTACCATTTCAGGTTCCGGAATTTACCACTGACTCGCTTGGGAAAAACTGGCTCCCGGGCGGCATAAAGGCCCGGTTCTTGGTCGGTCGTGCTCACAGGACTCACTCGCGCTTTGGAATTGGCTACCTGCCGTTCTGAACCCTAAGCCGCCCACTGGCTTTGATATGGGTCAAACATTTCCGCGAATCTGATATTTCAAATGCAGGTTTGCTAGGCTATCCTGAGCGCAGCAACCGTGTTGCCTGCGTCTCTCCACGTCATTGCAGTTCTGCGAGTGGGTGGTAGCATGGTTCGGTAGGTGTCGGCTTTCCAGGAAACGCGCGAACAGGACGGAAAGCCGACACTCCTTGCCTCTCCGAAAAATCGGCGGCAACCCGAAAGGCCCTTCGTCTCGCAAGCGATGATTCCGAACCCGGTATGGCCTGACATTCACAGATACGCCGCCGCGCTCCCTTGACCCAGATCAAACGGCGCGACATTTCTGTCTTTTGCCGGCGCATTTCCGTCAGAAAGGCAGACACCCCCCGAAACTTTAGAAAGGCCCCGGCAAGAGCCAGCGCCAAAGCCTCTTTCGCAGAGGTGGCTCTCAAAATGTGGGGGGAAAGAAAAAAGCGCCGGTTTTCCAGGAAACGCGCGAACAGAACGGAAAACCGGCGCTGAACCGAGGGCGTTGCCGCCCCCGGAATTCTTCAAGCTGCGATCACTCGCCGCCACCAAGCTGATGGACATAGACCGCAACGGCACGGATCTGTGCCTCGGTCAGACGGCCCGCTTCGGACGCTTCTTCCGACCAGGGCGGCATCACGCCGTAACGGCTGTAGGTGACGGTCTCCTTGATGGTGTCGTAGTCGCCACCATAGAGCCAGATCGCGTCGGTCAGGTTCGGAGCACCCTGTGCCCGGTCGCCGGTGCCGTCTTCTGCGTGGCAGGCGGTGCACTCATTGAGGAACACTTCCTGCCCTGCATCGACGAGCGAGGCGTCCATCGGAGCCTGCCCCGACAGGGTCATCACGTAGTTGACAACCGCGTCGATCTCTTCGGCCTCGAGGTAATCATCACCAAATGCCGGCATCTCCGAATAACGGGCGTCGCCGTCATCCTCGTTGCGGATACCATGCGAAATGGTGGTGTGGATCGCCTCGATGTCACCACCCCAGAGCCAGTCGTTGTCGAGCAGGTTCGGGTAGCCCACGGCACCTGCCGCACCAGACCCGTGGCACTGTGCGCACCAGGTCTTGAAAACGGCGGCCCCTGCCGACACCGCATAGCCCTGAAGTTCCGGGTCCGACGTGATTTCCGTCAGTTCCGCAGCTTCGAGCTTGGCGTTGATCGGGCCGAGCTTTTCTTGTTGCTCGGCGATATCGGCCGCGACATTGCCGCGAGTCGAGAAGCCGATCAGACCGGCAGTCGAGTCTTTCAGGCCGGGCCACGCAGGGTATGCGATCGAATAACCGATGCCCCACACGATACAGGCGTAGAAGATATAGACCCACCACTTGGGAAGCGGATTGTTATATTCTTCAATGCCGTCCCAGGAATGGCCGGTCGTCTCGACCTGGTTTCCTTTTTGAACAGGTTTCTTACTCATGTCCTCGCCTCCTTATCCGTGGCGGGTTTGTCGTCGTGCCGGAACGGGATGCTTGCCGTGTCCTTGTATTCCTTCGACGCACCCGGGCGGAAAACCCAGACGATGACGCCAATGAAGAAAGCAAACAGGAACAGAAGCATCCAGCTGTCGGCAAATTCACGCAGAAGGGAATATGTTTCCATGACCCTTCCCCTTAACGGTGCGCGTCTGGCGTGAAGGTCGAGAAGTCAACCAGAGTGCCCAGCATTTGCAGGTAGGCAATCAGGGCATCTGCTTCCGAAACACCATCTTGGCCGTCGAAGTTGCGCACGATGACGCTCTCTTCGCCATACCGCTCCAGCAGACCGTCATAGTCGCTGTCGGGGTCGGCCTGTGCCGCAAAGTCAGCCTGAGCGTTCTCGAGCATCTCGTCGGTGTAAGGCACACCAACCAGACGGTTCGTCGCGAGAACATCCTGGATGTACTTACCGTCGATCATGCGGTTCTCGAGGAAGCCGTATTTCGGCATCACCGATTCAGGCACAACCGACTGCGGGTCACGCAGGTGGTCCACATGCCACTCATCCGAGTAACGGCCACCAACCCGCGCGAGGTCAGGCCCCGTGCGCTTGGAGCCCCACTGGAAGGGGTGGTCATACATGGACTCTGCAGCCAGCGAGTAGTGACCATAGCGCTCCACCTCATCGCGCATCGGGCGGATCATCTGCGAGTGGCAGACGTAGCACCCTTCACGGATGTAGATGTTGCGGCCAGCCATTTCGAGGGGCGTGTAGGGACGCATGCCCTCCACTTCCTCGATGGTGTTTTCGAGCCAGAACAGCGGTGCGATTTGCACGATGCCGCCCACGGTCACGACCAGGAAGCTGAAGATCAGCAGGAGGGTCGCGTTGGTCTCGAGGATTTTATGTTTATCGAGAATAGCCATGCTCCGGCCCTCCTTATTCAGCCGGGACTGCAGTAGCGAGCGACTCTTTGGCCGGCGCTTTACGTACAGTCATCCAGAGGTTGTAAGCCATGATGATGGCGCCGAGCAGGAACAGGCCACCGCCAGTTGCACGCACGACATACATCGGGAATTTGGCTGCCACAGTGTCGGCGAATGCGTTCACGAGGAAACCATTGGCATCGACTTCGCGCCACATCAGGCCTTCCATGATACCCGTCACCCACATCGACGCTGCGTAGAGCACGATGCCGATCGTGGCGAGCCAGAAGTGCCAGGACACGAGGCTGAGCGAGTAGAGACGCTCACGCTTCCACAGCACCGGAACCAGATAGTAGAGAGCACCGAAGGTGATCATACCGTTCCAGCCAAGAGCACCAGAGTGCACGTGACCAATGGTCCAGTCAGTGTAGTGCGACAGCGAGTTCACCGCGCGGATCGACATCATCGGACCTTCGAAGGTCGACATGCCGTAGAAACCGACCGAGATGACCATCATGCGGATGATCGGGTCGGTGCGCAGCTTGTCCCATGCGCCCGAGAGCGTCATCAGGCCGTTGATCATACCGCCCCAGGACGGCATCCAGAGCACGACCGAGAACACCATGCCGAGGGTCGACGCCCAGTCCGGCAGCGCGGTGTAGTGCAGGTGGTGCGGACCGGCCCAGATATAGATGAAGATCAGCGCCCAGAAGTGGATGATCGACAGCTTATAGGAGAAGACCGGACGTTCAGCCTGTTTCGGGATGAAGTAGTACATCATGCCGAGGAAGCCTGCGGTGAGGAAGAAGCCCACGGCGTTGTGGCCGTACCACCACTGCGTCATGGCGTCCTGAACACCAGAGAACACCTGCACCGACTTGGAGCCGAAGATCGACACCGGGATGGCGAGGTTGTTCACAACGTGCAGCATCGCCACGGTGACGATGAAGGACAGGTAGAACCAGTTGGCCACGTAGATGTGCGGCTCTTTGCGCTTCATGATCGTGCCGAGGAAGACCGCCAGATAGGCCACCCAGACGATGGTGAGCCACCAGTCAACGTACCATTCCGGCTCTGCGTATTCCTTGCCGTGCGTCGCGCCGAGCACATAGCCGGTCGCAGCAAGCAGGATCACGATCTGGTAGCCCCAGAACACAAAGCTCGGAAGACCGCCGCCCCAAAGACGCGCGGCGCTGGTGCGCTGAACGACATAGAAGGAGGTGGTGATGAGGGCCGTGCCGCCAAAGGCGAAAATCACCGCGCTGGTGTGCAGCGGGCGAAGACGACCGAAGTTCAGGTAGCCCTGCGCCCACTCGAAGTTGAGCGCCGGAAAGGCCAGCTGCGAGGCGATGACAACACCGACCAGGAAGCCGACAACACCCCAGAAAGCCGTGAGGGCAACACCGATCCGGATTAGCCCGTCATTATACTCATTCTGAGGTGCGACAGTTTTGTCACCTACCTTGCGCAGGTGATAAATAAAGAGGCCACCTGCGATCACAGCCACCAAGATGGCGTGAACGAGATAGGCCAGATCGCGCGCATAGTTTGCTGCGACCAACGCCAGAAGCGTGACCAGAGCAAGCGCGATCAGCTTGATATAATTCAACATTTTGCGTCCCTTCGTCTTGCCGCGCGCGATTCGAAAGCGTTACGGCGGATTTAGACTAGGTTCCTTTTCGGTCGCCCCCCCTTTCAATGCCTTGATCTGTGTCAAAGCAGAATGGTTCCAAGTTGGACCAATCATGGAGACAGGACACGGCAGACACCTGCCCACCCCGGAAACGCCATCCCACGGAGATCGAAATGGCCTTCAAATCAATGCTGTCGGTGCTGACCAATCTAGAGCTCGCGGACACCGTCCTTGCTCAGGGCGTTGCGCTCGCCCGTGGCGCCGATGCTCACTATGACGCCTTCTGCCTTGGCGTCGATCGTAGCCAGACCGGGTACTACTATGCCGGGGCCAACGCGATGATCCTTCAGGAGACCCTCAACCGCGCCAAGACGGAAAGCGAAGAACTCGAGGAAAAGGCCATCGAAGTCCTGCGCGCCTCTGGCGTGCGCTGGGGGGCCGAAACCGGCGTCGCCCAGATTGCCGACCTTGGCCGCCATGTCGCCGCCCATGCCCGGTTCGCGGATCTGGTGATCCTGCCGAAACCCTATGGCAAAGACATCGGTGCCGAGGTTGAGCCGACCATCGAGGCCGCTCTCTTCGAGGGCCAGGCACCGGTGCTTGTCGTGCCGGAAAACACCACACCGATCACCGCGCCCAAGCGGATCACCATCGGTTGGAACGAAAGCAGCGAGGCCTTGGTCGCCGTGCGCGCCGCGATGCCATTCCTGCAAGCCGCAGACTCGGTGCGCGTTGTGGTCATCGACCCGCCGACACACGGGCCGCACCGTTCGGATCCGGGCGGTCTCCTGTCGCAGTTCCTGTCGCGTCATGGCGTGCGTGTCGAGATTGATGTGCTCTCCAAGACCCTGCCACGCGTGTCCGACGTTCTTATGCGCCACGCCAAGGATACCGAGGCCGACATGGTCGTGATGGGCGCCTATGGGCATTCCCGCTTCCGCGAAGCGATCCTCGGCGGCGCCACACGCAACATGCTCGAGCAGGCGGATATCCCTGTCTTCATGGCGCATTAACCCGTTTCAGCGGGCACGCCCCGCAGGAGGCTTCCCATGGGACTGCATGTCCTTGTTCAACTTGGTCTTTTCTTTCTCCTGACATTCGCAGGGATCGGCGTCTTGCTGGTCGGTCTCGGCGTCATGAAATGGGGCAATGGGCAAGAGCTGCGCCATTCCGGTGGCGCGGCGAAAGACGGCAAACCCGCCGACAAGACCTGAGACAGCTCCCCAAGAACACGAAAGCCGCCCCTCGGGCGGCTTTTCCTCTTGCGCAGCACGCAGGCGACTAGACCATCATGCCGCCATCGGTGTCGTCTCCGGCCTCTTCAAGAAGGCGGCCGAGATCGGGAATGGTCACGTGGCGTTTGCCTTCGAGGTGGATCACCCCATCGCGCTTGAGCGCCGACATCTGCCGACTCACCGTCTCAAGCGTCAGGCCAAGATAGTCCGCCATCGCCTCGCGCGTCAGCGGCAGATCAAAGACCAACGGCCCTTTGCCCCCGGCAAGCTTCAGCGACGCATCGCGCCGCGCAATGATCGAAAGAAGCGACGCAATCTTCTCGCGCGCCGTCTTGCGGCCAAGGACGAGCATCCATTCGCGCGCCGCATCCAACTCGTCGAGCGTCATCTCAAGCAGGCGCTGCGCAATATGCGGCGTTTCCACCATCATCCGCTCGAACGGTTTCTTACGGAAACAGCACATGACGAGTTCCGTCGTCGCCACCACGTCATAGGCCGCGGAATCCCGTCCCGGACGGCCGACGAAATCGCTCGGCAGCAGAAGGCCGACCATCTGCGTGCGCCCGTCTTCCATGGTTTGCGTCAACGAGGCGATTCCCGACACCACGGAGCCGACGAAATCCATCTGGTCTCCCGACCAGACAACCGTCTGACCCGCCTCAAAGGTGCGGTAATACTTCACCTCTTCGAGCGCCTCGAGCTCGGCACTGTCACAGCGCGCGCAAACCGCGCGATGGCGGATTGGGCAATCCTCGCAGTGCTGCGTATGGTGGCTTAACTGATCGTTTGGCATTTTCATGTTCGCGCTTGATCTGGGTCAAGGCTTTCCCTGACCCGATGCACATAAGCGTAATCTTATGGAAACGAAAACTCAATTGGCAAAGCTGGGCCTTTTTGACGCGAAAGTACCGCGTTACACAAGTTACCCCACGGCACCGCACTTCAAGAACAACGTGACGCCGGATCTTTTCGGCGATTGGATCTCTGCGATCAAAGATGATTCGCAGATATCGCTTTACGTGCACGTGCCCTTCTGCCGACGCCTCTGCTGGTTCTGCGCTTGCCGAACCCAAGGCACCGCGAGCGCCTCGCCCGTTGCGGCCTATGTCGAGACGCTGAAACAGGAACTCGAGATTCTCAAGGCAAGCCTGCCCTCCGGCGTGACGCTTTCGCGCCTGCATTGGGGCGGTGGTACGCCAACGCTCCTTGAGCCGGGCATGATGGAAGACCTCGCCGGGGCGATCTTCGATGTCGCGCCAATGGCGCCGGATGGCGAATTCTCGGTCGAAATCGACCCGAACGAGATCGACGACGCGCGCCTCTCCGTCCTGTCCAAATCCGGCATGAACCGCGCCTCCATCGGGGTGCAGGATTTCGACGACGAGATTCAAAAGGTTATCGGCCGCATCCAAGGCTATGACGTGACCCGCGACGCGGTCGAGATGATCCGCGCCCACGGCGTTCATAGCCTCAACGCCGATATCCTCTACGGCCTCCCCCACCAGAGTCAGGCCCGCATCACAGAAAGCGTGCAGAAACTCCTCTCGCTCTCGCCTGATCGCGTCGCGCTCTATGGCTATGCCCATGTGCCGTGGATGGCCAAGCGCCAACAGCTCATCCCCTCGGATGCCCTGCCAACGCCCGAAGAACGGCTCGACCTGTTCGAGACCGCGCGCAAGCTCTTCATGTGGGACAATTACAACGAGATCGGCATCGACCATTTCGCCACCAAGGAAGACGGCCTCTCGGTTGCCCTCGAAAACGGCACCCTGCGCCGAAATTTCCAAGGCTACACCGACGACACATCTGAAGTTCTGATCGGCGTCGGCGCCTCCTCGATCTCGCGCTTCCCGCAAGGCTACGCCCAAAACGCCCCCGCAACCTCGGCCCATACCGCCGCGATCCGCGAGGGCCGCTTCTCAACAGCCCGCGGCCACGCCTTCATGGGGGAAGACAAACTGCGCAGTCGGATGATCGAGATGCTCATGTGCGACTTCCGCACCCAGAACGACGAGCTGATCGAGACCTTCGGCCTGACCCCGGGGAAGCTGCAAAAGCTCTACCAGCCGCTGATTCAGGGCTTCCCGGACATGCTCAAGGTTACGCCGAACGGTGTCGAGATCCCCGAACATGCCCGCCCGCTGACGCGGATGATGGCGCGCGCGCTCGACGCCTACGACATGGATCAGGCAGGGCATAGCTCGGCGATCTAAAAGCCGCTACCCTGCTACGGCTATGCGACTGGTCTCTTTCAACGTGCAGAACATGCGACTGCGCGGGTCCCGCCTCGACGGGGCCCGCGATCGCGACCTGCCCGAAGATCTCGGCCCCGCAGCCCCGCTTCTCGACGACTACGACCGCCGCCTGACCGCACAGGTCCTCGCCGAGGCGAATGCCGATATCATCGCGCTTCAGGAAGTGTTCGACCAAAAAACCCTCGACCATTTCCACGACGCCTTCCTCCTGCCGACCGGCAGCGCTGCCTACCCGTTTCGCACCTGCCTGCCCGGCAATGACGGGCGCGGGCTGGATGTGGCGCTCCTGTCTCGCATCGCGGCGCGCTCGGTCACGAGCCACGCCGCCCTGACGCCCGCCGATCTCGCCCTGCGCACCCCCACCGGGGTCAATCCCCGCGCAACGCTGTTTCGCCGTGACTGCCTCGAGATCGCCCTCGACGGGCTCACGCTCTTTATCTGCCATTTCAAGGCACCCTACCCCGATGTCGCCGCGACATGGCCCATTCGCAACCTCGAAGCCCGCGCCGTGCGCTGCCTGATTGAGGCTCGCTTTGAAACGCCCGCATCCGCAAACTGGCTCGTCCTGGGCGATCTGAACCGCCCCCGCGCCGAAGACCCAGACGCGCTCCAGCCTCTGACCGAAGGCTTTGGCATCGACCTCCTCAATCGCCTGCCGCGCGGCAGCCGCTGGAGCTATCACAATGCCCATGAAGGCTATACCGCGCGCCCTGACGCGCTCATCGCCTCGCCAGCATTGGCCGCGTCCAATCCCGATACCGTGCCGCGCCTGATCCGTTCCGGCCTCGGGCACGAGGCGACGGCCTACAAAGGCGACCGCCTGCCCACCGTGGGCACCCACCGTCCCCACGCCTCGGACCATGCGGCCCTCGTCCTCGATCTCGACATATCCTGACGCGCAAGGGTTCTCGAAATCGCTTCGCCGCCCTACAAATCCGGTGCCGCCGCCAGCAATTTTCGCGTGTAGTCGGTCTTTGGCGCGGCAAACACCTCCTGCGCCTCGCCAGCCTCGACCACATCACCCGCCTTCATCACGATGATCTTGTGGCTCATCGCCCGCACCACGTGCAAATCATGGCTGATGAAAAGGTACGCCAGCCCGTATTTGCGCTGCAAATCCCGTAGCAGGTCCACGATCTGAACCTGCACCGTCATATCGAGCGCCGAAGTCGGCTCGTCCAAGACCACGAGCTTCGGGCGCAGGATCATCGCCCGCGCAATCGCGATCCGTTGCCGCTGACCGCCGGAAAACTCGTGCGGATAGCGGTCCATCGCCGCCGGGTCGAGCCCGACCTCCTCCATCACCTCGGCCACAAGCTCCCGCTCGCTGCGCCCCGCATCATGGCCATGCACGCCCAATCCCTCGGCGATGATCTGTTCGCAGGTCATCCGCGGGCTCAGGCTCCCGAACGGGTCTTGAAACACAATCTGCATATCCTTGCGCAGATTGCGCAGTTCCTTGGTGTTCCACTGGCGGATATCCTGCCCGTCGAACCGCATGCCCCCTTCCGACCCGATAAGCCGCATGAGCGCGAGCGCGAGCGTCGTCTTGCCCGACCCGGATTCCCCCACGATGCCAAGCGTCTCGCCCGCCCGCACGGAAATCGTCGCATCGTTGACGGCCTTCACATGGCCTACCGTGCGCCGGAAGAACCCCTTTAGGATCGGGAACCAGACCCGCAGGTTCTCCGTCTCCGCCATCATCGGGGCCTCTTCGGCGACAGGGTCCGGCGCGCCCACGGCCCGCGCCGAAAGAAGCTTTTTCGTATAGGCATGCTGCGGGTTGGCGAAGATCTCTTTCACCGGCCCCGCCTCGACGATCTCACCGTCCTTCATCACGCAAACCTTGTCGGCGATCCGCTGCACAATCCCAAGGTCATGGGTGATGAACAAAAGCCCCATTTCCTCGGTCTCTTTCAACTCCGCCAGAAGTTCGAGAATCTGCGCCTGAATGGTCACGTCGAGCGCGGTTGTCGGCTCGTCCGCGATGAGGATGTCGGGCTTGTTGGCAAGCGCCATCGCGATCATGACCCGCTGCCGCTGTCCGCCCGAGAGCTGGTGCGGATAAGCCCCAAGGCGGCTTTCGGCATCGCGAATCCCGACCCGCTCGAGCAACTCAAGGATACGTCCCCGCGCCTTGTCGCCCGATAGCCCCTGATGCAATGCAAGGCTCTCGGCGAGCTGCTTTTCCAACGTGTGCAACGGGTTGAGAGAGGTCATCGGCTCCTGAAAAATGAACGAGATATCATTCCCGCGCACCTTGCGCAGCCGTCTCTCCGGCGCGCCGATCATTTCCTGACCGTCATATGTGATGGAGCCCTGCACCTCCGCACTCGGCCCGAGGAGTGACACGGTCGACAGCGCCGTGACCGACTTGCCCGACCCGCTCTCGCCCACAAGCGCCACCGTCTCGCCGCGATCGACGCTGAAGGACACGCCCTTGACCGCCTCAACGCTTTGCCCGTCCTGTCGGAACGCCACGCGCAGGTTCTTGACCTCAAGGATACTCATAGACCGATGACTCCGTTTAGCACGAAGATGCCCCAAACCGTGCCCCCCGCAACGATCGCCAGACCGAGCCAGCCAAACACCTGCCGCCGCATCCGCGCGGCGACCGCATAAACCGCCGAAACCAGCGTCGGCGCAAGAAGCGCCGCCTCCGACCCCGTCATCCCAGACCGCACCGCCTCAATCCCGGCCCACGCAAGGATCATCAGCGACATCACCATCGCCGTCCCCGCAAGGCCATTGATCTGGCACTGGGCTTTGCTCTCACAGACAGGCGCGCTCATGAAAAGGTCTTCCTCGGATCGAACGCATCCCGCACGCCTTCAAAGATAAAGACCAGAAGCGAGAGCATGATGGCAAAGGTGAAAAACGCAGTGAAGGCAAGCCACGGCGCCTGAAGGTTCTGCTTCGCCTGAAGCGTCAATTCCCCAAGGCTCGGCGCTGTCGACGGCAGGCCAAAGCCAAGGAAATCCAAGCCCGCCAAAGTCGAAATCGTCCCCGTGACGATAAACGGCAACATCGTCACCGTCGCCACCATCGCATTGGGGAGCATATGGCGGAACATGATGACCCGGTTGGAAACACCCAACGCCTTCGCCGCGCGCACATACTCAAGGTTCCTTGCCCGCAGGAACTCGGCCCGGACAACCCCGACAAGCGCGGTCCATCCGAACAACACCGTGAGCAAGACAAGGAGCCAGAAACTCCGCCCCAGAATGGCGAACAGGATGATGATGACATAAAGGCTCGGCGTCGAAGACCATATCTCGATCACGCGCTGGAAAATAAGGTCGATCCAGCCGCCGAAATAGCCCTGTATCGCGCCTGCAATAATCCCAATCACGCTCGCCAGCGTGGTCACAACAAGCGTGAACAGGATCGAAAGACGGAAGCCATAAATCACCCGCGCCACCACGTCGCGCTTGCGGTCATCCGTCCCAAGCCAGTTATGGCTGCTCGGCGGCAAGGGTGCCGCGCCGGGCTGATTGACGGGCGTATCATAGGAATAGGGGATCGGCGGCCAGAGCGCCCAGCCCTTCTCGAACCCGTCTTCGGCATAGGTGCCCGCCGCGACCTCTTCGACAATCGCCTCCGGCTCGTCGAAACAGAATTCGACACCCCCCGTCGCGATCAGACACTGCACAACCGGGTCTTTGTAATCCGCTTCCGTTTTGAAATCGCCGCCAAACGCCGTCTCCGGATAGAACTTTGCCACCGGCGCATAAATCTCGCCCCGGTAGGAGACGAGGATCGGTTTGTCATTGGCCAGAAGCTCGGCAAAAAGCGAGACGAAAAACGCGATTGAGAAAATGATAAGCGACCAATACGCTCGCCGGTTGCGCTTGAAATTCCGCCAGCGCCGCTGGTTCAGAGGAGACAATGCCATCAGCCTTCTCTCTTCTCGAAATCAATCCGCGGATCGACAAGCACATACATCATGTCCGACAGAATCCCGACCACGAGGCCGATCAGGCCAAAGATGAACAATGTGCCGAAAATGACCGGGTAATCCCGCGCCACCGCCGCCTCAAAGCCAAGCCGCCCCAACCCATCGAGCGAAAAGATCGTCTCGATGATGAGCGAGCCGCCAAAGAACACCCCGATGAACACCGCCGGAAACCCCGCGATCACGATGAGCATCGCATTGCGGAACACGTGCCCATATAGGACACGCCCCTCGCTCAACCCCTTGGCCCGCGCGGTCATCACGTAATGCTTCTTGATCTCGTCGAGGAACGAATTCTTGGTCAAAAGCGTCAGCGTCGCAAAGGCCGAGATCGTCGAGGCCGCCACCGGAAGCGCGATATGCCAGGCATAGTCCGCGATCTTGCCAAAGAAACTGAGCGTCTCGAAATCGTCCGAGGTCAGCCCCCGCAGCGGGAATATCTTCCAGTATGACCCGCCCGCGAACAGCACCAACAACAGGATCGCGAACAGGAATCCCGGGATCGCATAGGCCACGATGATCGCCCCCGAGGTCCATGTATCAAAGGGCGACCCATCCTTGACCGCCTTGCGAATACCGAGCGGGATCGACACCAGATAGGCAATGAGCGTCGACCAGAGGCCAAGGGTGATCGACACCGGCATCTTCTCGAGAACAAGGTCAATCACGCTGATCTTGCGGAAATAGCTCTCCCCGAAATCAAGCCGCATGTAATTGCCAAGCATGGTGAAAAACCGCTCAAGCGGTGGCTTGTCGAACCCAAACTCCTTCTCCAGCTCGGCGATGAATTCCGGCGGCAAGCCCTGCGCACCCGCATATTTGCTGCCGCCTCCGCCGCCGCCGGTAAATTCTTCGGTCTCAAGGGTAGTCGCATCCTGCCCGCCGCCCGCAAAGCCTTCGAACACGTCGCCCTGCCCTTGGATTTGGGCGATGACCTGTTCGACCGGCCCGCCCGGAACGAATTGCACAAGGGTGAAGTTGATGATCATGATCCCAAGAAGCGTCGGGATGATGAGCAGCAACCGTCGGAGAATATAGGCGCCCATGCGGCCGTTACCTCAATGCGCCGGCGGCTTTGAGCTCTGCCGCCTTATCCGCGTTGAACCACCAGAAATCCAGAACCCCAAGCGCATAGCGCGGCAGCGGTTCGGGATACTCATACTGATCGAAATACGCGACCCAACTGCTGTCATTATACCAGACCGGGATCATGAACCGCTCCCAGCGCAGCACCCGGTCCAGTGCCATAAGCGCCACATCGCGGTCCTCGCTGGTTTCCGTCTCGAGCGAGATATTGATGATCTTGTCGACAAGCGGGCTGGCAAGCCCCGCCGGGTTGAAAAGGCTGAACGCCGCCTCGTCCGATCCATAGCGCTGCATGAGGCCCGTGCCGGTATCAAGGAACGCCACATAGCTATCGTAGATGAGGTCATAATCCCGGTCCCGCTCGCGTAGCGTATATTGCGCCGGATCGACCTTCTCCATCTCCGCCGCGATCCCCATCTTTTGCAGGTTCGAGACAAAAACCTCCACAAACGCGCCAAGCGTCGCCGAGGACGAAGACGGGATCGGGAAGTTGATCGTCAGCAAATCGCCCTCCGCATTGCGCCGCATCCCGTCATCGCCGACGGCCCAACCCGCCCCATCCAAGAGCTTCATCGCGGTGCGCAGGTTGCGCCGGTCAATCTCGCGCGCGGGGCTCGAGCTATGCGCCATCACCGCCGGTTCGTTGAGGATTTCCTCCGGAACAAGGTCGCCAAGGCTCTCGAGCAACGCCCGCTCCTTGCCTTCCGGCACGCCCTTGGCCTCGGTCGGCGCGCCCTGCACGAAGGAATGGCGCTGTTTGAAAAGGCCATATTGCAGCGATTCATTGGTCCATTCGAAATTATAGGCAAGCGAGATCGCCTCGCGCACGTCCCGATCCTGAAGCGTCTCGCGCCCGAGGTTGAAGATGATGCCGGTCGGGGTCGGCGGGGTGCCATCCGGCAACTCCTCCTTCACGACCCAGCCCTTCGCGATCCCCGGAAATTCGTACCCGGTCGCCCATTGCTTGGAATTGCCTTCGCTGCGGAACGTGTATTCGCCTGCCTTGAACGCCTCGAACGCCGCCGAGTCATCGGCGAAATACTCGATGCGGATACGGTCGAAATTGTGCCGCCCCTGATTGATCGGCAGGTCCGCGCCCCAATAGTCCGGGTTGCGCTTATAGACGATGCGGCGATTGATGTCGTAGCTCTCGATCATATAGGGGCCGGAGCCGGGCGAGACTTCCATCCGCGGCTCGTCCAGCCGCGCGCCGCTCTCCTCGTACCACGCCTTGGACCAGACCGGCACACCGCCCACTTGATCGATAAGGCTGCGCCGCGAAATCCCCTCCGCAAAGGTGAACTTCACCGTGTGATCGTCCAAGGCCTCGGCGCTCAACACCCGCTTCTTCACCGCCTGCGCATAGGACGGCAAGCCCTGTTCCAAAAGAAGATTATGGCTAAACACCACATCATGCGCCGTCACCGGCGTGCCGTCCGCAAACCGCGCCTCGGGGCGCATATGGAAAATGACCCAGGTCTTGCCCTCGTCATACTCAAGGCTTTCGGCCAATAGCCCGTAGGATTCGCCATAAGCATCCGCCGGCGCGCCGCCACCCGAGGCCGGCATCTCTCCCAGAAGGCTTTCATACATCATCCAGCTATAACGCCCCGCGCGGCCCTTGCGGCTATAGGGGTTGAGCGAATCAAACGTCCCCGGCGCCCAGAGCGAAATTTCTCCGCCCTTGGGCGCGTCCGGATTCACATAGTCGAAATGCGGGTAGTCCGCCGGATAGGTCAGGTCGCCGAAATAGGAATAGCCATGGCTGCGGATGATCCCATCCTCCTCCTGGCTTCTGACCTGCCCCGCCGCGATCATCACGCCAAGTGCCGCCGCCCCGGCAACAAGCCATCGCCCAAGAAGGGCGGGCATCGGTCTCTGGGCTACTGCGGCACGCGATCGGGACATGGCTCTTCCTCTGACTGTCGGATGATCTGGATCATTCTCGTTGCCGGTCAAGCTAATGGTCAGGCGCCCCCCTGTTCAAGGCAGGAATGGCTCAACACCCCGTGAAATAGCGCGAAACGCTGTCCCGTCTTCCTCTTGCCCGAAAAATCCCGGGGTGAATTGGGCCAAAGGCCCAAGAGGGGCTGGCCCCTCCCTCCGACCGCCACAAAGAAAAAGGGCCGCTGCATCGCTGCAACGGCCCCCAAATTCTGGCTCTCGCGCCCGATCAGTCGTCGAGGCTGTCGAGATAGGCGATGAGGTTCGCGCGATCCTTGGCTTTGCCAAGACCGTTGAAGGACATCGCAGTGCCCGGCGCAAAGGATTTCGGCTTCTCGAGGAAGTGGTCGAGGTTCTCCGGCGTCCACACATCGGCCACGGCCACGAGGCTGCCCGAATAGCCAAAGCCATCAACCGACCCCACGGCGCGATTCACAACACCAAAGAGGTGCGGACCAGTGCCGTTTTCGCCGTCTTCAACCTTGTGGCAGGCGCGGCATTTGCCGAACACCTTGGCGCCCTTGCCCACATCAGCAGAGGCCAGCAGTTCTTCGAGCGTCGGCTCGGCTTCTGCCGCTTCGTTGCCGCCTTCATCTGCGCCTTCGACCTCGATCACATAGGCTTGCTCGGCGTGATCGCCGTGGCCACCGGCACCTGTGTGATACAGAACCTCTGCACCCCATTTGCCGAGAAGGAAGATAAGCAGAGCGCCGCAAAATGCGCCCAGCGTCTTGGTCATTGTCATCGTGTCAAACATGCTACGGTTCCGTTTCGTGGCGTTTGCCGGGTATCTATCCGCTTCCCTGCCTCGAACGCAAGGTGTAGTTAGCGCGACCAATGGGTCAAATTGCCCAAGAAGCAGGAAAATTTACCAATGACGAACCGCATCGCTTTCCAGGGGGAACCCGGCGCCTATTCGCATCAGGCCTGTCACGAGGCCCGCCCCGACATGGAGGCCCTGCCCTGCGACACCTTCGAAGAAGTGATCGACGCGGTGCGCTCGGGCGCAGCCGATCTTGCCATGCTGCCCATTGAAAACACGACCTATGGCCGTGTCGCCGACATCCATCGCCTGCTCCCCGAAAGCGGGCTGCATATCGTGGACGAGGCCTTTGTACGCGTGCGCATCGCGCTGATGGGCCTGCCCGGCGTGCCGCTTGACGAGATCGAAACCGTGCGCGCCCACCTTGTCCTCCTGCCGCAATCCGCAGGCTTCCTGCAACGCCACGCCATCAAGGGCACCGCCGCCGCCGATAGCGCGGGCGCGGCGCGTGAGCTCGTCGCCTCAGGCATCCGCTCGCAAGGCGTGCTTGCCTCAGAACTCGCCGCCGACATCTACGGTCTCGACGTGCTCGCCTCCGATATCGAGGACCACGGCCACAACACGACCCGCTTTGTCATCATGTCGCGCGAACCCGACCATAGCCGCCGCGGCGAAATCGCGATGATGACCACCTTCGTCTTCGAGGTCCGCAACATCCCCGCCGCCCTCTACAAGGCGATGGGCGGTTTCGCGACCAACGGTGTCAACATGACCAAGCTCGAAAGCTATATGGTCGACGGCAACTTTACCGCGACCCGCTTCTATGCCGATATCGAGGGCCATCCCGACGATCCGCCCGTGCGCCGCGCGCTCGAGGAGTTGGACTATTTCACCAACTCCCTCAACATCCTCGGCGTCTACCCGGCGGCCGCGCCCCGGCACCTCGACTAGGCGCGCAACGCGCCCTGCGCGCACTCTGTGAAATAGGTCTCGCCGTGACGTTGCACGGCGAGCGCCGTCGCCGCCAAGGCGCCAACGCCAAAGAACTCTCCCGCCTCTTCGAGAATCATGATGACGCCCCGAAGAAACTCGGCCTCTTCGGGCAAGGCGATACAGAGCATATCAAGCCCGATCCCACCCCCGACCAAGAGAGCAAAGGCCCAGAACACCGCAAGGAGAATCCCGCCATCCCCTGCCCGTCTGCGCCCAAGGCTCCAGACCAGAAGCAGCACGAAAATGGCCCCGGCAAGCGCCCAGGCTAGGATTTCTCCACTGTCCTGCGCCCGCACGAACGGCAAGGCTCCAAGGTCGAAGGACCGCACGAGAAACGCGCCAAACCTCTCATGATATTGCAGGGAATCATCGGCAAGAATGAAGACCATCACCACGCCAAGCACGAAGAGAAGCCGCCCGCGATGCCGCGCATAGGCCGCGAGAAACATCGCCGCACCAAAGAACTCCACCGTGAAGCAGACCGTTTCCCCGAAACTGCCGTCCCGGTCCAATCCGATGACATCGCGAAACCCGCGCACAGCAACAAGATCGTCAGGCGTCTGCGAGAATAGAAAGACCACAAGGTCCGCCCCGGCAAACGCGAGGATCACAAACCCAAGAGCCGCAAAAATGGCCCCTGCAAGGCCCCGCGTGACCGGATCGCCCGCCGCAAGAGCAACGAGCCGCGCCATATCGGCCCGCATCCTCAAATGGCGTTGCCATTGAATTGGCAAAGGCGTCGCAGCACCCCGCTACGCCATCTTCGCGGCGCGATCTTCCATGTCGCGTGCCACGGTCGCGAGGCGCTGCTCGAACCGTTTCATAATGCTGCCCCGAGCAAGCTTGAAAGACTGCAACAAGAGCCGCGCCGAAAGCGTCTGTGGCTTGAGATCCGCCATCAGGCTAAGCCGGGTACGGGTCTTGGAGAGCGCCACAAGCATGAACTCGACCTGAGCATCCATGCCCTGCATCTTGACCGCGAGGGTGATCTGGTTGGGGCGCTCAAACTCGGTGATCTCAATACGCGCCTTGCGCGGTTTGCCACGATACTTGAACGATGCCGTCCAGGTCGCGCCAACGCCCTGCTTTTTGCTGGCATCATCGCGTGAAATTTCGATTCCACGGCGCAAGGCCGACCGTTCATGGCGCTCGAAATCGACAAGCATGTCGAAGACTTTTTCGATCGGTGCCTCGAGATCTTCCTTGGCTTTGAACTTCATCACTCGCCCCTCATGGTCTTCTCAACAGCGCGCGTTTCTTTTCCATGTCCAATAGTCGCTAACCAAGCCTGTCCGCAAGCCAGTTGCGCAGGATAAAATGGGCAATTGCGCCCTTTCGCGCGGGTTTAAGCACCGGATGCTGCCCGGCAAAGGCGGCCATCATCTCTTCGCGACTGACCCAGATCGCGTCCTCGATCTCCGCCGGGTCAATGGTGATCTCCCGGCCCAGCGCCTCACCGCGACATCCAAACATAAGCGACGCCGGAAAGGCCCAAGGCTGGCTCGCAAGGTAGTCGACCGCCCCGACCCGCACGCCCGCTTCTTCAAAGACCTCGCGCCGCACCGCCGCCTCGAGCGTCTCGCCAGGCTCCACGAACCCCGCGAGAAGCGAATACATCCCCTCCGGCCAGCCGGGACTGCGCCCCATCAGAACGCTGTTGCCATGGGTGATGAGCATGATGACAACCGGGTCCGTGCGCGGGAAATGCGAGGCGCTGCAAGACGGGCAATCCCGCTGCCAGCCCGCCATCGACATCGCGCTCTCGGCGCCGCAACGGGCACAGAACCGATGCGAGCGATGCCAGAGGAACAAGGCCCGCGCCGTCGCCGCAAGCTCCGCATCCCGCGCGTCGAGCCGTGTCATCACGCCCCGCAATTCGGCAAAGACCTGCCCCGCCTGCAAATCGGGATGCTGCTGCTCGCTCGGATCGAAGAACCCTTCAAGCGCCGCCTTGTCAAACGCCTCCGGCTCCCAAGCCGAAATATCCGTCGCGAAACAGCCGCCCGTATCCTCGAGGCCAAGGAAAATCGGCTCCGCCCGCGCCGAGCCCAATGCCGGATGATCAAGCGGCAGACGCACGAGCCTGTCGCGTCCCTCCCCCTCGACAAGCGGTTTGCCACGCCAAAGCACGATGGTCCGGCTTGCCTTGTCCTGCCGAAGCGGCCCCAGATCGCCGCGCAAATGCGCCGCCCGGTCAAGCCCCGATCCCCCGAATGTCACCGTTTCGGCATGTCTCATGCGCGTGCTCCCTGCCTGCTGCCAAAGACATGACATGCCTGCCCGCTTTCCTCAACAACCCCCTGAATCTGAACTTCTTTGCAATTGCCCCCTTTCCGCGTCGCAAGTTTCTGCTAGATACAGTGATAGAGTGTTTACGCGCCCCAATTCACACGTATAAGGCGATTTCGTGAGACCGACTTCCCCGCCCGCGCCCGACGCGCCGCACATCCCTCTGACGCTCTTCGCGACGAGCGATGTGCATGGTCATCTCCTGTCCTACGATTACGCGGCCGATCAACCCGCCGAAGCCCCCTCGCTCGCCCGGATTGCCACGCTTCTGACCCTCGAACGCGCGACGACACGCAATTCGCTTTTGTTCGACAATGGCGATTTCCTGCAAGGCACGGCACTTGCCGATCTCTTCGCCGACCACCCCGTCTCCGACGAGCGCCGACACCCCGCCATCGACGCCATGAACGCGCTTGGGGTGGATGCTGCCGCGCTTGGCAACCACGAGTTCAACCTCGATCTCGAAACGCTCGCCTCGGTGCTAGCCACCGCGCAGTTTCCCCTGCTCTCTGCCAATCTGCACCCAACCGAAAGCGCCCCCGACACGCTGCGCGGCCTGTGGCAGCCAAGCATCCTCCTCCCCCGCGACCTGACCGATACGGATGGCGTGACACACCGCCTGACCATCGGTGTTTTCGGCGTCCTGCCGCCGCAGGTCGTGCTCTGGGATCATTCGCGGATTGGCGACGCCCTGACCTCCGAGGACATTATCGACGCCGCCACCCGCGCCATCGCCGACCTGCGCGCCCAAGGTGCAGACCTCGTGATCGGCCTTTGCCATACCGGCATCGACACTGCGCCCGCCCGCCCCGGCATGGAAAACGCAGGCCTTCATATCGCCGCCCTGCCCGGCCTCGACGCGATGATCCTTGGCCATACCCACCTGCGCTTTCCCGCGCCCGACGCGCCGAACCACCCGGCCATCGACGCCACACGCGGCACCCTGCACGGGGTGCCCGCCGTCCTGCCTAACGCCGCAGGCGGCGCGCTTGGTCGTATCGACCTGCGCCTCGCCCAAAGCGACACCGGCTGGCAGGTGGTGGACGCCCAGTCGCGCGCACTCCCAACGCGTGACACGCCCGAAGACCCCGCCCTCCTTGCGCGCCTCGCGCCCGCCCACGAAGACACCCTGACCGCGATCCGTCGCCCCATCGGCACACTCGCGCAGCCGCTGCATAGCTTTTTCGCCCCCCTGCCCGGCTGCGACGCACTGCGCCTCGTGGCCGAGGCTCAGGCCGCCTACCTCGCAACGGTCTTCCAAGACAGCCCCCTCGCCGACCTCCCTCTGATCTCCGCCGTCGCGCCGCAAAAGGCCGGAGGGCGTGGCGGGCCAGGGCATTTCACCAATGTCGCCGCCGGTCCCGTCGCCATGAGCCACGTGACCGACCTACAGTATTTCCCCAACGATCTCGCCGTCCTGCGCCTGACCGGCGCCGAGATCGCGGACTGGCTCGAGATGGCCGCAGGGTTCTTCCACCAGATCACCCCCGGCGATGGCGACCAGCCGCTGACCGACCCGGCTATCCCGGCCTACAACTTCGATACGCTCTACGGCCTCACCTACGAGATCGACCTGACCGCCCCGGCGCGCTTTGCCGCCGATGGATCGCTCGCCGCGCCCGAAAGCCGCCGCATCCGCGCGCTCTGCCTGAATGAGGCGCCGCTCGCGCCCGACGCCGACCTCCTTCTCGCGGTCAACACCTACCGCGCGGGCGGTGGCGGCTATTTTCCCAACGCCACCCCGGCCAAAACGGTCTACGAAGACACCACCAAAATCCGTGATATCGTCGCCCGCCACATTTCCGAAACCGGCGGCGCGCCCGGTCTGTGGCCCGACCCGTGGCGCTTTACCCCGATTTCCGGCGCGGCAGGCGTGCTTGACACCGCGCCCACGGCAGCGACCTATTTCGACGCGATCCCCGGCCTGACCGCCCTCGGCCCGACCGAGACAGGTTTCCTGCGCCTGCGCTATGATTTTCCCGCCTGACGCCCGTCTTGCACTCGCCGCCGACTCCCCCTATATCGGCGCTTGAGGGGTTGGCGCGGGCAAGCGCCTCGCCAACCTGGTCAGGACCGGAAGGTAGCAGCCACAACGAGCCCCGCTTGGGTCGATGTCCAACCTCTCACCTAAGCGTAGTCCCGAAGGGAATGCGCGAAAGCCGATAGGCGGGTTTGCCCCGCAAACCCTGCCGAAAGGCCACGTCGGGTTCTGGCGCAGGCAGGTTCCGACGGCCCGATAGGCGGGTTTGCTTGCAAACCCTGCCGAAAGGGCGCCCATCTAAACACCCGGAGGATACATGACGATTGTAGCACCCTTCCGGGCCGTCGCTGTCTAAGTAGGATAGCCACCGCCCGACCGTTTTGAACCGCATTGCCGCGCCCCGCGCCGCCATGCCGTGACTCATTTCGTATCGGGACCAATCCATTGACTGAATATTCCCTGACCGACCTCGGATGGTCGGCCCCCTTCCGCGCGCAAACCACCGCCGAAGACCTCTCCAACGTGGCCCGGATCACCTCCGTCGCCCGCGACCGCCTCTTTGCCCTCTCGCAAACCGGCCCCCAGACCCTCCTGCCCGCCCCGGACAGGACCACCGCCGCCTATGCGGTGGGCGACTGGGTCGTGACAACACCGGACGGCACGCGCATTGCGCGGACGCTCTCCCGGCAAACCGCGCTCACCCGCCGCGCCGCCGGCACCGGTGCCGAAGCACAGCTCATCGCCGCCAATGTCGATACGCTCGGCATCGTCACCTCCTGCAATGCCGATTTCAACGAGGCGCGTCTCGAACGCTTTCTTGCATTGGCGGCAAGCGCCGGAAGTCTGCCGCTGGTCATCCTGACCAAGGCCGATCTCTGCGACGATCCCCGCGCGTTTGCGCGCCGGGCCGAACGCCTTTCGCCGCTGGTCACGGCCCTCGCCCTCAACGCCACCGATCCGCTCGAGACCGAGATGCTTGCGCCGTGGTGCCGCACCGGGCAAACCCTCGCGCTTGTCGGCTCGTCGGGCGTCGGCAAGTCGACCCTGACCAACGCCCTGACGACCGAGGCCCTTGCCACCCAAGGCATTCGCGAAGACGACGCCAAAGGCCGCCACACGACAACATCGCGCGGCCTCTACCAAACCCGTTTTGGTGGTTGGCTCATCGACACGCCCGGCATGCGCGCCCTGCGCCTGACGGACGCCGCCGAAGGGATCGACGCCGTGTTCGACGATATCGACACGCTGGCCCGATCCTGTCGTTTCTCCGATTGTCGCCACGAGACCGAACCGGGCTGCGCCGTGCAGGACGCCATCGCCTCGGGCGCGCTCTCGGCGGATCGCCTGCACCGCTGGCGGAAACTGCGCCGCGAGGACGCCCACAATAGTGCGACCCTCCACGAGGCCCGCGCCCGCGACAAGGCGTTCGGCAAGATGGTCCGCCGGGTCATGGCCGAGAAACACAATCGCAAAGGCTGAGGCACCCACGTCTCAGCCCGCGCCAAGGGTTTTCCAGAACCCTTGGCCAAGCGATTTCCAAATCATTTCCCCCGCAAGAACACGCTGGGCAACTGCCTTGGCCTGAACTACCCTCTGCGCTGCGCCGCATATCGTGGCGCACGCAAGCCCTCTATGTCCCCGACCGGCGATGACATGACACCGTTCAAAGCCTATGCCCGCCGCCTCTTTCCTACCGCGCTCCAGACCGCCGCTTGCGCCGCAGTCCTGCATACGGCCCTCGTCGCCATCTTCGCCCGCCACATCGGCCTCGAATCCCTCCATATCGCGGCCATAAGTTTCCTGTTCGTGCTGGCCCTCGCCCTGCCCGGCGGCGCTGTTTTGCTTCTGACGGTCTGGGCGCTTCGGCTCGGCCGCACCGCCGCCTTGATCCTCTTCCTGGTGACGATTGAGTCTCTTGCCATCGCGCTCGAGATGTATGGCTTTGACATCGGCCTCGAGGATGTGTCGTGGCAATATGGCTTGATCACCCTGCCCTCTGCTGTCGTCGCATGGCATGGCTCGGTCTATCAGGTCGCGAAACACTCTGGCGCGAAAGGTTAACGAAAACCGCGCTGCCTCATTTCACACGGACGCAATACCGACGTAATACCGACGCGATACAGATACGAATTTTTCACGTTAACCCAATGTGTTAGAGGACCAATCCGCCTGCGCCTCCGTCTCCACCGCGCAAGGCCGCACGGCCCGTAAACGCGCCAGCGCCGCCTCCGGCTCCTCTCCCATCTCAACGAGGAGCCGCATCACCGCCATCCCCGACCGCCCGCACCCGCCAAAGCAATGCACAAGGACGCCGCCGCCCTGCGCCAGAACCGCCCTCGCGCGGCCTGCACTCTCCGGCCAAAGACAGGCCGTCTGCCCCATTGGCGCACCAAAGTCTCGGATCGGCAGGTGAATGCGCCCGATCCCTGCCATGGCAAGGTCATCTGCGAACCCCGCCGCGCCGACACGGCCAAGTTCCGGCGTCTCGGTCATACTCAGGACAAGGCGCGGCCCCCACGCAAGGATCTCTTTGAAATCACTTGCATAATCTCCGAACCGCCCCGGCGCGGGACAGATGCCGATCCGCCCCGATCCGGCCTCTAGCGCCGCGATCGCAAAGCTCATCGCTGCGCCCGCGTGGCGCGTCGCGCTTGGCTGACCCGCATGATCTGTCTCCTCGTTCTAGCCCTATGTTCATAGCGCGAATGCCGCCGTCACACCAAGACCCATGCGGCGTTTCATCCCGTGACAGGCCCGGGCCTGCCCGATACGGTCGCGCGATCATCCGGAGGAGACCCCATGACCCGCATTCTGACCGCGCTCGCCGCCCTTCTGGCTCTCGCGCTGCCCGCCACTGCCGACCCGTTGCAAGTCACCGAGGTCGCGCCCGACACCTACGCCATCGTCGGCCCAAAGGAGCAACGCAACCCGGAAAACCTTGGAAACAATGCCACTTTCGGCCTCGTCGTCACCTCCGAAGGCGCCATCCTCATCGACGCAGGCGGCAGCTACAAAGGCGCCGAGGCCCTGCATGCCGCCATCAAATCCGTCACCGACAAAGAGGTGGTCCACGTTATCAACACCGGGGGTCAGGACCACCGCTGGATCGGCAACAGCTATTGGCAAGATCAAGGCGCCACGATCATCGCTTCCGAGGATGCCATCGCCGATCAGAAGGCCCGCGCCTCGATGCAGCAAACCATGCTCTCGGCGCTCCTGAAGGATGCGTTGGCGGGCACCAAACCCGCCCATGCCAATGTGACGTTTGAGACGGAATACGACCTGACCCTCGGCGGGCGCAGCCTCGAAATCCGCCACCCCGGCGCCGCTCATACCCCCGGCGAAAGCTATGTCTGGCTGCCCGAAAGCGGCGTCATGTTTACCGGCGACCTCGTCTATGTCGAGCGCATCCTCGGCGTGATGGACTTCTCTTCCTCCCGCGAATGGATCGAGAGCTTCGAGGCCATGGCAGACCATGATCCCGAGGTGATCGTCCCCGGCCACGGCCCGGCCACCGATCTTGCCACGGCGACGCGCGATACCTATGACTATCTCGTCAACCTGCGCACCCAGATGGCCGAGCATATCGACAACGGCGGCGACATCCTTGGCGCTGTCGAAGTGGACCAATCCGCCTTCGCATATCTCGAGCAATTCGACCAACTCGCCCGCCGCAATGCCCAGGAAGTGTTTTCTCAGATGGAATGGGAGTGATTTCCCGCTAGGATGACCCCATGAGCGACAAAACCGAAGACGCCGCCGAAACCCGGACCCGCTGGGCCGAAGACCGCACCATCATGGCCAATGAACGCACCTTCTCAGCTTGGATGGGCACTGGGCTCGGCGCGGTAGGTGTCGCCGTTGGTCTCAAGGCGGTGTTCGGCGAGTTTGATCCCACCTGGGCGGCCAAGGCGGTGGCCTCGCTTTTCCTATTGGTGGCTCTTGTGATCTTCTGGTCGGCCCGCCGGCAGGCCTGCCGCACCCTGCGACGCTTACAGGACGAGGACTCCGAACCCATGCCCACCCGCGGCTTTACCCGCCTCGCCACTCTTATGAACCTCGCCACCCTCGGAACAGGTGCCATATTATGGGCGCTCTGAGGTGGACCTTGGCCTCTCCTGACCGTAACCTCTGACTGTTCTGCCGATTCCTGTGCAAAGGCTCTCCATGACCGACACCCCCGAGAAAGGCTATCAGGTTCTCGCCCGCAAATACCGCCCCGAGACCTTCGCCGATCTCGTCGGGCAGGACGCCATGGTGCGCACACTGAAAAACGCCTTCGAGGCCGACCGCATCGCGCAGGCCTTCATCATGACGGGCATCCGCGGCACCGGCAAAACCACGACCGCGCGCATCATCGCCAAGGGGATGAACTGTATCGGCCCCGATGGTGAGGGCGGCCCCACAACCGAGCCTTGCGGGCAATGCGAACACTGCACTGCCATCATGGAAGGCCGCCATGTCGACGTGATGGAGATGGACGCCGCCTCGCGCACGGGTGTTGGTGATATCCGCGAGATCATCGACTCGGTCCACTACCGCGCCGCGTCTGCGCGCTACAAGATTTACATCATCGACGAGGTGCACATGCTCTCGACCTCGGCCTTCAACGCTCTGTTGAAGACGCTCGAGGAACCGCCCGCGCATGTGAAGTTCATCTTCGCCACAACCGAGATTCGCAAGGTGCCAGTGACGGTCCTGTCGCGCTGTCAGCGGTTCGACCTGCGCCGCATCGAGCCCGAGGATCAGATCGCCCTCCTGCGCAAGATCGCGACCGCCGAAAGCGCCGAAATCACGGACGACGCCCTCGCCCTCATCACCCGCGCCGCCGAAGGCTCGGCCCGCGATGCGACCTCGCTTCTCGATCAGGCGATTTCCCACGGCGCGGGCGAGACGACCGCCGATCAGGTGCGCGCCATGCTGGGCCTCGCCGACCGAGGGCGCGTGCTTGATCTCTTCGACATGATCCTGCGCGGCGACACCGCTGCCGCCCTTGGCGAGCTCTCCGGGCAATATGCAGACGGGGCCGATCCCATGGCCGTGCTGCGCGACCTCGCCGAGATCACCCATTGGATCAGCGTTGTGAAGGTGACGCCCGACGCCGCCGACGATCCCACGATAAGCCCCTATGAGCGCACCCGCGGCGCCGAGATGGCCGAGAAACTGCCGATGCGCGTCCTGACCCGCATGTGGCAGATGCTCCTCAAGGCGCTCGAAGAGGTCGCCGCCGCGCCCAACGCCATGATGGCCGCAGAGATGGCCGTGATCCGTCTGACCCACGTCGCTGACCTACCGAGCCCCGAAGACCTCGTGCGCAAGCTTCAGGACATGCCCGTTCCGCCCCCCATGCCGCCGTCCGGTGGCCCGGGCGGTGGTGGCGCCGCGCCCTCCGGCGGCGGCGGTGGCGCGACGGCCTATGGCACGTCGCGGACCTCTGGCGCCTCAGGTGGCCCGGTCACAGCACTGGCACAGGACGCCGAACATGCGCTCGCCCGCTACGCGACCTTCGACCACGTGCTCGAACTGATCCGCGACAACCGCGACGCCAAGCTCCTGATGGATGTCGAAGCCGACCTGCGCCTCGTTTCCTACCGTCCCGGCCGGATCGAGTTTCAACCGACCGACAACGCCCCTTCCGACCTCGCCCAACGTCTCGGCGCGCGGCTGCAGCACTGGACCGGCAACCGCTGGGCCGTCAGCATCGCCAATGCGGGCGGCGGCGAGACCATCGTCGAAAAGCGCAACGCCGCCCAGAACGCCCTAGAACAAGAAGCCCGCGCCCATCCGATGGTGCAGGCCGTCCTGAGCGCCTTTCCAAAGGCCAAGATCACCGACATCAAGACCCGCAAGGAGATCACCGCCCAGGCCGAGGCCGAGGCGCTTCCCGAAGTCGAGGATGAATGGGATCCGTTCGAGGAGGAGTGAGCCCAAAGACTCTGCCCCTAGTCCGCTAGGATATCCTGCGTGCCAAGCACCCTGCCATAGCTCATACCCAGCGATGCCATATAGGCCGCGTGGACCTGATCTGCAGCCACACTGACCTCGCCAAATTGCGTCTCCTTTGCACCGCAAGCATCCGCTGCAACCGTCACAGCATAGCCAAAATCTGCCGCCGCCCGAGCCGTAGCGTCAATGCACATCTGGCTCATCGCCCCACAGATCACCACCTCTTCGATCCCCGCCGCAGACAAACGCGCCTGTAAATCCGTTGCGTGAAAGCTGTTCGGCCGGGCCTTGGTGACCACCGCCTCCCCCGCCTGCGGTGCGACGCTGGGATGAATCTCCGCGCCTACTGTGCCGGGCCGAAAAAACGGCGCCTGCGGGCTGGCTTCATGGCGGATATGCACCACCAAATCGCCTACCTGCCGTGCCCGCGCCAACAACTGTGCGGCATTCTGGGCCACAGTATCCATCTGCGAAACGGGCCACAGACCACCGTCAAAGTAATCGTTCTGAATATCCACAAGGATAAGCGCTGTCTTGGTCATCATTTTGTCCTCTGCATTGTTGCGACTCCCAAACTACCTGCCCTTGCCACGCCGCCCCATTGGCACGTATGACAAAGATCATGCAGAAAATGCCATATATCCGCCTTGCCATTGTCGACTTCCCCGGTGCCCAACAATCTGCCCTCCTTGGGCTGGCCGATCTCTTCGCCCTGCTGCCGCGCCTTGCCGATGGCCCGGTCCCAACGCTGAGCGCGACAATCGTCTCTCCCGATGCCCTGCCCGCAAGGGTGTTCGATGCCATCCTGCTACCGCCCTCGATCCAAGGCACCTTCCCTGCGCCGGACGACCCGCTGCTTGCGTGGATTCGCGGCCAACACGACCGCGGCGCGATGGCCTGTTCGGTCTGCGCCGGGGCGTTCTGGTTGGCCGAGGCGGGGCTGCTCTCAGGGCGCCCGGCCACAACCCACTGGGCGCTTGAGGATCGGTTTCGCGCGACCTATCCGGATGTAGACCTGCGACCGGACCACATCCTGATCAACGATCTCGACGTGGTGACCGCCGGCGGACTGATGGCGTGGCTGGATCTTGGACTGTTCCTCACTGGCCATTGGTGCGGCCCCGATATGGTGTCACGTCTGGCGCGCCATTTGCTGATTGATCCTGCGGGACGCGAACAACGCCACTACGCCACGTTTCGCCCCAACCGAACCCACGGCGACGCCGCCGTCCTGCGCAGCCAACGGCGCATGGACAGGGATCATGCCGCCGCCCTGCCCCTGCGCGACCTTGCCGAGACCTCAGGCCTCAGCCTACGCACCTTTCAACGTCGCTTCCACACCGCCACCGGCCTCGCCCCGGCCTCCTACCTAAAGGCCCTGCGCATCGAAAAAGCCCGCGGCAGGCTGGAACGCAGCAGTGAAAACATCGCCACAGTCGCCTGGTCCGTCGGCTATCACGATAGCGCCGCCTTTGCTCGCGCCTTCCGCGAAATCACCGGCCTGACCCCCGGCGCCTATCGCAAGCGTTTTCGCATGTCGGCGCCTGCATCCTTGCCGGGATCCCAGCCGCCCTCCCCCTTGCCTGAAAGGCCTGCGCCCCGTATCTAGACCAGAACGCAATCCGCTGTCAGGAGACAACACATGCTCAAAGGACTGGGCCAGCTTGGCGATATGGCCAAGATGATGAAACAAGCGCAGGAGATGCAGGCCAAGGTGACCTCGCTTCAGGAAGAGCTTGAAACCATGACCGTGACCGGCGAATCCGGCGCCGGCCTCGTCAAGGCCACTGCGACCGCCAAGGGCGAACTCAAAGGCCTCGACATCGACCCGTCGATCTTCAACGGCGACGACAAGGAAGTGGTCGAAGACCTGATCCTCGCCGCGATCAAGGACGCTCAGGCCAAGGCCTCCGAGAAGTCCCAATCCGAGATGAAGGCGTTGACCGATAGCTTTGGCCTGCCTTCCGATTTCAAGATGCCCTTCTAAGGCTTCTTCTCTGTAAAAATACTCAAAGAACCGGCGGTGCCGCCCCGGCGCCGCCCCCCACCAAGGGCAGCACATGAGCGGCAACGAGATCGATACCCTGATCGACCTAATGGCGAAATTGCCGGGCCTTGGCCCGCGCTCTGCCCGCCGCGCCGTGCTACACCTGATCCGCAAACGCGCCCTTCTGCTGACCCCCTTGGCCGATGCCATGCAACAGGTCGCCGTGACTGCGCGTGAATGCCTCAATTGCGGCAATGTCGGCACCTCTGACATCTGCGACATCTGCGCCTCCGAGAAACGTGCCACGGGCGAGATCTGCGTGGTCGAGGATGTGGCCGATCTCTGGGCGATGGAACGCGCGGGCGTGTTCAAGGGACGCTACCATGTTCTTGGCGGCACGCTCTCGGCGCTGGACGGCATCGGCCCCGAGGACCTCGCCATTCCCCGCCTGATCGACCGGATCGAGGCTGAGGGTGTCACCGAGGTGATCCTCGCGCTCAACGCGACGGTCGATGGCCAGACCACCGCGCATTATATCGCCGACCAACTCGAGGATCGGGTCCGCCTGACCTCGCTGGCCCAGGGTGTGCCCATCGGTGGCGAGTTGGACTACCTCGACGAAGGGACGATTTCCGCGGCCCTCTCGGCCCGCAAATCCCTCTGATCTCACTCGACCAGTTGCGACACATTCCCGCACTGGAGGGTCACTTGATCTAGTCGCTGTTTCCGGCGCATTTCATTCCTTACCATATCCCTCGGACGCGCTGAAATCGGAGGGATGAAATGACGACATATGTTTTCGATAGTATGCTCATTCACGAACGTTACGACATCGTGGACGATGGCGGGGAACAAACTTGGGAGGTCAGTTTTGGCGAAATCTACCAAGGCGATCTCGCTCTGGTGGCAAGCGAAAACTCTGACTCTTTCAGCTACACGAGCCTCGGCGTTACCGAAGAAAACGAAATGGAGGCGCTCCTGACGGGCTTTGGCATGCCCTATGCGATCGCGCTTCCCGGCGGCGAGGACTACATCAAGCTGCTCGATTCAGACTTTAGCGATGCCACTGTCTCAAGCCTCTACTGGACCAATGAAGGCTCCAAGTCTGCGGCCATTCTGGCGATCACATGGGAATGGGAAGATCTCGAGGAGATGACCGCCGATAGCGCGACGCTGGTCATCCAATTGGCTGGCGACAATATCCCGCCATTCGAGAACTATGCTGACCTCGGCAGCTTCCTCGATGGTCTAGACACCGTCTTGCCCTATGCACCTCCAGGCTACCAACCCGGCGACGTCATTGAGCTGCATAGCGTGCTCGACCATGAAGACATCATTCAAGAAGACCTGATCAAAGGCACTGCAGGCAATGATACGTTGATCGGCGGCCTCGGCAACGACACGATCTCCGGCAATCAGGGGGGGGACTATATCACTGGTGGCATCGGCCATGACGTTCTGCGCGGTGGCGAAGGAAGAGACGACATCTCGGGCGGCAAACATGGCGATCTGATCTATGGTGGTGACGGCGATGACCTGATCCGCGGTCAGAAAGGCAATGACACGGTCTATGGCGGCGACGGTGCCGACCTCGTCAACCTCGGAGGGGGCGCGCGCGACGTCTTCTACGACAGTCCCGAAACCGGGCCTGCGGGCAATGACACGGTCTTTGGTGGCGATGGTCGCGACATCATCAACGGTCGTGGGGGCGACGACTCCTTCTACGGCGAAGATGGCAACGACAAGCTGCGGGGCGGCGTTGGCGACGACGAGCTCTATGGCGGCGCGGGCGACGATACGCTCAGCGGCGGCAGCGGCAGCGATACTCTGGCTGGTGGTGAAGGGGCGGACGTCTTCAGGTTCCGCAATGACCTGTCCAGCGATGACAACGTCATCACCGATTACGAACTCGGGGTCGATATTATCGAGATGTATGACGGCTATGACGCCGAGGACACGACCTATACGCTCGCCAATGGCACCGACACGTTGATCACCCTTGTCTCTGGCGCGACGATCCTCGTCGAAGGCGTGACCGACACGCTCGCATTACGTGCCGAGATCGAAGCACAGCTCTGAACGCCGCACAGACAGGTGAAACCAAAAAGGCCCGCCAAGCGGCGGGCCTTTCTTATGTCTCCGAAGCACCTTGCGCGATCAGGGCTGTTCGTCCTCATCGTCGTCGTCGCTGTCCGGCAGGTTAAAGAAGCTGTCGGCATCGGCGTAGGCGCCATCGTCTTTCTCGTCTTCTTCCGAGTCATCATTGCCAAGAGTGAAGGTCTCAAGACCCTCGATCGCCGTCGGCATCTTCGGCTCGGCATCCATTTCCAGAGACTGCTCGGTCGACACCAGCTTGCGGCGCTCGTCATCGCTCATCACTTCGCCCTCAGCGGCGCGCTTCTCCGCGGCCTTCTGTACAGCGGCGTCAAGCTCGCTCTGCTTACACAGGCCAAGCGCAACCGGGTCGATCGGCTGCATGTTGGCAATGTTCCAATGCTCGCGGTTGCGGATCGACTGGATCGTCGGCTTGGTGGTGCCGACGAGCTTGGAAATCTGACCGTCCGAAAGCTCGGGGTGGAACTTCACCAGCCACAGGATCGAATTCGGGCGGTCCTGACGTTTCGAGAGCGGCGTATAGCGCGGGCCACGGCGCTTCTCTTCGCCGCTCGCGGCGGCGTTGAACTTGACCTTGAGCTTGAACAGCGGGTCACCCTGCGCCTTGTCGATGTCGTCCTGCGTCAGCTGGTTGTTGGCGATCGGGTCAAACCCCTTTACGCCGCCAGCCACGTCGCCATCGGCGATGCCCTGAATCTCAAGCTCATGCATACCAACGAAATCCGCGATCTGCTTAAAGCTGATCGTCGTGTTGTCCACGAGCCAGACAGCGGTCGCCTTCGGGTGCAGCAGTTTGCTCATATCGTGTCTCCTTAACGCATATCTTCCCCGATGCCTGACTTTGCAGGCGGCACCGATTTGCGCGGTGCGGGTTTCCGTTGTCGGGGAACTTGCGGCCTATATAGTGACATCGGATCAATAAGGAAAGAGTTGAATGCGACTTGTGAAATCCCTCGCCTTGGCCTGCCTAAGCGCCGCTCCGCTCATGGCAGAGGGCGAACGCGCGGGTGCGTTTGACTACTATGTCCTGTCGCTCAGCTGGTCGCCCTCATGGTGCGCCCTTGAGGGCGATGCGCGCAACTCACCCCAATGCCACGAGCGCGAGGACTTCGGCTGGGTGCTGCACGGGCTCTGGCCCCAGTTCCATCGCGGTTGGCCCTCCTACTGCAACACCATCGAACGCAATCCGCCCCGTGGCCTGACCGAGGACATGGCCGACATCATGGGGACCTCCGGCCTCGCATGGTATCAATGGAAGAAACATGGCCGCTGCTCGGGCCTCTCTGCCGAGGACTACTACGCCCTAGCCCGCCGCGCCTACGAAGGCGTCAACCGGCCCGAGGTGTTCCGCAAACTGACCAAGCCCGTGACCCTCCCCGCCACAGTGGTGGAACAGGCCTTCCTCAAGGCAAACCCCGCGCTTGAACCGGACATGATCACCATCACCTGCCGCGATGGCCACATCCAAGAGGCGCGCATCTGCCTCTCCAAGTCGCTCGATCCCGTCCCCTGCGGCCAGGACACGGTGCGCGATTGCTCCCTCAAAGACGCCCGCCTCGACCCGGTGCGCTGACCTCCCAAAACGAAAAACCCGGCCGCATGGGCCGGGTTTCTCAATTCGTCCGTGCGGACAAGCTTAGTGTAGCTTCGCGTCCACTTCGGCAATCGCGTCTTCGATGAGCTTGTTGCCCTGGGCAGCAGTCATCTGTGCCGCGATCACGTCCTTCGCCGCGCCAACGGCCACGGTCACGGCCTGGTCGCGCACTTCCTTGACAGCAGAGGCCTGAGCCGATGCGATCTGGTCTTCCGCAGCCGCCATCCGGCGGGCGATCGACGCCTTCAGCTCTTCCTTGGCGAGTTCCGCCGCGGTGGTCGCTTCGGCTTTCGCGTGTTCGACGATGCGGTCAGCCTGTTCCTGAACCTCTTTCTGCTTGCGCTCATAAGAGGCGAGCAGGGTCTGAGCTTCTTCGCGCAGGGCGCGGGCTTCGTCGAGCTCCGATTGGATGCCTTCCGCGCGCTTGTCGAGCATCCCGCCAAGCATCGAGGGCACCTTGAAATAGAACAGGACCGCGATGAACAGGATGAAGGCCAGCAGCACGATGAAGTTCGTGTTGTGCAGCGAGAAGAACGGGCCGCTCGCGGCGAATGCCGGGCTCGCGGCACCGAGGGCGAGGAGAGTAGCAAGTTTGCGCATGGTCCTTACCCCTTCACACGTGTGCCGATCGCGTCGGCGATCGCTTTGTCATCCGCGCTACCACCAAGGGCAGCAACGATTTCTGCCGCGGTCTCGGTCGCAACGACCTTCACGCTTTCAAGGGCACCGGCGCGGATCTCGGCAATCGCCTTCTCCGACTCGGCAGCCTTTGCGGCAATCTCGGCATCCGCCTTGGCGGTGGCTGCATCGAGATCGACCTGAATCTCGGCCTTTGCCTCTGCGACGATGCGCTGTGCTTCTGCACGGGCATCTGCGAGTGCCTTGTTATAGGCCTCTTCCGCTTCGACGGCTTTCGCCTTCAGCTCTTCAGCTGCGGCGATATCATTCGTGATGGTCCCCTGGCGCTCGGCCAGCACGTTCGCGATGCGCGGAAGCGCGATGCGCGACAGGACGAAGTAGATCACGACGAGCGTGACCAAAAGCCAGAAAATCTGGTTGCCCCAGTTCGAGAAATCGAGCTGCGGCATGCCCGGCGCGGATGCGGCGGCATCTGCGGCGTGGCCTGCGGCTTCGTGGGTTTCAGTCGCCATGTCGTCCTCCTGGGAACTTCCGTTAGATTACGGGCGGGGCGCTTGCCTTAGGGCGCGCCCGCGCCCGCACGTAAGGATGGTTCCGTTCGGATTAGACGGCGAACATCAGCAGCAGAGCAACGAGGAACGAGAAGATGCCCAGTGCTTCTGCGAATGCGATACCGATGAAGAGGGTGGCGGTCTGCGAAGCAGCTGCCGACGGGTTACGCAGAGCGCCTGCGAGGTAGTTGCCTGCAACGTTACCAACACCGATAGCGGCTGCGCCGGAACCGATTGCTGCGAGACCTGCGCCGATGTGTGCGAGTTGACCTTCCATGGGTGTATCTCCTTACGATTGGAAGTTGGAATGAGAAGTGTTCGGATCGAACCTGTGTCGGGAGGATGGGCTATGCGCCCACCGCCCTTAGTGCGACGGATGCAGTGCGTCCTTCAGATAAACACAGGTCAGAATGGTAAAGACGTAGGCCTGAATGAAGGCCACGAGAACTTCGAGACCGTACATCGCGGTGATCGCGACGACAGACACCGGCGACACGACGGCAATCGCGGCGAAGCCTGCGAAAACCTTGATCACCGCGTGGCCCGCCATGACGTTGCCAGCAAGACGAATGCTGTGGCTCACGGGGCGCACGAAGTAAGAAATCAGCTCGATGATCGCGAGGATCGGACGCAGCGCAAGCGGCGCGCTCGAGACCCAGAACAGGCCGAGGAAGCCCGCGCCGTTCTTCACGAACCCGACGATGGTCACGGTGAGGAATACCAGAAGCGCAAGCACCACGGTGACCGCGAAATGCGAGGTGGTGGTGAAGGACATCGGGATCAGGCCAAGGAAGTTGGCGAACACGATGAACATGAAGAGGGTCATGATGTAGGGGAAGAACTTGACCGCGTCCTTACCGGCGACATCCTCGACCATCTTGTAGACAAAGCCGTAGGCAAGCTCACCGATCGACTGGGTGCGGTTCGGAACCATCGCGCGGCGACGCGTGCCGAGCACCATCATGGCGATAATGCCGACCACGGCGAGCGCCATCCACAGGGTGACGTTGGTCACGGTGTACCACTCAATCGTGTCTCCGCCGAAAAGCGGCTTCACGATGAACTGATCCATCGGGTGGAAAACCAGACCGCCCTCTTCGGCGCCGTGTGCTTCGCTTGCCACGTTTAGTCCCTCTCGTCTCTCTCCGCCGCCTCGGCGGCTTCTGTGTCCTCTTGGATCTCCTTGGCGCTGCGCAGCATCGTCTTGATACCGGCCGCGAGACCCAACATTGTAAACAGCACCAGGAATATCGGGATGGTTCCCAACAACAGGTCAAGCCCGTATCCGATGCCAAAGCCGATCCCGAGACCGGCGACCAATTCAATCACCATGCGCCAGGCCAGGTTGGCCGCCGAATAGTGCTCGTCCGCGCGAGGCTTGGGGTCTTGGGCCCGTTTGGCCGCCTCGATCCGCTTTTCCAGGTGCGTCATACGCTCTTGGGTTTCGGGATCGGTCACACGCAAATTCCCCGTTTGGACGTTGCGGCATAGCTACGGCGCAGCGCCCCCCGAGTCAATGCCGTTAGCGGCAACGGAGAAACACCCCTAAACCATTGTTATATTGAGTATTTTCACAGAGAAGAAGAGCAAGGCAGAGTCTGCCGCACCCCGCCATCCCCCGGATTCCGCCAAAACACCATATTCAACCAAATGGTTGACGATAATCGGGGGGCCGGGTTTATGGGGGCATGACCGATACGCTCGACACCGTCTTTGCCGCCCTTGCCGATCCGACACGGCGCGCGATCCTGTCGATGCTGCTCGAGGACGATATGGCCGTGACCGACGTGGCCGAGCCGTTCGACATCTCCCTTGCCGCGATCTCCAAGCACCTGACGATCCTGACCCGCGCCGGCCTCATCTCGCAGGACAAACGCGGCCGCGTCAAATGGTGCAAGCTGGAACCGGACGCCCTGCGCGCCGCCAGCGTGTGGATGCAGAGTTTCGGTCAGTTCGACCCTGTCGACCTCGACGATTTCGAAAAGTTCCTGAAGGTCGAACTCGGCGACTGACTAATGCTCGTTCCTGAGCAGAAGCAACAGCGACACCACCGTGAGCGCCACACCGACAAGGATCATACCGCCCGGCGCCCCGTGGCCCAAGATGATCTCCCAGCCAATGACCCAGCTTGGCACCAGATAGGTATAGGCCATGACCTTGGCACTCGGCAGGTGCAGCACCGAGAACTGCAACAACACGAAGGTCGCCGCGCTGGCAAAGATGGCGAGATAGACCACCGTGATCCACACGATCCCCGGCAATCCTGCCCAGTCCGTCGCACGGATATCGGACCAGCCATAGATCGTCAGGATCACGAATCCCGCGATCAGCATCCCGAAGGTGAACACCACGGGCCGCTCCCCTCGGTTCAGCTTGCGCACCATCGGCGTATAGATCGCATGCGCGACGCAGCCCCAGAAGTAATAGATCTCTCCCTGCCCGACCCGGAACCGCAGAAACGCCGCCCAATCGGCCTTGAAGATGACCCAAAGCGCACCAAGCGCCCCGATCGCGAGGGCGATCCCCATGCGTTTCGTCGTGATCTGGCCAAGAAGCGCATACCCGAACCCCGCTGACATGATCGGCGTCAGGGTAAAGACCGCCGCTGTGCTGACTGGCGCCGCGGTCTTGAGCCCCTCGAACATCAGCACGAAATAGGCCGCAAAAAGCCCCCCAAGCACGAGATACCGCCATGGCGCATGGAACGCCCCGCGCCCGATCCCACCCGTCGCAAGCGCCGCCGCCCCGATCACGCAGCCCGCAATCAGGAACCGCACCGCGTTGAGCGCGGCAGGGGCAATCTCATTTGCCGCCAAAGAGCCGAGCGAGAACGACCCAGCGACCAGCGCCGAGAACAAAAGCATCGCCAGATGGCCGCGGCCTTGCCAACTCATGCCATGGACCAATCCGGGGCACGATCCTTAAGGAAGCTGAGGAAGGTCTGAACCTTATGTGTGCGGTGCAGGTCCACATGGGTGACGAGCCAGAGCGGCCCGCTCCAATCCTCATCGCGCGGGATCACCTCGACAAGCTCAGGATGCGCGCGCTGCGCCCAGACCGGCAAGAAACCGATCCCCGCCCCGGCCACGACCGCCACCTCGGTCGCGTACCAATCCATGGTGCGGAACATCACCTGCGACCGCGCGACATGCGCGGTCATCCACTTGCTGTAGGGCACCCGCGACCGTTCTTCGTCCGGCCCGACGAAACGATGCTGCGCGAGGTCTTCGATGCTTTCGGGCCTTCCGTGGCGCGCGATATAGTCCGGGCTGGCAAAAAGCCCCACCGGCAGGCGCCCAAGCGCCTGCACCACGTTGTCGAGCTCTTCCGGCGCAGGCCCCGCCCGCAGCGCCACATGCGCCTCGCCATATTCAAGCCGGAAAAGCCGCGTGCCGGTGAGGTAACGCACAATGATATCCGGGTGCGCCTGCTGGAACTCGGACAAGAGCGGCACCATGACTGGCGCCATGGTCTCGAGCGAGGTCACGACCAACTCGCCCTCCATGCTGCGCCCCTGCCCCTTGATACGCCCTTCAAGCTGGCCGAACTGATCGTCTGTCGCCTTGGCCACCCGCATCAGGTCTTCGCCCGCTTCTGTCGGCGTGTACCCCCGCGCATGACGCTGGAAAAGCTTGACGCCAAGCCGTCCCTCAAGCGCATCGATATGGCGAATGACCGTCGCGTGATGCACGCCAAGCACATCGGCCGCTCCGCTGACCGTCCCCATGCGCGCCACTTGGAAAGCGGTGCGGATTTCATCCCAATTGTCCATGTGGCCGTCCTGTGCGCAATCCAACAAACCTGCGCCAACTATGCCGACACTGTTCGCAAATGCAAAGACCAGCTCTTCATCTTGGCAGAAATACTCTGAAGACGACCGCAAGGCCGGGGCCAAAGCCCTTAAAGGTCGAGCCAGTGCACCTCGGCACCAAGGTGTTGGAGAACCCGCTCGAAATCCTCAGGGGTGACTCCGATGGTCCGATCATTGACCAACGGGTGCATGTAAATCCGATCCGCGTTGCGCGCCGCCGCATCCATGTAAAAGATGACACCGGTCTCCACGCCCGTCGCCATGGCCAGCGGGCTGACCGCGCCGGGCCGGATGCCGAGGAATTCCATCAACCGATCCGCCGAGCCAAAGGACAACCCGCCAATCCCCAACTCCGCGCCAAGCGCCTTGAGGTCGATCTCGCGATCCTGTTCGAGCGTGACGAGGTAATTGCGCTTCTTGCGATCGCGCAGGTAAAGATTCTTGAGCCGAAACGGCACCTCGCCCGGCTCCACCAGCGCCGCCTCAACGCTCTTGGCCTCTTCGACGGTCCGAAGCGGCACATGCTCATGATAGGTAAACCCAATCCCCCAGCTCCGCAGACGCTCCAAAAGCGCATCTGACGAGAGCGGCAGGCTGTCTTGATGAGCGGATGAGGCGTCCATTTGATGTCCTTTCGACCGAAACCGGCGCGAGACTTAGGCGTTTTGCGCCTCTACGGCAAGACACGGCGCACCCGGTCGAAGATCGGATCGAACAGCCCATCGAGCCGGATCATCATCCGCGCCCGCCAGAGCGCCCGCGCATAGCCGCGATCTTGCGGATATCCGTTGTCCGCCACCACATGCGCCGCCCGCAACACCCGCGCCCGCCGCCGCGCCTCTTTCCCACCGCGGACGCGAAACCGCGTCTCCTGTTCAAGGCTGGCGAAAAGGCTCGCGCCCGTATCCTCAAAAATCGACGCGACCGGCGCGCCTTGGCGAAGCGCAAGATACCCTGCCGGCACGTCCCTGCCACAGGCCAGCGCGAAATTGACCGTGCCCGAGATCCGCGGGTTGATCTCAAGAACGACAAGCGTGCCATCGGGCCGCGCGAGGCAATCAAGGTCGATCCCGCCCGTCCAGTGAAGCGCCCCCGCGATCCGCGCGAGGTAGTCATCGATGACCGCGTTCTCATCGCGCAGGGCATAGGGCGGTGTGCCAGCAAAGGAGAACTCATAGTCCGTGCAGAACCCAAACCGCGAGAGCACCTCTCCGTTCCGGCAAACCCCGGTCACACCCACGAAATCGCCGTCGACCGCCTCCTGTATCTGCACTGTGCCGGTCGGCCCCGAGGCAAGGAAGCGCTCGAAATCGGCCTCGTTGCGAAGCGCACTGACGCCAAGCCCCGCGACGCCATCCACCTTGAGGAAAAGCGGAAAGCCCCAGCCCGGCACCACATCACGCAACGCCTCGGCCTCAACCGTTTGTGACCGTGGTGTTGCAATCCCGAGCCTTTCGCAAAGCGCAACCGTCGCCGTCCTGTCCCGAGCCAATGCGAGGCTCTCTGGCGACGGCGCGAAGAGCGCGGTTGCCTGTGGCGATCCCGGCTCTGCCGCCTTTGCTGCAAGGGCGACGACGCTCGCGTCATGGTCACTGATCGGCACGACAAGGTCGATCCCCCGCGCCGCGATCAACTCAAGAAGCCACGGCACATCCTCCTCTGGCGTGGCTGCAGGCGCATGATAAACAATGTCGGACACGTAATCGGATTGCCCGTGCAGCTTTGTGCCGCTCTTGTCCCACGCGACAAGAGTGATCTCGTGACCGCGCTGCCCGAAGGACTGAAGACAGGCCAAGGCCCCCTGCCAATGGCAGGACATGATCAATATGGAAAACCGCGCACTCAAACCCTTACCCTCGGTTTCGCCTCCACTTGGCCCTCTCGCCACGTCACGCTCTCTCGCCACATGGAAACCATGCTACACAAGCACAAGAACGCGGATGAGATCAGCCCTAGAGACAGCCTAATTTTATCACGGAGACGGGAATGCTTGCCACCCCCCTGACGCTGCCCTGCGGCGTAACGCTTCACAATCGCATTGCCAAGAGCGCCATGACCGAAGCCATGGCAGACCGTGCCGACCACCCCACCAACGCGCACGCGACGCTCTATAAACGCTGGGGCGATGGGGGCTTTAGCCTTTTGATGACCGGCAATGTGATGATCGACAGCCGCTATCTCGAACGCCCCGGCAACGTGGTGGCCGAGGATGAAACCGTCCTGCCTTCCCTGACCGCGTGGGCCAACGCCGTCAAACCGACCAACGCCGCGCTCTTCATGCAGATAAGCCACCCGGGCCGCCAATGCCCCGCCATCGTCAACCGACGCCCGCTCGCGCCCTCCGCCGAAAAGCTCCGCATTCTCGGCGTCTTCGGCACGCCCCGCGCCATGAGCGAGGCCGACATCGCCGACACCATCGCCCGCTACGCCGCAACAGCGCGCCTTGCCAAGCGCGCAGGATTCGACGGGGTGCAACTTCATGCCGCCCACGGCTATCTTCTGAGCCAGTTCCTGTCGCCCAACACCAACCGGCGCAGCGACCAATGGGGCGGGTCGCTCGAAGACCGCGCCCGTTTCCTGCGCGCAACCCTCGCCGCGACCCGCGCCGCCGTCGGCCCCGCCTTCCCCATCGCCGTCAAACTCAACTCCGCCGATTTCCAAAAAGGCGGCTTCACGCTCGAGGACTCCATGCAAGTCGCACGCTGGCTCGAAGAAGACGGCATCGACCTGATCGAGATTTCCGGCGGCACCTATGAACAAATGTCCTTTCTCGAGGCCGACACCCAGGGCCAGCGCGCCAGCACCAAGCGTCGCGAGGCGTTCTTTCTCGACTACGCCCGCGAGATTCGCGCCGCCGTCTCCGTGCCGCTCATGGTCACTGGCGGCTTTCGACACCGCGCCGCCATGCAAGAGGCGCTTGCCACGCATGGCATTGATCTCATTGGCCTCGCCCGCCCCGCCTGCACCGATCCCGACTGTGCCGCGCGGCTCCTTTCCGGCGAGGTGGACCAGATCGGCATCGACGAATCCGGCCTCATGCTCGGACGCGGCCCGCTCGGGGCCAACGCCAAGGGCGCACTGGCCGGGTTGGTCAATGCCGTGGCGCGGGTTGAATACTATGTCTGGCAAATGATGCGCATGGGCCGGGGCGAAGCCCCCGACGCCTCGGGCCGCGCCAACGCACTCGGCTATCTCATGTGGTATCTGACCCGCTCCGCCCGCGTCGCACTCGCCCGCAAGCTCCCCGGCGCTTGACTCCTCACGCCCACGCGCGTAAACGCCCCTCAATTCCGGGAGTCCGTCATAGCTCTCGGTCCCTTTGCCTTTGCGCAGGGATCGCCCCCCGTCAGCGAGTTTCGCCCACGGGGGACATTGGCGTTTGAGCGGTTCGTTCCTATGTTCGGGCCATGTTGGAAACGGTGCAAAGGAGCCGGAAGATAGATGTTTGAGAATCTGAGCGATCGCCTATCCGGTGTCTTCGACCGCCTGACGAAACAGGGCGCGCTGTCCGAAGAAGACGTCAAAACTGCCCTGCGCGAGGTGCGTGTCGCCCTGCTCGAGGCCGACGTCTCCCTCCCCGTCGCCCGCGATTTTGTCAAAGCTGTTCAGAAGAAAGCCACCGGCCAAGCCGTCACCAAGTCGATCACCCCCGGCCAGCAGGTCGTGAAGATTGTCCATGACGAGCTGAAAAACGTGCTCTCGGGCGACACCGAAGACCCCGGTGCGCTCAAGATCGACAGCCCGCCGGCCCCGATCCTCATGGTCGGCCTGCAAGGCTCCGGTAAGACGACGACCACCGGTAAACTCGCCAAGCGCCTTTCGGAAAAGAACGGCAAGCGCGTGCTGATGGCCTCGCTCGACATCTACCGCCCCGCCGCTCAGGAACAACTCAAGGTTCTTGGCCAACAGATCGGCGTTGACACCCTGCCGATCGTGCCCGGCGAAACCGCCGTGCAGATCGCCAAGCGCGCCAAGCAACAGGCGACGCTCGGCGGCTACGACGTCTACATGCTCGACACCGCCGGTCGCCTTCAGATCGACGAGACTCTGATGAAAGAGGTCGAGGACGTGCGCGACGCGGTGAACCCGCGCGAAACGCTGCTCGTCGTCGATGGTCTCACGGGTCAGGTCGCGGTCGAGGTCGCCGAGGAATTCGACGGCAAGATCGGCATCTCCGGCGTCGTCCTGACCCGGATGGATGGCGACGGGCGCGGCGGTGCCGCGCTTTCCATGCGCGCCGTGACCGGCAAGCCGATCAAATTCGTCGGCCTTGGCGAAAAGATGGACGCGCTCGAAACGTTTGAGCCGGACCGCATCGCGGGCCGCATCCTTGGTATGGGCGATATCGTTGCCCTCGTCGAGAAAGCGCAGGAAACGCTTGAGGCGGAACAGGCCGAGCGCATGATGAAACGGTTCCAGAAGGGCCGCTTCAACATGAACGACCTCAAGATGCAGCTTGAGCAGATGGAGAAAATGGGCGGCATGGAAGGCGTCATGGGCATGATGCCGGGCATGGGCAAGATGGCCAAGCAGATGGAAGGCGCGGGCATCGACGACAAGATGATCAAGCGCCAGATCGCGCTGGTGAACTCCATGACCAAGATGGAACGCGCCAACCCGCAAATCCTTCAGGCCAGCCGCAAGAAACGTATCGCCGCCGGTGCCGGGCTTGAGGTCGCGGAACTCAACAAACTTCTCAAGATGCAGCGCCAGATGGGCGACATGATGAAGAAGATGGGCAAGATGGGCAAAGGCGGCATGCTGAAACAGGCCATGAAAGGCATGTTCGGCAAGGGCGGCCCGAGCCCCGAGGAAATGGCCGCAGGCATGGACCCGAAACAGCTCGAGGCCGCGGCCAAGGCGATGGGCGGCAAAGGCGGCCTCCCCGGCGGCATGCCCGGTTTGGGCGGCGGTGCGGGCCTACCCCCCGGCCTCTCCGGCTTTGGCAAGAAGAAGTAAGACCGGTGCAGGCTCCCACGATCCATACCCCGCGCCTGACTCTGCGCCCGCTCACTGCCGAGGACTTCCCGGCAGTGCGCGATTTCTATGCGTCCGAGCGGTCCCATTTCGTGGGCGGCCCCAAGGACGCCGTGCAGGCTTGGCGCCATTTCGCGATGGAAATCGGCCACTGGGCGCTCAAGGGCTTTGGTCGCTGGGGCGTCGAAGTGACGGAAACCGGCGAGTTTGCCGGGATCATCGGCCTCTTTGCCCCCGAGGGCTATCCCGAGCCGGAACTCGGCTGGGACCTGATGGAAGGCTTTGACGGCAAGGGCTACGCGACCGAAGCGGCCGAGGCGGCACGCCACTGGGCCTATACCGTGGGCGGCTTCACCACGATCATGAGCCTCATTGACCCCGAGAACACCGCCTCGCGCAAACTCGCCGAACGTCTCGGCGCGGTGAAGGATGGCGAGTTCGAGCATAGCATCGTCGGCCATACCGAAATCTGGCGTCACCCCTCCCCCGAAGCCCTCAAGGCGGAGGGCGCGGCATGACCTCGACCACCTTCACCATCCCCACGCTCGAGACCGAACGCCTGATCCTGCGCGCCCATCGCGAAGAGGACATCGCAGCGGAAAAAGCCTTTATGGCAAGCGACGAGTCGCGTTTTGTCGGCGGCCCCGTGCCGCCGCACCGCGCGTGGCGTACCATCGCCGCGATCATCGGCCATTGGGCGTTGCGCGGCTATGGGCTCTGGGCGCTCGAACATAAGGCGAGCGGCACCTATGTCGGCCGCGTCGGCCTTTGGTTCCCCGACGGCTGGGACGAACGCGAAGTCGGCTGGACCCTGATGCCCGCCGCATGGGGCAAGGGCCTTGCCACCGAGGCCGCGCTCGCCTCGCGCGCCTATGCCTATGACATTCTCGGCTGGGACACGGCGATTTCGCAGATCGACCCGGCGAATGACGCCTCCAAGGCCGTCGCCCGCCGCCTCGGCGCGACATACGAGAAAACCTATGACGATCCCGAATATGGCGCGGTCGAAGTCTGGCGCCATCCGGCCCCGGAAACCCTCGTCAATGGCGGCATGGAGGCCTACGCGTAATGGCTACCCGCAACATCCCCGTCATCGAAACCAAACGCCTTGTCCTGCGTGGCCCCGAGCCCGAGGACTACCCGAACTTCAAGGCGACCTTCGCCTCCTATCGGTCGCGTTTCATGGGCGGTCCGCTCAATCCTTATGAGACATGGATGCTCTACGCCGCCGAGATCGGCCACTGGAACATTCGCGGCTACGGCATGTGGATGATCCACGACAAGGACACAGACGAGACCCTCGGCATGGCCGGTGGCTGGATGCCCGCCCAATGGCCCGAACGCGAGATCGCCTGGATCATCTGGCCCGAGAAGGCCGGCAAGGGCTACGCGCTCGAGGCGACAAATGCCGCGCGCCGCTATTTCTACAAGGAACTGGGCTGGGATGGGGCGGTCTCCTATCTCGACCCCAAGAACCTCGATTCCATCCGCCTCGCCGAACGCCTCGGTGCTGTGAAAGACAAAGAGGCCGCCTCGGTCGATGGCCACGACGTCGTCTATCGCCACCCGAGCGCCGACCAGCTTGCCCATAGCCAGATCGGCCATGCCATTGAGATGGAAATCAACCACTACGCCGCCGACCCCAAATATCAGCCGAAAGGATACGCCCTTGACTGATCCCGTGACCGATGACGTGATCCGCGCCGCGCAAGTGCTGGCCGACCACCGCGAGAGCATCGACCGGCTCGACGCGATCCTCGTCTATACGCTGGGCGAGCGGTTCAAGCACACGCAGGCCGTGGGCCGCCTCAAGGCCGAACATGCCCTGCCCCCCTCCGATCCCGATCGCGAGGCCAAGCAAATCGCCCGTCTCGAGGATCTCGCCAAACGCGCCGACCTCGACCCGGAATTCGCCAAGAAATTCCTGAACTTCATCATCGATGAGGTCATCAGGCACCACAAGAAGCACCAAGAATAAACTGAAATGTCAGGTGGTTAGAACCACCGCACAAAGCCAATCTTAAGGAGAAACACCATGGCTATGAAAATTCGTCTCGCCCGCGGCGGCTCGAAAAAACGTCCCTTCTACCGCATCGTCGCAGCCGACTCGCGCATGCCGCGCGATGGCCGCTTCATCGAGAAGCTCGGCACCTACAACCCGCTCCTGCCGAAAGACTCGGAAGAGCGCGTGAAAATGGACCTCGAGCGCGTTCAGTACTGGATGGACCAAGGCGCCCAGCCCTCCGACCGCGTGTCGCGCTTCCTCGAAGCCGCCGGCGTTGTCGCCAAGAAAGAGCGCAACAACCCCGAGAAAGCCAAGCCCGGCAAGAAAGCTCAGGACCGCGCGGAAGAAAAAGCTGCCAAGGCCGCTGAAGCTGCCGAAGCTGCGGAAGCACCGGCAGAAGAAGCCGCTGCAGAAGAATAAGACCTCCGCTCCCATCGGAGCATCGGTTGATGGGGCGTGCCTTTGGCGCGCCCCTTTTTCTTGCGGGGCATGGTCTGCGTCGCGACGTTTCTTGGCGAACGCGGCGAAAGAGGTTTAGACCGCGCCCGAAACATGCTCCTCTGCCCGCGCAAAGGAACAGGACACCCTCTTGGAACGCAAGCCGGACAACGCCCCCCTCGCCATCGCGATCAGCGTCGCGGCGATTGTCCTGTTCGATCTGATGGGCCTCATCATCAAACACCTCTCTCCACGCTACGGCGCCGCAGAGCTTTCCGCCTACCGCAACCTCTTTGGCATCCTGCCAAGCCTCATCGCGCTTTGGATCAGCGCCTCATGGCATAGGGCGGGGCGTCGGCTGCGCATTCGGCAATGGCGCCTTGCACTCCTGCGCGGGGCTGCCGTGACTTTTGCACAGTTCATGTTCTACCTCTCGCTTGGCATCATGGCCTTCGCCACCGCGACGACGATCTCCTATTCCACAGCGCTTTTCACCACTGCGCTGGCCGTGCCGTTGCTTGGCGAACGGGTCGGCATGATCCGCTGGGGCGCGGTGGCCATCGGCTTTGTCGGCGTGGTGATGATCATCCAACCCGGCACCGAGGGTTTCTCTTGGCAGATGCTCCTGCCCTTCGGCGCCGCCGCGCTCTACGCCTTCAATAGCGTGACCGCCCGCCGCATCGACGCAGACGTGCCCACCCCTCTCTTCAACCTCTATTCGGCCGCGATCGCCGCGGTCGGTTCGCTTTGCCTTGCCCTCGCGCTTGGCGGTTTCACCTCGATTGCCTCCTTGCAAGACCTCGGCTGGATCATCCTCATGGGCTTATTCGGCGGCTCTGCCGTGCTTTGCCTCGTGATCGCCTTCCGCCTCACCGAACCAAGCAACCTCGCCCCGTTTAGCTATTTCGGCATTCCCATCGCCTTTAGCCTCGGATGGTTGTTCTTCGACGAGGCTCCGATTGACGATCTCTTGCCCGGTGCCGTGTTGATCGTGGCGGGGGGCTTGATGATCGTCTACCGCGAACGCCGCCTCGGACGGCGATAACCTCGCACTGAAACGAGTGCTTTTTCCGGCTCCCGCCTTGCCTCTCGTCTCCGGATGGAGGACAAGAGAGAAAGGAATTCAACCCACGGGATGACGGATGACGGAATTGGTCTGTGTCGGAGCCATTGCGGGCGCCTATGGCGTGCGCGGCGAAGTGCGTCTCAAGAGCTTTACGGCCGACGCAGAGGCCATTGCCGACTATGCCCCCCTCCTGACAGAGGACGGCAGCGAGAGCTTTACGGTGACCATCACCCGCGCGATTAAGAACGGCCTCGCCGCACGCCTTTCCGGTGTCACCACCAAGGAAGCCGCCGATGCCCTGCGCGGAACGCAGCTTTTCGTGCCTCGCGATCGCTTTCCCGAACCCGAAGACGACGAATATTACCACGCCGATCTCGTTGGGCTCGAGGTGCGCGATACCGGTGGAACAGTGCTTGGCCGGATCAAATCCGTTCAGAACCACGGCGCGACAGACCTGCTCGAGGTGGCTGGCCCCGATCTCAAGGCATCGGTGCTGCTGCCCTTTACCCTCGAGGCGGTGCCAACGGTCGATCTCGCCGGGGGGCGCGTGATCGTCGACCCGCCCGAAGGTCTTTTCTAACATGGGCCGGCTCCTCATACATGCCGGCTTTCACAAGACCGGCACGACAAGCGTCCAGCGCCTCTTGGCCAAGAACAAACGCGTTCTCGCCCCCCTGACGCATGTCTTTCTGCGCAAGCATCTGGATGCCGCCTGCGACGCCGCCCGCGCCTATTCCGCAAGCCGCAAAGCCTCTGACCTCCTCGCCTTCAGCGCCGCCATCGCAGAGTTTCTCGAACAGCGGAACCTCGAGGATTCCCGCGACATCATCATCAGCACCGAAGATCTCAGCGGCCTGATGCCCGGTCGCCGCGACCTTCGGAGCTATGACGCGGCGCCAATCCTGATGAAGGCCCTGACCATGATGATCGACCGCACCGTGGGCGATCACTTTGACGAGGTGATCTTCTACTTCTCCCTACGCAAACCCGCGCCGTGGCTGCGCTCCTGCCATACACAACACCTGCGCGCGATCCGCATGACGCTCGACGAGGCGGACTATGCCCGCGAATACGCCGACTCCGCCAACCTGCCCCGCATTGTCGACAAGGTCCGCATCGCCGCCGCGCCTCATCGCGTCGAAAGCGCCTGGCTCGAGGACTGCGCCGACGCGCCCCTCGGCCCGCTGACCCCCATTGCCGATCTCCTAGGCTGGCCCGAGGCCACGCGCGACGCCCTCAGCATGCTGCCCCCCGCCAATGTCTCGCTCCCGCCAGAGCTGCGCGCGGAATTCCTCGAGATCAACCGCGCGACCGAGGATCACGACGAAATGCGCAAGGCAAAAGAAGCCGCGCGCCGCCGCCATGGCAAGGCCCGCCCAGAGACAGCCAAACGCTGAACCGGTCTGGACGGCAGCGCCCAGATAGGCGAAACAGTTTCGCCAAACCCCGATCCGACACAGGTTTCCCCATGTCCGACAAACCCCGCTCTCATGGCCGAAAGTCCATTTCCGTCTCGCTCAAGCCGCGCGAGCTGGTGACTCATAACCCCCGCCTCGCCGGGGTCTGGACCGCCCGCATCATCACGCTCTTCCCCGACGCCTTTCCCGGTGTCCTCGGCGAGAGCCTGACCGGCAAGGCGCTCAAGGACGGCAAATGGCAGATCGAGACCACCGACCTGCGCCAGTTCGGCGAGGGCAAGCACCGCAACGTGGATGACACCCCCGCGGGCGGCGGTGCGGGCATGGTCCTGCGCCCCGATGTCCTTGGCAACGCCATAGAGCACACGCTGCGCGGCACGCGTGGGAACCTGCCCCTCGTCTATCTCTCCCCGCGTGGCCGCCGCTTCGATCAGAAGATGGCCCGCGCGTGGTCTGAATGCGATGGCGTGACGATGCTCTGTGGCCGTTTCGAAGGCGTCGATCAACGCGTCCTCGATCACTACAACATTCAGGAAGTCAGCCTCGGCGACTTCGTCCTCACCGGCGGCGAAATCGCCGCGCAGGCCATGATCGACGCCACCGTGCGCCTCCTGCCGTCGGTCCTCGGCAACGCCGACAGCATCGAAGACGAAAGCCACTCCAACGGCCTCCTCGAACACCCGCAATACACCCGCCCCGCCGACTGGATGGGCCGCCCCATCCCCGAGGTACTGATGTCCGGCCATCACGGCAAAATCGCGGAATGGCGCCAAGCGATGAGCGAAGAACTGACAAAACAACGCCGCCCCGACATGTGGGAAGCGTATCAAGCGCGCAAAGCCAAGACCGACTGACAAGACTTGGCAATAGGCTGTCGCGCCCTTACCCTCGCCCCTTTGCAAGCCACCGCGAGCAATCATGTCCCCGCACAATGAGAGTTCCATGCGCCTTTTTGCCTTCATCCTGTCCGCCCTTGCCCTCTCTCTGACCTCAGCGGCCCATGCCGACCCGATCGAAATCCCCGGCCCCGCTGGCCCTCTCGGCGGCGAATACCTCGCCGTGGACGGCGCCCGCCACCTCGTCATCACCATCCCCGGCTCCGGCCCGATTGACCGCGACGGAAATGGCCCTGCCATCATGCTGCACTCCGACAGCTACCGCCTCATCGCCGAAGGTCTCGCAGAGCACGGCATCGCCTCGATCCGCATCGACAAGCGCGGCTTCTTCCGCAGCGAGGCCGCCGTCGCAGACCCCAATGACGTCACCATCGCAGGCTATGGCACGGATATGCGCGGCTGGATCGCCCGTGCCCATGAAGAGGCTGACTGCGTCTGGCTCGCGGGGCATTCCGAAGGTGGCCTCGTTGCCCTCGAAGCCGCGAGCCATCACCCGGACGGCCTCTGTGGCCTCATCCTCATGGCCGCGCCCGGTCGTCCCATCGGCGGCCTCCTCATCGAACAGCTCGCCGCCAACCCGATGAATGCGCCCCTCATGGCGGACCTGCGCGCCATCGTGGCCGACCTCGAAGCGGGCAAGACCCGCCCACTGGAAGACATTCCCCCCGCCCTGCACATGATGTTCCAGCCGGGGGTGCAACGTTTCATGATCGACCTGTTCTCCTACGCCCCCGCCGAACTGGCCCGCGCCTGGCCCGGTCCGGCGCTGATCCTTCAGGGGGATCGCGACCTTCAGGTCAAACCCCTCGACGCCGCCCTCCTTGCCGAAGCCCTGCCAAACGCCACGCGCCACGATCTGGCCGGGGCAACGCATATGCTCAAATCCGACAAGCCCGGCGCGCCTTTCGCGACCTATTCCGATCCGACCCTGCCGCTGCATCCCGATCTGATCCCGACACTTGCCGAATTCCTGTCGGCCCACGCCCCCTGACCCCTTGCCACGCGCGCGCCTTTCCCTTAAAAGCCGCCCATTCCCGACCGGCAAATGCCGACTCGGGTGTTTTTGATGTGCCTGCATGAGGCCGCAACGGGTTTTCTTCTGCCCTGCGCACCGCCTGCACCCCGGCACAAAGGAAACAGGACCAAGGAAAGACGATCTTACCTCCGGCGGGCGCATCCTCGCGGACCCGAGCGAAGACCAGGAGCTATGAGACCGCGCAAATCTTCGTGGGTTAACCACGGGCAAAATAGGAGATGATCAGATGGACCTGATCGCACAGCTCGAGGCGGAACAAGTTGCCGCCCTGGGGAAAGACATCCCCGATTTCAAAGCCGGTGACACCGTGCGTGTCGGCTACAAAGTGACCGAAGGCTCGCGCACCCGTGTGCAGAACTACGAAGGTGTCTGCATCAGCCGCAAGAACGGCGACGGCATTGCCGGTTCCTTCACCGTCCGCAAGATTTCCTTCGGCGAAGGCGTGGAACGTGTGTTCCCGCTGCACTCGACCAACATCGACGCGATCACCGTGATCCGCCGTGGCCGCGTGCGTCGCTCGAAACTCTACTACCTGCGCTCGCGCCGCGGCAAATCGGCCCGTATCGCGGAAGACACCAACTACAAGCCCAAGCAAGCCTGAGGAGTGGTATCATGAAAAAAGACACCCATCCCGACTACCACTTCATCGACGTCAAGATGACCGACGGCACCGTCATTCAGATGCGCTCCACCTGGGGCAAAGAAGGCGACTCGATGCAGCTCGACATCGACCCGACCGTGCACCCGGCATGGACCGGCGGCACTTCGCGCCTGCTCGACGCTGGCGGCCGCGTGTCGAAGTTCAAAAAGAAATACGAAGGCCTCGGCTTCTAATAAGCCCCTTCTGGTTTCAAAAAGACGCCGCTCCAACCGGGGCGGCGTTTTTCTTTGGCTCAGACAAAACGCCGATCCGGCGCAAACCCCGCAATCGGCAGGTTCGGCTGACGCCCCTCGGCAAGGTCCGCCACGATCCGCCCGGTGATCCCGCCAAGCGTCAGCCCAAGATGCTGATGTCCAAAGGCATGAATGATCCGTTCCGACTGCGGCGATTGCCCGATCACTGGCATACTGTCGGGCATCGTGGGACGAAACCCGAGCCATCGGCTCTCCGGTTCCGGCAGCGGGCCAAGCATCCGCTCGCCCATCTTGGCAAGGTAGCGGAGCCTGCCCTGGTTCTCCGGCGCATCCAGCGCGGCGATCTCCACCGTGCCGACAATCCGAAGCCCCTGCGCCATGGGCACCGCATAGAAACCGCCCTCGGCCCACCCGACGGGCCGCGTGACCCGATGCGCCTCTTCCGGGAAAAGCAGGTGATAGCCCCGCTCCGTCCCAAGCGGCAATCTCTCAGCCCCCGAGCCGCGCACGGACTTCGAATGCGCCCCCGCCGCAATGACAACCCGCGCCGCATTCACCCTGTCGTCACCCACGCAGACCTCGACACCCTCCGCATGTGCGCGTGTCTCGTCCACGCCGGCCTGCCGCCACTGCCCGCCAAGGGCAATGAACCGGCGATACATCCGCGTGATAAGTTCCTGCGGATCGCGCACCGAGCGCGCAGCCTTGAAATGCACCGCCGAATGCACCGGCAGCTTCAACCCCGGCTCCATCGTAAGCGCCTCTTGCGGACCAAGCGTCTCGAACGGAATGCCCTGCGCCTTGCGAAAGGCGAGCGCCCCGGCATCCGCCTCCGCCCCGGCCTTCGTGGACCAGACCGTCATTTGCCCCCGCTCCACAATCAGGTCTTCCGCCCCGGCGTCTTCGATCAGCGGGTTAATCCCGGCATCGGCATGCGCCATGATCCCGGCCAACTGCCGCGCGATATGCGCTGACCGCGCCGACCGGCAATTCGCAAGAAAGGACAGCATCCAAAGCGGATGCCGCAACGCATGTGCGAAATTGAGAGACAGCGGGCTTTCACTGCCAAAAACCAACTTGGGCAGATCGCGAAACACAGACGGTGTATTGACCGGAAGGACCGCATAGGTCGCCAATGTGCAGGCATTGCCGAAACTCGTCCCTGACCCCGGCGCATTCGGATCACACAGGAGCACCTGCAAGCCTCGCTTCTGCGCCCAAAGCGCCGAAGATACGCCCACGATGCCCGCACCGACAACCACAAGGTCAAAGTCATGCATGTTCCGGCTTCCCGTCCCTAAACGTCCGAAGGCGAGTTAGGGCAGTGCAAATCCCCCCTGTCAAGATATGGACCGCGCCGCTGTTCTCATCCACGCAAAAGGGTTTTCGATAGCCCTCCCCCCGGCGCGAGACCCCGCACCGTCGCGCCCCCAGATCCCCTCTTGCACTGCGCGCGCGCATCGCAATAGTGACCCTCTGACCCTTTTCGCGCGCGTCTCCCCCGCGACACCGACCGCAAGGATGCCTTCACATGCAAGACCCAAGAACCCCCGTCACCTTGTTGACCGGCTTCCTCGGCGCCGGGAAAACGACGCTTCTCAACGCAATCCTTGCCGATTCCTCTGCCGGGCGCATCGCCGTGATCGTCAACGAATTTGGCGAGGCCGGGCTTGACCATGACCTGATCGAAAGCACCAGCGAAGAAGTCATCCTGATGCAATCGGGCTGCCTCTGCTGCACGGTGCGCGGCGATCTGGCCCGCACGATCATTAGCCTCTACGCCCGCCGCGAGCGAGGCGAGTTGGAGTTCGAGCGCGTAGTGATCGAAACCACCGGCCTCGCCGATCCCGCGCCGATCCTGCAAACCCTGACGACCGATCCTTACCTTGCCCAGACGACGCGCCTCGACGGCGTGGTAACGGTCGCCGATTGCGCCAACGGTCCAGCCACGCTCGACGCCCAGTTCGAGGCCGTCTCACAGGCCGCGATGGCCGACCTCATCGTCATGAGCAAACCCGACCTCGTGTCCCCGGAAAATCTCATCATGTTCGAAGAGCGCCTGCGTGGCATCAACCCCGGCGCGCGCCTGCTGCACGCCGTGCGCGGCGCGGGTCTCGAAGGCCGCCTCTGGGGGCTTAGCGGTCTGCGCCAAGGCGTTGCGCCGAAAGAGGCGCTCGACTGGATGAAACTCCCCAAGCCCGCCGCCGATCCGCTGGCCAACCTCTCCGGCCTTGCCCCCGTCGCCCCGGCGGCAAAACCGATCTCATCGCATGACACCCGCATCAAAAGCGCCTCGATCACTTTTGATCACCCGCTGACGGATACCGCATTCGACAACTGGCTCAATATCCTCGTCGCCCGACACGGCGCCAATCTTCTGCGCGTCAAAGGCATCGTCTTTCTTGAAGGGATCGACTTCCCCTTCGTCTTCCACGGGGTGCAGCACATCTTTGAACCGCCCTTGCCGCTCAAGGATTGGCCCGCCGGAGACACCACCTCGCGCGTCGTCATCATCGCCCGCGACCTAAGCGAACGCACCTTGAAAGAAAGCCTCGAAGAGCTGCGCGCCAACGAGGCACCGGAAAAGGAAGACCCATTCCCCGGCTGGAAAGACGTCGAAGTTACGAACTGGCCGTAAGGGGCCGCGCAAAGCCCCCCCTGTCGCGGTATCTCTGCCCCCACAGCGTATATTGGACCTGAGGGCCGGCGAAGGACGGGTTGGGGCACATTTTGACCTTGGTCCAACACGCGGATACAAGGGCCAATAAAAACGCGTTCGACTGGCTGCATGAGGCTTGCCTGTCGAGAGGAGTGCGAATGGAGAACAATCCGACCACCGGACAATGCCTCTGTGGCGCAGTAAAATTTCGCATAGCGGGAGAGTTCGAGAGCTTTTTCCTGTGTCACTGCACCCGCTGCCGTAAGGACAGCGGTTCAGCCCATTCGGCTAATCTGTTTTCGTCCACCGCCAAAATCACTTGGGTCTTAGGCGAAGAACAGATCAAGACGTTCCAGTTATCCGGTTCACTCCATGTGAAGAGCTTTTGCTCCCAGTGCGGGTCCGCGCTGCCAGTTTCCCAGCCGGAGATTGGATTGCTTGTGGTGCCGGCGGGGGCACTTGACAGCCAATTCGACATGCGACCGAACGCGCATATCTGTTGTTCCAGTCGCGCGAACTGGGACAACGACCTTGCCTCCATTGAAAAGATCGAAGGGCTTCCCGGCTGAACGGTCGAGCCGATGATGCAACTCAGACAATAGGCAGATGACAAATGCGGGAATGTCCACTTCGCCCGCATAGCCGACCTCCCCCTTGTGCCCCCTGCCATTTCTGAGTCAGATACATCCATGGGTGTTGTCGAGGAAATCATGCTGCGCCAGTCGGTGCGGTTTGGGCTGCTTCTTGCGGGAGGCGGGGCGGCGCTGATTTATGCGCTGTGGTTTTGTTATCGCGGGGCCTCGGGGCTCAAGACGCTGGTAAAGGCGATCCCGATGCTCGCGTTCGCGGTGGCGGTCTGGGTGTCGTTTGGCCATCCGCTCATCACCCTCGCGCTTCTCGCTTCGGCGCTGGGCGATATTGCCTTGTCGCGATCGGGGGAGCGGGCGTTTCTTGTCGGCCTCATCAGTTTCGCAGTGGCGCATCTGTTCTATATCCTGCGCTTTTGGGGGCTTGTGGGGCTCGAGGGCGTGATCGCATTGCCTTGGGCGGCGGGGCTCGTCATCATTTTCGCGCTCTCAACCGAGCGCTGGCTCATCCCGCATACGGGCGATTTGAAGGTGCCGGTGCGGATCTATGTAGGACTGATCTCGCTCATGGGGCTGACGGCGCTTGGCCTGACGGCGGTGCCGGTCGCGGTGATTGGGGCGTTTGCCTTCATGGCCTCGGATACGATCCTCGCGATCCAGTTGTTCCGCATGACAGAAGCATCCCGCCTGCAAATCCCGGCCTCGATCCTTCTTTGGTTGCTCTATGCGGGCGGGCAATTGGCGATCGTGATTGGCGTCGGCTGGACAGAGCCGCTCTTCCATCTTTGATAAACTGGCATTAGGTGAGAAGGGGTAACACCCGGAGGCCCACGCATGGCGTTTTTCTCGAAACTGAAAGACCGTTTGTTCAAGTCGTCGTCCAAACTCGATGAGGGGTTGGATGCGATTGTCGAGGAAGGCGGCGAAGAAAGCGTCGAGGAGATCGCGGGCGTCCCGGCCGAAGAGGCATTGACGCCACCGATCGCCGATCCTGAACCGCTTGCCGCGGCAGAGCCTGACGCGCCCCAAGAGGATGCAGGCGCGCCGAAGGCCGGCATCCTTGCGCGGCTCACGGGGCGCGCGACGGGTGCGGGCGAGGTCAAGCGGGTGCTTGATGACGAGATGCTTGAGCAGCTCGAAGAACTGCTCATCGCCTCGGACATGGGGGTTGATACGGCACTGCGGGTCACGGCGAATATCGCCGAGGGCCGGTTCGGCAAGCGTCTTTCGGCGCGCCAGATCAAAGAGCTTCTTGCCGAAGAAATCGCGCGGATCATGGAACCGGTGGCCAAGCCCTTGCCGATCTATCCAACCACGCCGCAGGTTGTTTTGGTCGTGGGCGTCAACGGGTCGGGGAAGACGACGACCATTGGCAAGCTGGCGAGCCAGTTCAAGAACGCTGGGAAATCGGTTGTCATCGCGGCGGGCGATACGTTCCGCGCGGCGGCGGTCGAACAGCTTCAGGTCTGGGGCGAGCGGGCCGGGGTGCCGGTTCTGACAGCGCCGGAAGGGTCAGACCCGGCAAGCCTTGCCTTTGACGCCATGACCAAGGCGCAGGCCGAGGGCGCAGACCTTCTCATGATCGACACGGCGGGGCGCTTGCAGAACCGCGCGGATCTCATGGAGGAGTTGGCCAAGATCGTTCGGGTGATCCGCAAGAAAGACGAGAACGCACCGCACAATACGCTCCTCGTGCTTGATGCGACGACGGGACAGAACGCCATCAATCAGGTCGAGACCTTCCAGAAGCTTGCCGATGTGTCGGGCCTTGTCATGACCAAGCTCGACGGGACGGCGAAGGGCGGCATCCTCGTGTCGCTCGCCGACAAATTCGGCCTGCCGATCCACGCGATTGGCGTCGGTGAACAGATTGACGACCTTGCACCGTTTGACCCGGAAGAATTTGCTGCCGCGCTGACCGGATTGTCAGACTGATGGCGGCGGCACGGGCATGAGCGACTGGCTCATCTCCCTTGAAGGCACCGAAGCGGGGCATCAGCTCGCGCTTGCGCTGGCGATCCTTGCGGCCTTCCTGCACGCGGTGTTCGGCGCACTTCAAAAAGGGCGGCATGATCCGTGGCTGTCGCGCGGGGCGATAGATGGGGCCTATGGTCTCATGGCGATGCCTTTTGCGCTTTTCGTGGTGCCTTGGCCCGAACCGCATATGTGGATCATCTTTGCCGGCGCGTTCGTCATTCATACGGCCTACAAGTTCCTACAGGCCTATGCCTACACCAAAGGCGCCTACACGGTGGTCTACCCGGTGGTGCGTGGTACGGGGCCGCTTTTCGCGGTCATCGGGGCGTGGCTTGTCTTTGGAGAGCAGTTCACGCTCTGGCAATGGGGCGGTGTGGCGGTCTTGTTGATGGGGATTTTCGGGCTGGCGCTCTATAACCTCGTCTTCCTGACCACTGCGCGCGACACGCTGCCGACGGCGCTTGGTGTTGCCGTGGTGACGGGGCTGTTCGTGGCGCTCTATACGACCTACGACGCCTATGGCATCCGCGCGACAGAGAACCCGTTTACCTTTCTCGCGTGGTTTTTCTTTCTTGATGGTCTTGTATTCCCGCCCATCGCGGCGCTTCGGTGGTGGAACATGGTCGAGCGCCCCGCTTTGCCACCGCTTCTGTTGCGCGGCTTTTCCGGCGGGATTGTCGCCTTCTTTAGCTTTGGTGCGATCATGATGGCGACACGGCTCGACAAGGTGGGCGAAGCGGCGGTCCTGCGCGAGACCTCAACGGTTTTCGCGGCACTGATCGGGTGGCTCGTGCTGCGCGAGACGGTGGGACCACGGCGGATTGCTCTCATGACCTTGATCGCGGCGGGCGCGGTGCTGGTTGAATTGGGCGGGTGAATACGCCAGATAAAGCGAAACCAGACAGGACAGACAACAGATGAGCGACACCAAAAAGATCAACCCGCTTCTTAAGATGGGGCTCGAGCTTGGTCCGATCGTGGCGTTCTTCGTCGCCTACCTGCGGCTGCGCGACAAGACGTTCCTCATTGGCGGAACGGAATACGAGGGGTTTATCCTCGTCACCGCCGGGTTCATCCCCCTGATGATCCTAAGCACGACGATCCTGTGGAAGCTGACAGGGCACCTCTCAAAGATGCAGATCGCGACGCTTGTTCTCGTGGTGATCTTCGGTGGGCTGTCTGTGTGGCTCAACGATGATCGGTTCTTCAAGATGAAGCCGACGATGATCTACCTGCTGTTCGGTGGCGCGCTCGGCATCGGGCTTCTACGAGGGCAAAGCTACCTGCGCTACGTGATGGAAGAGATGGTGCCGTTGACGCATGAGGGATGGATGATCCTGACCAAGCGCCTGACGGCGTTCTTCCTTGGGCTGGCGGTGTTGAACGAGATCATCTGGCGCACGCAGAGCACGGATACGTGGGTCTATTTCAAGACCTTTGGCCTCACGGCGGCTGTGTTCGTGTTCTTCATGACGCAAGGCGGCTTGCTTCAGCGCCACGCGGCCGACGAGGGCGAAGGCGAGGCCTAAGGCGCCTTAACCAGAAGTTTTCCGACCTTGATGCATGGCAGGCGGCAGGAACGCGATCCGGCGCACCGGGCGCACCTGTGGCTGGGGCGTGGCAAGACGATCCTGCAGGTGCTGGAGCGGCAGGCGCGCGGGCGTGCGGATAAGCGCGTTGTAAAACGGGAACACGCCAGGGCGCAGGTACGTCGACCAGTGACAATGCCGATGACGCCGCGGCGCGATGACATGGCCCATATCGGCCAATGTCTCGAGCGTCCTTGGATCGTCGAGCCGCACCGTCAGAGCATTGCGCGCGCGCAACCCGCGACCAAGGGCGCGGTCCCCGCTCTGCTCGGAGGGCAGGACTTTCTCAAAAAGGAAATCATAGGGCGCGTTCTCACGGCTGACGATGTTGAGAAGCTCTGCGCCCTGCCCGCCCGACGCGGCAAGCGCGGCTTCGGCGTGGCTCTGGTAGGTGGCGCCATTGAGCAGGATCACCCGGCCCAGAACTCCGCGCGCAACGCGTTGCATCGCCGACAGGACAAGGTGCGCTCCAAGAGAGTGCGCAATGAGGTTCACGGGACGATCTGGCGCAATCTCTGACAGCATCGCCACAAGCTCTGCAAGAGCGCGGGCGGCGGTCTCGGCCTCCTGCCGCGCGGCCCGCAACCCGCTGCGCGCAGACCACCCGAACGCAATCGCAAGCCCCTCATCAGACGCGTTGCGCCCAAACCCAAGCTGGCGCGGCCAGCTCAGAGCCTTGGGGCAGTCATGGCTCTCGCCAGTCGAGAAGATATGCGTATGGGGGCAGTGGCGCGGATCGCCGGGCAAGAACTTGAACCCGTGCACCATGATGACAATCGGGCCGGGCGCGGCGAGGGCGCGAAAGAGGACCGGAGCGACCGGGTGCGGCGCCCCGTGCAACACGGGCCTTTGACCGTCGGCGTTGATCCGTATGAGCGGCACGGTGTGGCCTCCCCCTACATGTTGTGTGGTGTATCGAGGATTTTTGAAACGGGGCCGTGAAATCCGTGTTAAAGCTCCGTGACGGTCTTGACCCGCAACGGGAGCGGCTCTATGGCATCGTTTAGTGGCGATTTGTTACCGGATTGCGGGCCACTTAAAAGATTCCGCTAAAGAGGTCAGGACGACAGTAAACCCCTGTTCGCTTGGCCGATCGGGGGTTTTTTGTTGGGCCGTGGCCCGGGAAAGGATACGCGAATGAGCGATTGGAAAGCACGCACGAAGCTCGTGCATGGCGGGACACGACGGAGCCAGTATAACGAGGTGAGCGAGGCGATTTTCCTCACCCAAGGCTTTGTATACGACACAGCGGAACAGGCCGAGGAACGGTTTATCAAGTCGGGCGAAGATGAGTTCATCTATGCCCGCTACGGCAACCCGACCGTGGCCATGTTCGAAGAGCGGATCGCGGGTCTTGAAGGGGCCGAAGATGCCTTTGCCACGGCGTCCGGGATGGCAGCGGTCAATGGCGCGCTGATGTCGATGCTCAAGGCGGGCGACCACGTGGTCGCGGCGCGGGCGCTGTTTGGGTCGTGCCTTTACATCCTCGAGGATATCCTGCGCCGCTATGGTGTCGAGGTAACGCTGGTCGATGGCACCGACCTCGACCAATGGCGCGCGGCGGTGCGCGAAGACACGGTGGCGGTCTTTTTTGAATCCATGTCCAACCCGACGCTCGAAGTCATCGACTTGGTCGCCGTGGCCGAAATCGCTCATGCGGTCGGCGCGACAGTCGTGGTCGACAATGTGTTTTCGACCCCGGTCTTCTCGGATGCCATCGCGCAAGGGGCGGATGTGGTCATTTACTCTGCGACCAAACATATCGACGGCCAGGGCCGCGCGCTTGGCGGGGTGATCCTTGGCACGCGTGACTTCATTCGTGGCACGGTCGAACCCTACATGAAACATACCGGCGGCAGCATGTCGCCCTTCAACGCTTGGATCATGCTCAAAGGGCTTGAGACGATCGACCTCCGGGTGCGGGCTCAGGCGGCGAGCGCAGAGGCCATCGCCAAGGCGTTCGACGGCCATGAAAAGCTCGCCCGGATGATCTATCCGGGCCTCAAGAGCCATGCACAGAACACGCTTGTCCAGAGCCAGCTTGGCGGCAAGGGCGGCACGGTCGTGTCTCTCGACCTCAAGGGCGGACAGGCAGCGGCGTTCCGGTTCCTCAACGCGCTTGAGGTGGCAGTGATCTCCAACAACCTTGGTGATGCGAAATCCATTGCGACCCACCCGGCGACGACGACGCATCAACGCCTTCCCGAGGACCAGAAGGTCTCGCTTGGCATCACGCCCGGCCTGATCCGGTTCTCGGTCGGGCTTGAGGACGCGGAGGATCTCATTGCCGATATCTCCCGCGCGTTGGAAAGCGCCTGAGCCAATCTGCGCCGGGAATGATCCACAGGGTCGTTTCCGGCGTAAACCTTTCGGAATTGGCAATTCTGCCGGGGACGCCCTAAGTTAAGACTGTCCCAAGGCGCGAAAGGGCAAAGCAATGAATGTTCAGATGCACGACAAGACCGACGATCAGGCACGCAAGGAAGCTGTAGAGGCGTTGGCGCTTCTGCGGGACTGGGCCGCGCGCGCGACGGCGACCGAAATCGCCGAGCTTGATCCGGCGATTGCCCGTCTTCTGCCGGATCAGCCGTTGCCGAACTATCCCGACCTGAGCCGCGATTACCCGGAGGATTTTGAGGTCGATGCCGCCTATCGCGCCTCGCTCCCCGATCTTCAGAACGGCCCGTCGAGCCTCATCAAGGGCGAGAAACAGCATATTGAACATGTGGGGATATCGAATTTCCGCCTGCCGATCCGGTTCCACACCCGTGACAACGGCGATATCACCCTCGAAACCAGCGTCACCGGCTCGGTGAGCCTTGAGGCCGAAAAGAAGGGCATCAACATGTCCCGGATCATGCGGTCATTCTACAAACACGCGGAAAAAACCTTTAGCTTCGAGGTCATGGAGGCGGCGCTGAGCGATTACGTGACCGATCTCGAGAGCATTGATGCACGCATCCAAATGCGGTTTTCCTACCCGATGAAGGTGCCGTCGCTGCGCTCCGGGCTTGCGGGCTATCAATATTACGATATCGCGCTCGAGAAGGTGCAGCGCGCAGGCGTGCTCTACAAGATCATGCACCTCGACTTCGTCTATTCCTCGACCTGTCCCTGTTCGCTCGAGCTAAGCGAACATGCGCGGCAGATGCGCGGGCAACTCGCAACACCGCATTCGCAGCGCTCGGTGGCGCGGATTTCCGTTGAGGTCAAAGGCGACGAATGTCTCTGGTTCGAAGACCTGATCGACATTGCGCGCGCCGCGGTGCCGACCGAGACGCAGGTCATGGTCAAACGCGAGGACGAACAGGCCTTTGCCGAGTTGAACGCGGCAAACCCGATCTTCGTCGAAGACGCGGCGCGGCTCTTCTGTGAGCAGTTGAAGGCCGATCCGCGTGTCGGCGATTTCCGCGTGGTGGCGAGCCATCAGGAAAGCCTGCACAGCCATGACGCCGTTTCCGTGCTGACCGAAGGCCCGCTCTTTGACGCGATTAGCCTTGATCCCCGCCTGTTCCAGACCCTGTTCCACGTCGGGTAACTTGCAACTTGCAGAGCCAGAGCGCACGCGCCCACTGGTAGTAAGAGAGGTCGGCCCGCTCGTCGCTTGAACGGACCGACTTTGCTTATGATGCTCAGGACACCATGGCTCTAACGCTCGGCACGACGCGCAGTAGCGTTCTATCAAGCACGAGCACCGTCAGGATCGCCAGCCCCGCCATCGGGAAGAGCACCCCCAGCCCAATCACCAGAGCCGCCGCCGTTTTCCAGATCGCCAGCCCTTTGGGTTTCGGCGGAGCCGCAAGGCGCGCGGTGCCATCCGGCCGACGTTTCCACCACATGACCAGACCCGAGATCGAGACCATCACAACCGAAAGGCAGAACAGCGTGTTCAACACGAGGTTCCAGATACCCATGTCCCCCTCATGTAGGGCAATGCCCCAGGCCATCGCCTTGGCATAGGGCGAATAGTCGGCATAGCGCACATCGGCGAGCACATGCCCGGTATACTGGTCAATATGAAGCGTCCGATCCGCGGACGGGTTCGGGCCGTCATTCGACATGCTGTCATGGCTGATCGTCCAGACCCCGGTGGCTTCCACAGGGAGGCTGACCTGAAAACGCCCCACGAACCCAAGGCCGCGGGCAAACTCCGCAATGCGATCAATGTTGACCGGCTGCGAAATGGCCGCGTCCCCGGCCAGAGACCCCGAGAGCGGAAGCGGCGTCTGCTCCAGTGTCCAAGGCACCTCTTCTGCGCCATTGTGGTTCATGTCGGCATGGGTCGCGTCCGATAGCGGCGCACCCCATTTCTCGGCCGGGAAGGTGTTCCAGGCCTGCACCATGCGTTCGCCCCAGATCCCGGCCCAGCTTAGCCCGGACAAAAGGAACATCACGAGGATCAGCGAAATCCACATGCCAAGCGCGCCGTGCAAGGACTTCCAGAAGGACCGCCCCTTGGCCGACAGGCGCGGCAAGAGCGCCGCACGCCAACCACCGCCCCTTGGCCAATGCAGATAGAGCCCGGTGAGGACAAGAACCATAGCCAGGCTCGCCGCGATCTCGATCATGCGATCTCCGAAAGCGCCGAGCATCAGGGTGCCGTGGATTTCGTTCATCGTGTCATACCAGCCGCCACGCCATGCAAAGCGATGAAGCACCTCGCCGGTATAGGGGTTGAGCGCGATGCCGGTGCGGCCGGTTTCGGAATCGATCGCAAAGGTGGCGACGCGATCCGCAGAGAGCGGTTCTACGTATTGCACCGCAACCCCGCCGGGCACCGCGCCTTCCGCAGCAGCCTGAAGCGTGCTGACCGCAAGAGGGGCGTCTTGTGGCGCAATGCTCATGCGCTCTGCGCCGATCCCCGCGCCCCATGCAATCCACAACATGGTCAGGCCGGTAACGGCGAGCATGAGCAAAAACGGGATTACATAGAGCCCGGCATAGAAGTGCCAGCGCCAAGCGATGAAGTAATAGGTGTTCGCAGCCGTTTTGGCCGCCGGAGCTTTCGCCCCGTGGATGACATCCGTCATGATGACCTCGTTGTGTCTCTGAAGTTTCTAAAAGGGGAACGTCAGAGAACGGCAGGAGGCCCAGTTGCCGGGGGCAGCCCGGTTGCATGGCTCGCCACGAGATGCGCCGGCGGGATGGGCAAGGCAAGGCCTGTCGCGTCGACCTGTTGCGCCAGAAGCTCGGCGCTTGAGAACAAGGTCACGAGCGGCGTCGCGCTGGCCCAGTCGCAGCGATCCGATCCTCTGTCGGGCCCTTCTTCGATGGGGGCGCCGGTCTCGCGATCAATCGTGACCTCAAGCGGCCCCTCGCCGGTACAGATCACCAGAACGAACCCATCGGCGGTTCGCACAGGCATAACCGTGTTGGAAAACAACGACAGGAGGAAGAACGGCAAAAGCAAAAATGCGATTGCCGTCTTTCGTATCCATTCTGTCCCGTCGCGCGTCATTGGGTGTGACCTATCGGTCTTTCCCCATCGCCGTCAATCCACAGACAGAACCCGATCCGGCCTCGAAGGAAACGTTTTGCGAATGAGGTTGTGGGTGCAGCCGCCGCAAAAGCCGACGTCGTCCGCAAACAGAAGCACGATCCCCTGCACAGAGCACCCATTAACCATGTCTCCCCGCCAAGCCCCGCACCACCGCGATACCGACGCAATACCGACGTGATACCGACGTTGGTTTTTGGCCCTTTGGGGCGTTAACCCTTGCGGACTACTGCCCCAAAGCCTGCCCAAGATCTGCAATCAAATCGCCGGCATCTTCGATCCCGATACTGATCCTCAATAGGTTCTCCGGAATGCCCGTATGAGGTTCGATCGTGTGGCGATGCTCGACAAGGCTTTCGACCCCGCCAAGCGACGTTGCGCGGTGAAACAGGTTGAGCCGCCCTGCCACTTTCAACGCCTCTTCCCGCCCCCCTTTGACAAGGAAGGACATCAGGAACCCATAGCCGCCCTGCATCTGTTTCGCGGCGACCTCATGGCCTGCAAACCCTTGTAAACCTGGATAAAACACGTCCTCGACCTTTGGGTGATCGGCGAGGAACTCGGCGACTTTCATCGCGTTTTCGCACATCCGCTCAACCCGGAGCGGCAGTGTCCGCATCCCCCGCAAAAGAAGCCACGCCTCAAACGCGCCAAGCACCGCACCCGCGCCCGCCCGGTCCGTCGCGATCTCGTCCCAGACCGCGCCGCCCTCTTTGGTGACAAGCACCCCGGCCAACACATCCGAATGCCCGTTGATCGCCTTGGTGGCCGAGTGCATCACCATATCCGCCCCAAGTTTCAATGGGTTCGAGAGGATCGGCGTCGCCGCCGTGCTATCCACAACCAACACCGCCCCCGCCCCATGCGCCGCCTCTGCCGCGGCTGTGATATCGGTGGTCTTGAGCCACGGGTTCGACGGCGTTTCGATCCAGACAAGATCGGCCTTTCCCTTGTCACAGACCGCCCGAAGCGCCTCTGCATCGGAGGCATCCACCTCATCCATAACCACCTGACGGCGCTCACAGAATTCACGCATCCACTTGGTCGCGCCCCAATAGATGCCGGACTGCACCACGACCCGTCCACCGGTCGGGACAGTGCGGAACAACGCGGCAATCGCCGCCATGCCCGACGGGAACAATAGCGCCTCTGCGCCCCCCTCCATCTGAGCCAATACCGCCTCTGCCTGCCGCACCACGTCGTTATGGTCGCGTGCATAGGTATTGGCCGCGTTGAGCGGCGCATAATCCCGGTCCCGCGCATAGGTCGTCGCCGGCTGGATCGGCGGCACCACCCCCCCGCTCTGAAGGTCAATCGCTCCCCCGGCCTGCGCCGCCAGCGTGGCGGGCTGCATGTCTTTCATGTCCATGACGCGCTCCTTGTCTGTCGCCCCCAAGACACGCCAGAACCGCCCGACTTGCAAGCCCCCCGTCCCCACCTCTAGAACGAAGGGACAGCAATCCGGAAACCCCATGCCGCGCACCATCCTATTCAACAAGCCTTTCGACGTGTTGTCACAGTTCACAGACAAGGGCACCGAAGGCAGCCCCCGCCGCACCCTGTCGGATTTCATCGACGTGCCAGGGGTTTACGCCGCAGGCCGCCTCGACCGCGATAGCGAGGGATTGTTGATCCTGACCGATGATGGCCGCCTGCAACAGCGCATCGCCAACCCCAAGAACAAATGGCCCAAGACCTATTGGGTGCAGGTCGAAGGCACCCCCTCCGACGCCGCGCTCGCGGACTTGCGCAAGGGGGTCACGCTCAAGGATGGCAAGACCCGCCCCGCCGAGGTCGCGCGGATGGACGAACCGGCCAATCTCTGGCCGCGCAATCCCCCGATCCGGGTGCGCAAATCAGTGCCCGATAGCTGGCTCTGCCTAACCATCCGCGAGGGGCGCAACCGTCAGGTCCGCCGCATGACCGCCGCCGTCGGCCACCCGACCCTTCGCCTGATCCGCTATGGCGTGGGCGACTGGACCATCGACGGGCTGCTCTCTGGGCAATGGAATGATGCCCCGATGCACCGCACACCGCCCAGACGATGACATATCCACAAAAATCTGACGCTCCGCACATCCATCGCGCTTCCCCTCAAAGCCGCCACAACATATAGTGGCCCCATAACGCGCCTCGGGTCGAACCCGTGGCCAAACCCGGATTTTCGAAGGGCAGACGGGACAGATCGCATGGCACATATCATCGTTGTAGGGAACGAAAAGGGCGGCGCGGGCAAATCCACCGTATCGATGCACATCGCCACCGCTCTGGCCCGCATGGGGCACAAGGTCGGCGCGCTTGATCTTGACCTGCGCCAGAAGACCTTTGGCCGATACGCCGAGAACCGACAAAAGTTCCTGAGCGAGGCACAACTTTCCCTGCCAAGCGCCGATTACCACGACCTCCCCGAAGTCGACCCGGCAAGCCTCAAGCCGGGCGAGAATATCTACGATCATCGCCTGTCGCTCGCCGTGGCCACGCTCGAACCCGACTGCGACTTTATCCTGATCGACTGCCCCGGCTCACATACTCGTCTGTCTCAGGTGGCCCATTCGCTTGCCGATACGTTGGTGACACCGCTGAACGACAGTTTCGTGGATTTCGACCTGCTCGCCCGCACCGATCCGATGGCCGATAAAATTCTCGGCCCTTCGGTCTATTCCGAAATGGTCTGGAACGCGCGTCAGCTACGGGCACAGGCGGGTCTCAAACCCATCGACTGGATCGTGCTGCGCAACCGCATGGGGGCTCAGCAGATGGTCAACAAGGAAAAGATGGGCAAGGCGCTCGACAACCTTGCCAAACGGATCGGCTTTCGGGTTGGCCCGGGCTTCAACGAGCGCGTGATCTTTCGCGAGCTGTTCCCGCGCGGCCTGACGTTGCTGGACCTCAAGGATATCGGGGTGAAACAGCTCAACATTTCCAACGTCGCCGCGCGGCAGGAACTGCGCGACCTCGTGAAGGCGCTCGAATTGCCGGGGGTCGAGGTCGATTTCTGAGCGGCCCCGTTTTCTTCAATAGAAAACGGACCGAAATCTTTCAAAGATCGCGCGTATCTCAACGCCGCCGCAAGAGCGCAACCGCATTTGACACCCCCAGCGCGCCCACCACGATCGCTCCACCGGCCAAGGCCCAGCGACCGGGGTCTTCCCCCACCACGGCCCAAGCCAGTAAGGGCGCAAGCACCGTCTCGAGCAGGATCAAAAGCGCCACTTCCGCCGAAGTGATATAGCGCGGCCCAAGCGCGAGCCCGATCGAGCTCCCGGTAATGAAGGCCCCGTGCAACAGGACGAGCCAGACCTGATCCTGCGCGATACTCATCGGCTCGACCATGGGCCAGAGGATCACGGCGGAGGCAAGGAACGCCACCGGCACAGCGGGCACCATCGACACATCCCTGACCCGACGCACCGCCGTGAGCGCGGCTGCGAAACTCACCGTTAGCAAAAGCGCCAGCGCATCACCCGACCGGCTCGCCGTGGCGTTTTCGCCGGTGCCATAGGCCACGATGGCGAGGCCCACGATCACGAAGAGCATGGTCAAGACCATGCGCCGGCTGATCGGCTCACCAAGGAAAATCCGGCTGAAAATCGCAGCAAAGACAGGCATCGTGGCAATGATGATGACGACGTTGGCGACGCTGGTGAGGCTCACGGCCATGACAAACAGAACCCCGCTCGCGGCCAGAACGACAATATATAGCGCCCCGTGCCAGCCCGTCCGAAGCGAGGCCGAGACCGCCCGCGGCCCCATCCACACGAGCACGCCGACAAGCACCGCCGTGCCGGAGGTGACCGCGCGCCAAAAGGCGATCACGAGCGGATCGGCGTCAATCAACCGCACGAAAAGCGAATCCGGCACCACCAGAAGCGCGCCCATCATCGTGATCAGAAGCCCCTTGGCCTGCATGCTCATGCGTGCGCTTCCTTCATGACCGCATCGAACAGAATATCGAGATCCCGCTCCGACGTGCGATGATTGGTGATATTCACACGGATCGCAAGTTTGCCGCCGATCCGCGTGGTCGAAGGCGCTGCGATCCCCGCCTCCTGAAGCCGGAGCACGATTTCCGCGTTAAGCGCATCGAGCGCCGCCGCGTCTGCTCCGTCGCGCAGCACGCGGAAACACACGATATTGAGCGCCACGGGTGCAAGAAGCTCCATCTCTGGCGCGGCCTCGACCCGGTGCCCGAGATAGGCTGCCTGAGTACAGTTGCGCTCGACGAGGGCGCCGAACCTATCGACCCCATGCTCGACGAAAGACGCCCAGACCTTCAACGCCCGAAACCCGCGCGAAAGCTCCGGGCCATAATCCACGGGCCAGCGATCCCCCGCGGCAAGCCCCCGAGGCGCCCCTGCAAGATAGTCGGGCCGCGCCGCAAACGCACGGCGGTGATCCTCTTCCGAGCGAATCAGGACACAGCCCGCGTCATAGTTCACATGCATCCATTTGTGGAAATCAAAGGCGAGGGAATCGGCGCGTTCGAGGCCGCAAAGCTGCGGCTTGATCTTGGTGCTCGCCATGCCAATCGCGCCAAACGCCCCATCCACATGCAACCAAAGCCCTTCTGCCGCGGCAATCTCGGCAAGCGTGTCGAGCGGGTCAATTGCCCCCACATTCACCGCACCGGCTGTCCCGACGATCAAAAATGGCTGCGCCCCATCTGCGCGATCCTTGGCAATGGCCTCACGCAATGCCTCTGGTTGCATTCGAAATGCTGCATCGACCGGGATAAGCCGCAAAGCATCGCTGCCAAGCCCGAGAATATCAAACGCGCGGGCCACACAGGCATGGGTTTCGCTCGAGCAATACCCGACAAGCCGCGCCGCGCCGCACCCTGCCCTCCGCGTCTCGATCCCAAGCGCGCGATCCCGCACCGCCTTGAGCGCGATCAGCGTCGCCATCGACGTGCCCGACACGACGAGCCCGCTCGCGCTTTCGGGAAAGCCCATCAATGCGCGGCACCACTCCACGACCTGCCGTTCGACATAGATCGCTCCATGGTCACGCCCGCCCAGATTGGCGTTCATCGCCGCCGCTGCGATTTCGGCGATTATGTTGCCCGGCGTGCCACTGCCGTGAACCCAGCCGAAAAAGCGCGGATGCGTATTGCCGACGCCATAGTCGAGAAGCGCCTCACAGCCCTCACGCATCGCCGCAACGCCCCGCCCTTGGCGCGGCAGCGCCTCTTGCAGCCCGGCTTTCGCGTCCTCTGGCAAGGGGGTCCAGACGCGGCCATCGCAAGCGCCCTGCATCCGGTCGAGCGCCGCGTCGAGCATCGCATGAGCCTCCTTGCGGAACCCCTCCCAGTCTTCGGGATCAAGCCCGCCCGCCGCATGTTCTGCTGTCATCTCTCGTTCCCCTGATCGCCTTTGTCCCGCCTATTCAGCAGGTGCCCCGCAACCCGTCAAGAGAGCGACCGCCTTCAGCCCCGCTCGCCAAGCCGCCGCAGCATGGCCCGCAAGAGCGCAACTTCCTCCTCCGAGAACTTCGCCTCCAACGTCCGATCATAGGCCGCCGCCACCTCGCGCAGGTCTTTATAGGCCGCGAGCCCAAGCGGCGTCAGGCGCAGGAATTCCTGTCGTCGATCATCCTCGGACCGCTCCCGCGCCACGAATCGCTTCTCGACGAGCTTCTGCACCGCACGGCTTATTTTGGTCTTGTGAATGCGCGCGCGGGTCACAATCGTCGAGGCCGTCATTTCCCCAAACGCCCCGAGATGGAACAGGACTCGCCACTCTGTGCGAAGGATTCCGTATTTGTTTTTATAGACTTGCTGGAACTCGAGACTGCTTTCCTCCGCCGCTTGGTTGAGCAGGTAAGGCAGGAAATTCTGGAGATCAAAATCATCTTTTTCTACCATGAAGGCGGTCCTCCTACCTTGTTAGTTACAAATTCAACCATTACCAAAGCAACTAAATTCAGAACAGGAGCCTGAAATGACCAAGCACACTGTCCCGTCCCGTATGCAGATGGCGCCCTCGATTTCCGGGCCGCACGAAGGCTACATGCCGGGTTTTGGGAATGACTATGAGACCGAGGTATTGCCGGGAGCTTTGCCGCAGGGGATGAACAGCCCGCAGAAATGCAACTACGGTCTTTATGGTGAACAGTTGTCTGGCACGGCGTTTACGGCCAATCCGCCGGAGCGGACGTGGTGCTATCGCATCCGCCCCTCGGTCAAACATTCTGCGCGCTATACGAAGATCGACGTGCCTTTCTGGAAATCCGCGCCCAACGTGGACCCGGACGTGACCTCGCTTGGCCAGTATCGCTGGGATCCCGTGCCGCATACCGAGGACAAGCTGACCTGGGTGACGGGGATGCGCACGATGACCACGGCAGGCGACGTCAACACGCAGGTCGGCATGGCGAGCCATGTCTATCTGGTGAATGAGTCGATGGTGGATGACTATTTCTTCTCGGCCGATTCCGAGCTTCTGGTGGTGCCGCAGGAGGGCGTCCTGCGCTTCTCGACCGAGCTTGGCATCATCGACCTCGAACCCAAGGAGATCGCCATTCTTCCGCGCGGCCTTCTCTATCGCGTTGAGGTGCTCGAGGGCCCGGCACGCGGCTTTGTCTGCGAGAACTACGGCCAGAAATTCGAGCTTCCGGGCCGCGGTCCGATCGGCGCCAACTGCATGGCCAACCCGCGTGACTTCAAGGCGCCCGTTGCGGCCTTCGAGGACCGCGAAGTGCCCTCGACCGTGACCGTCAAATGGTGCGGCCAGTTCCACAAGACAGAGATCGGTCAATCGCCGCTCGACGTGGTGGCATGGCATGGCAACTACGCGCCGGTGAAATATGACCTGCGCACCTATTGCCCGGTCGGCGCGATCCTCTTCGATCACCCCGACCCGTCGATCTTTACCGTGCTGACCGCCCCCTCGGGCCAGCCCGGCACCGCCAATATCGACTTCGTTCTATTCCGCGAACGCTGGATGGTGGCCGAAGATACGTTCCGCCCGCCGTGGTATCACAAGAACATCATGTCCGAGCTGATGGGCAACATCTATGGCCAGTATGACGCCAAGCCGCAGGGTTTTGTCCCCGGTGGCATGAGCCTTCATAACATGATGATTCCGCACGGCCCCGACCGCGATGCCTTCGAGGGTGCGTCGAATTCGAACCTTGGACCGGACAAGCTTGAAAACACCATGTCCTTCATGTTCGAAACCCGCTTCCCCCAGCATCTGACGGGTTTTGCCGCCGATGAAGCCCCGCTTCAGGATGACTATATCGACTGCTGGACCAGCCTCGAGAAGAAGTTCGACGGCACCCCCGGCAAGAAATAAACCGTAGGGCGGGCATCTGCCCGCCACAACGACCAAGGAAACGCGAATGCCCCTTCTGAAATCCTGGGTGGCATCGGCCAATAGCGCCGATCACCCCTTCCCGCTCAACAACCTGCCCTATGGCGTATTCTGGACACGTCAGAAAATCGAAGACCTCGAGTGGGATGCCCCCCACTGTGGCGTCGCGATTGGAGATATGATCCTCGACATCACCGCGCTTGAGGGTGAGTATTTCGAATACGGCGAACCAGTATTCGATGTCGGGTGCTGGAACGCGTTCATGGAACTGGGTTCGGACGTTTGGGCAGAGTTCCGCGAAAAAGTCATCAAAATGCTCGAAGAAAACTCCCCCTATCAGACGGAGATCGAGCCTCATCTCTACCCCATCGCAGACGCCCAAATGGAACTGCCCATCGCCGTGCGCGAATACACCGATTTCTATGCGGGCCGGAACCACGCCTTCAATGTCGGCACCATGTTCCGCGGCCCGGAAAACGCGCTGCCGCCGAACTGGCTCCATATCCCGATCGGCTATAATGGCCGCGCCTCTTCCGTGGTCGTGTCGGGCACCGATGTGCGCCGCCCTTGGGGGCAGCTCAAATCCCCCGACCACGATCTTCCCGCCTTCCTGCCCTGCCGCCGGTTTGACCTCGAGCTCGAGATGGGCGCGATCGTCGGCACCGCCTCAAACGGCCCGATCACCGTGCAGGAAGCCGATGACAACATCTTTGGCTACGTGCTCCTGAACGACTGGTCCGCGCGCGATATCCAGGCTTGGGAATATCAGCCCCTCGGCCCGTTTCAGGCCAAGTCGACCGCGACCTCGATCTCGCCCTGGATCATCACCAAACCGGCGCTCGAGCCGTTCCGCACCGACACGCCCGAACGCGAGTTCGAGCTTCTCGACCATCTCAAGGATTGCGGGCCGATGCTCTATGACATCGACCTCGCCGTGACGCTGGCCCCCGAGGGCAAGGACTCGACGACCATCACGCGCACCAACTACAAAGAGATGTATTACTCCGCCGCCCAGCAACTCGCCCATCACACCACGGCAGGCACGCCGATGAACGTAGGCGACCTGCTCGGGTCGGGGACAATCTCTGGCGCGACAAAGCCCGAGCGTGGCTCCCTCCTCGAACTGTCGTGGGGCGGAAAGGAGCCGCTGACCCTCGACACCGGCGAGACCCGGACCTTCCTCGAGGATGGCGACACGCTGACCCTTACGGGCGCGGCCAAGGGCGATGGCTACACCATCGGCTTTGGGGCCTGCACCGGCACGGTCCTGCCCGCACTCAAAGACCCGTACGCAAGATAAACAGTGGCGGGCCAAAGCCCGCCCGCCCCTCCATTCGTAGGGTGGGTTTCCAACCCACCAAACCGCAAAGGACAAATCCAATGGCCAAAGCATTCGCATCCCAAGGCGACATGACCGAAAAAGAAATCTCCTTCACCGAAGTCGGCGAAGGTCTCTACGCCTTCACCGCCGAGGGCGACCCGAACTCCGGCGTCATCATCGGCGATGACAGCGTGATGATCGTCGAAGCCCAAGCCACGCCGCGCCTCGCCAACAAGGTGATCGAATGCGTGCGCTCGGTGACCGACAAGCCGATCTCCCACGTGGTCCTGACCCACTACCATGCCGTGCGCGTCCTCGGCGCCTCGGCTTTTGGCGCGGATCAGATCATCATGTCCGACACCGCCCGCGCCATGGTCGTGGAACGCGGTCAGGAAGACTGGGACAGCGAATTCCAACGCTTCCCGCGCCTCTTCGAAGGCCATGAATCGATCCCCGGCCTGACCTACCCGACCACGACATTTTCGGACTCGATGACCGTCTATCTCGGCAACCGCCGCGTCGATATCCGTCAGATCGGTCGCGCCCACACGGCGGGCGACTCGATCATCCACGTCCCGGACCAGAACGTCATGTTCACCGGCGATATCGTCGAATATCACTCCGCCTGCTACTGCGGTGACGGCCATTTCGGCGACTGGGGCACGACGCTCGACCGGATCAAAGCCTATGACGTAGACGCCATCGCACCGGGCCGTGGCGACGCGCTCGTCGGCAAGGAGATGGTCAACGCCGCCATTGAGAACACCCGCGATTTCGTCGAAAGCACCTACCGCCCGGTCGCCAAAGTCGCCGCGCGCAATGGCACGCTGAAGGAAGCCTGGGACGCCTGCCGCGCCGAATGCGATCCGAAATTCGCAGAGTACGCGATCTACGAACACTGCCTGCCGTTCAACGTCGCGCGCGCTTATGACGAAGCCCGCGGCATCGACACCCCCCGCATCTGGACCGCCCAGCGCGACCTCGAGATGTGGGACGCTCTACAGAGCTGACCACGGTGGGCCACGCCTTGATCCAGATCGTGGCGAGGCCAGCACGGCCATGAAAGCATGACGCCAAGACCCTCGCCGCCACGCGCGCGGCGGGGTGCAGAGGAGATTTGCCCATATTTGGGAGGAGACACCATGAACAAGATCTTCGAAACACCGCTCTACCCCTATGAGCGCCACCCCGACCAAAACGCCGACACCACGGTGCGCCGCAAGGTCGTCATCGTGGGTGCTGGCCCCATCGGCCTCGCCGCCGCCATCGACCTCGCCCAGCAAGGCATCGAGGCGATCATTCTCGATGACAACGACAAGGTGAGCTTCGGCTCGCGCGCAATCTGTTTCGCCAAGCGTCCGCTCGAAATCCTCGACCGCCTTGGTGCAGGCAAACAGATGGTCGAGAAAGGCGTCAAATGGGACGTGGGCAAGGTCTTCTTCGATGACCGCAAGGTCTATGAGTTCAACCTCCTGCCCGAGGACGGCCACGAATTCCCCGCCTTCATCAACCTTCAACAATACTATTTCGAGGATCACCTCGTCCGCCGCGCCCACGAACTTCAAGCCGACGGCGCTCCGATCGAGATCCGTGGCAACAACAAGGTTCTCAAGGTCGAGGACAAGGGCGATCATACGCTTCTGCATATCGACACACCCGATGGCCCCTATGACCTCGAGGCCGACTGGCTCCTCGCCTGCGACGGGGCCGGTTCACCGATCCGTGGCATGCTTGGCCTCGATTTCGTCGGTCGCATCTTCGAAGATAACTTCCTCATCGCCGACGTGATCATGGATGCCGATTTCCCAACCGAACGCTGGTTCTGGTTCGACCCGCCCTTCAACCGGGGCCAGTCCGCCCTCCTGCACAAACAGCCCGATGGCGTTTGGCGCATCGACCTTCAGCTCGGCTGGGACATCGACAAGGAAGAAGAGAAGAAACCCGAGAATGTCATCCCCCGGCTCAAGGAAATGCTTGGCGAGGATGTGCAGTTCGATCTCGAATGGGTCTCGATCTACACCTTCCAATGCCGCCGCATGGAGAAATTCCGCCAAGGCCGTGTGATCTTTGCTGGCGACGCCGCGCATCAGGTCTCGCCCTTCGGCGCCCGCGGGGCCAATTCCGGCGTGCAGGATACGGATAACCTCGTCTGGAAACTGAAACTCGTGATAGACGGCAAAGCCCCCGAAAGCCTGCTCGATACCTACGATATCGAACGGATCCACGGCGCGGATGAGAACATCCTGAATTCTTCGCGCTCGACCGATTTCATCACCCCGAAATCGGAAATGAGCCGCGTCTTGCGCGATGCTGTGCTTGACCTCTCGGAACACTATGAGTTCGCCCGTCCGCTGGTGAACTCGGGTCGCCTCTCGGTGCCCTGTACCTATGACGGCTCGCCGCTCAATTCCGCCGACGCGCTCGACGGGCCAGAGCGCACGCGCCCCGGCTCGCCCTGCCCGGACGTGCCGCTCAAGGATGGCTACCTGTTGCCGAAACTGGCAGACAAGTTCACCCTCCTGACCATCGACGCCGACGCTCCCGACGAGATCGAGGAAGACGGCATCACGGTCACGCGCCTCGCGCTGTCTGTGCATGACGATCCGACCCGTTTCCTCAAAGAACGTTACCTCGGCGACGCCACGTCCGGCGTCTACCTGATCCGCCCGGACCAGCACGTCGCCGCGCGTCGCCCCTCCTTTGACGAGAAACTCTTCCGCGCCGCGATCCGCCGCGCCACAGGCAAGGAGTAATCCCATGTCCGAGACCCTGACCCTCGCCCCGAACCTTGAACAGGCCGACGATTTCTACGCCGATCTGCTCGCTGCTCACGACGGCCTGTCCAAGGCCGAAAGCGATGCATTCAACGCCCGCCTCGTGCTTATCCTCGCGAACCATATTGGCGCACGCACCGTGTTGACCGAGGCGCTCGCCGCCGCGGCCCGCCAACAGGCAGAGGACTAAGCCCATGAAAATCGAGAAAATCCACCACGTCGCCTATCGCTGCAAGGACGCCAAGGAAACCGTCGAATGGTATGGCAAGATGCTGAACATGGATTTCATCCTCGCCATCGCCGAGGACCATGTGCCGTCGACCCACGAACCCGACCCCTACATGCATCTCTTCCTTGATGCGGGCGACGGCAACGTGCTCGCCTTCTTCGAGTTGCCGACCAAACCCGAAATGGGCCGCGATCCCAACACGCCGATCTGGGTTCAGCACATCGCCTTCAAGGTCAAGGACCGCGAGACGCTGATCGAATTCAAGGACCACCTCGAGGCCAATGGCGTCGAAGTTCTTGGCGTCACCGACCATTCGATCTTTCACTCGATCTATTTCTTCGATCCCAACGGCCACCGGATCGAGCTCGCCTGCCCCGATCCCGAAGAGGAGGCGCTTCTCGAACGCATGGACGCGGTCAAATGGGACATGCTCGAGGAATGGTCGCGCACCAAGAAAGCGCCCCAGCACGCGGCATGGCTACATGCCAAGGAACTCGACAAAGACGTTTAACATCGCAAGCAGTTTGCGGTATATCTTCCTGCGCCGACCTCTCACGGGGTCGGCGTCTTGCCTCCTGAAGGATTCCCCATGACCGAAACGATCCTGCACGACTATTGGCGCTCATCGGCGAGCTACCGGGTGCGTATCGCGCTCAATCTCGCCGAGATCGACTATCGCGCCGTGTCGGTCGATTTGGTCGCCGGGGATCACAAGGCAGAGGCCCATGTCGCGCTCAACCCACAAGGCCTCGTGCCTGTGCTCGAAATCGACGGACATCGCTTCACGCAATCGCTCGCGATCCTCGATTACCTGAGCGAGACCCGCGCCCTCGGGCTCTTGCCCGCCAATCCCGCCGAGGCAGCCCGTGTCCGCGCGCTCGCCCATTCCGTCGCGGTCGATGTGCATCCGGTCTGCAATCTCGGGGTGGTGGGCCATGTCTCGCGCCTCCTCCCGGATCAGCCCGACGCCAAGGTCGACTGGATGCGCCGTTTTATCCCGCCCGGCCTTGCCGCCTTCGAGGCGCTTCTCGAAGGCTTCGACCAAGCGCCCTATTGCTGCGGCGACAGGCCTTCGCTCGCCGATATCTGCCTCATGCCTCAACTCTACAACGCGCGCCGCTGGGAGGCCGACTATCGCGCCTGCCCCCGCATCCGCGCGGTCGAGGCCGCCTGCGCCGCGCACCCGGCCTTTGCCGCCGCACACCCGGACTCGGTCGGGCCACACTAAACTCCCCCAAGTGACGCAGCGACGCTCGAAAAGGCATCCGCGCACCTGGCCTCTTCTTGGTCTAAAATACCTCGGGGTGAATGGGCCGCTTGCGGCCCAGAGGGGCAGCGCCCCTGCGCCCCCCGAAAATGGAGTTACGTTACCGAAAAATGAAAAATTCATTCACATCGTAACATAATTCTTGCCACGAATCGCTTCAGGCCTTATCCCGACCATGCGGTCGGCTTATATTCGGGCCGATGAACAGGACGAAGGACACTATTCCCAATGGACGCATTCATCTGTGACGCCACCCGCACACCCATCGGCCGCTACGGCGGCGCGCTGTCCTCGGTGCGCGCGGACGATCTCGCCGCAAGCCCCATCGCCGCCCTCATGGCGCGCAACCCGTCCGTTGACTGGGCCAGCGTCGATGACGTGATCTATGGCTCCGCCAACCAGGCTGGCGAAGACAACCGCAACGTTGCCCGCATGGCAGGCCTCCTCGCAGGACTGCCCATCGACGTGCCCGGCACCACCGTGAACCGTCTCTGCGCCTCTGGCATGGACGCCGTCGGCATGGCGGCCCGCGGCATCAAGGCGGGCGACTATGACATGGTCATCGCAGGCGGCGTCGAAAGCATGTCGCGCGCGCCCTTCGTCATGCCGAAACATACCTCTGCCTTCTCGCGCGCCAATGCGGTCTTTGACACGACCATCGGCTGGCGCTTCGTGAACCCGAAGATGAAAGATATGTATGGCATCGACTCGATGCCCCAGACCGCCGACAACGTCGCTGCCGACTACGACATCTCGCGCGAGGATCAGGACGCTTTCGCCGCCCGGTCGCAGGCCCGCTGGGCCGCCGCGAACGAGGCTGGCCTCTTCGCCGACGAGATCACCCCGGTCTCCGTGCCTCAGCGCAAGGGCGATCCGATCGTCGTCGATACCGACGAACATCCCCGTCCCGGCACCGACGCGGCGAAACTCGCCAAGCTGCGCGGCGTGAACGGCCCTGACCTCTCCGTGACCGCGGGCAACGCCTCGGGCGTCAACGATGGCGCGGCGGCGATCCTGCTGGCCAACGGCGCGACGGCCGAAAAGAACGGCCTCACGCCCATCGCCCGCGTCGTCGGCATGGCCGCCGCCGGTGTCGCGCCCCGCGTTATGGGGATTGGGCCGGTTCCCGCCACCCGCAAAGTGCTCGCGCGGACCGGACTCACCATCGAACAGATGGATGTGATAGAATTGAACGAAGCCTTCGCAAGCCAGGGTCTCGCGACACTGCGCGAACTGGGTGTCGCGGATGACGCGCCCCATGTGAACGCCAATGGCGGCGCGATCGCACTTGGCCACCCGCTCGGCATGTCCGGCGCGCGGCTTGTGCTGACCGCCGCCTATCAACTGAAACGCACCGGCGGGCGCTATGCCCTCTGCACCATGTGTGTCGGTGTCGGTCAGGGTGCGGCCCTGATCCTCGAACGCGTCTAAAACAGGGAGGAGCCTGTCATGTATGCACAAATGGTCAAATCCACCGGCTCGGGTGTCAAATCCCGCGACGAGATGAGCGACGAAGAACGCGCCTTTCAGGACAAGGTCGACGCCGATATCAAGATCGAGCCGCGCGACTGGATGCCCGAGGGCTATCGCAAGACACTGATCCGTCAGATCGGTCAGCACGCCCACTCCGAAATCGTCGGACAGCTTCCCGAAGGCAACTGGATCACCCGCGCGCCGACGCTCGAGCGCAAGATGATCCTCCTCGCCAAGGTGCAGGACGAGGCCGGCCACGGTCTCTACCTCTACTGCGCCGCCGAAACCCTCGGCGTGACCCGCGACGACCTCACCGAACAGCTTTTGTCGGGCAAGATGAAGTATTCCTCGATCTTCAACTACCCGACCCTGAACTGGGCCGATATCGGCGCGGTGGGGTGGCTCGTCGATGGCGCCGCGATCATGAATCAGGTGCCGCTTCAGCGAACGTCCTACGGTCCCTATAGCCGCGCCATGATCCGCATCTGCAAGGAAGAGAGCTTCCACCAGCGTCAGGGCTACGACATCATGATGAAGATGGCCCAAGGCTCCGAAGCCCAGAAGAAGATGGCACAGGATGCGCTCAACCGCTTCTGGTATCCCTCGCTGATGATGTTCGGCCCGTCGGACGCCGAAAGCGTCCACTCGGCCCAGTCGATGGCGTGGAAAATCAAGATCAACACCAACGATGAGCTGCGCCAGAAATTCGTCGACCAGACCGTGCCGCAGGCCGAATACCTTGGCCTCACGATCCCGGACGAGAACCTGAAATGGAACGAGGAAAAGGGCGGCTACGATTTCTCCGAGCCGGACTGGACAGAGTTCTTCGAGGTCCTCAAGGGCAACGGCCCCTGCAACAAGGAACGCCTCGGTGACCGGGTGAAGGCATGGGAAGACGGCGCATGGGTCCGTGACGGCCTGCTCGCCCACGCCGAAAAGAAAGCCGCGCGCAAAGTCGCCGCAGAGTAAACGCCGCATCCACGCGCACGAACCAAGCCGCTCATCGCCTGTCCGGGTCGCCACGAACCCAAGCCCCGTACAGGCCTGACGAGCACCGCAAGGAAAAGGGAAGAGACATGAAAAACGAATGGCCCCTTTGGGAAATCTTCATCCGTGGCCAACACGGGATGAGCCACCGCCACGTCGGCTCGCTGCACGCACCCGACGCCGAGATGGCGATCAAGAACGCCCGCGACGTCTATACCCGTCGCAACGAAGGCGTCTCGATCTGGGTCGTCGAGGCTCGCCATATCGCGGCCACCGTGCCGGGCGAAAAGGGCCCGCTCTTTGAGCCCTCCGAGAGCAAGGTCTATCGCCACCCGACCTTCTTCGACATTCCCGACGAAGTGGGGCACATGTGATGGCTGTCGATAAGAACCTCCTTCTGGAATTCCTGCTGCGGCAGGGCGACAACGCGTTGATCCTCGGGCATCGTGTGTCCGAATGGTGTGGCCATGCGCCGGTGCTCGAAGAAGACATCGCGCTCGCCAATACCGCGCTTGATCTCATCGGCCAGACCCAGATGTGGCTCGGCTATGCCGCCGAGGTGCAGGGAGAAGGCAAGACGGCGGACGATCTCGCCTTCCTGCGCGACGCTTGGGATTTCCGCAACGTGCTCTTGACCGAACTGCCCAATGGCGACTTCGGCCAGACCCTGATGCGCCAGTTCCTCTTTGATGCGTTCCAGTCGGTCTACCTCGCCCGCCTGCTCGGCTCGACGGACGAGACCGTTGCCGCCATCGCGGCCAAGGCGTCGAAAGAGGTCGCCTATCACGTGGAACGCTCCGCCGATACCGTCGTCGGCCTTGGCGACGGCACCGAGGAAAGCCATGCCCGCATGCAGGCCGCGCTTGACTACCTCTGGCCCTATGTCGGCGAGATGTTCGAAAGCGATGCGGTCGATACCGCCATGGCCGAGGCCGGTGTCGCCCCCGATCCCGCGACCCTGCGCGACGAATATGACGCGCTTGTCACTCGTGTGCTGACCGAGGCCACGCTGACCATTCCCGAAAGCCGTTTCGCCCACAAAGGCGGACGCACGGGCCAGAGCCATACCGAACATCTCGGGCATCTTCTGACGACGATGCAATGGCTGCAGCGCGCCTATCCGGGCAACACCTGGTAGGCACCGCGCCCCCGCCGCCCAAGGAGCAAGGACATGACCCAGCCAAGCATCGAACAGGTCTGGGAGTGGCTCGGAGCCATTCCCGACCCCGAGATCCCGGTCATCACATTGGTCGATCTCGGCATCATCCGCGATGTCGCCTTTCATGGCGAAACCTGCGTCGTCTCGGTCACGCCGACCTATTCCGGCTGCCCCGCGACCTCGATGATCAATGTCGATATCGAGACCTGCCTGCGCGACCACGGGCTGAACAAGATCGAGCTCAAACAACAGCTGAGCCCCGCCTGGACCACGGACTGGATGTCCGAAAAGGCCCGCGCCGCGCTCGAGGAATACGGCATCGCCCCGCCCCAGGCCAAAGGCACGCCCGCCCGCTGCCCGCGCTGCGGTGGTGATCATATCGAGAAGCTGAGCCAATTCGGATCGACCCCCTGCAAGGCGCAATGGCGCTGCAAGGACTGTCTCGAGCCGTTTGAATATTTCAAGTGCATATAGGGAGGAGACCCGATGGCACGTTTCCATGAACTGGAAGTCACCGACATCCACAAGACGATCCGCGACGCCGTTGTCGTGACCCTCAAGCCGACCAATGGCGCGGCGACCGAATTCGACTTCACCCAAGGCCAATACCTGACCTTCCGCCGCGATTTCGACGGCGAAGAACTGCGCCGCTCCTATTCGATTTGCGCCGGCAAAGGCGAAGGCATCCTTCAGGTCGGCATCAAGCGCGTCGATGGCGGCGCCTTCTCGACCTGGGCCAATGAAGACCTCAAGATCGGCGACCGGATCGAGGCCATGCCCCCGATGGGCGGCTTCTTTACCCCGCTCGACGCCGCGCAGGAGAAACAATATCTCGGCTTTGCCGGTGGCTCCGGCATCACCCCGGTGCTCTCGCTTATCAAGACCACCCTCACGCTCGAGCCGAGATCGACCTTCACCCTCGTCTACGCCAACAAGGCGGTGAACACGATCATGTTCCGCGAAGAGATCGAAGACCTCAAGAACACCCATATGGGCCGGTTCAACGTCATCCACGTCCTCGAATCCGACGCCCAGGAAATCGACCTCTTCACCGGTCTCGTGACCGAAGAGAAATGCGCCGACCTGTTCAAGACCGGCTGGATCGACATCGACCACGTTGACACCGCCTTCATCTGTGGCCCCGAACCGATGATGCTCGGAATCGCCTCCGCCCTGCGCAATGCGGGCCTCGACGACTCCCGCATCAAGTTCGAGCTTTTCGCCTCGTCGCAACCGGGCCGGGCCAAGCGCAAGGCCGTCTCCAAGGACGCCGCCGCCGGGGCCAATCAGGCCAGCGCCGCGATTACCCTTGATGGCTCGACCCAGACCATCGAGATGCCCAAGGATATGTCCATTCTCGATGCCGCGCTCTCGAACAACATGGACGCGCCCTATGCCTGTAAGGCCGGGGTCTGTTCGACCTGTCGCTGCCGTGTGATCGAGGGCGAGGTCGAGATGATGACCAACCACGCCCTCGAGGATTACGAGGTTGAAAAGGGCTACGTGCTCTCCTGCCAATCCTACCCGGTGACGGACAAGCTCGTCATCGACTACGACCAGTAAGGAGGACAGAGCCATGGCTGACGACATGTCGATCGAAAACTACCTCGCCCAAGGCGGGGTTCTCACCAACCCCTCGAACGTGCCGCCGCGCTACCGGGGCGAGTTGATGAAACTGATGGCGAGCTTCGTGGATTCCTCTCTCGCAGGGGCCGCGGGCTTTGCCGATATCATCAACGAGGGTCCGGGCATCAAAGAACGCATCGCCGCCGCGCGCATCGTGCTTGAAAAGACCGACAATGCCGACAAGGTGCTCTCGATCATGGGGGAGTTCGGCGCCGATACCGCCCGCTACGCAACGCATCACCCGTGGACCGCGCGCCTCGCACGCGACGCCGACATCGGCACAACGCGGACCGAACAGGACATGCGCCTTGCAGTGTTCAACTACCCGCTCGCGGGCTGGTCGGATGCGGTGGTGATGAACCTGCTGATGGGCCGCGCTGTCACCGTGCAACTGACCGAGCTGTGCCGCGTCTCCTATCAGCCGCTCGCCGAAGCCTTCCGCGCGATCCAACCGGTGGAACGCCATCATGCGGAACTCGCCGAAGAAGGCGTCGCCAAACTTCTTGAAACCGAAGAGAGCACCACGCTGCAAGCCTCGGTCGACTATTGGATGCCGCGCGTGGCCGCCTCTTTCGGCGCCGCGGAATCGACAAAGGCAGAGATGCTCGCCGCGATGGGCCTGCGCCACGAAAGCAACGCCACGCTGAAAGCACGCTGGAGCGCGGAAACCGGTGCCTGCCTCGAAAAGCTGGGCCTGAGCGCCGCCTGAAATCGCGATGGGATGCGGGTCAAAGGCCCCATCCCTTGCTTTTTTGCAACGCGCCCTGTCCGCAAAGGTCTGGCGAAACGCGATTCCGCATTGACTTTGCAGCCCGTCTCGGGCCATTCACCTCTCGTTCTGGTCGGGCTGTTCAGCAGCCCGTGAAAAGGGAACGAGGTGCGCCGCGACCCGCGGCAAACCCTCGACTGCCCCCGCAACTGTAAGCGGCGAGCGACCTCGGACAATGCCACTGTTCTCCTTAGGAGAGGATGGGAAGGCCCGAGCCAGCTTTGACCCGCAAGTCAGGAGACCTGCCAGAATGTTCACCCTGTCCGGACGCGGGGCGCGTTCAGACAACGGACCTTCCGTCGTGGTGGCACTTCTCACCGTCGCGGGAGGGCCACGTCCTTCCTCAAGACATCTTGCATCAAACGGGCATCACCCGAATGAAGGACAGACACATGAAACGGACGCTCCTGGCCTCCGCCGCCCTCGCGGCCCTCGCCACAGGCCTTACAACCCAAACCGCATGGGCCGAAGAGGTCTATGACCTCGACGAGATCCTCCTCTCCCCAAGCCTCGCCCCTATCGAGGCCGCCCGCACCGGCGCGACGGTCGAAATCATCGACGAGGAAGACCTCGAAGATGCCGATACAACCCTGATCCAGACCCTGTCTCGTGAACCGGGCGTGTCCTTCTCGGCAAACGGTGGCGTCGGCACCAACACCACGATCCGCCTGCGCGGCCTCGATAGCAAATATATCGGCGTGCGCATCGACGGCATCGACGTGAGCGATCCGACCTCGACCCAGAACGCCTTCAACTTCGGTGGCCTGACAAGCGCAGGCATCGGCCGCATCGAGGTTCTCAAAGGCTCGCAATCGGCGATCCACGGCTCCGAAGCCATCGCTGGTGTCATCAACATCACCTCCAAACGCCCGACCAAGCTTGGCTTCTCCGGCTCTGTCGGCGGTGAGGTCGGCAGCTTCGGCACCGTGTCGAGCGATTTCACCACCGCCTACATGAACGATCGCGCCGAAATCTCCTTCACCCTGTCGCGTTTCCATACCGAAGGTATCTCCGCAACCGCGGGCGACCCCGAGAAGGACGGCTTCGATCAGACCATGGCGAACTTCAATTCGCGCTTCGACCTGACCGACACCCTGACCATCGGGGCCTCGGCGCTGTGGCGCGACTACGAAGTCGAAATCGACGGCAGCACCCCGAACAACCTCGGCACCCAGAAAGGCGCGCGCGTCTTTGCCGAGTTCGTGACCGGCGCCGTGACTCACGAACTGAGCTATTCCTACTACAAGACCGACCGCCGCGATCCGGCAAGCATCTACACCACCCGCTTCCTCGGCGACCGCGAGCAGATCGCCTATCTCGGTTCGGTTGACCTCGGTGCCAATGCAGGCCTGACCTTCGGTCTCGATCACACCGAAGAAACCGCGAGCCTGACAACCGCCGTTCCGGCCACCACCGTCAATACCATCGACACCAACTCGGCCTTTGCTGAACTCATGGTGCAGCCGATGGCGAACCTCGACCTTTCGCTCGCCCTGCGCCGAGACGATCACTCGCTCTTTGGCGGCGCCACGACGGGCCGCGTTGCAGCTGTCTGGCACGTCTCTGACGACCTGCGCCTGCGCGCGGTCTATGGCACCGGCTTCCGCGCGCCGTCGCTCTATGAACTCTATAGCGCATCGGGCAACCCGGCCCTGAAACCGGAAGAAAGCCGCTCCTTCGAGCTTGGCCTTGAGAAAGACTTTGGCCCGGGCAACACGGTCCGCGTCACCGCTTTCCGCACCGATGTCGACGACCTGATCGAGTATTTCGACCCCGATGGCTGGCTCGGCCCGATCCCCGGCGCCTATGCTCAGGTGCCCGGCACCACCTCCTCCAAAGGGATCGAGCTTTCGGGCACCTATGTGATCTCCGACATGCTGTCCTTCTACGGCAACTATACCTTTACCGATGCCGACAACTCCGGCGTGACCCTCGCGCGCGTTCCCAAGCATGACCTGATCCTCGGCCTTGACGCCACCTTCGGCAACGGCTTCACCGGCAACGCCGAGGTGCAGCACGTCGCGGACGTCACGCCAAGCATCTACGCCCCCGCGGGCCACAAGGTCGGCGACTACACGCTCGTAAACCTTGGTGTCGGCTATGACATCAACGAGACGGTCAAGGCATATCTGCGCCTCGAGAACGTGCTCGACGAAGACTACGAGACCGCAGGCGGCTTCAACACGCCAGGCCGCGCAGCTTACTTCGGTATCCGTGCGTCCTTCTAAGGTCATATCCCTGCTCGCCGCGCTGGTGCTTTCCAGCGCGGCGGCGTTTGCCGATGCGCCCCGGCGCGTCGTCTCCCTGAACCTGTGTACAGATCAGCTCGCCATGCTGCTCGCCGCCCCGGATCAGCTCAAATCCGTTTCCTACATTGCCCGTGACCCACGCGCCTCCGCCATGCCCGAAGAGGCCGCGCGCTACCCGATCAACTATGGCGGTGCCGAGGAGGTCTACCTTCTCAATCCCGACCTCGTGCTCGCCGGCGCTTATACTGCGCGTGCGACCGTCAACATGCTGCGCCGCCTTGGCATTCCCGTCTACATCATGCGCCCCGCCCTGACCCTCGATGAGGTGTCGATCCGCATCACGGAAATGGGCGCAGCCTTGGGTCGTGAAGAGGCCGCCGCCGCGCTGCGCTCGTCTTTCGAAACCGAGCTTGCCGCCCTGCGCGCAACCGAAGGCCCCCGCCCCCGCGCCGCAATCTACAACGCCAATGGCTGGACACCGGGCGAGAACTCGCTGCCAAGCCAAGTGCTCAAGGCCGCAGGGTTCACCAATGTCGCCACCGAAGCAGGCTTTGCTTATGGCGGGTCAATGCCGTTAGAACTCTTGGTCATGGCCGAACCCGATATCATCATCTCCGCCGCCGCCTATGACGGCCATTCCCGCGCCGAGGACATCCTCACGCACCCCGCCTTGCGCGCCCTCAAAGGGGCCGTCGCCGGGGAACAGGTCGGCGACAACCACTGGATCTGCGGCACGCCCCATGTGCTCGACGCCGTGCGCGATCTTTCTGCCGCGCGCCGCGCCCTTCTGGAAGAGGCCAACTGATGCGCCTGTTCCTGATCCTCGCCACGCTCGTCACCGTCCTCTTCGCCGTTTCCCTGACCATCGGCCCCGCCGAAACCGGCGGCCTCCAGAGCCTCGCCGCGCTCCTGACCGGCTCGGACGGCCCGTTGCCGATGGTCATGCGCGAAATCCGCCTGCCCCGTGCCCTGCTTGCAGCGTTGATCGGCGGCGGCCTCGGCATGGCCGGTGCCGCGCTTCAGGGCTATCTGCGCAACCCCCTTGCGGAACCGGGGCTGATCGGCGTCTCTGGCTCTGCCGCTTTCGGCGCTGTGCTCGCGCTTCAGGCCGGGCTCACGGCGACCGCCACGCTTGGCCTACCGCTGGCCGCGCTTCTTGGCGCAGTCGTGGGCGTGTTCCTCGTCATGGGCCTCGCCGGGGCGCGCGGCGGCTCTCTGACCCTGATCCTCGCGGGCATTGCCATCTCGGCGTTGGCAGGCGCGCTGACCTCGCTGGTGCTGAACCTCTCGCCCAACCCCTTCGCCGCCAATGACATCGTGTTCTGGATGATGGGCTCGCTCGCCGACCGCTCCATGACCCACCTCTGGCTCGCCCTGCCCTTTATCGTGATCGGTGCAGGCCTCCTTGCAAGCACGGCGCGTGGCCTCGATGCCCTGACCCTTGGTGAAGACGCCGCCGAAACCCTCGGCCTGAGCCTCTCGCGCCTACGCCTCCTCGTGGTGCTCGGCACCGCCGCCATCGTCGGTGGCGCAACGGCCGTCGCGGGCTCCATCGGCTTCGTCGGCCTCGTCGTGCCCCATATCCTGCGCCCCTTTGTCGGCGCACAACCCTCGCGCCTGCTCTGGGCTTCGGCGCTCGGCGGCGCAGCGCTCCTCCTTATGGCCGATATCTCCGTGCGCGTGATCCTACCTGACCGCGACCTCAAGCTCGGTGTCGTCACCGCCCTGATCGGGGCCCCGCTCTTCCTGCACCTGATCTTCAAGACCCGGAGGGAACTGCCATGACCCTCCTCTCCCTGACCGATCTCGCCGTGACCCTACGCAACCGTCCGGTCTTTTCCGGCGTCTCGATGACGATTGGCGAAGGCGAACTGGTTGGCCTCATCGGTCCCAACGGTGCCGGGAAAACAACCCTGATGCGCTCCGCCCTCGGCCTCCTGCCGATCCAATCGGGCCAAAGCTCCCTCGCCGCGATGTCCACAGCCGACCGCGCCCGCGCCGTCGCTTGGATGCCGCAAGCGCGCGAGATCGCCTGGCCCGTGCCGGTGGAACGTCTCGTCGCGCTAGGTCGTCTGCCCTACCTGCCAATCTCCGGCAAGATCCCCCCGGCGGATCAGGAAAAGATCGACGCCGCCATTGCCTATCTCGGCCTTGAAGAGTTCCGCGCCCGCGCCGCCTCGCGCCTCTCGGGAGGGGAACAGGCCCGCGCCCTGATCGCCCGCGCCATTGCGCAGGACACACCGCTCCTGATGACCGACGAACCCATCGCAGGCCTCGACCCCGCGCACCAGATCGCCACGATGCAGGTCTTTGCCGACCTAGCACGCCATGGCCGCTCGACCCTCGTGTCGCTGCATGACCTCGGCCTCGCCGCGCGCCACTGTACCCGCCTTGTCCTTCTTGCTGAGGGCGGAATCCTCGCCGACGGTGCGCCCGAGGACGTTCTGACAGACGCCCTTCTCGCCCGCGCCTTCGGCGTCACGGCATGGCACCAACAGACGTCCTCCGGCCCGGTCTTTCAGCCGCTCGAGGTGATTTGATGCCCACCCTGTCGCGCCCCTGGTTGGCCTTCGACCTTGGCGAAGAGATGCGTGTTCTGAGTTGGGCCGTGCATCGCCCCGGCTTCGTGACCGCCTCGCGCATCCTCTGGCGCGAAGTGCACGAGGACGACCTGCCAAGGGATCTCGATGCCGAAACATGGCTCGCCTCCGAACTCGCCGCGCGCGGTGCCTCGGACGCGGTTGCCTTCCTGACCTCCCGAGACCTCGCCCGGCATCACTGTAAGACCGCCCGTGTCGAGGATGTGACCGCCGACGCCATCATCACCATCGGCCTCTCCAACGCCGAACGAGTCGGTAGTCGTGAGGACTATACCGGCCGCGATTGGGGCAAGGATTGGGGCACCATCAACATCGCCCTGCGCGTCGATCAGCCCCTTTCCGACATCGGTCTCCTCGAAGCAATGAGCGTCGCCACCGAAGCCCGCACCGCCGCCGTGCACGATCTTGGCCACCGTGTCGCCACCGGCATCGCGACCGGGACAGGCACCGACTGCATCGCCGTTGCCGCTCCGCCGGGTCACATGCCCTATGCTGGCAAACACACCGCCCTCGGAGAAGCCATCGGCAAGGCGACCTACGACGCGGTGCTCGAAGGTGCGCGCCAATGGCTCATCGACGACACAGAACGCCGCAGCCGCGCAAGCTGAGGCCGGTTTCTTGCAAAAGAGAACGGGCCGAAATCTGTTTCAGATTTCGACCCGCTCCCGATTTCCGCACCACCGCGATACAGACGCAATACCGACGTGATACCGACGTTGGTTTTCAGAGCGCTTTCAGCCCCCCAAGCGTCAGGTTCACAACCAGCGTCGCATAGGATTCCCGCGCATCGCTGCCCGCGCCGCTGTTCCACATGTAGTACCAGTTGAGCATCCCAAAGACCGACATGGTCGTCGCCCGAAGGGTCTCTCGCTTCCCGTCAAAAACCTCTGGCGCAGCGGCGCAAATGATGGCCTCAACGAATTTGACAAGGTCGCGCTGATAACCCCGCAAGAGCTGTTGTTGATCCTCCGGTAGGGCCGACATGGCGCCGATCTGAACTTGATGTTCATAGTCCGCGCCCTGATAGGCCATGAGGATTTCCGCGACCACCGCCCGCAGCTGCGCCTCTTCGGACAAGTCACTGATCTCAATGTGACAAATCCGGTCTCGAAGCTCCCGAAGGTAGGTCTCGAGCAGGTCGAACAGAAGCGCATCCTTGCTGTCATAGTAGTGGTAGATATTGGCCTTGGAGATGCCGCACTCCCGCGCCAGCAGGGCCATGGACGCGCGATCAAACCCCTGCGTGGCAAAGACTTTTGCCGCGCTCTTGAGGATTTGATCACGCTTCTGATCGTGGTCTTTTGCTATCGTGCGGGCCAAATCCTACTCCTTGTCGCGGTTGTCGACGACGCGCACCGCTTTGCCTTGCGAGCGCGCCACATCGCCGGGATCACCGACGATAACCTCGGTCGAAACCCCGACCATGTCCTTGATATGCTTGGTCAACATCCGCGCCGCCGCCGTCTTCGACAGGTTGTCCGCCGCATCCGCATTGGCCTCCACGTAGACCCGCATCGCATCCATCCGACCGGACTTGTAAAGTTCGATCTGGAAATGCGGCGCGAGGCCACCCGTGGCCATGACCTGTTCTTCGATCTGGGTCGGGAAGACGTTGACGCCACGCAGGATGATCATGTCGTCGCTGCGCCCGGTGATCTTTTCCATCCGCCGCATCGACCGCGCCGACCCGGGCAAAAGCCGCGTCAGATCGCGCGTGCGATAGCGGATCATCGGCATCCCTTCCTTGGTCAGCGTGGTGAACACCAATTCGCCCTCTTCGCCTTCTTCCACGACCTCGCCGGTCGCCGGGTTGATGATCTCCGGGTAGAAATGGTCTTCCCAGATATGAAGCCCGTCTTTGGTCTCGACGCATTCATTCGCGACACCCGGCCCGATGATCTCGGAAAGGCCATAGATATCAACGGCGTGCATGTCAAAGGCGTCTTCGACCTCCTTGCGCATCGCGTTGGTCCACGGCTCTGCCCCAAAGACCCCAACCGAAAGCGACGAGGCCCGAGGATCAAGACCCGCCTTGTGGAACTGCTCAAGGATGTTGAGCATGTAGGAGGGCGTCACCATGATCCCGTCCGGCTGAAAATCCTGAATAAGGTTGACCTGTTTCTCGGTCTGCCCGCCGCCCATCGGCACGACCATCGCGCCAAGCCGCTCGATCCCGTAATGCGCGCCAAGACCGCCGGTGAAGAGACCATAGCCATAGGCGTTATGCACCGTATCGCCTGCCCGAAGCCCCGAGGCCCGCAGGCTCCGCGCAAGAACATCTGCCCACATCGAAATATCGTTCGCCGTATAGCCGACAACCGTCGGCTTGCCCGTCGTCCCCGACGAGGCATGCACGCGCACGATCTTCTCTTTCGGCACCGCGAAAAGGCCAAACGGGTAGTTGTCGCGCAGGTCGTTTTTATAGGTGAACGGGAATTTCGCGAGATCTTTCAACTCCTTAAAGTCATCCGGATGCACCCCGGCCTCGTCGAACCGCTGCCGATACATCGGCACGTTCTCATAGGCATGGCGCAGCGACCACTTGAGCCGGTCGAGCTGAAGCTTGCGGATTTCGTCGATCGACGCGGTTTCGATCGGATCAAGGTCTCCCGGTTTCGGGCTCAGGTCTTTCATGTCGTCCTCCTCGACAACTATTCTTCGAAAAGCTGGCCTTTGATCGCGCGGGACATACCCCGAAACTCCGCGATCACGGTGCCGCTCTGATTGGTCACTTTCACATCGTAAATTCCGCTGCGCCCGGTAAGGCTCAGCTCGGTTGCCTCTGCCCGAAGACGGTCTCCCAACCGGCCCGGCGCGAGGTAGCTGACGATATTGTGCTGCGCGACAGTCGCCTGATTGCGGCTGTTGCAGGCAAAGGCAAAGGCACTATCGGCAAGCATGAAGGTCACCCCCCCGTGGCAAATTCCATGCCCGTTGCAATGGTGTTTCTCGACGCTCATCTCGAGCGTCGCGGTGCCCTCATCGACCGAGGTGATCTCGAACCCCGCCCATTGCGAGGCATTGTCATCCGCCCACATGGCGGCAGCGGATTTTTCCGCGCGCTCCTTCGGCGTCATCGTCATTCCCCCTTGAACACGGGTGCGCGCTTTTGAAGGAACGCCGCGACGCCCTCCGCGTAATCCGCGCTTTCGCCGCAAGTCTTCATCGCGTCGGCTTCCATCTCGAGGTGATCCTCAAGCGTATCGACCGCTGCGGCCTGAATGCATGCCTTGCTAAGCCCAAGGCCAAGCGTCGGCCCGGCGGCAAGCCGCGCCGTGAGCGCGCGCGCCTCCTCCATCAGCGTCTCATCCGGCAGCGCTTTCCAGATCAGGCCCCAATCCTCGGCTTTCTGCGCGCTGATTGGCTCGGCGGTAAAGGCAAGCCCCTTGGCCCGCGCTTCGCCAAGAAGCCGGGGCAGGTGCCAACTTCCGCCCGTATCCGGGATCAGGCCGACCTTGGAGAAGGACTGAATGAACTTCGCGCTCTCGGCGGCCAAAACCATGTCACACGCCAGCGCGATATTCGCCCCGGCCCCCGCCGCCACGCCGTTCACGGCACAGATCACCGGGAACTCAAGCGACCGGATAAGCCGCACCAGCGGCGCATAGAAGGTCCGCACAGTGTGCCCGAGGTCCGGCGCGCCTTTCGACGGGTCACGGTCCCCAAGATCTTGGCCCGCGCAGAACCCGCGCCCCGCGCCTGTCAGAAGAATCGCCCGCGCGCCATTGTCCCGCGCCGCTTCGATGGCAGCGCGCAGCGCGCCATGCATTTCGTCATTGAACGAATTGAGCCGGTCCGGACGGTTGAGTGTGATTTCAACCCAATCCCCATGCTCCTCGATGCGTATCGTCTCGCTCACCCTGTCCTCCCAAAACGATGATCTGCGACTCATCTTGCATAAACCGAACGGTTGGTCAATAAATAGCATCAACCACTCACACCGGCCTTTCTGGAGGAGAAAGACGATGACCATCGAACAGATTTCGAGCTTTGCCGCCGGGCAATGGATTGCCCCCGGCTCTGGTGCGCGCACCATTCACAGCGCCATCACAGGCGCGCCCTTTGCTTCTGCGGGCAATGACGCGCTCGACGTGCAGGCCATGCTCGACCATGCCCGCAACGTCGGCGGCCCCGCCCTGCGTGCGCTCGGGTTTCACGACCGCGCCCGCATGCTCAAGGCCCTCGCGGCCCATCTCGGTGCGCATAAACAAGCGCTCTATGACCTCTCCTTCAACACCGGCGCAACCCAGAGCGATCACCTGATCGACATCGACGGCGGCATCGGCACGCTCTTCGTCTTCGCCTCCAAGGGGCGCCGCGAAATGCCTGACGGACAGGTCTATGTCGATGGCGACGTGGAACAGCTTTCGCGCAACGGCACTTTCCTTGGCCAGCATATCTGCACCCCCCTGCATGGCGTCGCGGTGCATATCAACGCCTTCAACTTCCCAGTCTGGGGGATGCTCGAGAAACTCGCCCCGACGATTCTCGCGGGCGTTCCGGCGATCGTGAAACCGGCGACCAATTCCTGCTACGTGACCGAACTTGCGGTGAAGCTGATGCTCGATTCGGGCATCCTGCCCGACGGCGCGCTGCAACTGGTGACGGGTGGCCTCGGCGACATGCTCGACCGCCTAACCTGTCAGGATGTGGTGAGCTTTACCGGCTCCGCTGACACCGCCCTCAAACTGCGTCAGAACCCGCATATCCTTGAGAACTCGGTCCGTTTCGTTGCAGAGCAGGATAGCCTCAATGCCTCGATCCTCGGCCCCGACGCCGCTCCTGGCACGCCGGAATTCGATCTTTTCGTGAAAGAGGTCCAGCGCGAAATGACTGCCAAAGCCGGGCAGAAATGCACCGCCATTCGCCGTATCATCGCGCCGGAAAATACCGTCCCCGCCGTGATCGAAGCCCTTTCCGCGCGCCTCGCCAAGACCACCATCGGCGATCCCCGCCTCGAATCGACCCGCATGGGCGCGCTGGTCTCGCTCGACCAGAAACAGGACGTTCTCGCCAAGGCCGCCCTGATCGCCGAGGACGCCGAGCGCGTCTATGGCGACCCCGAGAACTTTGCCGTCGAAGGCGCAGACGCAGAGGCAGGCGCCTTCCTGCCGCCGATGCTGTTCCACTGTGCCGACCCCGACAATGCCCGCCACGTCCACAACACCGAAGCCTTCGGCCCGGTCTCGACCGTGATGGGCTACCGTGATCTCGACCACGCCATCGCACTGGCCAATCGCGGCGAAGGCTCGCTTGTCGCCTCTGTGATCACCCATGATCCGACCGTCGCCCGCGAAGTCGCCCTTGGCGCAGGGGCGTTCCACGGCCGCCTCTATTTCAACAACCGCGACTCGATGAAGGAATCGACGGGTCACGGCTCGCCCCTGCCGCATATGGTGCATGGCGGCCCCGGTCGCGCCGGTGGTGGCGAGGAAATGGGCGGCGTGCGTGGCGTGATGCACTACATGCAACGCACCGCCATCCAAGGCTCTCCCGATATCCTCTCGGCCATTGCCGACGTCTGGGTGCCAGAGGCGCAGGAGATCAAGGCCGAGGCCCATCCCTTCACCCGCCGCTTCCACGACCTCTCCATTGGCGAGACGATCCACACCGATCCGCGCACCGTCAGCCTCGAAGACATTGAGCATTTCGCCGAGTTCACCGGCGATACCTTCTACGCCCATACCGACGAAGACGCGGCCAAGCGCAACCCGTTCTTCCCGGGCCGCGTGGCGCATGGCTACCTGCTCCTGTCCTTCGCCGCCGGTCTCTTTGTAGAGCCGAACGAAGGCCCGGTCCTCGCCAATACCGGCCTCGACAACCTGCGCTTCATGAAGCCCGTTTCGGCGGGCGATGCGATCAAGGTTCGCCTCACGGTCAAGAAGAAGACCCGCCGCAATGACGAGTATGGCGAGGTGCGCTGGCACGTCACCCTCACCGATCAGGACGACGAGAAGGTCGCGGAGTATGAACTCCTGACCATGAACGCCTATTGATCCCGCCTGCGGCACCCTCGCGCGAGAGGGTGCCGCATGGCCAAACCCTTTCGCGCCAAGTATAATCCACCCATGCGCGACAGTTCCGAGACATGGTTCGACAAGAGCCTCGATATCCTGACCTACAACCGCAACCAGATGGTCTGGTCCATCTTGGTAACGATCTTTGGCGATCTGGCACGTCGCCCCGGCGACCGCATCAGCGGCTCGCTTCTGTCTCGCCTGACCGAGCCTATGGGGATCAAGCCCGAGGCCGTGCGCGTCGCGCTTCATCGGTTGCGCAATGACGGCTGGATTACCTCCGAACGTCAGGGCCGCACGAGCCGCTATAGCCTGACCGCTCACGGGCTGACCGAAAGCGACGCCGCCAGCCCGCGCATCTATGCCGAAACCCACCACGCCGAGGAGGCTGGCCCATGGCACCTCTTGCTTGGCGAACCCGGCCCCGCCGCGCAACGAAGCGAGGCCGAGAGGGTCTGGCGCGGTCGCGGCTACGTCCCGGTCGCGCCCGGCGCCTACCTCGCGCGCGGCGCCGCCCCCTCGGACGCCCCCGACTTCCTCGTGATCGAAGGCCTACCGCAACAGGTGCCGGACTGGCTCCGCGACAAGATCGGCCCGCCCGACCTCACCGCCGCCTACCAAGCGCTGGAAACGGCCCTCGACGCTGCACTTCCGCAGATCACCAAGGCGGCGCAGATCTCACCATTGGAGACAGCGATCTTGCGAGTGGTGATCGTGCACAATTGGCGCCGCGCCTTGCTCGCACATCCTGACCTCCCCGCGATGTTCTTCCCGGCGCATTGGCGCGGCGCAGCCTGTCGCGACAAGGTCATGACCGCGCTCGCAGCCCTACCGCGCCCTGCGCTCGATCGCTTGGAAGAGACGCAAAGAAACGGCTAAGGCATGTCTGGGAAAATGGCTCGGATCAGGCGCCGTGGTCTTTTTCAAGATCAAGTTCGGTCAACTCGGCCAGAAGCTCGATCAGGATTTCATGACGCTCCGCCCCAAGACGCTCGCGCATATCGGTGAGGATGCGGCGGCTCGTCGCCATGTTCGCGTCGATGATATTGCGGCCATCCACTGTGATGTCGATCACCTGTCGACGCCGATCATGATCATCCCGCCGACGTGACACGAGGCCTTTTTCCTCAAGCTTCTGCAGGATTCGCGTCAGGCTCGGGAGCAATAGCACAGCTCGCGAGGCGATGGTCGTCGGATCGAGCGGCCCTTCCTCGTCAAGCACACGCAACACCCGCCATTGCTGTTCTGTCACCCCGGCATCGGCCAGCATCCCGCGGATCGGCATCATAACGCGCTCGCGGGCGCGCAGAAGGGCAATGGGCAAAGACCGGTTTGTAAGGGTCTTGGATTGTGTCGTCGTCATGCGATATTCATGCACCGCAACCCCTCAGAGGGCAACAAAAAGCGACCAATCCGCCCCCGAGCGCGCGCAAGAGCCGCACCTATCGGGCGCAATAGGTCGCAAAGACAGGAGAGCAGTGATGAAATGGAGCGAATTTGCCACCTGGGGCGCCCGGATTTCCGACTGGGCGCGCCAGTATCACGAGACGCTGCGCGACCGGCCCGTGCGGGCTCAGGTCGCCCCCGGCGACATCCTCGCCCAGCTCCCCGCAACCCCGCCGCAGAAAGGCGGCGCGATGGAAGAGGTCTTTGCCGATTTCGAACGCATCGTCATGCCCGGCCTGACCCATTGGCAGCACCCCCGCTTCTTTGCCTATTTCCCCGCGAACGCGACCCCGCCCTCGATGCTCGCCGATTACCTCGCAACGGTGATCGCACCGCAATGCATGCTCTGGCAAACCTCTCCAGCGGCGACTGAGATGGAAACCCGCATGCTCGAATGGCTGCGCGACGGGATCGGCCTCGCGCCGCATTTCACCGGCGTCATTCAGGACAGCGCCTCGACCGCAACACTCGCCGCCGTGCTGACGATGCGCGAACGCGCCCTCGGCTGGCAAGGCAATGAGACGGGCCTCGCGGGTCTCGACACACTCCGGGTCTATTGCTCGGACGAAGTCCATACCTCGATCGACCGCGCGATCTGGATTTCCGGCATCGGGGCCGCCAACCTACGCCGCATCCCAACCACCGGCCCAACCCGCGCCATGGACGTCGCCGCGCTCGACGCCGCCATTGCCGAGGACATTGCCGCTGGTCTCAAACCTGCCGGCATCATCGCCTGTGTCGGCGGCACAGGCACCGGCGCTTGCGACGACATTTCCGCGACCTGCGATGTGGCCGCAAAATACGATCTCTATACCCATGTCGACGCCGCTTGGGCCGGGGCGGCTATGATCTGCCCCGAGTTCCGCACACTTTGGAACGGGGTCGACAAGGCGGATTCGGTCGTCTTCAACCCACATAAATGGCTCGGGATGCAGTTCGACTGCTCCGCGCATTTCGTCCGCAATCCCGAAGACCTCGTGCGCACGCTGGCGATCAAGCCGGAATACCTCAAGACCCACGGCCATGACGGGATTATCAACTACTCGGAATGGTCTGTGCCGCTAGGACGCCGTTTTCGGGCGCTGAAGATCTGGTTCGTGCTGCGCACATACGGTCTCGAAGGGTTGCAGGTGATGATCCGCAACCATGTGACATGGGCCGAAGAGCTTCACGCCCGCCTCGCCGCCGAACCCGATTTCGAGATCGTGACCGCGCCTGTCCTGTCGCTCTTCACCTTCCGCTATGCCCCCAAGGGCGCGGGCGACCTTGACGCACTGAACCAACGGCTCGTCGATGCGATCAACGATGACGGACGCATTTACCTGACCCAGACACGCGTTGGCGGCGCCCTTGTGATCCGCTTTCAGGCAGGTCAGGTCGACGCCACGAAAGAGGATATCGACACGGCCTTTGACGTCATCTGTGAGATCGCGCGCAACATGGCCTGAAAGGACGCATATCCGATATAGGTATTTTCACTCAATTGACCGATTAGCCCCCTGCCTCCTACTGTTTTGACAATGCATAAAGGGCCAAATCCGGCCCCGGCATAAGGGAGGAAATCAAATGAAGAAGATGCTGCTCGGCGGCATGGTCTCGGCGCTTGCCATGACCAGCGCGGCCTTTGCCGATATCAAGATCGCTCATGTCTATGGCAAGACCGGCCCCTATGAGGCCTACGCCAAACAAAGCCATGACGGTCTCATGCTCGGTCTCGAATACGCGACCGGCGGCACCATGGAGATCAACGGCGAAAAGATCGTCGTGATCGAAAAAGACACCCAGCTGAAGCCCGACAACGGCAAGGCGCTCCTCGAAGAGGCCTATGGCGATGACGAGGTCGATCTCGCCATCGGTCCGGTAAGCTCGGGCGTGGCCCTCGCCATGCTGCCCGTGGCCGAGGAATACGAGAAGATCCTGATCGTCGAGCCCGCGGTGGCCGACTCGATCACTGGTGACAACTGGAACCGCTACATCTTCCGCACGGGCCGCAACTCGTCGCAAGACGCCGTCTCCAACGCCATCGCCCTGAGCAGCGGCGGCGCACATATCGCCACGCTGGCGCAGGATTATGCCTTTGGCCGCGACGGCATCGCCGCGTTCAAGGAAGCGCTTGAAAGCGTCGGTTCCTCGGTGACGCACGAAGAATACGCGCCCACCGACACCACCGACTTCACCGCCGCAGCCGAGCGTATCTTCAACGCCATGAAGGATCTCGACGGGCCGAAAAAACTCTTCATCATCTGGGCCGGTGGCGGCAACCCGATGGGCAAGATCAATGCGATGGACCCGTCCCGCTTTGGCATCGAGATCGCAACCGGGGGCAACATCCTCGCCGCGATGAAGGCCTACAAGGACTTCCCCGGCATGGAAGGCGCGACCTACTACTACTATGAGATCCCGCAAAACCCGATCAACGACTGGCTCGTGAAGACGCATTTCGAGCGTTTTGACTCCCCGCCGGATTTCTTTACCGCAGGTGGCATGGCCGCAGGCCTTGCAGCGGTCGAAGCGATCAAGAAAGCGGGCGGCACGGATACCGAAGACCTGATCTCGGCCATGGAAGGCATGGAATGGGAGACCCCGAAGGGCACCATGAAATTCCGCGCCGAGGACCATCAGGCGATGCAATCCATGTATCACTTCAAGATCCGCGTGGATGACGATGTGGAATGGGCGATCCCGGAGCTGGTCAAGGAACTGACCATCGACGAACTGCCGATCCCGATCCGCAACCAGTAAATCCTGACACCATCATGGCCCGGCGGCATCCCTCGCCGCCGGGCTGTTCTTTTCCCGCACGCGGAAACCAAGCCCCATGTCCCATCCCATTCTCGAAACCCGCGACCTGACCGTGCGCTTTGGCGGCCACGTGGCGGTGGATCGCATCTCCTGCCGCTTCAATACCGGTGAACTGACGGCAATCGTTGGCCCGAACGGCGCAGGCAAGACCACCTATTTCAACCTGATCTCGGGCCAGATCCCGGCGAGTCAGGGTTCGGTGACGCTCAATGGACGCGACATCTCGCGCATGTCCGTCGCCCAGCGCACCCACCACGGCATCGGCCGGGCCTTCCAGCTCACGAACCTCTTCCCGAACCTCAATGTTCTGGAAAACGTCCGCCTCGTGATCCAATCCAAGGCCGGGCGTGGTTTCAACATGTTCTCCATGGCCTCGAGCCACGATGACCTCACCATTCCCGCCCTCGAGATCGTCGAGCGCGTCCGCCTGCGCGACCAGGCCGACCAGATCGTCTCCGAACTCTCGCATGGCGACCAACGCAAACTCGAAGTCGCGCTCCTGATTGCGCTCGACCCTCTTGTCTACATGTTCGACGAACCCACCGCCGGGATGAGTGTCGACGAGGCCCCTGTGGTCCTCGACCTTATCGCCGAGTTGAAACACCGCAAAGACCGCTCCATCCTCCTTGTCGAACACAAGATGGACGTGATCCGCACCCTCGCCGACCGCATCATCGTTCTGCACAACGGCGCCCTCGCCGCCGATGGCGACCCCGCCGAAGTGATCGCCTCCGACGTGGTACAAGAGGCCTATATGGGCAAGGAGCTGACCGATGTCTGACCCGATCCTCAAACTCTCGGGCGTCAAGACCAACATCGCCCAGTATCATATCCTGCAAGGCGTCGACCTAGTTGTTCCGCGCGGACAGGTGACGATGCTCCTCGGGCGCAATGGCGTCGGCAAGACAACGACGCTGCGCACGATCATCGGCCACTGGCGCAACCACGCGGGCGAAATCCTCTTTGACGGTGAAGACATCTCGCGCCTGCCGACCCCCGCCATCGCGCGGCTTGGCATTGGCTTCGTACCCGAGGACATGGGTATTTTCTCGGACCTCACGGTCGAGGAAAACATGGTCCTCGCCGCCGTCTCCGGTCCCATCGACAGCGCACGATTGGATTGGTTGTTCTCTGTCTTTCCCGCGCTCAAGACCTTCTGGAAGAAGGACGCAGGCACGCTCTCGGGTGGTCAGAAACAGATGCTCACCATCGCCCGCGCGATGATCGAAGAGCGCCGTCTCTACCTCATCGACGAGCCGACCAAGGGCCTCGCGCCCGCGATCATCTCGACCATGGCCCGCGCCCTGCGCGAGTTGAAAGACCAAGGCGCATCGATCCTTCTCGTGGAACAAAATTTCTCGGTCGCCCGCGCCCTGGGCGACAGCGCCAACGTAATGGACGACGGCCGCATGACATGGTCCGGCGAGATGAAACAACTCGCGACAGATGCCGAACTTCAGGAACGCCTCATGGGCCTCAGCCTGGAGGCGCACCAATGATCCCTGCGTTCCGTCCCCTCGCATTCAACCGACAGGAGCCACGCCCATGAGCGCCGCCCCCGATCACACCCCGACCATGGCCGCCGCGAGCCTCTCGCAGCGCCTCGCACCATACGCTCCCGTCTTGTTGGTGGTGGTGCTGATGCTGCTCGGTCTCATCGCCATTCCCTCGACCTCGAGCTGGCTCACGCTGACAGTGTCCGGCCTCGCTATGGGCATGATGATCTTCATCATGGCCTCCGGCCTGACCCTGGTCTTCGGCCTCATGGACGTGATCAACTTCGGCCACGGTGCCTTTGTCTCGGTCGGGGCCTTCGTTGGGGTCTCTTTCCTGCTCCTCTTGGAGAACATGACAGGCGCCCCCTCTCTGGCCCTCAACCTCACCGCCATGATGGTCGCCATCATCGGGGCCATGGCAGCCACGGCCCTCATGGGCTGGGCCTTTGAAAAGGTGATCGTCAAACCCGTCTACGGCCACCACCTCAAACAGATCCTCGTGACCATGGGCGGGCTGATCGTCGTGGAACAGCTCATCATCGTCTTCTGGGGGCCGGAAGAAATCTACATCACCCGCCCCGAAGCCCTCAAAGGCGCCGTGACCTTCTTCGGTGCCGCGCTCGAGAAATACCGCCTCGTCGCCGTAGGCATCGGCGCGGTCGTCTTCCTCGCCATGCGCTGGATCCTGCGCCGCACCAAGATCGGCCTGATCGTGCGGGCTGGCGTCGAGAACGGCGAGATGGTCGAGGCGCTCGGCTATCGCCTGCGTCTCGTCTTTATCGGCGTCTTTCTCGCAGGCTCTGCACTGGCTGGTCTCGGCGGTGTCCTCTGGGGACTCTACCAGGAAGTCATCACCGCCCATATGGGCAACCAATCCATGATCCTGATCTTCATCGTGGTGATCATCGGCGGCCTTGGCTCGGTCGAGGGCTGCTTCATCGGCGCGCTCCTCGTGGGTCTGTTGCAAAACTACGTGGCCTTCCTCGAGCCAAAAGTGGCGCTGATCTCCAATATCGGCCTGATGGTCGCGATCCTGATGTGGCGTCCCATGGGCATGATCCCCGTGGTCAAGGCGAAGTGAGGAAAGACAAATGCTGACCAAACTCCTCTCCGGCGACATGCCCCGAAGCCCCGTCCTCGCGGTGATCCTCATCGCGATCCTCATCGGCCTCGCCTTTGCACCGTTCCTGTTTCCGGGTGTGCGATCCATCGACACCGCCGCAAGGATCTGTGTCTTTATCGTGCTGGTCGCCTCCTATGACCTGATGCTCGGCTATGGCGGAATCGTAAGCTTCGCCCACACCATGTTCTTCGGCCTCGGCGCCTATGGCGTGGCGCTCGCCTCGACGCATATGGGGCGCGGCTTCGACGCGCTTTTTGTCGGCGCGGTCTCCGGCGCGCTCCTCGCTGCGATCCTCGCCTTCATCATTGGCCTGTTTTCGCTCCGGGTGCGGGCAATCTTCTTTGCGATGATTACCCTTGCCGTCGCCTCCGCCGTCGCGGTCCTCGTGTCCCAGCTCTCGGGCCTCACGGGCGGCGAAGATGGCCTCTCCTACAAGATCCCCCGCGAGCTTGGCCCCGCCTTCAAATTCGCCGATGGCGAGCTTTTCGGGGTCAAGATGAACGGCAAGCTACTGAAATACTACCTGATCTTCGGCGGCTCTCTGGTGCTGTTCCTGGTGATGCTGCGCATCGTGCATTCGCCCTTTGGCCGCGTCCTCCTCGCCATCCGCGAGAACGATTTCCGTGCCGAAGCGATCGGCTATCGGGTGGTGCACTACCGCGTCGCCGCGACCTGCCTCTCGGCCGCCATCGCCGCTCTGGCTGGGGCGCTCTACGCGATCTGGCTGCGCTATGTCGGCCCAGATACATCGCTCTCGATGGAGATCATGATCGATATCCTCCTGATGGTGGTGATCGGCGGCATGGGCACCATGTATGGCGCGGTGATCGGCGCGACGATCTTTATCCTCGCCCAGAACTACCTCCAGAATCTCATGGGCACCGCCGCCGACGCGCTTCAGGGGCTGCCGATCCTGCCCGATCTGCTCAATGCCGACCGCTGGCTCCTATGGCTCGGTGTGCTGTTCATTCTCTCGGTCTATTTCTTCCCGACCGGGATCGTCGGACGCTTGCGCAGCAGCAAATAACATCCAGGATTTCTTTTTGGTGAAAACACCTTGGGGGTGAATTGGGCCAGCGGCCCAAGAGGGGGCAACGCCCCCTCCCCCTTGCCTTTCCCCGCGCCATGGGATCATGTCCTGCGCAGGAGGAAACCCGCATGCGCCCAGACCTGATCCTGTTGTGCTTCGCCTATGTGCTGAGCCAGTTTTTCCGTGCCTTCCTGGCGGTTCTGACCAAGGCACTGGAAGCCGATATTGGCACTACGCCCGAAGACCTTGCCTTTGCCTCCGGCATCTGGTTCCTCGTCTTCGCCGCAATGCAGGTTCCCGTAGGCGCCGCGCTCGACAAGATCGGCCCGCGCCGCACCGCGGCCTCGCTCCTGCTTGTGGGCGGGGGCGGCGGCGCGCTCCTTTTTTCGGTCGCGACAACGCCTGCCCATGTCACCCTCGCCATGGGTCTGATCGGGGTCGGCTGCTCCCCCGTTCTCATGGCCTCCTATTACATTTTCGCAACCTCCTACCCCCCTGCCCGGTTTGCGACGCTTGCCGCGCTGATGCTCGGGGTCGGCACCGTCGGCAACCTCGTCGCCTCCTATCCGATGGCGCTTGCGTCCGAACTCATCGGCTGGCGGCTGTCGCTGGTGGGGCTTGCCGCGCTATCGGCGCTGACGGCCATCGGGCTCTACATCCTGATCCGCGATCCCGAACGCGACGCCGCGGCCCAGAAAGGCTCGCTCCTAGATTTGCTAAAGATCCGCGCCCTTTGGTTCATTTTCCCGGTCATGTTCGTGAACTACATGGCCGCGGCCGGTATTCGCGGCCTCTGGATTGGGCCGTATCTGTCGGACACCTTCGCCCTTTCCACCGGCCAGATCGGCACAGCCTCCCTCGTCATGGGCTTGGCGATGATCGCAGGAACCCTCGCCTATGGCCCGGCAGACCGCCTGTTCAAGACCCGCAAATGGGTCGTCTTCGGTGGCAATCTGATCGCGGCCATTGCGCTTTTCTGGCTCGCCTTCGCGCTGTCGGCCTCGGTCTGGCTCTCGGTCGTCCTCATGGCCGCGATCGGCTTTTTCGGGGCGTCTTTCCCGGTCATCATCGCCCACGCCCGGAGCTTCTTCCCCTCTCACCTCACCGGGCGCGGCGTCACACTGATGAACCTCTTTGGCATCGGCGGTGTCGGGATCATGCAATTCGCCTCAGGCCGCCTGCACACGTCCCTCTCCGCAACCGATCCCGCTCTCGCCTACCAGACGCTCTTCCTCCTCTTCGGTGCATTGCTTGTCGCAGGGCTTGCGGTCTATCTCTTGTCTCAGGACCGCACCGACTAAGGCCACCCCATGACCGCGCCAAAGGACATCGCCGTGATCGCGCCCAACCTGAACCGCCGCCTCTCGGGCGTGACGGCCACGGTGATCGCGCTCGTCCCCCTGCAGGCGCGTAAGATCGGCATTGTCACAACGGGCACCGGCCTTCCGCCAGGCCTGCCCGCCGTCCCACTCTGGCAACTCCCTTTCCTCAAGCGCCGCCTGCGCGTCTGGCACGCCCGGCGCAATAACGAACTCCTGCTCGGCATCTTCTTGCGCGGCCTTGGCCTGATGCGCCTGCGCCTTGTCTTTACCTCATCCTCGCCGCGCAAACGTGGCAGGTTGACCAACTGGATGGCCCGGCGCTGCGACGCGCTCGTCGCGACAACCCCCGTCAATGCCGAGGTGATGCCCGGCCCGTGCGAGATCATCCCCCACGGTGTCGACACGACGCATTTCGCCCCCGGTACGCCACATGACTATGGCACCGGCGGCCAAAAGCTCATCGGCTGTTTCGGCCGTGTCCGGCCAATGAAAGGCACGCATCATTTCGTCGAAGCCATGTGCCGCCTCCTTCCGGATCACCCGGAGTTCAGCGCCGTCATCATGGGCCGGATAACCCCCGACAATGCCGACTATGGCGAAACGCTCAAATCCCGTATCCGCGACGCCGGGCTCGAAGATCGCATCCTGTTCAAGGACGAACTACCCCTTCCCGCGATGCCCGCCGCCTACCGCGCGCTCTCGCTCTATGTTGCGCCCTCGCTCCTCGAGGGATTCGGGCTGACCCCGCTCGAGGCGCTTTCCTCTGGCGTGCCCGTTGTGGCAACGAATGTCGGCGCCTTCGCCGATTTCGTCTCACAGGACTGCGGCATGATCGTGCCCAAGGACGAGACCGACGCCCTGACCGGGGCTATCTCAACCATGCTGGCGCGTGATCTCCCGGCCATGGGGCGCGCCGGGCGCACCCGTGTCATCGCCGAGTTCGGCCTCAACCGAGAGGCCGACGCCCTCGTGGCGCTCTATCGCGATCTGCTGAACGACACCTAGCCGCTCATCGCGCCCCGAAATGACCCCCATCACGAAAAAGGCGCGCTTTGCCCTTTTTTCTTTGGGGAATCGACGGTATGAGGGCGCGTCTGAAACTTTGGAGAGACACAATGGGTTATCGCGTCGTCGTCGCAGGCGCCACGGGCAATGTGGGCCGCGAAATGCTGAACATTCTGGCCGAGCGCCAGTTCCCGGTGGATGAAATCGCCGCACTTGCTAGCCGCCGTTCGCTCGGCACCGAGGTCACGTTCGGCGACAAAACCCTCAAAACCCAAGACATCGAACAGTTCGATTTCTCGGGGTGGGACATGGCGCTGTTCGCGATCGGCTCTGACGCGACCAAGAAATACGCCCCCATCGCCGCTGCGGCGGGCTGTGTGGTGATCGACAACTCGTCGCTCTACCGCTACGACCCGGACGTGCCGCTCATCGTGCCGGAATGTAACGCCGATGCGATCCACGGCTATTCCAAGAAGAACATCATCGCCAACCCCAACTGCTCGACCGCGCAGATGGTTGTCGCGCTGAAGCCGCTGCATGACCGCGCCAAGATCAAGCGCGTCGTGGTCTCGACCTATCAATCGGTCTCCGGCTCGGGCAAGGACGCCATCGACGAGCTCTGGGACCAAACCAAGGCCGCCTACAATCCGACCGACGATTATGAGCGCAAGGTCTACCCGAAAGACATCGCCTTCAACGTCATTCCCCATATCGACGTCTTCATGGAAGACGGCTCGACCAAGGAAGAATGGAAGATGGTCGCCGAAACCAAGAAGATCATCGACCCGGCGATCAAGGTGACCGCAACCTGCGTGCGCGTCCCGGTCTTTGTGGGCCACTCCGAAGCCGTGAATATCGAATTCGAAGAGTTCCTCGACGAGGACGAAGCCCGCGATATCCTGCGCGAAGCGCCGGGCATCATGGTCATCGACAAGCGCGAAGACGGCGGCTACGTGACGCCCAAGGAATGCGTCGGCGATTTCGCCACCTTCATCTCGCGCATCCGTCAGGATTCGACCATCGACAACGGCATCAACCTTTGGTGTGTCTCCGACAACCTGCGCAAGGGTGCCGCGTTGAACGCGGTGCAAATCGCCGAAACGCTCGGCCGCGAAGTCCTCAAAAAGGGCTGATCCAAGCCAACCATTTCTGTTTTGAAGGGGGCGTCATGCGTGGCGCCCCTTTCTCTTGCCGCCTGCCTCACAGGAACGAACCCTACGCTTTCGGATATGAGTCACTCCGCTCGGGACACCGCATATCCGTTTTCGGGGCGCGAAAAGGCCATCTCTCTGCGCTACCTCTCGGGACATAGCGGAACCCGCCGAGAGGACCAAAGCCATGTACCAAGAGATGACAATCGCCAGCGCAACGCCTGTGGTAGACGACGAGAGCCAACAATCAGCATGGGCCAGCGCCCGTATCGCACGGCGCATGGATACCGAAACCCGCGTGTGGCTCCGCGCCAGCCTTCTGCCCGAGTTCGACGCGTCAAATTCCCTCAACGGATTGAAGCGACGCCTCGCGCAAAAGGGGTTCTACCTCGCCAAGAGCAATGCCGGGATTGTCCTGCGGGATTGCCACAGCCGTGTCGAGATCTGCACCCTTGAGGCTTTGGGCGTGTCGGCCTACGCGCTCGAACGTCGTTTCGCTGACGCATAAGCCGGCAACTGGCTTAAACCTCGAGAAAGGCTCCCATCTCCGGGTCATAAGCCTCAAGACCGCCTTCCGCGATATTGTGCCAAAGCCCATGTAGCGTCAGGTCGCCGCTCGCCACGCGGTCTTGCACAAAGGGAAAGCTCATCAGGTTCTCAAGCGATACAAGCACCGCTTCCTTCTCAAAGGCCCGCGACTTCTCGGCTTGGTCCTTGATCCCGGCGACCTTCTCATAGCTCGGGCGCAGCGTGTCCATCCACCGCCCGACAAAGCTCTCCTTGGCTTCAAGCGCCGGGGCATTGCCTTCGCACATATCGATGCAGCCCTGCACCCCGCCACATTTTGAATGGCCAAGCACAATCAGATGCGCCACCTGAAGCGCCGTCACCGCGTATTCGATCGCCGCCGAGGTCCCGTGGCGGTTGCCATCCGGCTCATAGGGCGGCACGAGATTGGCGATGTTGCGGTGGATAAAGAACTCTCCCTGATCCGCTCCGAAGATCGACGTGACATGGACCCGGCTATCGCAACAGGAGATGATCATCGCCCGCGGGTGTTGCCCGAGGATTCCGAGGTGGCGGTACCACGACTTGTTGTCGGAATAAGTCGTCGCTTTCCAACCCTGATAGCGTTGCACAAGGTAAGACGGCAAAGGCTTTGCGTGTTTCATCTGATCTCCTGTCAATCTCAGCGTTCGAATGGAAATAAGCGCAATTTGCGCAGATTTCGAGAGAAAAACGCGTTTCAGGGAAACCTTTTGGGAAGGGTTTGCCCCGCATCCTGCTATTTGCCGTGGGGGCTGATTGTGGGTGAGAGAAATGCACGTATCCGTTCTGAAAATGCGGGAACCGGTCTATGTCAATCATGACCGGGTCCATCAACTGAATCGCCAGTTGGGAGAAGAGACAACGCGCTCGATCCTGACCCGCGCAATTGAGGAGGCGGCGGTACGCCTCGAACACATCGCGCGCACGCATGCCAGCGCCGCTCTGGATGAGATGACGCGCTGCACCCGATCGCTCATCGGCATCAGCGACCAGATCGGCCTCGATACCTTGACGATGGTGGCCGACGATGTGCTGGCCTGTCTCGAATCATGCGACACCGTGGCCACCGCGGCAACCACCGCGCGCCTCTTGCGGATCGGCGAAGGCTCCTTGCGCGAAATCTGCGATCTTCAGGGCCTGCCACGCTGAGCGACGCGCCTTCCCGCTTGCAGGTCCGCCCCGGCGCGCTAGGCTACGGGCAAACAGGATCGACGCGAAAGGCCTATCATGCCCCTGAGTTTTGCCCCCGACAGTGAGGACGCCCTGCCTCTGCACCTCGTTGATAGCGACGGCTATGACGGCTGGTGCGCGGCACAAACCCCGGCTCATCAAGCCTGGCTCGCGGCGGGTGATTTCAAACCGGGCATCGGCAAATCCGCTCTCCTGCCCGGCCCGGATGGCGCCCCGGTGATGGCCGTGGCCGGATTTGGCGATGCGCGGGCGCGCGCGCGTGGCCGCTTCCCGCTTGCTGCGGCTGCCGCCTCCTTGCCCAAAGGCACCTACCATCTCGCCACGCCGCTCCCGGCTGGCGATCTCGAGACCGAAGCGCTGGGTTGGCTTCTGACGGGCTATCGCTTTGACCGTTACACCTCGCAACCCGGCGTCGGCGCCGCGTTGGTCTGCCCCGAAGGCCTCGACGCCGCCCGGATCGAGGCCATCGCCAATGCCGAGGCGCTGACCCGCGACCTCATCAACACACCCGCCTCCGACATGGGCCCCGATGCGCTCGAGGCGGCCTGCCGTGACCTCGCCACGGCCTTTGACGCGACACTCACGGTGACAACAGGCGACGCGCTTCTGGCCAACAACCTGCCGATGATCCATGCCGTCGGTCGCGCCGCGACGGCTGCGCCGCGCCTGATCGACATGCGCTGGGGCACATCCGGCCCGCAACTGACGCTTGTCGGCAAAGGGGTCTGTTTTGACACGGGCGGTCTCAACCTCAAGCCCGGCAATTCCATGGCGCTGATGAAAAAGGACATGGGCGGCGCGGCCACGGTGCTTGGTCTTGCGCGCATGATCATGGCCCTCAACCTGCCCCTGCGCCTCCGTGTCCTGATCCCGGCGGTCGAAAACGCCGTCTCCGGCAACGCCTTCCGCCCCGGTGACATCCTGACGTCGCGCAAGGGTCTGACCGTCGAGATCAACAATACCGACGCCGAAGGCCGCCTTGTCCTCGCCGATGCCCTGACCTTGGCGGACGAGGACGATCCCGATCTCCTGCTCTCCATGGCGACGCTGACCGGCGCGGCGCGCGTTGCTGTCGGCCCGGACCTCTCGCCTTTCTATACCGATGACGACGCCCTCGCCGCCGCCCTGTCCTCGGTTACCTCCGAGGTCTCCGATCCGGTCTGGCGCATGCCCTTCTGGGAACCTTACGAAAAAATGATCGAACCCGGCATCGCCGATCTCGACAACGCGCCCTCCGGCGGGTTTGCGGGCTCGATCACCGCTGCGCTCTTTCTGCGCCGGTTCACCAGCAACCCGCGCTATACCCATTTCGACATCTACGGCTGGAACCCGACCCCGGCGCCGGCCCGATCCAAAGGCGGCACGGGCATGGGCGCGCGCGCCCTTCTCGGCGCGCTGCCCGGGCTCTTGAACCTGTGAGCGATCGTCGCCTGACACCGAACCCGGACTGGGCCACAGGCGAGACGCCGGCGCGCATCTGCCTGCCCGTGGTGGACCTTCTCGCGCGTCCCCACGGCCCCCGGGATCGCCAGCTCCTCATGGGCGAGGCCGTCACGATCCTCGGACAACGCGAGGACACCGCCCATATCCGAGCAGAGAAGGATGGCTACCACGGCTTCGTCAATGCTGCCGCGCTCGGCCCTGAGAGCCAGCCAACGCACAAGATCTCGGCACCCGCGAGCCATGCCTATGCCGAGCCGGACCTTAAATCCCCCGACCGCCTTTCGCTCAGCTTCGCAAGCCGCGTCGCCGTCATCGCCACCTCGGGCGATTTCTGCGAAACAGAATACGGCCACATCCCGGCGCAACACCTGCGCCCCATCGACAGCCTCGAAACCGACCCCGCCGCGGTCGCCGAGAGGTTCATCGGCACGCCTTACCTCTGGGGGGGCAATTCCCGCTTCGGCATTGACTGCTCCGGCCTCGTTCAGGCCGCCTTCCTCGCCTGTGGCCATCCCTGCCCCGGCGATAGCGATCTGCAAGCCGCAGATCTGGGTGAGGCGCTTCCTGACGGCACGCCCTATCTGCGCAACGACCTCCTCTTCTGGAAAGGCCATGTCGCTCTGGTGCTGACCCCGAAAACCCTGATCCACGCCAACGCCCATGCCATGGCCGTGGCCGTTGAGGGCATCGACGCCGCGATTGCACGGATCGCGTCCCAAGGCGACGGCCCGGTCACCGCGCATAGACGCCTCTGAGCGCCCGTCTCTTTCTCTTGCTGAAAATATCCCCGCCGGAGGCATGAAATCTCCGAGGTCGCCCGCAAGGGCGGCTGAGGCTGTGCTACTCGACCGCGCGGATCAATTTCCGCTCGAGCACTCTGAGCACGGTCTTGAGATCATGTCCGCGTTTGAGGATCTGTCCATCCATGCCGATCACGGCGTACATCCCCTGTTTGGCGCGCAGCTTCGGGCGTTTCTCGATCTGGTAGAGCGGATGCTCAGCCGTGCGGCGAAACACAGAAAAGACCGCGACATCGCGCAGGTTCGAAATCCCGTAGTCGCGCCATTCCCCGGCCGCGACCATGCGCCCATAGAGCGACAGGATGACATTGAGCTCCGTGCGGTGAAAAGAGACCTGCGTCGGGGCGACTGCGGCAAATGGCGAGGTTGGGGGCGCGTTCATATCCCCAGAGTTGCGCCGCTTGGAGGAAAAATCAACCCCGCCCCCGTTTCGCCTCAAATTCTTCTGCAAAAGGTCACCGGCTTTCCCTCTTACTGCCCAAGGCCGGGGCAATATTGGCATCATAGCGAAAGATAACGCTACCTCCGGCGACGCAGCGCATTTGCCCCCACCCAGTCTGTGTCGTCGGAGGGCCTATTTCCGCCTCTTTTCACCATAGCCTGCCTGCCGGTCTCGCGCCTCGTGCCGCAAATGGTCCGCAGGACGACGCGCTTCCCCTTGCACGGCCACGGCACCTGCCTCTACTCTCCCCGAAAGTAACAGGAGGACTCCCCCATGCGCACCCGTGCCGCCGTCGCCCTTGAGGCTGGAAAACCGCTTGAAATCATGGACGTGAACCTCGAAGGCCCGAAGGCCGGCGAGGTGCTGATCGAGGTCAAGGCCACCGGCCTTTGCCACACGGATGAATTTACCCGCTCCGGCGCCGACCCCGAGGGGCTTTTCCCCTCGATCCTCGGCCACGAAGGGGCCGGCATCGTTCTTGAAGTCGGTGAAGGCGTCACCACGCTGAAACCCGGCGATCACGTGATTCCGCTCTACACGCCGGAATGCCGCGAATGTCATGCGTGCTTGTCTGGCAAGACCAACCTCTGCACCGCCATTCGTGGCACCCAAGGCCAGGGTCTCATGCCCGATGGCACAACGCGCTTTTCCATGCTCGATGGCACCCCGATCTATCACTACATGGGCTGCTCGACCTTCGCCAACCACACCGTGATGCCCGAGATCGCGCTCGCCAAGGTTCGCGATGACGCGCCCTTCGACAAGATCTGCTATATCGGCTGCGGCGTGACGACGGGTATTGGCGCGGTCATCAATACCGCAGGCGTCGAGATCGGCTCCTCGGCGGCGGTCTTCGGGCTTGGCGGCATCGGTCTCAACGTGATCCAAGGCCTGCGCATGGCGGGCGCAGACAAGATCATCGGCGTCGACCTCAACGACGACAAGGCCGAGATGGCACGCAAGTTCGGCATGACTGATTTCGTGAACCCCTCCAAACTCCCCGAGGGCCAATCCGTCACCGAAGCGATCATCGAACTGACCAAGACCGACAAAGACCAATTCGGCGGCGTCGACTATTCCTTCGACGCGACAGGCAACGTGCAGGTCATGCGCGATGCGCTCGAATGCTCGCATCGCGGCTGGGGTGTGTCGGTCATCATCGGTGTCGCCCCGGCGGGCGCCGAGATTTCCACCCGCCCATTCCAACTCGTCACGGGCCGCGTCTGGAAAGGCACGGCCTTCGGCGGCGCCAAGGGCCGCACCGACGTGCCGAAATTCGTCGATTGGTACATGGACGGCAAAATCGAGATCGACCCGATGATCACACACAAGCTCACGCTGGACGAGATCAACCACGGCTTCGACCTCATGCACGAGGGCAAATCCATCCGCGCCGTGGTGGAATTCTAAGGCCCGAGACCATATACTCGACCGAACAGGGCGCGCTGATCTTGGCGCGCCCTTCTTTGTTGCAAGGACTTCCATGCCCAACCGTGACCGCCCGCTTTATGCCGTTCTGATCGACGCCGACAACATCCCCGCGAAATACGCCGGGCCGATCCTGAAGGAGATCACCTCCGTGGGCGAACCCGCCCTGCGCCGGGTCTATGGCGACTGGTCCTCCGGCCAGCTTCGCGGCTGGGCCGAGACGGTGCGCGAACACGGGCTTGTCGCGCATCAGGAATCGGCCAACACCAAAGGCAAGAACGCCTCGGACATCGGCCTCGTGATCGACGCGATGGACATCCTGCACACCGGGCGTTTCGACGGTTTCGTGCTGGTCTCCTCCGATAGCGACTTTACCGCGCTCGCCAACCGCATCCGCGAACAGGGGCTCGACGTGATCGGCATCGGCGAAGGCAAGACCCCGGAATCGCTCCGCAATGTCTGCAATCGCTTTATCCTGATCGAGAATATCGTCGATGAACCCACGCCCGAGAAATCCGGCGCCCCCGCGAAATCCGGCAAACGTCCGGTGACCGAGGCGATCCCGCTCATCCTCTCTGCGATGGAGAAGATCGAACAGGACGATGAATGGTATGCGCTCGGCCCCCTTGGCCAATATATCACCGCCGAACATTCCGATTTCGACACCCGTTCCTACGGGCACAAGAAACTCTCGGACCTCGTGAAAAGCCTCAAGCGCTTCGAGACCCGCAAGACCGGCAATCAACTCATGGTGCGGCGCGTCGACTGATCGGGCCCGAAACCCCAACAACGTCATGCCCGGCCCATCCGCGGCAAACGCTATCGACAAGGAAATGCGCAAGCGCCTTACGCGCAACCGACCGCCCCTTTTCAGGCAGCGCATCGTGTTTCGCGCGATAGACCGAGGTCTCCGCATCCGTCAGGAACCCACAGCGCGCCACCACCACGTCAAGGCCCGTGGAAAACAGCGTCCGCTCCATCTTGCGCGCCGCGAGAACAACCGGCCGCGCGATGAGACCAAGAATCCGGTCCGCCAATCCGCGCGCCGGGAAAAGAAGGGCGGTCGAGGTCACAGCCACCTTCCTGACCCCGGCGTCCCATGCCGCCTCTGCAATCGCCTCTGCCGAGTCTGGATAGACCGACGCCGCCTTGCGTGTCGGGCTGCGTCCCCCAAGGGTCGAGATCACCGCGTCCTGCCCGTGCAGAACTTTCCGCAGGAACCGCGCATCGCACGGGTCTCCGATCACGACGCTAAGCCTCGGGTCCGTCTCTCGCGGCCATTTGGCGACGGAGCGCACGACCGCCGTCACCTCTGCTCCCTCGTCCAACGCCCGCCGCAAGACAAGACGCCCCGTGCGCCCATTGGCGCCAAGAATGACAAGCTTCATATCTGTTCCGATCTTTTCTCTGGTGGCGGGTCCGGCCCATGCTCCGGCCCCGCGCCGCATTGCTCTTTCAAGCGAAACCGTAATACATACGGATTTCGACAGTAAATTTCGAAAATCTGTTGCCTAGCATACGCAAATAGAAGACTGAGACCGTGATGTCCTTCGACTGGAACCATGCCCGGACCTTCCTTGCCGCAGCCGATGCGGGTTCGCTCTCTGCCGCCGCGCGCCTCCTAAATCAGACGCAGCCCACCGTGAGCCGCCAGATTGCCGCCCTTGAGACAGCGCTCGGCGTGACGCTGTTTGAACGCACCGGCCGCTCTGTCCATCTCACGCAGGCCGGGATTGAACTTGTCGAGCATGTCCGCGCGATGCAGGCCGGTGCCAACCTCGTGTCGCTCTCCGCCTCCGGAAAATCGCAATCCATCGAAGGACAGGTCCGCATCACGGCCTCTGACATGGTCGCGGCGCATCTCTTGCCGCCGGTCCTCAAATCGCTCCGCCGTGCCGCACCACAGCTCGAGATCGACGTGATCGCCGACAACGGCGTCAAGGATCTTGTCCAACGCGAAGCCGATATCGCAATCCGCCATGCGCGCCCCGAACAACCGGGCCTCGTGACCCGGCGCCTGCGGGACGAAATGCTCCGCTTCTATGCAAGCGAGTCCTATCTCAAAGCCCATGGTGACCCACGCCCCGACGCCCTCGCCCATCACCAGTTCCTGAGCTTTGTCGATGCCGACCGCATGCTCGGCTATCTCTGCCCGCTCGGGCTTGATCTCACCCGCGCGAACTTCCGCATCACAGCGTCAACGCAACTCGCCGCATGGGAACTGGCGCGCAGTGGGCTTGGCATGATGATCATGCACGAAAGCGTCGCCAAAGCATGCCCGGACATGCGCCCGGTCCTGACGGAGATCGAGCCGTTTACCATCCCTGTCTGGCTCGTGGCGCATCGCGAATTGAAGACAAGCCGCCGTATTCGCATGACCTTTGACCTCCTCGCTGACGCCCTCTCCTAACGGGTTCGACCCCCCCGAAACCCATCCGGAGCGCGCCAGATATCCGCTCATCGCAGGGAATCCGTGACCGAAGCGCCAAAATGACCTATGGTAAACTCAGAAAAAAAGGGGGATTCGATGAAAACGCTAAAGATGCGCGCGCTCGCCACGGCCTGCGCCTTAGTCACCGTCGGCAATGGCGGCATGGTCTCGGCAGACGGCTATACCGTCGCAACGCCGGACCCTGCCCCGACTGCCTCGATACCCGATGTGAACTGGACCGGCTTCTACGGCGGCCTGTTTGTCGGCCATGGCAACGGCGATTCCAACCACTGTGACCAGAGTGCCGCCGGGAATTGCTCCGTCCCGCCGACCGTCGCGAACCAAGTCAGCACCGACCCAAGCGGCGCTGTCTTCGGGATCATGGCTGGCTATAACTACCAGATGGCCAACGACATCGTTCTCGGCATCGAATTCGACTACGCCAAGAGCAATATGGACGCGACATCGCCCAGTTTCGGCCTATTCAACTGCGTCACGAACTGCACGACGGATATCGAGAACATGGCGACGCTCCGGGTCCGCGCGGGCTATGCCGTTGACAATCTCCTGCCCTACGTCACCGCTGGTATCGCAAGCACCGAATACACCGCGACGATCAATGGCACCGGCTCATCGAACCGCGTGACAAGCGCGGTCTACGGCGTCGGTCTCGAATACATGCTGAACGAAAAATGGACCGTGCGCGGCGAATTCCTGCAAGTGCATGATCCGGGCTTGATCGACTATGACGTGGTCAACTCTTGCTTGGCGCCCGGCTGTGCGATCGTGGATAACACCTACCGCATGTTCCGTTTCGGCGCGACCTACCGGTTCTAAGACCACATCGGGGGCGGGCCGCACGCCCGCCTCTCACCGTTCCGCGCCGTAGCGCGCCATGAACATCTCGACCGCGCCCGTCAGGACGCGCTCTATCTCTGCTTCGCCGAAATCCTCGTCCATACCAAAAACGAGACGCGGGAAAAGATCGGCCTTGCAAAGCTCCGGGAACTGGCTCGCGGCAAGGTCGAAATCCTCGATCCGCACTTCCCCGCGCGCCGCCGCCTCCTTGAGATAGCATTTCAACCCTTCATGCAGAAACGCAGGCCCGGTCTCATAGAACTTGCGGCCCAGCTCTGGAAAACGATCCGATTCCGCGACCGCGATGCGAAAGACCCGCCGTCCGAACTCGGTCAACATAAAGCTCATCATGCCGCGTCCGACCTGCGGCAACACGGTCTCGGGCGGGGCGTTAAAGTCAAGGCAGGAGGCCATACGCTCTGCCTGCCCCGCCATCTCGAGCCGCGCCATCTCCATGAAAAGCGCTGATTTATCAGGGAAGTAGCTATAGAGAGTCGCCTTGGAAACCGACGCCGCGCGTGCGATATCATCGACGCTCGCGCCTTCGAAACCGTCGCGCAGGAAAACATCCCGCGCCCCATCCAGAACCTGATCGAATTTGCGCCCTTTGCGGATTTCGGGCTTTTGCACGGTCATCGCGTCCCCCTTGCACGTGGCTCTGCGCGCCAGACTTCGAATATAAACTGTTCGGTTCAGTTTCGACAAGAACCCCCCTTGCATTCCCGCTCTGCATTCGTATTTTAGAATCGTTCTAAACTGACGGATTCCGATATGCGTTTCTTCTCTCAACGCCGCCATTTCAATGATCTTTCCGAACAAGAGATCATCGCCCTCGCCATTTCCTCCGAAGAAGACGATGCCCGCATTTATCGCTCTTATGCCGAGATGCTGCGCGTCGACTATCCGGCCACGGCCAAGGTCTTCGACGGCATGGCAGCCGAGGAAGACGAGCACCGCAAGCGCCTGATCGACCTTCATACCGACCGCTTTGGCCAGGTGATCCCCCTGATCCGGCGCGAACATGTCGCCGGGTTCTATGCCCGCCGTCCCGTCTGGCTCGTCGAGAATCTTGGCATCGAACGTATCCGCACCGAGGCCGCCGCGATGGAACGGGACGCCGAGCACTTCTACCTCGCCGCCGCCAAGCGCAGCACCGATGCCACCACCCGCGCGCTTCTCGGCGACCTTGCCGCCGCCGAGGCCGGGCATCAGGACGCCGCGCAAGACCTCGAGCGCACGCACCTTGATGACGATTCCCGCGCCTCCGAAGACGAGATGGCCAAACGCCAATTCCTCCTGACATGGGTGCAACCCGGTCTCGCAGGCCTCATGGACGGCTCCGTCTCGACCCTTGCCCCGATCTTTGCCACCGCCTTCGCGACCCACGACCCGTGGACAACCTTCCTCGTTGGTCTCGCCGCCTCTGTTGGGGCGGGCATCTCCATGGGCTTTACCGAGGCCGCCTCCGACGATGGCGAATTGTCGGGCCGTGGCTCTCCGATCAAACGCGGCTTTGCCTCGGGTATCATGACGACGCTCGGCGGCTTGGGCCACGCCCTGCCCTACCTGATCCCCGATTTCTGGACCGCGACGACCATCGCCATCCTGATCGTCTTCGTCGAGCTTTGGGCCATCGCCTGGATTCAAAACCGTTTCATGGAAACGCCCTTCTTCCGCGCCGCCTTTCAGGTCGTGCTCGGCGGCGCGCTTGTCTTCGCCGCCGGTGTCCTGATCGGCAGCGGTTAGGGCGCAGGCGCTGCATACAAACAATTGACCTCGCCGCCGGGGATGCTACGAGTTGCCCATGCTGGCGATCTTCCTCAAAACGCTCCCCTTCTTTGCCGTGATCGGCGTAGGCTACTGGGCCGGGCGCACCCGTTTCTTTAGCGAAGAGGCGACGGGCTACCTGACCAAGTTCGTCTTCTACTTCGCGCTCTCCGCGATGCTGTTCCGCTTTGCCGCGAACCTGTCACTGGCCGAGGTGCTCGACTGGACACTGGTCGGCGCCTATCTCTGGGGCACGGCAGTCGTCTACGCCATCGCCTCCGCCATCGCCTTCCTCCGCAAGCTCGATGTCGCCACCACGGCGATCGAAGCCCAATGCGCGGTGATCGGCAATGTGGGGTTCCTAGGCGTGCCGATGCTCGCCCTTCTCTTGGGCGAAGCGGCGATCGGCCCGGTCATGCTCGTCCTCGCGGTCGATTTGATCGTCTTTTCCTCGCTGATCGTGATCCTCATCACTGGCTCGCGTGAAGGCCACCTGCGTCTCTCGATCCTCAAGACCGTCGGTATGGGCCTGCTCAAAAACCCGATGATCGTCGCCATCACGCTTGGCCTCGCATGGTCGGCGCTGGAAATTCCGATCCCCGGCCCCCTGAACGAATTCCTCGCCATCCTCGGCGGCGCCGCCACCCCCGGCGCGCTCTTTGCCATCGGAGCCTCGCTCGCCTCGAAATCCGCCGAACGCGCCCATGTCGCGCTCTGGCTCTCCTTCTGCAAACTGGCCCTGCATCCGCTCTTTGTCGCCATTGGCGCGCTCTGGCTCTTCCCCGTGGACACCTACTCCGCCGGGGTCATCATTTCCGCTGCTGCGCTTCCGGTCGCGGGCAATGTCTATATGCTCGCCCAACACTATAACGTCGCCCCGCACCGCGCCTCGGCGGCGATCCTCTTCTCCACAGTCCTCAGCATCGCGACCGTTTCCCTCATCATAGGATGGGTAACGACGCTATGAGGAGATAATGGGGCGGTTTTGCTTGCGCCGCTCCGCACCGCTGCGATAGCCCTTGTGGGGTCAGGTCAGCGAAAAGGAAATAAACCATGGAAATCCTCTCCGAAAACAAGGCGTTCGGTGGAACGCAAGGTGTCTACAAGCACAACTCCCATTCCTGCCGCTGTGATATGACCTTCGGGCTCTTCCTCCCGGAAGAGGCGCAATACGGCGCGGTCCCGGTGCTCTGGTATCTCTCCGGCCTGACCTGCACCCACGAGAACGCCATGACCAAGGCCGCTGCCCAAGGATGGGCCGCCGAGCAAGGCATCGCGCTGGTCTTCCCCGACACCTCTCCGCGCGGCGAAGGTGTTGCGGACGATGACGCCTATGATCTCGGTCAGGGCGCGGGCTTCTACGTCAACGCCACGCAAGAGCCCTGGGCCAAGCACTTCAACATGTGGGACTACATCACCGAAGACCTCCCCTCGATGTTGCAGGAAAACCTGCCCCTCGACATGACCCGACAGGCGATCACCGGCCACTCAATGGGCGGCCACGGCGCGCTCACCATGGCCATGTCGCTGCCGGGACGGTTCCGCTCGGTCTCGGCTTTCGCGCCGATCTGCAACCCGACCGGCTCCGACTGGGGCCGCAAACAGCTTTCCGCCTACCTCGGTGACGACGAGAGCACATGGGCCGCCCATGACGCCTCCCTCTTGATGACCGAGAAGGGCTTTGACGGCCCGGTCCTCATCGACCAAGGCACAGAGGATCAGTTCCTCGATCTTCTGCGCCCCGAAACGCTGGCCTCTGCGGCCGCCCTGCGTCGTCAGGAAATCACCCACCGGATGCAGAAGGGCTATGACCATAGCTATTTCTTCGTCTCGAGCTTCATGGAAGAGCATATCGCCTTCCACGCTGAAGCCCTCTACGCAGACTAACCCCCGACGCCGGAGCCTCCCCTTGTCCCATTACGATCTCATCATCATAGGCTCCGGCCCCGCAGGTCGGGCCGCCGCCATTCAGGCCGGCAAACTCAAGCGCCGCGTGCTTCTCGTCGATGGCAATGAACGGCTCGGCGGCGTGTCGGTCCATACCGGCACCATCCCGTCCAAAACGCTGCGCGAAACCGTGCTGAACCTCTCGGGCTGGCGCGAACGCTCTTTCTATGGCCGGGGCTACCGCGCCAAAGAAGAGATCAGCGCCGAAGACCTCAAGGCGCGCTTGCACATGACCCTCGACCAAGAGGTCGACGCGCTCGAACACCAGCTGAACCGCAACCATGTCGATACAATGATTGGCCGCGCGGTCTTTACCGGACCAAACGAGATCAAGGTGACGCGCGAGGCGGGCAAGATCGTGACCCTCACCGCCGACAAGTTCCTGATCTCGACCGGGACAGTGACCTACCGCCCCGACAACATCCCCTTCAACGGCACGACCATCGTCGATAGCGACGAGTTCCTCGAGATGGGCCAGATCCCCCGGAGCCTGATCGTTGTCGGCGCGGGCGTGATCGGCGTCGAATACGCCTCCATGTTTGCCGCCCTCGATGTCACCGTGACGCTCATTGAGCCGCGCGAAACCTTCCTCGACTTCATCGACAGCTATACCGTCGCCGAGTTCACCCATCAGGTCCGCGACAACGGCATGAGCCTGCGGCTCGGCTCTGCCATCGAAAAGGTCGAAGACGCCGGAGAGCATGTCGAGGTCAGCCTCGAGAACGGCCGCCACGTGCGCGCCGAAATGCTCCTCTTCGCCGCCGGACGCATGGGCGCAACCGCGGGCCTCGGCCTCGACAAGGTGGGCCTTGAGACCGACCACCGGGGCCGGATCGAAGTTGACCGCAAAAGCTATCAGACCGCCGTGCCGCATATCTATGCCGCCGGTGACGTGATCGGCCACCCCTCGCTGGCCTCGACCTCCCTGCAACAGGGCCGCGTCGCCGCCTGCCACGCGCTCGAAACACCGACCCTGCCAGAAAGCCCGTGGTTCCCCTACGGGATCTATTCCGTCCCCGAAATCTCGACCTGTGGCATGTCCGAAGAAGAGGTCAAGGAACGCGGCATCCCCTACGAGGTCGGCATCGCCCGCTTCCGCGAAACCTCTCGCGGCCACATCATGGGCCTGCACCACGGCATGCTGAAAATGCTCGTCAGCCTCAAGACCCGCCGCCTCCTCGGCGTGCAAATCGTCGGCGAAGGCGCGACCGAGCTGATCCACATCGCCCAGGCCGTTTTGAACCTCAAAGGCACCGTGGACTACTTCGTCGAAAACACCTTCAACTACCCCACCCTCGCCGAAGCCTACCGCGTCGCCGGTCTGGATGCCTTCAACCGCATGCCGATCCCGGAGGAATACAAGGTCAAGAAGGCGGGCAAAAAGAAGGCCGCCAAGTGAGCCTCTACATCGACGCCGATGCCTGCCCCGTAAAGGCCGAGGCCGAGCGTGTCGGCACACGCCATAAGACCCGCATCTACATCGTCTCCAACGGCGGCCTGCGCCCCTCGCAGAACCCGTTGGTAGAAACCGTGATCGTCCCCGAAGGCCCGGACGTGGCCGACATGTGGATCGCCGAACGCGCCGGTCCCGGCGATGTGGTCATCACCGGCGACATCCCCCTTGCCGCCAAATGCGTCGAGGCGGGCGCGCGCGTCCTCAAACATAACGGTGAGGCGCTGACACAGGCCAATATCGGTAATATCCTCGCCACCCGCGATCTCATGGCCGACCTGCGCGCCGCCGATCCCTTCCGCCAGGGCGGCGGCAAGGGCTTTACCAAGGCCGACCGCTCCCGCTTCCTCGACGCGCTCGAACGCGAGTTGCGCGCCGCCGCGCGGGGCTGACCCGACGTCCTGTCGCAATCGGGCTAGACCGCCCGTTTCCGACACGGCACCCTCGCCCCATGAATACGCGCATCCCCCTCGGACCGCTCTCCGCCCTCATGGCGACGGTCTTCTTCTCGATCAATGACGTCACGATCAAGTTCCTCTCGGGCGATTATGCCCTGCACGAGATCGTCCTCATCCGCTCCCTGATCGGCCTGTCCCTCCTCCTCGCCATCATCGTCCCGCTTCAGGGCGGCTTTTCCGTCCTGCGCACACGCCGCCTTCCGGCCCATATGCTGCGCGGGGTCTGCGTCGTCTTTGCCAACACCTCCTTCTTCCTCGGCCTCTCGGTCCTGCCGCTGGCCGACGCCGTCGCGGTGTTCTTCGTCTCCCCCCTCATCATCACAGCCTTCTCCGCCCTCTTCCTCGGCGAGAAGATCGGCCCCCGCCGCCTTGGCGCGGTCGCGGCGGGGATGGTCGGCGTCCTCATCATGGTCCGCCCCGGCACCGAAGGCTTCAACGCCGCCCTCCTGTTCCCGGTCGCTGCCGCCTTTGCCTATGCAACGCTCCACGTCATGACCCGCAAGATCGGCGGCACGGAAAGCGCGGCAACCATGGCCGTCTATATCCAGATGGTCTTTGTGATCGTCTCCGGCACGGTCGGCCTCACGGTCGGCCATGGCGCCTATGAGGACGCGGGCGGCGAAATGCTCTCCTTCCTCCTGCGGACATGGCACCCGCCAGCCGCATCCGATCTCTGGCTCCTCGTCCTTCTTGGCGTGGCAAGCGCGGGCGGGGGCTTTTTCATCTCACAGGCCTACCGTCTCTCCGAAGCAAGCCTCATTGCCCCGCTCGAATACGCCGCCATGCCCATGGCCGTGGCCTTTGGCGTGATCGTCTTTGACGAGTGGCCCGAACCCGCCACATGGGCAGGCATGGCGCTTATCATCGGGGCCGGGCTCTTCACCTTCTGGCGCGAGGCCCAGCTTCCTGCCGATCCGGCTCTGGACCACCCCCGCACCCGCCGTTAGGGTCGCCCCGAACGCGAGCAACCCAAAGGCCCCCCATGCCCATCGACGCTGTCATCTTCGACATCGGCAATGTCCTCATTCGCTGGAACCCCGAGGCCTACTACGACTCGGTGATCGGCCCTGACCGCCGCCGCGCCTTCTTTGACGAGGTGCCGCTCCACCAAGAACACCTGCGCGTTGACGAGGGTGCGTCCTTGCGCGATGTGGTCTATCCATTGGCAGACCGCTTCCCCCACTGGGGCGATGAAATCCGCATGTGGCACGACAACTGGAACGACCTCGCCGCGCCCGACATTCCCCATTCCGTGCGCCTTCTGCGCGCGCTCAAAGACCAAGGCACACCGGTCTTCGCCCTGACCAATTTCGGGCATGATAACTACCCCCGCTCACAAGAGGCCTTTCCCTTCCTGACCCTCTTCGACCGCGAATATGTCTCGGGCCGCCTGCAAATGATCAAGCCCAACGCCGAAATCTACGCCCATGTCGAGGCCGACTGCGGCATCGCGCCCGAGCGCCTGCTCTTTGCCGATGACCGCCCCGAGAATATCGACGCCGCCGCCGCGCGCGGCTGGCAAACCCATCTTTTCGAACACCCCCAAGGCTGGGCCGCAAGGCTTGTCGCCGAGGGGCTCCTAACCCCGGAGGACGCCGCATGACCACGATCATCTCCTTTGCCGAAGGCGAAGCCAATCTCGATTGGATCAAACTGACCGACGCGCTCGCCGCAGGCCACGATCTCCCCAAGGCCGAGATTTCCGATAGCTTCCTCTACCGGGGCAAGGACACGCTCCTGCAACGCCAAGCCTGGATCGACGGCATGGGGATCGGCGTCAAATCCGCAACCGTTTTCCCCGGCAACCCGGCCCAAGGCGTGCCGATGATCCACGGCGGCGTGACGCTCTATGACGACGCACATGGCATCCTCGAGGCGCTGATCGACTTTCACCTCGTGACCAAATGGAAGACGGCAGGCGACAGCCTCCTCGCCGCGCGCCGCCTCGCGCGCCCCGATAGCCGCAAGATCCTTATCGTCGGCGCGGGCACCGTGGGCCGCAACCTCCACGCCGCCTATTCCGCCGCCTTCCCCGACGCGCAATTCACCGTCTGGAACCGGACCCAGGCCAATGCCGAAGCCATGGCCGAAGAGATCGAGGGGATTGCTGTGGCAAACGATCTGGAAACTGCCGTGGGCGAGGCCGACATCATCACCTCCGCCACCATGTCGACGGAGCCAACCCTGCGCGGCGACTGGCTCCAGCCCGGCCAGCATGTCGACCTGATCGGTGCCTACCGCCCCGACATGCGCGAAATCGACAACACCGCCCTGACCCGCGCCCGGCTCTTCGTCGACAGCTACGACACCACGCTCGACCATATCGGCGAGATGAAGATTCCGCTCGCCGAGGGCGTAATCTCCCGCGACGACATCGTCGCCGACTACTACAGTCTTGCGGATTTCACCCGCCAGAGCGACGACGAGATCACCCTCTTCAAGAATGGCGGCGGCGCGCATCTCGACCTGATGACAAGCCGCTTTATCCTCGACCAATTCAAGGGCGCCTAAGGTCTGAGAATTGCCAAGATTATAGACCAAGCGATGTCAAAATCGCTTGGTCCGCCCCGTTAACCCGTGCGGTGCGTTAACCTCCCCGAACATACCCAATACAGATGCAATACCGACGTAATACCGACGTTGGATATGCCGTTAACCTTTGCTCAGGCCGGGGTCGCAGTCAGAGACCTCTCGCGGATCGGAAGATGCACGATCGCGCTAAACGCACCGACCCCGACCCCGATCCACCACACCATCGTGTAGTCGCCAAACGCGTCATACATCCGCCCCCCGAGCCACACCCCGAGGAAGCTGCCGAGCTGGTGGCTGAAGAACACGATCCCATAAAGCGTCCCCATGTAGCGCAGCCCGTAAATATGCGCGACTAGCCCGCTCGTGAGAGGCACTGTAGCAAGCCACAAAGACCCCATCACAATCGAGAAGATGATGACCGAGGTTGGCGTGATCGGCATCATGATGAAAAGCGCCGCGGCAATGGTGCGGCCCGTGTAAATCCCTGCAAGCAAATACTTTTTTGAGTAGGTCTTGCCAAGGTAGCCGGCGAATAGCGTGCCCCCGATATTGGCCAGCCCGATGAGCGAGATCGCCACCGCGCCAAGCGTCGAGGTGGTCGAAACACCGACCGAGGCAAGCGTGCCCGACGGGTCAATCGCGCCACACATCTCGGTGATCATCGCCGGGAAATGCGCGGTGATAAAAGCAAGCTGATAGCCGCAGGAAAAGAAGCCGAGGAAGATAAGCGTATAGGACGGATCGCGAAACGCCTTGCGGAGAATCTCGCCCATGCTCTCTTCAAGTTCCGCCTTGCTCGCCACCGGCGCGCGCATCAGCGGCAGCATCAACAAGACCGTCAAAATCGCCGCCGCAAAGATCAGGAACGTGCTCTGCCACGTCATGAACCCCAACATCCACTCCGCCATCGGCGCCCCGAACACCTGCCCGGCCGAACCCGCAGCGGTCGCGATGGCAAGCGACATAGAGCGGTTCTCGTCCGAGCTGGCCCGCCCGACGACCGCAAGAATGACGCCAAAACCCGTGCCCGCGATGCCGAAACCTACAAGGATTTCATAGAGTTGATGCGCGCCCGGCGTGACTGCGAAAGACGAGAGCACAAGCCCCGCCGCATAGATCAGCGCGCCCATGATGATGGCTTTACGATCCCCGATCTTCTCGGCAATCGCGCCAAAAATCGGCTGGCCGATCCCCCATGCAAGGTTCTGGATCGCGATGGCCAGCGAGAATTCCGCCCGCGCCCATCCGAACTCATCTGCAATCGGAATCTGGAAGACCCCGAAACTCGCCCGGATCGCAAAGGACACGAGGATGATGATACAGCCGACGATAAGCACCGGCGTCATAAGCGGTGTCTTCTGATCCATGGGAGCACTCCTGTTGCGCACGCGAACCATAGCCGCCCCACCCCGATGGTCAATTCAGCAAATGTGTATGGCACCATCGCATATCCTTATGCTCATCAGCACCTTTTCACGCCCGCGCCCATTCGCTAAGGGAAAGACATGACGCGCCTGTCCGACATCTACGCCGCCAAGGTGGCCTCCGGCGAACTGCACGCCGACGACGCGCAGGAAGCAATCCTGCCCGAGTTCGACCGCATCCGCGAAGCTGTTGAAACACCTGTGAAAAAAGGCTGGTTCCGCAAGGCCAAGCCGGAACCAGTCAAGGGGCTCTACCTCTGGGGCGGCGTCGGGCGCGGCAAGTCGATGATGATGGATCTCTTCGTAGAGTCGCTAAGCGTGCCGGTCCGCCGGGTGCATTTTCATGCCTTCATGCAGGAAATCCATACCGGCATGCACGAGGCCCGCCAACGTGGCGTCGAAGACGCGCTCGCCCCTGTCGCCGAGGCCGTCGCCGAGAGCGTCCGCGTCCTCGCCTTTGACGAAATGCAGATCACCGACATCACCGACGCCATGATTGTCGGGCGCTTGTTCGAATTCCTCTTTGATGCAGGCGTGGTCGTGGTCACCACTTCGAACCGCATCCCCGATGATCTCTACAAGGACGGCCTCAACCGCCAGCTTTTCTTACCCTTCATCGACCTCATCAAGGAACGCCTGACGGTCTGGGAAATGGCCTCGCCGCGCGATTACCGCCAGAACCGCCTGCAAGGAAATCAGGTCTATTTCGTCCAAGCCAACCGCGAGGCCCGCGCCGATATCGATGCGATCTGGAAAGACCTGACGGGCGGCGAAGCCGAACCGCTTGCATTGACCGTGAAGGGCCGCGCGGTGACCATCCCTGCCTATCGTAACGGCATTGGACGTGCGCGGTTCTATGATCTCTGCGGCGCAATGCTTGGCCCCGGCGACTATCTCGCCATTGCCGACGCTGTGAAGGTTCTCATCCTCGAAAATATCCCAACCCTGTCGCGTTCGAATTTCAACGAGGCCAAGCGTTTCGTGACATTGATCGACGCGCTGTATGAGGCGAAGGTGCGGCTGATCTGTTCCGCGGCGGCAGAACCGGAGATGCTCTATCTCGAAGGCGAAGGCACGTTTGAATTCGAACGCACGGCAAGCCGCCTGCGCGAGATGCAGGACGAGAATTGGGGGAGTGACGAAGGCTAAGGCCCGACCTGCACGCGCCATTTACCTTTTCTTGACGATGCCCCCCTAGAACGGTGAGCATCCCACCAAACGCGGAAAGGGGACGCCGAAGCATCCCCTTTAACCTGCCTGCCTGTCCCGTAAGCCTGCGATGGCGTCCTGTTTTGGTGCTTAGTGATTCGCAAGGATCGCCGAAAACTGATTCGACTATAGGCGCGGTGATTCGCACCCGTCAACCGGGTGATTCGCAAAAACCGAATCGCTTACCCGTTTTCCTGTAGCACCCGCCCCGCAAGGTAGAGCGATCCACAGATCAAAACCCGCGCGCCCGGTGACTCTGCCGCAATCGCTTTGAGAGCCTCCAGAACGCTCTCTGCCGTTGTTGCCTTCATGCCCACAGCCGTCGCTGCCTCCGCGGTCTCTTCTGCCGGAAGCGTGTTCGCCTCGCCCGGAACCGACACCGCCGTGAGGCTCGCCGCCTCGGCCGCCAGCGGCGCAAGATAGCCCTTGATGTCTTTGGTGTTGAGCATCCCGCAGATGAGATGCGTCGGGCGTGTCGGCAAACCCGCGAGCACTTTGCCAAGCGCCTGCCCCGCCGCCGCGTTGTGCCCGCCGTCGAGCCACAACTCGATCTCCGGCGCAGCCTCGACCAAGGGCCCTTTGCGCAGCCGCTGCATTCGCGCGGGCCACTCCCCTCCGGTCATCGCCGCTTCGCAAGCCGCCTCATCCGCGCCGCGATGGCGCAGCGCCGCAATCGCCGCGCCTGCGTTTTGCACCTGGTGCGCCCCGAGAAGGGCTGGCAAAGGCAGGTCGAGTAACCCGGTCTCATCCTGATAAACAAGCCGCCCACGTTCCTCCCAGACATGCCACTGCTGCCCATAGGCAATCAACGGTGCCCCAAGACGCGCTGCCGTGGCTTCGATCACATCCATCGCCTCGTCCGGCTGGGGGCCAACCACACAAGGCACGCCGCGCTTGATGATCCCAGCCTTCTCGCCCGCGATCTTGGCAAGCGTGTCACCAAGGAATTGCTCATGGTCGATCGAGATCGGCGTGATGATGGTGAGTGCCGGGTCCGAGATCACGTTGGTCGCATCCAAGCGCCCGCCAAGCCCGACCTCGAGAAGCGTGTAATCCGCCGGCACCCGCGAAAACGCCAGCAGCGCCGCCGCGGTGGTGATCTCGAAATAGGTGATATTCTCGCCGCCATTCTTGGCATAGCACTCGTCAAGAACCTCGGTGAGGTGTCCCTCGTCGATCAAATCCCCGGCAAGGCGAATTCGCTCATGAAACCGCGCCAGATGCGGCGAGGTATAGGCATGAACCGATTGCCCCATCGCCTCAAGCCCCGCGCGGATCATCGCCTGCGTCGATCCCTTGCCATTGGTCCCGGCGATATGGATCACCGGCGGTAGGCGCTCCTCTGGGTGCTCCAACGCCTCGAGCAATCGCCACATCCGGTCAAGCGTCAGGTCGATAATCTTGGGATGCAACGCCATCATGCGCGCAAGGATGGCGTCGGAGGTCTGGTTGGTCTCGGTCATGGGAAGGGTCCGCGAATTGCTGTCGCGCCGCTCATAAAGCAAAGGGGCCCGCGATCAAACACCGCAAGCCCCCTTTCATCCCATAAAAGCGACAGGCTTACCCCTCTTTCGCGGGCGCCTCGTCTTTCGCAACATCTTCCGGTTTCGGCGCAGGCAGGTCGCCCTTGACCGCCGGCGGCAGGCCAAGAAGCATCCGCGTGATGGTAATCAACTCGTCCCGCATCTCGCCGCGCGGCGTCACCCGATCAAGCATCCCGTGATCGAGAAGGTATTCCGCGCGCTGAAACCCCTCTGGGAGCTTCTCGCGGATGGTCTGTTCAATAACCCGCGGCCCGGCAAAACAAATAAGGGCGTTCGGCTCGGCAATCTGCACATCGCCCAGCATCGCATAGGACGCCGTGACGCCGCCCGTGGTCGGGTGGGTCAACACGACGATATAAGGCAGCCCCGCTTCCTTGAGCATCTGTACCGCGACGGTCGTGCGCGGCATCTGCATGAGCGACAGGATACCTTCCTGCATCCGCGCGCCGCCAGCGGCCGAGAAAAGAACCAACGGGCGCTTGAGCTTCACTGCGCGCTCGGCGGCGGCAATGATCGCGTTGCCGACATACATCCCCATCGAACCGCCCATGAACGAAAAGTCCTGACAGGCGGCGACAATCGGTGTGCGCCCGATTTCGCCCTCGGCAACAAGCATCGCTTCCTTCTCGCCGGTGTTCTTCTGCGCCGCTTTCATGCGGTCGGGATATTTTTTCTGATCCCGGAAATGCAACGGATCAGCGAGCGGCGCAGGCACATCGACCTCGGTAAAGATGCCGCCGTCGAAAAGCGCGGAGAACCGATCACGCGGTGTGATCGCCATGTGATGCCCGCAATGGGTGCAGACATTGAGGTTCGCGGAAAGCTCGCGGTGAAAGAGCATCGTGCCGCATTCGTCGCATTTGGACCAAAGGTTGTCCGGCGTTTCGCGGCGCGAAAAGATCGAGTTGATCCGAGGGCGGACGTAGTTGGTGATCCAGTTCATGCGCGCAATCCTTCATGCCATGGAGCGGTTTCTGTCAGATAAGACCCTGCGTCAGGAAATGCAATCAACGCCGTATTGCAACACGTGCCACAAGCCAGCCGCACAGGATCACCAGACCCTCAAGCGGCAAGATGGCCCGTAGGGCCTCGGTATCCTCCGGGCCAAAGGGATAAACGTAGAGCGCGAGCCCGTCCCAGTGATCGCGCATCGCAGAGAACATCATCGCGCTGACATTGTTGAGAAAATGCAGCGCCAGCGCGGGGCCAAGGTTCCCCGCCCGCGCCGTCAGGTCCGCCGCCGCAAGCCCGAAAAGACCTGACCACGCCGCAAGCCAGATTGCGTTCTCGCCATAGGTCGACGGTTCGTAGTGCAGCGCACCGAAGAGGATCGAGGGAATCACCATCCAAGCAATTGGCGACGAAAACCGCGCCGCAATCTGGCTCTGGAGATACCCCCGGAACAGGAGTTCCTCGGTCCCGATCTGGATAAAGATCAGGAGGAGCGACAGCGGCAGGAGCCGCACCCACGCCCCGAACGCCATGTTCCCGACCGGCTCTGCGCCGCCTGGCGAGGGAATGAGGAACACCACGAAGAAAAGCAGAAGCGCGAGCCGCCCGACCCTTGTGAAATCCCGCAGGACAAGCCCGAGCGGCCCCGTCAGCGCCGCAAGATTACGACCGTTCAGGAGCCGCGCCGCCAGCACCACCACGATCAAAAGCGGCACAAAATTCCCCAACATCGCCCAAATGGCCCGCGCAGAACTACCATCGCGCAGTTCGATCCGCAGGGCATTCCACGCGGGAAGGCTCGCAAGTGTTTGGAAATAAGCAATATTGAGGGCAAGAAAGCCAAGCACAATCAGGACGATAGCAGCCACGAGACGCCAAAGCTCCGCCGTGGGGCGGGCCGAGGCGACAAGCGCTTCATGTGGGCGATAGGCAGACATGCTAACGGCATTGCCCGTTTTGCCGACCTCTGGCAAGAGGAGGTGCAGCGGATTGTCGGAACAGCTGATAAAATGATGAAAATCGGTCGCAATTCATCATTGTGAGTTTGTTTCGCTCCAACCAATCCGATACAAAATGAACAATACCGCAGCAGCATTGTTTCTCAGGGTGAAACAAAAATGGGACGGTCGGAGCAGTTGAGAGATGAGTAAGAACGGTGTTGGGGTCCTGCAAAGCATTTATCAACGCGCCGTGTCGCGCTATTGGGCGCGGAGCGCACGGTTGGCCGCCAAGACCGATCTCAGCACCCTGCGCAAGCAACGCGCCCGCGCCCGGACCTTGCGCCACTACCTCGACACCCTGATTGCGATCTCAGAGAGCCGACTCGCCCTGCCGATGATCGGCTCGAACGCCTTTCCAGTACCGCATGGCACCGAATGGTCCTGGCGGCCCGAGGCTTGGCGCGAGCCGCTACCGATCAAGGGGCGCTCCTCCGTCGGCAACCGCGAGATGCTCGGCGACGAAGTTACGCTATTCCACGATTGTCGGCTTTCCGAACTGACCCTGCGCCAGCTTCGTAATCACCGCGAAGCCGATCTTGCGCCTTTCGGGCTGCGCATGGACGTGTTCCGTTTCGACGGTTCTTTCCTTTCGCTGGCCATCGACCTGCCGCCAGAAGCCGTGCAGGGCCTAACGCGCAACCACCTCATCCGCCTCGACACCAATGTCGAGATGGAAAAACCGCTCGAGATATTCGCCCGCCTCAACATCAAGCACGGCCCGAACACAGAACAGATCGTGCGCGAACTACCTCTCGACGCCGAGGAAATCTCGGTCGAGTTCGATCTCGCCTACTCCAAACTGAACGAAAAACGGGTCGAACGCGCCTGGCTTGACCTGATCTTCGAAGGACCGGAGATGAACGAGGTGATCTTGCGCGATCTGACCTTCTCCCGACGGCCCCGCGCCGAACTCTGACCCTTTCAGGAGAGCCGACCATGAGTGACTGGACGCTGACCAAAACCCGCCTGTCTCAAGGTGTCTGGGAAGGGGCATTGACGCGCGATGCCGACTCTGGCCCGGCGCCAGAGATCCGTGCAACGCACCTCAACGAAACTGTGACCGGGGTCGAACTCAAGGAAGACGTCGCTCACGGTCGTTGGGTGCTGCGCATTCCGATCCCGACCGAGGCAATCGCCGACGGGGTGCAGACCATCCTAGTTCACGACAAGCAAACAGGTGATCTGCTAGACAACATCACACTGATCGCTGGCGAAGCTCTGGCGGGTGACATTCGCGCCGAGATGACGCTCCTGCGCGCAGAACTCGACATGCTCAAACGCGCCTTTCGCCGCCACTGCGTCGAGACGATGTAAACCCAGATCAGTAATGCGCGGTATATCCGCCATCCACGGCCAAGACCTGCCCTGTGACATAGCTTGCGGCCGGTGACGCCAAGAAAAGGATCGCCGGGGCAAGCTCTTCCGGATCGCCCCATCTCCCAAGCGATGTGGCCGCCTCAAGCCGCGCCTGAATGGCGGGATTCTTCGCGGCCTCCCGGTTCGGTTCTGTCAGAAAGAACCCCGGTGCGATTGCATTGACGTTGATACCCTGCGGACCAAGCTCAGCCGCAAGCGCGCGGGTCAAACCGTTGATCCCCGCCTTTGCGGTCGTATAGGCAGCATCGCCAGCCTGCGCGATGATCCCCGCAATGGAGGAAATATTCACGATCCGCCCGCCCGGCCCCATCATCGCCGCGGCCTTCTGACAGATCATGAAGGGCGACACGAGGTCCACATCGAGCAACCGATGAACGTCTTCCAGGCTGAACTCCTGAAGGGCCCGACGGTCCCGCATCCCGACGTTGTTGACGAGGATATCAAGACCGCCCTCCTCAGCGATCTCGGCAAAAGCGGCTGCAACCGCCGCCGCGTCCGATACATCAAAAGGCAGTGCTTTGGCCTTACCTCCCGCTTCTACGATCTCCTGAGCCGCGCGCGCCGTCGTGCCTCTGTCGCGCCCGTTGATCCAGACCATCGCACCCGCCTCGGCCAAGAGACGCGCCGCAGCAAAACCAAGCCCGCTATTCGAACCGGTCACAAGCGCCTTGCGCCCTGCGAGAGAAAACACACCGTAGTGGGCCATGAAATGCTCCTGTCTGAACCGATTTCATACTGCCAAGGACGCCCGGTGCCTACAAACCCAAAAGCGTCCTGCCGCAACGACACGACGGGCTGACGCGGCGTTTTGGGGTGACAAGCCACGGGGCTTCGGGTCTCCTGCGAGGCAACATATTCAGGGAGGCACCCATGACAGAGTATCCGCATCTGTTGGCACCGCTTGATCTTGGCTTTACCACGCTCAAGAACCGCGTGCTCATGGGCTCGATGCATACCGGGCTCGAAGAAACCAAGGGCTGGAACCGCGTCGCCGAGTTCTACGCCGAGCGCGCGCGCGGCCAGGTCGGCCTGATCGTCACCGGCGGCATGGCACCCAACCGCGAAGGCGGCGTCTTTCCCGGCGCGGCGGGCCTTTTCTCCGACGAGGACATCGCCAACCACAAGATTGTGACGGATCGCGTCCACGCCGCGGGCGGCAAGATCGCAATGCAGATTCTCCACGCGGGCCGCTATGCCTATAGCCCCGAATGTGTGTCCTCCTCCGCCGTGAAATCGCCGATCTCCCCTTTCCCGCCAAAGGAACTCGACGAAGACGGGATCGAAAAACAGATCGCGGATTTCGTCACCGCCACGACCCGCGCCCGCGAAGCCGGATATGACGGGGTCGAGATCATGGGCTCTGAGGGGTACTTCCTGAACCAGTTCCTCGTCACCCACGTCAACAAGCGCACCGATCGTTGGGGCGGCTCCTATGAGAACCGCATGCGCCTTCCGGTCGAAGTCGTGCGCCGTTGTCGCGAAGCAGTGGGCGAGGACTTCATCATCATTTATCGCTTGTCGATGATCGACCTCATACCCAATGGATCGACCCACGCAGAAGTCGTGCAACTCGCCAAGGCCATCGAGGAGGCCGGCGCAACGATCCTCAATACCGGCATCGGCTGGCACGAGGCGCGCATCCCCACCATCGCCACCTCCGTCCCCCGCCGCGCCTTTGCATGGGTCACGAAAAAACTTATGGGCAAGGTCTCGATCCCGGTCATCACCTCGAACCGGATCAACATGCCGGACGTGGCCGAGGAGGTTCTGGCCGAAGGTTGCGCCGATATGGTGTCGATGGCACGCCCGTTCCTTGCAGATGCCGATTTCGTCGCCAAGGCCGCATCCGGCAAAGCCGATCAAATCGCGCCCTGTATCGGCTGCAATCAGGCCTGCCTTGATCATACTTTCTCGGGCAAGCTAACGACTTGTCTTGTCAATCCGCGCGCCTGTCACGAGACCGACCTCGAAATCACAAAGACGGATCACCCCAAGACCATCGCCGTGGTCGGCGCCGGCCCCGCAGGACTCTCCGCCGCCATCACCGCCGCCCAGCGCGGCCATGACGTGACGCTGTTCGATAAGGCAAACACCATCGGCGGCCAGCTCAACATCGCAAAACAAATCCCCGGCAAGGAAGAGTTCTGGGGGCTGGTTGATTGGTATGAAACCATGGTGGCCGAGTCTGGCGTGACCCTGCGCCTAGGCGAGGAAGCGACATCTGAAACACTGATGAATTTCGACGAGGTCGTGATCGCAACCGGGATCATCCCGCGCGACCCCGGCATTCCCGGGCAGGATCGCGCCAACGTGCTCTCCTATGTCGATGTGCTGCACGACAAGAAACCTGTCGGGAAGAAAGTCGCCGTCATCGGCGCAGGCGGCATCGGGTTCGACGTATCGGAGTTCCTTGTCCACGAAGGCGAGAGCCTGACCGAGAACCTTCCTGAGTGGATGGTCGAATGGGGCGTTGGTGACCCGGAAGAGGTCCGCGGCGGTCTCGCCCCCGCAGGTCCGCAACCGCACGCGCCCGCGCGTCAAGTCTATCTCATGCAGCGCAAAGCAAAGGCCCTTGGCAAAGGGCTTGGCAAGACGACGGGCTGGATCCATCGCGCCGCGCTCAAGATGAAGAATGTCGAGATGATCGGCGGCGTTAACTACGAGAAGATCGACGACGCGGGCCTGCATATTTCCTTCGGCGAGGCCCGTGAGAACCCACGTGTCTTGGATGTCGATACCGTGGTGATCTGCGCCGGGCAACTTTCCGAACGTTCCCTCGCCGACGCGCTCGAGGAAAAAGGCGTGACCGCGCATGTCATCGGTGGCGCGGATGTCGCGGCCGAGCTGGACGCCAAGCGTGCGATCAATCAGGGTACCCGGCTCGCCGCCACGCTCTAGGTGGCATTTACCATTCGCTAACCATGTCCCGTTAACACTCATTAAGCGTGTGAACGGGGAGTGAAACATGGTGGCTCGCGCCTATACCGTTGCCTTCGAAGGGGTCGATGCGCACCCCGTCGAGGTGCAATGCGCCGTCTCCAACGGGTTGCCGGCTTTCTCCATCGTTGGTTTGCCCGACAAGGCCGTCTCAGAGGCACGTGACCGCGTGCGCGCGGCGCTCAACGCTATGGCCATCGCACTGCCCTCAAAAAGGATCACGATCAACCTCTCCCCCGCCGATCTGCCCAAGGAAGGAAGCCATTTCGACCTCCCCGTTGCTGTGGCCCTCCTCGCCGCGCTCAACATCATCCCCGAGGATGCCGCCGAGAGCTGTGTCGCGCTTGGGGAATTGTCGCTCGACGGTTCACTTGTTCCAGTGACCGGGGCACTCCCTGCCGCGATGTCCGCTGCCGAAACAGGGCGCAGCTTGCTCTGTCCAGAACCCTCCGGTCCAGAAGCCGCATGGGTCGGAGCGGCACAGGTCATCGCCGCGCGTTCCCTCGCAGACGTGGTGCGCCACTACACAGGTCAATCACCCCTCCCCCCATCTGAGCCAGGCGAGGTATCGACCGACCCGCTCTCAATCGACATGCGCGACGTGAAGGGGCAGGAACGCGCCAAGCGCGCGCTCGAGATCGCCGCCGCCGGGCGGCATCATTTCTTCATGGTCGGCAGTCCCGGTTCTGGGAAATCCATGCTCGCCGCACGCTTGCCCACGATCCTCCCCCCCCTGACCCCGGCAGAGGCGCTTGAAACCTCGATGATCCATTCCATTGCCGGGCTTCTCGACGCGGGCGGCATCTCGCGCCAGCGGCCCTTCCGGGAGCCACATCACACCGCGTCGATGGCGGCGATCGTCGGCGGTGGTCGCCGCGCAAGCCCCGGCGAGATCAGCCTCGCGCATAACGGCGTCTTGTTCATGGATGAGTTCCCGGAATACTCCCGCTCGGTCCTCGAGACCTTGCGCCAACCCATCGAGACCGGCTCCGTCATGGTCGCCCGCGCCAATGCTCATGTCTCCTACCCGTGTCGGTTCATGCTGGTCGCAGCAGCCAATCCCTGCCGCTGTGGCGAGATGTTCGACCCCAACAAGGCCTGTTCGCGCGCGCCGGTGTGCGGCGAGGACTACCTCGGGCGCATTTCCGGCCCCCTGATGGACCGCTTCGATCTCCGCCTCGAAGTGCCCCCGGTCAGCTTTCAGGACCTCGATCTCCCCGCCAGCGGTGAAACGTCCGCGAGCATCGCCGCCCGGGTCGCCGCCGCCCGCGAGACGCAGGCGGCACGCTATGAAGACATCCCCGGCACCCGCGCCAATGCCGATATTCACGGCGCCCTACTAGAGGAAATCACCGCACCGGATAGCGACGGGCGCGCCTTTCTCAACAGCGTCGCAGAGAAGATGGGGCTTTCGGCACGCGGCTATCATCGTATCTTACGAGTCGCGCGCACTATCGCCGATCTTGATGACGCGGACCAAATCAAGCGTCCACATATCGCCGAAGCCGTCAGCTTCCGGCTTCTGTCTGCCAAAGAGAATTGATCCACTCAGCCACGCGTTCGACCGTCTCCCGCGCCTCCGGGATCAATCCTTGGAAGAGCGGCCAAGCATGGGGAGCCTCTGCATGCACCTCAAGCGTAACATGTGCCCCGTCTTCGTTGAGCCGCTCGACCATGCGCAGCGTATCATCGCGCAGGATTTCGCGTTGTGAGACTGTCAGGTAGATTGGTGGCGCACCCTGCATATCGGCGAAGAGCGGTGAGGCGCGCGGGTCTCGTGGATCTTGCCCAGCGAGATAGTATTCGGCACAGACAAACGCCCGTTCCGCAGGCAAGAGCACATCGCACCCCGCGTTCTCGCGAATGCTCGGCGCGGTAAAGCTGAGATCGGTCAGCGGCGACAAGGCGAACACCCCGACTGGCAAGTCTTCACCTTCGGCGATGAGTTGCCCCAACAAAGCGAGCGCCAATCCACCCCCGGCACTATCTCCACCAATGACGATCTGATCGGATCGATAGCCAGAATCGCGCAACAGATCATAGGCAAGGCGCGCATCGTCGATCGCGGCGGGAAAAGGATTTTCCGGGGCGAGGCGATAGCTCGGCATACAGGCCGTAACGCCCGAATAGCGCGACAAGTGGGCGACCAGTGCGCCATGGGTGTGCGGCGAGCCAAAAACATAGGCCCCGCCATGGAAGTAGAGGATTGCGTGATCGTCCGCCGCTCCTGGCCCGGTCACCCAGTGTAGATCAAGCCCCTGCGCCGCTTCATTGCGCCAGGTCGCCCCGCGTGGCCCATGCAGCCAGACCCGCGCCTTCCAATCCAAGGCCCGCCGAAGCGATGTCGGATCCGGCGCTCGTGCCAAAAGCGGTTTCTCGAAGAACCGCATTTGCGCATTTAGGAGAGCGAGGCGGAGGCTCATCCGATGCGCGCCTCGATTGCCTCCCAGATCTTTTCGGCAATATTCACCCCATCGAAGCGCTCAAGCTCTTGGATGCCCGTGGGCGAGGTGACGTTGATCTCGGTGAGGTAGTCGCCGATCACGTCGATCCCGACGAAGACTTGCCCCTTTTCGCGCAGAAGCGGGCCTATCGCGGCGCAAATCTCCATGTCGCGTTCGGTGAGGCCGATTTTCTCGGGGCGCCCGCCCACATGCATGTTCGAGCGCGTCTCTCCTGCGGCGGGTACACGGTTGATTGCGCCGACCGGTTCGCCATCAACAAGGATCACGCGCTTGTCGCCATTGCTCACATCCGGCAGGAATTTCTGCACAATAAGTGGCTCGCGACTGAAGCCGGTGAACAACTCGTGCAGCGAGGTCAGGTTGCGGTCATTGGCATCGAGCCGGAAAACACCCGCGCCACCATTGCCGTAAAGCGGCTTCAGGATCACATCGCCATGGCGCTCTTTGAAGGCCTTGATCGTGTCGAGGTCGCGGGCAATCGTCGTTGGTGGGGTGAGGTCTGGAAAATCCAGCACGAGGAGTTTCTCGGGATAGTTTCGAACCCAGAAAGGATCATTCACCACAAGCACCTTGTCTTTGAGACGATCAAGAAGATGCGTCGACGTGATATAGTGCATATCGAACGGCGGATCCTGACGGAGCCAGATAACGTCGAAGTCGGCGAGGTTTACGTGGGTCTCGGGACCGAGGTCAACGTGATTGCCCACCTCGCGCCGCACCACCATGCTTTGGCCGCGAGCGGTGATCTCGCCCTCTTCATAGGCGAGCATGTCCGGGGAATAAAAGAACAGCTCGTGCCCCCGCGCTTGCGCTTCTTCGGCAAGGCGGAAAGAGCTGTCGGCGTTGATGTCGACAGACGTGATCGGGTCCATCTGAAAGGCGATTTTCATGGGCGTTCCTCTGCGCTGCTTGCTCCTTAAATGGCGCATGCCCTCCGCCCTTGCAATGCCTTGTCAGAACGCGCTCTCGAGAATTCGGGTTTCCCCTGTCGCATTGACCAATGCGACATCAAAACGGCAGGGCGTCAATTCGCCCTTTGGCTCACCTGCGAGAAAGTGCGCAGCCCCTGCATGAATGCGCGCGATCTGCCGCTCTGTGACACGGGCTGCCGCGCGTTCGAAATCAGGGGCTTGCTTTACTTCAACAAAGACAACTCCATCCCCATCGCGCAGGATCAGGTCAATCTCGCCACCCCCTTTGCGCCAACGACGTGCCGCAACGGTCAGACCCTGGCGCAGATAGAGGCGCTCCACGCTCTCTTCGGCCGCCGCACCCGCATGCCATGCGCGCCGTCCACGCTCAGCTTTGCGCATGGTTCTCTCTTCGGCCTCCGTCATGGGCGGCCTCCTTTCGTCATTCTTCAGACGAAAGCTTGAGCGCCAACTGGTAAATCTTTCGTTTATGCACGTTATAGGCCTTCGCCACGCTTTCCGCCGCATCCCGAACGGACATGCTCTCCAACGCTTGACGCACCGCGGCCTCGAGATCGGCCTCGCCGTGTTCTTCCGTGCCCTGCCGATCAATGAGAACCACGATTTCACCGCGCAAAGCGTCGGTGCCGATATCCTCTGCAAGGCTCTGCAACGTGCCACGCCGCACTTCCTCGAACTTCTTGGTCAACTCGCGACAGACCACCGCCACACGTTCTCCGCCAAGAACCTTCGCCGCATCCCGAAGCATCGCGCCGACGCGTTTCGGCGATTCGTAGAACACGAGCGTACCCGGCACCGCCTTCACGGCCTCAAGCGCGCTCTGCCGCGCGCCTTTGGCATTCGGGAGAAACCCCGCGAAAAAGAACGCGTCCGTTGGCAAACCCGCAAGCGTCAAGGCAGTGATGATCGCCGAAGGTCCGGGGGCCGAGGTGACGTTGTGCCCCGCGTCCATCGCTTCACGCGCCAGATGGTAGCCCGGATCGGCAATCAGCGGAGTCCCAGCCTCGGATCCATAAGCTACAGAGTTCCCCTCTTCGAGAAGCTTGAGCAGTTTTGCCCGCCCTTTTGCGCCGGAATGGTCATGGTAAGAGATCAGCGGACGATCGCCGAGCCGCACCCCGTGAATCTCAAGAAGCCGACGCATTGATCGCGTGTCTTCCGCAGCGATGACATCAGCGGAGGCAAGAATATCGAGCGCCCGCAAGGTGATGTCTCGCGCCGTCCCGATGGGCGTGGCAACGAAGTAGAGCCCGGGCTCCAATCTGCGAATTTCGTGATTCAAAGCTGGACCCATCTTCTGTGTTCTCTATGATTTGCCCAAACCGGGCCAGCGCGTTATACGCCAGCCTGACGCCGCAAACCGACCCGCCAAGGGAGTTATCATTCCATGTTGTTCCGTTCTAGCCTTGCCCGCCGGTTTCTGAAAGGGGCCGCTGCCACGCTGGCTCTCGTGGGTCTGACCGCCTGTGTTCCTTCAACGGGACCGGTTATCTCGACGTCGAACCCCGTGCCGGTCGCGCTTCTCGTGCCCTCAGGGTCCGGAGATTCCGGCGATGCCTTGATTGCGCAAAGCCTTGAGAACGCGGCACGCCTTGCAATTTCCGATCTCGACGGGGTCAAGATTGACCTGCGCGTCTATTCTACAGCAGGCAAACCTGCGACTGCCGCCGCCGCCGCGCAAAAGGCTGTCGCGGAAGGGGCGAAGATCATCGTTGGCCCGCTCTACGGGGCTGCCGCGAATGCTGCAGGCAAGGCCGTTGCGGGGAATGGCGTCAACGTTCTGACCTTCTCCAACAACACCGAGATCGCGGGCGGCAATGTCTTTGTCCTCGGGTCGACATTTGAGAACACCGCGAACCGGTTGGTGAACTATGCGACGAGCCAAGGGAAACGCAACATCCTGATCGTTCACGCCGATACTGTCCCCGGACAGGTCGGGCGCAATGCGATCATGGGCGCGATCAACGCCTCTTCTGCGTCGAGCGCCGGCACTGTCGCTTATAAATACTCTCAGGATGGCGTGATCGCCGCCGTGGCCGAGATCAAGGCTGCGGTCGAGCAGAACGCGCCGGACACCATCTTCCTGACGGCCTCGACCTCCGGCGCACTGCCGCTCTTCTCGCAAATGCTTCCCGAAGCCGGAATCGACCCCCAGACGGTGCAGTATATCGGACTGACTCGCTGGGATTTGCCGTCGCAAACCGTTGCGCTGCCTGGCGTACAGGGATCGTGGTTCGCACGCCCCGACGAAGCACTGAGCCGCGCCTATACCGATCGCTATGCCCAAGCCTATGGCGGCCTGCCGCATAACCTGAGCGGTCTGGCTTATGACGGCATTGCGGCGATCGGCGCACTGGTCAAAGCCGGCAAAAGCACCGCATTGACCACAAGCGCCCTAACCCAGGGTGCCGGATTCCAAGGGGTGAACGGTATCTTCCGCCTGCGGTCCGATGGAACGAACGAACGCGGCCTGGCGGTTGTCACGATCCGCGACAAACAAGTGGTGACCCTTGACCCTGCGCCAAAAAGTTTCGGCGGCTTCGGTTTCTAAACCGGACGACCTCCCGCTTCCCGCCCCCTCAACCGATCTCGTCCGCCCCGCAGATGACATCCTTGATCGCAAGGCCCTTCTCGACGCCGTTTCCGGCGCTCGGGAAGCACACGCCGACGACAGGGCCTTTCGCAATGCCGTTGTGAAGCTCTTGCTTGCTGCGCGCAAAGCGGCCAATGTCGAGATCGAGGCAGGTTTCCTTGACCGCCCCCGTGACGCGCGCGCTATGAAAAGCGCCTATACATGGGTCACCGATTGCCTTGTTGGGACGGCGCACCATGTCGCCACGACCTACTTGCATCCGCTTCAGACCCCAACAGAAGCCGAACGGATCGCCCTCTTTGCAGTGGGCGGCTATGGGCGCGGCGAGATGGCACCGCAATCCGATGTCGATCTGCTGTTCCTGACACCCTACAAGATCACCCCCTGGGCCGAGAGCGTGATCGAAACCATGCTCTACATCCTGTGGGATTTACGGCTGAAGGTTGGCCACGCCTCACGCACGGTCAAAGACTGTCTGCGGCTTGGCGGCGAGGACTTCACCATTCGCACCGCCCTGCTTGAGAACCGTTTCCTGCGTGGCTATGCCCCACTTGCAGACGAACTGAATGCGCGTCTCGAAAAAGACCTGTTCAAAGGCTCAGAACGCGAGTTCATCGAAGCAAAGCTGCATGAACGCGACGAGCGTCACAAGAAGCAGGGCGAACGCTACATGGTCGAGCCCAATGTCAAAGAGGGCAAAGGCGGCCTTCGCGATCTGCAATCGCTATTTTGGATCGCCAAATACGTCTACCACGTCCAACAGGCCCGAGACCTTCTAGACAAGGGGCTGTTCCACAAGGACGAGTATGAGCGTTTCGCCGAGGCCGAGAATTTCCTCTGGGCCGTGCGCGGCCATATGCATATCCTCGCAGGTCGCCCTGTCGAACAACTGACCTTCGATCTGCAAGTGCAGGTCGCTGAACGCATGAGGTATCTCGACAAAGGTGGTCGGCGTGCCGTCGAACACTTTATGCAGGACTATTTCCGTCACGCGACCTCGGTGGGAGATCTGACGCGCATCCTATTGACCAAGCTGGAAGCTGACCACGCCAAGGCGGCTCCCCTGATGGAGCGCCTCTTCCGTCGCCGCCCAAGGATCAAACCGGGCTATGAGGTCATCAACAATCGTCTGGCGATCACCGACGAAAAGGACTTCCTTGCTGACAAGCTCAATATCCTGCGCTTGTTCGAGGAAGGGTTGCGCACGGGCCTCTTGATCCACCCAGACGCCATGCGGCTTGTGACGGCAAATCTAGACCTGATCGACGACGAATTTCGCGCCAACAAGGACGCCCAGAAGATCTTTCTCGGATTGCTCCTCAAACACGGCAATCCCGAACGCGCGCTCCGCCGGATGAACGAACTTGGTGTGCTCGCCGCTTTCATCCCCGAATTCGCCCCGGTCGTCGCGATGATGCAGTTCAACATGTACCATTCGTACACCGTCGACGAACACACGATTCAGGTGATTTCAAACTACGCCCAGATCGAACGGGAAGAGCTTCAGGTCGAACTGCCGCTCTCCTCGGAGATCATCAAGACCGGGATCAACCGGCGCGTCCTCATGGTCGCGATGCTGTTGCACGACATCGGCAAAGGGCAAGAGACCGACCATTCTATTCTCGGCGCGCAGATCGCCCGCCGCGTCGCACCTGCGCTTGGCTTGCGCAAAGGCGAATCTGAAACCGTCGAATGGCTGGTGCGCTATCACTTGTTGATGTCCGACACGGCTCAGAAACGAGATATCGCGGACCCGCGCACCGTGCGCGACTTTGCCAAGGCCGTGCGCTCGGTGGACCGACTCAACCTCCTAACGGTGCTGACCGTGTGCGATATTCGCGGTGTTGGCCCCGATGTCTGGAACAACTGGAAAGCCGCGCTCCTGCGCGCACTCTACCGTCAGACACGCGTTGTCCTCGAAGACGGCATGGAGGCCATCAACCGCGAGAACCGCGGAGCCGAAGCCAAGAAAAAGCTTCGCGCGGAACTCAAGGGGTGGTCCGGCAAGGACATCAAGCGCGAAACCACCCGCCACTACGATCCGTATTGGCAGGGCCTGCACATCACTGCCCACAAGGTCTTTGCCGAGCTGCTACGCGATATCGACGACGACGAGGTACGTATCGACCTGCACCCAGACGAGGATCGCGATGCGACCCGCGTCTGTTTTGCCATGTCCGATCACCCCGGCATCTTTAGCCGCATGTGCGGCGCCTTGGCACTGGTCGGGGCAAACATCGTCGACGCCCGCACCTTCACCTCTAAGGACGGCTACGCGACCGCTGCCTTCTGGATTCAGGATGCCGACGGCTCGCCCTATGAAGCCAGCCGCCTCAAACGCCTGCAACAGATGATCGACAAGACCCTCAAGGGCGAAGTGATCGCCACTGAAGCGATCAAATCGCGCGACGTCATCAAGAAACGCGAACGCGCCTTCAAGGTGCCGACGACGATCACCTTCGACAACGAAGGCTCGGAAATCTACACGATTATCGAGGTCGACACCCGCGACCGCCCCGGCCTTCTCTTCGATCTGACGCGCACCCTTGCCAATAACAACGTCTATATCGCCTCCGCCGTTATCGCGACCTACGGTGAACAGGTGGTTGATAGCTTCTACGTCAAAGACATGTTCGGCCTGAAATTCCATTCCGCGTCGAAGCAGCAAGCGCTTGAAAAGAAACTGCGTGAAGCAATCGAGCGCGGCGTCGAAAGGGCTATTTCGTGAAGCCGATCCGCCTGATGCGCGGCTTCCTGACCGTGGGGGGCTGGACGATGGCAAGCCGCATCCTCGGCTTCGTGCGTGATATCCTGATCCTCGCTTTCCTCGGCACTGGCCCTCTCTACGAGGCCTATGTCGTGGCGTTCCGCCTGCCCAATATGTTCCGTCGTTTCTTTGCCGAAGGCGCGTTCAACATGGCCTTTGTGCCGATGTTCTCAAAGAAGCTGGAGGGCGAAGAAGACCCACTTGGGTTCGCCCGCGAAGCCTTTGCCGGACTTGCCACGGTGTTGATCGTCCTCACGCTCCTGGCTCAGTTGGTCATGCCTTGGCTTATCCTCGGCCTTGCCTCCGGCTTTGCTGGTCAAGAGCAGTTCGCGCTCTCGGTGGAATTCGGGCGCATCGCCTTTCCCTATATCCTATTCATCTCACTTGCCGCGCTTTTGTCGGGTGTGCTGAACGCGACAGGGCGCTTCGCCGCTGCCGCCGCCGCGCCTGTGTTGCTGAATATCCTTTTGGTGGCGGGCATCTCTGGTGCCGCATGGCTTGGCCTCGATGTGGCGCGCGCTCTGATCTGGATGATCCCGGTCGCCGGTATCGCGCAGCTTGCCCTTGTCTGGGTCGCCGCCGCGCGCGCCGGTTTCCCGCTGTCCCTGCAACGGCCGCGCTGGACGCCCGAGTTGAAACGCCTCGTGACCATCGCCATCCCCGCCGCGCTCGCGGGCGGTGTCGTGCAGATCAACCTCCTTGTCGGTCAGCAGGTCGCTTCCTATTTCGACCGTGCCGTGGGTTGGCTCTTCGCCGCCGACCGTCTCTATCAACTGCCGCTCGGCGTTGTCGGCATCGCCATCGGCATCGTGCTCCTGCCCGACCTGTCCCGCCGCCTCAAAGCTGACGACGAGGCCGGATCGCGCACCGCCCTATCCCGCGCGGCCGAAATCTCGCTGGCCTTAACGATCCCCTGCGCCGTGGCGCTTATGGTGATCCCACTGCCGCTTGTTTCGGTGCTCTTCGAGCGCGGCGCGACAACCGCCGACGATAGCGCCGCTATCGCGCTTGCCGTTGCGGTCTACGGCCTCGGCCTGCCTTCCTTCGTGATCCAAAAGATCCTGCAACCGCTGTTCTTCGCCCGTGAAGATACCAAGACGCCGTTCCGCTACGCGCTCTGGGCGATGGTGGTGAACGCTGTCGTCGCCATCGGCCTCGCGCCGTTCATTGGCTGGATTGCCCCCGCCATCGCGACAACGCTTGCAGGCTGGGTCATGGTCGCGCTGCTCTACAAAGGCACCCGTCCGATGGGCTACGTCGCCAAGTTCGATGAGCGCCTGCGCCGCCGCCTGCCGCGCATTTGCCTCGCCTCTGCAATCATGGGGGGCGCGCTTTGGGGCCTAACCATCGTCCTTGGCCCGGCGCTTGGCACCGATGGCTGGCGCTATCTTGCGCTCGCGATCCTGATCCTTCTCGGCTCGGTCGTCTACTTCGTCTCGGGGCACATTATTGGCGCCTTCCGCCTCTCCGATTTTCGCCGCGCGGCGAAACGCGGCTGACGCTCGCGTCAGTCGCGCTTGCGCAACTTCTCCACAAGATGCTGCCAGCCGCCAGGCGCGAGGACAAAAGACATCAGGAATCCCGCTGCGAAACCACACACATCCGCAACCCAGTCCTTGTTGCCGCCGAAGAGCAAACCAAAGAGAAGCTGAATCCCCAAAAGAAAACCGATCATCGTGAAAGCCCGCGCCTGATTGGCGCCCAACTGGCCAAGCCGCGTCCAGAGCAGGAAGGTAAACGCTCCGATCAACCCATACACGCCGGGGAATGCCCCAAAGAGCGGCTGCGACGCCTCGAGGATAAGCGCGTAGCCAAGTGCACCAACGATCCCCGACAGAACAAAAATCGCGAGTGTCGCGACCCCCGAAAACACCTCGCCCACCATCTTGCCAAGAGCGAGAAGCATCACGCTGGCAAATGCCGCATGGGTAAAGCTGCCATGCACGAATAGATAGGTCACCGTGCGGATCACATGCTCTACCGGCCAGATATTGTTGACCAGCATCCAGCTAAAAATCTCATCTGCAAACGCATATCTCTGTAGCGCCGAGACGCGCCAGCCGATCGCCGCCGGCCCACCGACAACTCCTTGCGCGCCAAGCGTGAAGACGATCTCGATCCCCGCGATCAGCAGGAAAAGCGCGACCACGACAGGCGGCAGCGGATTGATCGGGTGCGAATGCTCGGGCTGGGACATACCTGCTCTCCTTGACGGGCTTTTGCCCCATCGGTAAGGCAACGACACCCATAAATCCAGACGGAGTATTCCTCATGAACGAGGCGGTCCAAACGTCCTCTCAATTCACCCCGCGGGTCTTCTCGGGCATCCAACCCTCGGGCAACCTGCACCTCGGCAACTATCTCGGTGCGCTCAAGCGCTTCGTAGATATGCAGAGCGATGATACGGAAACCCTCTACTGCATGGTCGACATGCATGCGATTACCGTCTGGCAAGACCCTGATGACCTCCGCCATGCCACGCGCGAACTCTGCGCCGGGTTCATCGCCGCGGGCCTCGATCCGACAAAATCGATCCTCTTCAACCAGAGTCAGGTTGCTGAACATGCCCAACTCGCATGGATCTTCAACTGTGTCGCGCGGATGGGCTGGATGCAGCGCATGACCCAGTGGAAGGACAAGGCGGGCAAGAACCAGCAGAACGCCTCTCTCGGCCTCTTGGCCTATCCGGCGCTGATGGCGGCGGATATTCTTGTGTATCACGCGACCCATGTGCCCGTCGGTGAGGACCAGAAGCAGCATCTCGAGCTGACCCGCGACATCGCGATCAAATTCAACCATGACTATGGTGTCGAGCATTTCCCGATTACCGAGCCGGTCATCGAAGGCGCGGCGACGCGTGTCATGAGCCTGCGCGACGGGTCCAAAAAGATGTCGAAGTCCGATCCCTCGGATGCCTCCCGGATCAATATGACCGATGACGCCGACACCATTGCTAAGAAGATTCGCAAGGCCAAGACAGATCCCGATGCCCTACCCTCCGAGGCCAAGGGGCTTGAAGAGCGTCCCGAGGCGCGCAACCTCGTCAACATCTACGCCGCGCTCGCGGATACCACTGTTGATGCGGTGCTCGCGGATGTGGGCGGCAAGCAGTTTTCGGAGTTCAAACCGATCCTCTCTGAACTCGCCGTGGAAAAGCTCGCGCCGATCTCGACCGAGATGGCCCGTCTGATGCAGGAAAAGGACGAGATCGACCGCATTCTCGCCTCCGGCGCAAGCCGCGCCCGCGAAATCGCTGCACCGATCCTCAAAAAGACCTACGAGATCGTCGGCATGGTCGGCGCCTGAGGCGCTGACCACTGATCTTCTTCAAACAGCCATGATCAGGCGGTGCTTCAGCATCGCCTGAATGATCTTGCTCACCGCCTGAGACAGATCCTCCCGTGGCTGCTCTGGGAAGGCGGCGGCAAGTGTCTGCGTGATATCTTCTTGCGTTGTCGGCTCCAACAGAAGCGTCCAGATCCCGGTCGTCACCCCGTTGAACGCATGCATGCCCGGTCCCTCGGCGCAGGCGACAAAGACATCCTCTTGAAGCTGAGCCTCGTAGACCGAAGGATTACGTTGGTAGGTGTGATCCCCCGCAACGGCCTTGTCCGTTGTGTAAACTGCATGGCTGTCTGGCGGCAGGTTCGACGGATCAACCCGTGCTGTCGCCCCCCGGGGGTTCGCATCGCACCACGCTTTGAGGTAGGCCGCCGCCTCTTCGCCGTTGCTGTATCGCAGACGAAGGCACTGTGACGTCTCAACCAGCCCGTTGAGCATAGCCAGCACGCGCGCCGGGTTCATGCTGCGAGAAAAATTCTGCCGGATAAGCCGCCGCATGACCTTGGAGGAGGCGACTGGCTCAAGCTCCGCCTCTCCCTCCTCCCGGCGATCCAGAAGGATGATCGTAGAAATGGGCAGCGTCTCACCATGCGGCGCCAGCTGACCGTCGGGAAGGTCAAGGTAGAGATACTGCTGGTTTCGCGGCCCCGCATGATGCTCCATCCATCGCACGAGACCCTGCGAAAACTCTTTAGGCAATGGCCGACGCAACCGGGGCGCCGCACCGTTTGCAATGCCGCGCATCGCGCCATCCTTGCCGAGGCGTAAAGGCAGGTAGTCATCCGTAAAGACATGCGCGCCCAGTGCAGCAAGACAGGCCGTCAGTGTGCTCTTGCCGGCGCGCCGTTGATTGGGGAACAGCATAAGGCTCCCCTCACGCTCAATCGCGGCACCATGAAAGCACAACAACCCCTGTTCAGCGCGAATTCGCGACCAGGCCAACTCTGCCAACAAAGTGCAGGCAGCATGGAGTGGATCCGAATGGGACTTCGAAAGGTCGTAGTGATCGGAAGAAAAGCAAAATCTCCCGTCCCTCTGTGACACGGTGAGCGTCGGAACGTCCATTCCGCCTTCAACAGGTGCGTAAGGCCAGTCACTGAATATCTCTGGAAGAAGAGAGACGACCGCGTCGGCACCTTCAAAAACAACCGGGCCGTCCGTGCCCGTGAAATAGAAACGTTGCGTCGCCGTCATCGGAAACAGTCTCAAATAATCGGATGCCCGGCACCAGCGATTTCTGGCCCCGGGCATCCTCTTTTCTCAGATCACTCTCAACTTAGTGCATGTCCTGCGCGGCGTCGCTTGGTCCGGACGCGGTGGACCCACCGTCATCGGAACCATCATCGGACTCGCCACCGGAAGCGCCGTCATCGGCACCCGAGGCGCCATCGTCGGACTCGCCGCCCGAAGCCCCATCATCACCGCCAGATGCGCCGCCGTCGTCACCACCCGATGCGCCACCATCGCCGTCTCCGCCCCCGGAACCACCGCCGGAGCCACCGCCGGAGCCACCACCGTCACCGCCACCGGAACCACCACCGTCACCACCGCCGGAACCGCCTCCGCCGTCGCCACCGCCGCCGTCACCGCCACCGGACCCTCCGGATGCGTGTGCCATGCTCAGCGTCGTGAAGGCCGGTGCAGCATAGATCGCTGTCGCCCCCAAACCGAGTTTGGCAAGGAATTTGCGGCGATCAACCGCCTCTGTTGTAGTTTCTTCGTTCATGTCGTCCATGATAAGCTCCTCCTTCGGTGGGTATCCCACTCCTGCTTGAGACGAAGTTTCTTGCGAAACAAATAGCTCTTCCTGAATGTGACGTTACGGCATGTAAATTTAGAAATCTGTTAAAAATGTGTCACATTCAAATCTTGCGCGGAATTTCGCGAGAGGTGAGCCAATTGTTGCTACTTCAATCACTGCGGGATCTATCTTCCGGTTGAAAATGTGCCCTTGATAGATGAGTTCCCGCCTCCGGGTGTCATGAACTTGAATCAATAAAACGCTACCCTTGCCTCAATCGCACCCCGCGAGAATTTCTGAGTTCTGTGATTTGAGTTCCAAACCATTCGCCCCCGGTCTTCCCCAGGCCCGGGGGCTTCCCTTTGCCTCTGGACCTCCCGACAGGCCGCGACTAGCATCCGCCGGAGCGAGCGAGGGAGACCAGCATCAATGGCAATCAGCAACACAATCAGAACCTATTTCAACGGCACATGGCATGATGGCGACGTGCCCGTCATGCGCGCCGCAGACCATGGCGCATGGCTTGGCACCACGGTGTTCGACGGCGCACGATATTTCGAGGGCATGTCCCCTGATCTCGAACCGCATCTCGCGCGCATCAATCGCTCGGCCAAGGCGCTGATGCTGACGCCGACGGTCTCGACCGAGGACATGCTCGACATCGCCCGCGAAGGCCTTTCCGCCTTCGGTCCCGAGGATGCTGTCTATATCCGTCCTATGTATTGGGGCATCGACGGCGATATGAGTGTCTCCGCCATCGCCCCGACCGAAGAGGCGACCGGCTTTGCCCTCTGCCTAGAGGCCGTTCCCATGGCCCCGCCCGAAGCCTCCACGACCCTAACGCGGACCCGGTTCCGCCGCCCGGTGCTCGATTGCGCCGTGGTCAACGCCAAGGCCGGATGCCTTTATCCCAACAACGCCCGAATGCTTGTCGAGGCGCGCTCCAAAGGTTTTGGCAACGCGCTCGTGGCCGACGCGATGGGCAATGTCGCCGAAAGCGCGACGGCGAACGTCTTCATGGTCAAGGATGGTGAAGTCTTTACGCCCATTGAGAACGGCACCTTCCTCGCCGGGATCACCCGCGCGCGCCACATGTCCAACATGCGCGCCGAGGGCATGAAAGTGCATGAAACCGTGCTCACCTTCGAAGATTTTGAAGATGCTGACGAGGTTTTCCTCTCTGGCAACTTCTCCAAGGTGACGCCAGTAACGGCCTTCGACGACCGCCAATATCAGATTGGCCCCGTGACCCGCCAGGTGCGTGAGATGTATTGGGACTGGGCGCGCGCCACGGCATGAGCCCATCGGGGATCTCGCATCAGACGTTGCCTGATCCCCGACCATGCGCCATGATTGCGCCAAGGGAGACCATCAGATGCGCAAATTCCTCGTCGTTCTCGATGATAGCCGCGAATGCCTGAACGCCATGCGTTTTGCCGCCATGCGGGCGGCGAATACGGATGCAGGCGTGCAGATTCTCTCTATCATCCCGCCAGACGAGTTCAACCACTGGATCGGTGTCAGCGACATCATGCGCGAAGAGGCCCGCGAACGCATCATCGCCCATTTCGAGGTCTTCGCCAAATGGATGCGCGATCGGCAAGGCGTGGACCCCGAGTTGGTGATCCGCGAAGGCGAAGCGGTGAAGGAAATCCTTGGCCAGATACAAGATGATCCGCAGATTGGTGTTCTCGTGCTTGGCGCTGGTGTCGACAAGAAAGGCCCCGGCCCGCTTGTCAGCCAATTGACAAAGACCTCTGGAAACCTGCCGGTTCCGATCACCATCGTGCCGGGCGATATGTCCAAGGAACGGCTCGAGTCGATTACCTGACCTGTCGCACCCAGTTTAGAATCATTCCAAACCTTGACTATCCGGGTTCGGAGGCGCATATCTCAAGACGAGATAGAAAAGGTGCATCCGCTATGTTTATTCAGACCGAATCCACGCCGAACCCCGCAACGCTCAAGTTCCTTCCGGGGCAGACCGTGCTTGAAGCAGGCACCGCTGATTTCCCCTCCTCCGAAGGTGCCGAGGCGTCGCCTCTGGCGAGCCGTGTTTTCGCGGTCAAGGGTGTTTCTGCCGTGTTCTTTGGCACCGATTTCATCACCGTGACCAAGGAAGAGGCGGTCGAGTGGGACCACATCAAGCCCTCGATCCTCGGCGCTATCATGGAGCATTTCCAATCCGGTCAACCGGTCATGGCCGGTGCGGCCACCGCCGCCTCCGGGCATGCCGATCATGACGGCCCCGACTCCGAAGTTGTTGGCCAGATTAAGGAACTGCTCGACACCCGCGTACGTCCCGCCGTGGCCCAAGACGGTGGTGACATCACGTTCCACGGTTTCGACCGCGGTGTTGTCTATCTGCACATGCAGGGCGCCTGCGCGGGCTGCCCCTCTTCGACCCTGACGTTGAAGATGGGTATTGAGAACCTCCTGCGTCATTACATCCCGGAAGTCACCGAGGTGCGCCCGGTTGCCGTCTGATCCTCTGATCCTCGGCTTTGACACATCGGCGGCGCATTGCGCCGCCGCTCTGCTTTGTGGCGGCCGCATTCTCGCATCTGCCCATGAAGAGATGAAACGCGGACAGGCCGAACGCCTTTTTCCGCTACTGGAAGGCGTGCTAGCCGAAGCTGGGGTGGCATGGTCTGACCTGTCGGCCATCGGCGTCGGCATCGGCCCCGGCAATTTCACCGGTATCCGCCTTTCGGTCTCTGCCGCGCGCGGCCTTGCCCTCGCACGCGCCATCCCGGCTGTCGGGGTGTCGAGCCTCGACGCCCTAGCGCATGGCGCGAACGGCCCCACGCTCACCTGCCTCGCCGCGCCCCGCGATCACGCCTATATCGCAGGACATCGCATGGCCAAGGCCGTCGCGCCGTCGCTGGTCTCCATCGCTGACATCCCCGCCTCCCTTGCCGAACCTGACCTGACCTGCATCGGCTCTGCGTCCGCCCCCGTGGCCGCCGCGCTTGGCGCCGCTGAGGCTGTACCGGCCTACCCGACCGCAGAAGCCATCGCCCGCATCGCGGCAGGCCGCTGGCAGGACACCCCAGACCGCCCGGCCCCGCTCTACCTCAAGCCCGCCGATGCCGCCCCGGCCCGCGACGCCGCGCCGGTCATTCTCTGATGACACCCGACGACCTCGCCGCCCTCCATGCCGCGGCCTTCACCCAAAGCCGTCCTTGGAGTACCGAGGAATTCGCCGCACTTCTTGCCTCGCCCCATTGCTTTCTCGTCGCCCAAGGACAGAGCTTCGCTCTGGGTCGCGCCATCGCCGGGGAGGCCGAACTTCTCACTATTGCGACCCATCCGAAGGCTCGGCGCCAAGGCCTTGCCCGAGCGTGCCTCTCGCAGTTCGAAACCGCCGCCCGCGCGCGCGGCGCCAATAGCGCCTTTCTCGAAGTTGCCGCCGACAACCCGGCAGCCATCGCGCTCTACCGGGCAGCGGGCTTTACCGATGCCGGGCAACGCAAAGGCTATTACACGCGCCCCGACGGACCTGCAGTTGATGCGTTGATCCTGACCAAGCCCTTGGAGCAACATGCCTAAGCCGTGACGGAAATCTGAGATTCTTCCGGTGCCCCAATCTCTTGCCCTGTTCACATATTGCATTGCCGTCGCCCCTCCCGCAAAGTGAAGCTATGCAAATCTACCTACCGATCGCCGAAGTCTCCGTTAATGCCTTCCTGCTCCTCGGGCTTGGCGGCATTGTCGGTATTCTCTCGGGCATGTTCGGCGTCGGCGGTGGATTTCTGATCACGCCGCTTCTGTTCTTTGTCGGCATCCCGCCCGCCGTCGCCGTGGCCACCTCCGCGACCCAGATTGTCGCCTCTTCGGTCTCAGGGGTGCTGGCCCACCTCAAAAGGCGATCCGTGGACCTGAAGATGGGCCTTGTCCTGCTCGCTGGCGGCCTTGTCGGCGCCGCCCTCGGCGTGTTGGTCTTCAATTACCTGAAATCACTGGGTCAGGTCGATCTACTGGTGAAGCTCTGTTATGTGGTCTTCCTCGGCATCATCGGTACACTGATGTTTATCGAGAGCGTCAACGCGATCCGAAAATCGCGCCGCAACGCCCCCGTCAAGCGACGCAACCATAACTGGATTCACGGCCTGCCATTTAAGATGCGCTTTCGCGTTTCCGGCCTCTACATCTCTGTCATTCCACCGCTTCTCGTCGGCCTGAGCGTCGGTGTCCTGGCCGCAATCATGGGGGTCGGTGGCGGCTTCATCATGGTGCCCGCCATGATCTACCTTTTGTCCATGCCAACCAAGGTCGTGATCGGCACATCGCTTTTCCAGATCATCTTCGTGACCGCCTTCACGACGCTCCTGCACGCCACGACAAACTACACGGTCGACATCGCCCTCGCGGTGCTCTTGCTGATCGGTGGCGTCATCGGCGCCCAGTTCGGAACCCGTATCGGCACCCTTCTCAATGCCGAGCAACTACGCATTCTGCTGTCGCTCATGGTCATTGTGGTCTGCGGCAATCTCGCCCTTGGCCTGCTGCTTCAACCGGACGAGCTTTTTAGCATCGGCGCGGTCGGAGGCCACTGAGATGCGCGCGATCCTTGCCCTTTTCCTCTTATTCGCCGCGCCGCTCATGGCCGAAGAGGTCGTGCTTGGCCTTAGCAAGAAAAACGTCTCGATCACCGCGAATTTCGACGGTTCCGAAATCCTCATCTTCGGCGCCGTCAAGCGCGAGACCCCGATCATCGAAGATCCGCCGCTGGATGTGGTGATCGCCGTCTCCGGCCCCTTGCAGCCCCTGACCGTGCGCCGCAAGGAAAAACGGTTCGGCATCTGGGTCAACACCGAGAGCGTCGAGATCGACGCCGCTCCAAGTTTCTATGCCGTCGCCACGAGCGCGCCCTTCCGCGAAGCCCTGACTGACGTCGAAGATCTGCGCCACAAGGTCTCGATTCCGCGCGCCATCCGCTCGGTCGGCGCGCCCTATAACGTGCAAGACTCCGCCGCATTTACCCGCGCTGTGATCCGCATCCGAACAGAGAACGGCAATTATCAATTGCGCGAAAACGCTGTCTCCCTTGACCAGCAGACCCTGTTCCGGACCTCCATCGACCTACCCGCCAACCTAACTGAAGGCGACTACGAAACCCGTATCTTCCTCACCCGTGAGGGACAGGTCGTGTCGAAATTCGAAACCGTGATCGGTGTGCGCAAGGTCGGGCTGGAGCGTTGGCTCTATACCTTGTCGCGCCAACAGCCGCTTCTCTACGGGCTCTTGTCACTCTTCATCGCCGTGACCGCCGGTTGGGGTGCCTCGACACTTTTCCGCATCCTACGCCAAGGCTAGCGCGCGAGCCCTACCCGCGCCCGATATAGGGCATCTTCGTCGCCATCACCGTCATGAACTGCACATTCGCGTTGAGCGGAAGCTCTGCCATATGCAGCACCGACCGCGCCGCGTCTCGCACGTCCATTGTGGCATTGGGCGGCTGCCCGGCCTCGATCAACCGCGCATTCAACCCGGCGACCATGTCTGTCTCGGCATTGCCGATATCGATCTGCCCACAGGCAATATCGAGCGCCCGCCCATCAAGCGACAGGCTCCGCGTCAACCCGGTGATCGCGTGTTTGGTCGTGGTGTAGCTAACCGATCCCTCGCGCGGCACATGCGCCGAGATTGACCCGTTGTTGATGATCCGTCCGCCGCACGGGCTCTGCACCCGCATCCGGGCAAAGGCCTCACGGGCACAAATGAACATGCCGCGCAAATTGACATTCACAACCGCATCAAAATCTTCGACCTCTATTTCGTCAATCGCCCCCGGCGCGCCAAACATGCCGGCATTGTTGAAGAGCGCATCAATCCGCCCGGCCTCCGCCACGAAGCGCGCGAACACCTCCCGCATCGCCGCCACATCCGTCACATCACCGGGAAGCGCCATCGCCCCCTTATGCGCCGCGGCCATCGCCTCGAGCGGCTCTGCCCGCCGCGCCACAAGCCCCACGCGCCAGCCCGCCTCGAGGAAAGCTTCCGCAGTCGCCTTTCCAATGCCAGAGCTCGCGCCCGTGATCAGGATCGTCTTCATGCCGCGCCTTCTTCTTCTGCTTCCAGTGTGAGCGGAGCCGGAGCCACCGCGAGGTCATCCGTACCGAGAGGATGCGTAGGACGCGCCAAACGGTTGCGCACCACCCAATGAAGCCGTTCCGACGCCCGCGTGATCGCCACATAGGCCAACCGTTTCCAAAGTGGCTGCCCTGCTTCGACCCGGCCCATCCGTGCCGCCGCATATAGATCCGGTGCAAAGACCTGCACGTTCTCCCATTGCGAGCCTTGCGCCTTATGGATCGTGACGGCGGCCCCATGCAAGAACGTCGCGCCCATGCGGGCCGCATAGGGGATAAAAGGCTCTTCCTCATCCGGTTTCTCGATCTTCACAATCGACGCTGCCGACACGCGCGGGTCTTCCGCCCCGATCACATGCAGCCGCGAAAACCCCGGCTTGCGTCCGGGCCCGAGATAGATCACCTGCGCCCCCTTGATGAGACCCCGCGCCTCGAGGTCGAGCCGCTTCTTACGGTGCTTGAGTGGCAGCTCAATCCCATCACATATGAGCGGCTCCCCCTCAAGAAGCGCATCCTCGGGCGCGCCATGCACCTGCCGGAACGCATTGATGAGACGAATGCGCGTCGCATTGCGCCAGACGAGCACCGGCGAACGCGCCATGAGGTCCACCTCGACCCGCTGCCCCCAGACCACTCGGTCATCGCGCTTGGCCGTTTCCTCGACAAGCCGCTCGAACTCCTCGAACCCCAGCGCCGGATCGCCGAGCGCATGCGCAAGGTCAAGGATCGGGCTATCGGCATCCTGCCGGTGCACCCGGCTCAGCTCGAGCTTGGACGGCGCGGGCATCGCGTCAAACACCATGCTTCCAGACTGGTTCACCGGGGCAAGCTGTGCCGGATCTCCAAAAAGAAGCAGCGTCGGAAAAATCTCTTTCAAGTCCTCGAACTGGCGATCATCCAACATCGACGCCTCATCGACGAACCCGATATCGAGCGGTTCATCGCGGCGCTTCCATCCGGTGATGAAATCCGACCCGCGCAGTCCCGCCGCGGCAAGCGCGCCAGGGATCGACTTGTGCAACTGGTAAAAGGCCTGCGCCCGCGCGAGCGCCTCTTCGGTGAGGCCCTCGATCTCTGGCTTGTCGCCATTGCCGACAAGCCACTCCGCGATGCGTTCGTATTCCGGGTCGTAGACGGGGGTATAGATGATGCGGTGGATCGTCGTTGCAGGGACGCCGCGCATCCGAAGCACACTCGCCGCCTTGTTCGTCGGCGCAAGAATGGCCAACGTGCGGCGATCCTTGCGCCGCTTGCCTTCATAGTCCCCCGAAACGATATCCACGCCTGCCGCTTCGAGCGCCTTGACCAATTCGGCAAGCAGCAGTGTCTTGCCCGACCCCGCCTTGCCAAGCACCGCGGCAAGCGCCTGTTTGCTCTCGCGTGGCGGTGTCAAAATCCCGTCGTCGAGATCAACGCCCACCCCGCGCAGAAGCTCGGCGATCGTGTCATAGGCTTCGGCCTGGTCATGCGAAAGGGTCAGCGCGTTTGTCATGCGCTGACCCTACCGTTGCCCCGGTCCAAGCGCCAGCGGCTTTGCCTGCCCTCAGGCTGTTTGCGCGAGGGTCTGACGGCACTCACCGCCAAAGGCTCGTTCAAACCACATCCGCGAAGTCTCGGGCGCGATCCCGGCACGTTCTGCGACGGTTCGGCGCGCGGCTTCGCAGAAACCCCAGAGGCCGACACTGATCCTGTCGCGCCCTTCGCCTTGCGCGCCGATGATCTCTGGCGACGCGCCGATCATCCGATAGATCCGCACCATCCGCGCATCGAAAACACCCACGTAGTGCTCGACACCAAACCCCGCCATGACCTCGCCGCCGCCAAGCATCAGCGCGGCTGCCGTCTTCGGCTCGCAATCACGCGCCAGACAGAACCGCGTGCATTCCCAGATGAAAGGTGAGGTGATCCGAACCCCGTTGGTCAGGTCAAGGAAATGATCGTTGACCATACACGGCCCCGTGGTCGGCAAAAGCCGCATGGAACCGCCATGAGTCCCGTCTGGCTTTTCCCATAGGACATAGAGAGGGTTCATTTCATCATAGGCGTCACGTTCTTCCCCCGTCGGATCGACCGTCACATCCCAACCGAGACGCGTCTTGAACTGATCCGCACGGTCAAGAAACATGCTGCGTTTCAGCTTGGGGAATCTGTCGATTTCATCGCCATAAATAAACCGGAGCATTCTGCCATCCCTTCCCATTCTCGATAGGGAACAGAGATAGGACGCCATGGTTAATGCCCGGCTAACTTGCCGCGCGCCTTAGACCACGATCAACCCGCGGCTCAGTGCTCGCGCCACTGCATGCGTGGTGTTGAGCGCCCCGAGCTTCGAGCGCGCAGATTCAATATAGACGCGCAGCGTATGCTCCGAGATCGAGAGCGTTTCCGCGACCTGTGCCCGGCTATACCCCATCGCCACAAGGGTCATCGCGTCAATCTCCCGCGGGCTTAGAGCGCGGGATTGCTCCGGGGTGCGCCCCGGCGCCAGTTCGAGCGCCCGCTCGTTGAACCCATGTGCAAAGAGGATTAGGTCACGCCGGTTTGCCTCGGTGAAGCGCGCCCATTCCTCATCGTCGCAAGTGTGGCTCACGGTGAAGAGCGCGAACTGCCCCACAGGACCACGGATCGGAACAGAGAAGCCTTGATTGCCGACGCCGTGGGAAATCGCCTCTGCCTGAAATGCCCGCGCCGCCTTCGAGGACCAGTCGAGCCGCTTCCAGTCGACCGGGTGAAACCGTTGATAACAGCCGATAATGACCGGATCGACGCGCAGATAGTCTTGATCGACATAGCGCTGCACCCAAGCGTCCGAATACGTGCCACAGCCAAACTGCTCACCATCCGAACTCACCCAGTGATAGACCATATGATCGACGCGGAAGTGATCCCGAAGGTCTAGGATCGCGGATTGTAGTTGCTCAAGCCCTTGCGCCCGTTCGAGCTCTCCGAGCAATGTCTCCCGTCTTTCGATCTTCCCCATGAGGCCAAGCACCACCCGCCATGTCACCCGATGACGCGATCTCGACCGAGGCAACCATCCGGGTCTGCTCCAGCTCTTGTGCCAGGGCGTTCAGACCGTTGGCCTGGGCGAAGGTTCTCAGGTCCACGAGAACGTCGAGTATCCAGTCATATTTCATGTTAACTCTCGTTTTCAGGGGTTAATGAAAGGTTAATACAAGCATAGCACGAACGCCTTTCAGTCGAATATTCGCAGATTTCCACTCCCCCGAAATGGGGAGGGACCGCATCCTTAAGCCTCTGAATACACCCGAACCTCTTTCGCAAACGTAAATCCCCCGCGAATCCTGTGTGATTCGCGGGGGATCCAAGTCATCTGTCCCGCTAGGTGCGCGGGACGAAACGGCTTACTTGCCGGCTTCGAGCACATCCTCGAGCGTGCGCAGGCCGGTCTTCGGGGCCTGCACGAGGACGGACATGTTGCCCGGCTTGTGTTCGTTCTTGAGCATCTTCATATGCGCCGCCGGGATCTCGTCCCACGCGAACACTTCCGACATGCACGGGTCGAGACGACGCTCGCACATCAGACGGTTGGCCGATGCGGCCTGTTTCAGGTTGGCAAAGTGCGACCCCTGAAGACGCTTCTGGTGCATCCACATGTAGCGCACGTCAAAAGTACAGTTGAACCCGGAGGTGCCCGCACAGATCACAACGATACCGCCTTTCTTGACCACGAGGGTCGAGACAGGGAAGGTCGCCTCGCCGGGGTGTTCGAACACCATGTCGACGCTGACGCCTTTGCCGGTGATGTCCCAGATCGCCTTGCCGAACTTGCGCGCTTCCTTGAGCCACTCGTTGTATTCCGGCGAGTTGACCGTCGGGAGCTGACCCCAGCAGTTGAATTCCTTGCGGTTGATGACGCCCTTGGCGCCCTGATCCATTACGAACTGACGCTTGCTCTCGTCCGAGATCACACCGATCGCGTTGGCGCCTGCTGTGTTGGCAAGCTGGATCGCGTAAGAGCCAAGACCGCCCGACGCGCCCCAAACGAGGACGTTCTGGCCGGGCTTGAGCTCATGCGGGTGGTGACCGAAAAGCATCCGGTACGCGGTCGCAAGCGTCAGCGTGTAGCAGGCAGACTCTTCCCAAGTCAGGTGCTTCGGACGCGGCATGAGCTGCTGAGCCTGCACCTTGGTGAATTGCGAGAACGACCCATCGCCGGTCTCATAGCCCCAGATCCGCTGGGTCGGCGAGAACATCGGATCGCCACCGTTACATTCTTCGTCGTCACCATCGTCCTGGTTACAGTGGATCACGACCTCGTCGCCCACTTTCCAGTTCTTCACCTTGTCACCGACTTTCCAGACGATGCCCGACGCATCGGAACCCGCAATGTGGTAGTCCTGACCATGCACATCAAAGGGCGAGATCGGCTGGCCGAGACCGGCCCAAACGCCGTTATAGTTCACACCAGCCGCCATCACGAGCACGAGAACTTCGTGGCTGTCGATATCCCAGGTGTCGACAACTTCGACCTCAAAGGACTTATCCGGCTCGCCATGACGGTCACGACGGATCGCCCAAGCGTACATTTTCTTGGGCACATAGCCCATCGGCGGCATTTCACCGACCTCATAGAGGTCTTTTTCCGGGGCGTCGTAGGTGGCCAGACCGTTTTCGGTATCGAGAGCCATTTTCGTCTCCTGATTTTGAACTCTTGCCGCGATGCAGAATCGCGCTTCCTGTCCAGTGAAATAAAGACGGCCGCGCAACATTGCAACCGCAATTGGCATAGTTTTGTAATTTTATGACCGAGCCGATGCAGAAAAATCCTGCCGCAACTGCGAAATCAGGGGAAAAGATGCCCGATTGAGCGTGCGTAGTAGGTCAGAAGGGCGCCCTCCGACGGATTCGCGCTGTAGCACCCGGCTTCGCGACGGATCGCGCCACGCTTCTCAAGGCTACGCAGGCCAACCTCCGCCGCATAGGCCACGTCTCCCCGAGGTAGGTGCACATGTTCCGGCGCAAGCTTCGCGATCCGCTCCCCAAAGGCGTTCTCGACGGCGGCACGGGACAAAGGTGCCTCTGCGCCGTCGATGATCGACGCGACAAGCGGAACAGGCAAAGCCGGCACCACGTCCGAAATGCGCGCCATGAGGGCCTCTGCAAGCGGTTCTGCCACATCGCCGTCCTGCCTCGCCGCAAACGCTGCAAGCGAAAGCGGCTCGCCGAAACTCACCGCCGCATAGCCGAACCTGTGATAGCGTCCGCGGAGACGCAGCCAGAGCTGCTTGAGCAAGAAACCGGCGATGACACTGATCCGCGCACGGAACCGCCGACGCTTCTTATCCTGTGCAGCAATCAGGATGCGATCCTCCAACACGCGGTCATAGTTGAGCGCCACCGGCACAAACACGACGTCGCGGATCGCCGGGTCGAACCCGTCCACGATATACTTCAGAAGCCCGAGTTTCGGCGGATGAAGCCCGCCATCAACCGACAAGCCCCCTTCCGGGAACATCGCCTGTGTCACACCGCCATCCGTCGCAAGCCGCACATAGCGCGCAAGCACCTTACGGTAGAGCGCATTGCGCGATTGCCGCCGGATAAAATACGCCCCCATTGCCTTGATGAGGCGGCTAAGCGGCCAGACCCGCGCCCACTCCCCGACCGCATAGGCCAGTGCCGAACGCTCCGCCGCGAGATAGGTTACAAGCACGTAGTCCATGTTCGAACGATGGTTCATCACGAAAACCACTGTCGAATCCTTTGGGATATTCTGAATGCCCGCCTCATCGAAGTACCCGAGTCGCACACGATAGAGCGCCCTGCTCAGAAGTTTCGCCGCCCGGATGGCAAAACCGAAATAGGTCGAGGCACTAAAGGAAGGCACGATTTCCCGCGCGTAACGCTTGGCTTGTTCAAAGGCGACGTTCTCGGGAATACCTTCTTCCTTCGCGTGATCGGCAATCGCTTGGCTAACGTCAGGCGAATAGACAATGCGCTGAATCATGTCATGGCGCCGTAATAGCTTGAACGGCTCAATCGGACGCTCGAGACGCTCGTTCAGACGTGACACCGCCTTTTCCATACGCCGACGAAAGAACCACCTTACCGATGGAAAAAGAAGATGGCTCGCCGCCGTCACCGCTGCGAATAGCAGGATCAGGATGAAGAGCCAGATCGGAAGTTCGATGGTCGATGTCATAACCTGACTCTTGCAATGGCGGGGCCGCAGGTAAATATCAAATACGACCTTGTTCCGAGAAACCTATGCCCGCACTGACGATCTCAGCCGGCTTTTCCGATGCCGAACGCCCCCTCGCAGCCCGCCTCTACTGGCAGGCGTTCAAGGGCAAGCTCGGCCCGGTCATGCGGCCGACAGCGCGCGCCCTTGCCTTTTTCGAGACAATCCTGGATCCGCGTTTCGCCCTCGTCGCCCGCGACGACAAGGGCGTCCTACTTGGCCTCGCGGGTTTTAAGACCGCCGAAGGCGCTCTCACGGGCGGGAGCCTTGGCGACCTGTGCCGTGCCTATGGATGGATCGGCGGAACGTGGCGCGGCCTCGTGCTCTCGGTGCTCGAACGCGATCTTGCCGCAGACACGCTCCTGATGGATGGCATTTTCGTCTCCGAAGTTGCGCGGGGGCAGGGTGTCGGCACTGCGCTGCTCTCGGCGATCAAGGACGAAGCCCGCGCCCGCGGCCTTTCATGCGTGCGCCTCGACGTGATCGACACCAACCCGCGCGCCCGCGCGCTCTACGAACGCGAGGGTTTTGTCGCCTGCGGCACCGAAGACACCGGACCGTTCCGTTATATCTTTGGCTTCAAGACAAGCACCAAGATGGTTTACCGCCTGCCGTAACGTTCCAATCTGATTTTGCCGCAACGCAGCGAATTGACTTGCACATGATCTTTCGCATATCTACCCTCTGACGCAATAAAATTGCCAAGCTGATTCAAGAGGACGCCCATGTCGCAGACGCAGAAAGATCGCCCCTGGCTGATCCGAACCTATGCTGGCCACTCGACCGCCAAGGCCTCAAACGCGCTTTACCGCTCCAACCTCGAAAGGGGCCAGACAGGGCTCTCGGTCGCCTTCGACCTGCCGACCCAAACTGGCTACGATTCTGACCACGTCCTGTCGCGCGGCGAAGTCGGCAAGGTGGGTGTGCCCGTTTGCCATCTCGGCGACATGCGGACGCTGTTCGACCAGATCCCCCTCGAGCAGATGAACACATCGATGACAATCAATGCCACCGCGCCGTGGCTCTTGTCGCTTTACATCGCCGTGGCCGAGGAACAGGGCGCCGACGTGTCCAAGCTCCAAGGCACCGTGCAGAACGACCTGATCAAGGAATACCTGTCTCGCGGCACCTATATTTGCCCGCCCGCGCCCTCGCTCAAGATGATCGCGGATGTGGCCGAGTATTGCTACACCAACGTGCCCAAATGGAACCCGATGAACGTCTGTTCCTATCACCTGCAAGAGGCCGGTGCGACGCCCGAGCAGGAACTGGCCTTCGCACTGGCAACCGCCATCGCGGTTCTCGACGCGCTGAAACCCCGCGTCCCCGAAGAAGACTTCCCGCGTCTCTGCGGACGGATTTCCTTCTTCGTCAACGCTGGCATCCGCTTCGTCACAGAGATGTGCAAGATGCGCGCCTTCGTCGATCTCTGGGATGAGATCCTTGTCGAACGCTACGGCATCACCGATCCAAAATCCCGCCGCTTCCGCTATGGCGTGCAGGTGAATTCCCTCGGCCTGACCGAGCAACAACCCGAGAACAACGTCTATCGTATCCTGATCGAGATGCTCGCCGTGACGCTTTCCAAGAAGGCCCGCGCCCGCGCCGTACAGCTTCCGGCGTGGAACGAGGCGCTTGGCCTGCCGCGTCCTTGGGATCAGCAATGGTCCATGCGCATGCAGCAGATCATGGCCTACGAGACAGACCTCCTCGAGTATGACGACCTGTTCGACAACAACCCCGCCGTCGACAAGAAAGTCGCCGAACTCAAGGACGGCGCGCGCGCCGAGTTGGCGAACCTCGATTCCATGGGCGGCGCCATCAGCGCCATCGACTACATGAAATCGCGGCTTGTTGAATCCAACGCCGAACGCCTCAACCGCATCGAGGCAGGGGAAACCGTCGTGGTGGGTGTCAACAAGTGGCAGCAGGGCGAACCCTCGCCGCTGATGACAGGCGACGGCGGCATCATGGTTGTCGATCCCGCCGTGGAACAGGAGCAAATCGCCCGCCTGAATGACTGGCGAAACGAGCGCGATGACGACGCTGTCTGTGCCGCCCTTACGGCGCTGAAAGAGGCCGCTAGCAAGGGCGAAAACATCATGCCTGCCTCCATCGACTGCGCCAAGGCCGGTGTGACGACCGGCGAATGGGCACAGGAGATGCGCTCGGTGCATGGCGAATACCGCGGCCCGACCGGCGTTTCGCCTTCGCCCTCCAACAAGACCGAAGGCCTCGACGATCTGCGCGCTGCCGTGGATGCGGTTTCTGATCGTCTCGGGCGTCGCCTGAAATTTGTCATCGGCAAACCTGGGCTGGACGGCCACTCGAACGGCGCGGAGCAGATTGCCTTCCGCGCCCGAGATTGCGGCATGGACATCGAATATGACGGCATCCGCCTCACCCCCGAGGAAATCGTCGCTTCGGCCATCGAAACCGAGGCCCATGTCGTTGGGCTATCGATCCTCTCTGGCTCTCATATCCCGCTCGTCGAGGATCTCATGAATCGGATGCGTGAAGCGGGTCTGGGCAATACGCCGGTGATCGTGGGCGGCATTATCCCTGATGACGATGCAGAACGCCTGAAGGCAATGGGCGTGGCGCGGGTCTACACACCCAAGGATTTCGAATTGAATACGATCATGAATGATGTGGTGGTGCTCGTAGACCCCGAAGCTGTCGCCGCTGAATAGCGTCAACCTCGCCTCACAATTCGCTAAACAGATGAAAACCCTCACCTATTAGGCGAGGGTCTTTCTTTTGCCCTCAACCGGAATACTGCCCCATCAAGAAAAGTCTCAATTCGGCAAAAAATATCTCTTGCCAGTTTTCGTCTTTGCGCCAAATTAATGGGTTCTAGAAAAGGACAGCATATATGACACTTGATGGTATGACACGCACCGAGCTTGTCGAGCTTAAGACCAAGATCGACATTCAACTCGGTCGCCTTGAGGCACAGCGCAAATCCGACGCCCTAGAAGCGGCGCGCAAAGCCGCTGAGGAATTCGGCTTCTCCCTCGAAGAACTCGCCGATGCCAAGAAAGCCAAGAACGGCAAACTGGTCAAAGGCATGCCGAAATACGCGGACCCCAAAGACATCTCCCGAACCTGGACGGGCAAGGGACGCAAACCGAAATGGTTCGACGAAGCATTGTCCGCCGGTATTCACCCGGAAGACATGGAGCTCTGATCCGGAGTTTCAAGCCGCCTTCGGCTTGACGCTCAGTCGCAAAGTTTGCGCGCCTGCTTTCGTTTGAAGCGGTCGATGCCGATGCTATGGTCTAGGCAAAAGGAGTTACCCATGACCATACATATCGGCGCTGCGCCCGGAGACATCGCGGAAACGGTTCTGATGCCCGGCGACCCGCTGCGCGCGAAATGGGCCGCCGAGCGGTTTCTCGAGAACCCGCGCTGCGTCAACGAAGTGCGCGGCATGTTGGGCTTTACTGGCACATGGCAAGGCCATCCGGTCACGATCCATGGCTCTGGCATGGGAATGCCTTCTCTCTCAATCTACGCCAACGAATTGATCCGCGACTATGGCGCGAAGACCCTGATTCGGATCGGTTCCTGCGGCGCGATGCAGCCCCAAGTGGCGCTGCGCGACCTCGTCCTCGCCATGTCGGCCACCGCTGTCTCGACCCCGTCCTCGACCATCTTCCGCGAATTGACCTACGCACCCACCGCTGATTTCTCCTTGCTCGAAGCTGCCGCCGCCACTGCGCGCGCCCGCGGTCTCGCGCCGCATGTGGGGGGCATCTATTCCTCCGACACCTTCTATGATGAACGCCCCGACCTCGATGAACAGATGGTGCGCCACGGCATTCTCGCCGTCGAGATGGAAGCCGCCGAGCTTTATACGCTCGCAGCACGCTACCAGTGTCGCGCACTCGCGATCCTGACGGTCTCCGATCACCTTCCGAGCGGTGAACGTCTCTCTTCCGCCGACCGCGAACAGAGTTTCTCAGACATGGTCGAGATCGCCCTCGAAACCGCCTTCTCCACACAGTAGATCAAGAAGCGCCTGCGCCGGTCCGGTTGGCACGCTCCGCATCCCCGCTTCGAGCCATCGGCCCGTCGCCACGCGCGGCCCAAACGGTGCCACCAAGGCACCGCTCCGCAAATGCCGCGCCACAAGCGCGCCATGCCCCATGAGCACCCCCGCACCGTTCACAGTTTCCTCAACCGCCAGCGCATAGAGCGAATACACCGGTCCAGAGACATCAATCTCCCGCTCCACAGCCCTGAGCCAGAGCGCCCAATCCTCACGCCATACCGCATCGCCAAGGCAGGGCACCGTCGCGAGGTCGTCAACAGTCGACAACCCTTTCGCAACCTGCGGCGCGCAGACCGGAAAGATCACGTCCCGCGCAAGGCATAACCCACCCCCATCGCCATAGAACACCGTCAGGTCGAACGGTTCTCGGCCAAGGTTCGGCGGGGTTTCCATCGCGGTGATCGACACCTCAAGCTCGGGCATCGCACGCCGCACCTCTGGCAATCGCGGAGAAAGCCAGAGCTGCGCAATCGCCGGAAGCGCCGCCACATGGAGCCGCTCTGGACGCGCTGCCTCGCGCAGGACCCCGACCGCGAGGCCCATCGCGTCAAACGCCGCGATCATCTTCGGCAACACCCTCTCGCCCACCGATGTAAGGCGCACCCCTTGCGCCCCGCGCTCGAAAAGCGCCGCCCCGGCCCAGGCCTCGAGCGCCTTGACCTGCTGCGCAATCGCCCCCGGCGTCACGCAAAGCTCCTCCGCCGCCCGCGTAAACCCACCAAGCCGCGCCGCCGCCTCAAAGGCGCGCATCGCGTTCATAGGTGGCCCTTGCGGGCGCGGTGGCTGAACCGACATGACATGACCCCTAGATTTTCTATGCCTAGCATACATGAAAACTCGTTTGCGCCAATCTCGCCTTTCCGCTTCGATACCCGCACCAAACTCAAGGATCAGTCCATGCCAACCCTCGCCCTGCGCCCATGGGTGCCTGCCCATTGCGAAACCTACATCCAAGACCTCGCCGACGAGACCACCCAAGGCACAAGCGCCGCGCTCAACGCTCGGCTCGACGCGCTGGTGGCCGAGAACCGCGCCATCCACGAGCGCGACTGTTTCAACCTCAACCCGGCGACCAACGTGCTCAACCCACGCGCCGAAGCGATGCTCGCCTCTGGCCTCGGGTCGCGCCCCTCGCTTGGCTATCCCGGCGACAAGTACGAGATGGGCCTCGAAGCCATGGAGCAGATCGAAGTCATCGCCGCCGAGCTCGCGGCGGAGATCTTTGACGCGCGCTATGCCGAAATCCGTGTGCCCTCCGGCGCCATCGCCAATCTTTATGGCTTCATGGCCCTGACCAAACCGGGTGACGCCATCATCACGCCCCCGGCCTCCGTGGGCGGCCACGTCACGCATCATGCCGACGGCTGTGCCGGGCTCTATGGGCTGACATCGCACCCCGCCCCGGTCGATGCCGACGGCTATACGATCGACCTTGTTGGATTGCGCGCGCTTGCTCATGAGGTCAAGCCGACGCTCATCACCATCGGCGGCTCCCTGAACCTCCTTGAACACCCGGTCTCTGAGATCCGGACGATTGCCGACGAGGTCGGCGCGCATGTCCTCTTCGACGCAGCGCATCAATGCGGCATCATCGCGGGCAAGGCTTGGAAAAACCCGCTGGCCGAGGGCGCCCATATGATGACCATGTCCACCTACAAGAGCCTCGGCGGCCCGCCCTCTGGCCTCATCGTCACCAACGATGCCGAGATCGCCAAGCGCCTCGATGCCATCGCCTTTCCCGGCATGACCGCGAATTTCGACGCCGCCAAATCCGCGGCGCTCGCCGTGACGATGCTCGACTGGCGTGACTTCGGCGCGGCCTACGCCACCGCCATGATCGACCTCTCTCAATCCCTCGCCGAGGCGCTCAAATCCGAAGGCCTCCCCGTGTTCGAAACCCGTCACGGCCCGACGCAGTCGCATCAGTTCGCCGTCGAAGCCGCCTCTTTCGGTGGTGGACAGGCCGCGTCCAAGACCCTGCGCAAGGCGGGCTTCCTCGCCTGCGGCATCGGCCTGCCCATCCCGGCGGTCGAAGGCGATATGAACGGGTTGCGCATCGGCACACCGGAACTTGTCCGCTGGGGCATGACCCCCGAGGACGCGCCGGAACTGGCCCGACGCATCGCCGCCGCCCTCCGCGCAAACGATCCCGCCGCCCTCGCGCCCGAGACGGCCGCATGGCGCAAGAGCTTCGACCGCATCCATTTTATTCACTCGTGAACCGGGCGCGGGCGATTGTGCCCGCGCACCGTTCGGCCTAGACCGTCTGCATGGTGTTCGTCACGATCCTCCTCGGGCTCTTGCCCTCCTTCCTCATGGTCGCCCTCGGCGGCCTCCTGCGCAGTCGCCTCTCGCGTGATGCGTGGCAGGGACTCGATCGGCTGAACTTCGAAGTCCTGTTTCCCGCGCTGATCTTTGTCGCGGCTTCCTCGCGCCCCATTGCCGTGGCCGACATCTTGCGCATTGGTCCCGCTGTCTGGGCAATCCTCTTCACAGGCCTCGCACTCGGCTATCTTGCCCGTCCCTTTGGCCCGCCACGTTTCGTTGACTTTGCGGGCGCATGGCAGACAGCGTGGCGTTTCAACACCGCGATGGCCTTTGTCGCCGTCGAAACCCTGATCAATCCGCCGCTTGGCGCGCTCGCCGTCGCCGTAGGCCTGGCCATCCCGATGGCGAACCTCCTCGCCGTCTCCGCGCTCTCACGCGGAAGTGGGTCTCTGATCCAAACCATCCGCCGGGTCGCAACCAACCCGTTCCTGATCGCTTCGGTCTCCGGCGTGATCGTCGGCCTCTCGGGCTTCACGATTCCCGACCCCATCATGGCGCCGCTTGAGATGCTCTCGCGCGCGGCGATCCCCATCGCACTGATCTCAGTGGGGGCCACGATGAACTGGGGCGCCCTCGCGCGCCTCGATCGCTTCAGCGGCATCATCTGCGCGACCAAGCTCGTCGCCCTGCCCGCCTTGACCTTCACCGCTTGCAAGCTCCTCGCGGTCGAGCCCACCATCGCCCGCACGCTCACACTCTTTGCCGCCATGCCAACTGCGTCTGCGGCCCATGTCCTCGCTGGCGGATTTGGCGCCGACCGCCGCCTCTCGGCCACGCTTGTCGCGCAATCCACGCTGCTCGCAGCCCTCACATTGCCCCTCTGGATCACACTGATCGCGCTCTCCTTCTGACGCGAAACAGATCGTTTCGGCGTTTCCAAGTCGCAAACGATCCGCGACAAATCCCCGATATTGTCAGCCCCCTGCCCTGCTTTGGCCCGATTTCGCCCTGATACCTGAGCCTCGACGAACAGTGTTACGAGGACGCAGAACGATGGATCGCCTGACTGAAATGGAAGCCTTTGCCACGGTGGTGGATCAAGGTGGCTTCACCGATGCCGCCAAGAAGATGGGGATTTCCAAGTCCGCCGTGTCCAAGCACGTCTCATCGCTCGAGGCCCGCCTCGGCGCGCGTTTGCTGAACCGGACCACGCGCCGCGTCTCGCCAACAGAGATCGGTCTCGCGTATTACGACCGCGCCCGCCGCGTCCTCAATGATGCAGGCGAAGCCGACTCCCTCGTGACCTCGATGCAGTCCGCCCCCTCCGGCCTCCTGCGCATCTCCGTGGCGACGGACTTTGGCGTCAATCATCTTTCCCCGGTGCTCGGCGACTTCCTCGCCGAGTTCCCCGAGATCAACGTGAACATGGTGCTGAACAACCGCTATGTGGAGTTGATCTCCGAAGGGTTCGACATGGCGATCCGCATTGGCGAACTTGAGGACTCCTCCCTGCGCGCACGGAAATTTTCCGAAACCACCCGCCGCATGATCGCAAGCCCCGCCTATATCGAGAAATACGGTCGCCCCGAAAAGATCGACGATCTGAACGAGCACAAGCTCCTGCACTACTCGAGTCAATCGAACGGCGCCGTCTGGAAACTGACCGCGCCGTCCGGCGAAAAGCGCCAGATTCGCACCGCGGGATGGCTCTCGGTCAATGATGGCCAGTCGCTCCTCAACGCCGCAATTGCAGGTCTCGGAATCGCCTATCTGCCGTCCTTCCTCTATGCCGACGCAATGGCACAGGGCCTTGTCGAGGACGTGATCCCCGAACTCCCGGTCGAGACCCAAGGCATCTACGCGGTCTACCCGCCGGGTCGCTTTACCCAGCCCAAGGTTCGCGCCTTCATCGACTTCCTCGTCCATGCCTTCGCAGACAAAGGCCCCACCGACTGGTGAGGCTGGACTTCCCCAAGATTCCCCAAGGCTTTCCGATAGAAAGCTGACTTGCCCGGGCCACCCAAGCGCCCGGGTTTTTTCTTGGCGAAAGAAGGCGTTTCGAAATCGCTTACCAGCACAAATCCTAGGGCCGCACCACGACTTCAACGCGCCGGTTGGCCTTTCGGCCTTCTTCGGTCGCGTTGCTTTTGCGTGGCGCAAGGAACCCGATCCCGCGCGCACTCATCTGTTCGGCGTTGACGCCGTAGTCATTGCTAAGCGCTTCAAGCACCGCCTGCGCCCGCTCTTGCGAAAGCGCGATATTGCGATCGAGGTCTCCCTCGCTATCGGTATGCCCAACGAGAACAACCCGCCGCGTCTCATCGGCCAAAAGCCATGCCGCCAACGCTTCAAGCGTTTCGAACGGCCCCTCTCCTAGCTCTGACGCCCCGGTCTTGAAGGTCAGTCCCGCCAGAACCGCCGCACCGCGCGCCTCAAGCGCCTGCGCCAGCGGCCCCGCCCCGGATCCGGTCACATGCCCCACCTGCGGCACCTCTCCCGGCGCCGGTGCCGGTGCAAGCGTCAATGGCGCCCCCGCTCCCGGCGAGACGCGCATGATCTGCACCATCGCTGCAAGCACCGTCTGGCTGATCATGATACCAACCGCCTCATCCCCATCGGTGCGCTGCGCCGAAATGAAATGGTAATCGGCGAGATCGACAAACATGCTTGGCGGCGGCAACACTTCGACCGCGAAACGGAAATCGAACCCTCCGCAACGTTGCGAGATACAGTTGAGAACAATCTCATAACCCTGCGCAACAAGCTGTTCTTCGATGCTGCGCGCAATGGCCGCCGTCTTGTCCGAAAGCCCTGGAATACGCCAGCTTCGCCGCGTCACCCGCCCCTCAACCGTCTCGAGCGGAACTGCGCTCCCGTCAAAGACACCAATCGGCAGGCGATACGCCCCGTCCTCTACGATCTCCGCGGCAAGGGGTTCTGCGCCCTCCGGCAAGGACGCATCAAATGCCGCCGCCATACTCGGCACAAGTAGAACGCATATGGCGGCGAAACGGATCATCTGTGCTGGGCGTGGTATTCGTCGTTGGGGCGCATATCCGTCGCCGAGGCGACACGGTTGGACATATTGAAGAACCCCGTGACATTCGCAATGTCCCAGATGTCGCGGTCGGTGAACCCTAGATCGCGCAGCGCTTGACGGTCCCCTTCGGTGACCGCGCTGCTTTCCTTGGTGATCTTCTCCGCAAAGCCGAGCATCGCGCGCTGGCGATCATCTAGACGCGCGGCCTTCCAATTCATCACCATCAACTCGCCAAGCACCGGATCGCCCGAAAGCTCGCGCACCGCCGCGCCATGCGCAGTAAGGCAATAGAAACACTTGTTGATCGAGGACACGACAACGGCGATCATCTCCCGCTCAAGCTTGCTGAGGTTGCTCTCGCCAAGCATGATATCGTTATAGAGCGCCGTGAATGCGTTGAGCTTATTGATATCAAACGCATGCGCCTTGAGCACATTCGGCACCATGCCAAGCTTCTCGTCACAGATATCAAAATACTTCTGCGTCGCCTCCGGCAACGGATCGACCATCGGCAGATCAAGCGCCGTGGGCTGGTCTGACTGACTCATAATTCCTCCCTTTCAGTCCGACAAAATGCGGTAGTGATACTGTCCCACAACCGTCATGCCGAGGGAAGCATAGAGCCCATTTGCCGCTGCGTTCTCATTGGTGCAAATAACCGAAAGCGTGTGCCCGCCATTATCGAGCGTCCAATAGGCCGCCCGCCGCATGAGCCACCGCCCCACCCCCTGACGGCGTTGGAACGGCAGGATTTCCACAGCGTGCACCATGCTGATCCCTTTGTGCATGGCGCAGAAACTCGCGCCCGCCGGCTTGTCGCGCCATCGGCTGACAAACCCGGTCTTCGGCTTGCAGGCTCGGAACATCACGTCAATCCGCGCCTCGTCGATCCCGCCCGCGGCCCAGATTTCGCGCATGATCTGCAACGGTTCCCACGCTTGGATCGCCGCCGTGCGTGGCGGCAGTTCGGTGGCAATATCCTCCGCCTTGGCCGCATACATGGTCACCGGGTCAATGACCTCATAGCCGCGCGCCGCAAGCGCCGCATCAAGCGCCTCATCTCCCGCGCGCACCTGAAATAGCGCCCCCTGGCCCAGCGCCCGCATCGCTGCTTCCGCCGCCGCGATATCCGCCTCTTCAAAAGGACCGGAACAGGTCGCCGCCGAGACCCGCTTGCCGCCGCCCTTGCCTTCACGAATACGGAACGGCCCGCACTCCGACACCGCCGCTGCGGGCCATGTCGCGTCGATCACGTCATAAAGCTCGGTTGCGCTCGGAAGGCTCATGCGAACATCTCCGCCAGTCTGGTCATCGCCGCATCAATCTGCGCTCCGTCCGTCCCCCGGATCACGATATTCGCCCCATATGCCCCGTCCTTCTGATATGGATACGACCCGATGGACAGGTCCGGATAGGCCTCCGCCAAAGCGCGCAGCGGCCCGGCAATCTCGCCTTCGCCCCGCTCAATCCGAAGACTCTGTGACAAGAGCGGCTTGCCCCCGGTCAACGTCGGCAACACACTCGCCACCATCGCCTGAAACACCGCTGGCACCCCTGCCATCACATGCACGTTCTCGATCGTGAAACCCGGCGCGATGGACACAGGGTTTTCGATCAACACCGCACTATCCGGGATCCGCGCCATCCGTTGACGCGCCTCATTGAACTCCATGCCCTGCCGCTCGTAATGCGCCGCGAGAAGCGCGCGCGCATCGTCGCGCACACTGATCCCCTGCCCAAAGGCCTCGGCCATACAATCGGCGGTGATATCATCATGGGTCGGCCCGATGCCGCCGCTCGTGAACACATGGTCATAAAGGTTCGCCAACTCGCGCACCGCGTAGACGATATCGCCCCGGTCGTCGCCAACGATCCGCACCTGCGCAAGGTCGATCCCGAGCTTGGAAAGCTCACAGGCAAGGAAATGCATGTTGCTGTCACGCGTGCGCCCCGAAAGGATTTCATCACCGATGACAAGCATCGCCGCCGTGGGGTTGGACATGAAAAGTGCCTCCTTGCCAGATGTCACCTGCATCTATAGGCCCCTGCCCATGCGCTTTCAAACCCCCCTTGTGCCAGCGGTGCTGATCCGCCGCTACAAACGCTTCCTCGCCGATGCCCGGCTCGAGGACGGGCGCGAGATCACGGCCCATTGCGCCAACCCCGGCTCGATGATGGGGCTCGCCACCCCCGGAAGCCGAATTTGGCTCGAACCTAATGATGACCCGAAGAAAAAGCTCAAATACGGCTGGCGGCTCGTCGAACATGCTGATGGTCACTATACCGGGGTCGACACCTCCGTGCCCAACCGCGCTCTGAAGTCCGCTCTGCGCGCCCATGCCATTCCGGAACTCGCCGACTACCCGCTCGTGCGCCCCGAGGTGAAATACGGCGAAAAAAGCCGAATTGATTTCCTCCTTTCCGGTGACGGCAAGCCCGACCTCTATGTCGAGGTCAAGAGCGTCACCCTCTCGCGCCGCCCCGGTCTTGCCGAGTTCCCCGACAGTGTGACCGCGCGCGGTGCCAAACACCTGAGCGAGCTTCAGGCGATGATCGCAGAGGGTCACCGCGCCATGATGCTCTACCTCGTGCAACGGACCGATGCCACGTCCGTGACCCTCGCCGCCGATATCGACCCGGCCTACGCCGCCGCCTTTGACGCCGCCCGTGCCGCAGGGGTCGAGGTTCTGGCCTATGGCTGCCGCATCTCTCCACAGGAAATCGAGATCGGCGCGCCGCTCGCATTTCATCGCTGAGGCGCCACTTCCTCTTGCCAGAAATATCCTGGGGTGAATTGGCCCAACGGGCCAAGAGGGGCAAAGCCCCTGCCCCCTCTGGCATCCGGGCGCATTTCGACGTAAATAGCGCGGGAAAAGATACAAACGGAGCACCGGGCAGATGATCGGCAAAGGGCACCAGACCCGCGACGGGATCAGGATTCACCAAGACGCGGATTTCGCAGGCATGCACAAGGCCGGCGAACTGGCCGCGCGTATCCTCGACGAAATCGCAGAGCATATCTTCCCGGGCCAGACCACGGGCGAGATCGACCGCCTGATCGAAGAGAAAGTCGACGCCGCGGGCGCGACATCCGCCACCATCGGCTATCGCGGCTATCAACACGCCTCCTGCATTTCCGTGAACCATGTGGTCTGTCATGGCATTCCCGGCGACAAAAAGCTCAAGGATGGTGACATTCTGAATATCGACGTGACCGTGATCGTCGATGGCTGGTTCGGCGACACCTCGCGCATGTATGTCGCGGGCAAGCTCAACCGCAAAGCCGAGCGCCTGATCCAAGTGACCCACGATTCCCTGATGAAAGGGATCGAAGCCGTGAAACCCGGCAACACTTTTGGCGACATCGGCCACGCCATCCAAAGCTTTGTTGAAGGCCATCGCATGTCTGTGGTGCGCGATTTCTGCGGCCACGGCCTCGGCCGTGTGTTCCACGCGCCGCCCAACGTCCTGCACTATGGTCGCGCGGGCACGGGACCGACGCTCGAAGAAGGCATGTTCTTCACCATCGAACCGATGGTCAATCTCGGTCGTCCCGAAACCAAGGTGCTCGCCGATGACTGGACCGCAGTGACCCGTGACAAGTCGCTTTCGGCCCAGTTCGAGCATTCCGTCGGCGTCACGGCGACCGGCGTGGAAATTTTTACGCTCTCACCGGCCGGAAAATTTCATCCGACCTACGGCTGATCTTCTGCGCTGCGGGGCGGATCAGGACGCATTTTCCGCCTTTGCTTTACGTAGGGGAAGTTTTACCGAATTTTCCCACACGGTCAAAAATTATCATGATTTTTCAGGGCATTATCGTGGGTGAAAATCGCCTGCGACCCTGAGAACCATTTGAATCGAGAAGACGCATCTCGTATATACCTCCCACGCCGCGGTGCAGAGATGCGCCGATCTGACGTTCATAACCAAAAGGAGGCTCGCGCGATGTTCCACTTCAAGTCCGCAGCCCTCGCCGCCCTACTCGGGCTGACCGCAACCACAAGCTTCGCACAGGAAGTCACTCTACGCTTCCAGCATTTCGTCTCACCGAAATCCGCGAACCCGAAATACTTCATCGAGCCTTGGGCCGAGAAGGTCGAGAAAGACTCAGGCGGCCGCATCAAGGTCGAGATCTATCCCTTCATGCAACTGGGCGGCAAAGCGCCGAGCCAGTATGACCTGATCCGCGATGGCGCGATCGACGGTGGCTGGGTCATCCCCGGCTACCAGCCCGGTCGCTTCCCCGAGGCCGAGGCCATGGAAATGCCCTTCCTCGTGACCAAATCCGCCGAGGAAGCCTCCAAGGCTGCATGGCTCTATACGCAAAAGCACCTGATGGACGACTTCAAGGATGTCCATGTCATCGCCGCCCACATGCACGGCCGTGGCCTCGTGCACAAGAAAGGCCCCGCCGTCGCAGCGGTTGGCGACTTTTCCGGCCTCAAGCTGCGTGGCCCCTCGCGCCCGGCAACGCTGCTGCTGAAAAAGCTCGGTGCAACGCCCATCGGTATGCCCGTGCCCGCCTTCCCCGAAGCGCTTTCCAAGGGCGTGGTCGATGGCGGCGTCATCACATGGGAAATGTCGCCCTCGCTCAAGCTCGACGAGCTGACCGATAGCCACACCGACGTGGCTGGCGACAAGTCGCTCTACAACCTCTATTTCATCTGGGCGATGAACAAAGAGAAATACGAGAGCCTCCCCGATGATCTCAAGGCCGTGATCGACGCCAACTCTGGCTTCTTCGCCTCTGCTTGGGCCGGACGCGCCCACGATACTGGCGACAAAGAAGGCAAGCAGGTCATGACCGATGCGGGCAACGAGATCGCCACGCTGAGCGAGGCCGAGACGGACCGCATCAAGACCCTCGGAGACGAGGTTATCGCGGAATGGATTGCCGATGTGACCAAAAAAGGCCTCGATGGGGCCGCGCTTATCGACGACGCCCGCGCCGCCGTGCAAGTGACGCGCGACGTCTCGGGTCGCGAATACTGATCGCGCCGCATATCCCGAAAGAAAAGGCCGCTCCCCGAGCGGCCTTTTTGGTCTCCGGCCTCAAGACCGTTTTTCAAAGAAGATCGTGACCTCGCCAAGCCGGACACCCGCCTTCGACATATAGGCCTTATTGAGCACCCGCCCGTCTTCCATGAGCCACATCCAGTCATCGAATTTGACACGGATCGTCTCGCCGCTCGCACGCGGCAGGTCGATCACATAGGACCAGTTGAACGTATCGCCCCGTTCCTCGCCACGCGCCACGCCCTGCACACCTTCCGCCGTGCCTTCCCAAGTCTCGTCGCCGGTCTTGGTGAGCCGCCAGACGCGCGTTTCCTTGCCGCCATCGTCATAGCGGAACCTCTCCGTGAGCGTGAGAACCTCGCCGTCCCACTCTCCGTCAATCGTAACCTTGAACCGCCGCTGCACCGATCCGAACCGGTCCATGAACTGGCCATAGGCGACGCTCTGCCCCTCGAAATAGCGTTCGAGATCGAACTCTCGGTCGCTCAGGCTCTCATCGTCAAGCGACGGCGACCCGCAGGCGGCCAATCCGGTCAGAAGGGCAGTGGCAAGAGCAAAACGGCGCATAGACATCTCCTTTGAACTTTCCCGGAATACGGTCCACCCCGCGCTTTGGATGACTTTCCCCCGCCTGTCTCTTCTCTTGCCTGATCGTCCGCCTTGCCCTAAAGCGCCCCCATGCTCGACGATCTTGACGATATTCATCCGCTCTTTCATGGCGCGCCTTCCTCGGCGGGCTTTAAGAAGCTGCGCAAACGCATCGTGCGCCAGACACGCGAAGCGATTGACCAATATGGCATGATTGAACGCGACGGGAAAAAACAGAAATGGCTCGTCTGCCTTTCCGGTGGCAAGGATAGCTACACGCTCCTCGCTGTGCTGCACGAATTGAAATGGCGCGGCCTCTTGCCCGTCGATCTCCTCGCCTGCAACCTCGATCAGGGCCAGCCCGGCTTCCCGGCCACCGTTCTGCCCGAATTCCTCGAGAGAATGGGCGTTGAACACCGGATCGAGTATCAAGACACCTATTCCATTGTGAAGGACAAGGTGCCAGCGGGCCGAACCTATTGTGCGCTCTGCTCGCGCCTGCGCCGCGGAAACCTCTACCGCATTGCCCGTGAAGAGGGCTGTTCGGCGGTCGTGCTCGGCCATCACCGCGACGACATCCTCGAAACCTTCTTCATGAACCTCTTTCATGGTGGGCGCCTCGCCACCATGCCGCCGAAACTCGTCAATGAAGAGGGCGATCTCTTTCTCTACCGCCCGCTCGCCCACGTGGCCGAAGCTGATTGCGAGAAATTTGCCACCGCGATGAACTACCCGATCATCCCCTGCGATCTCTGCGGCTCACAGGACGGGCTTCAGCGCCAGCAGGTAAAACAGATTCTCGACCAATGGGAAAAGAACTCCCCCGGTCGCCGTCAGGTCATGTTCCGGTCTCTGATGAATATCCGCCCCTCCCATATGCTCGACCCGAAACTCTTTGATTTCGCGGGGCTGGCGCTGGGGTCGGAAAAATTTGAACAAATTGACACGGAAATTCCGAAGCTGCGTTAACGGCTGCCTTACAGACCCTCCCCTAGCCTGCGAGCGATGTTTGCAGGGGACGAACCATGTATGCGCTGAGTTGGTTGAGGATGACCTCCCGCTATTTTCAGGTGCTCGCACCGCTGATCGCGATCTGCGGCTATCTGTGGGGTGGGGAAATCTGGCTCCTTGCGGTGCTCGCGCTTTTGCCGCTGGCGGGTTTTCTGGCCGCGCCGCTGGCCAACGCCCGGCCCCACGGCCTCGAACCGCAACAGCGCGATATGCTGACCGGAGTGTTGACGCGTGACGGCTTCGAGAATCAGGTGCGCGCGACCTTTGCGGCCTCTGAAACCGGCCAACACGCAAGCGCGATCCTCCTTCTGGAACTCAACGGGTTTGCCGATATACGCGCCCGTCATGGAGAGGCGGCGGCGGATGCCGTCCTGAAACAGGCTGCGTTGCGCATCCGCGCCGCGTTGCGGCAGGATGATATCCTCGCAAGGGTCGGTGAGGCCCGCATGGGCGTCTGCCTCGCACCCGCCCCCTCTCTCGACGACGAGGCCTGCCTGCAACTTGCCGCCCGGCTTCAGACTGCGCTGGAAGAGCCGGTTGCCCTGCCGATGGCCTCGATCCTGCCGGGCTGGACGATTGGCCTGCACCGCGCATCTCTCAGAACCGAGGCGGCCGAGCCTGCAATCGATTGCGCTGCACAGGCGCTCGAGGACGCTCTGCGGGTTGGCCCCTCTGCGCTCCGCCTGTTTACACCTGCCCTTGGCCGTCGCGCCACGCGCCAGCGTCAGATCGCGCTGGATGCGGGCCATGCGCTCGATCGCGATCAGATCGAAGCCTGGTTTCAGCCACAGATTTCAACTGATACCGGCGATATCTCCGGCTTCGAGGCGCTGGCGCGTTGGCGCCACCCGCGCCTCGGCCTCGTGCCGCCCTATGATTTCCTCCCCCTCCTGCAGAAATCCGGCCAATCCGAACGGCTTTCCGATCGCATGCTGCATCTCGCGCTTGCCGCTTTGCGCGATTGGGACGCGGCGGGGCTGCACGTGCCGGGAATCGGTGTCAACTTTGCTGCCGAAGACCTCTCCAACCCGGCCCTGCCGGACAAGATCGCCTGGACGCTTGACCGATTCGACCTCACACCGGGGCGGCTATCGGTCGAAATCCTCGAATCCGTCGCCGCTGGCCCCGGTGACAGCATCGTGATCGAGACCGTCAACCGCCTCGCGGCGATGGGATGCGCCATCGACCTCGATGATTTCGGCACCGGTCACACGTCGATCAGCGCGATGCGCCGCCTCGCCGTGTCGCGTCTCAAGATCGACCGTTCCTTCGTGACACATGTCGATTTGGACGGTGAACAACGCCGCATGGTTGCTGCGATCCTGACGATGTGTGAACGGCTTGGCCTCGAAACCGTCGCCGAGGGCGTTGAAACGCCGGGCGAACATGCCATGCTCGCCCAGCTTGGCTGTACCCATGTGCAGGGATTTGGAATCGCCCGCCCCATGCCGCTTGAGGAAACGGCCGAATGGATCGCCGCGCACCGCGCCGCCCTTACCGCCCCTCCGGCCATCGGTCGCAGCACTGGCTGATCGCCTCTGGCTGGCGTCAAACCCGCCGATTCCCCATAATCCGCTTGACCTTTGCCCCACACCTCTGTTGAACCCTCCCAAAGTTTCAAGGAACAGGTGTCTTCGGCAATGGACGATCAGAACAAGAACCTCATCCTCGCGACCGTGCTGAGCTTCGTCGTGATTTTGGTATGGTTTGTCATGTTTCCCCCCCCCGAAGAGCCGGTGGTCGACCCCAACGCCCCGGCCGTGACGAGTCAGGCCGACACGCCTCAAGCGCCCCCCGTCGCCAATCCGAGCGCGACAACCGGGGATCAGGCCGCCGCCTCTCCCGACGTGACCGCCCTCGCCGAGGCGCCGCGGATCAAGATCGAAACCGCACGCCTGTCCGGCTCGATTTCGCTTCTGGGTGGCCGCATCGACGACCTGCATCTCGATGACTATCGCGAAACCCTTGACCCCGGCGCGCCGACGGTGACTTTCCTCGCCCCCCGTGGTGAACAGGATGCCTTCTACGCGCTTTATGGCTGGGCGCCCGGCGCAGGCCTGTCGCTTGATGCGGTGCCTGGTGCCAACACCGAATGGACCGCCGCCGCCGACGCGACCTTGACCGAGGACAGCCCGGTCACCCTCACATGGGACAACGGCGCTGGCCTGACCTTCCGCCGCACCATCTCGGTCGATGAAAACTACATGTTCTCCATCGACCAAAGCGTCGAGAACACCGGCGCGGGCACCGTATCGCTCGCCCCGTATGGCATCCTCGCCCGCCATGGCGAACCGACCGACCTCAAGAACTTCTTCATCCTGCACGAGGGCGTCGTCGGCATGGCCGATGGCGAACTGTCGGAAGTCGATTATGACGAGATCACCGACTTTGCCTTTGACCAGCGTGAAGGCGCCAAGGCCGAAGTCACCCCGGTAACGGAAAACGGCTGGATCGGCTTTACCGATCATTACTGGATGGCAACCCTCATCCCGACCCAGAACAGCCCCTTCAAATCCGTCGTCAAATACGATGACCGCCGCGACATCTACCAGACCGAAGCCGTCATGCCGACCGTGACCCTCGCCGCTGGCGAGACCGTCTCTGTCGACAGCCAGCTTTTCGCCGGTGCCAAGGAATGGGCCACGATCCGCGAATACGAAAAGGACGGTGTGACCGGCTTCCTCGACTCGATCGACTGGGGCTGGTTCTTCTTCCTGACCAAGCCGATCTTCGCGACCCTGCATTGGCTGAACTCGCTGATCGGCAACATGGGCTGGGCGATCATCGGCCTGACCGTGATCCTCAAGATCATCGTCTTCCCGCTGGCCTATAAATCCTATGCCTCCATGGCCAAGATGAAAGAGCTTCAACCGCAAATGGAGAAGCTCAAAGAAGCCGCGGGCGACGACCGTCAGAAGATGCAGCAATCCATGATGGAGCTCTACAAGAAGGAAAAGGTGAACCCGGCCTCGGGCTGTCTGCCGATCCTGATCCAGATCCCCATCTTCTTCTCGCTCTACAAGGTGATCTTCGTAACGCTCGAATTGCGTCACGCGCCTTGGCTTGGCTGGATCACGGACCTTTCCGCCCCGGACCCGTCCTCGATCCTGAACCTCTTCGGCCTGCTGCCCTTTGCAGCGCCCGATCCCGGCTCCTTCCTCGCCATCATCAGCCTCGGCATCCTGCCGATCCTGCTCGGGATTTCCATGTGGCTTCAGCAGAAGCTGAACCCGGCGCCCACCGACCAGACGCAGGCGATGATCTTTGCGTGGATGCCATGGGTCTTCATGTTCATGCTCGGCAGCTTTGCCTCGGGCTTGGTTCTCTACTGGATCACCAACAACGTGATTACCTTCACCCAGCAATACCTCATCATGCGCAGCCACGGGTATAAGCCCGATGTCTTCGGCAACATCAAATCGAGCTTCTCGCGCAGCAAGAAGACCGACGCGAAATGACCGCGCGTGTCGCGGCCCTCTGGCGACACCCGATCAAGTCGCACGGGCGGGAATCCCTCTCGCACGTGCATCTTGAACAAGGGCAGACCATGCCCTGGGACCGTCGCTGGGCCGTGGCACATGAGGACGCCAAGATTGTTGATATGGCAGCTTGGGCACCGTGCCAGAACTTCTCGCGCGGGGCCAAGGCACCGCGCCTGATGGCGATCAACGCGTCGGTCGATGAGACCAGCGGGACAGTGACCCTGAGCCACCCGCACCGCCCAGACCTGCGCTTTGACCCCGACACCGATCAGGCCGCCTTCCTCGACTGGGTGCGCCCTCTGATGCCGGAGAACCGCTCGGCCTCCGCAAAGCTCTTGCGCCCGACACAGAACGGCATGACCGACACGGATTTTCCTTCGGTGAGCCTTCTGAACCTCGCCTCTAACGACGCGCTCTCTTCGGCAATGGGCGGTGCGCCGCTATCGATGCTGCGTTGGCGCGGCAATATCCACCTCGAGGGCCTCGCCCCGTGGGAGGAACAGGGCTGGCTCGGCAAGCGCCTGCGCATCGGCACCGTCGAATTTGAAGTGCGCGAAGAGATCGTGCGCTGCCTTGCGACGACCGCAAACCCCAAGACGGGCGAACGCGATGCCGATACACTCGGCGCGCTCAACGCAACCTTCGGTCATCAGAATTTCGGCGTCTATGCCGTGGTGACGCAATCCGGTGACATCGCGCTTGGCGATCGCCTAGAGGTGCTCTGATGCAGCTTCCCTTCCCCATCGCCGAAGAGCCGGATGAAATCAGCCGCGAGAAGGGCCGCAAGCTCTTTGCCGGAAGCAACGCCGACTTTCTCAAGGGCGTCGTCGCCATGTCCGGCCTGCCGCCCGATGACCGGATCGAGGTCTGCTTTGCCGGGCGCTCAAACGTTGGCAAATCCTCCCTCATCAACGCGCTGACCGGCCGCACCCGCCTCGCGCGGGCCTCCAACACGCCGGGCCGCACGCAAGAGATCAACTACTTCACGCTGGCGGATGATCACTATCTCGTCGACCTCCCCGGCTATGGCTATGCCAATGCCCCGCTCGACGTGATCGCCAAGTGGCAGAAGCTGCTCAAGCAATATCTCTCCGGCCGCGCGACCCTGCGGCGCGCATTCGTCCTCATCGACGCGCGCCACGGGATCAAGGACGTGGACGAGGAAATCATGTCCCTCCTCGATAGCTCCGCCGTGACCTTTCAGGCGGTGCTGACCAAGGCCGACAAGGTCAAGCTGAAGGACCGCGAAAAGGTGCTCGCTCAGGTGCGCGAGAAACTCGCCAAACACCCCGCCGCCTTCCCCGAGATCGTCCTGACCTCGTCCGAAAAAGGCGACGGCCTGCCGACCCTGCGCGCCATCATCGCCAACCTCATCTAGCGCTTTTTCTGAACCAGTCTTCGGCAACGCCCAGCGCGCGGTGCCCCCTCGATTCGCGCAACGCACGCCGCCTTAGACCGGGTCTTGGCCGAACCGGCACAGACGCAATACCGACGTAATACCGACGTGATACCGAAGGACAGTTTTCCTCCGAAATCAGCGCGTTAACCCTGATTCGCCTAGACGTGCTGCGCGCCGTTGACTTCGATCTCCGCCCCCGAGATATACGAGCTCTCATCCGAGCACAGGAAGTAAATCGCCGAGGCCACTTCCTCGGGCTGACCAAGGCGTTGGAGCGGCAGTTTCTCGACGATCTTGTCCGTGCCGGGACTAAGGATCGCGGTCTCGACTTCCCCCGGTGCAATGGCGTTGACGCGAACCCCTAAGGGCCCGAAATCATGGGCCATTTCTCGGGTGAGCGCCGCAAGCGCCGCCTTTGATGTGGCATAGGCCGCGCCGGCAAACGGGTGCACCCGGCTGCCTGCAATCGAGGTGATGTTGACAACCGATCCTTTCGCCGCCGCCAGCTCGTCCTTGAGCCCGCGCGCCAACACCACGGAGGCGAAGAAATTGACGTGGAACACCTGCCCCCATGTCATCAGATCGGTGTTGAGAGTATTGAGCCGCTCTCCTTCCGGCCCCTTCGGCGACACACCGGCGTTATTGACCAACGCATCCAACCTCCCACCGAGCATTTCTTGAAGGATTCCAATGGCATTGACCGTATCCGCGGCATCCGACAGGTCGAGCATGAGGTGGTTTTCGGGGCTCGCAAATGGGCATTCCGGCGCACAGGGCGTGCGCGACACGGTGACGACCCGCCAGCCTTCGCGATTGAACCGCCGCACCGTCGCGTGGCCGATCCCCCGGCTCGCGCCCGTGATAAGGAGCGTCTTCTGTGAATCGGCCATGTCACACCTCTCTCTGCCCTCCCAAGTCCTGCGCCAAACCGCATCAAAGGGCAATGGCTCTTGGCAGCCAAGGCCCAAAGGGCTAACACATTTGCCCAAGAGGATCTCAGACATGAAGAAGCAAGACATGAACCGCGACTGGATCGCAACCGCCCGCACACTCTCTCAGGCGCTCCCCTACCTGCAGCGCTACTCCGGCGCTATCGTCGTCATCAAGCTCGGCGGTCACGCCATGGGCAGCGACGAGGCGATGGAAGAATTCGCCCGCGATGTGGTTCTCATGCGACAGGTTGGGGTCAATCCGGTGATCGTCCATGGCGGCGGTCCGATGATCAACGCGATGTTGGAACGTCTTGATATCAAATCCGATTTCGTCAACGGCAAACGGGTCACCGATGCCGCAACGGTCGAAGTGGTCGAGATGGTGCTGTCCGGCATCGTCAACAAGCGTATCGTGCAAGCGATCAATGGTCAGGGGGGCAAGGCCGTCGGCCTTTCGGGCAAGGACGCGAACCTCATGATTTGCGACCAGACCAATCCCGACCTTGGTTTCGTCGGCACGCCATCCGAAATGGATCCCGATATCCTGCACGAGCTTTTCGCCCATGACACGATCCCCGTGATCGCCCCCCTTGGTGCGGGCCGTGATGGCGAAACCTTCAACGTCAATGGCGACACTGCCGCCGGGGCCATCGCCGCCGCGCTCAATGCCGACCGGTTGCTTCTTCTGACGGATGTCGCTGGTGTCAAAGACAAGACCGGAGATGTCATCACCGAGCTCAAGGCCCAGCAAATCCGCGATCTTATCGAAGACGGCACCATCGCGGGCGGCATGATCCCCAAGACCGAAACCGCCCTCTATGCAATTGATGGCGGAGTGCGCGCCGTGGTCATCCTTGATGGTCGCGCGCCTCATGCCTGCTTGCTCGAACTCTATACCGAGCACGGTGCCGGGTCGCTCATTCGTGCGGACTGAGTGATGCAGTATCGCGGACGCTCATGAACTACGAGACGCTGAAATCCGCCGCGAACGCGCTACACCTCGATATCTTGGGCGGGTTTCATCCGGCGCTGGACGACACCGATCTAGATGGATTCGGCACCCTGCTTATGCTCGGCCCGCTCGAGCCCGCCTTCTGGACCCATTTCAAGACCCAGAAAGAGTATCTCGACGGCGGCCCGAACCCGGTTGATCGCTGGTCCTCGCGGGTCGTCACCGCACTGGCAACCGCACTTGGCGGGCACCCGTTCTTTCCCTATTCCGGCCCGCCCTACATGCCGTTCTATCAGTGGGCGCTGCGCACCGAACGGTGCCATAGCTCTCCTGTAAACCTTCTCGTGCATGATCGTGCTGGTCTGTTCGTGTCGTTCCGCGGCGCGCTCGCCCTGCGCCAGCATGTCGAGCTACCCGATTCGCCGCCCTCGCCTTGCGAAACATGCCCGGATCGCCCCTGTATCAGCGCCTGCCCCGTCGATGCCTTTGCATCCGGGAGCTACGATGTCGCCGCTTGCCGCAAGGTCATCCGCGATGACGGCCCCGCGTGCTGCCTAACGCGCGGCTGTGCAGTTCGGCGCGCTTGTCCGGCGTCACAAGGCTATGGCAGACTGGAAGAGCAATCGTCTTACCATATGCGAGTCTTCCTCGAAAATGACCCTTAGACTGATCCTCATGCGGCATGCGAAATCGAGCTGGAGACAGACCGACCTTGCCGATCATGAACGCACCCTGAACCAGCGGGGCCGCGACTCGGCCGATGCCATCGGCGACTGGCTGCGCAAGAATGACTATGCGCCAGACACTGTCTTGAGCTCGTCTTCTGAACGCACGCGCGAAACCTATGCTCACCTGCGGGTCGACGCCAAGCCGACCTACACCCGCAAGCTCTATCTCGCCCCCGCCACGGCCATGCTCGACTGCCTCCGCGAGGCGTCGGGCGACACGGTTCTGATGCTTGGCCATAACCCCGGCATTGGCGAATTTGCAGAGCGACTGGCCAAGAAAATCCCAGAGCATTCGCGTTTTCTCGACTATCCGACCTGCGCAACGACAGTATTTGAATTCAAGGTCGATCGCTGGCAGGATATTCAACTCGGCAAGGGCAAGGTCCGCGCCTTCATCGTCCCGCGCGAGTTGCTCTAACCAAAAGCAAAGAGCCCCGCACTTGGCGGGGCACTTTTTATTCTCACGCAGCCGCGCTTAGTGCCCGAGGATCTGGCTCAGGAAAAGCTTGGTGCGGTCGCTCTTCGGGTTATTGAAGAACTCTTCCGGCTCGTTCTGCTCCACGATCTGACCCTCATCCATAAAGATCACGCGGTTCGCGACTTGCCGTGCAAAGCCCATCTCATGCGTCACACAGAGCATCGTCATCCCCTCTTCCGCGAGCTCAATCATGGTGTCGAGCACCTCTTTGATCATCTCCGGGTCGAGCGCCGAAGTCGGCTCGTCAAAGAGCATGATACGGGGCTTCATACAGAGCGAGCGCGCAATCGCCACACGCTGCTGTTGCCCGCCCGAAAGCTGGCCGGGATACTTGTGCGCCTGATCCGGAATTTTCACCTTCTCAAGATAGTGCATCGCCGTTTCCTCGGCTTCCTTCTTGGGTGTCTTACGAACCCAAATCGGCGCCAACGTGCAGTTCTCAAGGATCGTCAGGTGCGGGAAAAGGTTGAAGTGCTGAAAGCACATGCCAACTTCCGACCGGATCTTGTCGATGTTCTTGAGATCGTTGGTAAGCTCCGTGCCATCGACGACAATACTGCCCGACTGATGCTCCTCGAGGCGGTTGATACAGCGGATCAACGTCGACTTGCCCGAGCCCGACGGGCCACAGATCACGATCCGCTCGCCCGAGTTGACGGTTAGGTTGATGTCGCGCAGCACGTGGAACGTACCGTACCACTTGTTCATCGCGTTGATTTCAATGGCTATATCGCTGCCCACTTGCATTTTGGAGCGGTCGATATCGCGTTCAGACATAAGTTCAGACATTTGCAGAACTCCTTAGCGGTGGTCGGTGGCAAGGCGACGCTCGAGCCACTGAGAATATTGAGAGATGCCGTAGCAGACGATGAAGAAAAGCAGGGCCGCAAAGCCAAGCAATTCCCAATAGACGCCGTTCCATTCCGTAGAAGCGAGGATCGGCCCGCGGATCATACCGACAAGGTCGAACATCGAGATCACCGAGACGAGCGTGGTATCTTTAAAAAGACCCACGGCCACATTCACGATGCCCGGAATGGAGATCTTGAGCGCCTGCGGCAGGATGATGAGACGCATCGCCTGCGGGTAGGCAAGGCCGATGCTGTCCGCGGCCTCGTACTGCCCTTTGGGAAGGGCCGCGAGACCGCCACGGATCACCTCTGCGATATAGGCAGAGGCAAACATCGTGATCATGATGACCACACGCAGGAACAGGTCCACCGTGCTCTCTGGCGGGAAGAAGTAGGACAACATCACCGATGCCACGAAGAGCAGCGTGATAAGCGGCACGCCCCTCACGAACTCAATGAAGATCACACAGACCCACTTGATAAGCGGCATGTCCGACTGACGCCCGAGGGCAAGCACGATCCCGATCGGCAGCGAGAGCGACACGCAGGTCGCGCCCAGCATCAGGTTGAGCATGAACCCACCTAGATCACGGCTTGGCACCGAGGACAGGAAAGCGTTTTCCGACGCGGATTCCGGGATCAATGCCCCGCCTCCGAGCCAGACAACAAAGGCCGCGATCACCGCCCCGAAGAAGCCGATGGCAAAACTGCCCTTGCTGAAGGTCTGAAAGACCATGCCCGCCACGACGAAGCCGAGAAGTGCGATCAGCGGCACAAAGATCGTCCCGCCCCAGATCAACCAATAGGCGAGAAACGGATAGATCGCTGTAAAGATAAGAAGCTTGCGCGGCAGGTCGAAGAACAGAACCGGCGCTGCGGCAACGATCATGAACAGAAGTGCCAAGTTCGGGCGCCAATACTCATCCACGGGGTATTTGAACCCATAGAGCAACTGGTTCCAGCGCTCCGTCAGGACCGAGAAACACGCCCCGGTCTCACCGTTCAGAACCTCCCGGCATTGTGCGAGACTGGACGTCGTCCAGACCCCGTTCAACATCCAGGGCATGGTGTTCTTGAGAACGAGAAAGATCACGTAGAGCGAAACGATCGTCAGGATGGAGTTGGGAATATTCGAGAACAGGTTCTCTCGCAGCCATTTGACCGCCCCTGTTTCGCGTGCAGGCGGTGGCGAGGGCGGGATGGTGCCCTCTGCCACGAAAGCCACGGAATTCGTTGATTGATCACTCATGGCTTAGCGCTCCTTCAGCTTGACGGACGCGTTATAGGCATTCATCCCAAGCGAGATCAGCAACGACGCCGTCAGGTAGAACAACATCAACAGCAAAACACTCTCAATCGCGCGGCCCGTCTGGTTGAGCGTGATCCCACCAAGCGTCGCGGTGATGTCGGCATAGCCCACGGCAATCGCCAGCGAAGAGTTCTTGGTAATGTTGAGATACTGCGAGATCAGCGGCGGGATGATGACCCGAAGCGCCTGCGGCAGAACCACAAGGTTCATGACACGACGCGGCCGTAGCCCAAGCGCGGCGGCGGCTTCGGTCTGCCCCTTGGAAATCGCTTGGATCCCGGCACGCACGTTCTCTGCGATAAATGCGCCCGTGTAGATCGAAAGCGCGAACCAAAGCGCGATCAACGGTCCACCGATCTTGATACCGCCACGGAAGTTGAAGCCTTTCAACTCCGGGGTTTCCCAACTCAGACCCATGATGAGCATGAGAACAAGGAAAGGCACAAGCCAGGTCGCAAGAAGCGGCAAGAGCGTCTTGGGACGAATGCCCGTCGCTTCCTGTTTTACCGTGGCCCAATGATTGATGCGATGCGCAACGAACCAAGAAAGGGCAAATCCAGCCAGTACCAAAAGCCAGTTCATCGTCGGGCTTGCGAAAATCCCGTTCTCGAACCAAGGCATCGGGATATAGACGCCGCGGTTCGTGAAGGCGAAAGAGCTAAACAGCATGCTCGCCGCCGGATCATCGCCGCGGAAGGCTCGTGGTCCGGGTAGAACCGCGGTCATGATCGTAAAGATGATGATGATCCAGATCAGGACCGGGATATTGCGGAAGATCTCGACATAGCCGGCCATCAGCTTGGACACCAACCAGTTGTTGGACAAACGCAATACGCCGGCGATCACGCCGAAGATCGTTGCGGTCACACAGGCCAGGAAGGCGACAAGTACAGTATTGAGCAGGCCAACCAAGGCAGCCCGCGCGTGGGTTGACTGGCTGTCGTACTCAACGAGACGTTGGTTGATGTCATATCCGGAAGGGTCGCCAAGGAAATCGAAGGCGATGTTCAGCCCGGCGGCACGCAGGTTCTGTATCAGGTTGTTCCCTAGGTACCAGATACAAAGCGCAAGGACGACGGCTGTGATTGCTTGAAACGTGAGTGAACGATACCGGGTATCGTAGATCAGCATAGATAGCCGGAACGACTCCTTGTGAGGGTCGGTCGTTGTTGTCATCTGAGATGTTCCCCGTTGTTCGGCCTTATTTTCAAAGGTGGCTTTTGTGCCGTTGGCCGATCTGTATGGAAAATCGAAGGGGCGCGAAGTTGCCTCCGCGCCCCTCCAATGTCGTTCTTAGCGGAAGGGCGGCGAGTAGAGCAGGCCGCCATTCGTCCACTGGGCGTTCAGCCCGCGTGCGAGGCCAACCGGGGTTTCTTCGCCGATGTTCTTGGCAAAGAGTTCACCATAGTTGCCGCCTGCTGCGATTGCGCGCTTGGCCCAATCTGCGTCAAGGCCGAGCATCTCGCCGAGCGAACCTTCGGTGCCCATCATACGGTTGATTTCCGGGTTGTTCGTGCCCTTGGCCATCTCTTCGAGGTTGGCCGAGGTGATGCCGAGCTCTTCAGACGCGATGAGCGCATTGAGGGTCCAGCGCACAACGTCGCCCCACTCATTGTCGCCGTGGCGCACGAGCGGGCCAAGCGGCTCCTTCGAGATAATTTCCGGAAGAACGGCGTGCTCGCCCGGGTTCTCGAAGGTCGCACGGGTGGCTGCGAGGCCGGATGCGTCGGTGGTGAAGACGTCGCAAGCACCGGCAAGGTACTGCTGCTGTGCTTCTGCGTTGGTTTCGATCGGAACCGGCTCATAGCTGATGTTGTTGGCGCGGAAGAAGTCCGCAAGGTTCAGCTCGGTGGTGGTGCCGGTCTGGATGCAGACGGTGGCGCCGTCGAGTTCCTTGGCCGAGCTCACGCCGAGCTCTTTCGGAACCATGAAGCCCTGACCGTCGTAGTAGTTCACACCAACGAATTCGAACTTGAGGTCGACGTCGCGCGAGAAGGTCCAGGTGGTGTTACGAGCCAGCATGTCGATCTCACCCGAAGCCAGCGCGGTGAAGCGGGTCTTACCGGTGGTCGGTACAAACTCGACGGCTGTCGGGTCGCCAAGAACAGCAGCTGCAACAGCGCGGCAGACGCCAACGTCAAAGCCATCCCAGTTGCCGTTCGCATCCGGCGCCGCAAAGCCGACGAGACCAGTGGTCACGCCACAGTTCAGCTTGCCGCGTGCTTTCACGTCGTCCAGCGTACCTGCAGCGGCTGCGCCTGCTGCGAGACCGGCTACGGTCAGTGCGCCAAGAATAACGGATTTTTTCATGTTTACCTCTTCCTGATGGTCCGCCCCTACGGGCGTTTTGTCCGGCCATGCATGACCGAATGGGTTACTGGAAAGGGGCAATCCCCTCAGTAAGAGTCAGTTTGGGCGGATTCATCGGAAAACGTCAAGGGCAGTATCACAGGTTACAATCATTCCGATAATGCCTGCCCGAGAATTCAGAAAAACGACAAGTTACTATGCAGTTAGCGGGCCATCGCGAAGAATCGATCTGCATGCAAAAATGCTTCTTTCTTGATTGCGGCCTGCGCTTGCGCCTCTTCATCGACGCCCCACTGCTCTTCTTGCCAGGTTTCGTCGATACGCGAGACGTCCCAAAGCTCGTCAATCGGAGCCCAGCCATGTACCGCAGCGAAACCGATCACCAAAGAGCCCGACAAGCTCACGAGATCATGGAACGCCGCCAGCTCGAATTCGTTCAGCGCGTGAACGCGCTTGCGCAACTCGGCAAGGCTCCGTGCGTCTTGGTCGACATGCATGATCCCAGAGAGCGGCCGCAGTGACGCTGAAAGCTCTTTAGCCGCCCGCTCAAGCAACGGATCCCAAGCCTCTGCTTGTCGTGCGATCAACTCCTGCGGCTGTGCCGCTCGATAACAGAGAAGATCGCTATTGCCATACTCCGCAAGCATGTCCGCCACTTCGCCATGCTGAATCCGTACTTTGTCGATCGCCGCATTGGCACCACGTGTTGTCGGCATGGCGGTCGGATTGATCTCGGCTTCCTGCGCGTCCCACTCTGCCGCGATGGCCTCGGCCATTGCGCGGGTCGGTACGATGAGCGCCGCCTTTGCCGGTGTCTTTACCGCGCGTCCATCGAGGCGCACGCCAAATCCTTCGCCCTCGTCCTCGACCGTTGTCTCTTTCCAGAACCGTTTCTTTGCCCAACCACTCATGTGTCTCGTCTCCAGATATCATCCAAAGCTGCGGGCAGGTCGTCGAATCGCTCGATGATCCGGTCCGCTGCAGAAAGCCGTGCCGCGTCGTGGTAGCCCCAGCCGACGCCAATCCCCCGTATCCCCGCCGCGCGCGCCATGTCCATGTCAAAGCTCGTATCACCGATCATCACGGCTTCCTGTGCTTGAACACCTGTCTCTGCGAGGGCTGCTTCGAGCATTGCAGGATGAGGTTTGGACGGGTGGAAGTCCGCAACTTGCTCGGTCACGAAAACCCCTTCGAGACCATGCCCTGCGATCAGTTTGTCGAGACCACGCCGAGACTTTCCCGTCGCCACGCCAAGCAGAAGATCCTCCCGTGCGGCCAGCGACATGAGCGTGTCCCTCGCGCCGGGAAAGAAGGGGGAAGAGAGCTTTGTTCCCTCGCGCGCGCGTCGATCGACATAGGCGCTCTTATAAGCGTCTGCGAGCGCATGATGGGTCTCGCGCGGTGCATCGGGTGCAAGTTCAGCCATCGCTACATCTAGCGAGAGACCAACGATCCCAAGCACGTCCTCGCGCGTGGGCTGCGTAACTCCGACCGCCTCAAATGCACGCCGCATGGATTCGAGGATCGTGCGCTGACTATCCACCAACGTCCCGTCGACATCGAACACCACAAGGCGCAATGCGCTCATTGCAGCGCCTCGAAGGGATCGTCCGCGGCAAGGTCTGGCGTCCAGCCGAACGTTTCCCAAGTTGCGGCCATATGATCCGGCAGGTCCGCCGTGATCGTCATCGCCTCAAACGTCGCGGGATGCTCGAATGTAAAGCTGCGTGCATGAAGGTGGAGCTTGTTGCTGATGACGCCGCCCATATGTGCGCCCCATCCGTCGCCAAGGTTCTCCTGCCCCGATCCGCCGTATTTGCCATCGCCTATGATCGGATGCCCGATCTCGGCCATGTGCGCCCGAAGCTGGTGCGTGCGCCCGGTGATCGGCTCGAGCGCGACCCAGGCCGCACGGCTCGCCACACGGTAGAGCGTCGCATACTGGGTAATCGCACGCTTGGCGCCCTCTGTCTGAGCCACGTCACGAGGATGGACGCAGAGCATCTTTTCGCCTTCGCCACGCTTGCCATGCCCCGGTGCTTTGACGAGGCCGTATTTGATCTCTCCAAGATAAGGCGTCGGCACACCGGCCACCACGGCCCAATAAATCTTGCGTGTGGCATGGTGTCGGAATGCCGTGGTCAGCGCACTCGCCATCTTGCGCGTTCGCGCTAGGATCAGGACACCGGACGTATCCTTGTCGAGCCGGTGCACGAGGCGCGGCTTTTCGTCGAGATCGAACTTCAACGCCTCGGCCAGCCCATCCACGTGCTTGGTCTGTTTGCTACCGCCTTGCGTTGGAAGGCCCGGCGGCTTGTTCAGCGCGATGATGTGATCGTCCTTGTAGATCACGCAATCGCGGATCATCCGTGCATCCGCATCCGAGACGCGTGTCGGGGCCGACTTGCGCGCAGCGGCAACTTCGCCCGCATCTGGCAGAGGCGGAATCCGAACCTGCTGTCCTGCCTGCAATCGCGTCGCCGGTTTGACCCGCCCGCCATCGACCCGAATTTCGCCCTTGCGGCACATCTTCTCGATGCGGATCTGATTGATGTGCGGGAAAATGCGACGCAGCCAACGGTCGAGCCGCTGATCGGAATCGTCTTCGCCAACCTCGATGACCTGAACCTTGCTCATGCGAACATCCCCCGCGCCATCCAAAGCCCTGCAAAAAGAGCGGCTACCGAGCCTACAACCGATATCATCACATAGAGCGCGGCCGCCCCGGTCTGCCCACGTTCAAATAGTGTCACCGCCTCAAGCGAGAAGGCCGAGAATGTCGTGAACCCGCCAAGGAACCCCGTCATGACGAGAGGCGACAAATGGGTCAGGCTGCGCTGCGCTGCGAGGACCACGAAAGCCCCCATTAGGAATGAGCCGAGAATATTCACCACGATCACGCCAAGCGGGAAGCCATGCCCAAACAGGCGGGTGATCCCGATCCCGGAGGCATAGCGCAAGGACGCCCCGGCCGCGCCGCCGATCGCCACATATATAAGATTTGCAAACATGTCGCGTCTCTCACCTGCCCTTGCTCATTTGTCAAGCAATGCAGGCAAACCCATCAGCTGTTGCGCTTGATCCTGAGCTTGGAGAAATAGTCGAGCCGCTTCTTCAGCTCCCGTTCAAACCCTCGTTCAACCGGCGAGTAGAGGACAGGGCGTTTCATTGTCTCGGGGAAGTAGTCCTGCCCAGAAAACCCGTCTTCCGCGTCATGATCGTACTGGTAGCCCGAGCCATAGCCCTGCTCTTCCATGAGCCGTGTTGGCGCATTGAGGATATGCTTTGGCGGCGGCTCGGAGCCTGTCTTGCGGGCGGCGGCACGAGCTTGTTTGTAGGCAGCGTAGGTTGCGTTCGATTTCGGCGCGAGCGCGAGGTAGACCAGTGCCTGCGCCAATGCCAATTCGCCTTCGGGGCTTCCAAGCCGCTCATAGGTTTGCCAGCTCTGAAGACAGACGTCCTGCGCCTGTGGATCCGCTAGCCCAATATCTTCGACCGCCATCCGGGTGATCCGGCGCGCAAGGAATCGAGGATCTTCCCCCCCTTCGAGCATCCGAGCGAACCAATAGAGCGCGGCATCCGGGTCCGATCCACGCACGGACTTGTGCAGGGCAGAGATCAGATTGTAATGCTCTTCCCCACCCTTGTCGTATTTTGCAGCGCGTTTCATGAGACGCGTTGCAAGCGCCTGAGAGTCGAGCTTGCCCTCTACGGTCCATGCCGCAACTTGTTCGATCAAGTTGAGCAAAGCACGCCCATCGCCATCCGCCATCTCCAGAAGCGCCTCGCGCGCCGGACCGTCGAGAGGGAGAGCGCGACCGAGCTCCTGTTCAGCGCGCTGCGCGAGCCGCTCAAGATCGGCCAAGGAAAGCCGTTCGAGAACAAGGACTTGCGATCGACTCAGCACAGCAGCGTTCAACTCGAAAGAAGGGTTTTCCGTCGTCGCTCCCACGAGGAGGATCGTGCCATCCTCCATATGCGGCAGGAACCCGTCTTGCTGGGCTTTGTTGAAACGGTGAATTTCGTCCACGAACAATAGCGTGCCCTGCCCGTTCTGACGCCTGATCTTGGCGGCTTCAAAGACCTTGCGAAGCTCAGGCACCCCAGTGAAGATCGCACTTATCTGGACAAAATGAAGATTGGTCTCATCCGCGAGGAGCCGCGCGATGGTCGTCTTGCCGACACCCGGCGGCCCCCAGAAGATCAAAGACGACAAAGATCCCGAGGCCAGCATGACACCAAGCGGCGCGTCAGGACCAAGCACCTGTTCTTGACCGATCACCTCACTAAGGGATTTCGGGCGTAGGCGATCCGCAAGGGGACGCGGCGCGTTGCCATCCTTGGGCGAGTCGCCGGGGGATTGATCGAACAGGTCAGCCATCGTTTAGAGACGAAAGCGAGAGACAATGCGTTGGGTTCCGCGCTGAATCTCGAGGGTGATGTTCCGCGATGCTTTGCGCAGGGCGGTTTCCGCGTCTTCGGTGGTCTCAATCTCAACGCCGTCGATGACCCGTAGGATGTCGCCGGGACGCAATCCGATCCGTGCTCCGACCGGGCCGGGGTTCTCGACAGCCACACCGGTCACGTTGAGCGGCAGATTGAACTCGGAAATGACCGCCGGGTTGATGTTCGAGAACGTAAGTTCAGGGACCGCAGAGTCGCTATCGGTCAGGCGTGTCTCCCGATCTGGGCTCTCCGGCGCGACGATCATTGGCACGTCTACCACCGTCTCCTCTCCTGCCATGAGCGCAAGGATCTTCGTCTCATGTCCTATACCTGCCACCGACATGCGAAAGACCATTTCCGCAGGCGTGTTGACCGGTTGACCATCCACCTCAAGGATCACGTCGCCAGGCGCGAACCCTTTGGCCGCAAACGGACTTTCCGGATGAAGGTCGGAAACAAGCACCCCTTCGGGTCGCCCGAGGCCAAGCCCGTCTGCAAGGTCGGAATCGACAGGTTGCCCACCCATACCAGCCCAAGGCCTTGCAAAACTCGCACGGCCCGCGCGGGCCTGTTCAACGAACTCGCGCACAAGCGCCGAGGGGATCGCGAACCCGATCCCGTTCGATCCGCCCGAGCGGGTCAGGATCGAGGTATTCACCCCGACAAGATCGCCATTCACGTCAATGAGCGCGCCGCCGGAATTGCCCGGATTGATCGGCGCGTCGGTTTGCAGGAAATACCCGCGGGCGTTGCCGGTGGCGGTGCCGGAGCGGGCGAGGCCGGAGATGATACCGGAGGTGACGGTCTGGCCGACGCCGAACGGGTTGCCGATCGCGAGGACCAATTCGCCAACTTCGACCGTGTCGCTATCGCGCAGATAGAGGTAGGGCATGGCGTCCGCATCCTCGATCTGAAGGATGGCGAGATCGCTTTCCTGATCGGCGAGAAGCACCTTGGCGGAATACTCACGACGGTCCTTCAACTGCACCCGAATGTCGGTGGCGTGGCCCACAACATGAAAGTTGGACACGACGATACCATCCTCCGACAGGATCACCCCCGAGCCCAAGGAATTCTGCACGCGAGGACGCTGACGCCCTTGATTTCTAAAGAGATTTCCAAAGAATGGATCGCCAGAAAACGGGCTTTCGCGCACGGCGACGACGCGTTTGGCGTATATGTTGACGACCGCCGGGGCAGCCTCTTTCACAAGTGGCGCAAAGCCGAGGGAAATCTCGGCCTGGCTCTGAGGAATGCGGGTTTCGGCGTGGGCCGGAACCACGAGGATTACAAGGGCAATCAACAGTCGAAACATGGGGCCTCCGGAAATACCTGACCATGATATGCGGAGACGCGGCACAGATTGCAAGCGCCACGGCCGAATCGGGAGAAAGGCGCAAAAACGCGGGTCTGTATCGCGTCGGTATCACGTCGGTATTGCGTCGGTGCCGGACTGCGAATTCCACCCGTTTCGCACGTTTAATGCAGCGCACGCAGTTACCAAAAGGCAAAGAAAAACCCCCGCCTGAAACCTCAGGCGGGGGCCATCCAGCGGGCGATGACCGGCGGAACTTATGCTTCGTCGGCGTCGATCTCTTCGGCGGCAACGCGTGCCTTATCGGCGGCGCCTTTGGCATCGACGTCACGGTCAACGAATTCGATGATCGCCATCGGTGCCATGTCGCCATAGCGGAAGCCGGCTTTCAGAATGCGGACATAGCCACCCTGACGGTCGGCAAAGCGCGGGCCGAGCACGTCAAACAGTTTGGTGACATACTGGTCTTCCTTGAGACGGGCACGGGCCTGACGGCGGGCGTGCACGTCGCCGCGCTTGGCGAGGGTGATGAGTTTTTCCACGACCGGGCGCAGTTCTTTCGCCTTGGGCAGGGTGGTCTTGATCTGTTCGTGTTCGATCAGCGAGCCAGCCATGTTGGCGAAGAGCGCCTTGCGGTGCTCGTGGGTACGGTTCAGGCGACGGTAGCCTTTTGCGTGACGCATTGTTCAAATCCTTATCTTGCGTTTTGCTTTGTCTGGCGGCCGATGCGTGTCAGCCGCTCTCCTTGGGGCATGTGCCCAGTTTGTCCCCGGCGGTCCGGGCATTTATGCGGGTGGACCAGAGGCCCACCCGAATTCACTTAGAAGCTGTCTTCGAACTTCTTGGCCAGCTCTTCGATGTTGTCCGGCGGCCAGTCCTCGACGTCCATGCCGAGGTGCAGCCCCATGCCCGAGAGCACTTCCTTGATCTCGTTGAGCGACTTGCGGCCGAAGTTCGGGGTGCGGAGCATCTCGGCTTCGGTCTTCTGGATGAGATCGCCGATATAGACGATGTTGTCGTTCTTGAGGCAGTTTGCCGAACGGACCGACAGTTCCAGCTCGTCGACCTTCTTGAGGAGCAGCGGGTTGAATTCGAGACCGTCGTCTTCTTCCTGACGGCCCGCGGATTCGGGCTCTTCGAAGTTGACGAAGATGGTCAGCTGGTCCTGAAGGATGCGCGCGGCGAAGGCCACGGCGTCTTCGGGGGTCAGCGACCCGTCGGTTTCGATCTTCATGGTCAGTTTGTCATAGTCGAGCACCTGGCCCTCGCGGGTTGGCTGCACGTCATAGGAAACTTTCTTGACCGGCGAATAGATGGCGTCGATCGGGATCAGGCCGATGGGCGCGTCTTCGGGCTTGTTCTTGTCAGCCGAGACATAGCCTTTGCCGGTGTTGACCGTCAGTTCAACGTAGAGGTTTGCACCTTCGTCGAGGTGGCAGATCACGTGATCCTTGTTCAGGATCTCGATGCCCGCGCTGTCGGAGATGTCACCAGCGGTCACGGCGCCCGGACCCTTGGCATTAATCGAGAGGCGCTTGGGGCCTTCGACTTCCATGCGGAGGGAAACGCCCTTGAGGTTCAGGATGACGTCGGTCACGTCTTCGCGCACACCGGCGACGGACGAGAACTCGTGCAGCACGTTGTCGATCTGCACCGAGGTGATGGCCGCGCCCTGAAGCGACGACATCAGCACGCGACGCAGCGCGTTGCCGAGCGTCAGGCCAAAGCCACGCTCAAGCGGTTCTGCCACGATGGTGGCCTGACGTGCGGGGTCATTGCCCGGCTTCACGTCAAGTTGGGTCGGCTTGATAAGTTCAGCCCAGTTCTTGTGGATCATGCGTCCCTCCATTCCTGTCTGCCCTCCATGTCCAAAAAAGGTCAGACGCCCGAGGTTTAAAACGGCGAACTGGGGCCGTGAAAATCACGCGGCCCCAGCAGTAAAGTCATGTGTTTAGACGCGGCGGCGTTTCGGCGGGCGGCAGCCGTTGTGCGCGATCGGGGTCACATCACGGATCGAGGTGATGTTGAAACCGATTGCGGCCAGCGCGCGCAGTGCCGATTCACGGCCCGAACCGGGGCCCTGAACCTCGACCTCGAGGGTCTTGACGCCGTGTTCCTGAGCCTTGCGGCCAGCATCTTCTGCAGCCATCTGGGCGGCATAAGGTGTCGACTTACGCGACCCTTTGAAGCCCATGGTGCCGGCGGAGGACCACGAAATCGCGTTGCCCTGCACGTCCGAGATCAGGATCTTGGTGTTGTTGAACGAAGAGTTCACATGTGCAACGCCGGTGGCGATGTTCTTGCGCTCTTTACGCTTGGTACGAGTCTTATCGCGTGCCATTGATCGAACCCTCCCTTATTTCTTCTTACCGGCAATGGCCTTTGCGGGGCCTTTGCGGGTGCGAGCGTTGGTGTGGGTGCGCTGACCGCGAACCGGCAGGTTGCGGCGGTGACGCAGGCCGCGGTAGCAGCCGAGGTCCATGAGACGCTTGATGTTCATCTGAACTTCGCGGCGCAGGTCACCTTCGACGGTGAAGTTGGCGTCGATGTGCTCGCGGATGGCGAGGACTTCTGCGTCGGAGAGTTCGTTCACACGACGGGTGACGTCGATGCCGACCGCGTCGCAGATAGCTTTGGCGGAAGTGTTGCCAATGCCGGTGATATAGGTGAGGGCGATGGGGACCCGCTTTGCAGTCGGGATGTTAACGCCGGCGATACGTGCCACGTGACATTTCCTTTTCGTTGCGGTTCCGTAGTTCCGGAACCTTTTTTCACAACGTAAGCCCGACGATTTTGCGCCGGGCCTCAGCTGATTCAGGTGATCTTGCGATGCGGGTGCGACCCGCAGCAAAAGATTGATTCTCTCTAAAGAGATGGTGCGGTTTATGGGGATTTGTCCCAAGGGTCAAGCCCCTGATTGGCATGGATTTCCCTTCGCGACAGTCATGGAAAGATACGTCCCTCCCCGGCGAGTCAAGATAAAAGATGCGGCTCTTCGTGTCGTTTTTCTTGTCTGATGGGGCGGGCATGCCTGTTTTTATGGCGATTTCGCCTGTAGGCTGTATCGGAACAGCCAATGTTACGGCTGTTTCAGGAAGGAAACGCGCGAGGCCCGGACAACCGGCCAAAGAGCTGGACCAACATCTCCCGGGCTCGTGCCAGTAACGAAAAGGGAGCAAGACGTGTTCAAACACATCATGGTGCCTGTGGACCTTGCCCATGCCGGGCAGCTCGACAAGGCACTGACCTGTGCATCCGACCTCGCAAAGCTTTACGGCGCGAAGGTGACCTATGTCGCCGTCACCGCCGGAACGCCCGGGTCTGTCGCACATAACCCGAAGGAATTCGCGGAAAAGCTCGACGCCTTTGCCGCGGATCAGGCCAAGGCGCACGGCATCGACGCGAGCGCCCATGCCGTAACCAGCCACGACCCGACGGTGGATCTCGATCCCACCTTGCTCAAGGCCGTGACGGAAACCGGAGCCGATCTTGTCGTGATGGGAAGCCATGTGCCCAACATCACCGACTACATCTGGCCATCGAACGGGGGCACGATCGCGGGGCACGCGAAAGTGACCGTCATGGTGGTGCGCTGATCCTTGCAGGATCGGAGCATCTCAACTGAAACGCGCAAGATGAGGAGGCCACCATGGCCGAAACAAACAACGATCAGGGCATTCCGGAACCGGAAGGTGTCTCTGAAGTGATCGATACCGAATACGAGATCGGTCAAGACAATATCGAAACCCAGATTGGCCCGTTCGGGCTTGATATCCACAACCCGGTGTTCCTTGTATCCGGGCTTAGCATCATGCTGTTCGTGTTCTACGCGCTCGCCCTGCCCGAGCAGGCCGCGTCGATCTTCGGATGGCTGCGTCCCTACCTGACCAGCACCTTCGACTTCTTCTTCCTCGGAGCAGCGAACGTCTTTGTGATCTTCTGCCTCCTGCTGATTGTCTTGCCGCTTGGCAAGGTGCGGCTTGGTGGCGACGACGCGACACCGGACTATAGCTATATTGGCTGGTTCGCGATGCTGTTCGCCGCCGGTATGGGCATCGGCCTGATGTTCTACGGCGTGTCGGAGCCGATGAGCCATTTCTCGACCTCGCTTGGCGGGATCGCGGTTGGCGAAGATGGGGCACGCACGGACTGGGCGCCGCTCGGGGCCGCAGCGGGCAACGAGGCCGAGTCGATCCGCCTTGGCATGGCAGCGACGATCTTCCACTGGGGTCTTCACCCCTGGGCGATCTATGCGGTCGTGGCTCTGGCGCTGGCCTTGTTCTCTTATAACAAGGGTCTGCCGCTCACCATCCGCTCGGCGTTCTACCCAATCCTCGGCGAACGTGTCTGGGGCTGGTGGGGCCATATCATCGACATCATGGCGGTGTTCGCGACGCTCTTCGGCCTTGCCACATCACTTGGCTTTGGCGCGACGCAGGCAAACGCGGGCCTGAACGAGCTGTTTGGCGTTCCGGTTGGCTCTGGCACCGAGGTCATCCTCATCAGTGCCATTACGGCAGTGGCGCTTGTCTCGGTCGTGCGCGGCCTTGATGGTGGTGTGAAGGTGCTCTCCGAGATCAACATGGGGCTGGCGTTTATTCTGCTCGCCTTTGTGCTCATCGTAGGGCCGACCATCGCGATCCTGACCGGCTTCTTTGACAGCCTTGGGGCCTATATCGCCTACCTGCCCGCTCTATCGAACCCGATTGGGCGTGAAGACGCCAACTTCAGCCAGGGCTGGACGGCGTTCTACTGGGCCTGGTGGATCAGCTGGTCCCCGTTCGTCGGCATGTTCATCGCGCGCGTCTCGCGTGGTCGCACCGTGCGGGAATTCGTGATCTGCGTTCTGTTGATCCCGAGCCTCGTCTGCGTCCTGTGGATGAGCGTCTTTGGCGGCACCGCGATCCAGCAATACGTTCAGGACGGTGTCACCACCGTGCAGGATGCCTCGCTCGAGCTGAAGCTGTTCAAGATGCTTGCGGAGCTTCCGCTGGCCAGCATCACCAGCTTTGTCGGCATCATCCTTGTCGTGGTCTTCTTCGTGACCTCCTCGGACTCGGGCTCGCTGGTGATCGACACCATCACCGCAGGCGGTAAGGTCGACGCACCGGTTCCGCAGCGTGTGTTCTGGTGCGTGTTCGAAGGCGCGGTGGCGATTGCGCTGTTGCTTGGGGGTGGCCTCGCGTCGCTTCAGGCGATGGTGATCTCGACCGGCCTGCCCTTCACGGTGGTCCTGCTCTTGATGTGCTACGCCATTTGGCGCGGCCTCGTCGCAGAGCGCAAACAGGTCTGAGCACCGCTCACCCAAGAAGTAAGAGAAGGCCCCGGTTTGCGCCGGGGCCTTTTTTCATGTCTTCGCCTCTGGGCGGCAAGGACTTGCCACCCTCGCTGTTTGGTATAAATAAACCAAATCTTTTAGATCTGCGTCTGTCGCGTTAAGGTGACCGCGACGCGCGCTGATAAACTGACCAAGGCCAACTTATGCCTCATCAATTGCTCTACGGTAGCGTCGCGGTGCACACCTTCCCGCATCCGTCCGATTTCGAGATCCTGCGCAAATCGCATGCCAATAATGCGGCCGCCGGAATGACCGGCTTCCTGATCCGGACTCCGGTGCATTTCCTGCAACTCCTCGAAGGCAAGAAAGAAGACATCGACGCGGCCATGGCCCGCATTCAAAGCGACGACCGGCATTTGTCGCTCCGCGTCTTCTATCGCGGCGACGCGGAAGAGCGCGCTTTCAGAAATTGGGAAATGGGGTTTGCCGGGCTGGACGATGACCGGCTTGACGAGGCAATGCGCACCGCGCCAGAAAACGACGCCGAAAGCGCCTTTGCACTGATCGCACTCATGAAGGAGCTCTCAAAGGAGCGCCACCAGAGCCATGCGCGGTGGCAGAAGGCGAGCTAAACGGCGCCGCTCTGTTGAGGAAAACAAAAACCCCCGGTCAGCGCCGGGGGTTTTGTTTTGTCTTTTCGAGATGCGCGAGGCGTCTTAACTGTCGAGCGCGGCGGCAATCTCTGCCTTCACGGCGTCGATCTCACCCAAACCATCGACCGACTTCAGATCACCCTTGGCATGGTAGTAGCCAATCAGCGGCGAGGTTTTCTTGTAGTATTCCATCAAGCGGATCTTGAGGCTTTCCTCGTTGTCATCCGCGCGTGCGGCCTGCCCTGCGGCAGCGGCTTCTTTGGCGCGGTTGAGGATACGGTCGACAAGCACATCGTCGTTGACCTGAAGCTCGATCACCGCGTCGAGGGTTTCGCCCTTTTCGGCCAGAAGCTCGCCAAGCGCGTCGGCCTGAGCCAGCGTGCGGGGGAAGCCATCAAAGATGAAACCGCCCTTCTTGTCGCCTTCGAGCTTTTCGCGGATCAGACCGATCACGATCTCGTCGGTGACAAGGTCGCCACGTGCCATGACATCGGCAACGATCTTGCCCATCTCCGAACCGCTTTCCTTTGCGGCGCGCAGCATGTCGCCGGTCGAAAGCTGGATCATGTCACGCTCTTCTACGAGCATGGCTGCTTGGGTGCCTTTGCCTGCGCCCGGGGGGCCGAGAAGAATAAGGTTCATCGACGTGCCGCTCCCTTGCGCTTGCGCTTGTTGCGACCTTTGCCGCTCAGCTGCGATTTTTCGATCAGGCCTTCATACTGGTGCGCCAGAAGATGGCTTTGGACCTGCTGAATGGTGTCCATGGTCACGGAGACCACGATGAGCACCGAGGTGCCGCCGAAATAGAACGGGATCGCCAACTGGCCGCGCAGAACTTCGGGCAGAAGGCAGACAGCCGCGAGATAGGCCGCGCCAAGCACAAGGATACGGTTGGTGACGTATTCGAGGTATTCAGCGGTCTTTTTGCCCGGACGGATACCGGGGACAAAGCCGTTCTGGTTCTTCAGGTTGTCTGCAACCTCGTCCGGTTTGAACGAGACGTTGAACGTGTAGAAGTAGGCGAAGAACACGATCATCGACACGAAGAACAAAAGGTAGAGTGGCTGGCCGGGGCCAAAATAGGCGAGGATCGTCGACATGATCGGGCCGGTCTGGCTCCCCGAGAAGGTCGAGATCGTGGTCGGCAGCAGCAGGAGCGAGGAGGCAAAGATCGCCGGGATGACGCCCGCGGGGTTGACCTTGATCGGCAGGTGCGAGGAGCCGCCGTCATAGACCTTCATGCCCACCTGGCGTCGGGGGTATTGGATATGGACCTTGCGCAGGGCGCGTTCCATGAACACCACGAAGGCAATCACCGCAATGACCATGACGATCACGCCAATGATCACAGCGGGCGAGATCGCGCCGGAGCGACCTTGCGACAGGAACTGCGCGAGGGCGGCGGGAACCTCGGCGATGATGCCGACGAAGATGATGAGCGAGATGCCGTTGCCGATGCCGCGCTGGGTGATCTGTTCCCCAAGCCACATCAGGAACATGGTGCCGCCGACGAGGGTAATCATACAGGCGATGCGGAAGAACATGCCCGGATCATGGGCCAGATCGCCCGCCTCAAGCGAGACGGCGAGGCCGTAGGATTGCAGCGTTGCAAGGGCCACCGTGCCGTAACGGGTATACTGGTTGATCTTCTTGCGGCCCTGTTCGCCCTCTTTCTTGAGCTGTTCCAGCGCCGGGACCATCGAGGTCAGGAGCTGAATGATAATCGAGGCCGAAATGTAGGGCATGATGCCGAGGGCAAAGATGCCCATCCGCCCGAGAGCGCCGCCGGTAAACATCGACAGGATGCCGCCGATGCCCTGTGCCGCGCCTTCCATGAATTCACGCAGCGCCACACCGTCAATGCCGGGCACGGGAATGAACGTGCCGAGGCGGTAAACGATCAGGAGGCCGAGCGTGAACAGGATGCGGTTGCGAAGATCGGTGGCTTTACCAAGCGCGGCCCAGCTTGTGTTGGCCGCCATTTGTTCTGCTGCAGATACCATGCGGATCTCTCTTCGAATGAAAACGCCGCCAAAACCGTTTTCCGGTCAGGCGGCGCTTTGGAAAACTATAGGCTATGTAAGCGGCGAGGCCGCCGCTCACAACCAGTTAATGCCGCCTCAGGCCGATTTGACCTTGAGCGAGCCGCCGGCTTTCTCGACAGCTTCGACAGCCGCCTTGGAAGCGCCGGTCACGTCGAGGTCGAGCTTGGCGGTCACGTCGCCCTTGGCGAGAACGCGGATGCCGTCGAGCTTGCGGCGCACGAGGCCGGACTCAACGAGAACGTCTTCGGTGATCGGGGCTTTGGCGTCGAGTTTCTTGGCGTCGACGAATTTCTGGATCAGGCCGAGGTTGATCACAGCGTATTTCTTGGCGTTGGGCTTGTTGAAGCCACGCTTGGGAAGACGCTGGTAGAGGGGCATCTGGCCACCTTCGTAGCCGTTGATCGCCACACCCGAACGCGACTTCTGACCTTTGATACCACGGCCACCGGTCTTACCTTTGCCGGAACCCGGGCCACGGCCCACACGCATGCGTTTCTTGGTTGCGCCCGCGTTGTCGCGGAGTTCATGAAGTTTCATATCGCTTCTCCTTTGCCGGATGTGACCCCCGAAGCGTTAACGGGCCAACCACGGCGTTTCTTGATTTTGATTCTGTGGCGCTTGACCACCGGGCGCGTATAGACGAGGGGCGGTGGTGATGCAAGTCTCATCAATGGGCGGCCCGACCTTGCGGAAACGCGAAACGCCCCAACCATGGGCGGGGCGTTTGGTGTCTTCGCGGGCAAGGCGTTTCGAAACGCCTTGGCAGTTTCGCTTAGCTCTTGGCGCGGCCGCTGAGGTACTCGGTCCAGTGGGGAACCGGCTCGGTGGTGATGAAGGTTTTGAGGTCGCGCAGGAGGGCTGCGAAGGGTTTGAAAACTGCGGTCATGGGAAAGGGTCCGTCGCGTGAGTGATGTGTTGGCCGCTCTCTACGCCGCAGCGCAGAATAAGACCAACGCCAATCCCACAGACCCGGGTTGCGGAAAACGCATGGCTACCCGCATGTTTCCATGCACCGCATGCAAAACGAGAAAAGCCGCCCCCAAAGGGACGGCTTTCCTAATCTTCTGACGAAGGAACGGGGCTTAGCCGCGCTCTTCGACGATCTCGACGAGATGCGGGATCTTGCGGATCATGCCGCGCACCGAGGGGGTATCCTCGAGTTCGCGGGTCTTGTGCATCTTGTTGAGGCCCAGGCCGATCAGGGTTGCGCGCTGTTCGGCGGGGCGACGGATCGGCGAGCCGATCTGTTTGACAACGATGGTTTTAGCCATGTCCTAGGTCTCCTTACGCTTCAGCGGCTTCGGCTGCGTCATCCTTGTGCAGGATATCGGCGACCTTCTTGCCACGGCGAGCAGCAACCTGACGCGGGCTTGCTTCTTTTTGCAGGCCGTTCAGGGTTGCGCGGATCATGTTGTAGGGGTTCTGCGACCCGTTCGACTTCGACACGACGTCTTTGATGCCGAGCATTTCGAACACGGCACGCATCGGACCACCTGCGATGATCCCGGTCCCTTCCGGGGCGGTGCGCATGATGACCTTACCGGCACCGTGACGACCTTCGATGTCGTGGTGCAGGGTACGGCCCTCACGAAGCGGCACGCGGATCATCTGGCGCTTGGCTTGTTCGGTGGCTTTGCGGATCGCCTCGGGGACTTCTTTGGCTTTACCTTTGCCAAAGCCGACGCGGCCTTTCTGATCGCCGACAACCACGAGTGCAGCAAAGCCGAAGCGTTTACCACCTTTCACGGTTTTCGACACACGGTTGATCGCAACGAGACGATCGGCGAATTCCGGGGTTTCTTCTTCGCGGTTGCGGCCACGACCCCGGCGGTTTTCACGTTCTGCCATTGAGGCACTCCATTGATTTCGGCGGTTCGGCAAGAGCCTTTGCGCCTTGTTTTCTATCAATCCTGGTGAGGTCCACGAGGTGGATCTCCCGGATCATCGGGGGGACGACACAGCCGTCCCCCTCAAGTCTTAGAGCTTCAGGCCACCTTCACGCGCAGCGTCGGCCAGAGCCTTCACCTTGCCGTGGAAGAGGAAGCCGCCGCGGTCGAAGTATGCTTCTTCGACACCGGCTTTCTTGGCACGCTCGGCAATCGCCGCACCCACTTTGGTGGCTGCTTCGATGTTGTTTTTGCCGACAACGCCGAGATCTTTCTCGAGCGTCGATGCTGCGGCCACGGTCACGCCGTTGCGATCGTCGATCAGCTGAACGCTGATGTTCTTGTTCGAACGGTGCACCGAGAGACGCATTTTCGCGTCGCCGTTGACCTTGCGAAGCTTGTTCCGGACGCGCAGGCGGCGCTTGAGGAACAGTTCCCGTTTGCTGTTTGCCATCTGTCTGGTCCTTACTTCTTCTTGCCTTCCTTGCGGAAGATATACTCGTCTTTGTACTTGATGCCTTTGCCTTTGTAGGGCTCGGGCTTGCGCCATTCGCGGATGTTTGCCGCGACCTGGCCGACGAGTTGCGGGTCAGTGCCTTCAACGATGATCTCGGTGGGCTTCGGAGCGGTGACGGTGATACCCGCCGGCACTTCGAAGTTCACCTCGTGGCTGAGGCCGAGCGACAGTTTCAGGGTGTTGCCCTGCATCTGTGCACGATAACCAACACCGTTGATTTCAAGCTCTTTCTTGAAGCCCTGGGTGCAGCCTTGAACCATGTTCGCAACAACCGTGCGCGACATGCCCCACTGTTGACGGGCGCGCTTGGATTTGCCGCGCGGCGTCACGGTGACGGCATTGTCCTCAACGGCGATGGTCACATCGTCGGTTGCGGTGAAGGACTGGGTGTCCTTCGGGCCTTTGATTTCCACGGTCTGGCCGGAGACAGAGGCGGTTACGCCGCTGGGCAGCTCGACCGGGCGTTTACCAATACGAGACATTTCGCTCTCCTTAGAAGACCGTGCAGAGGACTTCGCCGCCAACATTGTTGGAGCGCGCCGCTGCATCCGACATCACACCCTTGGGGGTGGAGACAATCGACACACCCAAGCCCTGACGGACGGTCGGGATGTCATTGACGCCCATGTAGACGCGACGGCCGGGTTTGGAGACCCGCTGCAGTTCGCGAATGACGGGAGCGCCTTCGTAGTATTTCAGGCTGATTTCGAGGGCCGGATGGCCGTCGGTACCAGTCGTTGCTTCGTAGCCGCGAATGTAACCTTCGTCAGCCAGAACATCGAGAACCCAACCGCGCAGTTTCGACGCGGGGGTCGACACGGTCGACTTGCCACGCATCTGGCCGTTGCGGATACGGGTCAGCATATCACCGATAGGATCGTTCATATCTGTCCCTCCTTACCAGCTCGATTTGACCATGCCGGGGATCTGGCCGTTCGAGCCCAGATTCCGCAGTGCGATACGGCTGATCTTCAGCTTACGGTAGTAAGCGTGAGGACGGCCGGTCAGCTGGCAACGGTTGTGAAGACGGGTTGCCGACGAGTTGCGCGGCAGTTTCGCCAGTTTCAGACGCGCCTTGAAGCGCTCTTCCATCGGGCGGTTCTCATCATTCGCGATCTCTTTGAGCTCGGCGCGCTTGGCAGCATATTTTGCCACAAGACGCTCGCGCTTCTTCTCGCGTTCGATCATTGCTTTTTTAGCCATGTCTCTCTTCCTTCCCGATTACGCGGTGAAAGGCATGTTGAAAGCTTTCAACAGGCTCTTTGCTTCGGCATCGGTTTTCGCGTCGGTGGCAATAACGATGTCCATGCCCCAGTTCTCGTCGACTTTGTCGAAGTCGATTTCCGGGAACACGATATGTTCCTTGAGACCCATGGCGAAGTTGCCACGGCCGTCAAAGCTCGGCTTCACACCACGGAAGTCGCGGATACGCGGCATCGCGATGGTGATCAGACGATCAAGGAATTCGTACATGCGGTCGCCGCGCAGAGTTACCTTGGCGCCCATCGGCATGCCTTCGCGAACGCGGAAGCCGGCGATGGAGTTCTTGGCCGAGGTGGTCATGGCTTTTTGACCGGCGATGAGGGTCAGGTCTTCCTGAGCCGACTTCGCTTTTTTGCTGTCTTTGACGGCAGCACGGCCACAACCAATGTTGAGCACGATTTTCTCCAGCTTGGGGATCATCATGTCATTGGAGTAGCCGAACTCCTCTTTCATCGAGCCACGAATGGTCTCGTTGTAGAGGGCCCGAAGACGCGGGGTGTAGTTTGCAGTATCAAGCATCGATCACGTCCCCCGTGGTCTTGGCGAAACGAACCTTCTTGTCGCCTTCCATGCGGAAGCCAACGCGGGTCGGTTTGCCGTTTGCGTCAAGAAGCGCAATGTTCGACAGGTCAAGCGGCATCGCCTTGGGGATGCGGCCACCTTGCGAGGTTTGCGACTGGCGGGTGTGGCGGATGGCCATGTTCACGCCATCGACGACAGCCTTGCCGGCTTTCGGATCGACGGAAGCGATGGTGCCTTCCTTACCCTTGTCCTTGCCAGCAAGGACGACGACCTTGTCGCCTTTTTTCAGTTTCGCAGCCATTAGAGCACCTCCGGCGCGAGCGAGATGATCTTCATGAAGTTCTTCGCGCGCAGCTCACGAACCACCGGCCCGAAGATACGGGTGCCGACCGGCTCGTTGTTGTTGTTGAGGATCACGGCCGCGTTCCGATCAAAACGGATCGCGGTGCCGTCTTCACGGCGGACTTCTTTGGCGGTGCGCACGACGACGGCCTTACGGACATCACCTTTCTTCACGCGGCCGCGCGGGATGGCTTCCTTGACCGAGACGACAATGATGTCGCCAACGGATGCGTATTTACGCTTGGAACCACCCAGAACCTTGATGCACTGAACTCGGCGAGCGCCGGAGTTGTCAGCTACATCCAGATTTGTTTGCATCTGGATCATGTGGTTTCTCCCGACCTTTGGGAACGGACGATGCGTGTCCTAGTGTTCCCAGGGTTTCGACAAACTGGAATGTTCGTCGCCAGGAGTCTCTTCAGAGACTCTTAGGCTTCGACGACTTCCCAGCGTTTCGTTTTCGAACGCGGTGCGCATTCGATAATGCGAACAGAGTCACCTACTTTGTAGGTGTTGTTCTCATCGTGAGCCCGATACTTCTTGGACTTACGAATGGTCTTCTTCAGAACCGGGTGCGTGAAGCGGCGTTCAACCGACACGGTGATGGTCTGGGCGTTGGCGTCCGAGGTCACGGTGCCTTGCAGGATACGTTTGGGCATCTATCTGGCTCCTCTTACTCGGCTGCCGACTGGGCTTTTTCGTTCAGGATGGTCTTCACACGCGCAGCGGCACGACGTGCCTCGCGGATGCGAGCCGGGTTCTCGAGCTGGCCAGTGGCCGCCTGAAAACGCAGGTTGAACGATTCTTTCTTGAGGTTGGCCAGCTCTTCACGGAGCTGATCCGGCGTTTTATCACGCAGTTCGTTGGCGTTCATCGCCTCTTCCTTTCTCATACATCAGAAGGCCCCCTGGGTTATGTGAGGGGTTACCTTTTGACCTGATGGACAAATGACAAGCACACGAATCCCCGTAACGGGAATCCGCGAGATGGCGCTCTATACGGGGTGAGCCATGCCTTGGCAAGGGATAGATCAGAAATACTTAGGAAATCCGAAGTTTTACTGCCTCACCTGCGCACACCCCTTCGCCACGAAAAACGCGGCCCCGATTGGAGCCGCGTTTCGAAATCTCAGGCGTGAGCCAGCTTATGCAAGCGCGATGTTGGTCGCCGACTCGCGGCCGTCGCGGCCAGCTTCGAGGTCGTAGGTCACTTTCTGGTCATCGGCGAGGCCGGTGAGGCCTGCGCGCTCAACGGCGGAGATGTGCACAAACACGTCTTTGCCGCCCTGTTCCGGTGCGATGAAACCAAACCCTTTGGTAGAGTTGAACCATTTTACGGTGCCATTGGCCATATCCGTAGTCTCCATAGATAGAATGTTGCCCACACTATGCGGCAACCCGGCGTCGTCGGTCATGATCGAAAGACTGAACGCCGAAGAACGGGAGACAGTGGTCGAAATAGAAAAACGGTAGCCCGGTCTACTTGGGGGCAGTGCGCGGTTTTTACAAGGGGGTTTGGCACAAACCGTGCTTCCAACGCCATGTGGTGCAAAATGCACGCAGTCTATTGCGCGGCCTCATCAGCCTCACCAAGCATCGCTTTCAGGCGCTGGCCCCAATCGGCATCGGGGGTTGCCGATTTCCCAACCGCCTTGAAGCCGAGGAACAAGATCACCACCAAATCGGCCGTAGCGCGGGCCTGCGCCTGAGACGACACCGATTGATAGCGGATCAGGACATTCTGAACAGCCGCGCGCAATTGATCGGTCATGGCGTTGGTTTTTTCGGCCACCTTCGGATTGTCGGCCGCTAGCTCGACAATGGCGTTGCACAGGAAGCAGCCGCGCCGCGTATCACAATCGACCGAGAACATGTGCGACAGACATGCGCTGGCGGTCGCCTCGTGGCAGCCTTCCAGCATTTCGACAGTGCTCGCGATCACTTCGCGGTCATATTGCTCCAGCGCAGCGAGGTAGACGTTTTCTTTGTCGCCGAAGGCTTTGTAAAAACTGCCGCGCGTGAGACCCATCGCGTCGAGAAGGTCTGGCAGGTTGGTTGCCTTGTACCCCTGACGCCAGAACACCTCCATCGCACCGCGCACCGCAGTGTCCCAGTCGAATTCGCGCGGTCGACCCATGCGCGACGCCCCCTCAATACCTGACATAACAAAACCTCAAGTTTATTTGATTTGTACCATTTGGTTCCAAACTACAGATTGTCAATCATTCAAGGCCACTCACGCCCTGAACACATACCTGTTGAAACCGCCGGCATATCCCATAGGCCCGGCCTGAAATCTGGAAAGTTCCTCCCATGAACGCACTCAAGACCCTCATCTCCGGTACAGCACTGTCTCTGGCGCTGGCAACCTCGGCCCTCGCCCTTGGCGTAGAGCTGAACACCTCGACCACCGGCCTCGCGCTGCAGGGCTATGACCCGGTCTCCTACTTCCTCGACAGCGCTGCCGAGAAAGGTAGCTACAAGATCACGTCTGTCCACAACGGTGCGACCTACCGCTTTGCCAACAAAGAACACAAAGAGGCGTTCGACGCCAACCCGGATGCCTACCTGCCCCAGTATGGCGGCTACTGCGCGTTCGGTACGGCGATGGGCTTCAAGTTCGACGGTGACCCGACCCAGTGGAAGATCGTCGATGGCGAACTGTTCCTGAACCTGTCTTCCGAGATCCACGAGAAATGGCAGGGCGATCAGGCGAACTTTATCACCAAAGCCGACGACAACTGGCCCGAGATTGAAGACAAAGCACCGACCGACCTGCAGAACTAAGCTTACCTTCGCAGTGTCACCTCAGGCCCCCGCTGTCGACTCAGCGGGGGTCTTTTCGTGCGCTCTAGGCCCAGGCGTAGTTGAAGCTCACCGAGATGCGCTCATCCTCGGCCATATTCATCGGCACCTCGTGGCGCAGCCAGCTTTCCCAGAGGAACACCTCGCCAATCTCGGGCTTCATGTAGAGAAACGCCTGTTGTTCGCGCGGCGCATCGGGCTTGCGGGCGGGCGCCGCCATCATGCGAGCCGAGCGCGGGTCTTCGAGCTTCAGCGCCCCTGCCCCGTCGGGCAGCGACACATAGGTCGTGCCGGAGATGACGGAATGGGGATGCAGGTGCGAGGTATGAAGGCCACCCTCGGGCAGGATGTTGATCCAGATATCCTCAAGCACGAGTTTCTTGTCCTCGAGATTGAAGGCGAGATCCTCGGCAAAGGCGGCGACGTGCAGATCGAGCGCCTCGACGATGTCGGCAAAAATCGGGAAGCGCCAGGGCAGGTCGGTCAGCGAGGCATAGGAGGTATAGCCGGGATAGCCCTCTTTCTCGCACCATTCCTGGCCCGCCTCATCATCCTCGGCGATGGAGTAGCAGGAGGCAATCAGCTCGTCATTGTCGACAGGCTTGCCATGCTCGGAAAGCAGGGCGCGGTAGAAGCGGGTGACGAAAAGGGATTCGATCTGGGCCATTGGGTGTTCCGATCTCGATAGCGGTGCGCGTTGCGGGCCTCATACCCCAAAGCAAAACCCCCGCCAATCTCTCGGCGGGGGTTTCTGTGTCTTGCGATGAAAACGCCGGAGCGTTTTCGCCGGACTTACCAGTCTTCGCGAACGACGACGCGGGTCTTGACCGGAAGTTTCATCGCGGCGAGGCGCAGGGCTTCGCGAGCGACTTCGTCCGAGACGCCGTCGATTTCGAACATCACGCGGCCGGGCTTCACTTTGCAGACCCAACGGTCGACAGAGCCTTTACCCTTACCCATACGAACTTCGATGGGTTTCGCGGTCACGGGGGTGTCCGGGAAGATACGGATCCAAACACGGCCCTGACGCTTCATATGGCGCGTCATGGCACGACGTGCTGCTTCGATCTGGCGGGCAGTCACACGCTCGGGTGTGGTTGCCTTGAGGCCGAAGGAGCCGAAGTTGAGGTCCGAACCGCCTTTTGCGAGGCCCTTGATCCGGCCTTTGTGCATCTTGCGGAATTTAGTGCGCTTTGGTTGAAGCATTTCTCAAGCCTCCCTTAGCGACGGCCGCCAGCACCACGCGGTGCAGGGCCATCCTGGAGTTCCTGTGCCTTACGGTCACGCGCCGCCGGATCGTGCTCCATGATCTCACCTTTGAAGATCCAGACCTTGATCCCGATGATCCCGTAGGGGGTCATCGCTTCGGAATGTGCGTAATCGATGTCGGCACGCAGGGTGTGAAGGGGCACGCGACCTTCGCGATACCATTCGGTGCGTGCGATCTCGGCGCCGCCGAGACGGCCAGCCACGTTGACGCGGATGCCGAGGGCACCCATGCGCATGGCGTTTTGCACGGCACGCTTCATGGCGCGACGGAAGGACACACGACGCTCAAGCTGCTGAGCGATCGACTCACCGACGAGCTGGGCGTCGAGCTCGGGCTTGCGGACCTCAACGATGTTGAGGTGCAGTTCCGAGTCGGTCATCGCGGCGATTTTCTTGCGCAGGGTTTCGATGTCTGCGCCTTTCTTGCCGATGATGACGCCGGGACGCGCGGTCTGGATCGTGACGCGGCACTTCTTGTGCGGACGTTCGATGATCACGCGAGCCACGCCGGCTTGCTTGCACTCTTCCTTGATGAACTCACGGATTTTGAGGTCTTCGAGAAGAAGATCACCGTAGTCCTTGGTATCTGCGTACCAACGGCTGTCCCAGGTGCGGTTCACCTGAAGACGCATGCCGACCGGATTTACTTTGTTACCCATTAGGCTTGCTCCTCAACTTGACGCACCGTGATGGTGAGTTCCGAGAACGGCTTCACGATCTTGCCGAAACGACCACGGGCGCGCGGACGACCGCGTTTCATGGTCAGGTTTTTGCCGACATAGGCCTCGGAGACGATGAGCTCATCGACGTCGAGGTTGTGGTTGTTCTCGGCATTGGCGATCGCGGACTGAAGGCATTTCTTCACGTCCTGCGCAATCCGCTTCTTGGAGAAAGTCAGGTCGGTCAGAGCCTTCTCAACTTTCTTGCCGCGGATCATCGCTGCAACCAGGTTCAGTTTCTGCGGGCTGGTGCGAAGCATACGGACTTTGGCCATTGCTTCGTTGTCTGCCACGCGGCGGGGGTTCTTTGCCTTGCCCATGACTTACTTCCGCTTCGCTTTCTTGTCGGCAGCGTGCCCGTAGTAGGTACGGGTCGGCGAATATTCACCGAATTTCTGACCGATCATGTCTTCGGATACCAGCACGGGAACGTGCTTCTGGCCGTTGTAGACGCCAAACGTCAGACCCACGAATTGGGGCAGGATCGTCGAGCGGCGCGACCAGATCTTGATGACTTCATTGCGGCCCGAGTCGCGTGCTGCTTCGGCTTTCTTAAGCACGTAAGCATCCACGAAGGGACCTTTCCATACAGAGCGAGACATATGTTAGCGCCCTTTCTTCTTGGCGTGACGCGAGCGGATGATGAGCTTCTGCGACGCCTTGTTTTTGTTGCGGGTGCGCTTACCCTTGGTCGGCTTACCCCAGGGGGTCACCGGGTGACGACCACCCGAAGTCCGGCCTTCACCACCACCATGGGGGTGGTCGATCGGGTTCATAACGACACCACGGACCGACGGACGTTTGCCCTTGTGGCGCATACGACCGGCTTTACCGTAGTTCTGGTTGCTGTTGTCGGGGTTCGACACGGCACCGACGGTGGCCATGCATTCCTGACGAACGAGACGCAGTTCACCCGAGGAGAGGCGGATCTGGGCGTAGCCACCGTCACGACCGACGAACTGGGCATAGGTGCCCGCGGCGCGTGCGATCTGACCGCCTTTGCCCGGCTTCAACTCGATGTTGTGAACGATGGTACCGATCGGCATCCCCGAGAACGGCATTGCGTTGCCCGGCTTGATGTCGGCCTTGGCAGACGCGACAACCTTGTCACCTTCAGCGAGACGCTGGGGCGCGAGGATGTAGGCCTGTTCGCCGTCATCATATTTGATCAGTGCGATGAATGCGGTCCGGTTCGGGTCGTATTCGATCCGCTCGACGGTTGCCGCCACATCAAATTTGTTCCGTTTGAAGTCAACGATCCGGTAGAGGCGTTTTGCCCCGCCACCACGACGACGCGAGGTGATCCGTCCGGTGTTGTTCCGGCCGCCCGATTTGGTCAGACCCTCAGTGAGAGATTTGACCGGACGCCCTTTCCAAAGCTCCGAACGGTCGATCAGCACCAGCCCACGCTGGCCCGGCGTCGTCGGCTTGTACGACTTAAGTGCCATGCTTTCTGTCTTCCGTATAGCGTGCCAGACCTTAGGTTCTTGTCTTTGGTCCGGCTATGTTAAAGCCCCCCGAAGGTGGCCTGTGATATAGGGCCCCGAAGGTCCCCGCTTGCAAAAATCACCGGCCCCGGAACGAATCCGAGGCCGCGAGATTGGGCGTCTTTAGCAGGGGTTCTTGGGGGAGTCTATAGGCGGCGTTGTTTTATTGGCAAAAGCCGTGCCAGCGCTGTCCCGAGGGGTGGCGCCGCGACGGATGAGGCTCGCAGTTTATCTCGCCAAATCCGAGAAAGCCCGGAACGAAGCGCGCCCTCTCAACAGCGCCGCCCCATGGGGGCGGGACGGCGCTGGCACGGCGGCCTATCGGCCTTGATTCCGTGCATGCAGCATTTCGCGAAAAAGCCCCCCGGCTCTCACCGAGGGGCTTTTCATTTTCTTCACCTGAAAGGCAGTCTCTTAGAGACCGGTCGACACGTCGATCGTGTTGCCTTCTTCGAGGGTCACGTAAGCCTTTTTGACGTCTTTGCGCTTGCCGAGCTGGCCGCGGAAACGTTTGACTTTACCCTTGGTGATGGTGGTGTTGACCGCTTTGACCTTCACACCAAAGAGAGCTTCAACAGCTTCTTTGATCTGGGGTTTGTTGGCGTCGATCGCCACTTCGAACACAACCGCGCCGGATTCGGACGCCATGGTTGCCTTCTCGGTGATGACCGGCTTGCGGATCACGTCGTAATGTTCTGCCTTCGCACTCATTTCAGACGAGCCTCCAGAGCTTCGATCCCCGCTTTGGTGATCACCAGGGTGTCACGCTTGAGGATGTCATACACGTTTGCACCCATCGTCGGCAGGATATCCAGACCTTCGATGTTGCGCGATGCCTTGAGGAACCCTTCGTTCACGGTCGCGCCGTCGATGACCAGAGCGCGTTTCCAGCCGAGGTTCTTCACCTGCTTGGCCAGGGCTGCGGTCTTGCCTTCTGCGTCGGCGTTCTCGATCACGACAAGCTCACCGGCTTTCGCCTTGGCGCTGAGCGCGTGGCGCAGGCCGAGCTTGCGGAATTTCTTGGGCAGGTCGTGGCCGTGCGAACGCGGCGTCGGGCCTTTGTAGATACCACCTTTGCGGAAGATCGGCGCGTTACGGTCACCGTGGCGTGCGCCGCCGGTGCCCTTCTGGCGATAGATCTTCTTGGTCGAGTAGGAGGTTTCCGAGCGGGTCTTGACCTTGTGGGTGCCGGCCTGCGCGTTGTTGCGCTGCCAACGGACCACACGGTGCAGGATGTCCGCACGCGGCTCGAGACCGAACAGGTCTTCCGACAGTTCGATGTTGCCGGCTTTGCCGCCGTCGAGTTTGATCACGTCAAGTTTCATGCTTCACCACCTTCCGCGGAAGCTTCTTCCGCCGGTGCTTCGGTTGCTGCGACCTTGAGCGCTGCCGGGAACGGCAGGCCTTCCGGCGCTTTCTTCTTCACGGCGTCCTTGACGGTGACCCAACCACCTTTCGAGCCGGGCACAGCGCCCTTGATGAAGACGAGGCCACGGTCGGCATCGGTCTTCACGACTTCGAGGTTCTGGGTGGTCACGCGCACAGCGCCCATGTGACCGGCCATCTTTTTGCCTTTGAAGACGCGGCCCGGGTCCTGACACTGACCGGTCGAACCGTGCGAACGGTGCGAGATCGAAACACCGTGCGTCGCGCGCAGACCGCCGAAGTTGTGGCGCTTCATCGCACCGGCAAAACCTTTACCGATGGTGGTGCCTGCAACGTCGACCTTCTGGCCTTCGACAAAGTGCTCGGCCGAGATTTCGGCGCCGACTTCGATCAGGGCATCTTCCGACACGCGGAACTCTGCAACCTTACGCTTGGGTTCCACGCCTGCCTTGGCATAGTGACCACGCATGGCTTGCGAGGTGCGCTTTGCCTTGGCCGAACCGGCGCCAAGCTGAACGGCGGTGTAGCCGTCGGTTTCAGTGGTGCGCTGAGCGACGACCTGAAGGCCGTCCAGCTGAAGAACGGTGACAGGGATCTGCTTGCCGTCTTCCATGAACAGGCGGGTCATGCCCACCTTTTTCGCGATAATACCAGAGCGCATATTCCTATACCCTCCTTAAACCGAGATCTGGACGTCCACGCCGGCCGCGAGGTCGAGCTTCATCAGCGCGTCCACGGTCTGCGGGGTCGGATCAACGATGTCGAGAAGACGCTTGTGCGTGCGGATCTCGAACTGATCGCGGGATTTCTTGTCAACGTGGGGACCACGAAGAACGGTGAACTTCTCAATCTTGTTGGGAAGCGGGATCGGGCCACGAACCTGCGCGCCGGTGCGCTTTGCAGTGTTCACGATTTCCTGCGTCGATGCATCGAGGACGCGGTAATCGAATGCCTTCAGCCGAATGCGAATGTTTTGGCTTTGCATTGCATATGCCTTTATTGGCGTTGGAGTTGAGAGGAGGAGAAGCGCTCATCGCGACCCCTCTTCGAACCCAAACGGCGGGAATCACCCCGCCGCGATGTTCTTGAAGAGAACCCGCGCGCTATACAGGGGCAAATGCGACGTGACAAGGGGCAAATCCATTTGTCGCCCCTTTCCCGTCATTGCCCGTCGAAGACCGCGACCATGCTATCGCGCAACCGCGCCACATCCATGTCAACCGACGCGGTGGGGTCACAGCAAAAGGGCGGCAGGACCACCACGCGGATCGCACCCGGCTTTGGCAAGACCCGACCGTGCGGCAGGAGGCGCTCAGAATCGAGGATCACGATGGGACGGATCGTGCGCCCGGTTTCCCGCGCAACGACCACGGCACCCGCCTTGAACGGGCCAAGGGTTTCCGTCTTGGTGCGCGTCCCTTCGGGAAAGAGCACCACAGAGCGGCGCGCGGGCATGTCGCGCACCACCTGTCCGAGGGTCTCCATCGCCAGCTTGCCGTTCTTGCGATTGATCTCGACCAGCCCTGCGCCTTTGAACCCAGTGCGCAGCAGGCGCGCATCGAAGAGTTCCTTCTTTGCGGCAAAGGTGAACCATTTGGCGTCAGGGATCGCATCCATCAGGGCAAAGCCATCGAGGTGACTCCGATGATTGATGACGATGACGCTCTCGGTATCGGCGGCCAGGTCGGCCTTGGCGGCCTCGGACATCTCCACACGGATACTCAGGAGCCAGAGAAGGCGCGAACAGGCGCGCTTCACGCTGCGCCAGTACCAGCCACGAAACCCTTTACGCCGCGCGCAGAAGAGAGGCGCAAAGGCGATGACGAAGAAATAGAGCGGTCCGAGAAGGATAAGCACGGCACGTTTCAGAATGCGGATCGGCAGCGGATCTTGCGCGACGCGGGTCGGGGAAGTCTGGGTCATGGTGTCCTGACGCGGGATGCGCCCCAAAGGGGTCGTGGAGCCATGAGACCCGAGCAGCCCGGAAATCAGCGTCATGACATGCGCTTGCCCTGCCCCGAAAGGCAGACGGGCGCTTATCGGTCAATTCACGAACCGCGGCAATGCGAAACTGCCGCTGCGGCAACATCGCCGCCTAAAGAAAAGGCCCCGCCGTTTGGCGGGGCCTTCTGATCTTTCAGGTCAAACCTGGCTTAGTCGAGGATCTTCGACACAACGCCGGAGCCGACGGTGCGGCCACCTTCGCGGATGGCGAAGCGCAGGCCTTCTTCCATCGCGATCGGCGCGATCAGTTCCACAGCGAACTTCAGGTTGTCGCCCGGCATCACCATCTCGGTGCCCGACGGCAGTTCAACGGTCCCGGTCACGTCCGTCGTGCGGAAGTAGAACTGCGGACGGTAGTTCGCGAAGAACGGCGTGTGACGGCCACCTTCATCCTTGGTCAGGATGTAGGCTTCGGCTTCGAACTTGGTGTGCGGGTTCACGGAGCCCGGCTT